>CAUPKA010000005.1:0-197055 GCA_963511725.1 uncultured Flavobacterium sp.
AAAGGACTTCCTGCTACAGGGCTTTGTGTTACAGTTGGCGAAGCATCGCAATTGTCGGTGGCGGTGATTAATGCGGTGTAATTTGGAATTGTTGCACCGCAGGATAATGTTTGGTTGCCAATGCAAGTAATGACTGGCTTAGTAACATCTGCGGAAGCGTTGACCAAAAAGCTACAAACTTCCGAATTATTCGAAACGTCTTTGGCGGTCATTGTAATTGTCATTCCGTCCACAAACGGACTTCCTGCTACAGGGCTTTGTGTTACAGTTGGCGAAGCATCGCAATTGTCGGTGGCGGTGATTAATGCGGTGTAATTTGGAATTGTTGCACCGCAGGATAATGTTTGGTTGCCAATGCAAGTGATGACTGGCTTAGTAGCATCTGCGGAAGCATTAACCAAAAAGCTACAAACTTCTGAATTATTCGAAGCGTCTTTGGCGGTTATTGTGATGGTCATTCCATCCACAAAAGGACTTCCTGCTACAGGGCTTTGTGTTACAGTTGGCGTTGGATCTGTATCGTCAGAAACCGTTACTAAACTTATATAATTTGGAATTATAGTTGTTCCACAAGCTAATTGCTGATTAGAAGGGCAACTTATCGTTGGTGCTTGTGTATCTCCAACAGATGAAATCGTAAAACTACAAATGGCAAAATTAGATTTAGCATCCGTGGCAGTAAGCGTTATGGTTTGTGAAGCTCCTGTGAAAATAGTTCCTGAAACTGGATCTTGTGTAACTACAGGACTGCTGTCACAATTATCAGTAACCGTAATAGCGGTTTTGTAATTTGGAATAAGATCTCCAATTGCCAAAATTTTATTGGATGGACAACCTGTAATCACTGGTTTTTCGGTATCGATGATTTTCTTCCCGAAAATTACATAAGCAAAACCCGACCGATTATTAATTTTTAAATTATCCCCATAAGAGTCAAAACTATTTCCTATAATCAAATCACTTATACCATCTTTATTGACATCCCCAGCATAATTTACACTGTAATCACTTACCGACAAAGTTCCGATCATCAGACCATCTTTTGGGGTAAGCCAACTGACTTTGACTGTTGGTGTCCAAGTTTTTTTTCCGAATAGAATATAAAAATTATTACTGTTCTGAAAAACGTAATCATCAATTCCATCAGCATTAAAATCTCCTGCTGGACCAAATGTATTTCCGTAACTACCATCAGTCAGTTTGAAACCATTGGTTCCGTCCAAATTTTTCAAATCCATTATAGCAGGAATCGATGGCCCTCCAAAAAGCACATAATTTTTGTCAATAGCAATATCATTATACCCATCGCCATTAATATCTCCGGTTTTTGAAATCCCCATAGAGGAGCTTAACTGTGTTGCGGTGTTTTCTATAATAAATCCGTTAGTGCCATTAAGTGCTGAAACATTCAAGGTGGTTGGAAAATTAGAAGAACGACCATAAATAACAAATTTTCGCCCATTTGTAGTAGAATAATAACTTCCGATTGCAAAATCCGAAATTCCATCGCCATTAATATCGCCTAAACCAGATGCCGCCGAACCTATTGCTCCAACAGTCGCATCCCCTTCTATAACAAAACCATTAGTTCCGTTGATTTGATTGGTTAGTAATACTGCTGGAAATGTAGAATGCGAACCATATACGACAAAACATTTTCCGTTTCCTCCTCCAGAACCACCTGTGATTGTGGCTATATCTTGTATTCCATCGCCATTAATATCACCAATGGTGTCTATACTAAATCCTACATCTCCATAGTTACTTACTCCAATAAGTGAAAAACCGTTAGTTCCGTTTAAAGTAGATAAATTGAATTCGGCAGGAAAACCGGTTGTTTTTCCGAAAACAATATAAACATGTCCTACTTCATTTCCATAAGATGAATGTCGGTACGGGTCACTAATCATAAAATCGCCAATACCATCACCATTGATATCTCCTGCACTACCTACATCATAGCCCGTAACCGGAAAATTGGATGAAGCATTATCATTTCGAATTGCAAAACCTTTGGTGCCGTCTAGTAATCCTAAATCTATATTGGGAGGAAAACCACTGTCAGTACCATAAATTAAATAGGCCGCTCCTTTGATAATTCGGTATTCATTATTAAACTTGCCATACCAAGGGTCGTAATTGCCTGGAGCACCAACAATAAAATCGGCAATTCCATCGCCGTTTACATCCCCTGCCGTGTTTACGCTTGAGCCTAATTCTCGGGTTGTTTTTTCTCCATAAACCGTAAAACCGTTACTACCATTAAGATCTTTTACAGGAAAGGAATACGTATTACAATTAATTTGAGTACTAGTAGTTCTTAGTTTTACCAAAAACGAACAGGAGTTTGTATTGTTCGTTTTATCCGTAACCGTAATCGTTACATTGGTATCTGCTGTAAACAAAGTACCTTGTGGCGGAGTTTGGGTAAAAACCAAATCCATATTATCGGTGCAATTATCACTCACGCTTGGCAAAAAAGAAACATAATTGGGCAGAGTAGCATTAGCATATAATTCTTGCCCCGTCGGACAGCTTATTGCTGGCGGTGTAACATCAGCTCGGTCAAATTTTTCGCCATAAAAAATATAGGCAGTCCCTTTTTTATAATAATAAGTAGCTCTTTCTATCGAGCCTATTACAAAATCGTTTGTACCATCATTATTAAAATCGCCAATTCCTCCTGCATCTTTCCCAAAAAAGTAGTCACTAGAATATGACCCATCGTTAAAAATCTGATAACCAATATTTCCAATAATCATATTTGGAGAAATTGCTCCAGCGGAAGTTGTACTTCCAAACACCACATAAGCAGCTCCCATTTTAGACAAACCACCATTTCTGGAAGTGATAACAACATCGTCAATACCATCTTTATTGGTGTCTTTTAGTCCATTTACCGCAATTCCAAATTCTTCATATTGTCTTTCTCCTTGAAGAATTACTCCTGTACTGGCACTCAAAGTAGCTGTCGAAAATTTGGCAGGAAAAGGGGTACTTCGTCCAAAAACAATATAAGCCTCGCCAACAGAACTCAAACTATTAATCATTTTGCCTGGCGCACTAATAATTACATCATCGATACCATCTTTGTTAAAATCGCCTGCCGAGGCTATGGAAGTTCCTGTAGAATCGTATTTTCCGGTGTTGGTTACTATAAAACCATCAGATGCTGTCATTGCATCTAAAGTGATAGATCCTGCAAAAGTAGTTCTACCATAATAAACTACAGCCCTTCCTTCTCCATTATTTCCAGTTTCATCATAACTTGGAAATCCTAAAATCAAATCATCTATTCCATCATTATTAATATCTCCTGCATTTCTTCCAATAGAACTTTGCCCTGAAAAAGATTGCGAAAATCCAAGAAGGTAAAATCCATTTGTTCCATTAAGTCCAGAAACATTTTGATCTGTTATACCTGATTTTCCAAAAACAACAAAAAAATTAGCTTTGTTATTTCCATACATATTAAAAATTACATCTGCTATTCCATCCTTATTAACATCTCCCGCATAACTTACATCTCTTAGCGTAGTCGATGTAGAAACTCCAAAAAGATCTACCGTAAACGTAACACTGTTTGTTGAATTAAAATCGGTTCGGTTATAAAGAGCTGAAAAACCAGCGTTTTTTCCATAAAAAACTACTGCTTTCCCTTTTGTGGTAACATCATTATATCCAATAATAATATCATCTGTACCATCATGATTAAAATCTCCTGCGACACTTATCATTTCTCCTAATTTTTCATTAGCAAGAACTCCCCGAATAACAAAACCATTGGTTCCATCGAGTGTTGTGACATCAAAAGTGGTTATCGAAAGTCCTGCTTTTCCAAAAATGATATAAATTTCGCCAACATCGGTAAGTCCTCCGAAATCGACTCCCGGTGCACCTATCATAATATCGGGAATTCCATCGTGGTTGATGTCTCCTGCACTTTTGGTAGTGCTTCCCAAATCATCTTGGGTTGCTTTTCCTTCAAAAGAAAAACCGTTGGTGCCGTTTAAAATGGATTTTGGTACTTCGTTGCAGCCCTGACTGTAAGAAACGAAACTATTACTCAATAACAGCAGTGCAATAATTATATTGAATATTTGGATTCTCTTTATTAAAATTATTGTTTTTCTCATTCTGGAATTTTTGATTTCATCTTTAATTTAAAAAGCAAAACTAGCCGTTGAAAAAACTATATCCCTCACTATAAATGATGATTTTCTCTTTACAAAAAAATAAAATGAATGTGTTTTTGCTACAGTAAATTTTCAACAGCAATTTTAATTCTCTCTTTCTCTTTAGATTCAAGGATTGATAAAGGCGAAAGATTTTCTATATGAAGTCTTTGCTCGTTTAGTGTAATAGCATTGCTGGTTCCAATAGTGATTTGGATATTTTTGATGGTCTTTTGAACCAATTTCTTGCCCAATTCATCTGCGGTGAGGGTTTCAAAAATGGCAGGAAGATATCCAATGGTTCTCAACACATCGCTTCGGGAATTTTCGGAAAAAGCATCAACATCCAGAAGCAATTGAGTTTTCTCTCCAATGATTTTTTCTAATTCGGATTCGCTGTTTTTGATGGCTCGTTTTAATTCCAAACTTCCAATGATGGCAGTACTTTCCGGAGTTGCAAAAAACTTTAAATAATGACTAGGTTCGACAAGTGTAAGAGCTACAACTTGGCTACTAGAGACCAAAATAATTTCGGATTTTGAATAGGAATCGGGAATTCCCAGAATCATCAATAAATGCTCATTGGCGATTTTTCTAGAGTGAATAATACTGCCACAAAGCGTGTTTCCTGTATGCAACAATAATTCCAGTTTGGGTAAACTGGAATTATCTTCTGTATTTTGTGCCAAATCTGCGAGTTCTGTAAACCAACTGGAAAAGTCTTTGAACAGATTTTTTTTGTAAGATGCAATCATAATTACAATAACGCTTCTACGTAGTTTGCAATTTGAGAATCGGTTTGTGAACTAAAAGAACCCTGTACCAATTGAACTGTCAACGATAATGTATTGTCTTTCAATTCCATTTTTACATCATCATTATTATCCGAATTAGTCAATTGAATGGTTGACATTTTATCCTGCAAAGCTTCTTTCCCCATATCATCTGAACATATTTTTTTTACAAATGATTCCAAATCATCAAAAACAATATCTAATCTTGAAAGCGGATATTGATCATAAGCGGTAAAAGTATCCCAGTTTATATCTACTTTAATATCATAACCTGCTTTGTCTTTTAGTTTTGCTTCGAATACTGGAAGTTTCTCTGTTTTAATTGATTCTGCTGTACGTTTTTCTGCTAATCCCATGAGTTAAATTTTTTATTATTAGTTAATTGTAAAACTTTTATAATACAAATCTAATCTTGCCTTTTTTAGAAACACTCACTATTTATAGTGATTTTATATAGTTTTTTTGACCTAAGTTGGATAAACGATAAATTATATTTTGTGATTAAAAACCTCGTAGAGGCATACTGTTTGTAGAAAAAGGGGATTTGTTCCAAAAATCAAGCTCCATAGGAGCGACCTGAATTTGTATATTTCAGGTCGCTCCTATGGAGCTTAGAGCTGGATGTTATTATTTGCCTACAAACAATACACCTCTACGAGGCTTTTGTTTTTCATAAATTAAAAAAATACAATTTGTCCTGCCCCCTATTCCTGTTTTACTAAAAAAAAATCAAAAATTTAAGTAACAGGACTCATCAACGCTTCTTGAGCCTTTATTGACAGTGTGTTAAACTGTTTTTCCGTCATATCCGATGGTATATCTGCCGATGGATTTGTATTTGCAGTGGAACGCACCACAAACACACCCCCACCCAAACGGTTGTCGCCACAATCTTGCACCGATTCCATGAATACAAGCGAATTCTTAGAACGAATAGTTACAGGCAATTGAAAACTGCGAAGTCCTAAATTATAAGCAGGACCAAATTTTTCGACATTTAAAATTTTGATTCTAAAAGTTTCTCCTTTTGTTTTAAAACGCACATAAGTTGTACTCCAAGCTTCTATAAGTACATTATTCGGAATTCCGTTTCTACTAGAAGAAATACCAATATGTTTTTTAATTTGAAACTCACGATATAAACCGGTTCGCCAATGCACAAAAGGATTCGTATCGCTAGTTTCGAGCGAAATCATTTCTATCGAAGGCTCTGATTGTGGGAAGGTCTCTTTTTTAGAAATATCTGGCAAATAATAATCCTCCTTATTGTTTGTTGTTTGGTTTTCTTGAGAACGACAAATCATGCGACTGTCTCTTACACCCGAAAGCAAAATTTCTAGTTTGCCTTGCCGTTTGAAAACCACACCCGCTTCATGAATTTGATCTCCCAAAATCCGAAGATTTACAAACTCTACATATTCAGTTGAAGTGTATAATTGTATAAAAAGTTTTTCGAAATCTCTTGCGCCCAAATCCAGATTTGAGTTGTGTACTTTATCGTAAGGTAGCTCCTCTTTTTTTCCAGTTTCTAATAACGGAATGTACGAAGTTGGTCCATATAAGCAACCACTTCGGTTGGAAAAGGACAGAGGCGTTTCGAATGTAACAACATTGTTCCCGTTTTCATCCAGTAGGGAATAGGCTTTTCCTGCGGGCTTGCTTCTCCTTTCATATACTTTAAAAGGTCCCGTTCTGTCTAGATTCGAATATACTATATATTGCTTTAAAGATGGGATGTAAAAATAACGCGGATAATACACTCGTCCACGAAGCACGGGAGTCAGTTCATACTTTTGTGATTGGCTTAAAATCGTATTGCGAAATAGGTATTTGTATTTTGACGAATTCACGGTTTGCGGTAACAAAAAGAGGACAAAAAGAAAAATAAGAATTAATACGTAAAGATTGGTTGTTTCTATCATTTTTAATTTATTTTTTTAAATCCAAAGTATTCAAATAAAAACTGAGCAAGTGTTTTTTATCATTTTTTAAGGTTGATTATTTATACTGTACTTCAATTAATTCTTTCAGGTATGCTTTTAAAACACCTGCTTTTTTTTCGAAAATTAAGCCATTAGAATCCATTTCTAAATAAAATAGTATCCTTCAAGTTGCTGAATTTATTCAAAAAATATCTTCGTATTTTGTTTTTAGATGTCTGTATATAAGCTCTGTAACCACAGGGCATTCGCTTTAAAATTTTTTCAACCACAAATTTCAAGAATTATCACAAATTTTAGTAAAAATTCGTGTAATTAAAACAGATGATTTTTGGTGTAAATTTGTGTAATTCGTGTGTGACTTTTTTAAAAAATAAACCACTACGGACTTTAAGTCCGTAGTTTTGGTTGGCAGACTTAAAGTCTGCACGGTTGAAAACATAAAAAAAAGAAACCGCAAATTCGCAAATTACAAACTTAAAAGCATAAAATAATTTGCGAATCTGCGGTAAACATTTTTAGAACCTGAAAGGAAAATGCACTAAAGTACATAGTTTTAACTAAAATTTAAGACCAATAAATGCACTGAACTTAAAGGGGGCTAATGGAATTACTTTATGTTTTTCATATAATCAGACAAACCTTTGTACTCAGGTGGCATTTTATTTTCAAGTACCCTTCCGTCATCGATATAAAGTTTCTTCATTTTAATCATGGAACTTGGCAAAGTAGTAATGTTTGTAAGTACTATATCCAAATTTTCCAGTTCCTCTAATCTATCGATTTCTTCTGGCAAAGTTGAAATTTCATTGGCTCCAATATTCAAGTGTTTTAATTTTTTTAGTTCTAAAAGAACGGCTGGAAATTCAGTTAATTTATTCGAAAAAAGATCTAAGTCACTTAACTCCGTCAATTTTGCCAGTTGAGGAGCTATTTTCTGGATGTTGCAGTTTTTCAGTGACAATTGCTGTAGCTTGGGAAATTTTGAAATCGCGTCTGGAATTTCTGTTATTCCGATACTCATTTCCAAATGGGTAAGATTTGTCAAACGTTCTATTTCAGGAATCCATTGGGTAATTTTTTCATCCATCACTTTGAGCGATGTTACCGCATCGGGATGCAATAAGGCTTCCTGCAAAGTTATAGGCAGTGTATTGAAATGTTTTTCTGTTATATCTGATGGTATATCTGCCGATGGATTGGTATTGGTAGTAGGTCGCACCACAAACACACCGCCACCCAAACGGTTGTCTCCACAATTTTGTACCGATTCCATAAAAATCAGTGAATTTTTTGTACGAACTGTTGCAGGTAATTGAAAGGTTCGAAGCCCTAAATTATAGGCAGCTCCAAACTTTTCGACATTCAAAATTTTGATTCTAAAAGTTTCGCCTTTAGTTTTAAAACTCACATAGACTGTTCCCGAAGCCTCGCCAGGAACATAAATTGGAATACCGCCCAGTTTCATAATTCCTCGCCAGCCCGAAGAATAGGCGTTTATGTATTTTTTGATGGCAAACTCGGGATTTAAACCCGTTCGCCAATGCACAAAAGGATTGGTATCAGTGGTTTCGAGCGAAATCATTTCTAGCGAAGGTTCCGACTCTGGGAAGGTTTCTGTTTTTGGAATATCGGGCAGATAATAATCCTCCCGATTATTAGTCGTTTCGTTTTCTTGAAAACGACGAATCATGCGACTCTCTCTTACCCCCGAAAGTAAAATTTCTATTTTGCCTTGGCGTTTGAAAACCACACCTGCTTCATGAACTTGGTCGCCCAAAACCCGAAGATTGATGAATTCTATATATTCGGATGAGGTGTATAATTGTATAAAAAGTTTTTCGAAATCTCTTGCATCCAAATTCAAGTTTGAGTTGTGTATTTCATTGTAAGGTAGCACCTCTCTTTTTCCTGTTTCTAAAAAAGGAATGTACGATGTAGGCCCATAAAAACAGCCACTTCGATAAGAAAAGCGCAAGGGTGTCTCGAAGGCAAGAACATTGTTTCCTGTTTCATCCAGTAACGAATATACTTTTCCTGCGGGCTTTGTGTTTTTTTCATATACTCTAAAAGGTCCCGTTTGGTCCAAATTTGAATAAACCATATATTTTTTTAAGGACGGAATATAAAAGTAGCGCGGATAATACACACGCCCACGAAGCACAGGAGCCAATTCATACTTTTTCGATTGGCTTAAAATCGTATTACGAAATAGGTATTTGTATTTTGAACTATTTTGAGCTTTTGTCACTAGAATACCAAGTAAAAACACTGGAATGAGTATATAAAGTGCTGTCATTTTTATCATTTTTAATTTTGTTTTTTCTTTTCAAAAATTGGAATTATCTAGTATCTCATAAATTGTTCCCTGCTTTACATTAAGTTAAGAGTTAATACCTAACAGGTTTTTTTTTTAACCTGTTAGGTGTTGTTTTTTATTCTACACTCATTTTTGCAAAATCATGCGTCCCCATACTTTCCAAAATCATATTAAGCGTTTCGGATTCATGCCCTAATTTTTTAGATTTTTCTGCAAACTCCATTGCTTTTTTTGGGTCTTTTAGTTTGCAATACATTTCGGCGAGGTTGCACACATACAGCCCCTCTTTTGGATAGGATTCCATCGCTTTTTCAAAATAGGATTTGGATTCCTCATAGCGCAATTCCTCATCCAAAATACATCCGTAATTGTTGTAAATATGTGCCAATGCACTTGGTTCGTGTTTTGTTTTTGCAATAAAATAATCCTTTTTGGCATAGCAGGCATCAAACCCTTCTTTGTACCACAATAATCGGGATGCCAAAAAATAAGCATAACCATACCTTGGGTCTAATGCTAATATGGCATCGCATTTTTCTTGAGCCAAAGCGTATTTTTTGTTTCCAACCAATGCCCAAGCTTCTTTCAAGAGGGTGCGTTTTGTTTCATCTTCGCTTTCGTCGAGCAAATGATCGTGCATACTTTGTTTGCGGGCTTTATCAATTTGAATCTCCCAATCCGTAAACACTACCGATTTTCCATTAGCGGTAAGCGTAAATTTCAAATCTGTTTTTTTTGATGAATTTTCAAAAGCAAGGTCAAACAAAACGGAAATTTCTTCATTTCCAACTGTTAGTTTTTGAATACATTGATAGAGTTTCTGATAATTAATGCGTAAAATCAACCAACGGTATAAATAATCACCTCTATAAACGATTTCTAGTTTTTTTGGTAAAAAACGCAACATGAATAACTCCAAAGTTTCCTTCTCGCTTTCGTATTCCTGAAAAGAAACATCAAACACATCAAAATAATTATCGCCTTCAAGACCCGAAATACGCATACTCCAAGGAACTAATTTGTTTTGAATTTGAAAGCGTTCTTCAATTCCGCCAGACCCTTTAATTTTTTCTATCAAACCCGAAAAGGCTTTTGGATCGTTATAATATTCGTGTGAATAGCGATGACGTTTTATTTTTTCATTTCGTACTTCTTCGGTAATAGAAGTTGGAATACTGCTGAGATGATCGATCAAAACCATGTCGCTATTAAAAAGTTTTATTCCTCCATTGGCATGAATGTGAAGATTCAGGCGTTTGGTTTTTTTACCTCTCAAAATTCCAGAAACATTTGTGGGGTATTTTTCTCGTTCAAGAATCATTTTCTCGAAAGGAAACGGCAATTCGATATCATAATATTTATCCTCAACAATCGAATACCAAGACATAAAAAGGAGATTTGCGCCAAAAGGCAAATGTATGGTATCGCTAAAAGCACTTTTTTCCAAATAATAGTTTCTAGTGCTGTTATCTTCCATTTTTTTTAACTCCGCTTCCGAATAAAAACAAGGTGCTTTTTCTAATTTAATGTCTGATATTGTACGTTTTGAAGTGTTTACAAACTGTATGGCATCAATATAAGTGAGCAATTCTTTATCATAATCAATATTTAATGAAACCTTAAGGTAATTTACCGCCATTTTTCTTTCATGAAAATAAAAACGACCATATTGAAAAATATAATAAACAGTGGGAGTTCCAAGTAAAATAGACAGCCAAAGTTGAAAATAGAACGTATTGTACATTCCTGTTTTTTGATAAACAACCAATGCATAAACCCCGTAATCAACAAACAGTAACAAAGCTAATATAAGGACAACCCCTGCCAAAAATTCAAGGGTAATTCGTTGATTACTTCTACCATAATAATAAAAGTAAAGGTAACCACAGAACGAAATGAATGCATTAAAAAACAAAGCAACTCCCATCCCAAGAAGGTAAAACAAGCCATAAGTGATTACTGAGGCAATAAGAATTAATGCTGGTAAAGGATTATCACCGCCAAAATAGACTTCTTTTGTTTTTTGATATGAACTGTAATTTTTCATAATTCCCTAAAGATTAATTGTTTTTATTGCTTTTCTAGAATCAGTTTTTCAATCTCTTTTAGCGAAAGCGAATTTCCTTTTTTAACAACTTTAGATTCCAAATATTGAGTGTAACTATATTTATCCGATTGTGTTTCTTTTTCTATAAAAAAACCTCTGGATGGATTCCCATTCTCTCTCAAATACAGAATAACTTTACTATTAAACCCATTTTCTATCTGAAAAATGCGAGAATAATCATTGTTGCCTTCTGGCGTAAAATAGGTAATCAACGGAATTTCCATTTCATTGGCATAAACAAAATACCCTTCAAAAGGATTTTCCTCTTTGTATTAATCAAAATTTTTTTGTCCCTACAGTTAAGCGGTAATTTGTAGCTTTTACAAGTTTTCCAGCTTTGTAAATGTGTTTGTATTCAATTTTTTCGTCATAAGAATGTATTAATTCTCCCTCTCGCTGTCCTGCAGTATTTACTTTTTCTTGGTCGTATTGGTGTTTAAATTCCGTAACTTTATTTTGAACATTGCAAATTATTAGAGCAAAAAAGAAAATTAGTAGTATTCTGTTTTTCATTTTTAAGTTGTTGTTTTTTTTAGCATCTAAAAAACTAAGTTGCTAAGTTTGAAAAAAAATTGAGGTTTTCTAAATTCATATATTAGTTCTCCATTTTCTAAATAATTATTTTATCTTTTTAAAACTGTCTATTCAAATCTTAGCCACTTAGTGTCTCAGACTCTTTTAACTTAAAATCTTAATAGACCAAACCATTCCGTTATCGCGATTACGGAGATGATTTACATTCCCGAAAATTATAATTTCAGTCAAATCTTCCAGATTAGAACTTTGAGGATACACTCCTTTTATATCCAAATAACGGTCTTGAAAAGATGGAATATCACTTATAGAAAGTTGCAGGTCATCTGTATTGAAATTCAAATATTGAATGTTTGTAGAAAAAAAACCACTCGAAAAATGCATGTGGAGCAGAAATAATCCAGTCCCTTCGCCTATGCGTAGTGTTTCTCCAATCAATAAACAATTGCTGTCTGTTCCTGAAATTATGGTGTGGATTTTATAGATTTCGGGAAAATCATATAAAATTTGTGTAAACGAAAGTATAGTCCCACCAGCAGTAACTCTTCCAAACAAAGGGTCTTCCACAACTCTGTCTGCATAAGTATAATCGATACCAGAAAACCAAACACCATCAGTAACCGTTATGCCATTTTGTGTTTTATAATAAGGAGCTATTTTATTCAAAGACATCAAACCTTCCAGTCCAAAATGACCCAGTCCCTGATTCCAAATACGTTTTCCCTCAACCGAATATTTGGAAACACCATGATTTTCTAAAACATAAAAACTTCCAGAATTTGAATCTGAAATTGATGCCGAAAAATAACTTTGTTTTAGTGCTGGGTTTTCTGCATCTATAAAGTCAAGCCCGTCTTTTGAAATTTTAGTATTCCATCTTTCCGGATAAAAATCATCGTGTCCTCCTGCAGGTACACATTGGTACCAATTGCCATTTATCAAAATTGCGCCACCATTAGTACTCTCAATTTTGGTTATTTCGGTGCTGTATCCTTTATCAAATGTGCGAGAAGTTAATAATTGGTCTTCTTTGAGCAACCCTAATTTCGCCCCCGAATTCAAACTCGAATAGTTACTCCCTAACAAATAATTACCGTTTTCTAGACCATAAATACATTTCCATAATGTGCCTTTTTCAAAAATATCTTTATAAATGGCAACTATTTTATTTGCTTCAAAATAAACAACAACTTGCTCTATTGACTGATAATTATTCGTTATCCAAATATTTAACAAGGCAATATAAATGGCATCTCCAGCAGTTACTGATACGATTTGAACGCCATGCGGATTTTTGAATTCCGTTTTTAAATCAATTGTATGTAATAATGTAAATAACATCGGTATTTTTTTTCAAAATTCGGGCTATTCCTTTTGATGAACCTCACTATTTATGATGATTTTATAATCAAAGTTTCTAGCACTTTTCCGAAATATTCTTTTACCTCAAATAGTAAACTTTGTAATTGGGATAATTGTTTTTTAGAATTGCTTATACTAGCATTATTGAAAATTAAAGATGACTTGATAAAATAATTAAGTATCACAAATATTAAAGTTAACCTGTTGAGTATAATTATTTCAACAAATAAATTTTGTAAGCTCAAAAGTAGGCGTTTCGCTTATTTAAAATACTTATAGCTTCTGTATGGAGAAGTAACAGAACATCACAAAAAACAACAAGCAAGAATAAAAAGCACTGAACAGTTAAACTAGTAATGACTGCTCAAAAAAAAAACTCCAAAGGCAAGGCTTTTGGAGTTTTTTTTTATTGTAATTGGCAGTGGTTTTTAATAATTCAGGTTCAGACCAAATCCTACTCCCATATCACTGTCGTAATGCGTGGTAAGTCCGAGATTCCTGCCTATTATATATTTTAAACCTGCCATAAATTCCTTATCAGTATTCCACATAAGGTTCATTCGCATTCGCTTGGAAAGAGGTATATCCATGCGCTCAAACTGAATACGAAAATTACCGTCGGTAAAAACTTCTGCCTGAGCAACAATGAGCATCGGCAGAGTATAATTGACCCCAACGCTAAATACGGCTCTTTTATCTTTAGTATTGCTTTGCCCAAAAAGATTTTCTTCCTGCTCTTCCATCTCCATTTTACGATACCGCCAGTCAAATCCGACAAACGGCATCAGCCACTGCATTTTACCAATATATCTCCCGATATGGGTTTCTGTTTCATAACCGTGCATATTGTTATAGCCCAGTCGCCATTCCGTTCCTATGCTCCATCGGGTATTTTGATACATCGCTTCCCCATCGTTTCCGTTGGTAGCAAAATCATTTTCTGCCATAAAATGAAACATTCTGTCGTCGGCAAAAAGTTTTCTCTTGGCTGCTTTCGGGTCGTGAATTTCTGGGTTGGGTTTCTGGTTTTCATAACTAAAAACCCTTCCCATACCACTCATCATGTGATACAGGATATGGCAGTGAAAAAACCAATCGCCTTCAGCATTCGCAGTAAATTCTATCGTATCGGTTTCCATGGGCATAATATCCACCACATTTTTTAACGGCGCATAATCCCCTTGGTCGTTGAGCAGACGAAAATCATGCCCATGCAGGTGCATCGGGTGACGCATCATAGAACCATTGTATAATACGATACGAACATTCTCTCCTTTTTTGATCAGGATTTTATCCGTTTCAGATACCACTTTATTGTCCAGACTCCACACATAACGGTTCATATTTCCACTGAGTTCAAACCGAAGTTCCTTTACTGGTACATCCTTTGGAAGAGTTGTTTTTACCGTAGATTTAAGCATGTTGTAATTTAAGGTTACAATATCCGATAGTGCATTACTGTTGTACTGCGCGGTTGTGTCTTCTGTATGCTCCTGCACATGGTTCTTATGCGGAAGATTTCCTTTTTTAACAGCCTCACCCGTTATCTCAGGGTACATCACTACGTTCATATCCATTTGATTCAAAGACATACTCATGCCCATATCGTCCAGATCACCATTGATTTTCATCATGCCATTCATCATCTTCATCCCTTCAAAATACTTTAATTTGGGAAGCGGTTCGGTAAGCTGTTTGATGCCGGGACCAATATATAAAGAGGCCGATTTAGTCCTGTCTTCAGGCGTAGCTAAAAACTCGTAAGAAGTTTTATCTGCTGGAATAGTTACCACAAGATCATAGGTTTCGGATACAGCAATAAGCAGACGGTCCACAGCTACAGGCTCTACATCATTGCCATCATTGGCCACCACTGTAATCTTACCGCCTGCATAAGTAAGCCAGAAATTACTTGAAGCCCCGCCATTGGAAACCCTTAAACGCACTTTATCTCCAGCTTTGAACTGAGAAAACTGGCTTTCATTTGCTCCATTGATTAAAAAACGCTCATAATAAACATCACTTACATCCATAGCGTTCATGCGCTTCCATTCGTTGACCACTTTGGTCGAAAAATGTCCTTGTTTAATAGCCTCCCCATAACTTTGGGTTGTCCCTTTTTTTATGGCAAACCAATCACTGGCATTATGAAGAAGCCTATGAATATTATCGGGATTCATATCGGTCCACTCACTTAAAATAACGGGAATTGTTGGCAGATCATCAATGCCTTTTCTAAAACCTGGATCATCGTTTTTTTTATTAATGATAAAGGATCCGTACATCCCTATTTGCTCTTGAAGCCCACTGTGACTATGATACCAGTGGGTTCCGTGCTGAATGATGGGAAAGGTATATTTATAAATCGTGTGCGGTTTTATAGGCATTTGAGTCAGATACGGAACTCCATCTTCTTTGTTGGGTAAAAACAGTCCATGCCAATGAAGCGACGTTTCTTCGTCCATCTCATTGTGTACATAAATCTCGGCAATATCGCCTTCTGTGAATGTAAGTGTAGGCATTGGAATTTGTCCATTAACAGCAATAGCTCTTTTTGTAGTTCCGGTAAAATTGACAAGAGTATCCCTGACATAAAGATCATACCGTACCACCTTTTGCGCACTTGTCGTCACGACAAAAAGCAGTAGTATATAGATTGATTTCATTATTAAATTTTAAATTATTGGATTGTCTCTACCGTTTTACCACAGCTCAACATTTGAGCGCCATAATAAGGATTTTTTATACTGCTTTCTTTACTCAGCCAATTGGCATCTGCCATAGGGCAATATTGATAGTAAACTGGCTCTGCTGTTTTGGCATTTTTCATCAGTTCATAAAAGTTTTTAGACAATTCTTTAAAACTTTCTCTTTGTTTCTCTAAAACTGCTGCTGTCGCAATCGCGCTAGATTGTGCAGTTAATGTGGCACTTACTTTCATCCAGATTTTGTGTTCCTCTACTGATAAAGATTCCATTTTTACCGAAGAAATAACCTCCAGCAATACTTTTGCATTAGCAGAAACCGCCGTACTATTAGACTGTACAAAAGCATCTTTAAGTTTAAAATAAGCTTCGTAAACTCCTTGCAGTGCTCCTCCCTGAGATTTCTCACTATGAGCATTATGAACAATGGCATCAGTTTCAGATTTTGGCTCTTCATTTTTTGCATCTCGGGTATACTTACAACAGTCGGGCAGTTTGTCATAGGCCGACGTTGGCGCTAGAAAACTACTGCTGTCGTAACCCGCCAAGGCGATACGTTTTAGAATCTGATCGGTATTGGTTTTCTGTGGATCATAAGTAATGGAAGCTATTTGAGTATTTTTATCCCAATTGACAGCCACAGCATTTTTTTGATTGCCTGCCTGCTCAATACTGGCTTTACACATACCGCAGTTGCCGTATATTTTGATGTTTTCTGTACTAGAATTTTTAATTTGAGAGTGGCTGACGGCCGACAACAATAGAAGCATTGCCATCATTATATTTTTGAATGAATACATTGTAATTTTTTTTAAAGTGAATAGCTTAACAATTAATCAGATGGACTTTATTAAAAGCATTGATGAAATTGAAATTAAACCTGAAATGGGTGTTTTTTGAACAATAATTGCTCATAAATTGACAGAACATTGGCTGTCACGGTTGTTTTTTAGCTTATTTTAGGAAGAAGCCAAAGCGATCCATAACCTGATGAAACCAGGGTTTGAAAATTAGGAAATTTTTGCGTTGCGACAGCAATCTCTAATGTGGCAACAGAAGTGCTTACTTCACTAAAGAGTAAAAATAATGAGTATGAGGAAGGACAGATACATTTTGAATGTCCGCATTTTCCGCCGTTGCAATTATGATTGTTATTTTTGGAGTGGGATGATCTACAACAAGAATGTTCTTTAGCATTTTTTGAAGATATCTCTGTATGCGAAGTATATTTCAATGATTTACTCTTACAGGCCATAGCATTATTGGGCACCAAAAGGAAACCTAAAATAATTAATAGTAAGAGAAAAATCTTTTTCATTAGTTCCGCAATGTATTACAAAGGTATAAAATTTGTATTTGCTTTTTTTAAACATTACCGTTTTTAGCTAAATAGACAAATACGTCACCTTTTCAGAATACCGTATTTTATCCAACTAATTCAATTCATTGCCATCCGAAAGTTTTTAATGAATGAGTATAATTGCGGTGATTAATTAGTATATTATACTTTCGTGCTTCTAATACTATTTCAGTCTTCCTGCATTCATGTTTTTTTTCTTGTATCCAATAAAGTCTATTTCATTTTCAACAATAAACTCAATTGTAGAATGACTACTTTTTATTAAAATCAACAAGCTTCTTTGTGCCATTATTAAATTGAATGGTAACTATTCCATTTGTCTGCTCAAGACTTTTCACAGGAACCAACTCATTTTTCCTCCACTTCTCCCCAGATTTTTTCCATACCATTATGGTTGCATAAACATTGGATCCCTTATCGTCTGGATTAAAAGCAGCAGCAACATCAATCACTTTACTGTTTTCGCTTTCCGGGTGCAGGCCTTTGGCTGAGACCACTTCTATTGCATCCCAACCTAAAAGCGGAATCATCGCCAATTGGTATTTTCCATTATCAATAATAGTCACCGTTTTTCCTTCTATTTTTCTTGTAGTAGTTGTAATCTCTTTATCAAATTGTGGCAAGGCATAATGCCCTAATCGCATAACAACTGTAGTTGTACTATTGTTTTTGTCGATTCTTAAAATCCCGTTTGCTAAAGGAATATCTGCCAAATTCATTTTAATTTGTTCATTTGTTTCCAAAACGGCATCACGATAATAAACACCATCTTCAAACTTTTTGAACGTAAATAATCGTAACGGTTCCCATTCCTGTTTTTCATTTTTAAAAACATAGTTCATCGCAACTTCCCCGTTTGTGCCATCAGCCTGCCAAGGAAAAGCACTGTTATAAGACAGACGATTGTAATTTTCCGTTGATCGAAATCCTTGCCAATCGTCTTTTTTCTTTTCATGGCACCAGGCTCTTATCTCCGATGCTCCAATGGCTGGATAATCGGTAATTAAAATCTTCGAGCCTTCTTGAAAATTATTATAAACCTGATCTGTTTTGAATTCGGTTTCCCAATCTCCTTCATTTTCTTTTGCTGTCCAAAAAGGATTATTATCTGGCAATAAAAGTCCCAGAAAAGCTTTCCCCATCCAATATACGCTTCCCCTGCAGCTATACACTTGTACGGCAGGTTCAAATGCTCCGTAAAAACCAAGAGTAGGCACATTGTCTTTCATAAATTCCGGGTGTTCCAGAAATTGTTTTATAACTCCGGATGAAATTCTTCGCAGCCATCCATTATTAACAGCAGAATCATTTTCCAATCCCATAAAAGGAAGAGCTGCAATAGTCCCAATTCTATAACTAATGCTGCGCCCAAACATAATCATCTCCCCGTTACGGCTGAACATTAAAGGATAATTGGAATTGAGATCTTTAAAATTACTTCTAAACTTTGAGGCATATTCCGGATAATATTTATTACCAAAATATTCGGACCATAAAGCTCCATACAATTGATAGCCCCACATACTGTAATAATCATAGGCCGGGTTGTCGTTGTACCAACCCTCTCCTCTATAATCGTTTAAAGATTTTTGCAAATATTCTTCTAACAATTTCTCATTAACGGGATACCCTTGATCTTTGAAAAAACTCAATACAAAAATGTTGAAAAACTTCCAATTGGAAGACACCGTAGGTCCATCACCATAACTGAGCATGGATTTTGCCAATGCATCTTTTTGGTCTTGAGGCAATGGTTTCCAAAGCACTTCAGGATTAGTCATCAGCGATATTGCTATAGCACCATATTCTACCAAATTCTGGCTCGGACCTCCATTTATAGGGCGAGGAACAATATAAGAAGGGCTATTAGAATCGATTAATTTACTGAATTGATGCCTGTAATAGTCCGCAACCTTGATATTATTAATGACTAAATTAGGATTTTCTTTTAAAAGCGGGGAAGCAATAAATAAAGTCCTGCTCAAACCCTCTAATTTTTCTGTAGGAACTCTGCTTTCATCTAAAGGATAACTTTTCCCTGGCTGTTTTGGAAACTTCATTGGATCATCCAGAGTATGAACGTAACTAAAAGCACCATCCAATAAATAAAGTGCAGCGTCTTTCCAATGCTTTTTCGTCATTCCTGTATGTGGACTCAACTTATAATCAGGATTAACAATTTTAAAAACATTAGCTCTATTTTCCTTTTGCTGTGAAAACAAAGACACACTAAAAATACTAGTCAAAAACAGCATTTTTTTTAATTGATTCATTTTTAAAATGATTTTGTAATTATTTTATTTTTTTCTGATTGATTGTATCTGTATTGCAGTTTTATTTAATCCTGGCGAACTAACTTCAAGATTAATAACTCCGGATTCATTATTGCTTTTGATAATTACCAAAGCGCGTCCATGCCATGCTTTACGGGTATTGGCAACATACAAATCAGTATCTTTTAAATCAGCATTATCAACCCCGACAATTGTTCCGGCACCCGAAACATTAAATGTAAGCTGATTCACAGCATTTGGATTTAAAATACCCTTGTCATCGGTAATTTCAACACTTACATACACTAAATCTTGACCGTCTGCTTTTATAGTTTTGCAGTCAGCTGTTAATTTAATTTTAGCTGGTTCATTGGCTGTTTTTAATATAACCGATGCAGCTTCTTTGCCATTTTCCAAACCAACAGCTTTTAATTCGCCGCTTGCATAAGGAATTATAAACGTTGCTTTAAACTCTTGTGCTTTGGCAGTTTCTTTCTCTCCAATATTTTTTCCGTTCAAATACAGTCTTACTTTTGGATATTTCGAATATACCTCTACTTCAATATTTTTACCTTCACGGCCAGGCCAAGTCCAGCTTTCCCATGTTGGCCAAACAGACCACATCGTCAATTTAATTGTTCCTTTTTCTGGGTTTGGCTCCCGAACAGCCATATATATTTTTTCATTATCATTATACAGCATGCTTCTATAGTGCGAAATTGGTTTTCTCCAGCCCGTTAAATCTACATCACCGCAATAAGCACCGTGCCAAGGATATAAATTTGCGGTCCAATGCTCTCCCTCAGTCTCTCCCGGATACACAAAACGGCCAATTCCCGATTCCCCTAAATAATCCATCGCTGTCCACACAAAATCTCCTATTATATAATTGTGTTTTTGAACCAGATCCCAGTTCGCAAAAGCATCTTTAGGAAATGATTCTGTTTGCACAATGATTCGGGAAGGCACTCTTTTATGATCAGATTCGGCTTCATGCAGCTGATAATTATATCCCGCGACATCATGAGCAGCCATCAAAGGATCAAAAATATCCCATCCTTGACTCCAAGTTGTCATTGCCGATGTTACTGGGCGAGTAGCATCGATACTACGAATGGCATTTGCCAGCATTTTTGCGGTTTCAACCGCCTCAGGCTTAGTTCTCTCTATTATTTCATTGCCAATACTCCACATAATTATAGAAGGATGATTGCGGTCTCTGAGTACCATAGATTCCACATCATGTTTCCACCATTTATCAAAAATACTGGCATAATCATGAGTATTTTTCTTTTCTCTCCAGCCATCAAAAGCTTCGTCTATTACGAGCATGCCTAATCGATCGCAGGCATCTAAAAAAGCTTCAGAAGGAGGATTATGCGAAGTTCTGACTGCATTAAATCCTGCAGCTTTCAATAATTCTATTTTTCTTTCTTCGGCACGATCATAAGCAGCGGATCCGAGTGCACCATTGTCATGATGTACACAGCCACCATTCAACAGTGTTTTTTTTCCATTTAATACAAATCCGTTTTCGGTACTAAAATCAATTGTTCGAATTCCAAAATCAGTTGTTACGGCATCAATACTCTTTGTCTCTTTCTTAATTGTAACTTTAGCCTGATATCTATTTGGTAATTCAACCGACCATAATTTAGGGTTTTCTACTGTAATAGTCTGAATTGCTTCTTTTTCTTCGTTTGGCAGCAATTCTATTTTGCTTTCGGAATCACCTACATATTTCCCTTTTACATCACTAATAACTGTCGAAACCAAAAGATTTTGCAAAACGGCAGTTTCATTCTTTACAATAGTTTTAACCTGAACCGAGGCTTTATTATTTTTGACTTCCAAAGTGGTAACAGCAACACCCCAATTTTTAACATGAATAGGATTCTTAACTGTTAGCCATACATTGCGGTAAATACCTGAACCACTGTACCATCTGCAGTTTTTTTGCTGCGAGTTATCTACCTTGACTGCTATTATATTTTTTTGTCCAAATTTTAAATAAGGCGTAAGATCATACTCAAATGAGGTGTAGCCGTAAGGCTGAATACCTACTGATTTTCCATTAATAAATACCTCGGCATTCATATAAACCCCTTCAAAATAAATAGCAGTTTTTTTATCTTTCCATTCGGCGGGTACAGAAAATGTTTTTCTGTACCAAGCTGATCCCATTGGATAAAAACCGCCATCTCCTTCACTTGGGTTGTTTTTTTCTGATTTTCCTTCAATGCTCCAATCGTGGGGCAAATTTAATTTTCTCCAAGTGCTGTCATCAAAATTCAACGAGCTGTTCTCTGCAGAATCTCCTAAGGCAAATTTCCAATCAGAATTAAAACGCTGTTTTCGCTCTGCCTCTCCATTACTCTGAGCTATGCCTTTTGAGATACAGCCAATTATTACTAAATTAATTAAGAGTAACGACTTTATAATTTGTTTCTTTTTAATCATTATTATCAAGTTATTTTATATAAACATTTCAAAATTAAACTATTATTAACTCCTATATTATTTCTAACATACAGAAACCACAATTATAAGTGTAAAAAAAACACTTTTTCAAATATATGATTAATACTCTTAAATTTATAGTTTAAAATTTTAAAATTTTTCGAACAGCATAAAATAGGTTTTCTGCCATTTTTAATTTCACTTAATTTTCTAAAAAAGCATCCAAACTCCATTTATCAAACCATTTTAAAATTGGTTTTTCGTTATCAAAATTTACAGGAAGCCAAATATAAGTCCCGTCAATAGGATTATCAGGTTTCCATCTATCGGCCATAAAAATAAACTGATCTTTTTTTCCTTCTACTGGCAAAATATAAGTGCTTTGCGAATGAAATGTCAGCGAAGCATCTTCTCCAATGCATGGATTCCCTAAAGATTCCCATGGTCCCCAAATGGATTTAGATTTAAACGAGCGTGCCTCATTAGGATCCCAGCCGGTACAGCCAGAAGTTATCATATAATAAACTCCCGCTTTTTTAAAAACGGCCGGTGCTTCATTATGGCCTGCAGGGGCAACTCTTGTCCATTTCTTGGTAAAATCTAAATAATCATCGGTAAGCTCCGAAATATGAAGCGTCAAATTATCTTCTGATGCATGTATAAGATATGCCTTGTCATTATCATCAACATAAACAGTCATGTCTCTAGACATTTGTCCCTTATCGAAATCCTTTCGAACTAGCATTCCGTTTTTGATTGCTTCTCTCCATTCTGGTGTCCATGACTTTAATGCACTCTCGTCAATTGATGCTGATTTGAATTTGTCATCAAAATTCATTGGCCAAACTCCTTTATTGGGACGGTATGATTTTTTGAATTTAAAAGGCCCTTTAGGAGTGTCACTTATAGCAACAGCGGCTCTTGCTGCATCATAGCCTTGTCCTTTCAGCTCCAGATGAAACCACATCACATACTTTCCTGTTTTTTTATTAAAAACAACTTTTGGACGCTCTATAACGCATCCTTTTGTTATTTCAGAATTAAGATCTTCTTCAACCTTTAGAACAATACCCTCGTTTTTCCAGTTGTATAAATCTTTTGAAGAATAACAGCTAACTCCCTGCAAAGATGTATTTCCGCCACGGCCAGCTGTCTTATATTCCCCATACCAATAATAAGTCCCAGCTACAAAAACAACACCGCCTCCATGAGCATTAATATGCATTCCATCAGTATCTTTCCATTGTTTTCCTGGATTGAAAAAATTGCTCTGACTGAAAACAAATGAACATACGAAACTTAAAACTATCGAATATATTAATCTCATTTTACTTTATTTTTTTGATAAACCCTGATATAATCTATTATGTATTTTGATGGAAAACTAGCAGTTGTATATTCGCCTCCATTCATGCCTCCTACTGCCAGATTTACTAATAAATAATGAGGCTGTTGAAATGGAATTGTCTTTTGGCTGGAATTATTCAATGTCTTTTTCAAATCTGTTTCATTTAATAATTGATTATCTACATACAATTTAATCGAATGGGTATCCCAATCCATTCTCCAAATATGAAATTCATCAGCCCAATCTTTTTTAAAATCTGTTAGCGGAACCGTTTTACTGTCCCATGCCGTAGTTCCCGTATTTGATTTCCATGCCGTATTGGCGAGTATTTTCCCTGTGTAATATTCCATAATATCAATCTCGCCGTTTGCGGGCCAATTCCCTTTTGCGCCCAAAGTCCAAAATGCCGGCCACATTCCATTTACTACCGGAATTTTAGCTTTCATTTCAAATCGTCCATACTTCCAAGAATGCTTCCCTTGGGTAATCAAACAGGAAGAAGTAACTTTAATTGAATCTCTGCTTTTAGCAAAATCTCTATGGGTTTTAGATACAAAATTTGGATTGGCTTTGTTCTCGCTTCTGGCTTCAATAATTAAAAAACCATCTTTGCAAACAGCATTTTCTTTTTGATACCACTGATTTTCCTGATTTCTCACAAAACCTGTTTCATAACTCCAATTCGTTTCATCGGGAGCTCCACTTATATCAAATTCATCATTCCAAACTAAATGATAGCCTTTATATTTAGGTGGTTTTTCTTTGTTTGGAGTAAATCCAAAAATTACAGACAATACAATTCCTAAACCCACAAAACTGCAGGCGTAAAATTTTATTTTATATGCATTTTTCATAGATAATTATGAGAATGTAGTAAGAAGTATTACCGAATTTAGTCCAAAAAAAGACCACTAGCATTATCCCTTATAACCATATTAGGGATAATACTTTAGCGGTCAATACTTATAAAAATTACTATTTAAAAAAATTAGAAGTTGAAAAACTTCATAGAATAAAAATCAACTGCAGTAAAAAGAAAACAATTCAAATTACTGCAGTTTTGATACTTTTTTAATTATACCGATAATTAAATTTTGCTTTCATCTGCAACGGCATCCTGCCATTTATCCCAGACTTTAACGTTGGCATTGTAACCGTCATAACCAAAATTCTGGCTTAGCTGACCTTTAATATTTGCCGTTATATCACTGTTTGGAATAGGCCAGTAGTTATTGCGTTTGTCCATGGTATAAAACTTAGTGCCATTTGGAACCACAATACCAGCTGGATATTTGTTGTAAAGCGTATAATGCACAATGCGCTGATACCAATAACTGCCTCCAGCGGGACCTACACCAGCTTGTTTATCCCAATTGGTTTTACTGTAAGTTTGACCCCACTCATCTGGTTTTCCGCTAAGAGCGAGACAATGCGAAATACGTTTTAACTCCACATTCCTCCATTCTTCCAGATAAAGTTCTCTTCCTCTTTCTGCACAAATATCACCAATAGTTACTGTAGTGTACATTTGTGATGCACCAGCTCTCGCTCTTATAACATTCACATCTTGAGTGGCTCCGCCAATATTACCTTGATAAAAACGTGCTTCTGCTCTTAACAGATAAGTTTCAGCTAAACGGTATAAGTACCAATGCGCTTTACTTCCTGTACTGGCTCCTTGAAAATCAGTTGCATTTGGATTGGTTTCATTTACAACATCATGCTGATAGATTTTATACAACGGAAAATCAAACCATTCGCGAAGGGTGTCTTTTGACAAAAGAGTGCTACCGTTTTTCATTCTAAAATTTTGCTGGTAGTACGCAGAAGTCTTATCACTGTATTTAAGATCTTCCATATTCACCCAGTTACCAACAGTGTTATTATGTCTAAGATCGGCCTTATCCTCAATACCGTTTACAACCCACATAGGATGCTGTGAATAATAAGAAGCACTAATAGTAGCAATACCGCGTCCTAGTGCTCTTGCATAATCATATTTAGCTTGGTAATTAGCATTGTTTGAGGCAAAACGGCCTGCTGCCTGTTTTCCATCAGGCGTAGTAAGCGTACCTGAATTCCAGTTTGGACCAAAAATTCTCATCGAGGCAAACGGTAAAAATGACTGTACGCCGCCATTTGGCATAACCATGATAGCTTCTTTATTACCAGCAATAACCTTATTTTCAGGTCTGTGTAAATCCCAGATAACATTTCTGCTAATAGTCCATGTCGTTGGATTTCCTCCTGGATCAAAAGTTCCAAAATTGCTTTGCATTAAAGAATATCCAGATTGATTAATCAGTAAATTTGCCTGTGCTTCCGCTTCCGCAAATTTACCAGAAGCTAAATAACACTTAATCAGCAACTGACGGCATGCGCCTTTGTTCACCACACCTATATAAGGTAGTTTTGACTGCTCTGGCACCCATTCTACCGCCTTTTCCATATCTGCTGTAATCATTTCAATGATAGCTTCCTTTTTAGTAGAATAATAACTCTGCTTTGGAATCTCTAAAATTTTTGTAATTAACGGTATGTCTCCAAATTGATATACCAAATTAAGATAACGGTATGCTCTATGAAAATACGCTTGCCCCATATATCTATGTTTAACTTCTTCCGTTAAACTCGTCACATTATCAATGTACGTCAAAATGGTATTAGCATGTTTAATGCCAGCATAACCTTCAACCCAGTAAAACCCAAGGTAAAAATCATCATTTGTATCTGTTTTAAAGCTTCCGGTAGGAACTATAGTGTTTGCAAAATCAGAAATAGTACTGCTATTATCCGTTTTTCCATATTTTGCCATATCAGAGAAAACATATTCCGTACCGATAGGCACACTATTACCTGCATTTTTATAATGAATATAATTATTACGCAATCCTTTATCGGCACTTGCTAAAACTGCCTGCACCCCAGCTTCTGTAGTAAATGTAGTTTTAGGTTCGTAAAGCGAAAGCGGATCCGGTTCCAGAAAATCCTTTGAACAAGAAACCAAAAGAGCAGCCACTGCTACTAAAGGTGCAAGTGTTGAAATTTTATTTTTTATATATCTTTTCATTGTTGAGTAATTTTTAAAGTGAAACATTAAAACCTAAATTAAACATTCGTGTCGCAAGTCCACCATTATATGTTCCATCACCATTCTTTCCCCCTGTTTCCGGGTCACCGTAATATTTCCATTCGCTAAAAGCAGACCATGTTGCCACGTTCTGAACCGAAGCAAAAATTTTGAAATTTCTAACATGCAGGCGGTCTAAAAGATCTTTAGGAAGCGTATAGGCCAACGAAATATTGTCTAAACGAATAAAACTGCGGTCATATAATTTTTGTGTTCCAGCTCCTGCAGGTCCTCTGGCATCAAGACGCGCCCAGTCATTGGTTGGGTTGTCAATTGTCCAATATGGATTTACAAATGGATTGTAATTGTTTGTATACAAACTGCCGTCGTTATAATTATTCATATAGCGTCCATCAAGCGATTTGTGCCCCATGTAGGAATACATATTAATTGCCAAATCCCAATTTTTATAAATTTTGAATTCATTACGCAGCGACCAGTTGATTGGAGGTGCTGTCTGACCTAAAAACTGCTTATCTTTTTCATTATAAGTTGGTTTCCCATTAACATCGTCTGCGGTGTAGCTGTTTTCAACTTTTGGATCACCAGGACGCTGTCCGTATTTTGCAGCTTCCAGCGACTCTTCTTTTTGCCAAATTCCAATGACTTTATAATCCCAGATTTCAGAAATAGATTTACCAATAAACCATCCATTAGTCTTATCATCTGCCTCTTTTTTTCCAATAACATTCCCATTGGCATCCTTGATATCTTCCATATTGCCATAAAGTGCATTTATGGTATTTTTATTATACGAAAAACCAACACTGGTAGTCCATTCAAAGTTTGGATTTTTTATATTTAAAGTATTTAGGCTTATTTCAATCCCTCTGTTTTCTACCTCTCCAAGATTGGTTGCAATTTTTTCAAATCCAGTGAAAGGAGACAGACGCTGATTCATAATCATATCATTGGTAATCATTCTATAAATATCGATAGTGCTTGTAATTCGGTCATTTAAGAAACCAAGGTCAAGACCAATATTTGTTGCCGTTGTTTTTTCCCATTGCAAATTTGGATTCGCCATACGGTCAATTCCTAAATACTGCATATCAACAATATTTCCTGAAGCATCAATATATCCCATTGTTGCTCCATTAGTACCTGAAACTAAATTTGCCAAAGCTAAGTATGGATCTTTGAGCGATCGATTTCCGTTTTTACCCCATGACAAGCGTAATTTACCTGCACTCATAGTATCCCAATTGAACCAGCTCTCTTTATTAAAGCTCCATCCAAATGCTACAGAAGGAAAAGTTGCATAAGGATACGAAGCTCCAAATGCTGAATATCCATCGCGACGTACCGTTCCTGTTATCATATAACGATTATCAAACGAATAGAAAAGTCTTGCCATTAATGCATCAGCTGTCTGATGTGTATCTGTAGTAGAAAATGAGCTGTTCAAAAGAGTTCCATTGGCAGTATTGTGAAGCCCTAATGCATCCGAAGGCTGAATATTACGCGCTTTAATAATATCAGACCATGTTTGAAGTTCTTCAGCTTCCTGAACAAAAGTTGCTACGATATGGTGCTTTTCAGCAAATGTATGATCCCATGCTAATGTATTATTCATATTCCATGTAAAATTTTTACCGCTTTCTCTATCTACTCCTATGGTAGCTGCATTCCAGCCTTTATTTCCTGATGATTGAAAATAACGATTGTAAAAAAATTGATAACGTGGCGCAACATTAAATGAATACGTAATACCCAAAGGCAAAGTTACCTTTGTATTGAAAATGGTATTCAACACCGTATACCCTTTTTCAAGCTCCATGTATTGGCGGTCATAATAGTAATTATACCCTCCAATAGTTGGTCCCATTGGCTGTCTCGCAAAATCGCCGTTTGCTTCTGTAAAGTTAGAAAACGGACTATTTCTTAACATATTTGCTTCCCAATAATTAGTACCCGTACCAACTGCTATATCTCCATCAGTTCGATCTTGAAAATTAACATTTGCTCCAAATTCAAGCCAGTCCGTAATTTTGGCATCCACTTTCATATTCGCACGAACTGCAGAATAATCATTACCCTGAATAGCTCCTTCTGACGTTAAATACCCCAAAGACATATAATAATTTACTTTATCGCTTGCTCCAGAAACACTTAAATTATTATCATGATTGATTCCTGTTCTAAAAGTGCTATCATACCAATCGTGTGTTTTCTCACCTGTAAAATTTTTCAAAAGCATAGCGTCAGTAATCCCCAGACGGAGTCCCCATACTTCATTCAGACTCTTCCCTTGTATTTGTCCAGCTGGTTGATACGCCAACCATTGAGCTTGTGATATTCCATACTGCTCTAGTTGGTTAGGGTTTGAGAAATACCCCGCTTTACCAGCAGCTGTCCCTGTTACCCATGCCTCGTAATTTCCAGTTGTTGTATTTTGACCATACGATTTAGCAGTTTCCCAATCTTCACGATATTTCACATACCCACCTGGAGAATACACATCTCGATAGGCACTTTTGTTGACAATCGTCGTGTTTGTAGTAATATTAATAATAGGCTTTCCATTCTTTCCTTTTTTTGTCGAAATAACAATAACCCCTGCTGCTGCTTTAGATCCATATACAGCTGTCGCCGATGCGTCTTTTAAAATATCTATCTGACCAATATCATCAGGATTAATTTCTGAAAGCTCACCGTAGAACTGCATTCCGTCTAAAATAATAAGCGGTGAATTATGACTTCCTTCAGAATAAACAGAAGTCTGCCCACGAATCTGCAAAGAACCTCCTCCTTTTGCATCAGCCGAATAACCAACTTTTAGACCAGGAACGCCTCTCAATAAATCTTGAACTGTCTGTGGATTTTGGTTTGCCAAAGCCTCTGCTTTAACTGTAACAATTGATCCCGTTAAATCCTTTTTCTTCATTTTACCATATCCCACAACAACCACTTCATTTAATGAAGATGTTTCACTTTGCAATTTTACATTAATTGTAGTGCTGCCCTTTAAAGCAATCTCCTTACTAGTAAAACCCGTAAAGGAAAATACCAACACTGAATTTTCATCAGCATTTAAAATAAATTTTCCATCAAAATCTGTTGTAACAGCTAGTTTAGTTCCTTTTACCGTAACTGTCGCACCTGCTAATGGAATCCCATTTTCATCATTAACTTGTCCGTTTATACTTTTTTCCTTCTGTACACTTTGCAGCCCTTTTGCGCTCTTGTTACTAATAGCGTATGCATGAACTTGAAATAAAGAAACTAATACACAAAACATGATAAGTTTCTTTTTTAAATTAAATCCAGATACGCAATCAGGACCTTTTTTAATCCTAATAAAATTTGTCATTTTTGGTTGTCATTTTTGGTTAATTAATAATTTGTTAGTTTGCAAATCACTGCTACATCGATTTAGTCAAAAGCATCTTTAAGATTAACAAATCCAATATTAACATATAACTTACATTGCAAATGTAATAGAGGCACTTAATTAAAAAGGGGGTAAATACAACATTAAAAAAGGGTCAAATCAGTAATATTGCAGAAAAAACAAGATATTTTTATACCTATAATAAAAAAAGAAGACTAAAAATACATTATACCAAAATAATCATCCCTCAGTAAACCATTAATAAATTATTTTTTCACATAAAAAAAGCGGTTGTATTTTAAGTTAAACACAACCGCTCTTAAGATTATAAGTTTTAATCAAATCATTTTACAAAACGGCTCATCTCTGATGCTGCCAATAAAAAAGCGCCAACACCAAAATCGGCTGTAGAGTTTTTATCGACTACTTGTCCAGGAATGGCTTTTTCGCCAATAGGCTGCACATATCCAACTGTACCATCCGCCTGAAGAGCAAATGCGGTTAAGTAATTCCATGATTTTTCTACTACTGGCAAATAGGTTTTCTTATCCAAAATTCCATTATTGATTCCCCATAAAAAACCATAGGTAAAAAATGCTGTTCCACTTGTTTCTGGTCCGGGAGCATGTTCCGGATCTAAGATACTTCTTGTCCAATACCCTTCTTTTTGCTGCGCATCTGCCAAAGCCTTAGCCATATCTTTAAAACGGTTGATGTATTCTTTTTTATGTTTAGCAGCATTTGGTAAATCCTGAATAATTTTGGCGTAGCCTGCAAAAATCCAACCATCTCCCCTCGCCCAAAAATCTTTTTTTCCATTGGTACTTTTGTGCTTTGGATACACATATTTTGCATCACGAAAATACAGTTTTGTCTCATCGTCATACATAATACTATTGGCATGTTTTAAATAAACATCCAATTTTTCTAAATATAATTCATTGCCCGTAACTTTATATAACTTAGTCATTACTGGCATTACCATATACAAACCATCTACCCACCACCAATAATCATTAGCCTCAGTACTCATTTCATATTCCATTACTTCACGTGCTCGGGCAATTTTGCCAGAATCATTTTTACCTGTAAAGTTGTATAAATCAATATAGGTCTGAAAACAAATCTGCCAGTCGCCAAACAGGACATGTTTATCATTTTCACCATAATTGTATTTCCATTCCGACTTGTCATTCGATTTGGCTCCCATCCATTTATTTTTTTCTGCCCAAGCCATGGAATAATCCAAGTATTTTTTATTTTGAGTCACTTTGTAAGCTTCCATATTTCCGGTATGATAAGCGGCAACATTCCAAAAAGCATTTCCAAATTCTGGATGCGTATTTTGCCAGTGGCTATTTACTTTATCAATAATAGAAATAACTTCTTCCTTAGATTGTTTTATTGCAGTTCCTTGATTTACTGCGTTGCTTTTACAGCTAACAGCGACTAAAGAAATAGAAGCCATAAAGGCAAAAAATGAGTTTTTAAAATTCATAATTATTTTTAGTTAAATTTTTAAATATATCGTAATGTCTTTATTAGTCTCAGAAATAGTTAAAACTATGCACTTCAGTACATTTTGCTTTAGCTTCTAAAATATTTAGCCACAAATTACACAAATTATCACAAATTAATTTGTGTAATTTGTGTAATTTGTGGCTAATATAAGTGTTGCAGAATTTCAATCCATAGTACTTTAGTTTTTTGAGTCTAAAGCTAAATCAAGTAGATTTCCAAAAACTCTCATTCAAGATGTATTTATTATCCTTAACGTTTTGATACTTCTTTTTAAATTCAGAAGGATTTATGCTATAAAACTGCTGAAAATGTTTCCTGAAATATTTAATATCGCCGAAACCGGCAATTGAAGCAGCCTGGCTTATCTGTAAATCAGTTGTGATTAATAATGTTGCCACTTTTCGTAATCGTACATTTCGAGTAAATTCAGTAACCGATTTACCTGTAATTTTTTTAATTTTTTTATAAACCAAAGAATAACTCATGCCTAAGTGAAATGCTAAATCATCTACATTAAAATTTTCTACATCTAAATTAGCATCAATTACTTCAACGATTTTATCAATCAGTTTTTTATCCTCATCGGATATCTTTAGACTTGTTGCCTTTTTTGTTACTGAATTGAGGAGATAATTTTGTTCACTATCCCGTCGGGTTAATATGCCACTTATTCGTGCTAATAAATAGTCGTTGTCAAATGGTTTTGTAATGTAATCATCGGCTCCTACTTCGGCACCTTTGAGCTTTACTTCTTCCGAAGTTCCTCCAGTGAGCAATATCACAGGAATATGTTTTAACTCTTCATCTGCTTTTATATTCTTACAAAAGGCCACGCCATTCATTTCTCCCATTACCACATCCGAAATAACTAAATCGGGCTGCACTTTTTTGATTATTGACAAAGCGGCTTCGGCACTTTCAACTGCAGTAATATGGTATTTTGGAGTTAATATTCGCTTCAAATAATTCCTTATTTGAGGATTATCATCTACAACTAAAATACTTTTCGCATCATTTATTACATCATCAACATTTTCATGCCCTTCAATTGTTTGCAATACATTTTCTTGGATCACAGTATCCTCCAGAGCTTCTTCTAAAAATAAAGTCCTGTCACTTAGGTCTTCCCGAATTTCTATATCTCCAAAATGTTCTTTCCCAAGAGGGAATTTAATCTCAAAAATTGCTCCTCCATTTTCATTATCATGACAGCTCACTTCTCCATGATGCTGGGTGACAAACTGTTTTACAAGATAAAGACCAATACCAAATCCTTTTCGGTTGTTTTTTATATTATTATTTGACTGATAAAACAAATTAAATATTTTGTCTTTATCAGCATCCAAAACTCCTTCTCCGTTATCAGTAACATTTATAATAACTTCATTATCAGAACAGCGCAAATTGACCACAACCTTTCCATTTTCTTTCTCGGTAAATTTTAAAGCATTCGAAATCAAATTAAATAAAGCCATTTCCATCTTTTCCCGATCTACATAAACCAATAACTTTTCTTCGGAAATACTGAAACTGTAATCTATTTTTTTGGTTTTAGCATGATGCACAAAACAGCTGAAAACTTCTTTACCCAGTTCTACAATATCAATTTGACCAATTTTAAGTTTCCCGGTTTCTGTTTCTGTTTTTCTAAAAAGAAGCAACTGATCTACCAAACTCAGTAATCGTCTGGAATTACTGTACACCATTTCTATAACTCCTGGATCTATTTTCTGTTCAGTTCCATAGATAATATCTTTCAATGGATTAATAATCATTGTTAAAGGCGACCTGAACTCATGCGAAATATTAGTAAAAAAGGTTAATTTTTTTTCATTCAATTCCTTCTCCTGTTTAGCTAAATCTTGAGAAAGCTTTACCTCATACTTTAACTCGCTTTGCTGACGCTGGTATTTATCAATAACATAAATAATAAAAGCCAAAACGAGAAAATATAAGAGATAAGCTAAACCGCTTCTATACCATGGAGGCAATATGGTAATAGGCAACGAAATAGTTTTAGTGTTCCAAACTCCCTCAGTATTAGTAGATTTAATTTTCAGCACATAATCACCTTCTGTTAATCTGGAATAATTTGCGCTTCTGATATTATCAACATAATGCCATTGAGAATCCCATCCATCCAAAAAATAAGCATAGGATATTTTTTCAGGCAAACTATATTCCAAGGCTGTAAAATCGATATTCAGCATCGATTCATCATAAGGTAATTCTAATTTATCAATTCCAAAAACAGCTAAACCCGATTGATCAAAAACCTTATTATTTACTTTTATCGAATTTATTATCAGCTTTGGAAAGTCATGAACTTGACCAGTAATTTTTGGGTTAATGATATTAAACCCTTTAATTCCTCCAAAAACGATTTCTCCAGTAGAGAGTTTTAGCGCAGCATTGTAATTAAACTGATTGCTTTGAAGCCCATCAGTATCATGATAACTTGTAATTTGTCCATTAACTGCATTATAAACAAATATTCCATTATAGGTACTGCACCAATAAGCGCCTTTATTGTCTTGAACAATATTTAAAATTGAATTATTTGGAAGCCCATTTCTCTGAGTCAGGAATCTTCTTTGTAAAGTTTTCGGATTAAAAATCATCAAACCGCCTCCTTCGGTGCCTACAAGCATTTTTGTATCAGAAATGGAAATTATGGATCGCACAGGATATTTTGTATCAATCGCTTGGCTTTTCATTGTCCTCGGATTGAATTTAATCAATGTTGAAAAATTTCCTATCCAAAGATTTGCATTCTTATCTTCGGTCATCGAAATAATTCCTCTGATTTTTGCATCCACAAAATCGAATTGATCTCTGGTTTCATTATAACGATACAATCCGTCTTCATCTGGAGAAGCAGCCCATAAAACATTGTCTTTTCCACGAAACAGCACCCAGACATTCTTTTGAATTAAATTGAATTTAGGATTGAAAAGCTTATGTTTTTTAAAACTGTGGGTTTGAGAATTAAAAAAACAAACTCCTCCCCCATAAGTCCCAAACCAAGTTCCTTTACTGTCTTTTGCAATTGCTGATACAAAATTATTAGACAGCGAATTGGGATTATTTGAATTATAGGAATAATTTTCAAATGTATTGTTCTTTCTATTCCACAAACTTGCGCCTGCTCCGTCAGTTCCAACCCAAATATGTTCCTTGTCCTGCTCCGATAACGAAAGAATAAAATCACTTAGTAAAGTATTTTTTACTTTTTCATTTTTTGAAACAGTCGTAAAAGGGCTTTTTCTTTCTTCAATCTTATTTATGCCACCTCTTAAAGTTCCAATCCAAACTCGATTTTCATTATCTAAACATAATGATGAAATTGCATTACTATTGAGTTTTTCTTCATTCAAACTTTCGTTTAATGAGGAAAAAGTATCCGACGCATAATTGTATTTAACTATCCCATTACCGTTTGTTGCAATCCAAAGTTCTTTTTTATCGGGCTTGTACATCAAATCTGAAATAGGATACTTAATTTCCTGATTAGCATAAACACGGTACGTTTTATTTAGGATATTGAATTTTAACAAACCTTCATCAATTCCTGACCAAACATTTGAAAATTTATCGATTAAAACACAGCCTCCGCCCATCACATTCGAAAACACTACTGAAAGTTTTTTTGACGATGCTTCCATAGTCACAAGTCCGACTCCCGAAACAAAACACCACAATTTGCCAGATTGATCAAAATCCATTCCCTGAACATGGTAATCCCATTGCAGTTTCCCTTTTACATAAAGCGGAATCTGAATGATTTTATCTTCATTCTCTACACTATAAAGCAACCCCTTGCCTGCAGTGGCGATATACATATTCGCTTTATAATCTCTAATTTCATTTACAACAAAATCTATCAGCTCGCTCTTAGAAGTCTTTGCATCCACATAATATTTTGTGTTAAAATGATTGCTCAAATAATCATAAACGCTTATTCCTCCTTTTGTGCCAATCCAAATTTCATTTTGAGTCCCGCAAATACTTACAATTCTATTATTAATTAAAGAATTTGCATCATTAGGCTCATTTCTGAAATTAAAAAAATTATAACCATCATATCTGCTCACGCCGTCATAAGTGCCAAACCACATTAAACCTCGTTTATCTTTGTAAACAGAAGTAACAGCATTATTGGCAAGTCCCTCTTTGATTCCGATATATCCGATATTATATTTTTCTTGTTCAAATTTTAAAACAGAAGCCCCTCCCGCTTGTGATTTAGCAGTAAAACATATTATAAGCAGTAAAAATAACAGGATTTTATTTCTCAAAATATAATTGCTTTTTGGGTTAAAGTATGAAGTTTTAATAAAAATCTTATTACTTATTACTGAGTCTAGCCACTAAAATTAGAAAAACCTATGAACAAAATCATAGGTTTTTCAAAAAACATAAAACCGTTAAACTAATTAACCAACGAAATTATATAAGAATAGGAATATTTTTTGTCCAATAATCGATACGGATCATGAGGCAAACGACCCCAGCTGTCATCACCGCCCACACCTCTTTGTTTGTAATCCAAATGCAGGTAAACCGCTTCTTTTGAATTTAAATCCAAATCTGAAGGATGGCGCTGCGACTTCTTCTTCCCTGGATCCAAATCTTCTGTAGAAACATTCAATGCACTGAAACCAACAGATTGTTGCCCTTCAATTTTTAAACCTTGTCCCTTATCGTTTTTCAAGGCTAACCAACGAACATCTGTCTTGTAACCTGATTCTTGTGGACGAATATAAGTTCTCGTATATTGATTTATGACTTTATCCGAATATTCTCCCATAAACGAAGCCGTATTTCTATCCGAATAATTTTCCCAAGGTCCTCTTCCATAATAACTTAAATTCTCATAAGCTCCATTCAGTTTTAAAAGCATTCCAAAACGTGGCAATTCAGGTAAATCTTTCCCAGTCAAATCAATTGATGCAGTAAGTTTTATCGAACCATTATTCTGAATCAAATAATCTACAGTATAAGGAACGGCTACTTGAGCTAATTGATACGATACTTTTATAAGTAAACCTTCTGAATTATTTTTATCCAAATTAACACTCACAACAGCTGGATTTTTTGATGCCTCTTTCCAAATCACTAATTTATTTTGCATCCCGTTTCCAAAATCATTATCTGTTGGAGCACGCCAGAAATAAGGTGCTGGGAAATTGGTAAAGATTGCATTATCTCCTTTTTTTAGCATGTATTTCAGGATTTCTCCTTTTTGCATATCAAATTCTCCTGTACTACTTTCTGTTTCAAAAGAAAGCACATTGCTTTTAACAGTGTACTTTAATTTTGAAGTACTTTTTGCCAACGTATTATTTGCAAAATAATTTCCTTTCCCTATTGCAAATTGTTCTCTGGCAAATTCATGCCCTTTTGCAACCAAAGGCGCATCGTATTTTGAAACCGCAAAAACATTTAAGAAATATTCTGAATTTTCATCAAGTGAACCTAAATCTAAAGAAACTTTTTTACTTTCTTCTGGATTTGCGTCTAAATTAAATTCTCCAGACTTCGCTGTTACTCCATTTTTAATCAGCTCCCATTTAAACGTATAACCAGAAAGATTAGTAAAATTAAAATGATTAGCTACTGTTAAATCCGCTTCGTTATTTAATTTAAATTGAATATTTTGGTACACTTTTTTAACCTCAAGCAAACCGGGATGCGGAATTCGATTAGCGCTTACTAAACCGTTAGAACAAAAATTTTCATCATTATGCAATTTTTCTCCGCCCAAATCTCCTCCGTAAGCCCAGAAAGTAATTCCTTTTTCATTTTTAGTTTTTATTCCCTGATCGACCCAATCCCAGATAAAACCGCCCTGCATTTTTTTACTGCTGTTGATAATATCCCAATATTCCTGGAAATTACCATTACTGTTTCCCATGGCATGTGAGTACTCACACATAATATAAGGGCGTTTTTTATCAGAAGCTGCATAATCCTTCATGCTCTTAATCCCAGGATACATAGGAGCTACGATATCAGTATTTCTATTTTCTCCCGCCTGCTCAAACTGAACTGGACGCGTTGAATCTGTTTGTTTTAACCAATCGTAAGCATCATAAAAAACAGGACCGTTTCCGCATTCATTTCCTAAAGACCAGATTATGATAGAAGGATGGTTTTTATCGAATGCAAACATCCTTTTGATACGATCCATATGCGCCGGCGCCCATTCTGGCAAATAAGCAGGATGTTTTGATTTATCGAATGAACCTTGCAATTCTGCTCCCATTCCGTGTGTCTCGATATTTGCTTCATCCACTACATAAAAACCATATTCATCGCATAGATCATAAAAATGAGTATCATGTGGATAATGACACATTCGGATCGAATTAAGATTGTGTTCTTTCATTAACTGAAGGTCTTTTACCATTAATTCATTGTTTGGTACATGCCCTTTTTCGTCATCATGCTCATGGATATTAACTCCTTTTACCATAACAGCCTTGCCGTTAACCAATAATTGAGCTTCTTTGATTTCCACTTTTCTAAAACCTGTTTTTTTAGAAATAATTTCCAGTATATTTCCTTTATTATCCAGTAATGCAATGGTATATCGATACAAATTTGGTGTTTCAGCATTCCATTGTTTTACACTTTCGATAATTTTGGAAAAGCTAATTTTTTGCTCTTTAGCTTTTACTTTTTTACTTTCCGAGAAAACAACATTTCCTTTATCATCAAACAATTCGACTTTGACAGCCGGATTTTTAATTTTATTATTTTCGAAATATTTTAAAGTAACATCCAGATTAAAAATCCCATTTTTATATTGATTGTCTAATTCGCTTTTTACAAAATAATCCCAAATGGTTGTTTTTGGCATTGCCTGCAAATAAACATCGCGCTCGATACCGCTTAATCTCCAAAAATCCTGATCTTCTAAATAACTTCCATCATGCCAGCGGAAAACTTGAACTGCAATCACATTATTTCCTTTCGTTAAAAAAGAAGTAATATTAAATTCGGCTGCCGTTTTAGAAGCCTTAGTCATTCCTACTTCTTTTCCGTTTAGAAATACTCTGGCATAACCAGTAATAGAGCCAAAATGAAGTATAATCTCTTTGTCTTTCCATGAATCTGCAACTGTAAAAGTGCGTCTGTAACTTCCTACTGGATTGTAGTCTCCACCAATGAAAGGAGGATTTTTAGGAAATGGATAAACAATATTTGTATAAATAGGAATATCATAACCCTGCAATTCCCAGTTAGAAGGTATCTGAATGTTTTTCCAATTACTGTCATCCAAGTTTATTGCATAAAAATCCATGGGTCTTTGAGAAGGATTTTTAACAATATTGAATTTCCAGTTTCCATTCAGGCTTTGATACAATTCTGATTTTTGTGGATTATTGCCTTTCAGCTCCGCTTCGTTACTGAATAAAAGAAAGGAACTCCTTCCCGCTTCTTTTCCTCGATCTACTATTTGAGGATTTTCCCATTCATCAGTCTGGGCAAAACTATTTTGCAGACTCAAAAACAAAGCAAGTGCTAATACAATTTTTTTCATTTAATTATTTTTACAAAATTGAGGTTTAAAATTTAGTACTCCGAAATTTTATTTCAAACTAACCTTATCCATATCATTTAAAAAAAGTATTTGCTTCAATGAAAAGCAAAAAGTTAAATCCAAAATAAAAATACAGGTTCACAAATTTAGATAATACCACGTAAAACAAGAGGGACATTGCAATAAAATAAAAGGGGTATATCAATATAAATCACAAAAAACACTGCTAAAAGATGAAATTCATATCATTTTAGAATACTTAAATAAAAAGTCATCAGCTAACTATCATTGATAATGGAAAATACATATTTCCTTAATTATTCATAAGATCCATAATTGATGTATAAAATACAATTAGGCAGGATTTATTTCATTCTAATAACATGTTCTAAAAGGTATTCTTCATCAAGATTTTTAGAAGTAATATACAATTCTTTTAATTTTTGAAGATTGGATAATCCCAGCAAATATTTAGTAATCTTTCCCGTTATTTAAGACGCTTATTTTTTTCTTTCAAATTCACTTGAAATTTCTGTATATCGATAATTCAAAAACAATAATTTATCCGTTTCGGCATCATATCTTACTAAATAACTGTAAGATCCCATATACTTTTTTATAGTAATAAGATAGTCTTTAAAACCAGGCGCATAAACAATTTTTTCTTTAATATTCATACCATCAGTAGCCCAAAAGAAATCGTCTTCTTTTATAATTGTTAGTTTTAATTTATCCTCTTCTTCAGGAAAAATATAATAACTTTGAGTGTGCTTTTCTGGGTCAAGGGTTTTATAACCTTTTGCATAAGCTTTCCAATCTTTATTTAATACATCTCTTCCGCTATCCAAAGTATCTGTACGAACACATCTTGTTTCTACCCAATTGCCCACAATTTTATCGATTTGCGCGAATATATTATTTGAAGAAAACAGTATAAAACTGATTAATATATACTTTTTCATTGTTTCTATTTTGTTATTTCCTCCTCCTTTTTGCATAGAGCAGTTAATTTATCAAACTGTTCTTTTAGCCTGTCTAAGTTCAGTTTTTTGAAACCAATAAACCTACCATACCTTTCGTCGTTATTATCTTTTAAATCGGCAAAAGGAAAATGAATATCCCATTTTTTTATGGCAAATAAATCCAACGTTCTTGAGTTTTTTTTAAGAGGACACTCACAATCGGATATTAATACTACCCTTTTTGTTGTTATTTCAGGTTTTTCTGTTGTAATTTCAAGTTCAGGAATACTGTCTGTAAAATGAACTATGCCTTGGTCTGTTACACTAATTTTGGTTATGAAATTACTTGCTTTTCTACTGTCGATATAGTAGGCCTGAGGACTTTTTTTGATAATTGCATTAATACTGTCAACCGTTTTATGAAACTGTGATTTAGTAGTCTGTGCAAAACCACAATTAAAAAATATAATTGCCAGTACAAAAATAAGCAGCAGTTTATTTTTCATTTTGTCTAATTATTACTCTTTTTTTTTGTTAACAGAATCAGCCCTTACCTCTTATTACATTTGTTTTTAATGTGCCATTCTCTGGTTTATTACCACCTTGGGGTTTTCCAACTAAAATAAAATTACCTACTACATCACCAAAGTATTCTGCAGTAGGATTATATTATTGATCTCCCAGCTTTGCAGTTAAATCTCCGATAAGTATAACCTCGTAGCCAGTTGGGGCTTCTTTAGAAATTAAACCAACTTTACCAACTTCAAGAGATTTTAATGTTGTGGTAGTTTCTAAACCATTTTGAATCAATGTATATTTTACAGCAAAAGCATTAAACCCGGGAAATAGTTTTGTAAACCTACATTAGGCAACAGAATATCTTTTGTAGCCCAAAGTTCATGTACAGTGCCTTTTTTATCTTTATAAGTATATTTTTCTGCACTAAAACCAGCAATAATCTGTTTCTGTCCAGTAGCTTTGAAATCAGAATATTTAGGGATAGCACCCATTGCATTTTCAATATCTTCTTTTGATTGTTTTATTGCAAATTGTTTTTTAGAAGCTATCACTTCAATTAAAAGCAAACCTGTTTTATCATTGTTATCTGAAATGATACCGAATATAACAGGACCTTGCTCTATTTCAACTTTAGTTAATCCATTATTGAATTTAAGTTTCAATTCTGTAGGTGGCTCTTGTCCTCCCATTGCCGATTTTTGTTCCTCTGATAATGTATACTCTATGCCATAGGTAATTGTGCCTTCGGTTATTTTTTTTTGCGCATTAGCTATAACAGCAGTGCAAATTAAGATTACAGTTAAAACGCCAGTTTTGATAAATTTAAACATGGATTAATCTTTTATTTCTCATAATTATTTTTTCATTAAATCAACAGGTTCACAAAAATTGCACAGTTCGTCGAAAGCTTGAAGCATTTTGTTATTTAATTCCTTATAATCACTTTCGCCACAGCAATTTGTATTAATCGGTATTGTAATTTCATTCACTTTTTCAGGAGTCTCAGGTAGGCTTTTATCTTTTTCAGAACTATATTTTGAAATGGCAGTGTTAGGCTTTGTTTTGAAATTTAGCACAAAAAACTGTTTATCTTTATTCAAAGTATTCACCGTTTCCAAAGCGACACTTTCAATAGTACTAAAATCCAAAACTATTTTATTTTTAATTGTATAAAGATCCTTGACATCTGTCATTACACTATTGTAATCAAACTGATAATCATAACTAAAACTCATGATCGTGTTATCATTTGAAAATTCAATTATGAAATTCGTATAACTTTTCCCTTCATAATCTTGGCTATTTGCGCTGTTTAGAGCGATTACTTTTTTTACTGCGTAATACTCTTTGATATAAGCTGCAAGTTTTTCTTTTGCCTGTTTTTGATCTTGCCCATTTACAGCAAAACTGACAATTATAAAAAGGAATATTACGATTTGTTTTTTCATAGTGTTATTTATTTAACTCAGAACTGTGTTTAGCACCGTTAGTTCTAAGCATTTTATATATCGTTTGATATTCATCAGCTTTCAATGTGTTTATAGGCGGCCTTTTACGGATTAATTCTTCCTGCTCCTTGATCCAATCCAAAATTGTTTTTCCGTCAGCAGGATCAATAAAATTTACATCCAGTTTATATTTCTTAACCACTTCATATATAAAACTGGTAAAACCTGTATCTAAACTGAATTTTAAAATATTCATATCAGTTGCAATCGTTGATGGAAAGCCATAACACCTAAAATTTTGTCGGTACTTAATCCACATTTTTTGAATTTTTGTTCTACCAATATCTAATGGATCAATTCCTGGTGTTGCGCATGAAATGTTCCATAATTCTTCTTGATACGAAAAACCCAAGCCATTATCTTGATTATGTGCTTCATACCTTTGATACATAGATGTGCATATGCTCTTAAAATCATCTTTTGTTGGCTCTGAGCAATCATAAACATCAGTTTTAGCCGAAGCGGCTTCCTGAGCATAAATAGTAGACAGATTTACCAGCAGAATACAGATTGTGATTAACTTTTTCATACTATTTATTTCCGATTATTGACTTGCCTCTCAAATCATAAATTAGTGGTTATTATTTCTGCAGATTTCTTTCAGCTTTTTAATGTACTCAAGAGCTTTTGTGTCATATTTTTTTAAAGGCAATTGCTGTGTGTTTTGATGTACTAATGCTCCATTCCCATATTCTTTAAGAATACTTTTTCCTTTGGTCGCAAAATTTATCGCATAAAAACCTTCTTTTGTTTTAATCATTGTTATCTCATCTGTTCGAGAAAGAAGGATTCTAACTGTAAACCGCTCTGTTTTATCTCCTTTTTTTATAAAAATTGGATAACTCATTGTACAATCCTTAAAATCAATTTGATGAATACTTAACTGAGATTCTTTTCCTCCTGTTTTATATTTTATGTGCTGATAGCTCAGATTGTTTGATATGTATTTTTGAAGCGCTTCTTTTGACTGCGCAAGACTTAGACACGACAACATCAGAAATACATATATTAAAAATTGCTTTTTCATTCTAATATTAAAAAAAATTAATGTATTCTAAATCCTTACTTATTTCTCAAAAATCTATTTTCAAAATTTGCAGTTAACGATGAATTCATTGATTGACTATGGCTTATCAAAAAATGATCTATAATATCGTCAATTGTTTAATGTTTGACATACATTTTATTTCCAAGCCCTAAAGTAGTGAACATGTCATCCAATTGCTCCATAAGTATTTTTGCTGAGATTCCTTTTTGTTCATAATAGAAATCCAAATACTTTTCACTTTTCGTCTCCGTATACTTCCCATTGGTGTAAATTTGCGTTTGAACGCCATTGGGGAAATGCATTCGATAAAGCCCTATAGCTCCTGGATATCGCAACTGATAAAATACATCTACATTTGTTAAATCTATATTTTCTGTAAGATATAAGTATTCTGTATCTCCTATTTTTTTATATACGGCTCTTTGAGCTTTTCCTGTACTATACAATATTTGAAAATTATTTTCAGGAAAACTCAAAATATAATCATCCATCCCATCATTATAAGTTAAATTATTAACCTTTAGTTGTGATTTACTAATGCTTGCTGATATAGAATCTAATTTTTCGTAAGGTATTTTTTGTGCTTTTGCCACAAATGAAATTAATATAAATAGTAAAGCTTGAATTATTTTAATCATTTTTTTTATTTTATAGAAAGTCAAACTCTTTTTATAAGTTTATTTGTTATGTTTCAAAAAAAATCTCATAGTTTATTTTAACTAGAATTAATTACACGGGCAACTACTATGTTGCCACGAAGGTTTTGTTCCTATTAAGCTTCTTGTTTTGTAATCAAATGTATATTTGATTGTATGCCAATCTCCTTTCGCATACTTATCATTCGCTACTGGTGTACATGTACCAGTATAGACGACAATAACAAAATAATCATCCCGATCCTTATCATTAGTGTAATAACCAAATTTATCAATTCCTGGCAGATTAATTTTTTTTCCTTTTTTATCCAAAAGTATAGAGTTATTAGCTTCGCTTGATGTACAAGAACCATCTTTCCGAGGGTAGTCAGCTATGAACAATAATTTATCCCCAGCAGCTTTAATATATATAAAGTCATTTGATTCAAAAATGATTTTATCTTTATAACTAATTTTTGAATTATATGTAGAAAATTCACTCATATCACGAAGACTTTTAAATTCATTTATAATTTTATAGTTTCCGATTTCACTTCTATCTGATTCATCTTTCTTAACAACAGAACTTTTCGGCATCGTCACAAAAACCTCTGTTACTTTATTTTTTTCTGCAATTTCTTGTTGCATTTTTTTATAGGCTAAAACGTTAGCAGCTTTATCCGCTTTACCTTTGGCGACAGCCACATCATTTCTGCGTTTATCTTCAGCTGCTCTTGCTATTTTTTCTTTTTCATTTTCTTTTCTGCACACTTGGCAAACTGCACTCTCGCTCTCATCTTTGGCTTGCCCTTTTGCTTTTTTCGCATACTTGCACCAGCCTGTCCGCATATTATGAGCTTGTGCATTAACTTTCGTTACAGCAAATAACAAAGTTATCAGGAATAATAAAATTTTTGTTTTCATATTTTAAGGTTTAATTATTTCTTATTCTTATATTTTTCCTGTGCCGCTTTAGCAGCTTCAATCTTTTTTTGATCTGGCACATCGCATCTAAATCTTTCAAAATCCATTTTAGCTTTTGCCTCTATTTCAGCTGCCTTTCTTTGGTCGGGTTCAAAATCCAGTCCGTATACTTGTCCGTCGTTTTTAGAAATCAGCCAAATAGTTCTGTTTTCTAATACAACTTGGGTAGGATTCCAATTAGAAAGATCTACTTTTCTTAAGCGTTTATTGTTCTTAAAATCGTAATGCATTAGAAAATTTTGGTAGCAAAACCAAACGTTTTCGGTAGTCGTATCTAAAATGACACTATAGGCATCATGCGCAAAATTGGCTGTGGGAAATTCTGTTTCTAAATCCAATTGCAATATTTTCTTTTTGTTGTTGTCTAATACCAAAAGTTGTTTTTCGGTCAGTGTAAAAGTATGCGTATTGCTAATCTGGGTTTGATTTTGGGAGCTGTTTAAAAGATTTTTATTGTTAGCAGCACGAACTGAATCTATAAATTTTTCAGATCGAAAGTCTTTAAATTGAAAATCGGATTTGTAAATTTTAGTCTGCGAAAAAACATTCAGACAAATTAAAAGGAAACAATATTTTAAAGGATAAAAAGGTCGTTTGTTTAGAAGCATAATTTACTTTATATTGAACAAAATTAGGATAACTATAAAACTAAAAAATACTCCAAAAGGAGTATTTTTAGTTTATCGCTAAACTAAATTATTCCTTGAAGAATACAGTTTTTAATGAGTTGGGCTGTGTTTTTAGAATCGGATTTTGTTAATATATTATTGCGGTGCTTTTTTACAGTCAAGTCGCTAATGAATAGTTTTTCTGCTATTTCAGTATTGTTAAGTCCGTTGCTAATAAGTTTAATTATATCAATTTCTCTTTTCGAAAATTCTTTTATATCCTGATTCTCTTCAGCTGGATTTAAATTCATAAAGGAAGGTTCGCTATTTAGGCCAATAAGCGATATTTTATAAGTATTCAAATTACTCAAGTGATCTATGCGAGTGTGAATATTTAATGATTTTCCTAATCCACCGTTATCATCCATAGAAAGCATTATAGATTGGTGATTAAATAGAACATATTCACCATTTTTTAATTGAAATCGAAAACTATAGCTTATTTTGTAGTTTAATAGTTTCTCATGACCCAGTTTTTTATAAAAAAAATGGGTCGAAAATGCTTCTGCTTTTGCAACAAAATCAATATCGTCAGGATGAATAGCTCCTAAGATATTATTAAAAGAAACCGTTTCGGGATTAAATCCGTGAATTTCAGCTATTGCAGGACTTATATGAGAAAGGGACATGTCAAAAAAATCTATGATATAAAAATAAAATGGACCGGTACTAATAATAGAATTGGTAAGATCATCAAAAGAAATTTGATAAGAAGTGTTGTCCTTAGCTATTCTGTTGGGATTCCAAACATTGTATAGATTTTGTATTTCTGTAAGCATTAGGATTTCTTTAGTCTTGATTTCTTTAGAACAAATTAACATAAAAAAATGTTAAAACAAAACTATTAACCTAAAAATGGGCAATTAAACAGTGAGTATGCTAATTTCTGTATCATAAAACGATAAAAACAAACGGCTTAAAATATTTATCATTAATATTTTAAGCCGTTTGTTTGTCGTTTGGATATTATGCTATTTTTTTTTAGAAAACACCCCAGTAAAAATCCCTTTCTTAATTTTTTCCTTATCATCTTTCCCTGTTGCTATAAGATGGTCAATATATTCCATGTAGGTCTTTTTTCGTTCTTCCAAAAAACCTATCAAATATTCTTCAGAGGCTTTAAGTCCGCTCGCTTCTTCTATATGCAACAGCTTTTTATATAGAGGTTCTATAAACTTCACTACAATGGTTTCAGAAACTGATTTTCTTGTTCCAAAGTACCCAACAATTTCACCATTAGTGTCGGCAATAATTTTAAAATCGGTAACCACCCAATAATATCTACCTGTTTTTGACATGTTTTTGATAATAACATGAATATTTTTATTGGCTTGAATGCTGTCCCATAAAAATTTAAAAATCACTTTTGGCATATCGGGATGTCGAATAATATTATGAGGCTGACCAATCAATTCAAATTCATCATAACCCGAAACGTCAATAAAATCTTCATTAGCATATAAAATTGTTCCTTTGGTATCTGTTTTGCTTAGCAGCACTTTATTTTTATTCCAATCGACTTCTCTGTCAGATGGAGTTGGGCGTGTCGTTTTTAATTCCATAAATGTTTTTAGTTTTGTTTAAAATGTATAACTTTTAAGCTAAAAGGCTTTCTGATGTAATTGTGTTTTTTGACTATAGAGCCAAGCGGATCTTTAATAAATCATAAAAAAATCAATCACGATACCCTACAACCCTACTAACTGATTTACCGCGAATATCATTTACCAAAACATCAATCTTTTGGGTATTTTCTTTAATCAAATCAAAATAACTCAAAAGTACTTCATTGTCGGTATGTTCTTTTGAAACATCAATAAGATCCAATACGGAGTTTAATGGTGATTTTAAATCCTGCGCTGTTTTATGAATAAAATTATTAAACTCATTTGTAGCCGCTAAAGAATTATATTTTTCTGATGCCAGCTTAATGTTTTCCAATTCATATTCGTCAGAGATTTTAGAAATATGAAGTTCACTGTGAGCTTTAAAATAATAGGCCCAATAGCCATTCATAATAAAAACAAAAGCAGCCAAAACAACATGGATAAGAAATGTTTCTACATCAAAATTAACTTGCGAAAAATATATTTGTGGTCCTTTTATATCATTGTAAACAAAGTTTTGCAAGTAGGCCAATCCTCCGTGATGAAGAACCACCAAAAGGGTAAGCGGGATTTGCAATTTCCAGTTTTGATAAATAATCAGAATGGTACTGGCGATAAACACAGTGAAGTGCATTTCAAACATACCGTGTGTTTGATAAATATATTGTGCCATAAATACTGCCAGCACTATAGACAAAACATATTGATACAGCTTCGACTTTTTTAGAAAAAATTTAGTAGAATAATAAGCAATCAGATTTAGTGTTCCAACACCAACCCCGATTTCCCAAGTATCATATTTATAAGATAATCCTATTCCGAGAAGAAAATAGATAATAAGAACGTAGTTAATAATGGTATCCGATTTTTTTGTCATTGTCGACATAAAACTGTGCAGGTAATCTTGTTCATTCAAACTTGCTTTTGTTTTCATAATAGTAGATTAGGTTTAGGTTTAAATTTTATTTAGTGCATTTTGGTAATGAGCATCCGTAAGACCTTAAGGCTAAATCGTCAAACGAAGGAGTATTATTTTGACTGAGCAAAGAGTCTATTGCCATTTGTGCATAATTGCTGTCTGCATTGGTGCAATATCTTGTTTTGTTATAGTTCCCACGATAATATAATTTTTGGGAAACATCAATAAGAACAGCTTGGGGAGTTGAAAAAACACCGCATTTTTCGGCAATTGCCACATCAAAAAACACAGGGACATCTGCATCAAATTTACTTTGAATTTCGGCTACTGAATAATTCTTTTCTTTATTGAGAACCACGATATTAAAATCAATTTTATCACCATATTTCTTGATTAGTTCACTTATATGTGGCACATTGAAACGTGAACAAGGACAATCAGGATTAAAAAAATGAATGAAAATTGGCTTGTTCTTTACTGCAACACTTTTTCCAAAATCAATGTATGTACCCATTACAACATCATGATGATTTTTGGGAATCGGTGTTGGCAAGCTGTATTTGTATTCATTGTTCCAAAATAAGGCTAAAATTGCAACGAATAGAAAGGTGAGCCATAATGCAAGAAGTAATTTTCTTTTCATAATCTAGTAGATTTTGATTAAAAATGAAATAATATAAAAAACACCTATTAACTATTTTAATGATAAAAAACAATTTTACACTTACAAATTAATTATTACTATTTTTATGATTATAAAATTAAACATATCATTTTTATTTTGTTAAAATATTTTATTTTACTCAAACCAATATTACAAATAAAATCGATTAAATACAAATAAAATCGATTAAAAATGTTAAAAAAATAAATTAGCAGTAATTAACACTTTTTTAATCTAATTAAAACTTTACTTACGATTTTTATCTAATTTTAAAAGTAAGTTTTCCCGTTTTCTGAAAAATAATCCCTAAACATGATGTTAAACTTCTAGTTTTTCTATAAGTATTTGACGTTTTTACAATGAAAATTAAGGCCAATGTTCGATTATTCGTTACTGATTGATTCTATTGAATAGTAACTATTTTATATTAATATATTAAAATCTAATGCACGAATTCTCCACCGATGTCGGGAATAGACGAACGGAGTCTGCTTCAATAAGTTTTTTTATTTGTTTGGAATTTCAATAAAAAAAGTAGTTCCTGAACCCATTTCAGATTGAATTTTTATATCGCCATTGAGCTTTTTGACTGCTTCTTTTACGAGATACAGCCCAAGCCCTGAACCTACAGACTCACTGGATATGCGGTAGAACATATCGAATATTTTTTGATGTGATTTCTCATCGATACCGATACCGTTGTCTTGAATCTCGATTGCGGCTTGAATACCCGAAGTGTTTATTTTAATGCTGACAAAGGGATTTGGGATTTGGTAATTTTGATAACGAATAGCATTAGAAACAAGATTATTTAAAATAGTGACAAGCCGACTTTTATCACAATAAAAAGAAGCGTCATCAGTGATATCAATTTTAAACTCAACTGCTCTGCTAATGTTTCCCATGAATTTTAAATTTTGCGTTAAATCTTTAAGGATTTCTGGAAAATTAATTTGCTCACTAGTTATTTCCATTCGGGAATTACGGGAATAATCGAGAATATCACAGATAAAATCATCCAGTTTTTCTGCTCTTCCTTTTATCATTTTTAGATATTCAAGCATCTGTTCTTCGACAGTATCGTCTTGGGCAATTTCAATAAGACCAAGCATTGAATTCAGCGGTGCTCGCAAATCATGTGTTGTGCTGTAAACAAAACGGTCAAGTTCATAATTTGCCGTTTTTAATTCTTGATTTTCAATTTCCTTTTTTTTGAATGTCAGCTCAATATGTGCTTCACTATATTTTTTAAACTGATATGCCCACAACCCGCAAATAGAAAAAATAGCACCCGCAAGTATCATGTGAATAACAAATGTTTGAAAAGACATATAATCAAGCTGCGTAAAATAAATTTGATCAAAACCAATATATTGCAAATAGCCAAATAATGCGTGATGGAATCCTACAACTAACATAAGGGGAATTTGCAATTTCCAATTTTGATAGGTAATCAATATCGCGCTTGCAATAAATGCAATAAAATGCATTTCGAACAAGCCATGCATCTGGTATATATATTGAGCCATAAAAACCCCTAACACAACACTGAGAACATATTGATAAAGGTTTGACTCAGGCAAGACCATTTTTGCAGAATAATAAGCTATGAGCAATAAACTTCCAACTCCAAAACCAATTTGCCAGGTATCATAATAAAAGGCAAGCAATAAGCCTACAATAAAAAAACCGAAAAGAAAATAATTAATTAAAAGATCAGACTTCCTTTTTATTGAAAAGAGAAAATCCTGAATGTGCATGGACTGTTCTAAAGCATTTGTTTCTTGTTTCATATTTTATTGACAATTTGGGGATTGTTTTTTTCTTTTCTTATCTAGGAGATAAGCAATTGAGCCAAGCATTCGTAATCGATAAAAGCAATAAAAAGCTAATTTTAAGTTTACTAAAAATTAAGCTCCCAAAACAAAATAGGTAATTATGCACAGCCAATTTATACAAAAAATCGATAGCTTCAAATTTTTATTTAAAGCAATTCATACAATTAATAATATTTTTTTATGATATTCCTTTTAATAACCCCGTCAATACAGTGAAATTCATTATTTTTTTAACTAAAATAATTTTGTTAAATTTCGTGTATTTATAGGGCAGACTCGAAAAGTGGAGACTGATAACAACCTTATAATTCCTGCTCATGGGGTCAGCAGGAAACTAACTAAATCATTTAGTGAATTTTGATAATGATTTACCTTATGCAATATTGTTTAGAGATGTTCCGAAAAAATTGATGTTTATTTTCTTACAAAATTCTTTAATACATATTGGCTTACTTAAAAAATCAGTAACATAAATATTATCTTTAAGGTGTTTTATTTCATCGCCATCCAATGAAGAGGAAAGCATGAAAATTTGAGTTTCCTTTTTTAGCTCACTATCTAATTTTTCGTACTCAAATAAAAATTGAGCCCCATTCATTATAGGCATCTGGACATCCAATATAATAACTAGAGGTTTATTAGTTTTTTGCCTATTATCACGAATCCACTGTATTCCCTCTTTACCATTATTAGCAATATTTATCTCGGTCACATCAAGTTTTTTTTTGAACAACTGTGACGCTATATATTGATCAATATGATTGTCTTCTATTACCAAAAAAACATGTTCAGTTTCCATATAGATACAGATTAGGTATTGTTACTATAAATTTACTTCCTATTTTACTCTCAGAATATACGGTAATACTTCCATTAAGTTTATCTAAAGTTTCTTTTACGATATAGAGTCCCAAACCAGAACCTTTATTGCTGTCAATTACAAAAAACATATCAAAGATATGATCTTTATATTCGTCTTGAATCCCTATGCCGTTATCTGCTATTTCAATTTTGTGAAAGACTCCCGAATTAAACGTTCTAATTGATATCCTCATTTCTTTTTTACTTTCATCAGCATATTTTATGGCATTAGAAATTAAATTATTTAAAACGATTTTTAATCTTAAGCCATCACTTTGAACCTCATCTATTGCTAAATTTTTGACAATAACAATTTTGCCTGCATTAGGATTGTAATTGTGCTGATTTATAGCATCATCTATTAGTTTGCCTAAATTTACGCTTTTTAGAATTATTTGTATTCTTTTATTTTTTGAATAATCAATAATATCGCTTATAAATTGATCTTGCTTGGTCAGGCTGTGACACATTAACTGCAAATAATGTTTAATTTGATCTAAGTCGTCTTCCAAATTAGCTAATTCTATCAGCCCTTTTAGTGAAGTAATAGGAGATCTCAAATCATGGGAAACACTGTAAACAAAATTATCTAATTCTTTATTTGCTACAATCAAATTTTTATTTTTAATCTCAATTTCTTTCTTTGAAGCAATAAGCCTTTTGACCAAAATAGAATAATAATAACTTACGCTACTTATGATAATCAAAATAAAAATGACATTAAGATAGAGTAATAAATCTTTAATCTTATGCGTTCCTTCTCCAAGGGTATTGGAAAAATTACGCTCATTTACAGTTAGTTTATTACTGATAATGCCAATGTCAAAAAGCAATTTTTGCCTGGTTATAGAATCTAATTTTGACGTTTCCAATTTTTGGAAAACTTCATCTCCAATCCTTGACAGCTTATTAATATAAACATCTCCCTGCTCCCATTCCTTAATCGCTTTTGCCATAAAAGAAACGGTTTTGAAATTTTTGAACATCCAAACGATGTCATCCAAATCTTCTACTTTATTTCGACCTGCTAAAAACCCATTTGTAATAACAGTATCGTCCGCATGGTTCAAAAGCCCAACTCGTGCAGTCGCATCTCCTTGAGGGACTTTTAATTCTTCTTTAAATAATTTCCAATCTTTTTTGTCGTGTGTATATATGTAAATAATAAGGTGCCTCACAGCATCTTTTTGCGCTTTAGAATAATGAGACTCCCCATTGACATACGCTCTGCTGGCTGATAAAATTTTAATTGTAAAAAAATTAATAAATATTAATAATGTACAAGATAAAAATACTATTATCAGAAGAGTGAAGAGATTGGAAGACCACAGCTTTTTTAAAAAATTGTTTTGAGGCATATTCTTCAATTTATCAAAGTTTAAACTTTATTTTTTTATTGAAGCGTCAAAAAATAAAATGCTTACGCAAAAGTTTATTCTGTAAAAAAACTTAAATTCTTTACAGAATAAATTTCGTGAGTTATTGCTTCATTATAATAAATTCGCTTCGTCTATTGACTTGATGCTCTGATTCTGTACATTTCACACCATCTGAACATTTATTAAGCAATTGAGATTCTCCATATCCTTTTGAAGTCAATCGCTTTTTATCAATTCCATTTTTTACTAACCATGCCATTGTTGATTTTGCTCTTCGATCAGACAGTTTTTCATTATAGTCTTTACTGTTTCTGCTGTCTGTATGAGATCGAATATCTACTTTTATGTTTGGGTTTTGTTCCATCACATCTAAAATCTTGGCTAATTCAATCGCTGCATTTGGTCGAATGTTGGATTTGTTTAAATCAAAAAAGATCGGTTTTAATTCTAAAATAATTGCTAAGTCATCACCAACCTTCAATTCCTTAATTGCTTTTTCCAACATCAACGGCACAAATGTTGTCCCAGATTCATCAGGAATATTTACAGGAACTTCAATTGTAGTGTATTTTTCTTTTTCTGTTCTAATGTAATATTTGGAATCACATTCAACTTGTCCAAAATCAAATTTCCCAGCATCATCAACGATGACAGCTTTTAGCATTTTATATTGATTATCATATAAAGTTACCTTTGACCCCGCAAGCGGTATTCCGGATTGTTTATCTGTAACTGAGCCTGCTAAAGACTGATCGCACGGATATTGTATTTTTTTAAGCTCTTTAAACTTATAAATATCATCATTTCCTGCGCCTCCATCTCTATTGGAAGTAACATATCCAAGTTTTGTGCCCGCGTCAATCAAGAAAGCAAAATCATCTTTGGGACTATTTATTGGTTCACCTACATTTAATACGTTTATATATCTTTTTTCTTTTTCTAATTTACAGACAAATACATCCAAACCTCCTAAACCTGGATGCCCATCCGAGGCAAAATAAAGCTCATTATTTGCTGTTACGTATGGGAATGTTTCTCTTCCCTCTGTATTTATGGTATCTCCAAGATTTTCGGGTATTCCAAAACTTCCGTCAAAATTGATCGCAACTTTAAAAATATCCGATTGTCCTAATGTCCCAGGCATGTCAGAAGCAAAATACAAACTCTTCTCATCAGGACTCAAAGCAGGATGTGCCACACTGTAATTATTGCTATTAAAAGGCAATTCTGTTATATTCTCCCAAGCATCTTTTTTTAATGTTGCTCTGTATATTTTTAGCATTATTGTGCCATCTTTATCTTTTCCTTTTTTCTCCAGATAATTGTTTCTGGTAAAATAAACCGTTTCGCCGTCTTTTGTAAAAACTGCTGTTGATTCATTGAATTTGGAATTAATATTATCCGAAAAACGTTCGACAGTTGAGAGCCTGCCATCATCATTTTTACTAGCCATAAAAAGATTTGTGAAACCTTCACCAGTCCAAGAATCCTTTCTTTGGTACACTTTTCCATTGGTTCTCGCAGAACTAAAAACTATTTTATCTCCAAAGAAAGAAGTTCCATAATCTGAGAATTCTGTGTTAATTTCAGAATCTTCCATACTGTATCGCCCAGAATTTTTTTTGATGACAGCCAAATAATCTTTTTGGTCTACAGCTAATTTTGCTCTTTGATCATTAGCATTCATTTTACTGAGTTTTGCCATCATTAGACCCGCATTATCGTAATCCTTAATTGCTTTTAAAGATTGTGCATAGCGATAATAAATTTCGGGAGTTAAATCGGGAGTTAAAGAATGTAACTCGCCGTACCACTTGGCTGCATTCTGTAAATCTCCTTTAAAATAATAGGAGTTCCCCAGTTTTTCAAGCATATCAGCTGATTTGTATCCTTTCTCAAATATTCTTTCATAAGTTTTTATCGCATCAACATAGGCAAATTGTCCGTATTCTTTATCCCCTTTTGCTAAACTTGACTTTTGCGAATATATATTCATCATACTAATGATAAACACTATAAAATAGGTAGTTATTTTTTTCATAATGGTCTTCGTTTTTAGAAAAATCTAGGTGATGCAACTCTTTCTTGTTTTTTGAATAATTCAAATCGCAGAAATATTTCATGCGAACCCGAATTATAATTGGCTAATTTGGTTGTTTCTAAATCGTAGCCATACCCAATATACAACCCCTGACTGACTTGAAAACCTGCCATAAAGCTCATTGCAGCATCCCATCTCCAAGCCGCACCCAAAACAAATTTTTCATTGAATAAAAAATTCCCTGATAAATCAACCTGTAATGGAGATCCTGCCGTTGTTTTACACATAAAAGCGGGTTTAAATTGAATACTGGGACTTAAATCAAAGACATATCCTCCTATCAAATAATAATGCATACGCTCTACGGAAGTTGCCGAAGCATTATCGCTATAAAGATCCGTTTCTAAAAAATTGGGAACTGACAGCCCTAAATAAAGTTTGTCTGAGTAAAAATAAAGTCCAGCACCAATATTGGGCGAAAATTCATCCTCGATATTATTTTGAAATTTCGGGTCATTCAAATTATATCGATCAAGTTTTGTGTAATCTACATTCAATAAATGGGCTGTTCCTTTAAGTCCTGCAGATAATCTATAAGTACTCGAGGTTTGAATAGTGTATGAAACATCAGCGGAAATCGAAGACTCATCTGACGCTCCAATTCTGTCATTTACAAAAGACAAACCAACGCCTATATTTGAATTTTCAATCGGAGTATTTAAAGAAACCGTATTGGTTACCGGGGCTCCATCGAGTCCTACCCATTGGGTTCTGTGTAATCCAAAAATACTCATAACCCCGCGACTGCCTGCATATGCAGGATTGATATTAATTGTGTTATACATGTAATTTGTATATTGGGCATCTTGTTGTGCGTATATTGATATATTCACTAACATTAAAATAATTACTAGGTTTTTCATATCCTTTATCTTTTTTATTATGAAGAAATAATAATGATGACTCAAAAAAAAATTAAATTAATCTCTGCTTATATTCAAATAACCTGACTTGTCAATTCCATTACCACTAAAATCTTCATACTTAACCACATAAAAATAGGTACCGCTTGGTAATCCATCTGATTTATTAACTGTTACCCTGCCTTCAGAGATACCTTTGAAAGCTATTGTATCGTTATTATATCCTTCAGCTTCATACACCTTAACTCCCCAACGATTAAAGATTTCAACTGTGTTTTTTGGATAACATTCTATCCCTAGAATTCGGAAGAAATCATTTAAGCCATCGCCATCAGGGGATACGGCATTAAACACTTTAAGAGTACAGCCGCTTATATCTAAAACTGTTGGATCATCATGTAACGCATCATCATCATCGGACAAATCCACAACTTCTGCACCTGACGGAGTTAATGCTTTCACCAAAGCTTGATTACTTACCGATCCTTTTATAATATCTTGTTGCGTGATATGATAAACACCAGTAAATGTTGTACTATCAGATTGTCCTACTGCCAAGTTTATTGGTCCTCCAGAAATCACAATTCCAACTAAAGCGTCTGTGATAACTACATTTGTAAGAGGCAGATTTCCGGTATTCATAACCTTGAAACTATAATTAATAGTCTCTCCTATTTCTGCAAAGCCATCTCCATTATCGTCTTTGAATACTGCTTTTTTTACAATTGCGATAGAGGGTGACTGAGGAACAGCTGTTATTGTGCAAGTCAAACAATTAGAATTTATTGGACACGATACACAAGGCGTAGGATCTGTGGATACAGCTGTAATTGTTGTATTTACAGAAGTAAGCGCTGACACTGTAGCTGAGTTATAAACATATCCAGCAACTATATCGGCATTAGTCAACATGTATATAGCGGTGAAACTAGTGCTGTTGGAAGTGCCTACTGCCAGAGTGCTCAAAGATCCACTCATGGAAGTAGTATTATTATCTGCTATTGTAAGGTTATTTAAAGCTAGATTACCTGTATTTGTTATTACAAACGAATAGGTTATCGCATCCCCAACATTAGCTATTCCATCATGATTTAAATCTACATAAACACCGTCTTCTGTAATTTTAATAATTGGATTTGGATTTAAAGTCGTTACTGTCGGAGTATCATTCGTAATCGTTGTTCCAGAAACGTCTGTAACTGTTCCTCCAACTGGTGTTGTTGCTGTTACTGTAGCGCTATTGGTTACTTTTCCAGCGATAATATCCAAGAGTTTTATTGCGTAAGTTGCCGTTACAGTTCCTGTGGCATTTGGCGCCAGCACACTTGGAGTAATCACTTGATTTACAGTACCAGTCAACAAATCATTGATAATAACATTGCTTAGTGTGGTATTTCCTGTATTAGTAACTGTAAAAGTATAGGTGATTGTATTGCCAACCGCTCCCGTTCCGCTCACAACTCCTGTTTTAACCAACGCTACACTTGAATTTGGACTCAAGGTTGTTACTGTTGGCGTATCATTGGTAATTGTAGTTCCTGAGATATCTGTAACTGTTCCTCCTGCCGGTGTTGTTGCTGTCACTGTAGCGCTATTGGTTACTTTCCCTGCATTTATATCTGATTGTTTTATTGTGTAAGTTACAGTAGCAGTTCCTATTGCATTTGGTGCCAACACACTTGGAGTAATCGATAAATTCACAGTGCCTGTCAATAAATCATTCACAACGATATTGTTCAATGTGGTATTTCCAGTATTAGTCACAGTAAAAGTATAGGTGATTATATTCCCAACTGCTCCTGTTCCTCCTACAACACCTGCTTTAACCAAAGCAACACTTGAACTTGGATTCAAAGTCGTAACTGTTGGTGTATTATTGGTAATTGTAGTTCCAGAAGTATCGGTTACAGTTCCGCCAGCTGGTATTGTTGCTGTCACTGTAGCGCTATTGGTTACTTTCCCTGCATTTATATCCGATTGTTTTATAACATAAGTCGCAGTGGCAGTTCCTATAGTATTTGGAGCCAATGTACTTGGAGTAACTGCAATGTTCACACTAGCCGTTAAAGCATCATTTACAACAACATTACTCAATGTGGTATTTCCTGTATTAGTTACTGTAAAAGTATAAGTGATTATATTTCCAACTGCCCCTGTTCCGGATATTACGCCTGCTTTAACTAAAGCAACACTTGAACTTGGTGTCAAAGTTGTTACTGTAGGTGTATCATTGGTAATTGTAGTTCCAGAAGTATCAGTCACAGTTCCGCCAGTTGGTGTTGTTGCTGTCACGGTAGCAGTATTGGTTATTTTACCTGCATTTATATCCGATTGTTTTATTATGTAAGTTGCTGTTGCAGTCCCTGTTGTACTAGGCGCCAATGCAATTGGAATAATCACCTGATTTACAGTACCCGTCAATAAATCATTAACGATAATATTGCTCAATGTGGTATTTCCTGTGTTAGTTACTGTAAAAGTATAAGTGATTATATCTCCAACTGCACCTGTTCCGCCTATTACACACGTTTTAACCAAAGCAACACTTGAACTTGGCGTCAAAGTCGTTACTGTTGGTATATCATTGGTAATTGTTGTTCCTGAAGTATCCGTTACGGTTCCTCCTGCAGGTGTAGTTGCTGTCACAGTAGCACTATTGGTAACTTTCCCCGCATCTATATCCGATTGTTTTATTGTGTAGGTTACAGTAGCTGTACCTATTGCATTTGGAGTCAATATACTTGGAGTTACTGCAACGTTTACACTTCCTGTCAAAGCATCATTCACAATGATACTGCTCAATGTAGTATTTCCTGTATTAGTTACTGTAAAAGTATAAGTGATTATATTGCCAACTGCTCCTGTTCCGCCTATTACACCTGTTTTAACTAAAGCAACACTTGAACTTGGATTTAATGTCGTTACTGTTGGCGTATCATTGGTAATTGTAGTTCCTGAGATATCTATAACTGTTCCTCCAGCAGGTGTTGTTGCTGTCACCGTAGCACTATTGGTTACTTTCCCTGCATCTATATCCGATTGTTTTATTGTGTATGTTGCAGTGGCAGTCCCTATTGCATTTGGAGCTAATATGCTTGGAGCAATCGCTAAATTCACACTGCCTGTCAATAAATCATTCACAATGATATTGCTCAATGTGGTATTTCCTGTATTAGTCACTGTAAAAGTATAAGTGATAACATCTCCAACTGCTCCTGTTCCGCCTATTACACCTATCTTAACTAAAGTAATACTTGAACTTGGATTCAAAGTCGTTACTGTTGGCGAATCATTGGTGATTGTTGTTCCAGAAGTATCTGATACTGTCCCTCCTGTTGGTTTTGTTGCGGTCACTGTAGCGCTATTGGTTACTTTCCCCGCATCTATATCTGATTGTTTTATTGTGTATGTTGCAGTGGCTGTTCCTACAGCGTTTGGAGCTAATATGCTTGGAGTAATCGCTTGATTTACTGTACCTGTCAAGACATCATTCACAATGATACTGCTCAATGTAGTATTTCCTGTATTAGTTACTGTAAAAGTATAAGTGATTATATCGCCAACTGCTCCTGTACCGCCTACTATACCTGCTTTAACTAAAGCAACACTTGAACTAGGTGTCAACACGGTTTCTGTCGGTATATCATTTGTAATTGTTGTTCCAGAAATATCTGTTACGGTTCCGCCAGCTGGAATTGTTGCTGTTACCATAGCACTATTGGTTATTTTCCCTGCATCTATATCCGATTGTTTTATCGTGTAAGTTGCAGTGGCTGTTCCTACAGCGTTTGGAGCTAAAATACTTGGTGTTAATGCTAAATTTACAGTTCCTGTCAAGGCATCATTTATAACAATACTATTCAATGTTGTAGTTCCAATATTTGTCACTGTAAAAGTATAAGTGACAATATCACCAACTGCTCCTGTTCCTCCTACTACAGCAGTTTTCACTAAAGCAACACTCGGATTTGGATTCAGAGTTGTTACTGTCGGAGTATTATTGGTTATTGTAGTTCCAGAAGTATCCGTAACTATTCCGCCAAGTGGTTTTGTTGCTGTAACCGTAGCGCTATTGGTTACCATTCCAGCATCCATATCCGATTGTTTTATTGTATAAGTCGCAGTAACTGTTCCAGTAATATTTGGCAACAATATACTTGGAGTAACTGCAATGTTCACGCTAGCCGTTAAAGCATCATTTACAACAACATTGCTTAATGTTGTATTTCCGGTATTGGTTACTGTGAATGTATAAGTAATTACATTACCAACAGCTCCCGTTCCTCCCACAACACCTGTTTTTACCAAAGCAACACTTGAACTTGGGTTCAAAGTCGTTTCTGTAGGAGTGTTATTAGTAATTGTAGTTCCAGAAGTATCTGTAACTGTTCCGCCAGCAGGTGTTGTTGCCGTCACTGTAGCGCTATTGGTTACTTTGCCAGCATTCATATCCGATTGTTTTATAACATAAGTCGCAGTGGCAGTTCCCACAGCGTTTGGTGCCAATGTACTAGGCGTCACAGGACGATTTACGCTGGCAGTCAATGCATCGTTGATGACTATACTGCTTAAAGTGGTATTTCCTGTATTGGTTACCGTAAAAGTATAAGTGATTATATCGCCTACTGCTCCTGTTCCGCCTACTGCAGCAGTTTTCACTAAAACAACACTTGGAATTGGATTCAGAGTCGTTACTGTTGGAATATCATCTGCTATTGTTGTTCCAGAAATATCAGTTATTGTTCCTCCTATCGGTTTTGTTCCAGTTACTGTAGCACTATTGGTTACTTTTCCAGCATCCATATCCGATTGTTTTATAACATAAGTTGCAGTAGCTGTTCCAGTAGCATTTGGTGCCAATGTACTAGGCGTAACCGCAAGGTTCACACTAGCAGTCAATGGATCGTTGATAACTACATTGCTTAATGTGGTATTTCCTTTATTGGTAACTGTAAAAGTATAGGTAATTGCATATCCCACTTGCCCAGTTCCGCCTACTGTTCCAACTTTTACCAAAGCAATACTTGAATTTGGGGTCAATGCCGTTTCTGTTGGTGTATCATTTGTTACTGTTGTTCCAGAAGTATCATTCACTGTCCCCCCCGAAGGTGTAGTTCCTGTTACTGTAGCGCTATTGGTTACTTTTCCGGCATCTACATCGACTTGTTGAATGGCATAAGTAGCTGTTGCTGTTCCAGTAGTATTTGGTGCCAATGTACTTGGAGTTACTGCAAGGTTTACGCTTCCTGTCAAGACATCATTGATAATTATACCGCTTAATGTGGTATTTCCTGTATTGGTTACCGTAAAAGTATAAGTGATTAGATTTCCTAATGCTCCTGTCCCTCCTACTGCTCCTACTTTTACCAAAGCAATACTTGGACTTGGAATCAGGTTAGTCTCTGTTGGAGTATCGTTAGTTATTGTTGTTCCAGAAATATCCGTTACGGTTCCATTATCTGGTTTGGTTCCAGTTACAGTAGCGGTGTTGGTTACTTTCCCAGCATCCACATCGACTTGTTGAATAGTATAAGTAGCTGTTGCTGTTCCAGTAGCATTTGGTGCCAATGTACTTGGAGTTACTGCAAGGTTTACGCTTCCTGTTAATGGGTCATTGATAACAACATTTGTCAATGGAGTATTTCCTGTATTGGTTACCGTGAAAGTATAAGTGATTAAATCTCCCAGTCCGCCAATACCTCCTACTGCTCCAGTTTTTACTACTGCAATGCTTGGAGCTGATACAAAAACAGTAACTGTAGCTGTATCACAATTTGTTGGATTCAATTTTTCGCAGATAGTATAATCTACTGTATAAGTTCCTCCAGGAGTATTTGGCGCTACTGTAACACTGCCGTCTGCGTGTACTGTTAATGGCCCGTTTGGAATGGAAGTCAAAACAACATCCGAAACATTTACTGGATTTAAGTTTAAAGTATCATTAGCATAAACATTTATACCTGTATTTCCTCCTGTTGATCCATAAACCATCGCTGTATTAGCATCGGCCACCGCATCGATTACTGCTGCCGTTACAGCCACTGTTACCGTTGCTGAATCGCACGTTAATGAATTTAATTTGTAGCAAATTTGATAGGTAATCGTATAATTGCCCGCTGGAGTTCCCGCTGGAATGCTCACAATACCTGTCAAAGGATCTATAGATGGCACAGCAGCACCTACTGTTACTGGTGTAGCAGGAGCAGTTACTGTTAAATCAATATCACTTATTGCAATGGGAGTTGCGTTTATAGTATCATTTGTCAATACATTACCCGCGTTGGCATTACCAGTAGCTCCAATCACTGGAGACAAAGGATCGTTTACCGCATCAATAACGGCGCAATGCAATGTACCGCCACTAGTGCTTGCGGTATTCACAAATGCTCCATATACATTTATATCATTAATTACACTGGCAAGAGAGCCAACGGTAATTCTGATTTCGTCAAAAGATTGGGTAGTCTGGAAACCTACATTATACATTCCGGAGCCAGTGCCAAACGGTGATAAAGTCAAAGATAAATTCAACAATAAAGAGGTGCTTTTTGACTCCTTTAATACGCCATCCAAATAAGTGGAAATAGTCAACGAACTGAACAAATCCAACTGAAGTAAACTATTTAAATCTTTTATTGTAAATCCGGCAAAAGTACCAGCAGGGTAAGTAGATAACTGATCCAAAACAGCTATAGAAGCAGGAGCTATTACTCCCGCAGTAACTAAAATTGTAGCAAAATCGGTAGTGCTTGAAGTCAATACGTTATTGGTATTATTTACCGCACAAGCCACACAAGCCACGCCGTCAACACCTGTTTTTCCACTATCAATTATAACTGGAAAAGTTGGATTAGTCAGCGCATACGTTTTATCGCATTCTAAGATTACAGGACACAATTTTTGAAAAACTGCATGATACACATTCACAACACCTAAACTTACCGTTGCAGTGTTAGTGATTGTAATGCGAGCTTCGTCAAAAGCTTTGGTGGTAACAAAACCAATTGTTTGCAAACTGCTTCCTACCAAAAGATTGGTGCCAACTGTTGCTAATGCTGCATTACCGAATTTAATTTCCTGTAGAACTCCATTCAGATATGTTCTTATAGTAACTGCATCAAGCGCATTTACATTCAACAATGAAGGATTCTCAATTGTAAAACCTGCAAAAGTACCTATAGGATAATCTGTTATCTGATTTTTTACCGAAATACTGCCACTGTTTCCAACACTTACAGTCAAATTAATTTGAGCAAAGTTAGAACTGTTTTGATCAATTAAATTCTCAGCATTATTAATAGAACAAAGCGCACAAACCAAACCATCAATACCTGTGTTTTCGCCATTAATATAAACCGGATAAGTAGGCGCAAGCATTGCTGTCTGTGTGTTACAAACCAAATCTGGTCCAGCACAGAAATTTTCGAAAACAGCACTGTAAACTCTTGTTGATCCCAAATTCAATGCCAAGGTCTGATTAATCGAAATCTGAACTTCATCAAATGATTTAGTTGATACAAAACCTACTTTATACCGACCGGGATTGTTTAATAAAGAGCCATTGACAACTAAATTATTTCCAAAGAATTGATCCTGCTGCACTCCATTAAGATAAGTCGTAATTGACATATTCCCTAAAGCTGAAACGCTTAATAAATTGGAATTTTCTATTTCAAAACCTGCATAAGTTCCTATTGGATAATCTGTAAGCTGATCTTTGACAGCTATACTTCCCGAAGCTGCAATACCTGCAGTCAATGCTATTGTAGCATAATCTACTGTGCTAGCGCTAATAACATTTGTGGCATCATAAACATTGCCTAAACTTACGCCTGAAATACCTGTATGCGAAGGTTCTAAACTTACAGGATAAGCTGGAAGATTCATTGCCGATGCTGTATTGCAATTCAAAGCTGGACCAGCACAATAGTTTCTAATTACTGGATAGTAAACATCAATAGTATTCAACAACCCTACCAAGCCACCTACAGAAATTTCAATAGCGTCAAAACTTTTTGTTGTATTAAACCCTACTACATAATTATTGCCTGAAAGGTTAAGCAATCCCACACCCAAAAGCGAGGAATCACTAGCTGTTTCTCTTAAAACTCCATTTAAATAAGTTTTGATTGTAATTGAGCCAAGCAAATTCACGCTCAATAATCCGCCTGTATCAATCCTGTACCCTACGTAAGTACCCGCAACATAATCCGTGTCCGAATCCGTCACTCTATAATTTGCAGAACCCGCAGCATTAATGGCAACAACTGCTGTTGCAAAATTGCTCAAATCATTATCTGTTAATCGAGATGCATTAAAAGCAGTACACACACATACGCCACTAAGGCTGCCTGATGCAGTCACGTTGCCATAAGTACTGTTAATAAAGGGAATTGGAGTGTCCGAATTACATTGAGCCGAAATAGTAATGGTCGCAGACAAATAAAAAACCAAAAAAAGCAATATTTTTTTTAATATTCCTTGATTTAATGTTTTTAATACAATAGATGGATCTAACGGATCTATCGAAAGTTTTGAGTAATTTTTTCTCATAAAATAAAAGATTAAGCTTTTTAAACAAGACAAGATTTATAACACCTTTTTCAATTTTATAATTAATCTGTAATCAGGACGTAAAATAAAATTTTAACAAAATATTTACTGTTTTTAACCTGGATACTGTAATAAAAAGTAACTAAAAGAACTTATCGCTCCTGTAAAGTTATTGTATTACAAAAGATCATAGGAAAAATTCCCACAAACAAAAACCGATAATCATATAGAATTAATTCTATAACAAAATTTAGTTAATACTAGACTTACATAAAAAACCCTTATAATGCCTACTAAAAAAAACTAAATATTAAAAAAAAATCTTAAATTAGTTTCCAAATAATAAGGATATGAAAGAAACAAGTCATAATTCAATAACAAAAAATTACAATATAATCCTACTTTATGTGGTATTATTCTTTTCATGTACTTCATTAATCGTTATAAATTATATAACAATTAGAATTTTGTCAGCGTCAAGAGCTTATGTAAATGGAGAATCGCATTACTCCAAAGGACAGAATAAAGCATCTCGCCATTTAATTACTTATTTATATACAGAAGAAAACAAAAGCTGGGAATCTTTTAAAGAAGAAATTAGCGTTCCAATAGGAGACCAAATTGCAAGAGAAGCCTTAACTCAAAATCTTAATGACAGTATCGCTAAAAATGGATTTAGAGCGGGAAGAAATAGAGAAGCAGATTTAGATGATTTAATCTGGGTTTTTAAAAATTTCAATTCCGTGCCGTTTCTTAAAAAAGCAATTGAAGAATGGAAAAATGCTGATGAATATGTTAATCAGCTTCATGAAATAGGTGTTGAAGTTGACAAAAAAATTAAATCTAATGAATTAGACGAACAAGCGAAACATCAACTTTCATCTGAAATAAGCAGTATATGTGATAAACTAGGTGCCGCTGCCGATAAATTTTCGAATATTGTTGGTGATGGCACCCGTGAAATTAAAAATAATTTAATAGTCATAAATATTTTCTTCATACTAATGATAATAAGCAGTGTCAGTATTTATTATGTAATCATGTTAAAAAAAATAATAGCATCTAAAAAGGAAATTAAAGACCAAAAGGAACAACTGCATGATATTATACAGGATTTAGAAAAAACTAAAATCGAATTATCTACAGAAATTGTTCAGAATAAAAAATTGATAGGAACCATCAGCCATGATATAAAAAGCCCTTTGAAGTATTTAACAATGACTAATAAATACATTTATGAAGAAGCTAAAAGAATTGGTGATGAAAAATTAAAAAAGAATACAAAATCTGCTTATTCCTCCACATTACAGCTTTACAATTTCATTGACAGCTTATTGACTTATTCCAAAATATTCTTTGGAGGCAAATCTGCTGAAAATTCGTTTTATCATCTAAAGGAACTAGTACAGACAAAATGCAATTTATTCCATGAAATAGCCGAAGCTAACAATACCATTCTAATAAATGAAATTGACAAAAACTTTGCAACAAAATTAAACAAGGAAATATTATCGGTTATCCTTCACAACATTATTGACAACGCCATAAAAAACACAGAAGAGGGCGAAATCATTGTATATAACCAAGTTAAAAACAAAAAACTCTATCTGATTATAGAAGATAACGGAAAAGGTTTTAAGGAAGAGGAATTAGTCTATTACAACCAATTAAACAATCAGCCGTCTACAGAAAAATTAATGCTAAGAAACACCGGAATGGGATTGCACATGATTGTTGAATTAATTCATATCCTTAACGGTGATTTAAAATTTTATAATAATGACGGCAACGGCACAAGAGTTGAAATAATTACGGATTTAATTTAATTAAACAGCAAATTTTTTAAACAATTCAGACAGCTCTATAATGTTGGTTATGTTTGTCTTTTTTAAAATATTCAATTTATGGGTACTTACCGTTGTCATTTTTATGTCCAATTCATTTGCAATTTCTAGGTTTCCATATCCTTTTACAAGCAGTTCTGCAATTTCTAATTCTCTATGGGTAAGATCCTCTAGGGGATTGCTGCTTTCTCCTTTTTTGTGCTGAGAAAAGGCAATAAATTTATCCAGAATATCATTTGAAATATATTTTCCTGCTTCCAAAACTGTTTTTATGGCTTTAACAATTGTATTGCTTTCACTCAACTTATTCAAATATCCATTTGCACCAGCCTGAATATAACGAAAAGCATAAATATCCTCTTCATGTGCCGAAAAAATTAATATTTTCACATCCTTTTGCAACTCACGCAAATCATCTATCATATAGCATTTTTTGCCACCAGGCAAATTAATGTCCAATATCACTAAATCAAAAACTGCCTTACTGCATTCTTCAAGTGCTTCCTGAAAATCCTTGGCTCCAAAAACTTCGACATCATCAATTTCATGTTCCAATAAAAGCGACATCCCCGACCTTACAATAAAATGATCATCTACAATAAGTATTTTTTTTTTCATAATGAAAAAATTAAATTTAAAACCATTAAAATCTATCGTAAACAAATGCTAATAATCAACCTTCATCAATAGTTTTCCATAAAAGCAAATACAGTTTAAAGCAACATTACTTCAAATGAGAAACCATCAAAATATTATATTATCGTAAATTTAAAGAACTGCTGTGGCTAAAAAACATTCCAAATCTAAATGTAAGAAATATTAAAAAAATAACCATACAAAAACTGATTTTTTTGATGATATAATATTACAAAAATTATGTATTGATTATTGCGCTTTTCCAACAACCTGAGTTCGATTATTGTTTTGGAGCAGAAAGATTAGGCTTTTTCGGCAATATTGTCCCGCTTTCCGTTTCAAACGAAGTTCACTGAACTCCGATGAAAATAAAAGTATAGTGAAGTAATCTTTTGTGCCGAACCCCGGCACAAAAGGATTTCCACTTCAATCGGGGCTAAAGAGAGAGATTTAGCTTTTTTGGTTAAAAAAAAGACCTAACAGGTTTTGAAAACCTGTTAGGTCTAATCCGTAGAAATCCGTTTAATCTGCAAAATCTACGTGCATTCCTCAATCCCAGATTCCTGTCGCTTGTCTCCAACGGTTGAAACCGTTGGTTATGGTTTCAATTTCTTTCGTCAGCATACACAAGCTAGCCCCCGGTTTCAACCGTGGGAGACATTGGGTAATACAAATTTTCAAATAAAAATCCGTGGCATCCATAGCCTATTCCAAACCGCAGATTTACTTCACCTTATTCTGGTTTGAATTGGGTTTCAATTCATCTGGACTGTCTTTTGTATAGGCCTTAAATACTTCGCGGGACGGACTTACAAATAGATCTTTTATCAATTCAAAATCCAATTTATTTTTCGGATTGAATTTATCCGAGTTCATATACTGCAATAAAGAGAAGAACAGTTGTTTCGCCGCAGGTTTATCAACAGTATCAGGTCCTAAATCGGCACTGCTTACAATAATTTTTCCATTTCCTACCTGTGCTTCAAAAACTAAAGCTAGTCTGCGGTTTATAAACCAAGTATCGATTGGCTGTACCAATGGACGGAAATCTGCCGGAAAATCTTCCATATTCATTACTTGTGAACGATTTTGAATTTCCCACCACTGAAGATCGCTATGAAAACTAGTTGGAAAATCTTTAAAAGCTGGGCTTTTATCCTGAATTAGCATTCCAGTAACGTGTGGCGGACGCATTTTGAACCAAGAAGTATTCCAAAAAACAGGAAGAAAATGCATTTCAACTTCTTTTCCTTTCACTACTTTTCCCGAAGCATTCAAAAATACTTTTCCTCCATTTTGCAATACTTCTTTTGCTTTATCGTCTAACACTGTCGTGTAATAAACAGAAGAGGAGATTTCAGTATTTTTTTCGGGATATACCCAAAAATTCCAGTCATTGGCAAAGCTTGTATCATTGATTTTTACTTCAAGATTTAATTTTGAAGCTGTCTTAATCTCATTTAGCGAAAATTTTATATTTCCTGCGAAAATGCCATTTCCGTTCTCGAATGTTTTAGGTTCAAAACTTCCCGAAGAAAGAACATTTCCTTTTTCGTTTTTAATGGTCCAACTGATTATAGCATTTTTTAATGAAGCTTTCCCTGAATGAAAAAGAGCTATTGTTGCTTTGAAAGCTTCTCCATTTGTATAAACAAATTTTGGAATTTTTGCCAAAGGAACCGTTTCATTACAAAATCGTGCATATTCTTGAGCGGAAACATATCCTTTTTCTTCGAAAAAAGCATCCAGAACACCCACTAAAGCAGTTCCCTGACCCGGAAAATCCTGTAATCCCAACATTTGAAAACCGGCATAACCAGGCGTTCTCAATATTTTTTCAATTTCATTTTTATAACACAAAACCTGTAACTTTCCAGAGGCATTCAAAAAATCTTTCGCTTGATTTTCCATGTTATGGTCTTTAAGATCCTGACGAAACATTTCGAAGTTTTTGGCTCTGTAAACTCCTTTATATTTCTTAATTTCCTCAAAATTAGGAAAAACACAATACTGCCCTATTTCGTGAGCTACAAAAGGAACTTTAAAAGGAGCAATTCCAGCACTAAAATCAGATTCCGTTTCAGGCATTTTTTCCCATTTCAAACCTCTCACCCCTCCACGTGCCTGATATTCCGCATTCGGAACCACAGGCCAGCTTCCTCCCACAGTCATGCCAGTATAAACCCTTCTGCCATCTTTTGCTTTCCAAAAATCCACAAATTGATTAAGGTATTTTACTTGATTTCCCGCAGGCTCATTCCCTGCAGATAACATTGTAAACGACGCATAATTCCCGTATTCTTTTGCCATTCGCGTGGTTTCGTCATATAAAAACTGATCTACAGGCTGTCCCAATCCTATTTTAGGACCATGGTTAGGCCAGCTTGGGCCTTCGGGCTGTAAATAAAGTCCAATTCTATCAGCAGCAATAAAAGCCGCTTCGGGCGGGCACCACGAATGAAAACGAACGTGGTTTAATCCATGATTTTTGATGGTTTTAAAAATTTTAGTCCAAGCTTCCACTGTTGTTGCAGGATAACCCGTTAGCGGGAATTCACAATTATGAACAGTTCCTCTAAGAAACACGGGAACATCATTTATTAAAAATTGGTTTCCATTAATTTTGAATTCACGCATTCCAAACTGGACAATTTTCGTATCACTTGTTTCTTTCGAAGAAAGTTTTGCTTCCAAATTATACAAAGCAGGATCAAATTCATTCCAAGTCAGCATTCCTTTTCCGAAAGGCAGTTCGAGTTCGATAGTTTGATTTCCCAACTTTACCACAGAAAGATTACTTGTAACTTCTTGAGTTTTATTGGATAATTTTGAATTAAAACTTTTTGCAGTTATAGAAAGTTCTCCGCTAAATTGATTTTGGGTGCTATTATTAATCGTGATTTTTACGCGGGCTTTCCTGTTTTTTACATCTGGATAAATCTGGACATCATCAATGTAAACAGGTGAACCGGATTCCAACGCGATTTTGCCAATAATGCCATTCCAGTTTCCTTGGGTATGATCAGTGATGCTATTAGAATCAGGACCTACATTAATTTCTTTAATCCGATTGTCTATTCGAATAGAAATACGCTGCTTACCCGTCGTTAGATACGGAGTCAAATCATAAACATGAGGCGCTACCAATGAATTTTGCATACCCACTTCCTTATCGTTTATCCAAACTCTGGTTTCGATATGAGTTCTTTCTAAATGAAGCAGTATTCGTTTGCCTTTCCAATCTGCAGGAACATTTACCTCTTTTTGATACCAAGCAGCACCAACATAATGTTTTGCAGGAGTTAACCAGAAAGGGATGTGTATGTTTCCAGGTTCACGATATTTTTTTAGTCTTGGAACAAAATAATAAGAACTGTCATAAATAGAGCCTGTCCATTTTGTTTTTAAAGTTATATCATCTCCTTTTAAATATTGAGCCATCGACCCCGGCAGTTTTATGGCATCAGAAAGATTTTTATTATACCATTTTCCGGTTACGCCTTCATCGTTTCTGTCAATTTCAAAACGCCATGTGCCGTTCAGCTTAATTTCTTCATTTTTGAAACTGCTTAAAGAAAACAAAATCACTAAAAGTATGCTGATATAGCTGTATTTTTTTATCATCTTATAATTTTATAGTAAGTCATACCATCTGTATTTTCCAGATAGCTCAATCTTAATCAGCATAATGCCAATCCAATATGAAACAGACTCTTTTATTTGGACTTTATTGATTACATAATCGGTATAAAATTAGAATAATGACTTGCAGTTGTTATCCTGTGGCATCCTGTTATTTTTTTAATCCAAAACATTTATTTTAAAAAAATCACCCTGAATACAATAATAAGGCAAAAAAAATAATCCAGCTGTTTCTACTTAACCTGCCTAAATGTGAGATTAATTCTCGGGAGTACGTCTTTGGCAGTTTTAGGCACTTGGTGTTCCCAAAAACTATTAGTTTTTCCTGCCATTAATAAAAAAGAACCATGATGTAAAGGAATTTCTATCTGCGGAAGATGCTTTAGAAATTTATGACGCAATCGAAACATACGGGTTTCACCAAATGTAACCGATGCAATATTCATATCCTTATTCTCACTTTGCGTTTTATCGCTATGCCATGATACGCTGTCCTTGCCGTTTCTATATAAATTCAGCAAAACAGCATTAAAATTTATTAGGGTTTCTTTTTCAACTCTGGTTTTAATAATCCTTAATTCTTTTGGCCAATTAAATTTACCAGATGTCCTTTCTCTATCATCATACCATGAAACCATGCGTGGTGCAGTAACCATTTTGTCATACATGGGCATTTCGTATTCATGCCATGATGTAGTATTTAAAAAAATATTATAATAGTTGTCTGATTCTTCTTTTGTAAAAAAACAGTCAATCAGCATTAGGTCAGCATCGGGCACATCAAATATTTTTTTTCCGGCTGTACCAGATGAAAACATTTCAGTATCGTTAAAGAGAATCATAACTATTGAATTAATATTTTATGCCTCATTAGTTTCAAAGCGTTTCACCTTTCCCGGATATTTCTCTGCATATGCGTAAATGAGATGCATACTATACTGATTGCTTCGAAAAGGCGTAACGCAATCTTTTATCTCTGAAGGTTCAGCAAAACCAATATCTGATGGAATATAACCCATTCCATAAAAATGTCCATTTTCTACCCAAATGCAACTGGATTCTTCTATAGATATGCCTTTATCAATAATAGCAAAATTGGGTCTATTATCTAACAAAAAATCTATGGCCTTTTCGATTTGTCCGTTGTGATAGTCAGCATCAGGTAAATTTGTCAAATCATTCTTTTGGAAAAATTCTCCAACTATTGACATACCGTATTGACAGAATCTATGATCAATTTTAAACTGCTGAGCAAGGTTTTGCAAAACAGTTATACCGTCATACTGGCTATTGAATTCCTGAACACATTTCTGGAATTTTGTCAGTTTTCCAATTGCCAGATACTTATATCCATTTCGGGCTTCATATTTATACAATCCAAATTTAGATTCAAAACGTTTTAATGCTCGGTTATACATTGGCCACAACTTCTTAATTTCATCGCATTCCAACAGCAAAGCCATAAGTTCAGTACCGCAGACTTCAAAAGAAATCCCATAAATATCCTTTAAAAAGCCTTGCCTTTGCGTATTCACATTATGACCGCTGAAATGAGAAGCCACACGCTTTTTTAAATTAACCGCTTTACCAACATAGATTACCTTTTTCATCTGATTATAAAAATAATATACTCCGATTTTTTCTGGCAATTGCTCAAAATCTTGAGGAGGCAAATTGGGTGGAAACCGCTGATCCTGCGAGGTTTTCTTGATCATTTTATCCATCTCTCCTTCCGTATCCCACTCTCGTAATTTGGAAAACAATATAACGGTTGCATCAGCATCACCGCCAGCACGATGCCGATTTTCTATATTTATATCCAGCGAACTGCAAAGGTTTCCCAAGCTGTAAGAACTTAATCCTGGCCTGATTTTTCGTGCTACACGAACGGTACACAGTTTTCTCGCCGTCCATTTAAATCCAGATTCTTCCAATTGATGACGTACAAAAGAATAATCAAAATTGACATTATGCGCCACAAAAATGCGGTCTGTGAGCATCTCCAGCACTTTTTCAGAAACATCATCAAAAACGGGAGCATTACGCACCATCTCATTATCAATTCCTGTCAGCGCAAAAATAGAAATCGGTATTTCCTTTTGAGGATTTACGAGTGTTTCCCAACGGTCAATTACCTTAGTTCCGTCATGGATAACAATGGCTATTTCCGTAATGCGGCTTCCTCTTGCATTGCCTCCTGTAGTTTCTATATCAACTATGGCGTATTCCTGTTTTTTCATATAGTATCTAACATGAATATTATTCTTGTCCTTGTAACTTCACTATTATCTTAATTTTAGACATTAAAAGATTTTACAAAATTAGGACGTTAAATCACTTTAATATCTATATTTGTAGTGACTTAAAATCCCTTTAACATATGTTATACATTTCTGACAATCTTAAATGGCTTCGAAGCAAGCGAAATTTGTCTCAGCAAGAAGTTGCCGGCGGAATGAGTTTACCACTCGACCGATACAAAAAATATGAATACGGAAAAAACACGCCGCCTGCCGAAACGCTAGTGATTATTTCACGGTATTATCATATCAGTATTGATTTACTTTTGACGGTTGATTTACGAAAAATCTCCATTGAAAATTTAATGCAGTTAAATGACAATCGAATTGTTTTACCTATAGCCGTTGACCAAGATGGCAATAACCTCATCGAAATTATACCGCACAAAGCCCAAGCAGGCTATCTTAGCGGTTATGCCGATGCAGAATACATTGAAAATCTGCAACAGATAGCATTGCCATTTTTAGGTTTGGGAAAAATGAGAGCTTTCCCTATAGATGGCGATTCTATGCCGCCGCACACCAATAAATCTTTTGTAGTTGGGAAATATGTAGATAATCTGGGAGAAATAAAACAGAATAAAACCTATATATTGATTACGTCCAGCGAAGGGATAACCTATAAGCGGCTCGGGAATAAAAATGACGATTCACTGACTGTAGTTCCTGATAATATTATTTACAGCCCTTACGAAATCAAGCTTTCCGATATTCTGGAGATTTGGGAATATGTATGCCACATCGGAAGAGACGATACTAAAACGTTAGAATCTGATACCGTAAAAGAGATGTTTTTAGAACTGAAAAGAGATATCCATGAAATAAAACAGAAAAACAATACTCTTTAAATTTAAAATTATCGATTACCTTTTTTAGTTAGTAACAGGAACTATTTCTGTTGCTTCTTCCCTATTTCCTTTTTTTCTCCAATAATTAGCCAGTAAAGATCCTGAAACATTCATCCACGGACTAAATACCGCAGAAGCTAATCCTAAAGTTGCCAGTTTCCCCATCGACCCTGCTAACCCAGAAGCCATTCCGCCATTTTGGAGTCCGACTTCGAAAGCGATGGTCTGACTGCTTTTTTTGTCGAGTCCGCTTATTCTGCTTAACCAATAGCCAAAAAAGTAGCCAGCTCCATTGTGCAATACTGAAGCCAGGAAAAGCAAAAATCCTATCTGAATTAAATTATCTCTTCCAGCAGCAGTGGTTACCAAGGTAAAATAGATGATTCCAAACATAGAGAAATAAGGCATAATTGCATCAATTTTTGGATATACTTTATACAATAAATGATATAACGTACCCACGATAAAAGCACCACAAGTGAAATTAATGATTTCCAATATATGTGCAACTGTACTATCTTCAGCAACTGCTAAAAAATCTCCAAAGAAAATAACAACACCCAGCCAAATCGTTGACAAAATGGTCAAAATATATATTCTCTTTTTTGCTACAGCTCCATAATTTTTTAGAATATCATGAATCATGGCCGCTGCCAAAGGAACAAGAACTATTTTAATAATTTCCATCATCATATTGAAAAAATGCACTTCAACCATGGTTCCCGCAAATATTTTCATCAGAAACGGAGTCATAATAGGCGCTGCCAAAGTAGACATTGCAGTTACGGTAACAGATAAAACCAAATTTCCTTTGGCAATATAAGTCATTACATTAGAAGCCAATCCACTGCTACAAGAACCAATCAGAATAATCCCCGCTGCAATTTCAGGCTCAAAGCCAAAGGTCTTAGCAATGATAAAACCCATAATCGGCATAATCGTAAAATGTCCTAACAAGCCAATCAGAACTCCTTTACCAGATTTTCGGATTCCTGTAAAATCCTCGATACTCATTTGCGTTCCCATTCCGAACATTACCATTTGAATAATAATCAGAATAAGCCATTTGTTCCGCATATCGAAACTGCCAACATGCAGGAAAAATTCAGGATACAGCAGTCCGGCGCAAACGGCAGTAATAATCCAAAACGTGTATTGATATCCGCTTAATACTTTGATGTGTCCTACCCCAATGGCAATACTTGAAAAACCAAAGATTAATCCCAATTTCCATAGTAAATCTATTTGCTGTAACCAGCCAAAACCGGCAACGATGAAAAATATTGGAGCAGCCCAAAGAAAATATTTACGCATACGATTTGTTATTAAATGTTATTTAAACATATAAGTCATATAAGTTTATTTAAAAAGTAAAACTTATATGACTTATATGGTTATCAAAATTAAAAATAAAGCTCCGCCAGTTTTTTCATGGCAATAGCTGGACTTGCTAAAATCGGCACTAGTTTTTCTTCGGCACTTAAGTCATCAACAACTCTTGCCATTGAAGCTTGCGCCAAAACAATTACGTCTACTTCTTTCATTAATTCTTTCAATGCTTTCGCAACCATTTCGTCGTGTTTCGTAGCGTCACCACTCATCAACGCTTCGAAAGCGCCTTCGCATAATTTGGAAGTAATCGTTGCGTTTTTGCCTGCCAATTCTGCTCTTCTTCTAACCAAATCGCTGGTTGGTTCTAATGTTGTAGGCAAAGTCGCTATAACACCAATTTTGTTCCCAATTTGAACTGCTTCATCCGCCATCGCCTGATCCACGCGAATAACCGGAACTGTTGCCAATGTTGCAGCTGTTTCAATCGCCACACCAATTGACGAGCAGGTTACCAAGATTACATCAGCTCCTGCGGCTTCGGCTGCCTGAACATGGCTTACTACTCTGGCTGCCGTATTTGGCATTAATTTTCCTTTTTTGATTACGTCTTTTATCAGGCTGTCATCGACTATGTTGAATGTTTCAATTCCTTGTAAAAACTCATTGCTCAATTGCTGAAACAACGGAACTAATGTTGCAGATGTATGTACGAAACCTAAAACTTTTGCGCTCATAATTTTTCTCCTTTTAATACTTTTATAAAATAATCAGCGGTACCTACTTGTCCGCCTTTAAAATTCATTTCTATTCCGTTTATCCATTCATTGTTCGAAACTGCCTTGCAAAGCGGAGCTCCCGGGGCAATTGGCGCTATCATTTCTAATGCCAGAATATCCAATTTGGATGCGGCATAACTTGATGTATCGCCACCTGCAAAAAGGATTCTCTTTATTTTGACAGCCTTTAATACTTCTTTGGTTATTTGTCCCAAAACACTTCCGTAAATGAAACTGCATTGTTTCTGAATGTCATTTTCCAATACTCCTTTTGTTCTGAAATACGCTTCGGTTTCAACAATTCTCGGATCGGTTGAACCTGTGCTTGTATGCAGAATTGTGCTTTTTCCGTTATTGAAATTCTCGATAATTTGGGCAACAGTATTTTTTATAATTGCTTCCTGATTTTGAATATCGACAGCTTTGCTTTCTAAAGCGATTTCCAGAAATCCATTTTCAAGAGCATATTTAATTTGGCTAGACGTCACCGGAGAACAGCTTCCCGATAAAACGAGTATAGGCGAAACTTCTCCTGCTGATTCAAATACTGTTTCGCTTCCTATGATTTTTTCGTCTTTCCAATCCAATCCCAAAGCCATTTCTATTCCGGATGAACCTACTGAAAACAATGTTTTTTGGGTTGCCAATTGGTTAAAAACACTTCCAATGATTTTCAGATGTTCCAAATTGAATCCGTCAAAAAACAGAATCTCTGCTTTATTATTGGCAACTTCTTCTAAAACTACTGAAGTACCTTTTTCGATTGTCGTTAAATTGATAAGATTGATGGATTTGTTCGTTTGTTTTTCCAAATGAATCGTCAAATCGCCTTCCAAAGCTGGAGTAACGGGATGTTTGCTCATGGACGGATGACGGTCGATACGGTAAATTTCTCCGTTTCCGATCGTTCCCATTCGGGCAAACAGATTTCCGAAAACGCAAAATCGTCCCAAATGCGGAGCTGATGGGGAAACCAAAACCGTTTTTTGATTGAAAACTTCACTTCCAATTTCGATTGCTTTTCCGATGTTCCCCACGTGTGGAGCTGAATCAAAAGTGGAACAGACTTTATAATGAAAGTGATTTGGGGCAAAACTTTTCAGATTTTCAAAAGCACTATAAAGTTCTGTATCCATTTCCGAAGGTGACATCGATCTGCTTTTTCCTGCCAGACCAATCGCCTGAATTCCCGGAAAACGATCCAGGTCTTTCTGTTCCGGTTTTCGAAGAAAGAGAACGGTTTTCACTCCAGCCAGGGTCAGGAATTCAAGGGCATCCGTAGAACCCGTAAAATCGTCTCCATAATAGGCCAACAGCAATTTATCTTTCTTCATTATTTCGAAAATTTCTTTACCGATTCGGCAAATTCGGGATATTTCAAAGCGGTTTCTTCCACAGATAAACCGTCAACGGCTCCTGTCCAGGCTTGCTGTAATGCGTTTACTCCGGCTTTTGGTCCCATTGGATGTGCCAAAATTCCGCCACCTGCCATATACAGCAAATCGGTGGTTTGAGTTCTTCGGTAGGTTTCTACGGCTTGTCCGCCCCATTGTCCCGAAGATACCACAGGTAATATTTCGTATCCGCCCAAAAAGGGTTTCAAACAGGATTTTATCGAGGTAACCACCGAATCATCCGATTCCCAAAATTTATTCTGGATTCCGTTAACGTGTAGCTGATCTACTCCTGCCAGACGCTGAATTTTTTGATAGGCCGGAAATTCAATTCCCAACATCGGATGTCTGTTCAGCATTCCCCAGCCGTTTCTGTGACCGTGAATAACGAGTTCGCCCTGATCACAAATTTTCTTCGTTCCCGAAAGTCCTACACTGTTAATGCTGATCATCGCACAGCTTCCTTCTTCCTTTTTAATCAAATCGTATTTTCGTTGCATTTCGTCAATTTCATCACTGATGTTAAACGCATACATTACTTTTTTACCTGTTTTTTGTTCGTTGTCACGAATGACTTTCATAATCGCTTTTACCCTTTCATCAAAAGGCGAATTGGTGGCTGACCCCATCAATTCGTCATCTTTGATAAAATCGATTCCGGCATCTATCAGGGATTTTACTAAAGTCGCGGTTTCATTCACACTCATCCCGATACTTGGTTTTATAATGGTTCCAATCATCGGTCTGTCGGTTACGCCACAGGATAATTTAGAACCTTTGATTCCGAATTTTGGTCCTTTGAAATGATTTTTAAAAGAATCCGGAACTTCAAAATCCATTAGTTTTAAACCCGTAAATTGTGTGATTTCGTATAAATTTCCTTGTAAAGTACTAATCAAAACCGGTAGATTATAACCAAAGTTTTCTATCGACCAGCTTACTTTTACTCTTGCTTTCTGGTATTTTTTTCCGGGAATACTTCCGCCCGGAATGGAAGGTTCGTCTGCCAAATCCAATAACTGAATATCCTCTACCCTTGCCGAAAAACGTTTTTTCAACTCTTCCGTTTCGCCCGGAACAGATACAAAAGTTCCCGAGGACTGCTCGCCCGCCAAAACCGCCGAAGCCTGTTCAACATCATAAGGGGTTTCAATAAGATATTCTGCAAAAACTCTTTCCATTCTAATTTATTTTAAGATTCTAAATTAAAGGATTTTAAGGAAAGGAACTGTCCTGCTGTGTGATGGTTGGGGAGGGTTTATTTTGGGTTAAAGTGAGGTAAAGTTCCCGTTTTATTTCAACTTTTTATCAATTGTAGTATTCAAAGCGTAATAATTCATTTCATAACAAGCTCTTCCTAAGATTATGGCTGGATGAATATTATATTTTTTAGAAATTTCCTCTATTTCATTATCGTTAAGAGGAATATAATTTTGGATAATATCCTCCCAACATTTTTCAGAAATTAATTTTTTCTGAGCAAAATCATTCGCTTCAATTTCATAATGATTAACTTCTTGATTAGTGAGGTCTAAAAATTTTTGCTCTTTATTATTTTTCAAGTGTAATGCAATATGCCCTATTTCGTGCATTATTGTAAAAGCAAAATTATCGATTCTACTATGTCTTAATGTAACTGCTATTGCCGGATTATTTTCTGACCAAAAAGAATAACCATCTACGGGCGTTTTTTCAAGTTTTTCTATAGCTGAAAATTTAATGCCATACTGATTTAATACTTTTTTTACTTTAAACAACGTATTGTTATTTTCGAAAAAAATATCATTTAAACTTTGGGTTAATGAATCAATATTATCAAAATTAAAAGTATTTATAGATTGATTTTTGGCTTCATATTCAGCTAAAGAATTCCAAGCAATCATATTTTTATCATCAATTTTTAATTTTTCAGATTTCTTGTAGAAAGCAAACTTTTTAGTTGCAAAAATATTTATCAAATCATCAATCGTAGTTATAGCGTATATTAATTTAATTTTATTGATATTTTCTTCAAGGTTTTCAGTTAAATAACCTTGTTTCTTAAAATAATTAACCGGAACATACTCTTTAATTATATTCCATAATTCTATCAATTTTATTTTATTGATGTTTTTTTCTTTAATTCTGGCACAATCAATCTCGTATTGTGATTGAAATTTCATCCAATAATCTGCTGGTATTTCAAGTGTTTTCTCTAATAGTATAGCTAAATCAGCAGTTATCGGTCTTTTCCCTTTTATGATTTCATTTAAAAATGAGGGTTTCACACCTAATAACTCAGCTAAATCTTTTTGTTTTATATCATCTCTAACCTCTAATTCATCTTTTATTAGTGTGCCTGGATGAGTAGCTTCAAATGGGGTAATTTGGTTTATTGTTGTCATAATAATGTTAAGTTTTTTATGAGTAATGATTACTCAAATCAATAATTGAACAAATTGTAATTGTATTAGGTTCTTCACCTTCAACAGAACTAATAAATTCTATTCGATATTTTTTATCTACACGAACAGATTCTATTCTTTTTTTATCTCCAATTAATTTTTCATAATTTAAACTTTTAATAGGATACAAATCCTCAATATTTTTAGCAACTCTTAATTTATCGATTGTTTGTTTGTATTTTTTGATTACATCTTTTTGAAACCTGTATTTCTTATTCTTGGCTTTTCCTTCTTCATAAAGCTCTTTTAAGTAATCTTCAGTAAAAGTGATTTCCATAGGCTTCTGGTTTCATAGTGCAAAGATATAAATGTTTTTAAAAAATTCACTTTTTTAGTGAACTAATTTACGATATAAAAGTAATTAAAAATTGTTTTTCTTTATTTTACCGCATTAGTATAAAATGCAAAAAGTACAGCGTTGGGCTGTACTTTTTGATACGATATGATACGATAATATTCGATAGTGGTCCGATAACAACATATTCTAATTACAAATGAATACTAACTTAATTTATTGTTGTTAATTCAAATGATGCTTTCTCTTCTTTAGTGATGTTATTCTTAAGAATGTTTTTAATAATTGTTGCAGAAAAATCTTCTCCAATTTGGAATTCTTTTATCTTCTCTAAAAAAGACATTGGAAATGAAACTTTAAAAAGTTTACCCTCTTTGTCTTCAATTTCAAGCTGTCCTTTTAGACTTTGCATAACTAACGTCCCAGAAATTCCAATTACCTCTGGAGTAATTGTTTCTATTTTTGAAATAGAATTATTAAGTTGCTTTATTCTATCAAAGTTTCCTTCCCATTTAAAAACTTTTGAGTTTGGTGAAGACCATTCTAAATCAAACTCTAAATGGTTATTAATACTCAAACTTAATATTTTGTTTAATTTTTTAATTCCTGCTCCACCATATCTTTCAGATTTATCCATTAATTCAGAATCGCTATGCACATTTAACAACTCAAAAGTATTGATTAAAGCATTTTCTATCATACTATTACCAAATAAATCAGGACTGTTGTTACCCGTTACTAAAATATGTGTTGAACCTGGAACTAATCTGTCGAAGCGCAAATCTACAGTGTTTTTAATCGAGGTTAATATTTTCGCACCACCTTTATTACCATATTGATATTTTCTAGATGATTCTATAATACAGTCTGACAAACTTTTAGCAAATTCTCCCAATAAATCCAAAGGTAGCTTTCCTACTTTTGCAACTTTACCTTTTAAGCGTATATCAATAATTTCTTTTTCTCTTTTCTGTTTTTCGAAAGCAAGGTTAGAACGCAATTCTACCATTTGTTCTAGGGTGTTTTTTACCATACCTTTATTGAACAAACTATTTGGATTGTCTTTAAGCAAATTCTCATATTTCAGCAAAGTATCTTCTGAATTTGCTAGTAACTCCTCTATTCGTTCTATACTATACATCTTTTGATAATTGTATTTTATATATTCCTTTGCTATTTATTTTTCTTGAATCAAAGCCGTATGTTGTTATCCATTTTTGCTTTTCAATTTCATCATTTCTATCTATAAAATAAACATCTACTGAATATCTGGCTTTAACTATTTCTCTACTTAGAAATAACTCTTCAAATAACTTCAGTTTTCTATCGTTTAAACTGTTTATTTCATTTTCGTCTAATAAAAACACAACATCTATGTCTTCCGGTTCAGGCTTCAGAGTGGAAAACGAACCATCTATCCAAACTTCTGCATTTAATCCCAAATATGAAAACTCACTTAAGTAAGCATTTAAACGATTTATCAATTGCTTTCTTTGATCATTTTCTCCAAAAGGCTCTAAGAAAATAGTGTCTAACTGCCACAAAGCAATTTCTTTAAATCCATTTTCCAGTAGAGGTTCGTATTCTCTTTTGTACATTTTTTGATCATAAATTAGTTATGCAATTTAGCCTTTTTTACTATAATTTAGCACAAAGTACTCCCAAATTTAAATACCATAAATTATAACAAGTATTTTATCGCCACTTATATAGTGTTATTTTTATTACAAATAAAAACCTAAAAGCAACGAAAAATCCCCTTATAAAACCAACTCTCCGCATAAGGGATGAAAATGACATCCTTTTCTTTTCCTTCTTTAGGAAAAGAAAAGATATAATGAACAGCCCGACCCGTAGGGATATGCCCAAATCACAAACGAGATTCCACAAAAAAGCTCCATTATCGCTAATGGAGTTTTGAATACAATTATTTTTCTGAAGTACTTATTCTACTTTTAGAATTACTGTACTTGACATTCCGTGTACGGCTGAAGCTGTTAACTGAATGTTTTCTTTCTTCCCGTTGGATTGGATGATGGCGATGCATTTACCATTAAATACTTTGTAGGATGAGGCTTTAAAAGAATCCAGATTCGCCTGATAACCATTGTCGAGTCCAACGAGTTTACCGCCTCCGGTTACCTCAAAATCGATTTTATAATCGGCATTCGGAACCAGGTTTCCGTCAGTATCCGTGACAGAAACAGTCACGTAAACCAAATCGTAAGTATCGTTTTTTAGGGTTGTTTTATCCGCTTTCAAATCTATTTTGGAAGCTTCTCCGGCGGTGTGAATTTCCTTTTCCAAAACTACTTTTCCGTCTTTTCTGGAAATGGCTTTTATCGTTCCGGGTTCAAATTTTACACGCCACGAAATGTGCAGATCGTCATTTTGTTTGGCTTTTTTGCCTAATGATTTTCCGTTGAGGAACAATTCTACTTCATCAGCATTGTTGTAATACGCCCAAACATCGACTTCCTGATCTTTTTGCCAGTTCCAGTGTGGAAAAAGATGCAAAACGGGTTGAGTCGTCCATTCGCTTTGGTACATATAATAGACATCCTTGGGAAAGCCCGCCAAATCTACGATTCCGAAATACGAACTTCTTGCAGGATACGGATACGGATCAGGTTCGCCCAGATAATCGAAGCCTGTCCAGATGAAAGTTCCCGCCATAAAATCCTGTTTTTTGATGGTTTTCCAATTGGCTTCGTGCGTGGTTCCCCAATAGGATTGCACCTGATCGAAAGCCGAAACGGTCCAGTCAGCATTTCCGTCAAAAGGCACACCGTGTTTTGGTGGCCAGGCCTTAATTCCGTCCGAAGGAAAATCGTAATGCCCACGGGTTTCTAGTGCCGAAACACTTTCGGAAGCCAATATTTTTTGTCCTTTGAAACGAACCGGAAAGTCTTTGTAATCTTCGTGTTTGTAATTGAATCCCAGCAAATCCAAAGCGCCCGACTGGTAAATGAAATTTTTCTCGATAACATTTTCGGTCAAAGCGCTCGTAACGGGACGCGTGGTGTCGAGCGATTTTACGATTTGAGCCAGTTCTCTGGTAATGGCAATTCCGGTGCTGTCAAATTGTTCACGGATTTCGTTTCCGATACTCCACATAATCACCGACGGATGGTTTCGGTCTCTTTTGATGAAATCTTCCAGATCCTGTTTGTGCCACGCATCCCAGTCTTTATGGTAATCGTTGGTTACTTTTTTCTTTTTCCAGACATCGGTAAACTCATCCTGAACAATAAATCCCATTTCGTCACACAACTGCATCATTTCCAAAGAGTGCGGATTATGCGACATTCTGATGGCGTTCGTTCCCATTTCTTTCAGGATTTTCAGCTTTCTTTTGACGGCGTGAATGTTCTCCACAGCTCCCAAAGCACCGTTGTCGTGATGCAGACAAACCCCTAATATTTTGGTTGGTTTTCCGTTTAATGAAAATCCTTTTTCGGCATCAAAATTGAAGAATCGGAATCCTAAAGGCGTTTCGTAATTATCGACTGCTTTTGAATTTTCGTAAATCGTAGTGACAATTTTGTACAGATTTGGATTTTCGGTATCCCACAATTTTGGCTGAATCACGTTTAGATTGTGAATCTTTTTTGCATTGGTATTCGCGCCAATTTTTTCTGTTGTTTTAGCATTCGCAACTTCTTTATTATTCGCATCCAAAATAGAAGTTACCAATTGGAATTCTTTTTCGGAATTGGTTTTATTCTCGATTGTCACTTCCAAATGAACCGATGCTTTTTCAGCCGAAACTTCCGGAGTCGTTACATAAGTTCCCCATTGTGCGACGTGCAGTTTTTCGCTCGCCACCAATCGCACGTTTCTGTAAATTCCGGAACCCGTGTACCATCTGGAATTGGGCTGTGCATCGTTATCGACTTTTACGGCAATTATGTTTTCCTTTCCAAAATTTAAATATTGCGACAATTCATAAGTAAATGAAATGTATCCGTTTGGACGCATTCCCAGCGAATGTCCGTTGATGAATACTTCGCTGTTTTTAAAAACTCCGTCAAATTCTATAGAAACGTTTTTGTTCTTCCAATCTTCCGGAAGCGAAAATGTTTTGCGGTACCAGCCTTTTCCAGCCGGCAAAAATGCCTGTGCCTGTTTGGTTGGATTGTCTTTATTAAACGCTCCTTCGATACTCCAGTCGTGTGGCAATTGCAAGGTTCTCCAATCGGAAGTATTGAAATTGGATTCGATTGCCGTTGGATGATCGCCTAATTTGAAGTTCCAGTTTTGATTGAAGTCTTCAACGATTCTGGCATTTTTACTTTTTGAAGCACAGGCAACCAAAAGCGATAATGCCAATACAATTGTTATTTTTTGTAAAACGTTTTGATATTTTTTTACCATTGTAATTGTTTTTTTATGCTGTTTGTCATTGCGAGGAACGAAGCAATCACAGTAGTTGCTCTCGTTATGAGATTGCTTCGTTCCTCGTAATGACGTTACTGAAACTCAAAAGAATCCAAAAGCAAACCTTTCATATCCTCTGATTCTATTGTGATTTTATAGGTTCCTGCGTTGATGTAACCTCCGGAAGTTGTATTTAATATCTTCCATTTTTCTGTTGCCGAAGGAAATTCAATAGTGTCATTTCGCATCAGAATTCCGTAGGCGTCTTCCATTTTGAATTTGACTTTTAATAGCGTTTCGTTTCTGTTCATAAATCGGAAACGCATCAGGTAAATTCCTGCTACTCCGGGTTTCACTTCAAACTGGATGCTGTTTTTTGTTTTTTGTGTAAATTCGATATAATTGGCTTTTTTGAAATTGCCTTTTTCGATTCCGGTTCCAGTGGTTTTAGAAGTTTCGGCTTCCAAAAGTACAACTGGTCGTGAATCGTCTTTTTCTCCCATATCGTAAGTGGGAACGACTGCGATGGTACTATTTTCAAAACCAACTTTTTCTCCTTTTTTTACTTTTTTATGAAAAACAGAAAACTCAACTTTATCTGAATTTTTAGCCGTTTCGGTCATTCTTTTATAACCCGAAATAGAATCTTTTGATTGGGTAAACAGATAAATTTCCGAATCTTCTTTGGTTATAAATGAACCTGAAGATTTAGCTTTAGATGATACTTGTAAATAATCTGCTCCATAAACTTCGGCAGGTAATTGCGTAAAAACAATTTCAGAATCTGAATATTGTTTGGAATTAATATCCAGCCACGACCCTATTTTAGTTTCTGAATTACTCGCAACATCCTGAATATTTCTTAGCGAAGCCGAAGCTCCTTTCACAGCTTTATCTTTCGTTGCAATCGCAATTGCCGAAATGATTGCCTGACTTGCTTTTACATTTGGAAATGAAATAATGATTTTTCCGTTTACGCTTTTTCCTACAAAAGTTTTCTTTAAAGCAGTATCGTGTCCGACTTCACTCCAGATATCCAAATCTTTTAAAACCACATTGTCATTAATGGCTACGTCAAACAAACGCCAGCCTTTGCAATCCAATCCGCCTCCGGTTCCGTACCAGGGTTCTGTGAAATACAATTCGACCAGATATTCTCCCTCCGAAGCTGGGAATTCGTAACGTAATTTATCGATTCCGTATCTGAAACTTTGAAACAATTTCCAGTCTTTTGTTCCTGAAATTGGGTCGAAAGTACTTCTTTGACTGGCAAAAAAATCAGGCAATTGCTTGAAATTATCTGTCCACGACAAAGAACCCCAAGTGTTGTCTCCGCATTTGTGAACATCTGCCTGCCATAAATTACCAAGAGAATCTGTGATTTCACTACCGCCACTATTGACTCTGTAAATGTAATTGTAGTTTTTTTGTGGCTGTAAAAGTGTTTCTTTTTTAGTTTCTAATTTTATGAAATTAGGTGCTTTTGTCAAATTGTTTAATACGATATAATCTTTGGCAACCGCTTTTCCATTTACATAACCCACGGCATACAAAACGTTGTATTGAATGTTAACATTATTCCATTGAAAATGCTGTCCTAATCCCGGATTTTTCAATTTTCCTAGTGAAGTTTTATTGATGTCATTGAACAATTCTACTTCATCACAATTGGAGTAGACATCGATTCCGTTTTTAATTCCAGGAGCCTCCCAACGATTCGGCCAGGTGTGCGAAACGATATAGACCATTGGGTTGGTTTTGTTCGAAACATAATTGGCGCGGTACATATAATACGCATCCAGAGGTTCGCCCCAAATACTGAAAAGTCCTTTGTAATTGACTGGTCCCACTTTGTCGATATCTCGATATCCTTCGCCATTTTGAACGCGTCCCGGATTTTCGTGCGAAGCAAAAAGCCAGTTAAATTGCCCTGCTATTTTATCTTTTACCGATTCGGCTTCACGGACTTTGATTTCCATTAATTGCGAGAAACGGTTTTCGCTTAAAACTCCTTTTTGGTCAAATTCGCCTTCGGTGTGCAGGTCGTGTGAACGCCAGGCTCCATATTCTCCGTTTAGCAATTGCGTACTCATTTCGACATCATAGTTGAACGGATCGCCACCATAGGTTCCCGACCAATTTTGCACGACATTCCAATCGGTTCCTTCGCCTCCGTTGCAGGTCGTCACGATGCGTTGTTGCGCTGACATCGGATCCATTTCGCGGATGATTTGGGTGCATTCTTCGGCAAATTCCTTTGGAATCGTGCTTTCGTTTTGCAATCCCCACATTACGACTGATGCATTATTTCGACGTTCTTTAATCCATTCGCGTAATAAGGTTTTGAAATTCTCTTTGAACTCGGGTGTGTCGTACCAAATATGTGCCGAAAACTGACTCCAGAACAGGATTCCGTTTTGGTCCAGTTCTTCCTGATATTTTAGATTATGAGGCTGATGTGCTTCGCGAAAAGCATTGAATCCTCCAGCTTTTATTTGTTCAATTCTGGAATGTATTTGTTCTTCAGAAAACGAATGGCTGTTTCCAATTAAGTGTTCGTATTCGCAGGTTCCGTTGATGAATAATGGTTCGTCATTGATGTAAAAACGATTGTCTTTTCCGTCACGACTCACCGGCCAGCTTACCCAACGGATTCCGTAAGGTGTTTTTAGTTCATCTGTTTTCTTTCCGTTTTCAAAAATTGTGGTAACCAATTCATATAAATACGGATTGGCTGGCGACCATAATTTTGGATTTGCAATTTCCGGAAGTGTTTGTGCTATTTGTTTTGTTTCTCCTGAAGTGTTTTTGACATCACTTTTTACGCTAACGACTTTCTTTCCGTTTTTATCAAAAAGGGTGTTTTCGATATTTAGGTTTCGGTTTGAAGTTCCGTAGTTTTTGATTTCGGTAGTAATGTTCAGGATTGCTTTTTCTTTGGAAGTGGCTTTGTCATTCCAAATGTGAACACCAAAAGGTTCTATGCGAACTTCATCGGTAACGACCAAAGTTACGGGTCTGAAAATTCCCATTGGCTGTGAGCCTTCCGAGAATCCCCACTCTCCGGAACAACCGCCGCAAACCCAAGGCAAATCGGCTATGAATGATGGATGTGAAGCTTTGACTATTATATTATTTTCTTTTTCGAAAGAAACGGCTTTTGTAATATCGACTGTAAAAGTGGTCCTTCCGCCTTTGTGTTCGCCTACTTTTTTGCCGTTTACCCAAACTGTAGCATAAGAACTTACGCCTTCGAAAAAGAGGAAAAGTCTTTTTGAATTATCTTTTTTGTCAACTTTTAATGTTTTATGATACCAGGCGGTACCGTGTAAATTACCGTGTTTGGTTCTTCGGAATCCGTAATACTGATCCCAATTGTGGGGTACGTTTACTTTTTGCCATTGTGCATCTACTTTTGGATTTTGCACAAAGGTTTCTTCCTGTTCGGGAAGCTTGTCCAAAACAATGGTTTCCCAAACTGAGTTCAGCGAAACTTCTTTACGGAATGGAGTTGCTTTTTCTTGGGTTTGCGACCAAGAAAAAGCAGTTATAAAAAATAGTATGTAAATTAATTTCTTCATTTTAATAAAACAACCAGTCTACCGCACCTTTTTCGCCTTCGTCGATGTAACCGACATCACGGGTTGTAATGGTTTGATTGGCATCGATGAAGCCTAAAATCAGGACTCTTCCTTTACCTAAATCGAGTTTGTTTTCGCCCGGCTGAAAGGTGTAGGTGTGAATGTTGATTCGTGGCAATTCCTTCAGATTCATTGCGCTTGCCAGGATTACTTCGGCCTGACCGTTTGCATTTCCTGACGCATCTGTCTCCAGACTTGGCGGGAATAAAAATCTTTTCTGGTCTGAATTGAAATAACCAACCACCAATTTTACGGCTTTGGTATTTTTGAATTTCAGGTGCGTTCCGTTTTCGTTTTGAGCGGTTTCATCGAATGTGATTCCTTTTAGGTTTTGCAGTTCAGGAGCCACTTTTGTCAGTTCTGAAATTGGTGTCCCATACACTTTTGTTCCGTTTTTTACTGCGTAAGTTCCTTTGCTTTCACTTAATAAAGTTACTTCGGCAGGTTGCCACGGTTTCCCTTCCTTCTTTTCGATTTTACCATTTTTTGACGATTTTAAAAGTTCTAAATTTCGTTTGAAATTTGCCAATTCGCGTTCGTAATGTGGCAATAATTCGGCCCAGGTTTTATTATTTCCGTCGTCCCCGCCAATCGGGATTCGGCGTTGTGCGGTCTGCATACTGTTGGCGTACAAATAATGATCTTTGGTCAGATTTACCAATAATTCGTAATGTTTGATGCTTTCTTCAAGATGTGGAAGGGCTTTATCCAAGTCCGAAATCTCGTTGGAATAGCTGTAACGCAAGACCAAAATTGCGGCTTTTACTTTCTCCGAAAAGAAATCGGCGAAGGCTTTGTAAGCGTGCATATCGTTTTTAAGGCGCAGAAATTCTTCTTTGTCCTTGGTCACTTTTGACTCGGCTTTATCGATGGCTTCAACGGCTAATTTCCCGTGTTCTGTGATTTCAGCAATGATTTGCGTTGGCAATTCTCCAACGTGTGGTTCTTTGTTCCATTCTTTTTTGGCATACTCCAAAAGCAATTCTCCAACGGGTCCGCACGATTCGTGGAAGCCCGGATACACTCTCCATTTGGCTGGATTTACCAATTGACTTTCGAACATTCCCAATAATAAAGTCTGACGGTTTCCTTCGGTGATTCCGAAACGTCTTAATGTTTTTGGAGCAATTTCTCCTGTTTCTTCGTAGGCTTTTAAGATATTATTGGCGCCTTCTAGATCGGTTCCGTATTTATCAGCCAAGTCTTTATCCCAATATTTGATCTCTTCGTTTCGGTCTCTTTTACTGTCCCAGGCATATCTCGCCCAGGCTTTGTACCAAATCCAGTCGCGATCCATTTCGAGTAAACGCTCGCCGGTTTTGGTTTTATCTGCAGAATATGGCCAATCCCAATACGATGCCTGCGGATATAAATGTAAGGCGTTAGCACCGTGAACACTGTGCATTGCCTTAACCGTTTTCTGGATAAAGTCCGGCGACCCATAACGGAAAGGCTCCAGATTGGCCAAAATGTGTACATTTTCGATATGAATGGATTTTAAAGCACTTAACTGTTTGTGCGTTTCTCCCCAAGGTCCGCCAGGTGTGTATGTCGTCAAGGATTCTCCGGTGTATTTGCTTTCTGTGTAAAGATTTTTATACAACGGAAGCGACTTTTCCATCACCAAAGGCCCATCGGTATCGTGAGAACGCAAAATAATTGGCGGTTCATCGGTTCTTCCCAATGCCTTTAATCCGTCCTGTACGCCAGGAATAATGGTTTTCGTAAACCATTCGACGTCATCATCGATAGTATTAATGGCTTCTCCCAAACAAACCATCAATCCTACGTTTGGATATTTTTCGATAAAAGCACTGATTGATTTTCTGGTATAATCAGAAAGCAAAGGCGTAATTGGACGTGAACGATCCTGCGTTTTCATATTATAATGCTCCGCAAATGGTTTGGAAACGATGATATTATAGAACATTTGGATAACCCAGATTCCTCTTTTGTTGGCTTCTACGGTCAGGAATTTATATATTTCCTCATTCTTTTTGAAATCTTCCTCACTTACTTCCAACGCAAAAGGGTAATCTTTTAGTTTCACTAAAGAAGCGAAAGGGTGCCCATTCCAAAAATACAAGGAATTCATGCGGTTCTCAACCATCATATCCAGGTACTTCGTCCATAGTTTTTTGTCGTAAAACCAAGGAAAAGTTTCGGGTGTGTATGGGTATTCGTAAACGTCCCTGCCCGGAAGATAAACCGGTTTTTGCATTCCGATACAAGCGCCTCTCAAGACCATTTCGGGACTGTCGTCGATATTGATTTCGGATGGAATTTCGCCTGAAGTTTTGATTCGGTCTGCTAGTTCCAAAGCGCCGTACAAAGCTCCCGTTGCATCAGTTCCTTCAATAAAAATAATGTTTTTTTGCGTGCGGATTTGAAAGCCTTCTTTCTTGGTTAATTGGCTGTCGTCGATTTTGGCAGTTTTGGCATTTTGTTTCCAAAAATCAGTTTCTTTTTCGCCAATAACGATTACTTTATCTTTTGAATTTTTAGGTGCTTTGTCTGCAAAAGTTATTTTAAATCCTTTAGCGGTTGCGGTTTCTAATAGTTTTTCGGCTCCAAATTGCGCTCTTGGTGCATTGGCATCACGAACGATGGTGATGTTTTGCGCTGATGCAAAAGTGGCACATAATCCTAAAAAAAGTAAGCTTAAGTATTTCATTGTATTGTTTTTTTGACCACAAATTGCGCAAATTAGCGCAAATTAAAATCGTGTTTGTTTTTGTCACAGATTAAAAAATCTGCTAAATCTGCTTAAATCCATTTGAATCTGCGTGCAATTTTTTTCACGCAGATCTTGGCAGATTTAAGCAGATTTTTTTTGATATTAATTCTGAAAAATTTTCTTCAAATAAGCAACGTTGGCTCTGTAATTCGCTTTTACGTTATGAACTTGCGTTACATCACGCGAACGTTCAACGATTAACCAGCCACTCCATTTCATTTCGTCCAGTGTTTTTTTGATTTTTGGCATATCGACATTTTTATCGTTTTCCAGCCAAACGCTATCTGTTGTTGAAGCGTGAATTTGTGCCAGATGTTTTTTTCCTAAAATCTTCAATTCGGTTGCGATGTCTCTTCCGTTATCTACTGCATTCGCAAAATTGAAAGAGCTTTTGATTTGTTTACAGCCAATTTCTTCCAATAATTTTTTCTCATCAGTAGCGTTTAGGGATGTTTCGATGGCAATTACTCCTCCAATTTTACCGACTTGTTTTCCTGCCCATTTTAATCTTTCGATAATGACCGGCCGTAATTCGGGATTTTTAGTTAAATCACTTTCTGTACCCAAAGGCAGATAAGCAACTTTAACCTTCATATTTTTCATTGTTGCCACACAATCGTTAATCATCAGGGTAATCGAATCTCTTTTGGCAAAGGATTGTGCGTAAAATCCGGACATTGCGATCGAGCTGATTCCGACATTTAATTCTTTGGACTTATCCAAAAACTTTTGTCTTTCGATTGGATCGCCCAGTTTGCTATCGAACGTGGGTCTTTTTCCCAAACCGCCCATATCGAGTTCGATTCCGTCTGCTTTTATTTCGCTTGCTAAACCAAAGGCTCCGAGTTTTTGTCTTTTTAGAATCATCCAGTCACAAACTGCTACTTTGTAGCCTAGCTTTTTCGATGATTGTGCAGAAACTTCGCTGTTGAAAGTACTACACAAAACAGCAAGAAATAAAACAATGATATTTCTTTTAAAATAAGTTGACTTCATATTATTATTTTTTACCATTAAGATATTAAGAAAATTAAGTGTAGTACTTAATGAAACTTAATATCTTAATGGTTAATTTTTAAATCTTACTCTTCTTCGGCTTTAACAGCTTTCACTTCCTTTCCTTCATTTCCTGGCCAAATTCCGTTTTTGATTGGAATAGCCACTAATTTGCTAGGATCGATTTTTACGTATTTCAGTTTTTCTCTTCTCCAAGTGTAAACGATATGTACCATTCCGTCAGAACTTTGAATTATCGATGGATACGAATACTGACTGATTTTTGAATCTTCCAAAACCAATACCGCTTTCCAATTAATTCCGTCATCTGAAATAGAAAGATTTAAAGGTGTTCTTGGTCCTTTGGCTTCTTTTCCCGGAGGCAAAACGTGGTTGTAAACTAATAAGTGTTTTCCGTTTTTCAATGTTACCGCATCGGTTCCTGAATTGTTATTTGGCAAACCAATCAACTCAATTTCCGACCAGGTTTTTCCGTTGTCTTTAGAAAAAGTGCTAAAAATAGCTCTGTTTCTCGTTCTACCAATCGCCTGAATACTTCCGTCTTTATGAAACAGAATACTTGGCTGAATAGCGTTTATTTTTTGTTTCTCTCTTGAAATTGTATCACCCATAACCCAGGTTTTCCCGAAGTCGGGAGTTGATTCCATACGCAAATGCCAGCCATCGCCTTCGGTACTTGAAGGAAGCAATAGTGTTCCGTTACTCAATAAAACCGGTTTGTTTTTGATTGGCCCCAAGAAATCTTTACTTGGCATATCAATCTTATCAGACCAGGTTTTTCCTCCATCAGAAGAAGTTCTGTAAACTCCCCACCACTCCGATGGTTTTGGTCCGATTTTATAAAACAACATTAAATTGCCTCCCGGAATTTGGTACAAAACAGGATTCCACGTTGGAAATCTTGTCCCGTCTTTCATCACACCATCTGCTACCTTAGTTGCTTCGCCCCATTTGTCGCTTCCTTTTGGTTTGATCGCTACATAAATACATACATCAGGATGTCTTTCGTGCGTTCCTCCAAACCAGGACGATACTAAATCTCCGTTGGTTGCTTCCACAATAGTTACGGCATGGCAGGATGGATATGGTGCTTTTTCGTAGATAAATTCATCTACCAAAATCCCTTCTTTCCAGGTCTTTTTTTCCAAAGCAGATTTACAGCTTCCCAAAAGTAGCAGTCCAAAAAAGACCAAAGCAATTCGTATTATTCTCATTATGATTTATTTTATTGTGATTGTGATAATAGCATAAATGCACTATTGTAATTCTTTAGCCCCGATGGAAACGGCATCCTTTGTTTTTTTTCTTTAAAAAAACAAAGATATAGTGGACAGCGGGAACCTTATTTCCTGAAACAGCCTTTAGTTTCTGCTCCTAAAAATACTGATTTCAAAGAAAATAAAAATTATTAAGTGTAAAAATAACACTGAACAAATACAATTGTATCCTGTTGCATCCTGTACTGTGCTGATTTTTAAAAGTCTTTTATTTTACATTAAAATCATAAGAACCTGATGTTAAATTCAGAACGATCGTATTATTTTCTGTTGTATAAGATGTTGAGAATTGAGTCAATTTCTGATTATTTACGGTTACCGACAAAGCATTCGCAGTTGGTAAATACACCACAGCAGAAGTATTTGCAGGAATAGTAATCTTCCATTGCAAGCTGCTTTTATTTTTCTTCCAGTTACTTGAAATTAATCCATAAATCGATTCGTAAGACGCATTTACAAAAGTCAATCCCGCATTGAAATCCGGTTTCATAATGATTTGTTTGAAACCCGGAGTTTCAGGATTACTCTTGATTCCCGCCATATTTTCGTAGTACCAAATCAGTAAATCGCCCAAAAGCATTACGTGATTTTGTGAATTCATTGATGGGTCTGCCGTGTTTCCGTTCCATAATTCCCAAATGGTGGTGGCACCGTTTTCGACCATATAACCCCAGCTTGGATAGGTTTTGTTAGAAGCCAGTTTGAAAGCCAAATCTCCTCTTCCGAAATTCGTCAGTGTTCGCATCAAAAATTGCGTTCCAATTACACCTGTACTGATATGACCTTTTTTTGTTACCTCAACTTCTTTAACCATATTTTGGAAAACCTTGTCAATCAAATTTTCAGGAACCATCCCGAAAGCCAAAGGCAGGACATTTGCAGTTACCGTATTATTGGCGTAGCTGTTCGTAGTCGTATTCAAATATTTGGCATTAAATGCTTTTTTGATTCTGGCTGTCAAATCATCATAATGTGCAATATCAGCATCGGCATTTGCGATTTTGGCAAACTTTTTCATAATGCCCAACAACTGATAATAAAACGCGCTCGACAACAATTGTCCATCGGTTAAACGCGCAGGATCTTTGGAACGAATCAATTCTAATGATTCTGGTGGAACGCACCAATCACCGTATTTATCCTTGTCCATTAAATCATTTTGAAGATAATTTTCTTCCATATACACCATCCATTTTTTCATAGACGGATATTGTTTTTTAATGACTTCTGCATCGCCAAATTGTTGGTACAGCATATCACCCACCGTGATGTACGTTCCCGGCCAGGTCACATTATCACCGTAATAACGCCAAAACGCCGGCGCCACATCTGGTAATCCTCCGTCTTGGGTTTGGGAATATTTAATATCATCGAGCCATTTGGCATACAAAGTCTGGTTATCGAATAAAAAACTTTCGCCATAAGCACCAGTTGTTCTGTCACCCAACCAAGGCTGACGCTCATTTCTTTGTGGACAGTCGATTGGCATTCCTTTGTAATTTCCACTGATTCCCCACCAGGCATTTTTGAAAATCTGATTCATCGTTGCATCCGAAGATTCGAAAGTTCCAGTAGTTTTTATATCGTCATACACCACTTTTCCAACGAAATTATCCAATGTTGGTTTGGACGGAAAACCTGAAATTTCTACAAATCGGAAACCGTGAAATATAAAACGGGGTTCCCAGATTTCTTCGCCTTCGCCTTTTAATGTATAAACATCAGTCGTTTTCGCATCACGCAAATTGGCAATATATAGCGAACCATCAGCCTGCAAAGATTCGGCAAATTTCATCGTGATTTGGTCACCACTTTTTCCTTTCACTTTCAGTTGCAACCAGCCCACCATATTCTGACCCATATCTAAAATGTAGGTTCCTTTTGCAGTTGCTTTAATCGAAATCGGTTTTACCTCGCCCATTATTTTCATATTCGGCATCATCTGCGCTTCATAAAAACCACCAGGTTCCTGAACGTATCTCGCGTTTACCCAGTTTTTATCATCAAAATTGGTCATAGCCCAGCCTTTCATTTCCTTGCGGGCATCGTATTCTTCACCGTCGTATTCGTTGTTGGACAAAATCGGTCCGTCAGTAGTTAATTTCCAGGTGTCGTCAGTTCGGATGATGTCTTTGGTTCCATCGGTATATTCGACAAACAACTGCAGAGCCATTTTCGGAAAACCAAATGATTTAATTTTATACGGTTTGTAATCCTGACGCATCGCAAAAAAACGTCCGTTTCCTAAAATCGTTCCCAGCATATTTTTGCCTTCTTTCAACTGCGAAGTCACATCAAAAACATTGTATTTTACGTTTTTGGTATAATCCGTCGGAACGGGTGCCAAAACCTGATCGCCAATTTTGTTTCCGTTAATATAAAGCTCATACAAACCCATTCCCATAATATAAACCTTGGCAGATTTGACTTGTTTTTTCAGACTGATTTCTTTTCGCAAATAACGTGCAGACAATCTTGAATATTGAGAAACACTATCGTCTTTCGACAATTTTTCGTAGCCAATCCAACGTGTCGATTTCCAATCGGCATAAGTTAAAATCCCGATGCTAAAATGGGCCGTTGTAGCCGATTTGATTTCGCCTTTATTCGTAAAAACAGTTACTTTCCAAAACGCATTTTGTCGGTCTCCCAACTTTTTTCCGTTGTAAATTATATTAACTGATTCGTTGGTTGTTACTTTTCCGCTATCCCATAAATCAGCTTTGTTCGCATTTAGATTTTCCAAAGTCGAAGCAACCATAATTTGATACGCCGTTTGTTTTACATCGTTCACATCCGACTTTATCTGCCAACTCAAACGAGGCTGAACCACATCAATTCCTTCCGGATTGTTCAGCATTTCGCATTGCAGGTTGGTAACGCTGATTTTATTTTGGGCTTGCGCCAAAGAAAAACAGAGCGTTGCAATGAGGATGAAGGTATATAGAAATGATTTTTTCATAAGTTTTATTTTGTCACAAAATTTTATCTCTTTTTTTGTCTAATTCTATCTAAAAACTCTTTTTTGGATGCAATTACAATTGAGCATAAATTTTTATGATATACAAAAACTCCAATAATACAAAGTGAATTTTCAACATCACCATTATCAATTACATATTCTGAATCTGTTGGATTCATTGTTTTTATATTATACATAAAAATATCTTCGTGACCAGAAATCAAAAATTCATCATTTTGAACAACATAATCATAAAATAATTTCCCAATACCCATTAATTTTTCATTTTCTTCATCCCCTTCAGCAATTATTTCAACTTCAAAATCTTTTGGTAATGGTCTTTTATATTTTGCATAAAAGACACCCTTGAAATTTTTAATATGTAGTTTTTTTAAATCATCATAACTAAAATTGACACTTAAAACTTTGCCGTCTGAAAAATGCAATCTATCAGCCCAATTTTTTTGACGCATAATAGATTTAATCGATTTTCTAGTCAGTTCAATTTGATCATCGTTGTGATTATTCATTACTCCAATTGCATCTCTTATTTCTTGATCAATTTGAGAGTATTGATTATTACATTCAAAACAGGCTGGAACAACTAATCTATTAACTTTATACTCATTCCCATAACCAACAAATAAATTTTGTGCTGGTATATGTTCCCTTGTTATATTTTCTTCTGGAAATTCATTTCCACAGTTATAGCATAATTGCATATTTACTTTTTTAATTAAGTTTTATCCAAATTTGGATCTGTAAATATGTGTAAAAATTAAGTACACAAATTCTACAGATTAGCAGATTAAATTTCTACTCCGCCACTAATTTCTCCAATTTTTCTGAAACCCCAATTTCTTTTCCGTTTTTAAAAATCCTAAAACCTTTTCCTTTACCATATTTCTCTCCAGTTTTATCCCAAAGAATCGTGATAATATTCCCGTGATACAACACATTGTCCAAACAAAACCAATCCCATTTTTCCTGTGGAATCAACGGATTCACCTCAATTTTTTCATCCGCTCTTGGACGTAAACCCACCAATCCCGTAATCATCAAATCGTTAAAAGTCGAATGATTATAGTAACGGCTTCTTTCTTTGTCGCCCATCAGCCAATAACCCGTCGTTTCGTCAAGATATTCTCCAATGTATGGCTTTCCACGGTAATATTGCGACTGCACATACAAATTCATTTGCTTGAAATAATCGGTTTTGGCAACGAAACTCTGATTGTAATTATTCAAAACATTGGCCAAAGCTGTCAAAGTCTGTGAACTCGCAAAAGGCCAAATCGCTCCGTCCCATTCGCAGGTTCCGGTTCCGTGAGTTCTAAAACGCGGACTTCTGCGCTCCGCCGTTGTCAAACCAAAAGGTGCCGAAAACCCTTTTTCATCCTTAATCTGTTCCCAGGCTTTTTCAAAACCTTTGTCTTTTTGTGGCAGATTAAAATACCACGGAATAAATCCAATCGCTTCTCTTACTTGCGCCAGCGTATCTTTCTCGGTAAAAGTTTCAAAGAATTCACTTTTCGAATTCCACAATTTCGTTTCTACCAATTGTTGCAAAACATCGGCTTTGGCTTTAAATTTCGCCTCCATTTCTTTATCGCCTTTCATCGATGCCATTTTTGAAATCGCCACAGCATTTCCAAACATATAACTGTTAATCGTTGGTCTTGCATTTTGTACTTTTCGCCCGCCACTCAACGATTCTTCCATTCCGTCTTTTACATCGTGTTGCCAAAATAAACCATCTTTGCGCTGACGATCTTTTTCCCAAACCGCATAATCCGTAACCATATCCGGGTACATATCCAATAAGAATTTTTCATCCTTATTCACCAAATACCGATTGTACAAAGCATCGGCAGTCCAACTGCTGAATTTATACAATTTGTTCATCGGTTTCCCTTCATTGCCTCGATACCAAATTTTGACATCCTGCTCAATGTACTGCTGATCGTGCACCCAACGAAATTCATTGATGTGATGTCCCACCGCACAAGCAATCAAATTGTATTTATCGGCATACGAACGATCAACCAAAAACTCGGTAATTCCAAAACCAAGTGGAGTTTTCTTGATGTGTTTTCGAGCCGTCCACCAGCGATAATAATAAATCTCCTCAAAATTCTGCTGTGGACATTCAAACAACGGAACATTCTTTTCCATCCACGCCCACGCACTGTCATTCGGAATCGCAAATTTCAGATTCTCGTCCTCCATCGTGTTGAAATAATCCACATAATGCTTAAAATTATCCGCTTTCAAAACAACAGAAGTTCCTTTTTTAGAATGCCCCGCACCCGATTTACAACCGCTGTTCAAAGCCGAAATCAGGATCACAATCGCCATTATTTTGTATTTTAATTGATGTAACATATTCAATTTTATTTTAATTTTTTGGGCGTGACCCTTCGTGAAAAACTTCGGGTCGTGCTGTACGTTCCCGCTTTTTTTTGTTCGGCTGAAAAAGCCTCTCAAAAAAAGAGCTCCACTGCCATCACTCACGCGGTCTAACAATCACGTTTTGTCATTGCGAGGAACGAAGCAATCACATAAAGAGAGCAACTACTGTGATTGCTTCGTTCCTCGCAATGACTATTTCGTAGAAAAACTATAAGTCTCCCCCGCTTTCATCTCCACATCATATTCATTGTACTTTGGCAATTGTACTTTAGGCAATTTCGCTTCTTTAGAAATAATCGGTTTCTTTACCTCCACATCATAAAACAACGGATTCGAATTTTTCCCTTTTGCTTTTTTAAGCACAATTCCTTTGTCTGCTTTTAAGGTATTTTCCAGTTTCAATCGGCAGTTTCCTCCTAATTTTGAGTACACTTTCAAAGTCGAAACCTTATTGTTTTTCCAGGTCATATCAATTACAAATCCTCCTCGTGTTACCAATCCTTTGATGCTTCCGTCTTTCCATACCGTTGGCAAAGCGGGCAATAAATGAATCGCATCTTCCTGACTCTGCATCAGCATTTCGGCAATTCCGGCAGTACAGCCAAAGTTACCGTCAATCTGAAACGGCTGGTGAGCATCGAGCATATTTGGGTAGGTTCCGCCACCTTTTCTTTGGTCTGCAGTTACCAAATGCAATTGATCCTGAATCAGTTTGTAAGCGTGATTTCCGTCTAGAAGTCTAGCCCATAAATTCACTTTCCAGCCCATTGACCAGCCAGTCGATTCGTCTGTTCTATAAATTAAGGATTGTTTGGCTCCTTCAAATAATTCAGGCGTTTTGATTGGCGAAATCTGATTACTCGGAAACAAGCCGTACAAATGCGAAACGTGACGGTGATTGTCTTTAGGATTGTCCCAATCGTCCTGCCATTCCTGCAACTGACTGTGTTTTCCGATTTTCATTGGAGGCATTTTAGCCAAAGCATCACTTAATTTTTTAGTATAATTTTCATCCGGAGCAACCAATTTCGAAGCTCTAATCACATTCGAAAACAAATCAAAAACCAACTGATTGTCCATCGTAGTTCCCGAGGCAATAGTCGATTTTCCGGTTCCACCTACGTGAGTATTTTCAGGAGAACTTGATGGTACTACTACCAAATAACCTGTGTTGGGATCCGTAATCATAAAATCCAAAAAGAAATCAGCTGCACCTTTAATTACAGGATATATTTCTTTTAAATAATTGAGATCTCCTGTGTACAAATAACGTTCCCACAAATCCTGCGAAACCCAGGCACCACCAGTCATCCACATTCCAGAAGCGGCCGAATCTACCGGAGCGGTTACGCGCCAAATATCAGTGTTGTGGTGTAAGACCCAGCCGTTGGCGTTGTACATTGTCTTGGCTGTTACTGCTCCCGTAACACTCAATTCTTTTGCCATTTGGATAAACGGCTCGTGCATTTCGGAAAGGTTGGTAACTTCTGCCGGCCAATAATTCATCTCGGCGTTGATGTTTGTGGTGTATTTAGAATCCCAGGGCGGAGTGACCATATCGTTCCAGATTCCCTGCAAATTGGCAGGCTGACCTCCCGGCTGTGAGCTTGAAATCAATAAATAACGTCCAAATTGAAAATACAGACTAGCCAATTGCGGATCGAATTGATTTTTGAAATCACGGATTCTTTCGTTTGTTGGTTTTTTGATGGCATCGTTTGAACCTAAATCCAATGAAACTCTGTTGAAGAATTTTTGGTAATAAGCAACGTGTGCTTTTTTTATGGTTTCGAAATCTTTCGAAATAGCTTTTTCCAAAAACGATTTGCTTTTTGCTATTTCGTCTTCGGTAATGTCCTGATAGTTTTTGAAATTGGTCGCTATCGAAATGTAAAGCGTCACCTCATCGGCTTTGTTGATGATTAGGATTCCGTTGCTTGCGGAAACTTCTCCGCCTTTGTTTTTGGCTTCGATTCGTCCCTGAAATTTCACTTTCCCTTTTACGATTTCGAAATTAGTCCCAACTCCTGAAAGCAGAATTTGATTTCCTTCAGTCGACGGAACGGTTTTGTCAATCGGGCTGTTCATAAAAACATTCGCTGTAATCTGCCCCGGCTGACTTGCCGATAATTTCACGACAATCACCTGATCTGAAAACGAGGTCAGTATTTCTCTGGTAAATTCTACTCCGTTTACCGTGTATTTTACTTTTGCCGTAGCATTTTCAATATCCAAATCACGGTAATAATTGGTGTATTTTTGATGTCCCGGAAACGAAATATAAGCGCTTCCAAAAGTCTGATACGGCATTCCGTCGTTGGTTTGCGACATAATATCCTGCGTTGCCAAAGCCTGTGCTTCATCAAATTTTCCTTCGAAAACCAACTGTCTTACTTTTGGCAATGCCTCGATTGATTTGGTATGTGCGTTGCTGTTTGGCGAACCTGCCCAAATGGTTTCTTCGTTCAATTGCAAACGCTCCACTGCGGGATCTCCAAAAACCATAGCCCCCAAACGGCCGTTACCCAAAGGCAAAGCTTCGTTCCAGATGGTGGCGGGTTTGTCGTACCAAAGTTTTAGTTCGCTGTTGGTTTGCGCTGTTGAGGCGAAAGAAACAATTCCGAAACAGATCGCTGTTATTTTATTTTTCAATTTCATATTTTATACTTTTTGAGCAAATGCCCGAATTATTTTTTTTAACTACAAATTTCACAAATTAGCGCAAATTCATTTGTTTGAAAATTTCACAATTTTTTCAAGTTTCGAGAGCGCGTGAGGGCAATGTCATTAAGTTAAGGGATTTCTATATTGCATCTTTTTGATTTTTAGTTACTTTAGGTTTTGACCTGACTCTGTACTTTCCAACGTTACGGTTATTATTCCTATTTTCTCGTATTGGAATTGTGTTTTGCATAAAAATATTTTCTAACTCATTAAACACGTTTTCTAAAGGAGCTTCTTTAATGAGTAATTCTAAAATTCTATTCTTTAAAAAGCCATAAGATAGATTCGTGTTTACCTTATAGTTTAATTTGGTATTGCTATTTTTTTCTTTGATTTCTTCTTGCAAACTATTAACAATTACTGATTGTAAATTGCTAATAAATATGGCACAGAAAAAATCTTGCATAATAGTGTTTTTAGAATAGCCTGTAAAGAATTCAACTTTGAGCTTATTTTTTAATTCATCATAATATGTTTCAATTCCCCATCTTAGAAAATATAATTCTTTGAACATACTTGCCGGATAAATTTGACTGTCTAATAATGTTGTCATCAAGATTTCAATTTCTCCAAAAGGTAAATCAACCCTAACTAATCGAACCTTAATAGTCGTTTTTTTATCATATTGTTTTGCTGTTAAATCTTGCTCTTTATGAGGTAAAATATCAACAATTGCGGTTCTCTTTTTACTACTTACAAAAGCAATTACAGCTGTATTTTGATTTTTTCTAACTCTTGCTAAAGCGTCAACTCCAGCAGTAATATGTTCATTTATAAAATCATACGAAGGATATCCTCGGTCATAAATTACTAAATCATTTTTCTTCCAATAGGGTTTGTGCTTTAAAGCCAATTCCCTTTCACTTGAATTTACATTCTCTAAAACCGCGTCTAATACAATACGATTTAGAACATCATATAGTACGGATGAAAGAGCTTGTACCACCTCTGTTTTATGTTGGTTTTTGGTTACTCCAAAAGCTTCTTTTAATTCCTTGGTAAATGGCAAAGATATCTTTGAACCATCAACAGCTAAAATTCTAAAGCCATGTAAAAAATTAACATCTGGATTATTCTCTACGTAGAAATTATCACTTATAACCGTTGTCAGGTATTTAAAAACCTCTGGATTTATCTTTCTCCTTTTTTGTACAAAAGCACTTTTTGTAAAATCTTTAATCTTTAAAACCCTGGTGCCAGAGTTTATAAAATTTACAAAATTGTCAATTTCAATAGGCAAGCTTTTTTTGAGGAAATTAACCATAAAAAGTAGCATATCGCCAAATGGCTGTTTCCTTGTTCTACTGAAATCTGTTCTATTCATTCTATAATCTTCGATTATTGCATCACTATAAATTACCTTTCTTAGTATTTCTAAAATTCTTAAAGCATTTTTTCTTGTTGTCATTCTGTATTAAATTACAGTATAAATATAAGAAATACACTATAAATAAGCAAGGCGAAAAACAAATAAATAGCTGTTATTTAATATTATAACCTCTTAACTTAATGACATTGCGCGTGAGGGATAGAAGCTGGCTACCGAAGTAGCGCGGATAGCCCGACCCGATTTGGGAAAGGGGGCGACTGAACGGTTTCGAGAGTTGCCCCCTTTTTCAAATTGGGTCACGCCCAACTATTACTTCTTAACTTCATATACTTTCAGATTTTTTTCTCCAAACATTTCATATAATTTGTTGATGTCTTTCAGGGCATTTTTCGGCAGATTTTCGGCTTTGTTGCCAAAAACATATAATTTATCGTAAGGCTCAATCACACAAGTCGATTCGTCGATTTCGCCTTTTTCGTTCTTCACTTTATTGAGATCCAAGTCTAAATATTTCGCCATAAACGGGTACAGTGCCATTCGTTTTGAAACGCCAAAATCGTGCCCTTCCTTTTCAAAATGGGCATTTTCTACCAGACTTTTTTTACCGTACAACTCGTACGTTCTTTGGATAAAAGGGAATTCCAATTCGGGAACGGCCAGCGTCCAGTCCTTTCCGTCAGATACAATCAGCTGTGGTTTTGGCGCCATCATTGCGGAAATTTCGGCATTGTTGGTTCCGTTTCCACAAAGGTGGATTCCGCGACCACTCTCGCACGGACAACCGCCCGAAAAATGCGAAGAAACCATCACCACGGGAGCCGAAACCGTGATTCGGTCATCTAAAGCGGCCAGAAACATCGTGTGCGAACCTCCGCCGGAACCGCCGGTAACGCCAACTCGCGAAACATCGGCATTTTTTATGGTGGCCAGATAATCCAATAATCGGATTCCGCTCAAGACCTGAACGGTGGAGGCGATGCTGTTTCGGTGCGTCTCTTCGGGGAATTGCAACAAGGATTCGCCCCAGGCAAATAGATCGTAACTTACCACTATTGCTCCCATTTTGGCCATTATGGCGCAACGGTACTGCTCGTCTTTTCTGTATCTTCCGTCTCCGAAATGTCCGTCAGGCGTTAAAATAATTGCCGATTTTTTGTTTAACGGATAGGGTTTGTAAATCGATCCCGTGGTGTAAACACCCGGAAGAATTTCTAAAGCGATATTCTCGACGCTGTAATCTTTATAAATTCGTTTTGGCGTTAAGATTGGTTTTGATTTGGGCATTGGCGGTGCTTTGTCCAATCCAAATGACGTGATCATACAGGCTTTTATTTCTTTTTTTCTTTTTTCCCAATCGGAAACATTGGAATATAAAGTGGTTAAATAATCCAACCGTTCTTTTCCTTTATCTACCGAAACTTTATGGTTTTCATATTTTCGAATTTGGTATTTTCCGTCCGGCTGTTTGAAATACGTCAACTCAAAAGGCACTAAAACATTCGCCAAAGAAACTTCTAAATTTCCTTGTTCAATTCGCCAATCGGCGTAATCAAGTTCTTTCCCTTTTAATAAACCTCTGTCGTCAATCACGGTGATTTTGAAAATAGTTTCGATATTTTTTATCGTCTCAGAAACCGGTTTTCTGAAATTTGTATCAGAAGTGCATTGCGCGTTTGCAACTGTCAATCCGAAAATTGAAACCAAATAAGCAAAAAGTATGTTTTTAATTGTAGTCATTTTTAAATCTTATAATTTACATTCAATTGTATATTTTCCTGAACCTAATTTCAAATCTTTAGTCGTTTTTCCGTTGACTTTTATTTTGGAATTCTTGGTGATTGGCAATTTTACTGTGGCTGAAGTATTAACTGGAATCTCCACTTTCAGAATTAATTTTCCGTCTTTTTTCTCCCAGGCCGAAGCAATATTTCCATAAATGGATTGGTACGTTGCTTTTACAAAAGTCATATCGCCCACGATTTCCGGCTGAATAAAGAAATGTTTGAATCCCGGATTTTGATCATCGGGAACAATTCCTGCCAGACTTTGGTAAAACCATTCTTCGATTTGCCCCATCATAAAGTGATTCCACGAATTTCCTTTACGCGGATCCCACTGCTCGGTTAAAGTGGTCAAACCAAATTTAATCTGAAAACCATAACCTGGCGCATCGTAATGGTTGTTCATTTTATACATCATTTCGTTTTCGCCGTTTCGTGCCAAAGCCTGAAATAAATAACGGTTTCCGACATCGCCGGTTGTTAATCGGTCGCCTTTTGCTTTGATGTCGTTTAATAAATTCTGTATCACCGCCTGTTTGTATTGCGGTTCTACGATGTCCATAAAAACGGGAACGGCATTGCTGAACTGACTGCTGGTTCCGTATTGTTTGGTTTCTTTGTTGAAAAACTCTTTGTTGAAAGCGTTTTTGATATCCGAAGTCAGCTTTTCATACTTCGCAATATCTTCTGTTTTGTTCAACAATTTGGAGGCTTTTGCCACTAAACTTGCCCCGTAAAAATAATGAGAAGTTGCCGAAAGTGCAATCGGGCTGTTTTTGGAATAACCCGCCGGATGCGTTCCGTAATCATACCAATCGCCCAATCCGTGCGAAACGATATGATTGATGGCTTTTGTCCCTAAATAATCCACATACCTTTTCATCACGGGATAATATTTTTCAATCAACGAAGCATCACCGTAGTATTCGTAATACATCCAGGGCAGAATCACGCCTGTCACACCCCATTCCGGAGAATCGGTAAAATCGCCTCCAAAGACTACATATTCTGGAACGATGGTTGGAATCAGACCATTATCTCGTTGCGAATCCGAGATGTTTTGCATTGTCGCGGGAATAAAACTTTCGAGATTATAATTGAACATTAAACCTGGTCCGTTTAAGTGAATTTCTTCTAACCAGCCTAATTTTTCGCGTTGCGGGCAATCGGTGAAAACACTCTGAAAATTACTTTTTATGGCGTTGTTAATCAGCAAGTGTGTTTTATTGAAAATGTCATTGGAAGATTCAAAAGTTCCTGCTTCTCCGGCGGAATTGTAAATAAAATTTGATTTCAAATCGACCAATGTCGGCAGATTTTCATCTTTGGTTTCTTTGTAATTGATGTTCTCTATCTGCACATATTGGAAACCGTAATAACTGAATTTCGGTTGCCATTCTTCAATGCCTTCGCCTTTAAGTGTATAGTCGTAATAATACGGTTTTCCGGTTTTTCCCTGCCCTACAGTTCCGTCTTCATTTAAACTTTCGCCTACCCAAACACGAACGGTCTGTCCTTTTTTTCCTTTGACTTTTATGGTGGTGAATCCCGAAAGATTTTGTCCCATATTGAAAACATAGAAATTAGGTTTCAGTTCTTTTGCTGTTGCAACTTCGTATTGTTTTTGGATTGTAATCGGTGTTGTAATCTGTGGTCTCAAAATACCTTTTGGCGCTTCCTGAACGATTACTTTTTTCCAGTTGTTATCATTGAATCCTTTTTCGTTCCAGCCTTTTTGTTCCAGATTAGCATTGTAATTTTCACCTCCAAAAATACTGTTGTAAGTAATTGGGCTTTTGCTGTATTTCCAACTTTCATCAGATTTTATAATGTCTTCTGATCCGTCTTTATAAATCACTTTCATTTTGAAAAATAAAGTCGGCGGACCAAAACTTACATAAAATTTCGAATAGCGTTCGGCAAGTGTGTTGTACATTCCGTTGCCTAATAAAACACCAATTATGTTTTCGCCTTTTTTTAGTTCTTCGGCGGTTAGTTCATAAGTATTGAAATTGACCGTTTTATCGTAGTCTGTCCATAAAGGCGCAAACTCGCTATTGCCGATTTTTTTACCGTTAATTGTTAATTCATAATGTCCTAAACCGGAAACATACACTACGGCTTCTTTAATTTCTTTGTTAACCGAAAATGGTTTGCGAAGCATAATACTTCTACGGGACAACGAATCGGAAGCGTTGATTAATGACGCTTTTTTTTCTTTGTTGAAAGTGGCCGTGTGATAATTTCTTCCTTCCGGCAAATGACTGTCGGCTTTGGTAATTGCTCCAATCCAAATTGGATTTAATGCTGAAGGTGCAATTCTGAAAGATGCTGTTTTGCTCCAACTCGAAGCTTTGTCTTTTTGGTTCCAGACTTTTACTTTCCAGAAATATTTGGACTCGTTTTTTAATGGAGTTCCGTTATAAGTAATTTGAAGATTTTTATTGGAAACTACTTTTCCGCTGTTCCAGATATCTCCTTCGTTTTTCTTTAATTTTTCTTCTGATGAAGCTACTAAAATCTGATACGCTGTTTGAGTAACATTCAGTTCTTTTGAAATCAATTGCCAGCTTAATCTTGGTTGAGTTGTGTTTACAGCCAATGGATTTTCTGTCATTTCGCATCGTAAATGCTCAGCAGAAATTTGTGCATTCGAGATGAATGTTACTAACAGACAAATTAAAAAAAGTATGTTTTTTATATACTTCATAGTTTTTGGTTGCACGCAGATCTTGCAGATTTACGCAGATTTATTTTTTTATTTTAAAGAAACTAACAATTTTAAAGACAAAAGTGTTCATCCATTGTATTTCTTGCCTAAACACCCTGCTTTGTCATTCCGACGAAGGAGGAATCTCCGTTTGCTATTCCGCGCTGTTGAGAACTTTGTTTGTCGAGCACTTGCGGAGATTCCTCCTTCGTCGGAATGACAATATTGTGTAAAAATCTATTGTCTTAACCGTTTGAAATTACAATTTTTTGGTAACCAATGATTTAATATTAAAAACCGCTTCCAGAATTAATTTTCCTGTATCTGGTAAATCGGTGAAATCTGGTGTGTCAGGTTCTGTGTCTGCATTTGGTGTGTAACGCTGATCGCCTGTGCGGAACATTATTCTTGAAATACCATCAACCGGAGCATAGAATATTTTGTTGGTTTCTTTACCGTCATTCACTTTTACAGTGTAGGAACGGGAAGTTACATCCAGTTTGACTGTAATCGTGTATTCTTTTCCGGCTTCGTATTTGCCAATTCCTCCGTGACGGGCTCCGTGTTTTACTTTTATTTCTCCATCCGAATCGAAAACGATGCGAATTGCGGGCAGTCCTTGTTTGTTTTGGAATTCTACCTGCAACAATCCGTGATTGTTTTGTTCCGGTTTTACGGTGAAAGTCGCTTCCATTTTTTGGGCAAACGGAATGACACGTTCGGCACGGGAATAATCAAAAAAGTCCTGATCTCTTAAGGTCAGCCATTTTTTTCCGTCTGTTTTCTTTTCGATTTTGGTGGATGCCCAGGACAAATCGTAGGTGTTCCATAATTTTAATTCTTCTCCGTTTGGCAAATCATTAAAAACATCGTTGGCATTTTCTTTAACTTCGCTTGTCACGGGAACTGGTACCGAAGCTACCCAAATATCCTCTTTGTTGACGCTATAACTTACCCACAGTTTTCCGTCTGGCGGAGTTCCGTTTCCTTCAAGGATTCCGCGAACGTATTGCGGTCCGGCCGATTTGTAGTTTCCTCCGTAACGCATCGGGCTTACTTCGCCGTGAACCAGTAATAAATCTTTGTAATTTAATCCGTCATCACTGGTCGAAATGGCCAATGGCCAACGGTATTCTGACGGATTATAAACGGTTGCGTAACGGTTATCGGAGGTTTTTTGTCCCCAGATTTTGGCATTGCTGTTTACAAATCCAGGCGCTCTTAAAGGCGTGTATTCCCAGGTTTTTCCGTTGTCTTTGCTTAATGATGTCAAAGCAAATTTCCATAAACCGACTACGTTTCCGTTTGGTAAATGATAATAATTAAAGGCTTTGTATTGTTTTTTTAATGGAACCAAAGCGTCATCACGATCGGCTTCCTCTACCCATTGTTGCATTAACAAAGGTTTTGACATCAACTCATCACAGGCTTTGATAAATTTTTTGTCTTTGCTTTTGGTGTAAAACGGAAATGTGGTTGGCAACGGATTTCCGGTTTTGTTGTATCTGATAAAATAAATTGGTCCAAAAGTTCCGTCTTTGTAGATTTCACGTACTACGCGACCAATTCCTTTTCCGTCATTCGGGTCGTCTTTTTTGTCCAAGGCTACTCCGTAATAACCAGTTGCCAGTAATTTGTTGTCGGATGAAACATAGAATCCCATTCGCTGGTGCATAATGGCATCGATGTTTTTGGCAACGCCTTCTACTCCTTCTTTTTTGAAGCCGTCGGGAACGTGGTATATTGGAAAAAGCACGGCTGGTTTTGTCCAGTTCACACCGTCTTTGGAAGTCATCATAAAAGTTTGACTCGGCGGAATGTGTTCTCCGGACGGATCGCTTAAATAATGCAGGTAAAAAGTATTGTTCCAATACGCCATCATTGATTGGTGGTTATAGGTCCAGCCAAAACCGTCTGCTTTTTCGGGATGCTCACGGCTGGCCCGCATAATTTGTGTGGCGTGAACACCAACTGCAGGACTCAATTGTCCGTGGTGGTAATCGACATTGGAAAGTGTTTTGCCTGTATATCGTATCGTGTCTTGTTGGGCTTGCGCCGAATTGACTGCGACACAGCTCAACAAAATTGTTGTTGCTGATACGATATTGGTTTTTATGTTTTGAAATGCAATCATTTTTATTTTATTTATGTCACCAACTCAGGATTATGAACCCTGCGGTTGAGTAAATCCATTATTTCTTTTCAATTAATCCTTTTAGAATTTCTTCGGAAATTGTTGTGATTGTTCCGTGTTTGTGTCCTTCAGGAAGGGATATTTTGGATGACACATCTTCGAAATGCACAAAATCGGAAGTACTTAAGGCTTTATAGTTTTTTGAACCATAATTGTCATAATACAGCAACCAGTTTTTACCTACTTTTACAACAGTTGGTCCTTCTGATAAATATTCGGTTAGGGGTTTTGATCTTTTTTCGAATGGTCCTAAAGGCGATTTTCCGAAAGCTACTTCTATGTTTCGCATGGATCTGGTGTTGTCTTTTAAAACCAAAACATAGTCTTTTTTGCCTTTTTTCACAATCACACAATCGATGACGCTGAAACCGGGATCGTAATATAATTTCGTATCCGAAAAGGTTTTGAAATCTTTGGTGGTTACGTAATACATTCGATGGTTGTTTTTCTCGTCTTCTACTCCTTTTTCGAATCGGAATGGGATTGTAGAAGCCCAGATAATAATGTATTCTTTTTTGACATCATCATAAAAAATTTCGGGTGCCCACACGTTTACGACTTCGGTTTCGTGTTTCATTACGGGAATGTATTTCTGTTTTGACCAATGAATCAAATCTTTGGAACTGGCGTATCCGAAACCATTTCCGCCTTTCCAATCGGTTGTCCAGACCATATGAAAGGTTCCGTCTGCGCCTTTTGTTATTGATGGGTCACGCATTATTTTACTAGCTCCGATTTCGGGTTTTAGGAATGATCCTTCCAAGCCTTTCCAGTTGTAGCCGTCTTCGCTGTACGCCAGATATAAACCTTCGGTAGCGGGTTCCCTGAAAGAGGTGAAAAGGAAAATTTCCTTTTTTTTCTGGGAATAGCTTACTGTGAAAAGTGAAAGCGTTAGTATGATGAATATTTTTTTCATTGTTATTGGTTTAATCTTTGTCAAAGTTTTGAACTTTGACAAAGATGTTTAAACACGAATCCTTTATTATATTTTCTTTTTTGGATGATTTCTAAAAATCCAAATCTCTCTCTTTAGCCCCGATTGCAGTGGAAATCCTTTTGTGCCGGTGTTCGGCACAAAAGATTGTAACGGAAAGCGGGACGATGTTTCCTAAATATGCCCAATGTTTCTGCTCCTGAAAATAATTACCTTATTCTGTAATTGCTTTTTTATCCAGGTCTTTTCCTTTTTTCACAACCGTAGTCACATTGTTGAATACATTGTTTTTTAAGAAGATATTTTTGGTTTCTTTTCCATTAGCTTCGATGAAAATATCGGTGGCGTTGAACGGAAAATTGTTGTTGATCATAATGTTCGAAGCGTTGTCGATTTTGATAACCGGAACTCCTTTTATTGGTGTCGAGGATCCTACGTTGTCCAGAATCAGGTTTTTAGCATCAGTGATTTTGAAAGAAGAACCCACGGTTGCATTGACTTTTACGTCGTGAAATTCTACATCGGTCGCCGTGTTTATGGTGAAACCTTCCTTGCCGTCCATATTGATGTTGGAGAAGGTGATGTTCTGGATTGGCATTTCAACGATACCGCGAACGAAGCCGGCTTTGTTGACATTTCCGCCTGTAACGTTGCTGATGTGGATGTTTCTGAAAATCGGCGTGCGCTCGGTAACAGGCTCCACGGGATTGTCTTTGTCGTAGAAAAGATCGAGAATAATGGCTTCTTCCTTGATGTTTTTCATTACGATATTGTCGACGCGAATGTCTTCTACAACTCCGCCTCGACCACGTGCCGATTTGATACGGATTCCACGATCGGTTCCGTCGAAAACGCAGTTAGATATGGTGATTTTTTTGATTCCACCTGACATTTCGCTTCCGATAACGACACCTCCGTGACCGCTTAACATTGTGCAGTTGGTAATGGTTACATTTTCGGTTGCTTTTCCGTATTTACGGCCGTCTGCATCGCGACCCGATTTGATGGTGATGCAGTCGTCGCCCACGCTGATGTGGCAATTCGAAATGTGAACGTTAGTGCAGGACGAAGGGTTGATTCCGTCTGTGTTTGGGGAATGAGGATTGTTAATTGTGATTCCCGTTATGTTTACATTGTCGCAAAATTCAGGATTTATGGTCCAGAAAGGCGAGTTTTTGAAGGTTACGCCTTCGATTAAAATGTTTTTGCAATTGTAGGCCTGGAAAAATGAAGGTCGGAAAAAGTGTTTGTCAATCGTTCTCTTGTAATATGGCTCGTAGACGATTCCTTTGTTTTGCTCGGTCCACATTTTTTGGTATTTGGTTTCCGGAATCGGGCCTTTTGCGGTTTCGATTCGGTAGACTTCATTCCACCACGCTTTTCCTTGTCCGTCGATTACGCCTCTTCCTTTGATGGTGATGTTTTCGACATCTTTGGCATAAAACAATGGCGAAAATGACTGCATCACGATTCCTTCGTAACGCATTTCTACATACGGAAGGTAATCATCGAAATTCTCTGAAAATTTCAAAAGTGCACCAGAATCCAAATGGATGGTGATGTTGCTTTTTAGTTTTAAAGCGCCGGTTAAATATTCTCCGGCTGGGAAAAATATGGTTCCGCCTCCGTTTTTAGATGCTTTTTCTATGGCGTTTTGAATGGCTTCAGTGCATTTTATTCCTTTGTTGTTTCCGCCTTCGTTTAGGATATTTAACCAGCCGTCATTTGCGAAAGCGGTGTTTAGTCCTGTTATGAAGAAGAGTACTATTATGATGTTTTTGATTTTCATGTTGTTGTTTTTTAGCAAGCAGATTTTGCGGATTTAGCAGATTTTTTTATTCCTCAGATTCTAAAATAAGTACCCAATCATTGCCATCTTCTTTTTTACCTGTTGGTTGAAATTCCTGAACACCTTTGTTTTTGAATTTCCCAATATATTTCTCCTCACCATTTCTTGGATTATACCAACTTGCGATAACATTATCTCCTAAAATTTTCCCCATATTAATAGCCATTTTTCTGCCATTGTATGTGTAAATCAACGCATAACTAACCCCTCTTGTTCCAACCAAATAATCATATTTTTTACCTTGATTTGCAATTAAGGTTTGATCCGGAATACGATCTAAATAATCATGCTTTAACATCAGATTTTTAATATGTACCATTTGTCCGGCTCCCGGCGCATTGATGGCGTCATTCCATAATTCTTTGTTTCCGTAGGCAGGACTGTCACCCTTTCTGAACATTTGCATAACGGCATTGTGTCCGTAGGTGTAGCCTGCTCCGCCTGCAAAAACGGACCAGTATCCGTAGCGCCTTACATCACTGGCTGTCCATTTTGGCTGTAAGGTATCGTGCAATCCGTGTGGAATTCCTTCATAAGATGGTTCCCCGTCAAGGGTTGGCTTCGTTGGTTTTAAATCCCAGTCTCTTTGAACAAATTTGTAATTGTCTTCTTTGAATGGTTTCACCGAATCCTGATCATATCTTCTGTGTCCTGATTGGAACATATTGAAATCCAGCCAGCTTGCATTATGAAAATTCTCTGATGAATCGGTTCTTCCGAATGGGTGGAAAGTAACTAATTGATCCGGATTACTGGTTTTTAAAATACTTCCGAGTGCGTTCCAGATATCCTGAAATTTATCTCCATAAGTATCACCACCGTTTAGCCAGATTACATTGGTTTTGTTTTTATATCGGTCGGCTAAAAACTTGGCGTATTTTTCAACATCCGCTTTCGTTACTTTGCTTTTAGCACTACTAATATTAGTTCCCCAAACCGGAACCATTGCTAGGTAAATTCCGTTTTTTCGCGCCACTTCCAAAGTGTAATCTACGTGATCCCAGTAATCATATTCTGGAGCATTATTTGGATCGTTGCCCGGTGAAGTAATTTGATGCGCCACATTATCATTCATTAATGCCTGATCGCCATAAGCATTTACAGCATTCACATTATGCAACACCATTACCTGAACGACATTGAATCCTTTTGCTTTTCGGTCTTCTAAATATTTAACAACACCTTCTCTGTCCAATTTACCAAATGTTAGCCAGCCTGTATCGCCTAACCAGAAAAATGGTTTCCCGTCTTCGGTAACAAAATAATGCTGGTTTGGGGAAACTTTAAGTTTTGGTAAAGCACCTTTTTTTGCAGTTTGCGAATAACCACAAGCCGTAAAAAACAACGAACAGCTTATAAAAAATGCGTAGATAAAATTATGTTTTGAATTCATTTTTGAAATATTTGAATTATTATTTTATTGGCCACGGATTGCACAGATTAAACGGATTTTCGCCGATAGTCTTTAAGTCTTGGGCTATTATTTTTTAATTACGAATAATACTTTTTCCTTAACATCAGAAGCTGGAATTGTAACTTCTTTTCCACCGCCAATGTTAGCTTTTTTGATCACGCTTCCGGTTGTTGCATTAATAGCATAGACTTCGAAATATCCTTTGTAATTAGCCAAGTCAATCGAAATATCCTGAGCATTTTTTGCATAAAAAAGATAGCTTTTTCCTTTATTTTCCAATATCCAAAGGTTATCCGAAAAAGCGTTTCCGTTGACTAACTTCATACTACTAATTTCAGAATAGAATACCGGAAGCTCAATTTTTGGAATATTCGGCAAAGAACCTCCAGCCATTAACACCGGCCATCCGAATTTTGAAGAAGCATCCGTAGAATATAGAATTACTTTCTCTGGATATTTTTCGCGATATTCTCGAACGGCGCAATACGCTTGGTCATCAGTTTCTTTACCTGTTTTTAATTTTCTGGCGTGCTGACGTGGTGCTAAATTTTGTCCTCCTTCAGGCGCATAAGCCGAACCGTCTTCTTTGTAATACCAATAACGAATGTCAATTGCATCAACAATTTTTGCTCTGTTGGCATCATTCAGAATGGCATCTTGAACATCTTTGGTAGCGCTTAAACCAATGATTCCATTTTTACCCGTTTCGGTTTTCCATTTTTGGACTTCATCCAACCAAAATTGCATAAAGTGAAGCGGTCCTGTATATTCGGCACTTGTCAATTGGATTACGTTGCTGTTGTCCTGAAAGTTTTCCAATGATTTACGGATAAAACCCTGGTGCAATTTTTTTCGAACAGGATTGGTAACATCATAAAATTGTTCTGCCATAAATATACGTTTGTCTCCCGCATAAGGCGGTGGTTCTGGAAAACCTGTATTGTTTATGTTATTGGCAGAACGCCAAGGAGAACTCGACCAATGCGCTCCAGCCTCTATAATATTGTGTTGAAAATACTGCTGATTGACTAACAATTGTCCTTTGGCTTCAGCCAAATCTGCAAACTCAGCCAAACGATTCCAATACCAATCATTGAACTTTGTCAAATCGTATTTGCTCAATTGATCCCAAGCCAAATCCTGTCCGCTTCGGGCAAACGGCTGTTCGTAAAACGGTGGCCATACATCGGCATCAAAACGACGAACGCGTTCGTGATCATCCATTCTTCGCTCATACCATAATCCGTAATTATGTTCTAAAGCAATCATATTATTGGTCGCCAAATAATCAACCACTTCGTTAATATTATCTGTAAATCCTTTACCTATTCTGCCCGGAACAAATCTTGTGACATCGGGCAATGATTTAGAAATATCACTATCTCTAAGACTTCCTCTCCACCAAGGCACGCTCAATCGGTTCCCTGCAATTAATTTACCATCGTAAGTAAGCCAACCGTTTTTGGTTATCACTTTGGATTTATTCTCAGCAATTGTATTTGAATTTGTTTTTAAATCGTTTACATTTTTAAGCCCAGAAGCATTCGTGTTAATTGGATTCAATTTTGAAACTTCTGCAATCCACTCCACTAAACTTTCCTTTGGAGCAACAGAATTTTTGGTTAATTCTTGGGCCACTTCAACAGCAGGACTTGATGAAGGTTCTGAACCTAAATCATAAACAAACGGGTTTACGGGAAGTTTTCCGAGTCTGTTTTCTAATTGCGCATAAAACAAACTTCTCGGACTGATATGACCGTTTACATCTTTCCAATGACCATCCCCCGCCATAATTCCACCCCAAGTACCGAACGCCCAATTTTGTGACGTTGTCGGATTGTAACATTCTATTTTGGATGCAGAAGTCTCCCAAATTACACTATTTCCTGCAGTCCAACCCGCACCTCTTCCATTTTGTTCTCTGTTGTTATAACTTAGAGCTTGTCCATCTATATATCCAATATCAAAAAGCACTCCCGTAGCCCAACTGCCGATTGCTCCGCTATTATTGAAAGCCATAGACGATTCACATTGCACAAAAGCATTTGGACCCGTAGTTCCAAAACCGCCCACAGCAAAATCGTGATATCCATTTTCGGAGTAACAACGTTGAAACAAAGTTTGTTGTCCTTCGGTATAAAAAGTAAGCCTTCTAAAACCTCCTATTTCAGAAATCGGTTCGGTTGCGATACAATCTTCAACTGTAATTTGTTGAGCTGATTTTAACAACGAAACTGCTCCTCCCGCAAAATGTTTGAAATTCACCTGTTTTACCCAAGCATTTCTAGTGTTTTCAATGCTAATGGCTTGCCAACGATGTTCTTCGTCTTTTGGATTCGAAGCATTATAAGTCGATTTCATCAAAATATTTTCGATTCCGATTTGCTCAATTCGTCCTGGCCAAGAATATACCGTCACTTTTGAAATTCCGTAAATATCGTCCAAAGTCATTGATAATGGTGCGTTTAACGTCACTTCATTGCCGTTGATTTGGGTTACAGTTCTATTCCAGCTAATATCCCAATCATTTTTCTTCCAGCCAATCCAACCTGTTTCTGCTCCAAAATCATCCATTTTTAACTCTTTAATCCAGATATCGGTTAAAGGTTTGCTGATGATGATTTCGTCTGAAACTTTTAGTTTGGAAGCATTTTTTAATTGAATTTTTTGAGTTCCAAGTGGCGTATATGCCGTATTGAATTCAAAAGTCTCTGCATATTTTTTGTCATCGACACCAAGAACGCGAATTAAAGATTCTCTTTCCAGTCCAGTTCCCAAAAGAACGGTTCCGTTATCCATATTTCCGCTTCCGCGAATAACTACTCCAGATTTTTTGATATATAAAGTTCCGCTGATTTTGAATATCCCTTTATCCAAAAGAACTACACCCCTAAAACCCGATTTATCTGGTTTTAAATTGCTGACGTAATCAATTGTCGATTGTATTTTTTGGGTCGCATCTTCTTCTTGTTTTGGAACAAAAATTTTATTGTCCACATTCGGAATCGCTTTTTCCGAAGCCATATATCCCGCATACGAAAAATCAGGAATTTGGTTTCCTTTACTGTCTGCAATCAAAGAAAGTTTTCCATCTTTCGTCTTTACGATATCCGGAAATGTATTTTGCGCCTTAATATTAGCACTAAAGAAAATAACAAAACAGGATAAAACGAGTAAATCCTGTTTTGTAATTATATTTTTTAATTGGATAAAATTCATTTTTATTTAACTTTCTTGGAATTTAGATTTTCTACACTCTTGTCATTTCGACGAAGGAGAAATCGCATCCAATATTCCGCAACCGTGCGTTTTCTGCTAATGTGATTTCTCCTTCGTCGAAATAACAAACTTGAACTTATTTTATTAAAGAAATTTAAAAAATTACTGTAACAATCCTTTCGATTGTGCCAATGTATCAGTATTATTTTCTGCCTTCGACCAATCAGTTTTTTTTGTTGGATCTATACCGTTAAAATATTTCTCGATATTGGTATAACCGTCGCCGTTTAAATCTTTGTTGGCATCGGAAGCATCTTTTGGATTCAAGCCGTATTTAGTTTCCCAATTGTCAGGAATTCCATCAGCATCAGAATCTTTATAGGCTTTTCCTTTATATTCCGGATAACCGCCCACTTGATCTGGATGCGTAATAATTCCTTTTTTATATGAATCGGCAGGTAATCTTCTTTTAATGTATTCTTTACCAATTGCATTCTCCAATCCGTCTTTTGATTCAATTTTTCCGGTGCGAACCTGTTTGATGATGCGTTCATCAACAGCATCTCTTTTTGGGATATTTGCACCAACATTATTCAGCACAAATTCATACGCTTCTTCTGCCTTCATTATTTTAAACTGAGGCATTGCAAATGGTTTCGGCTGTTTGATCATTTCTAAATATTCTTTGGATTGTTCCAATGAAAGATCTTCTAATTGAATTCCGCCATTCCAGTTATCTGCTGTAACTTCAGGAGAACCTACAATGAAATTTCCTGAAACATACGCTCTTCCATAAGTTTTAGGCTTCATGTAACCGGATTCCGGTTTCAGAATTCTGTAACGAATTGGCTGATCTGTTGGTGTTATTGGTCCCGGTTTAAAATAATTATTGATGATGTTGAACATCGAACGATAATCACCTCCATCCAGAGAACGGTTCCACCAATTGAATATCACATTATTTACAAAATTAAAATCTCCGTACATTCCGATTGAAGCATTTCTGGAAATATTATCAGCCCATAAATTTCTCATAAAGGTACTGTTTAATCCTCCGATAGTACTTCCGAAAGCGTGATTATAGGTATCCAAACCTTCCGAGGAAATCGTGTTTTGGATGGTAATATTCACAGCTGGCAATTTCTCCAATTTTGATTTATCATTTGCCATAAATTGGTGTCGGTACAAAGAAATATTTTCGTCCAATCCCCAACTTACCGAGCAGTGATCCACAATAATGTTCCCGATAGGATTTCCGCCAAGGGCATCGTCCCTTCTGGCAACATCGGTCGCACCTCTACGAAAACGCATATGCCTGATGATAACGTCGTGCGTGTCTATTTCTAATGTTTCTCCTGCAATACATATTCCGTCACCGGGAGCAGTTTGCCCAGCGATTGTCACATATGGCGCACGCATGCTTATTCGATTTTTCAATCGAATAATTCCCGAAACATTGAAAACTATCGTTCTCGCACCAACGGCCTCGCAAGCTTCCCTAAAAGTTCCTTTACCGCTGTCTTCCAAAGTAGTCACCACAAATATTTTCCCGCCACGACCTCCTTGGGTAAAAGCACCACCACCTTCGGCACCCGGGAAAGCAGGAATTTCTGCAGGTACAAAATCTTTGGGATACGATGCCCAAGGCAAATAAGGTTTGCCGTGTTTTGCTTCTTCTTTAAGAATGTTTGCATTAGTTGCCCAGATTTCCGCTAAACGTTTTTCTTCTCTTGCTAAAAGAGTGTCGGTTTTGGCTTGAACTTCTTTTGGAATTTCTGGATATTGGGCAAATACCGATGAAAAAGACAGACAAAAAACAACTGCCATAAAAGCCTTATTTGTGATATTATTTTCGAAAATGTTAAGCATTGGAATCCTTTTTAGGAATTATAAAATTGATTACTTATTGGCTGATTTAGCTTTTTCGCGTTCTTCAACTCGTTTATGCCAGTCAGCACTTTCTTTGTTTAAATCATAACCTTGCTTTGATAAATAATTATTGATTCTTCCTTTGTATTTGCCGAACCATCCGTGCTTTTCTTTAGATGAACCTCCATCAATAGCGTGCTCTCTGGCTTCCACCAAAGCATTATAAATATACTCTTTTTGTTCTTTGTTTAAATTAGGCAACATATCGTTATAACCAGCAACAGTAATAGGCAGGACTCCATAAGTCATTCCGTCTTTAACCTCAATAATTTTAGCATCGTTTAACTGAGTTCCTAGTTTTTTCAAATAGGCTTTATGCAATTTATCAATTGATTTATCGGCACTCGATTTCAATTTAGCAATTGATGCGTTTTGTTTTTCTTTGGATAAAGTACTGTCCTCTTTTACTTTTTTGATTTCTGCATCTCTTGCGTCCTGAATTTTACTCAAATCACGGAATTGCTGTGCAATGATATTGGTTACAGCCGTTTCTTTTTCTTTGTTGCCCAACGCTAACTTCTCAACTATTTTAGTTGCTCTTTCATTGGTCACTTTGATATATTCCAGATCCTGATATTGTTGTGCGCTTATTTTGCAAAAAGCAAAAAGCAGAAATAATAATGTTATAGTTATCTTTTTCATTTTTATGATTTTCTCCAGACCTACTATGCTAAGCATTGAGTTGAAACTGGAATTTATTAATCTGTATCTAAAAAAACCTCACCCCAGCCCTCTCCAAAGGAGAGGGAGACGAGACTTCAATCTTAATCCAATAAAGGTCTAACTAATGTTTCTTTATTATTGGCCAAATCTTTCCAATCTATTTTGATTGCAGGGTTTACGCCATTGATATAATCTTCGATATTAGAATATCCATCACCGTTTAAATCTCCTTTAGCATCTGAAGCATCATTTGGATTTAAACCGTATTTTTTCTCCCATTTGTCTGGTATACCATCTTTGTCAGTATCCAAATAAGGTTTTCCTTTGTATTCAGGATAACCGCCTACTTGCGAAATATCGGTTATAATACCTTGTTTGTACGAGTCCATAGGCAAACGACGGTGTTCAAACTGATAAAATTCTTTTTTCTCTAATCCTTTAGCATATTCAGGAACTCCCGTTTTTACTGTTCTTACGATTCTTTCATCTACTTTATCTCTGATTGGTAAAGTGGCACCTACATTTTTAAGAACAAAATCATAAGATTCCTGAGCAGTCATAATTTTAGAAAACCAAGGCATTGGAAAAGGTTTGTCTGCTTTCATTTTATCGAAATAAACTTTGGATTCATCATAGGTCATTAATTCCCCTTTTTTATTTTCAATTTGAATACCGCCATCCCAGTTGTCTTTGGACACTTTTTCGTTATTATTAACGACATTTCCATTTACGTATGCTCTACCAAAAACCATGTAAGCCAGTTTGCTTCTTCCTGATTCCGGTTTTAGGATTCTGTAGCTAATAGGCTGAGTCAAATCGGTTACAGGTCCTGGTTTATAGAAATTGTTAATGATGTTATAGTTGGCTGTGTAATCACCACCGTCTGTTGATCTGTTATACCAATTGTACACAACATTGTTTACGAAATTGAAAATACCATTCCAACCTATAGATGGATTTCTTCCCGCATTGCTCGCCCACATATTTCTCATGAAAGAGCAATTTTCCCCTCCTAAAGTACTTCCGAATGCGTGGTTGTAAGTATCCAATGCTTCTCCAAACAAACTGTTTTGAATGGTGATGTTTACTGTAGGTTTCTTTTCATCTGGATAAGTGGCTCCAGGACTATACATGTGTCGGTACATTGACATATTTTCGTCTAATCCCCAAGTTGCCGAAACGTGATCGATTATGATATTTCCAACAGGATTTCCTCCAATAGAATCATCTCTGCGACCTACGAAAGTTTCTCCTCTGCGGAAACGCATGTGTCTAATAATAACATCGTGTGTATTTATCCAAACCGATTCTCCTGCAATACAAATACCATCACCAGGGGCTGTTTGTCCCGCAATCGTGATATAAGGCGCACGAATGATTAAAGGAGTTTTGATTCTGATAATTCCTGAAACATTAAAAACGATAATTCTGGCTCCGCCTTTTTCGCAAGCTTCACGTAAGGTTCCTGGCCCTCTGTCTTCAAGACTTGTAACGGTGTAAACGTTTCCGCCACGACCTCCATAAGTGTACATACCTCCTCCTTCAGCACCTGGAAAAGCAGGTATGGATGCCTGTGGCAAATCGTTTGGTCTTGATGCCCATGGAATGAATGGCTTGCCGTGTTTGGCCTCTTCTTCTATAATTACTAGTGCTTTTTCCCAAGCTTCGTCCGAAAGTTTATCAGCTTCGTCAATAAAGGCTTTTGATTGTGCTTGCATTTCAGCGCTAATTTTTGGGTACTGGGCAAAACATTTCACGTTCCCTACAAACAAGAGAACTAAAATGGATAAAACAGAATTTTTCATGTTAATTTTATGTTACAATGATGTTTTATAACTAAATCACCTGTATTTTGGGAAATACAGGTGATTTATTTTATTTTAATTTAATTATTTAGTCGGATCAAATGTACCACCATTCCATCCTTTAGTTTGTTCTAAATAAGGAGCATTGTTCATTAAATTCTCTCTAATTCCAAAGAAATAATACTCTGGATACCATTTAAATTTCCATCCTGGAGTAGCAGTACTCTCTAAATCTGTTTTTTCAATTAATTCAAAATAATATTGATATAAATATTCTAAATATTCTGCAGCATTAGCTATTACTTTTCCAGGTACTTTTCCTGATGGCGGAACTGTATAAGGATATGAAGTAATTACTCTATTTACAACAGGAGCATTACCAGATGTAACAAAAAATGGATCAGCAGTTGCCACACCTGTATAAGAAGAACCGTCTGTTTTCTTAGAGTCAATGAAATAGCCTGTTCTTATAGTTCCGTCAATTTGAGGTATTCCCAATCTAGTATTCTGACCTGTACTATTATCAAAAAGCATCCAACGTTTTAAATCGTGAAAACGTTTATTTTCATATGCAAATTCTATTTTACGTTCATTTAGCACTGCAGCAAAATGTTGATCTCTAGTAGCAACCGATGCTAATCCATAACTACCATCTCCATTAATAATACCCGCTCTTGCTCTCACTTTTCCAATTAAATCTTTACCCTCAGCCAATTTATTTATACCAATAGCAGATTCAGCAAGATTTAACAATACTTCAGCAAAACGCAATTCTATAAAATCAGTACCGCTATTTTTAAAAATGTTTGTGTTACTTGCGTTATCTATAGTAGCTTTTCTTAAATAAATACCAGTACTATTTTTGTTGCTATTACCCTCTGTATAATTGTTTGGAGTTGTATTACTTGCAGCTGTCTTCCAGCTATAGGTCCACAATACAAAAGAAGTATTTTGAGAATATTTCCATTCACTACCATTATACGCGAAAGTTTTACCTAAACGAGGATCCCTATTCTTGTAAAACACTTTTGAGTTGTATGGATATGTACTAGATGGACTCGTTGTTGGTCGACCGTCGATCATTGGGAAAGCATCAACAATTTGTTTAGTAGGCGCAATTGACCCAGCCCCAGAAATAACCTTCGGACGACAGGCTGATTCATGTGAATTATTTTTTAATCCTGACAACGCACTATCATTAAAACCATAAACAATAACTGCTTCTGGATTATTTAACTCCGTATTCCACATATTTCCCCAAGCGAAACCATTAGCAGTACCTCCAGCTACAAACAAACCAAATCCATTGTCTTCCAAAAGAGCTTTTGCTTCTGTATTAGCATCATAAGCACGCTGCCATCTAGAAACATCATCTGTACGGTTAAATAAAGGGCTTGCCCAAGTTAGTAAAACCCTACCTTTTAAAGCTAAAGCAGCTCCACTGGTAATCCTACCCCAATCTGCAGCTGATGTCCATTTACCTGGCAATAAGCCTTTTGCTTTATCCAAATCAGATACTATTTGATCTATACAGACAGAAGTAGCACTACGAGAAACCTTAATAGCATCTCCTCCTTCAACACCTTCAAATGCTGGAACTTGAGCATTTAAAACAATAGGAACACCTCCATATAATTTTATTAATTCAAAATATTGATAGGCTCTCCAAAAATACATTTGCCCCTTTAGAGGTTTTTTGTCTGCGTCAGCCATACCAAAATTTTCTATCTGTTCTAAAAACAAGTTAATATCCCTAATCCTTGTATAAGGATTATTTACTATTGAACCTGTTAATGGCGCACCTAAATAAGGTAAACAATGATCTTGGCTAATTAATATAGAACCCCAAACCCTATTCCATGGTGTTTCTCCTGCTAATTCGTCGGTAGTTTTAGTAAAATTGTCTGGCGTAGATCCTGTAGCAAGATCCCAAATGAAAGCACTTGAATTATTACCCGGTAAAAATCTATCATAAATTCGATCTACATATTGTTTTGCATAAACAGGATACCTAAAAACATCATTAGTAAGTGTTTCGTAGTTTTCCTTTTCTACTAAAAATTCATCACTACAACTTCCAAAAATAAAAATGGAAGAAATGGCAAAAAAACCAATTGATTTTATATTTTTTAATTTCATAACTTTAAATTTAAATTAATGACAAATTTAGAATCCAACATTCAGCCCCAAAGAAATTGTTCTCAATGTAGGGTAATTTGCAAAAGATCCACTAACATCTCTATAAGAATAAGGATTGTATAAATTAAATGGGTTTAGTGCTGTGACAATCATCCTGCAACTACTAATCTTGATTGCATTCAAAGCAACCTGGGGTAAAGAGTAGGATAAATTAATATTTCTGCAACTAATTCTAAAAGGATCTACACTCCAAAAACTAGACTCTACCGAATTTGAAGCTACTGCTGCCGAGTGAGTCCCTTGAAGCGGATATTTTCCGTTCGGATTGTTTACTGGATCAAAAACATCAGCCCAAAATGCTGGCAAATTTTGTTGTATGTTGTTAATATTTATTTCCGTACTCGAAGCAGTCATTCCTCCTCTATCTGGAATGGAAGCCCAACCTCCGCCGAAATTAGCATTTACTACTGCATTTAAACTAAACCCTTTATAGTATAGTCGCAAAGTTGTACCAATCGAATACTGAGTAGTGGCTTTTTTTGATAATTGTACTAAATCATCAGAAGTAATTCTACCATCGGCTGGAGCAAATTCTCCTGTAGTGGTATTAAAGGTCCCTCTAACGTCTCTATAATAAAGCATTCCTGGCTTAAAAGAAGCTTTAGGAATACCGTTCATTTCAGTAATATTATATGTACTTACATAGTTATCAATATCAGCCTGAGTTCTGAACATTCCTAGATAATCATAACCCCACACACCATTATCTGACGATTTTCCTTGTTTAGCTACCCAGGGTTTAAGTTGATCTAAATCGTTAAAATCCCCTTTATTTATTTTATCATCACTCCATCCAAAACGCATATCAATACCATATTTGAAATCATTTCCAATATTATCATTCCAACCTAATTCCACCTCATAACCATACTGATCAACAGCACTATAATTTACTGGAGCAAATGCTCCCCCTACTGAAAAAGGCACATTTCCTGTTACAGTTGTAAAAATATCAGTCCCTATATTATAATAAGAATCTATACCAAATGACATTCTATTGTCTAAAAACTTGGACTCAAAACCAAAATTTGTTTTGATTTCATCACTCCATCGTGCATCTCTGTTTATACCCCTTCCTGGAGAAACTCCATTGGGAGCAAGATTATTCCCACCAAAAACTGCAGCCCCATTATTCTGAACATCATAACGAGCAGACCAACCCCAAGCATTTGTTGCATCTTTTCCTAAAAGCCCTACAGAATACCTTACCTTTAAAAAATCTATTGTTTTAGACTTAAAAAAATCTTCTTTAGAAATTACCCAACCTGCTGATACAGAATAAAAATTACCCCAATAATTCTCAGGCGCGAACTTAGTTGATGCGTCTGAACGAAAAAGAAACTCTGCTAAATACTTATCGGCATAAGCATAGTTCGCTCTCCCTACATAACCTAAAGTCCCCCCTTCTCTCTTTTTTGAATAAGAATTATCATCAAAAACACCTGGAGTTAATGTAGTCCCATTTGTTGGCGGTGGTAATGTTGTTACCGCTGACAGATTGGTTTTTGAAACTCTTTCGGCATGCCACTCGAATTCTGATCTTTCAATTGCAAATAAAGCACTTACACTACTTTTTCCAAAATCCCTTGCATAATTAGTGTTAAAATTATATTGTTGAGAAACCTGTGATGTATTGTCAAAAAGCAATGTAGAAGTACCTGTATTACTTGTTGCATTGGTAACATTAATCTGTCCCAAATTTTCTGCAGTTTCGTCCAATATATAATCATTCCCTCCAGTTCCCTTAAACCTTGTCAAGCTGTAAAAGGTCCCCAACTCTTGAGATCGTTCATTCGACATGCTACGAGCATAAGAACCTCTTACAGACATTCCTTTTACAAAAGGAATTTTATACTCCATAAATAAATTTACAGTTGTATTACTATTATTATTTCCTTTGTTATTATCTGAATTTATGAATTCATTATAATGCCATAAACTGAATGAATTTGTTCTACTTCCATCATAAACTACCGGAAGACTATTTATATACATTGGTATATACGGAATTCGAGTTAGTAAAGTAGTATAATCTCTTTCAGGATTTGAACCACCAATTTTATTCTGTGATCCTGATTTTTCGGAATAATATCCAGAAACTTGAAAACCAGCTTTCAAATTACTTGACATATTTACATCAACTCCAGAACGATAAGTATATTTATCATATTCTAAATCACCTAAATTTCCATTTTGTTTGAAATAAGAAATTCCCGCAAAATAAGTTGCCTTATTTGTACCACCACCCATATTAAGATTGTGACGCATTGTATAAGAAGGTGACCATTCTTTATCTAAAACATTATTATTTATTTTTTTAAAATGCTCCAATTCAGCATCATTAAAGAAATTATTTTTGTTAGTTGTATCTGTTTTATTGAAACCACTTGGACCATTAACCAAATTTACATATTTTCCAAATTCATACGGAGACAAGACTTTGGCTTCATAAATCTTATCATTAAGACCATATGTTCCACTATAAGTAAATTTTGGCTCCCCAACTTTACCTCTTTTGGTAGTTATCAAAACAACTCCCTGTGCTGAACGCGCACCATAAACAGCCGCAGCTCCATCTTTCAGGAAGGAAATACTCTCAACCTCAGATGCATCTAAATTATCATATAAAGTAGTATCGTTGTTACCCTGCGAATCCGTTTGCAAAACTCCATCAATAACGTACAATGGATTTGTATTTCCGGCATCTTTACCATATACTTTAGCATTACGAATAGTTAATGTAGATTTTTCCCCAGGCCTATTAGAAGTATAATTAATACCAACCCCTAAAACTCTTCCTTGTATAGCAGTATTCAAATCACCTACAGGAAGATCTTCTATTTCACTCATTTTTACAGTCGAAACTGCACCTGTTAAGTGCGACTTTTTCTGATTACCATAACCCACAACAACAACGCTTTCTAATTGATTAGAATCTTCTTGCAATTTAGCATTTACAATTGTACGCCCAGATAGAGGGATTTCTGATTTTCTCATTCCAATAAAAGAAAATACCAATGTAGCATCACTCTTTACTTTAATCTCATACTTTCCATTATAATCTGTAGTTACAGTGTTTTTCGAGGACTTTTCGGTTACGTTAACCCCCGGTATAAGTTGTCCTGAATTATCAGTAACTGTCCCCATAACTGTTATTTGTTCACCTGAATTTTGAGCATAAGTAATCATACTCATCAGTACAAATAAAATAACACTACATCTTCTCACTACTAGTGTTTGTTTCATAAAATTTGTTTTAGTTAATTATTAATTTGTTAGGTTGGTTAATAGAATAAATGCTAATAATACCTATATCGTTTTCGGTATTTAAATGTAAAAACAACATTTATTACATGTCCCAAATTTATAATGATACACATACTCACGCATCCTGTACTATGCTGTATTTACTCAATTATTAAAATAAAAACACTTATCATAAAATTATGATGAAATTTTTCCACTATTAACAATTAAAATAAAAAAAACACTAACTATTCTTAAATAATTAGTGTTTTAAACATTTATTATTAAATCAATTATGCAATTAATAATATCAGAAATATTTATTTTCTCATATAAAGAATTAGTGTGATAACCAAACGGACATTTCGCCTTTTCCATGATTTCCCCAAGCAAAATAAGGAATTAATCTAACAGAAACTGTAGTCTTTTCTTTAGCGGAAATAGGTTTGTATAATTTTTTACCCCAATCAGCATCAAGAGTTATTGATGAACTCGCAGTTATACTCAACAATTGTCTGTTGTCTATTTGGATAAAATCGGTAGTGAATTTAGAATTTACATTTAAAATCAGATCATTCACTTTCACATTCGCAGGAAGCTCATTCGATTCTAAGCAATACACAATCGGACCTCTTTTTATGGCAACTTGATTTTTCACTTCTTCTACTAATGGATTGGCTTGCATTAATTCAACCGGCATTGGTATATTCAATTCGATGACATCTCCTTTTTCCCATTTTTGTGCTATTTTTTGGTACGAACCTGAAACAATTACATCATTGCTGTTTTTTCCATTAACTAAAATTGTTGTTCCCTGACTCCAACCCGGAATTCTCAGGAAAAAAGCGTAAATATCTTTTGGTGCTTTTAGAATTTTCAACGTAATTTTTCCATCCCAAGGATAATTGGTTTGTTGTTCGATTTCAATTTTCTCTCCCCCTAAAGTCAATGAATTCAAATTATTGCTTCCGTATAAATTCACATACAATCCCTCTTTCGAAAAATTATAGGCGTAATTGCTTACCTCGGCAATTGTTCTCGTTACATTTGGCGCACAACAATTCGACAAAGCAATATAACCTTCACGCTCTTTACTCCATCTTTGTTTGAAAGGCAAATCTTTAGAAACATTCAACGGATTATTATAAAAGAATTCCTTCCCTTCCAAACTAATTCCTGACAACACACTATTATACAAGGCTAATTCTACAACATCTGCATATTTGGCATCAGCCGTAATTTGTAGCATTCTCCAATTCCATAAAACGTTTCCAATATTAGCACAAGTTTCGGTATGAGCTGTAGCGTTTGGCAATTGAAAAGGTCTGCCATACGCCTGATGTATTTTCTGTACATCGGCAGGATTGTAAGAAGTTCCGTCTGGAGAAACTCCGTCATACAAAGAACCGCAAGCACCTGTAATATACATTTTTCGGTACGTCACATCATCCCAAATTGATTCCAGATTATCCAGTAATTTCTTTTCTCCGGTTTCTGCATATAAATCGGCAACACCAGCGTACAAATAATTAGCTCTTACGGCATGGCCCATTGCAGTAGTCTGCTGTCTAAACGGAATTCTATCCTGATTGTCATCTGTTCCGTCATTGGTCGTTCCTCTAATATCAATCAGATTGTTCGCTAATTCCAGATATTTTGGATTTTTCGTAGTACGGTACATTTCGACAATTCCCATATAATGTGAAGGGCAAATTGCATTTCGGGCTAATTCCGGTGATGCTTTTTTATAAAAGTCATATAAAAAATCAGCTACGCCTTTCGCAATGTCCAGAAAATTAGTTTTTCCGGTGGCACGATAATGAATGCAGGCCGCAGTCATCAAGTGTCCCATATTGTATTTCTCGAAACCCAGTTGTTTTTTTACTTCTTCCGGCCCTAAAGTTCCCCAGCGTTCGTCGATTAAAACTGGCGTATGCAAATAGCCGTCCTTACGTTGTGCTTTGGCAAATAGCGCAATAGCTTTATCCATTTCGGCATCTAGTTTTTTATCTTTTGTAACGGCATAAGTCGCGGCCATTCCTTCAAAAATCTTGTAAAAATCACCGTCGTGAAAAGAAGGGCCTTTGAAAGTTCCTTTCATTTCGCCAGCAGCAATTTCGAAATTTTTATAAGCGTGCGAAATCGAATCGTTATGATACAAATCCCACATATACGGCAAAGTATTTTTGGTTTCTACATCAAATTGTTCTTTCCAAAACCCATTTGTCCATTTCACATCCTGTAAATTGACGCTTTGTAATTTGGAATAAGGACTATTTGAATTGGCAACCAAACCTTTATTCTGAGCTACAAAAGCTGTCGAAAAAAGTATCGTTGACAATAGAATAATTTGCTTTTTCATTTTTAAAAATTTATTTAATGATGGTCAAGATATTATTTGTCACGGGCCAAAACGCTAATTTCACCGCAGATTCGCAGATTTTTTAATGAATTAATGAAAAATCTGCGAATCTGCGGTAAACAAACTAATTTTATTTAACAAAGAAATTTATCGTACGACTCATCGAATCCCCATCGGCATCTTTAACAGTAATAATAAAAGAACCAAATCCTTTTTCACTTGCCGTAAATTGAATTTCTTTTCCTTTTAAAACTACTTTACCATTTTTAACTTCCGAAAAAGTATAAACCGGTTTTTTCTCATAACCTTTGAAAAAATCTGCCAGAATTAAAGTTGTTTTTTCACCAGAATTCACAAAATAATGAGGTTTTGCCAGCCAATCTAAATAATTATCCAACTGTGTAAATCCATCCTTATCAGTATCTGAATTTGCATCTGAAAAATCTCCAGCTTTCGAATTTTCATTCAATCCAAAAGCTTTTTCCCACCAATTTGGTAATCCGTCGTGATCCATATCCCAATCTACAGGACGTGTTTCGGTTGCAAAATTTGGCCACCCACCAGCATCTGCTTCATTATCAATCATTCCGCCTAAACCGCTTTTGCTTCCTTTATATGTAAAAGTTCCTTTTAGGGTTTCGTCCACAATTCTTTTATCGTGTTTATCGAAAAACGGCTGATTCGCTCCCACATCCGACAGTACATTTTTATACGAGGCTTCAGCTGATTGTGTATTTACAAAAGATTCAAAAAATGGTTTTGGCAAAAACACCTCATAATCTGCAGTCGCCTTATTTGATAATGTAAATTTTCTTCCCTTATCCTGATTTTTTTCATCAAAATAACCCGGCATCACATTTCCATCAAAATAATATTGCTGTTTTCCTTTTCCCACGCCTTCAATTTGTGCATTTAGTGCCACGAATATTTTAGTAGAAACGCCTGGTTTGTAATAATTATTGACAAAATTCACTTCACTCGCTCCTCCATCTGTGGCACGATGTCCCCAATTGTACACCACATTATTACGAATATCCAAACGTCCTCCGTAATAACCATCACCATTTAAACCTCCGCCAATACTCCAGTTTCTGCCTTCATTATGTGCTAATAAATTATGGTGAAAACTTCCTATATCACCACCAATCGTAGCCGCATAACCGTGCATTTTTCCAGCTGGATATTTATCGTGACCCGCTATATTTAAGGCTTCCGAAATTAAAGTTCGTTGTAACGTAATATTATGCGCACCACGAGAACTAAACGATTCGTCGATTGTCCAACTGATCGAACAATGATCAATAATACTAACGTTAGCCCCAGTCAGTCCCATTCCATCAAAAGTCGTTCCTCCACCAATTCTCACTTTTAAAAATCTCACAACTCCGTCATTACCTGTCAATCCAAGAGGTGCTCTACTAATTGTGATTCCTTCACCCGGAGCCGTTTGACCTGCAATGGTGATATATGGCTGGTTCGCCACTAATCGTGAAACCAGTTTTATATTTCCAGCCACATTAAAAACAATAGTTCTCGGTCCGATTTCCTGATTGATTGCATCACGCAAACTTCCCGGTCCGTCATCATTTAGATTGGTTACTTCAACCACTTTTCCTCCACGACCACCTAAAGCAAAACGTCCATATCCTTCCGCTCCTGGAAAAGCCAATTGTGCCGGTTTGAATGACCACACATCCCCTAAAGTTACATCGCCTCTGCTATCCACTTCATCCACACGCCAGTAATAAGTTGACCCGCTGTGCAAATCGCTAAGCGGAAATTGAGTTTTGGTTAATTTCCCTTTAAATTCTTTCGAAGATTCATTAGCATTAGCAACCGCATTGGCATCTTCTCCAAAATATAAATTATGTGCTACAGCCTTTTTGGAAGCATCCCATTCTAAAACTACTTTTTTATCCAAAGCCACAATGTGCTCGTTTCTGTTTTCAGGTTTTGGAGTACGTGCCTGATTCATTAAGTTTGGTGTATCAATTTCAAAACCATTGATTACTATTTGTTTGATAACATCCGGATTTGTTGTCGGATCGATTTCAAAACGAATAATTACATCTTTACCTTTTTCTGCATTAAAAGTAATATAGGCCATCGTCGCATCGATTTTCGCATTCGCTCTCTGACTTGCATTTACCGTCTCTTCTAATTTTCCGTTCACATAAATTTTGATTGGAGAAAAAGTCTTTCCTGTAATCACATCAAAGGCATTATGAAAAGTCAAAAGCGTATGTTTTCCCTCTTTTAATCCACTGATTTTTAATTCCAAATTTTCAGCTGTGACCAAACCGTCGCTTCCTAATCTGTTGTAATGAGGCGCGTTCATTCCGACTTTATACCATTTTGAAGTAAAGTTTCCTTTCAGTTTGAAGGTTACATTGTTAAATGATTTCTCCGCTTCTTTTTGATCGTTAACCACCCAGGATTCGTAACTGGGATCGTGTACTTCTTCCAGTCTTCTTTGAAAAAAGTCAAAATCGACTTTTACAATTTGTTTGTCGGTATTCTGCGCTTGTCCATTTGCTGTCAAAAGCATTGCCAAAGCAAAAGAACCTACTAATTTCTTTATCATTTTCTTTTAATTTAATTTCATTTTTTCTTCTGTCGATTTATTTAACAGATTGATTATATCTTTTTTCCTTTCTTCAGGAATTACTTTTAAAACTTTCAATTCGCCGTTTACAAGTTCAGCCTCAACGGTGGTATTTTTTGTCGCGTACAATTTGAAATGAACATTCCAGTCTTTTGGCCAAGCCGGAAAAAGATAGATTTTCCCATTCGCTTCCTGCAAAAGCATTTCCTGCATTCCAATCATTCCTGAACCTCCCCAATTATGGTCCGGAACCCAGTCAAAACCTGGACCCCAAAAGGCTGGGAATCTTCTATCAGAATTCGCCATTTTCAGCAGATTGTATTTTTTGGCTTCTTCCGTTAATCCCAAACGAGCCGAAAAAATATTATCTTGTTTCCAGCCAATATAACTTCTGAATTTTATCGCATCCGTATCGTATTTCCAGGTATTCAAAGCGGTTTGTAAATCAGGTTTTCCTATGCCGTAAATTCCCCATGGATATACCGGATACAATTGCGGGACTTCGGAATTATTGATGCGCTCCCAAGATTTCGCCGGAAGCAAAACTTTATGATTTTCAATTTGACCAAAATTTAGAGGTGGAATTCGTTTTTGAAAAGCTTTCAAATATTCCACTTCTTCATTAGACAATTCTTTTGAAGAAAATTTTAAAAGCTGTTCTGTAATTACAGTCAAAGCTGAAATGGTACTATTCGAATTATTCGCCATTTTATACGTTTCCGCTCCCGAACCCGGATAAAGAATTAAATGTCCGTTTCCATCCAATGCTTTTCTTCCTCTTTGTTTTGCGAGATATTGGTAATGTTCATCAAAAAATCGAAGACAGCTGATGATAAACGAATTGTATTTCTGAATGTCTTCGCCCGCAAATTCTTTCTGTTGCAACATCATTTGACAAAACTCAAAAACAGTGTCCCATTCGTATTCCAGCCAGGCATTGTATTCCATTCCCGGATCATAATTGGCTGGGCGTTTCCATTCGTATTCCGCTGGATTGGGTAGTCCGAAATTTTCCAGTTGTTCTGTGAATGAGGCTCCGCCGTGTTTCCAATAGACCTGTGAACGCAATTCGGCATTTTTCTGCAAACTCAAATAATAATCCAATTGCGATTTCATCATATCAAAATTACCGCTTTTCACCATCGGAAAGTAAACCAATCGCTGGTTTTGGGCCGCCATCGTTCCGCCTCCCCAGTTTCTGAAATCAGGCGTGAAATTCAAATCAGGATTGGTAAAAACTGGATCGACCGTAAATAATCCACCGTTGAATTTCGTTGGATATTTTCCGTACGCATTGCAACCCAGCATATAGCGGAACAACTGATAATTTTGCCCAATTTGATACACTGAATCTTTGGTTGTTGAATTGCTTTTTTGGGTATAAATAAAACTACGTTTCCAGAAATTATTCCACCATTTTATCGTGTTCTTTTCTGCTTGCTTTGATTTGATTTGATACTCTGAAATTTGTTTTTTTAAATCGTTATTCCACGAATATATATCCGATTGATTCGTATATAAATGAATTTCTACAGCTTGTTTTTTGGAAGGTTTTATACTCGACAAACTGAATCCTTTAAAATCTGTATTTTGATAGATTCCTAAATACGTTCCCTCAGGTTTCAAATTATCACCAGTCATAAATCCACCGAAAGTCAAATTCGCCAACGGATTCAGCATTTGATCTTTTACCGATTCCATTTTTTGCTGTTTTACTGCAACATCAAAAACGGTTTGTTGTCTGTTTCTATGGTAAAATTGAACTCCGTTATTTTCAAAAGAAATTGAATCTTTGAATGTTACAATCTCTCCTTGTGGTGCCCATTTATAAGAATTCGCGTTATTGGCTTTTCCTTTGGAATCTCTATTTTTATGACGCCAGCTTTCATAGGAAGTAGTCATTTTCAAAGGTGTTTTGCTTTCCAAATCCAAATGGATTACTGGATTGAAAACATCTACCCAAAGTTTGATTTTGGTATCCTTTTGAGCAATCGAAATATAGCCGTCTTTCAAAACCAATTCCTGACGAAATCCTTCACTATCCTTGAAAGGATTTGGAGTCAAACTAACTTTTACGCGACCTAATTTCAATAAAGTATTGTGTTCGTCAAAAGTGCCAGATCGGGAAAAATAGAAATACAAATCGCCTTTTTCTACCCAGACATTCAGACCAATATCCCCACCCCCAAAAGGCATCGATTCTGAGGCATTGTTACTTTGTGTATTCCAAATTTGGTTGTAATTTTCGAGCACAGGAATTTGCGCTTTGGCAAAAAGCGTAAAAAAGAAAAATATGTAGATTGTATATTTCAAACTTATTATTATTTTATTCTTCTAGTTTGTCATTCTGAGGAACGAAGAATCTCCGCAAGTAACTCCACAATCAAAAGAGTCAATCTTTGTCGATGCTGTAAACGGGGATTCTTCGTTCCTCAGAATGACAAAGCGAACGAATGACCAAAAATAAATCTACCATTCATCCGTCCTAAAAGACGAAATTGGCAAACCGCCTCCGCTAAACAATTCAGCTTTTGCAAAATCTTTAAACAAATAGCGAATAGCTACTGGTTTTGTAACTTTATCAGAAGTCAAAACCACTGATTTTCTACGCACTACTGTTTTTGCCGGATAGAAAATTTTATCTTCTCCCGCCAATTCAAAACCTGTAACCTCTTTATCATAAGCCGTTATTCCGTTTTCAACATTATCAAAAGAAACCGTTACAGAGCCGTCTTTTATTTCCATCGATTTGTATTTTGGGCTTTCAAATTCGAAGCCTTCAATCACGTAGGTTTTTGCCAAAGCCTGAAAAGCCAATCGGTTTCCTCCTTTTTCCTTGTCCATTGGGTGGATGTTATTTTCTTCACCAACATCCATCAAAACTGCCATTCCTGAATTCGGAATTTCCTTTGAAGCTTTCAGTTGCGCTTCTCTCAAATAAGCCGAATTGTATTTCTCTAAATTGTCTTTTGGATGAAATTGCGCATAATTAAACGGAGCAATTTGTGCATAGTAAAAAGGAAAGTCGCCTTGTTTCCACAACCCTCTCCAACTACTGACCATCTTTTTCATCAAAGCCGTATATTCCGAAGCTCTTTCGTAATTCGATTCGCCCTGATACCAGATACAGCCTTTGATTCCGTAACCAATCACAGGCGAAAGCATTCCGTTGAATAAAGTCATCGGAACACGATTTGGATCTTTTGCCAACTCTTCTTTTGTAGTTGGAATTTTGGCACTTGCAAAATCTTTCAGCATTTCCTGATTCATCCAGCCTTCCATACTCGAACCGCCGTACGAAACGTGAATCAAACCCACCGGAACTTGTAAAACTTCCTGCAAAATCGAACCAAAATACCAAGCCGTTGCACTAAAATTAGCCGTAGATTTTGGTGAAGCCGTTTCCCATTTTCCTTCAAAATCATCCAAAGGTTCTAAAACTGTGGCTCGTGGAATCGTAATTAACCGAATATTTTTATTAGTTGATCTAACAATGATTTCGTTACCGTTTTTTACAGGCTGACCCTGAAAACCTTTCAAAGGCATTTCCATATTCGACTGTCCTGAACACAACCAAACTTCGCCAATCAAAACATTTTTCACCGTAATGGTTTCCTTTCCCTGATTGACTTCAATCGTAAACGGACCGCCCGCAACGGGAGTCTGCAATTCTACTCTCCATTTTCCCTGACCGTCGGCTTTGGTTTTATAGATTTTAGAATTCCACGACGTTTTTACACTCACGTTTTCATTTTTATCTGCCCAGCCCCACATCGGCACATTCGACTTTTGCTGTAACATCATATTATCCGAGAACAGTGCTGGTAATTTGATTTTTGCGTTGATTTGAAAACTTCCTAAAATCAAAAAAATCGCAACAATATGGTTTCTAAAATGTATCATTTCTTTTCTGTTTTTTCTTTTACAATCGTAACAGGCCCTAATAATCCGGCTTTTAATAATATTCCTTCCTGCAATCTAAAAGACGCTGTTGTCCAGGTTAATCTTTGTTCTTTTGGTAATTTTTCATCACCAATCAATCGGTTTGCCCAAGTATTGGTGATTTTAATTTCAATTGTGTTTTTTCCTTTTTTTAAGGCTTCCGAAATATCTGTTTTATAAGGAAAAGTCCAAAGCGTACCGCAATCTTTCCCGTTGATGCTAACTTCTGCAATATTGGCAATCATTCCTAAATCCAACCAAATTTTATCATTGGTTTTTCCTTTCCAAATTAATTCCTTTTGATAGGTTGCCGTTCCCGAATAATATTTGATGCCATCATTTCCAGAAGTACTCCAGTCAAAAAGCTTGTCGATTTTTAAAACTTCTTTCGGACCTTTATATTCAGAATCAAATTGCAACTCCCAGCTTTCATCTAAAGTCTGAACCGTTTCAAATTCTGAATTATTCTGTGTTCCTTTAACAGAAATTATTTCGGTTTTATCTTTAAAAATCACAAAACCTGATTCATTTTCAGCTAATGAAATTGTAACAATTGTTCTTCCTTTTTCGATTTTCCAGTTATTTAAAACAATAGTTTTATCCGTTACAGGATTGTACCATTGCGGAATTTTTCCTGCTGTTCTAAAAGAAGCTTCAAAAGATCGTTTTTCTTCTTTTTGATTGGAAAGAAAATAAATATCTTCCGTTTCTGATTTTCGGTGTGTCCAGGCAATTGTTTCCGAATCGACTCTGTTTAATTTTGGGAAATAAACATCTTGTTCGATTCCGATGGAGGTAAAATCATTTCCTAAATAAGGCAGTTTAATAATTGTTCCCTTTCCGATTTTCCAAGACGACGCATTCGATTTATTGTTCCAAATTTCATCAATGGTATTTTGCCATTTTTTTTGATTGGTTTCTGATTGTATTCCGGGTTGTAAATCCGGTTTTTCGTCAATAAAAACAATTGCTCCTTCTTTTACCAATTCCAATATTTTTTCGGCTACAGCCAAAGACATCATTTTATTCGGCGCCATTTTATGACTCCCCGGAAATAATAAAGCTCCGTATTCGATACTATTGCTGAAAACTATCTTTCCGTTTTCAACTTTGGCATTATTTAGTAAAACATCAGCATTGAACGAATCGTATTGATAACCATTCATTGCGTTTGTCCATTGTGACAAATCTGTTGAGTTTTTAGTCGAAGTTATTTCTTTCGGAATTTTAATCGAAGGCTGACCTTCATTTTTTAACCGAATAGCTTCGCTTTCCAGACGTTCTTTTCCAAAAACATTCGGAATAAAAGGCACTAATCGATCCGGAAGTATCGAACGCGAAGGCAAATCCTCTCCAATAAAAACCGCCAAATCAATAACCGGTTTTCCTTTCTGCAACTGAAACTGAACTCGCTGGCAATAATCCACCCAGGCTTTTCCGGGTTTCCACCAGGTTTGATCTCTTTGGAAATAAGAACCAACACCGTCTAAAGTCATTCCGGGTTTTCTGTCCATCCACGGATTGTGCACAAAAACGTGGTAGAAAAATCGGTTGATTCCGAGAGCATAATTTCGGTCTGCCAGCGTTTTTAGATTTCCCGGATGTTCATCCCAGTCCATTTTTAACTCAGTAAAAGCTTCCGCCTGAATAATGTCTTTTCCGTAAATATGTCCTCCTGAAATCGCATCGATCATATCATTTGGTTTGTCGTGAGTTGGGCTTTTCAGCCAAAATTCCCCACTCGGATAATCGATGTGTTTAAAATGTAAAAGTCCGTCGCTCATCATCGTTGGCGCCACGTTTTCGGAACTGAATTTCACTCCTGCTTTTTTAGCTTCATCAGCCAGAGTGCCGAAAAAATTATCACAAACTAATTCTGCAATAGTTTTTCTTATATCATAAAGCACTTTCTCCGAAGTTTGAATATCATTTAAAGGAATCCCCGTCATAACCGGCAAATAATCTACAACATCATAGCCTCTGCGTTTTTTAAACTCCCCCTGAAAAACAGGTGACCAGTTTTGGCTCCCACATTCCCAACTGTCCATATGCAAAATCTTGACCACTTTGGATGCCAGTTCAGGCCCTGCAGTTCTCAACATTTCGCCAAACCAATGATCCAGTTGAAAACGGACTGCTTCGGCATTAAACTTATCAACTTCCAATCCTCTTCCTCCACCTGCCGTTGCATTTTCGTGCCCAGTTGATGTATGTCCAAAACGAATAATTCGCCAATTTCCTTTAGAAGGAGCTTTCCAATTCAGAATACCTTTTTCGTCAACAAACTGGGAAATATTAATCATTTTTGACTGGTCAACACAATCAGTTTTTCCGATTTGTTCAGCCGAAGTTTGCGGACTCAAACGCCAAATCGCTCCTGATTTTCCTTGGTAATTATCTATCAAGGGTTCATTCGACAAATATATTTTCGCAACTTTCAAACCCTGATTCCATTTGGCAGGATCTAAATCTTCTGCTCCTGGTTCACTACCTTCGGGATCATAAACAAACCTGAAGTATTTGGCTTTTGTTGGAACAAGGCTGTGTGTGTAAAACGCATCAACATCCTGCCAGCCGTGACGAGGCGTTATCAATCGGCCAAGACTCTTAAAGTTTTTACCATCGTCACTTACAGCAATAATCAAACGATGCGCTTGGTAATTATTTCCTTTGGTTTCTATTTGAATGGATTTACACAAAAACGGCTGATCAAATTCGTACTGAATCCATCCTTTTTCCTTTAATCGAAATTGATCATCTTTTTTTGAATCACTCAAAAATGAAGCATCAAAATCGACAAGAGTAGAAGTAATTTTAGGATGATTCTGATTGGATGTGATATAACTTTCCTTAACCGGAATGGCAAACACGGCGATATCTTTATAATAATCTTTGTAATGATTTGGAACTGGCAATTGCAGGTTTTTGAAGCTGTTTCCGTTCACTGTAATATCAGCCCAAACCACTTTTTGCATCGACATTTCAGGTGTTATCCAAGGCCCTCCGGCAACGGCAAAACCATCTGCTGGGTGGAAGGCGATTTTTACCCCTAATCGGTCTGCTTCGGTTAAAGCAAAATGTACCAAATCCCAAAATTCTTTGCTCAACTGCAAAACCGGCGGATCCATCAATGGCGGATTTGCCGGACCTTTAATCGTCATTAAATAAGCTCCTCCAATTCCGGCTTGTTTCATCGCTTCCAAATCGGCTGTAATGCCGGGTTTTGAATACGCGCTTTGCATCCAATACCAATACACCCAAGGTCTTGAGGATTCGATTGTAGGCTGGAACTCCGTTGTTTCTTTTTTATGAACTTCCTGTGCGGAAACGAATCCCACAAAAAGTAAAATAAAAAAGAGGTGTTTTTTTTGAAACATTGCTTTATTATTTCATTTGGCAAACCCGACAGGTTTTTAAAACCTGTCGGGTTTTATCAATAGATAACTTAATATTTAAACTTCTTCAAACTACTTTCCAATTCATTTTTTGAACCCGTAAAAGGAATCAAATAAAAACTATACTGATAATCTCCTGACTTAATCTGATATTGTTCCAATGGCTGTGCTACCAAAGTCCAGCTATCGTTTCCTCCAACACCCATCTGAATTAAATCGATATTTATCGTCAAAAATCCTGGGTCTTTCAACTCATAAGTGTGTGAAGCTCCGCTTAAATTTTCCTGTGTATAAGGCCACGCACTCATACTTAAAACTTTTGAATCGTTTACAAATACAAAACCTTGATTTTTTTGTGGCGTTGTCAAAGCCATCCATCGTACTTCGGTTCTATTTCCGTTTTCTTGTGGTTTTGGGTAATGCTCGATAAAATCATTAATTGGCAAAGAATATTTTCCAACAAACGAGCCAAAACTTCTGTCATTGTAATTTTCCAGTTCTCCTTTTCCGTACCACGAAATTTGGTCGAATTTTCTCTGAATGCCCATCTGCATTCCGGTTTTTGGAATGTTTGGCAATTTATTCGAAGCTTTTAAACTGTAATCGACTTTGATTGTTCCGTCTGGTTTGATGTTGTACACCACATTTACAGTCGCGCTGTCTTTTATGATTTCATAGTCGCTGGTGATTTTAATTTCCGCAGTTGACTGATCCATTCTGATATTTGTCAACTTTGGTTTTGCTTTGTACCATTGTTTCAAAAGCTTTTGCGATTTCCATCCACGCTTGTCATTATCGGTAAGCGGTCTAGCGAAATTGGGAAGCAAGGGTGCAAAAACCTGTTCTTCGCCATTGAAAACATACGAACTCAACGCTCCGTTTACTTTATTAATTTTGATTTCGAAAGCTTTTCCTTTGATATTAAAATCGGATTCGGATTCTGAAACATTTACATTTCCTTTTTTAGATTCTAAAACAACTTCTTTCTTTTTCAGCAGAAACTGATCTTCCGCGACAACGTAACCTTTAGAAGCCCAAAGTTCATCTTTCGAAAGTTGGAATTCGATATTCAAAATGTATTCGGCATCGTTTTTCATTTTTGGCAAATACTGACTTACATTTAAAGTAGTCGATTGTCCCGCTTCTAAATTGAAAGGTTTTAAAATCTGCGTTTTGATAACATTTCCGTTTTCCAATATTTTCAAAACCGGAATATAATCTGCTAATGATTTTACCGCACTTCGGTTTTTTATTTCTAATTGATTGCCGTCTTTTAACGTTGAAGTTACTGGCTGATACACCCATTTATTTTCAAAAAGAGAACCTTTTGGTTTTCCGTTAGAATCGACAATTCCTTTGGTATTGAAGTTTCCATCGTGGTATCTTTCGCCAAAATCTCCGCCGTGAGCAAAATAATTCTGACCTGATCGTGAATCGAATTTTACCAATCCCTGATCTTTAAATTCCCAAATACAACCTCCAATAACTCTTGGAAGCGAACGGAATTCATCCCATAATTCTTTTAAATTTCCAACCGAATTTCCCATTGCGTGCGAGTATTCTACGAAAATAATTGGTCGGGTATCTTTCTTTTGATCGACTAAAAATTTAGGCGTAAAAACTCCAGGATAAAATCGGCTGACCATATCCACATACGATTCATCCTGCGGATTTTCAAATCGGTAGGCGTGATCAATGGTTTTAGGATATTTTGGATCAAGCGGATCAATATAACCGTCCAATTTCGGATTTCCCTGCGCCGGTTCATAATGTACGGGACGAGTTAAATCGAAATCGTGAACCCAGCCTGCCATTGCCGAATGGTTTGGTCCTTTTCCGCCTTCGTTACCCAAACTCCACATCACAACCGATGGATGATTTTTATCTCTTTCGACCATTCGGGTCATACGCTCCAAATAGGCGTTTGTCCATTTTGGATCATTGGCCAATTTCCCGCCGATTCCGTGGGTTTCCTGATTGGCTTCATCCATAACCATAATTCCATATTGGTCGCATAATTCATAAAAATAAGGATCGTTTGGATAGTGGCTGGTACGAATAAAATTGAAATTAAACTTCTTAATCGTCGTAATATCTTGTTTGATATCATCTCGGTTTAAGGCTTTTCCGCGAATTGGATTATGGTCGTGACGATTGATTCCGTAAACGTAAGTCTCTTTTCCGTTGATTAACATTTTACCGTTTTCTTTCGAAAATTCTATCGAACGGAAACCAACTTTACAGCTTTTGGCTTCGGTAATATTGCCATTTTTATCTTTTATTGAAACGACCAAAGTGTATAAATTTGGTTCTTCGGAACTCCATTTCTTAGGGTTTTTTATCGTTTCCTGAAACATTCCAAAACGCACATTATCCAGACGTGGATAACTTTCGTTAATCATATCAATCACCGGTTTTTGAAGCGGTTCTTTGAACATTGCCACATTATTAGCATCATACAACTGAACATTAAAAGTATAATCTTTGATTTTTTCTCCAGTCAGATTCTCTACTTTTGGACGCAGTTTAAAAATAGCATCTTTGTATTCCTTGTCTAATTTGGTTTGAACAAAGAAATCTTGAATACGTAGTTTTGGCTCAGCCATAATGAACACTTCACGCTGGATTCCGCTCACGCGCCAATGATCCTGATCTTCCAGATACGAACCATCTGCCCAGCGGATTACCTGAACCGAAACGACATTTTCCCCTTCTTTCAAATAAGGCGTAATATCAAATTCGGAAGGCAAACAGCTGTCTTCTCCATAACCCAAAAACTCTCCGTTCAGCCACACCTGAAATCCTGAACTTACACCACCAAAATGCAAAGTCACGGTCATATCTTTCCAGTTGGCAGGAACTGTAAAACTGCGTTGGTACGAACCGATTCCATTATAATCTTTCGGAATGTATGGCGGATTTATTGGTCGGAACGGATAAACGGCACTTTTATAAATCGGGTTATCATATCCTTTCATTTCCCAGTTGGAAGGTACTTCAATTTTATCCCAGCCTGAAACTGTATTTTTATAAAAATCTTTTGATGCTTCTTTTAAATTTACGGCATATTTGAAATTCCAATCGCCGTTCAGCATTTGGATTCGGCTTTTGGTTCTGTCGCCTTTTAACGCATCTTCAATATTGGTGTACGAATACGCCGTCGCTCTTGATGGCTGTCTGTTGATGCTGGTTACTGTTGGGTCTTCCCAAGGGGCGAACTCGTATTTTTTGTGCAATTCAGGAATTCCTGCAGGTTCGCCGGTTACGGATTGCGCATTCCCTAAAAAGGGAAGTATTAAGGCAAAAGTATTAAGTATTAAGACCGATGCACGCAGACGACCTGAATTTGAAAACACTAATGGTTTCCTACACTTTTCCTTAAAAAAACGTTGAACAAAATGGATTATATTTCTTTTAGTTAATTTCAAAACTTACTATTTAAATCTTAATACTTGATTCTGTATACTTAATTCTTCTTAATCTTTTCAGGTGGTGCCACAAAATTCGTTTCGCTTTTTCCTAAATCTTTTGAAGTTGCCACTGCAATTCCTCTTTGTTCTGCTTTGTTTACGGCACAATAAAAGTGATAAACGACTCCGTTGTGTTTTACGACGAATGATTTGTGTGCAAACATATCATCATACGGTTCTGATGACTGTATTAAATTGTCGCCTTTCCAATCGTTCCAATGGATTAAATCGTTCGATACGGCAAAGCGGTTAAATGCACCCTGATCCCAACCTGTCCAGAAAGCACCAAAATAGAACATCACCCAAGTATCATTAATCCTCTGAATAAAAGCATCACCTGTTATTCCTTTATGATTATTGAGCACTGGATTTTTTCCAAAACGTTTCCAGGTTTTCATATCGTCAGAAACTGCCATTCCAATTCGTTCTGCACCTTTTTGCGGTTTCAAACTGTCGCCTCGGGCGTTGTAATACATAATAAAATTATGTCCAGTTAATTTCTCTTTATCACGAATGACGCTGTTTTTGTACATCGTGCTGTTGTCCCACCAGCTTACGTCTTTGTCTTTTGGCGTTAAAACCGGATTTTCCAGTCTTTGGAATTCATGTGGTTTTGTTGGTGATCCTGTCGTATAGGCCATTCCGATTGACAATACTCCGGCTTCGTATCCTTTGCTGTCTCCGCCAAAATAACTCATCCAGTATTTATCATCGTATTTTTCCCATTCGTAACTTCCGCCCCAGGTTGGGTCTTGTAGTGAAATATATCCTGCTTTTTGGTTCACATCCCAGTGTTTTTCGTTTTCGGAGAAGGACATAACTTTTCCTAAATGTTTCCAGTGCAATAAATCATCGCTTTCTGCCAGCCAGGTTTCGTAACCTCTTCCGTCATAAATCAGATAGGTCATAAACCATTTTCCGTCTTTTCGGAAAATGCTCGGGCAATCCATTTTATAGGAGTTGTCCGTTGGTACCATCACCAAACCGTATTTGTAAGGCGTTTTGATTTCGTTATAAATCTCCTTCATTACGGTTTCGTTGATTTCCCTTTTTTTGTATTTGGTTGCACAGCTCGCTATTAGCAAAACTGTTATTCCAATTGTGAGGTATTTAATTTTCATTTCTTATGTTATTATGGCACGCGGATGACACGGACTAAACCGATTTTCGCGGATTTCTTTTCTTTTTTCTTGCCACAGATTAAAAGATTATCACAGATTCTTATCATTTTAAAATTAAATAATCTGTGCCAATCCGTTTCATCCGTAAAATCTGTGGTCTAATTTTTCAATTCTTTCAATCGGGATTCCATTACGGCTTTGTTCAGTTTTACTTTTACCATTCCTGTTGGATGGAATCTTTTTTTCAGATCGATGGCGTTGTATACGATTGTGTAAACGTCATTTCCTTCGGGGATTAAACACAATGGCGTTCGCATAATATCCCACCATTTATCGACTTTGGTTTCTATAGGCAGATAGCGTGCTTCTCCCCAATTGATTCCGTCTTTCGAAAGTGAGTATCCAATCATATTGGGTAAATGATGTCCCCAGCCTTCAGGGCCTCCATCGAAAATGGCGATGTATAAACCGTTTGGCAACTGACTCACAATCGGATTTTCGACAAATTGCGGATGTATTGTTTTTATCGGTTCCAAACCTTTGTTTAATCTTGTCCAAGGTCCTTCTAAACTATTCGATTCTGCTAAAGCCACGAACCAGCCTTTTCCTGATTTCTTCGGATAATCAGCCCAGGAGGCAAACGGATAAGCACCGCTGTAAAATCCGAAATATTTATCGCCGACTTTATACGGAAAAAAGGAAGCCACACCCTGACGACCTTCCCAAGGCTGTGAATCCAGACCCGGTTCCATGATGATACCCATATCTTTGTACGGACCACCAATTCCGTTGATTCCATCTACGGTTGATTCACAACGCCAGATTCTTCCAAAAGAATGATTGGGTTGGATTTCTTTGTGGACAGTATAAGCCAAATAATAGCCGTACCATTTGTTTGTCTTTTCGTTAAAAACCGGCATATACGACCAAATTGCCGAACGGCGGTCGTTCATCGGATTATCGTCTTCGGTAACGGCGTAAACTCCGCTCGCCTGATAAATCGTGGATTCTCTTTTCCAGTGAATGGCATCTTTACTTGTCCAATGCCCGATTTTAGTTTTGACACGATCGTAATAATATTCGACTCCTTTTTCTCCTGCTCTTTCGGTTGGAAACATATGATAGGTATCGCCTACTTTCACTACTCTTCCACCTTCAAAACCTCCCTGAATATCTTCGGTTCCGGACATTCCTTCGCCAATCACGGCTTTGTTTTCTCCGCCAATGATTTCGAAAAGCGGTTTTTCATCTGAAAATCCTTCGATGATATACGTTGGATTCCATAGTTTTCCATCGGGAAGTTCTGCATTTTTGAATTCCAGTTTTTGAGAAGCTTTTACAACTCCCAAAATGGCAAATAATCCTTTTCCGGGATTGATAGTTTGTGTTCCTTTTGGAAATGAAAGTGCATACACATTTACAGGTGCTAAACCTGTAATTGTAACTGCGTTTTTAAGAATTAGATTTCCGTTTTCTATGGTATTCGACTGTAGGTATTCTTTGTTGTCTGTTTCCTGAAAAACACCAATCAAAACCTGAACGGGTTCTTTGAATTTTAATTGTAAAGGCGTGTTTGTTCCGTTTTTATATTTATCCAAAGGAAGTTCCACTCCTGTTAATCCTTGTAATTCCGGAGCAAGTTTTACAATATTATGTTTGCTTCCTGAAAAAACGTGTGCGTATTGTATTGTTTTGAATGTTTTGTAACTGGATTTTACCACTTCAAAAGAAGCGGATTGCCAAGATGAGTTTTGAGCTTTTGCTGAAAATTGAAAGCATATCAAGAACAGCAATACAGAAGTTATTGCTAAAGGATTAATGTGGTATTTTATTTTATTTAGAAACATTGATTTTATTTTAAAAAAAACTTTTAATCAGAAAGATTATTTACAATCTTGTCATTTCGACGTAAGGAGGAATCACATGTACTGAATCCTTACAGTACGTCGCTCTCTGGATGTGATTGCTTCGTTCCTCGCAATGACAAAACCTAAAGCACTTTATAACTTACTTTGTACTCAACATTCGGTTTTACAATTAGCTGATATTTGTTTTTCGCCAATTCTGTAATCGTTCCTGAACTTGCTTTCGGTTTGTTTTGACTTTCGAAAATCAATTTTCCATCGCCTTCAGAGGCTTTTACTTTGATTTCTTTGGTACTACAATATACGGCAACTTCTCCGTTTGGGGTTGGCACTTTTCCTTCCATCCATTGCTGTCCGCCTAAATTCGGTTTGATTTCATATTCAGCGTAACCCGGAGCAGTTGGTTTTACGCCTAGATAATATTTTCCAAGCAAATAAATTGGACTGGAACCCCAGGCATGGCAAAGACTTTTTCCATAAGGGCGTCCGTACATCGCTAAATGTTCTGTTCCTTTTTTGTTTGGATTGTATTCTTCCCAGAAAGATGTTGCGCCCTCATTCAGCATTCCACCCCAATAATCTTTCATTTCTTTCAGCACATAATCTTGTTCGCCCATAGCACACAAGGCTTCCAACTCGTAAAAACGCATGTAGGGTGTTGTGATTTGAAGAATATCATCATTGAGCAATACCTTCTTTTTTATGCTTTGTTTTTGTTCTTCATCAAAATAATTGAAAAAAATACCGAACATATTAGCGTATCTAGTTACAATATCTTGCATTTTACCGTCGATACGCTGGTGCTTCATCACGTTTTCTTTCTTATCCCAAAAGACATCAAATAATTTTGCTTTTAAATCAACAGCTAATTTTTTATACTCTTTTTGATCATCCTTTTCACCTGCAATTTCAGCACTAACTGCCATGGCTTCTAAACTTCTGACTAAAAGCATTTGCTCAAAACTAACTTCGCCAGTTTTTGGCAATCCGTTCGCCCAATCAATAAAAACCCAATCGCCTTCTAATGGCTCCAGGAATCCGTTTTTGTTTCTTCTTTCTAAACAGAATTCCATAAGTGATTTCATTCGTGGATAAAAAGTTTTGATAAATTTTGTATCGCCCGTGTGCAAATAGTAATCGTAAACACCCACAAACCAATATAGCGAATAATCCATTATGATATTAATATGAGCCGTCACAGGTTCTTTACCACGAAGCGCCAACAGCGTTCGTTCTACCGAAGCCGAATCAAAGAATAAATAATAATTCATTAAATAACTTTGATAAGCATCGCCAGACCAAACCCAGCGGTCGCGCTTAATTCCGTCTATAAAAAATTCGCGGGAGGTTAAATGCATCGTGTAAGCCGACACATCCCAAATTTGATTCAATAATGGGTCTGAAGATTTGAATGCACCACGATAGTCTAATGGTAAATATTCATAAAGCATCGAAATAGAATCATATTTTACCGTTGTATCTGCTTGTACCTGAACATAACGGAATGCTTTTGATCCATCATGGGTGTAGGTTTCAGGCTGGTTTCCATCAAAAGATAAATGGTCCAGTGTTTCACATCTGGCAGTATCCAGCGCTTCCTCACGAGATTCACCATAATAAAGTGCTAGTTTACCTTTACCTTTTAAACCGTGAATTTTTATATAACCAAAAGTTTCTTTACCAAAATCTACCAACTGACCAGTTCCAATTTTTTCTCTTTTTTTTGCGTTCCAGGGTGTGGTTGTCAGTTTAAAACCGGAAGGTTTATTCTCTGGTGAATCAAAATTCCAGGAACCAACAGGCACCCATGGCGTACCGGATTGTTGTGCTTTTCCGGCTTCATCAATCCAAAGTTTATCTTCATTGGTAACTTTCCAGGATGAATCGGATTTAACATATTTACCTGCAATATAAATAGCTGGCAACACTTCCTGATTATATACTTTAAAGGAAATTTTGTGTTTCCCGGCAGGAAATTTTATTGATTTTGGCTGTCCATAAACCTGAACACCATCTAATAGTAATTGAAAAGATCCTTCCGAGTAGATTTTTACCTCGTCTGGTTCCGGAATATCTACTTCTGTTTGAAAAGTTACCAGGGCATAAGGACTGTAATATTGCCAAAGTGGTGGAAATACGGCTTCGCGTTCTGTACGTCTTACTTGCATTTTATTGCTTAGCCAAACTTCGAAATCGCCTGGGTACCAAATCCATGTGGCAGGCTTATTTTCCTGAGCAAATAGAAATGAAGAAGAAAATAAAACAATAAAAACAAATAATTTTTTGAAATTTGGAAATCGATTTCGCATAAAAAGATATTTTAGCAATAAAGATAAGTGTTGTTTCTACATTTTACATCCTGTACTGTCCTGTACTATGCTGAAATAAAAAAAATGCACTTAAATATTTAACACAATCAATCTAGAAATATAAAAAAATTTATCTTTGAATTCTAATAAAACTTGCATCCGATTATAATCTTATTAATATATAATTTACGAAATATTGTACCCCTTGATTTTAAATTAAATAAAAAAATGAAAAACTACTTTCATACTGCAAAATTCTATTTTGGAAAGACTTGATATATAATCAGCGTAATAAAAAGGAATAAAAATCAAAATGAAACATCACTAATACAGTATTACAATGTTTATAGTGGAAATAATTAAAAATTACATGAATTATAAAAATACCTTTAAAATAAAACTGCTCAGTTTTTTTTTATTTTATTTAAACACTGTTAAATCACAAAATTTTGATAAAGTAACTTCAACTATAGACCTAAAAGGCGCTTACATCGGTTTAGCAACTTTTGTAGATTACAATAATGACGGTCTTTTAGACATTTTTGAAACAGGACTTGACTTTGGAAATAATGGAGATTTTAAAAATGCTATTCTTTACAAAAACAATGGCGATGAAACTTTTACAGAAAGTTCGATAAAAAATATACCCAGAAATGTTTACAGTTCTTGTTCATGGGGTGATTTCAATAATGATGGAACCTTAGATTTAATTTATTGTGGTACTTTAGGCGGTCCAGAATACAACATGACAAAAGTTTATAAAAACATAAATAACGGTTGTGAATTTATAGAGATACAAACATCTATTCCAAAAATAAGTAGTGGAACTGTCGAATGGGTTGATGTAAACAATGATGGTTTCCTTGATGTTTTTTATCAAGGAACTGATATAAATGGAGACTATGATTCAGGCATTTATAAGAATAACGGAAACGAAACATTTACAAAAATTGAAAATACAAGTTTCTATATTATTAATGGAACTAGAGCAAACGCTCAATACAATAGTGCAAAATGGGCAGATTTTGATGGAGATGGTTTAAAAGATATTCTTACTGCCTCTTCAACAAAAACGGAGCGCGAATTTGCTATATATAAAAATTTAGGAAATTTCAAATTTGAAAAAATAAATTTTAATCTTCCTCAATTGAGTTATATCAGTATGGATGTAGGAGATATAAATAAAGATGGATTAATAGATTTCGTTTTTACTGGTAGTACAAAATATGATTTGATGAGTGGAGATCCAGGAACCAAACTCTATTTTTATATAAATAAAGGCAATATGAATTTTAACAATTCATTTACTATGAATAATGATGGTGCCTTTTTGTCAAAAATAAAATTGGGAGACTTCAATAATGATGGTTTTACAGATCTTATAAATTACGGTTCGGGTCTTTCTTTTAGAAAGACAAAATTTTATTTAAATAATAAAAATGACACATTTACAGAAATAAACAAATCATTCCCGGATTGTTACAGTGGAGGAATTGATTTTGGAGATTATGATAATGACAAAGATTTAGATATACTTTATTATGGCAGAATCGAAAATCCAAGAGATGATGAAGTTACCTATGTTTATGAGAATAAAACTTTAAACATTGAACTTCCAACTGAGATTCTTTTCGATAAAGGATGTGACTGTAATTTACAAGGAGATTTTTCGTTAAACAATTCAGTGGATAATGTAAAATGGGACTTTAATGATCCTACTACTGGAACATCAAATGAATCTGTTTCACTCAGACCAAAACACACTTTTTCAAAAAGAGGAACATATATAATTTCTGCAACATATACGAAAGGAACAAAAACTGAAACTCTTAATAAAACCATTTCTATATTTGGCTTGCCCGAAGTAACTCAACCTGCAGATGTTTCAACTTGTAATGTGAATGAGGAATTTAATTTTCATACTATTAAAGACAGTGAAATACTTAAAGATTTATCACCTTTAGATTATGAAATAAACTATTACTTATCACAAACCGATGCTGATAACAACATAAATAAATTATCAGATATATACAAAATTCAAAAGGTTAAGGAAACTATTTATGTCAGAATCCAAAACAAAGAAAAATCAAATTGCTATGTAGTTAAAAAGTTTGAAATAAATGTTTTGGCTTCCCCAATAGCAAATGCTATTGATGATATTTATGTTTGTGATTCTGACAATGATGGATTTTCATTATTTAATCTTAGCAATGTTGAAAATATAATTATTGAAAATCAAATAAACGTTAAAGTTGATTACTATGACAGCAAAAACAATCTACTGACAACTCCATTATCCAATAATTACAAAAACACAATTAAAGACAAAGATTATATTATTGCTAAGATTACAAATACAGCTACCAATTGTTTTATTGAAACAAAAATAAATTTAATTGCTAGCCCTTTGCCAATTGCCAATAATTTAGATATTTTAGTTGGTTGTGATGATAATAATGATGGGGTTTCAGAATATTTTGACACTTCCTTAGTAGAAAAAAATGTTTTAGCTGGCCAAATGGATATGAAAGTCTCATATTATGATAACCTAGGAAATGAAATAATATACCCTTTGGCTAATCCATTTACAAATACAACAATTGGAAGCCAAAATATAATTATAAGAGTAACGAATCTTAAAACTAATTGTTCATCTGAAACAATACTAGTACTTAAAACATCTTCAAAGCCAATAATTAGCAAACCAAAAACCATATTTGCATGTGAGGAAGAAAAAGGATTTGGAAATTTTAACACCGAAACAATCGAATCTCAGCTAATAGGAAATCAATCTGGTTTGAAAGTTTTATATAAAGATGTAAATGGAGTTATATTACCCAGCCCTTTGCCAAAATATTTCAAAAATACTATCGCTGACCACCAAACTATTTTTGTTAGAGTTGAAAATAGTTTAAACCCTTTATGTTTCTCAGAAACAAGTTTTGATTTGACAGTCAATAAATTGCCAGTAATAAATTTGCAAAATAAGTATGTTATATGTGGTTTAGATTCTCATTTATTTATTTCTGTTGATTCCAATTTTGATTCATATCAATGGAAATTTGAAGATGGAACAATTATTTCAACTTCTAATGAAGCTAAGCTTATTAAGGACGGTAATTATAACTTGATAATTTCAAAAAGCGAAAATGGAATAATGTGTGAAAATAATTTTCCTTTTAGTTTAACAAGATCAAAATTACCCACCATAGAAAATGTAGTTTATGATGAATTTGGGAGTAATAGTGTTGAAATAGAAGCATCAGGAGATGGTGTTTTTGAATATTCTATTGATGGCATTAATTATCAGGACAGTAATATTTTTAATACTATTTCAGGGGGAGATTATGTTGTACATGTAAAAGATAAAGGAGGCTGTGGTCAAGATAATGAGGAAATAACATTGCTTAACTATCCAAAATTTGTAACTCCTAATGATGATGGTTATAATGATTTCTGGCAAATTAAAGGAATCGATAAATATCCAAAAGCTAAGATTTACATTTATGACAGATATGGAAAATTACTTAAGCAATTAGATCCAAAAGAAATAGGATGGGATGGAAAATATAATCAGCAAAATTTAATTTCTGATGATTATTGGTTCACTGTAAATTTAGGAAATCAAAATAGGACATTTAAAGGACATTTTTCATTGAAAAGATAGAAAAAGTATAAATTAATTTAGTTCATAATACTTCGACTAGGAACTGCTAATTAGTAAATTAATTTATACTTTAATTTCTCACAACAATAAAATCATTTTACATAAGATTTAATTCCCATTAAAAACAAGATACAAACTCAAAATTGCCAGACCCAATAAAGAGAATAATATTTTCACAGGCTTGCTGGTTTTTGGAACATTATATGATTTTAAAAGATTTTTTATTTTTTATCTGTGTTAATTTTAATCTGTGGCAAAATAATTTTAGTATATTTTGGTTTCAAAAGAGACCTAACAGGTTTTAAAAACCTGTTAGGTCTAATCCTTGACTTACATTATTTACTAATTACAATTTCTTCAAGAGAATCCAGGTTTCATTAGGTTTTGCACCTTCAATTCCTGTTTGGTATTTTTTCATTAAGGTGTTCCAATCGTCTACACGCGGATTATTTTCGGTTGTTTTTGGATTCAGTTTATCCAGATTTTCTCCTTTTGGAATACTGATAATCAACATTAATTGCCTTCCGTTTTTGAAAACCTGCACTTGCTGAAAATCGCCATTACAGAAGCCTTTTGCTACTTCCGGCCACTTTTCAAATTGAGAGGTGTAGTAATCAACGTATTCTTTTTGTAGTTTTTCGTCATCGACCAAATTGGCTGTCAGCACAATATTCTCCCATTCGGATGCTACTTTTACCTCTTTGCATCTTTCGAAATTCTGGAAATTATAAATTGGATTTTCGTAGATTTTAATTTCCAATGCAGGAAATGCTAAAGCCAACTTCTTTTTCGTCCTTTCTGGCTGATTCATCAATCCGTAAATCACCAGATGATTTTCCCATTGGTACAATTCTTCACCTACAATTCGGAAACCTTTTATGGTCGATTTGATTTTTTCGATATCCAAATCCTTTCCGATTAATTCTATAGCAACCGATTTTGGCATTTCCTGCAATCCCCAAGCTTCATCTACGACAACTTCTTTAGCTAATAAATTGTTGTATGGCGCCCGAATACCTGCATTTTCCTTGATTTTAGGGTCAACAAAAGCATAATTATCCTGCCAAATATTGCCTGCAGGACCGTTGTTGTTTTTCAAGATTTTCTGAATCGGAATCCAGTTGTTTTTAATCGTAAAGCCCTGACTTCCTTCATCAGTGTACAGATATAACCATAAAAACGGATCGTGTGCGTAAGGACTATTGTAAACCTTATCAATATAATTCTCTTCTATTCGGCTGTCAGGCTGTGATGAAAGCGTGTAAATTCCAGCCACATCGTGTAAATGTTTGGCGTAATGATGAATTTTATTTCGCTGAATTTTATTGTTTCGCATCACGTTGTCAGTGTGCGTCCATCCCCAACCCATTGAAATTCCGCTGTAGGCTACATCCGAAATTTCGTTGTGTTCAATAGTGAGATTTTTTATAAAACCGGCTGCAATTCCTAAACATCCCCAATCTTCGTTGGCAACATTCGTAATCAGATTGTCCGAAATCAATTCGTCTGAGCAAACTATTCTTTCATCTTTTACGGTATAAGGCAAATGCGCTTCGAAAGATTCTTCCGAGAAAACGCCCAGATTGATTCCGTTGCCTCCAATGTCTTTGAATAAATTTCCTTTAACAATATTATGATTCGTTCCTTTGTGAAGATCCAATCCTGTGGAAGATAAATGTTCAAACGTACAGCCTTCGAAAAGTGTATTGTTAGCATAATTTACCTCAACAGCAGCTCTTGGTCTTCCAACCCAGCCCTGATTTTCCAAACTGGCCTGATTCGGAGTACCGGGAGTTTTTAATTTATAGGCATCCAGCAAATACATTCCCGCCTGCAAAGGAACATGACCTTGCCGCGAAGGACGGAGCCAGTTGCTGTACTGAAACGAGATTCCTTTGAAATTAAAATGGTGCACGGGAGTATCCAGAGCCCCTTCGACTTTTACCAAATTTTCCAAAACCGGCACTGTTACTTTTGCAGAAGTTAAATCCTCTCCCGCTCTTGGAATGTAATAAATTTTGGCTTTTTTTCTGTCCAAATACCATTCTCCGGGTTCGTTCAGCATGGAGATTCCATTGTTTAAATAGAAAGCTGAATTTCCGTTGTTTTTAGAAATCCAAGGCGCTGGCCAAGGATGCTCGCTTTGGATTCTGCTTTCAGGCTGTTCGAAAGAAAGTCTGGCGCTGTCTTTTTTGATTTCGATATCTTTGATTCGAAGATTGGCAATTGCCCACCATTGCACAATGAACATTTCCATTCCCGGTTCAAATTCCACCGATTTATCTTTATAAGGAATCCAGCAGGTTTCGGTTGCAGCATCCCAAGACAAAATTCTGTCCATTTGGTTTCCAGCAGTGCTTTTGGCTCTAACGGCTTTTTTTCCGTTGACCCATAATTGTCGGTAATTGATGATTTCGCCTGCTTTTGCAGGAGCATCAGCTTCCCAGACGATACCTTTTTTTAATCCATTGATGACAATTGCCGATTTTTTCCAGTTTTTGATTTCGAACCCGCCGCTTAATATTGGTTTCGCATTGGCATCGGCTTCTATAGTTGTTGGACTGTCAGCCGTTCCGGAATCTTCGGGTCTTACAAATAAAGGTTCGTTTAAATAATAAGTTCCGTTCATTACGATAATACGAATTCCGTCTTTTATGGAGACATCTTTCAAACGGCGCAGTTCTCTGGCTTTTCTTACCGCCATTTGTACCGTGGCCAAAGGATTTGATTTTGTTCCAAGATTAGTATCTTTTCCTTGAGGCGACACCCAAATTTCGGCTGCATTGGCTAAAAACAGGGGACCCACAATTAAAAAAACAGTCAGTATTATTTTAAAAGTCTTTAAACGCATTTTTATTTTTTGTATAATTTTAGGAACAGCAAAACATCATTTAAAAAACAAAATAATGTGGTGTTTTATTAATGTTTCAACCATATAAGACATATAAAGTTCATTGAAGTTTTAGCTTCTATTGCAAATATTTTAGATTTCTTTATATTTCCAATTTATAAAATGCTTTGGCGTTTTCATACCAGATTTTATTTTGATCCTGAATTGAAAATTGGGCGATATAATTTTCTAATGTATCTACCACTTTTGAATAATCTGCAGCTACATTACAAACCGGCCAATCCGAGCCAAACATTAATCTGTCAGTGGAAAAATTTTCAAAAATCACATCAAGATAAGGTCTTAAATCCTGAAATTTCCAATTATTCCAATCGGCTTCAGTCACCATTCCGGATACTTTACAGCTCACATTGTCAAATTTTGCAATTTCCTGAATATTGTTTTTCCAAGATTCAATTTCACCCGATTTGATATTCGGTTTGGCAATATGATCAATAACAAATTTTTGTTCTGGAAATCGTTTTACCAAATCTATTGCAGCAGGCAATTGCCGGTGAAAAATGAGAATATCATAAGTGAAATCAAATTGTTTCAATGCTGCGATTCCATTTCTGAAATCATTCCGCAACATAAAATCATCCACTTCTCCTTGTACAACATGTCGAAACCCTTTGATAATTTTATCATTCGAAAAATGATGCAGTCTTTCGCTTATATTTTTATTGCGTAAATCAACCCAGCCAACAACACCTTTTATAAAATCGTTTTTTGAAGCCAAATCAGCTAAAAATTTAGTCTGCTCTTCCGATTGATGTGCTTCAACAGCTACACAGCCTTGAAATTTATTTTCGGTCAGCAAAGGCAGTAAATCCTCAGGTAAAAAATCCCTCTGGACCTTTTGCATTGAATTATCAATCCAGCTGTCTCTAACTGGGTCAAACTTCCAAAAATGCTGGTGGGAATCAATTCGTTTGTTCATCCTTATTTAATTTACATCACTAATTAAGGCACGATCAAGATGTACATAACCACCTTCAACAAAAACAAATTGTCCGGTGGTGTGAGAAGAACGGTCGGAAATAATAAACAGCACTGTATCTGCAATTTCCACTGTTTTGGTCATTCTTCCCTCAAACGGAATACTTTTATTGATTTTCTTCAAAACTGCTTCTCCATCTGGTACAGTTTTAATCCAATCTTCGTATGCAGGAGTATAACATTCAGCAATGATTATCGCATTGGAACGAATTCCAAACTGAATCAAATCTACCGCCCATTCTCTGGTTAATCCAAGTACCCCTCCTTTTGCAGCAGCATAACCTGAAGTACCTCCCTGCCCTGTCAAAGCCACTTTTGAACCAATATTTAAGATATTTCCTTTTGATTCTTTCAAATAAGGAAGCGCAAATTTCACCAATAAAAAGTAGCTTACTACATTCAATTTTAATGAATCCATAAACTCTTCATAAGAAGCATCTAATCCTGCACCGTCGTTTACGCCCACGTTATTGATAACAGCGTCGATTCTTCCGTATTTTTCGGCAATTTTATTGACTGCATTTTGCATTTCATCAGGATTAGTAACATCCGTCTGGACAAATAAAGAATCGATTCCTTTTTTTTGCAATGCTTCGGCATAGCCAAAACCTCTGCTGTTTCTATCCACAAGAACTGGAATAGCACCTTCATCAGCCAGTCGATTGATGATGGTTTCACCAATACTTCCTTCTTTTCCAGCCGAACCTGATACTACTATTATTTTTCCTTTTAAATTTAAATCCATGATTGTTGTTTTTTTAGCATTAATTCAATTCTATAATTGCTTTAATAGTATTATTTTTTGGATCAATCCATTTTTCAAATTCAGTAATCATATCCGAAAAATCAGCTCTGTGCGTGATGTACTTTTTAGGATCGATTTTACCTGCTTTTAGGCATTCCATAACATATTCAAAATCTTCGATGGTAGCATTACGGCTGCTCATTAAAGTGGATTCTCTTTTATGAAAATCAGGATGGCTAAAACTCAATTCCCCTTTTTGAAGACCAACCAAAACAAATCGGCCACCGTGGGAAATATAATTGAAAGCGCTGTTCATCACTTTTTGATTACCTGTTGCATCAATCACTACATTGACCATATCTCCATTGGTAAGCTCAGCTAAACGCACAGCTACATCATCATGCAATGGATTTATTGTTTCGTCTGCCTGAAGCGCTTCTTTACAAAAATTAAGACGGTACTCATTGATATCTAAAACAATAACTTTTGCCCCCTCAATTTTGGCAAATTGAATCAATCCTAAACCAATTGGTCCAGCACCCATTACCAAAACGGTATCAGTTGCTTTTACACCAGCTCTGCGAACGCCGTGTGCTGCAATAGCAAGTGGTTCTACCAAGGCTAATTCATCATAATCCAGCCCTTGTCCGTGCAGTAGATATTGTTCTGGAACAGTTACATATTCTGCCATTCCACCATCAATATGCACACCGAAAACTTTGATATTGGCACAGCAATTGGTCAGTCCGTTTCTACAGGCAACACATTTTCCGCAGCTGAAATAAGGAATAAAAGTCACTTTATCGCCCGGCTCAAAACCTTTGGCATTGCCTTTTATATATTCAGCAGCCAATTCGTGTCCTAAAATTCTTGGGTATTCAAAATAGGGCTGTGTTCCTCCAAAAGCATGAATATCGGTTCCGCAGACCCCAATTCTTTTAATTTTTAAAAGTACTTCTCCTTCTTTTGGTTCCGGCATTGGTTTCTCTTTCAGCAGAAATTCTTTCGGTTTTTCGCAAACAATATATTTCATTTTAATAGAATTAATTTTTTGGAAGCCATTTAAAAAAATGGCCTCAAAATTTGTATTATTTACTGTATGCTTTTGCTGCTTGTCTGCTAGATCCTAAACCGTCCATTCCTAACTCAATAACGTCACCCGGCTTGATATAAATTGGATCCGGCTTAATTCCTAAACCAACTCCTGGAGGCGTTCCTGTACTGATAATATCGCCAGGCATTAAAGTCATAAACTGACTTAAATAATGCACTAAAAATGGAATTTTGAAAACTAAGTTCAATGTGTTGCTGTCTTGGAATTTTTTACCATTCACTGTTAACCACATTGGGATATTATTTACATCGGCAATTTCGTCTTGTGTAGCCAAGAATGGTCCAAGAGGCGCAAACGTATCGCAGCCTTTCCCTTTTGCCCATTGACCTCCCATTTCGATTTGAAAAGCTCTTTCGCTGTAATCATTTAATAAAGCATAACCAGCCACATAATCCAAAGCATCAGCTTCTTCTACATAACTTGCTTTTTTACCTATAACAAAAGCTAATTCGACTTCCCAATCAGTTTTTTCGCTTTTTTTTGGAATAATTAAATCATCATTTGGACCGCATAAAGAAGTAGTTGATTTAAAAAAGATAATTGGTTCCGCTGGAATAGGCGCACCAGTTTCTTTACAGTGATCCACATAATTCAAACCAATGCAGATTATTTTTGAAGGTCTCGCTACTGGAGAACCCAAACGTACATCTTCACCAACTTCGGGTAATGCAGGATTGCTCTCTAATGCTTTTTTTAATTTTTCTAATCCATTTTCATCAAAAAAAGCTTCGTTAAAATCCGAAACAATTGATGAAACATCATATCTTTTTTCTCCAATAATAACCCCTGGCTTTTCTTTTCCAATAACTCCAAAACGTATTAATTTCATTTTTTTATATTTTTAATTGTTATTTTTTTAGTTGCTGAGCCACTAAGGTTCTAAGTTTTTTTTATCGTTGCAAGGTTTGTGATTTTTGGCTGAATGAATTATTTTAAATGATAATTCTCCTAATACCAATAGCTCGCCGGAAGTTAAACTAGTACCTCTATCTTTAACTTACTACTTTTAACATATTTTTTAGACATTTCATCAGGGAATACGTCTAGTTTTCCTAATTCAATTTCATTACATATGTTTTTCACTAATTCTATTGGGGATATTTTTGCAATATCAACATCTGAAACCATTGATGTATCAACATATCCAGGATAAATACCAAAGACTTTGATTTCATTCTTTAACTCTTCTCGTATAGATTGAGTAAACAAATGTAAAGCCATTTTTGATGCACAATAGGTGCTGATGTCTTTTATTAATACTAAGCTAGCTATAGAAAGAATATTAATAATGGCTGGATTTGAATTTGATTTCAATACAGTAATAAATTGATTACTCAAATCAACTACACCGATAAAGTTAACGTTCATTTCGAATTTTGCTTTTTCAGAAGCGTTTTTGGCTAAAAAAGGAGATTTTAATTCTATCCCTGCATTATTAATTAAAATAGTTGTGTCACTGCATTTAGTAACACAATCTTTAATTTCTGCACTGTTTGTAACATCTAATCTTAAAGGGATGATTTTAGATGAATTAAGATTTGATAATTCTTGTAAATTTTCAATATTAATTCCCGTCGCATAAATTTTTTTGACATTTCTACTTACTAGTTCTTCAATAAATGCTTTACCAATGCCACCATCTGCACCTGTGATAAAAACCACACTGTTTTTAAAAATGTTATTACTCATCTTTTACACATTTTAATTATTTTTTGCCAACTAAACACTAGCATCGATTCTAAGTTTTTAAAATCTTAGCCACTCAGTTACTTAGTATCTTTTTCTAATTATTTAACTTGATAAAACCTCCATCAATAGGATAATCTGAACCAGTAATAAAACCTGCTTCATCACTGCATAAATACAATGCTAATGCAGCAACTTCATCTGGTTTCCCCATTCGTCCAATAGGCTGCGATTTTGATAATTTTTCGAAAATTTCAGCTTCTTTTCCTGGGTAATTTTTATTGATAAAACCATCAACAAATGGTGTATGCACTCTCGCAGGCGAAATTGAATTACATCGGATGCCTTCATTGATGTAGTCTTTTGCAACCGACAAACTCATAGCCATTACTGCCCCTTTTGCAGTCGAATAAGCAAAACGATCAGGGATTCCAACCCATGAAGCTATAGAAGCCATGTTCAAAATTACACCTCCATTTGACAATCGAAATTGTGGAATTGCAGCATACAAACAATTGTAAACCCCTTTTACGTTTACATTCATCACACGATCAAAATCGGCTTCTGGTGTAGTGTCTACTTTTCCAACGTGAGCAATTCCTGCATTATTTATCAAAATATTGATGTTGCCTATTTTTTCAAATGTGTCGACAACTTCTTTTTGATTGGCAACATTACAAGCGTAAGAAAACACTTTTCCTCCCAATTGCTTAATATCGTCTACAGCCTCTTGAGCACTTTCGATAGTTAAATCGATAATATGAACCTCAGCTCCTTGTTTAGCAAACAACGTAGCTATTGCTCTGCCAATACCGCTTCCTCCTCCTGTTACTACCGCTTTTTTATTTTGTAATGAAAACATATATATTCAAATTTTAATTTTATTTATACAATTCTAAAGTAGTTAAAATATTAAGACTTCATTACTTTCGAATCATTACTTTTCCATCTTTCTTTAATCTAATATTCGTAAGAACCGTCACTATATGGTTTTTTACCTAAATCTGTTACAGCAATCTTTGTTCATATTAATGTTATTTCAATCGATTTACTTTTTTTGATGGGATTTTCGATACAAAAAACTTTAAAAAAATGTAATCGATTACACAAATGTAAATTTAAATATTAATATTCCAAACATAATTTATACATTTGAATTGTATTTTTTACATTTATTATTTTTAAAGCCAAAAAATAAAATATTATTCATAAAAAAATGACAAAAATAAAAGGAATAACTTGGAATCATACTAGAGGACTTTTACCAATGGTTGCCACAGCTCAACGTTTTACGGAACTTAATCCAGGAATCGAAATTACATGGGAAAAAAGAAGCTTACAGGAATTTGCAGATGCTTCAATAGAAGACTTAGCCAAAAGATTTGACCTATTAGTTATTGACCATCCTTGGACAGGCTTTGGAGCAAGTACCAATGCCATTTTACCTTTATCAGATTACCTTACTGCTCCATATATAAAAGACCAAGAAACAAATACCGTTGGACGCTCTTACGGAAGTTACGTCTTTCACAATAAATTATGGGCATTGCCAATAGACGCTGCAACTCCAGTAGCTTCTGCCCGATTGGATATTTTGGAAAAAAAAGGATTGAAAGTTCCTCAAACGTATGAGGATTTATTGACATTAGCCAAAAAAGGACTGGTTGCTTTTGCAGGAATTCCAGTTGATGTATTGATGAGTTTTTATATGTACTGCTGCAGTTTGGGCGAAGCTCCGTTTCAATCGGAAGATAAAGTGATTTCGACAGAAACAGGAAAAAAAGCGTTGCAGCTATTCCGAGAATTGGCTCAGCTAATTGACAAAGCCAACTTCAATAGAAACCCAATTCAGGTGTATGAAGCGATGGTTAATTCGGATGAAATCGCCTACTGCCCTTTCGCTTATGGATATTCTAATTATTCCCGAATTGGCTACAGCCAAAAATTGCTTCATTTTTATGATTTGGTAAAATTGAATAATCAGCCGATGATTAGCTCATTAGGCGGAACAGGACTAGCGGTTTCTTCCTTTAGCCAGCACATTCCTGAAGCCATTAAATATGCTGAATTCACAGGTTCGTCGCATGTACAGCAAAATATTTTTGCCGATAATGGCGGACAGCCCGGTCACTTACAAGCTTGGAAAAGCGACCGAATCAATGGCGTAACACATGATTATTTCAAAAACACTTTGCCCGCTTTAGAAAGAGCTTTCCTGCGTCCGAGATATTCTGGGCATATGTGTTTTCAGGATCATGCCGGCGATGTGGTGCGTGATTATTTGATGAATGGCGGTAACGAAGAATTAGTTTTGGAAGAAATGAACGCACTTTATGTGAAGTCTTTAAACTTACAAGCTAAATGAAACCACTAGAAGGATTAGTAGTATTGGAGTTTTGCCAGTTTTTAGCAGGACCATCGGCTGGATTAAAACTTGCTGATTTAGGAGCGAGAGTTATTAAAATTGAGCGTCCCGTAAAAGGAGAAGCCTGCCGACAATTGAGCATCAAAGACCTTTTTGTGGACGACAGCAGTTTGCTTTTTCACACCATAAATAGAAATAAAGAATCTTTTGCGGCAGACTTAAAAAACCCTGATGATTTAGTTTTGGTCAAAAAACTAATCGCCAAAGCAGATATTATGACCCATAATTTTCGTCCGGGCGTAATGGAAAAAATAGGATTAACTTTTGCAGATGCCTTAAATATTAATCCAAAAATCATTTACGGAACGATTACTGGTTACGGAGAAAAAGGTCCTTGGGCTAATAAACCAGGACAGGATTTACTATTGCAGTCATTATCCGGATTAAGCTGGTTAAGTGGCAGAAAAAGCCAAGGCCCCGTTCCATTTGGTTTGGCTGTAGCCGATTTGATGTGCGGGAATCATTTCGTGCAAGGAATTTTAGCGGCATTACTCAAAAGAGCCAAAACCGGAAAAGGAGTTTTGGTTGAAGTAAGTTTGTTGGAATCGGTTTTGGATGTTCAGTTTGAAGCCATCACTTCCTACTTAAATGATGGAGGACAACAACCAGAACGCGGGGATGCAAAAGGAAGCGCACATGCTTTTTTGAGCGCTCCTTATGGTGTTTATGAAACTCAGGATAGTTATATTTCATTGGCTATGGGAGATTTGCTTTTCATTGGAAATGTTCTAGAAATTGACTTAAAAAAATATACTGACAAACACTTATGGTTTTCTCAAAGGGATGAAATCAGAGAAGTTTTAGCAGAAAAACTAGCCACTAAAACAGCTGATTATTGGTTGGATTTACTTCAGAGACAAGGAATCTGGTGCGGAAAAGTACTTAATTACGAAGAACTGGACAATCAATCTTTTGTAAATGAATTACAGTTGAAACAAACCGTAAAAAATACTGCAGGAGAAACATTAATTACCACCAGAAGTCCTATTCAATTAGATGGTGAAATTTTAGCTAGCTCGAAAGCAGCACCAAAAGTTGGGGAAGACAATACAGCCATTCATGAAGAGTTTATTCGTTGATTTGCTTATTTGTTGAATCGTTTTGGCGTTAATCGCAAACCATTTACACTATTCAATACATGATACAATATTAAACAGTTAAACGAATAAACAATCAAACAATCAAACGATTAAACAGTTAAACAGTTAAACAATTAAACGATTCAACAATTCAACAGTTAAACGATTCAACAAAAAATGAAACCATTAGAAGATTATTTAATAGTAGATTTTAGCCAGTTTCTTTCTGGGCCTTCAGCGAGTTTGCGATTGGCCGATTTGGGTGCCCGTGTTATAAAAATTGAAAAACCCGGCACTGGAGACATCTGCCGAACCTTATATACTTCTGATTTGATTATGAATGGAGAATCTTCCGTTTTTCATACCATTAACAGAAATAAAGAATCATTTACAATTGATTTTAAACAAGCATCAGAACTCGAAAAACTAAAAAAATTACTAGCGAAAGCTGATGTGGTGATGCACAATTTTAGACCCGGCGTAATGGAGCGCGTAGGTTTGAGTTATGCTGAAGTAAAAGAGATTAATCCAAATATAGTCTATGCCGAAATTTCGGGCTACGGCAGCAAATCTGAATTAAAAGATTTGCCCGGACAGGATTTATTATTACAATCCCTTACCGCCTTGACTTGGCTGAGCGGTAATCAAGAAGACGGTCCCGTACCAATGGGATTATCGATTGTGGATATGCTGGCGGGAGCGCATTTGGCACAAGGAATTTTAGCTGCTTTGTATAGAAAATCTATTCATAACATTGGGGCATTGGTTCAGGTAAGCATGCTGGAATCGGCTTTTGATTTTCAGTTTGAAACTATCACAACTTATTTTAACGACGGCGGTGAATTGCCAGTTCGAACAAAATCCAATAATGCCCACGCCTATTTGGGTGCGCCTTATGGAATTTACAAAACTAAAAATGGCTATTTGGCTCTAGCAATGGGATCGATTCCTGTTTTGGCTTCGCTGTTGCAATGTGTTGAATTACTGCAGTTTCCTGAAAATAAATTTAAGATGCGAGATGAAATTAAAAACATTCTGTCTACACATTTACAAACACAGGAAACCCAATTTTGGCTGGATATTCTAGAACCTGCTGATATTTGGTGTGCCAAAGTATTGAATTACAAACAGCTTTTTGCCGAAGAAGGATTTCGCGTCTTAAATTTTACGCAGAAAGTTGAAATGGCTGATAGCTATACATATAAAACCACAAGATGCCCGATTAAAATTGATGGTGAATATTTTACATCACCTAAAGGTTCGCCGAAATTAGGTCAGGACAACGAGCGGATTATTAAAGAATTTATTGATTAATAATGGAAAAATTAAGAATCGCTGTCAGGAAATTTGATCCTTTTGAAAGTACGCTTCAAAAGCTATGGGATTTGTTCTGCAAGAAAAACAACATCACCATTGAAGCAGAAATGATTCCATTAGAATTGCATGATTTATATGCAGAAACTATTAGTAAAAAAGGATTAAAAAATGGTTCTTGGGATATTGCACATCTCAATACGGATTGGATTTTTGATGCCACCAATGAAAAAGCAGTTCTTGATTTAACCTCATTTATTAATCAAAATGCTCCTCAAAATTACCCTGACGGCTGGCACCAATCGTTGTTGCATTTACAGCAAATCAACAATGGAACATACGGACTACCTTTTCACGATGGGCCAGAATGCCTGATTTTTAGAAAAGATTTATTCGAAAATTTAACTGAAAAAGAAAATTTCAAAAAACAATATGATTACGAATTAAATCCTCCAAAAACTTGGGAGGAATTTACTCAAATAGCCGAATTTTTTAATCGTCCGGAACAAAATTTATACGGGAGTGTCTTTGCTAATTTCCCTGATGGTCACAATATGGTATTCGATTTTTGCCTGCAATTATGGACACGTGGAGGTTCTTTATTGAATGCGCAAAATCAAATAGACATTCATCATGCAACAGCTGTCGAGGCTTTAGATTATTATAGAAAAATAGTCAATAATGCGAATGCTGTTCATCCGAAAACTAAAAAATTTGGTTCGGTAGAAGCTGGTATGGCTTTCGCCAAAGGAGAAGCCGCAATGGCAATCAACTGGTTTGGTTTTGCCTCAATGTGTGAAGTGATTGACGAATCAAACGTGAAAGGAAAAGTTGATATTACGGAACTTCCTCACGACCAAAATTACAAAACAGCTTCTTTGAATGTGTATTGGCTGTACACGATTGGCACAGGAAGCAGGCACCAGAAATTGGCATATGATTTTCTGCGATTTGCCACTACAGCTGAAAGCGATAAATTATTAACCAATGAAGGAGGAATCGGCTGTCGGAAATCAACTTGGAATGATCCCGAAATAAACACTACGATTCCGTTTTATCACAAGCTGGAAATGCTTCACGAAAATGCTTTAACGTTACCACAAACACCGATTTGGCCAAAAGTGGCCGAATTGATTGACCAAATGGTATTAAAAGCAATTGAAAGTTCTGTTTTATCAGAACAGCTATTATTGGAAACACAAAAATCAATCCAAAAATTATACTAATCATGGATATACAATACAAACCATTATTGCCCGAAACCAAACAGCCCATTATTATTATTGGAGCGAGCGGCATTGTAAAAGATGCACATCTTCCTGCTTATAAAATGGCTGGTTTTTCAGTTTTTGGCATTACAAACCGAACGATGGCAAAAGCACGCGCTATGGCCGAGGAATTCAATATTCCAAATGTTTTTGAGAACGTTGCCGATGCTGTAAAAAATGCTCCGCATAATACCGTTTATGACATTACTGTGCTTCCCGATCAATACATCGAAATATTGGAACAATTGCCAGATGGCGCTGCCGTGCTGATTCAGAAACCTATGGGAAATGATTTGGCTCAAGCGAAAGAAATTGTAGCGGTTTGTGATCGAAAAAAATTAGTAGCCGCTATCAATTTTCAATTGCGTTTTGCTTCTTACATAAGCGCAGCTCGATATATGATTGACCAAGGAATCATTGGTGATTTGTATGATTTAGAAGTTAAAGTAACCGTGAATACACCTTGGGAATTGTTTCCCTTAATTAAGGAACATCCTAGATTGGAAATTCTTTTTCACAGTGTTCACTATATCGATTGCATCCGCTCCTTTTTGGGAAATCCAAAAGGAGTTTATGCCAAAACTACCAATCATCCTTTGAAGAAATTATCGTCTTGCCGTTCTTCGATTATTTTGGATTATGGAGATTCAATGCGTGTGGTTATCAATACCAATCACGATCATTATTTTGGTCCAAAACATGAAGAAAGCTACATTAAATGGGAAGGAACTAAAGGCGCAATCAAAGCCAAAATGGGCTTGCTGATGAATTATCCTGATGGTATGCCCGATGAATTTGAATATGCACTGCCTACCGAAGACGGCAGCATCTACGAATGGAAAAAAATCGAACTGGAAGGTTCTTGGTTTCCAGAAGCTTTTATTGGCACGATGTCAAATTTGATGCGTTTTAAAGAAGGCTCTGATGCTGTTTTACATACGAGTGTGCAGGATGTTCTCGACACCATGAAAGTTGTTGAAGCTTGTTACATCAGTAATGAAAAAGGAGCAATTCCACTAAACGAATTATAGCAGCGTACACCTGCGTTAACGATTGAAGCGGCATCCTTTTTTGGCTTTTTCAGCCAAAAAAGATACAGCGGAAAGCGTGTTAAAACGCCCAAAAAAATATATAAACAAATTAAAAATAGCACTCGAAATGTATTTTAAATCGACCTTTTTTGAAAATTACCAGCTCAATGAAAAACGAGTAACTTTAGGCAGAACCATAACCGAAACCGATTTTGTGGTTCACGCTGGACATACCGGCGATTTTTTCCCGCATCATATGGATGAAGAATGGTGCAAAACACAGCCTTTTGGACAGCGAATTGCCCACGGAACAATGGTTTTCAGCATCGGAATTGGTTTGACAGCATCTGAAATAAATCCTGAGGCTTTTTCTAAAGGATATGACCATATGCGATTTGTGAAGCCGGTACACATTGGTGACACCATCCATTCGGAAATTACTATTTCGGAAAAAGGAGAAGCCAAAAAACCCGAAATGGGTACTGTTACCGAACACGTGGAAATCATCAACCAAAGAGGTGAAGTGGTATTGGTATGCGACCATCTATTATTAGTAAAAAAGAAATAACCTTAAAAACCAAAAAACAACTATGCAAGTAACCAACCAAATTGGCGACCAACACGAAGTACCAACAGAACAAGGAATAGAAGAAGGATCAGGAAAAAAATATCTTTTGCCTTTTATCTTAATTACTAGCTTATTTTTCCTTTGGGGAATGGCACACGGATTTGATGGGATTTTAATCCCCCATTTAAGAAAAGCTTGTGAGTTAAACAACCGACAATCTACATTAATAGACACTGCTGTGTTTCTTGCTTATTTTATTATGGCAATTCCTGCTGGAATGCTGATTAAACGTTTTGGGTATAAAAACAGTATTATCACTGGATTATTAGTCTTCGCTGCAGGTGCTTTTCTATTTATTCCAGCTGCCAATTCTAGAACATATGAGTTGTTCTTATTTGCTTTATTTGTGATTGGTTGCGGGTTGACGATTTTAGAAACCAGTGCGAATCCTTACGCAGCTATTTTAGGATCTGCGGAATCATCTTCGAAACGATTGAATTTAGCTGCCTCTTTTAATGGTTTGGCAGCTATGCTTGGACCTGTATTGGGTTCAATGTTTATATTATCTGGAAAGAGCTTTACGCCTGCGCAAATGGACGCGATGCCAGATACGGCTAGAGCAGCATATTTGCTAGAAGAAGCTTCAACGGTAAAAATGCCTTATATGATTTTAGGAAGCATATTGATACTTATGGCTATCCTTTTTTATTTCATGCACTTGCCATCCATGAAACCTAACCATACAGAAGTTGAGATAAAACCAGGTTTCTTTTCGGTTTTACGATTTTCTCATTTGAGTTGGGCGGTTGTGGCACAATTCTTTTATGTGGGAGCGCAAGTATGCGTAACCAGTTTTTTTGTCCGAATCGCAGAACAAAGTGCGGGATTGGATGAAAAAACAGCGGGTTACTACCTAGGTATTTATGGTTTTTTGTTTATGGCAGGACGCTTTATAGGAACTTTCTTTTTGCGTTATGTAAAAGATTATATCTTGTTATCTATTTACTGTGTTGTTAGTATCATTCTATGTATAGTAGCTATTTATGCAAGCGGTATTGAAGTGATTTATGCGCTAGGAGGTTTAGGCTTTTTTATGTCAATCATGTTTCCTACTATTTTTTCTTTGGGTCTGGTAGGATTGAAATCGAATACGGAAACAGGCTCTTCATGGTTAGTAATGTCAATTGTAGGAGGGGCAATACTCCCTTATGGCATGGGAACATTAATCGATATGAAGCATGATGATATTCAAGCGGGATATATTATACCGTTGGTATGTTTCTTAATTATTCTTTATTTTGGGGTATTTGGACATAAGGTAAAGAACAATATTTCTTAGAATATTTAATCACTTTATAAAATTAAAGATAGTATTGAAGTAATATTCGGTACTATCTTTTTGTAACTATTCAGCCTAACAAAAGTTTGACACAGATTTCACAAATTTCCACAAATTAAAATAAAAATCATGTCTAATTTCATTGAAAAATAATTGGCTGACATAATAATTTGTGCAATCCCGATAGCTATAGGGAGTGAAATCTGTGTCTATTTTTCTTTTAATTCTATGCTAGTTTAGTGTAGGCTGAATAGTTACTCTTTTTTTTATTGTTTAAAACAATCGGTTGTTTTTTTATATCATTCATGACTTCTTTTTTATATCTTCGTGTAAATCATCAATTGGATAAAGGAATTATTACTCCATTTATGGTCTTGTAATATTAGATTATATCCTTATCTGCTAAAATAAATTTAAAATGAAAATAAATAAAATTTTTACATCACTTGTTATAAGTATTATCTGCGTCACTTTCAATTGTGCTGCGCAAAATCAATATCGTTTTCAAGACTATAATTTAACCTTTGAGGAACGGGTAAATGATCTGGTCTCTCATCTTACTCTTGAAGAAAAAGTATCTCAAATGCTTAACTCCTCTCCTGCTGTAGAACGTTTGGGCATACCGGCTTATGACTGGTGGAACGAAACACTGCACGGAGTGGCTCGCACCCCTTTTAAAGTGACCGTTTACCCGCAGGCTATTGCTATGGCGGCAACATTTGATAAAAATTCATTGTTTACCATGGCCGATTATTCCGCAACCGAGGGTCGGGCGATTTACAACAAAGCGGTCGCTTCCGGGCGCACAAATGAACGTTACTTGGGACTTACCTACTGGACGCCAAACATTAATATATTCCGTGACCCGCGCTGGGGCCGCGGACAGGAAACTTATGGCGAAGATCCATACCTGACTGCCATGCTGGGTGATGCTTTTGTACGTGGGCTGCAGGGCGATGATCCAAAATATATTAAAGCTGCGGCCTGTGCCAAACATTATGCGGTGCATAGCGGGCCTGAACCTCTGAGACATATTTTTGATGTAGACGTGAGCGCATACGATCTTTGGGACACCTACCTTCCTGCTTTTCAAAAATTAATCACCGAATCTCATGTTGTAGGAGTTATGTGCGCCTATAATGCCTTCAGAACACAGCCATGCTGCGCCAGCGATATATTGATGACTGACATACTTAGAAAACAATGGAAATTTGATGGCTACGTAACCTCCGACTGTTGGGCAATCGATGACTTTTTCAAAAATCATAAAACACACCCAGACGCAGCATCAGCTTCGGCAGATGCAGTATTTCACGGAACAGATATAGACTGTGGCACCGATGCCTACAAAGCCTTAGTTGAAGCAGTTAAACAAGGCAAAATTACGGAGGCGCAGATAGACGTTTCGGTTAAACGCTTATTTATGGTTCGTTTCCGTCTAGGCATGTTTGATACAGTTTCTATGGTTAAATATGCGCAGACTCCTGATAATGTTCTGGAAAGCAAAGAGCACGCAGCACATGCCCTAAAAATGGCACAGCAGTCAATGGTATTGCTAAAGAATGAAAATCAAACTCTTCCGCTAAGCAAAAAACTTAAAAAAATTGTAGTGTTAGGTCCTAATGCAGATAATTCAATAGCCATTTTAGGAAATTACAACGGAACGCCTTCTAAACTGACAACTGTTTTGCAAGGCATTAAAGATAAAGTTGGCGCAGCTACCGAAGTTGTTTTTGAAAAAGGAGTCAACTTTACCAATAACAATATTTTGCAATATCAAGATTTATCCCAACAGTATTCATACGAAGGAAAACAGGGGTTCAAAGCCGAATATTACAATAACAAAGACCTCGAAGGCACTCCTGTTGTAACCCGTGAGACCAAAGTGGACAACATCTGGCAGGAAGGACAAGCTGTAACCGGTGCTATAAGAGCCAATAATTTCTCGGCTAGATATACTACCAATTTTAAAGCTGTAAAAGACGGTGCAATAACCTTTGAACTCCAAGGGGATGAAGGCTACCGCTTTATAGTAAACGGCGCAGTTGTTATTGATTCATGGAAAAAAAACCGCTGGGGATCAAAAACCTATGAACTCGCAGTAAAAAAAGACTCCAACTATTCCTTAACCGTAGAATACTGGCAGGGCGAAGGAAGTGCTTATATAAAAATGAATACAGGAAGCTATGTTAAAACTGATTATAATCAACTTGCTGACCGATATAAAGATGCTGATGCTTTTATCTTTACAGGAGGAATATCGCCGCAGCTTGAAGGCGAAGAAATGAAAGTAAGCGATCCGGGCTTTGAAGGCGGAGACCGAACTACAATACTGCTACCTGCCGTACAGACCGAACTAATGAAAGCCCTGAAAACTACTGGCAAACCCGTAATATTTGTAATGATGACAGGAAGCGCCATCGCTACGCCATGGGAATCCGAAAACATTCCTGCTATCTTAAATGCATGGTATGGAGGTCAGTCAGCGGGAACTGCAGTTGCTGATATTTTATTTGGCGATTACAATCCATCAGGACGCTTGCCAGTTACATTTTACAAAGGAGACAGCGACCTAGCATCTTTCAACGATTATAATATGGAAAACCGAACTTATAGATATTTTAAAGGCGTTGCTCAATATGGCTTTGGATTCGGACTCAGCTATACTTCTTTTGCATACAGCAAATTAGAAATGCCAGTGCAGGTTGAAAAAGATAAAAATATCACAGTATCGGCAACAATCACAAATGCTGGCAAATTTTCAGGCGAAGAAGTGGCGCAGCTTTATGTGCTGGATCAAGGCAAAAAAATAAAAGTTGCTATAAAAACGCTGAAAGGTTTTGAAAGAGTTTCCCTTAATCCGGGACAAAGCAAAATTATAACCTTTACTTTGACTCCACAGGATCTGTCGTATGTTACCGCAGAAGGCAAACTTCGCCAACTGGAAGGCAAAGTAGAAATTGCAGTAGGCGGACATCAGCCTGAGGAACATAACGCATCCAGCAGCGGACTGATCAAAAAATTCGTAACTATAAAATAATCTAATAATCATTTGGCTGCCAATTCCGGCTATTCACTGCAAGTCCGCGGTAATTGCCCAAAAAAACATAAACCCAAAACGAGCTTCCGTTGGTCGCTGTTTTGGGTTTTGTTTTTTAAGGGGGCTGACCTTGCGGGCTTTCCGTTACTATCCAGGGCAGAAAATCAAATCAGTCTTAGATCCTAAGTTCGTTTATTTAGATATCCTGCAAGGTTTTTTTCAACCTTGTAGGTATGAATACTGATGATAAAATACCTACAAGGTCTCGAAAAAAACCTTGCAGGAACATTAACTGACATAATTTATTTGCCAATAAATTATGTGCTGTATTAATTGAACTCAGGTTTAGAACGACTCAGCTATTTTTTATTAGAATGAACTTCTGCCTCAAAAGGAGAAGCAGGTAAATCCTCTTTGTTGTATAAATTGGCTCCTTCAGGATTGTTTGCCCAGGCATATCTTACTTTTACAGGATTTTGAATAGCTTCACTCGAAACTATTACCTTATTTCCATTAATAACAGCTTCAGCCCAAACAAACTTGCCATCAGATCCTGCAACTGCAAAACCTTTTAACGAATTTCCTTCTTTGGCAATCAAACCTTCTGAATCAGAAAAACTTAAAATCAGTTTATTTCCTTGCAGCTCCATTGATTTAAAAAGTGGTCCAGCTGCTATTAAATTCTTTTCGCCATACACTAGCTTTTCTGCCTGTAGTGCAAGTCTTTTGCCCACATCATATTTATTTAAAGGATGAATATCATTCCACTCCCCCAAATCTATCGTTACTGCCATTCCAGTATTAGGAATTCTCAAAGTATTTGTCTGCTGCTGTCTTAATGCCGCCCAGTCACTTTCGGCTGGCTGTGGATTTGGCTCCATAAAATTAGCAAGCTGCACTAGTATAAACGGCAGTTTTTCTTGATGCCATTGAGCTCTCCAGTTTGCAATTAATGTTTCCATCAATGCAAAATATTCAGACGGCTTTTTAACATTCGATTCGCCTTGATACCATAGTACGCCTTTGAGTGGATAGTTTTTTAAAGGGGCAATCATCGCATTGTACAATCCTACGGGTTTCCATCTCACAAAAGTCTGTCCCGGTAATGGAAGCATTGCAGCTCCTAATTTATATTTCCATGACCCCTTTAAATCAATAGTATCATTGCCAAAGGTAAGTTCATAGGGTTTATCAGTTACAAAACCGCCTTTTCCAGTATTATTTATCACTCGAATGGCAATTTCATTTTTACCTTCTTTTAGGATATTAGCATTAAAGTTATAAATCCTTGGCGGATACAAATACGAAGTAGAACCCACAAAATGCCCATTTACATACACAGAATCGGCATCGACAATTCGACCCAAAACTAATTTTGCTGTATTGGCATTAACTTTAGAAACAGTAAATTCTTTTCTGAACCAAACTGCACCGTTCAGGTTTCCAAGCTCATTATCTGCCCAATAACCCGGAATATTCATTGCTTTCCAATCAGAATCATCTAATTCTGGTTCTGACCATTTGTTCTTTAATCCAATATCGGTGCTGTTCAACAATTGATACCAGTTGCTACTTACCTTGCGGTCGTTTTCATCAATCTGTTTTTCTAATGTTCCATCTTTGTATTTTAGATATTCCTGATAATATTCCGGAAATTTTTTAATTCTGTCTTCATTAATCCAAGATTCTGCGGGAGAACCGCCTAGAGCCGTATTAATTAATCCAATTGGAATTTTATATTTATTGTAGATTTCACTGGCAAAGAAATAACCAACGCCCGAAAACTGCAAAACACTCACCGGATTAGCTTCTACCCACGCACTGGAGGAAAAATCTAAATTTTCTTTTGCAAAATAATATTGATCAGGCACTAAAAACTGTCTTATATTCGGGTTATTTGCTTTTGCGATTACGTCACTGTATTTATATTTCAAACGCTCCATTGGAAGTTCCATATTAGACTGTCCGGAACAAAGCCAAACATCTCCAAAAAGAATATTTTTCAGCACAATTGCATTACTGGCTTTTAAATTCATTTCATAAGGACCGCCTGCTTTTTGCGAAGGCAGCACAATTGTCCATTTTCCGTCTTCAGCAGTAACTGCTATGTAGGTTTTATGATTAAAGTCAAGTTCTACTTTTTCTTTTGGCGAAGCCCAGCCCCAAATATTTACTTTAGCATCCCGCTGTAAAATCATTCCATCGCTTATCAATCGAGGCAGTTTTATTTGGGCAAAAAGGCTCACACTTATAAATAGTGCGGTTAGTAATGTTATTTTTTTCATTTGATTTTCTTTATTTTTTGTTCTTCTGCAGAAACTCAGCTATTCGTAAGTGTATAATTTTAGCTTTTGAATTTCATAATCCCCTACAGCAATTCTAACATGCCTTCCCTGATGCGTCTGATCGCCGTTAAAATGACGGATTGTTTTCCAAACATCGGCATCAAATCTTCCTTGATCCACTTTTAAAATTCCAGCATTCAGATCATTACTTTTTAATGGTTTAAAAGTTACCACAATTCCAGAGCCGGCTATATAAAATTCATCGGGTGCAGTTTCGATAATAATAGCACTCGACATTGGCCAGACATTTTCTTTGGCGCCATCAGACCAATTTAAAGTGTAATCGTGTTTAAACGTAAATTCGTAATTGCCTAATGAAATAATCTGCACCGCATTTTCTTTGTCCAAAAGTACGCCGTCAATCTTGCCAAGTCCTTTGTATTGCTCTATAACTGGAGTTAACTGCTTAACCAAATCGTATATTTTCCCCAGTGGCTCATTTTTGGCTTCAGCAACAGATTCAATGGAAAATGGAGAAAAACCGATGGCTTCATAATGACCAATTGCGTACAACCCTTTGAATGGCGCTGTAGCATCAAACTTATGTTCTGGGATAAACAATGGATCTCCCTGACGGGTAAATAAATCATTCCATTGTTTAAAGGAAGGATTATAAAAATCGGGCGCTAGAAAATCTACCGAATTTCCTGCAGCTTTCCAAACATCCATTACCTGCGGCAAAGGTCCGGCACTTGGATATTCGCCTGGTTTTTTTCCGGGCGCATTTAGGGCCGCATTCACAAACATTGGAATTGCATAGCTGTCTTTTCCTGCTTTGGCAACTGCATTAGTGAATTTTGAAAAGAACCAAGCCATAAAAATCTCATCAGTCTGCAGTCCTTTACCAAAAATTTCTTCCCAGTTTCCAGAAGTTTTAAAACCATTTTTTTTCCATAGTTCTAAAAACTCCGGAACCAATTTTTCTTTATTCTTCTGTATGTACTGCAATAATACTTTGGGCACTTCTTTTTTGAAAGCTTCGTCTGCTAATGGATGATAATCTCTTGCTGTTGGCAGCATTCCGATTTCATTCTCCACCTGAATCATTATGACGGTTTGATCTTTCGCATCAAAACCTTTTATGTGTGTCATTAATTTTTGAAAAGCATTCAAATCTGCTTTCAAATTATTTTCGCTAAAAGGCGTTAAAATCTCATGGCTTTTATTTTTATCATCTTTAATTCTTGGGTATTTTTTCTGATTCAATTTTACCCAGGCTGGAGCATGGCTTGACATACTATTTTTCCACGATCCGAACCAAAGAAAAACTAATTTAAGGTTTTCTTTTCGAGCCTTAAGAATCAAATCATCCACTAAAGAAAAATCAAATTTGCCTTCCTCCTTTTCAATAAGTTCCCAATAAATTGGCGTTAAAACGGTATTAAGATTCATATCGGCCAGTTTTGGCCAAATTGGCTCCATGCTTTCCATACTAGTCGCAGCCGAATTTCCTAACTCACCGCCTCGTATGATAAATGGCTGACCATTGACAATTAATTGTGTTTTATTGCCTTTTTTTTGAATACTTGGTATTGAACTTTGACAAAATCCCAGTTGTGTAGCCAATAATACGGCTAAAAAAAATCTACAGTTTATAAAATTAAACATCCTTTTTATTTTAATATGAAAAATAGAATCTAAAAATTAGGAAAATAAATAATCCATAGCATAAACCGTTTGATGGATTTATACTATGGATTATTAACTAATCAACAAAAATATTTATTTTTTTACTAAATCTCCAGAAAATCCAGAGCTAACATCTTTTCCTGCTAAACCGTCAGCAACACCTTTGTATGCATGTTTGCGTTTGTAGTTAGCATCCCATACGTTTGGCGATTCATTCGGCAACCAGTTTACGTGTTCCTCCGTTTTATCTGAAATACCCCAAATAGTAATTCCGTATTGCTGTGCTTTAGGAGTATACTGTCTGTAAGAATCAATAACATATTGGTACATCGCAGACTGACTAGCTAATTGCTCTAAAGTTGGTGTGGCTGTTCCTAATCTCACATCCAATTCCGAAATTTTTATCAGCTTACCAGTAGCTGCCATTTTTTGGAACATTTGAACAATTTTGGCTTTATCTGTAGTCAATGAAATATGCATTTGCGTACCTATACCATCAACAGTTGCACCTTTGCTTTCTATGTATTTTACATAATCGATCAATCCGTCGCATTTTGGCAGACTAGCTTCTAAATTATAATCATTGATAAACAATTTGTCAGTAGTGTTTCCGTATTGACGTGCTAATTTGAATGCTGTAACTGCGTAATCTTTACCAAGGTATTTTACCCAATAAAACTCATCAGCCGCTAATTCTGTAACAACTCCATCACGTAAACTTCCGCCTTCTTTCATTGGTTCATTTACTACATCCCAAGCTTTAACATCATTCTTGTAATGCCCGACCATTTTAGAAATCCAATCTGTCATTGCATTACCAATAAGGGTAGCTTTTTCAGCATCAGTTTTTTCAATAGTAACTGCTGGTGTTCCTGCTCCGCCACCACTAGTCGTTCCGTCACTTAATACTATATCATCAATAGTAAATGTAGCGGCCGTTGCGCCAAAATCAAAAATTAATTTAGTTCTATCTGCCGTAGTAGGTTTTATAGTTTTTACTACCTGAGTCCAAGCACTAGTAACGTTAATACCTCCATAATAATTAGCACTATAATCCGCACTTTGAATTTCAACTTGTAAAGCAGCAGGCACATCAGATTTTACCCAAAAAGTACACGTATATTCTTTGTCCTTTACTAATGGTGCGCTAAAAGTGTACACTTGCTGTGCATTATAATTATCCGTAGCAGTAGGATTCATTAACACCATGGCATATCCAGTTCCTCCATGTCCTGCACCGTTTGCAGAGATAGTTCTTGTCGAGCTATTTCCATAACCAGACCAAGGAGAAAGAGAACCGCTTTCAAAATTACCATTGCTTATCAAATTAACTACTGTTGGAGCAGCATCTAAATCTACTACAGCAATATTATTTACATCAATATAATAGGTTACATTAGGTAAATATCCTAAGTCAAAAAGAAAACTAAATGTTGACGAAGCAGCCTTAGTATCATTAATAACAAACTTAACCTGCTTCCACAATGATGTCGTTACAAAAGATCCTGAAGCAGCAGCACCTGTAGCAAACCAATCTTTACTCGGATATTGACCAGTTACATTACTGTCAAAAGAAATACGTCCTTGACCTGCTTGATCTGATTTGATAAAAAACGAAATTTCATATCTATGTCCACTCACCGCTGGTATGCTAGGAGAAGCGAACTGCAAATTATAAGGTTGAGATGAAGTAGCACTGGAAATTAACTTAATCGCTTTGGATGCAGTTGATAATCCTGCTGCATCAACCAATGTTATTCCAGCACCAACATTGTATTTTCCCCAACCGCTAAAACTTCCATCTTTTAAGCCTGTTAGACTTACAGTGTTTGGACCGCTAGAACCAGGAATAATAGTTGGAGCAATTAAGCTATTCAAATAACTTGCATTCTGATTCGAGTGCCAAACCAAAGTATGACCAAAAACAGATAAACCAGCTTCTTTGGTTTTCGCAATAAAAGCATCTACTTTAGTAAAGTTAATTGCACCTGTTGAACTTACCATTGGAGCGTGTTTCATTGCATACCCCACAGTCACCTCATCAAAATTTTCATTTACAAGAGTACGGTATGCGGCATCATTCATATACTCTTCTAATCCTATTCCTGCTCCAAGTTTGAAGTCAGTATAGGCTTTAAGCGGTTCATAACGGCTTATTTTTTCAGCTAATTCCAAAGGAAGTTCTGATGAGGCTATGTCTCCGTGAGAAGGATCTTTTCCCCACTCCATCAAATTATCATCGCAAGATGTAAACAGGATGCAAGACAAAGCAATTGCTGGCAGTATTTTATTATATTTCATTTAACTGTTTTTTAAGGTGAAACGAATATGTTATTGTTTATTAAGATTCAAAACAATATCAAAATTGTTATTTAATTAGGAAAATCGCTATAAGTTGGTGTTTTCAATGATACAATTCTCCAATTATCTGTAGAAACACTTACCGAAGTAGCAGAAGCTGGGAATTCAACCTCACTAGCTGCTCCAGTCACATTACTTAATTTTATAGTAGAATTTTCAAACCATAAACCAAAGTTTTGATAAGTTGCCGCTTCTCTAAATTTAAGAACATCATCAAATGTAAAACTAGCTTTTGAGTAACTATATAACTTAGTCAAAGGAATAGTTACTGTTTGCCATCCTGTTGTTTGAAATGCTTTTACTTTAGCGTCGTCTGTTAACCAAGGCACATAATTATAACAAGCACCAGACCATGCACCAGCGCTAAAGTTATTGATTAAGCATATTTTTAAGTAACCCGTACCTTTCCATTCGTTTGGAACATAAATATCAAATTGTAAAGCAACTTGATCTAATGGAGTTGTAGCTGGAATGTAAGGAGTTAATTGACCTCTCCAATTATCAGTACCAGTTCCTGCGGTCCAAACTTCAGAACAACGGTTAGCACCTGCAGCAAAAGAAGCAATACGATCTGGACGATGCGGTACATATTTTCCTTGAGATACATTACCTACACCCACTACCGAAGATAATAAATCGGTGTCTTTAATCATACTGACATCAGTACCCCAATACCCATGAGTTCCATTTCCATCAAAATCAAGAATCACTCCTTTTTTGAAATTAAAATAAGCTGGAGAATACACTCCTCCATTGGCACTTTCTACTAATAAAGAACCACCTTCAGGAGAAATTCCTTCAGGGACAGTTACCGTAAAAAATTCTCCTTTAACATCAGATGTGATTCCAGTTGTTACTGCAATATTACCTGGGAAAACTACTTTATTAACTTCTGTTAAACCTGTACCCGAAACCGTAATCATTTCACCTGCTTTAGGCATCGTATTTGAAATATTAGTGATTTTAGGTGCTCCTGAACGAATATTAAAAGTAAAAATAACTTCGTTCGAATCATTTACAAAACGAATCGTGTTACGAACTGCAGGATCTGCATCAATAGTTGGTGTATCGGCTGAAATATTAATCAACATTGAAGTATCAGAAACAAATACTACATTAAAATAAGTTTCAAAACCATTGATATACACTTTCTTTAATCCTGTAAATCCAGCTCCTTCAACACGAATTAATTGTCCTAAACGTGCAAAAGCAACTTCTCTATCCTGTACAGATGAATTAACATCCTCCAAAAAAACTTTGGTTATCGTTATTGGTCCGCCATCACTGCTGTCATTGTTATCACAAGCATTGAATAACATTGATGCCAGCATCACAAATACCATTGTAATAGTGGCGCAATATTTTTTATTTAAAATATAATTTTTCATATTTTGTCTTTTCAATTTTAATTAAATAAATCAGTTATTTTAGGCTCTGCAAAATTATAAGGAACAGGTGCTTCATTTAATTTTGGATTCTGAATTACTTCTGATTCTGGGTAAGGCAATAAAAAGATTGAAGGATCTATAGCTCCTATCGCTCTTGGTGAATTATCTTTTGTTGCATCTACCGAAACCGTATTAGTCGCCACATCATAAGTAATAGGAACAATAACTCCTCTTGACTGGCCTGTGATATAATTTACAACTTCTTGCTGTTTGTAATAAGATCTCCTTACTAAATCATACCAATACTGTCCTTCCATACATAACTCCACTCTGCGTTCGTGCATAAGATCTTTGAATGTTAATGCTGTTTTTGCATCAAGTCCTGCTCTTTTTCTTAGAGCATTTACAAAATCCAAAGCAACAGCATCCGAAGTGCTGGCATTATTTCCTAAAGTTGCTTCTGCATAATTAAGATATACTTCTCCCAAACGCAGCATATAAGTATTCAAAGCTGAGTTTTGCTTAGAAATCTTGCTGTTGTCTTTAGTTGAACCGACAACTCCTTTTTTAACATTTACAAAAGTATTTGCATGATCTACAGTATAGCCAGGTTTAATATTTTTAAGCGGATCACCTACATTCGCTTTATTAATTTCCGGATAATTATCATCATCTGCCATCCAAGTATCGTGACGTCTTTTATCTTTGGTTTCATATTCATACAAGATGTCATTTGAAGCTCTTGTCCAATAACCCCAAGCAGCTTCGTCACCAGTAATATCAGATCCTAAAGCAAAATAGGCTTGTAATGTGTTGTTTACACCATAACTACCATTTGGTACCCATTGCAAAGCAAACATCGACTCCACATTATTATTATTATCTATTTTAAATAAATCAGCATAATTATCCATCAACGAATAAGGCCCGCTAATCGCTTTTAAAGCAGCTTTTTTAGACAAATCAAGATATTCTTGGCTTCTAGTACCCGAATTAGGGTTATCACTTAAACCAGAAACTGATAAATAAAAACGTGACAACATTCCGAAGGCTGTGTACTTTGTTAAACGTCCTGTCTGCGGAGCAGCTTCTGGAAGATATTTTGCAGCAAATTCCATATCACGCATAGCAAATTCGTAAACATCTTTTGTAGAATTGGTATTCACTACAGGATTTTGTACCAAAGTTCCCGGATCTGTAGAAATAATCACATTACCCCATAAAGATGCCAAATACCAATAGGCAGTACCTCTCATAAATCGGGCTTCAGCGATGTATTTATTTTTAGTAACTGCATCAACACTGCTTCCTTCAATCCCTATAATAACATTATTAGATTGCTGCACCACATTGTATAAAGATCCCCAAGCCGATACTAATGGCCCTGTCAATCCTGTTTCAGTCAAATCGGCAAATGGATAAATATAATCAGAATAAGGAGCGTATAAGTTGTATCCACGACCATCACCTAATCCGTTATAAAATTTATCATTAAAATCAAACCATACTTTGTTATATAAAGGAGCGGTTGCCGCTTGAAAATCACCTTCTGTTTTATAAAAATTCTCTTTAGTTATTAAGTCATTTGGCTGTTTATCAAGAAAGTCATCATTACAACTTGCAACCAAAAAAGACAAAGAGGCAAAAAGAAAAATGCGTTTAATATGTATCTTTTTCATATTATTTTATGTTTAAAATTTAACATTTACTCCAAAGGTTGTAAAACGTGGCGTAGGATAACGACCATTGTCAATTCCTGAAATCAGAGAATTTTGATTGATTGTACCTACTTCAGGATCATACCCAGAATATTTAGTAAATGTGAGGATGTTTTGCATGTTAGTATATACTTTAATCCCAGCTACTCCAATTTTCGAAACAAAAGAGCTTGGCAAATTATATCCTACCGATATATTCTTGATGCGAATAAAAGATCCATCTTCTACAAAGCGGTCACTATAACGAAAGTTTGAAGCTGATGAAGCTGATGAAGCCGCAATACGAGGCATGTAAGGATCACCTCCTACGATTTGTACATTACGATAATCATTTGGACCATTTGGATCAATTAAATCCAATTGAGCATAACCCAAGGCTGTTGAAAATAAGTTAGTACTCTCACGAGGATTATCTAACCAACGACGCTGATAGTTTACTACATCATTTCCATAAGATCCATCTAGAAAAATATTTACATCAAACCCTTTGTAAGAGAATGTATTATTGATCCCAAAAATGAATTGTGGCAAAGGATTCCCAATGTATTGTAAGTCTTTCTCGTCAATTACACCATCTTTATTGGCATCATCAAACATATAGTCACCAATCCAAACACCATTTTCACCAATTTTCATATTTTTTGGCAAAGCAGTTGGTACTACAGTACCAGTAGCATCTTTGTAATAAAAATCGGTTGCTTTCTCAAAACGGCCAATTACTTTGTAACCATAAAACTGGCTGATTGGTTTCCCAACTGCTGTACGAGTTACTACTGTAACATCAGACCCTTGCTGGATTGTTTCATCATAATGTCCTGATTCACTGTTTAATGACAATACTTTATTTTTATTCATTGAAAAAGTAAAGTTAGAAGTCCAATTAAAATTTTCATTTTTAACATTCACTGTATTCAAAGCGATTTCAAGACCTTTATTTTCAAGTGATCCAATATTGTACCAAGGCGCCGAAGTTGCCCCTTGTCCTGATGTACCAACATAAGCTGGCAAAGCCAATTGATTTAATAAATCATCCGTCTTTTTGTAATACACATCTGCTACTAACTCAATACGACCATCAAAAAGACCTAAATCTATACCGCCATTATAAGAATAAGTTGTTTCCCATTTCAAATCTTTATTTGCAGTATTAGAAGCTAATAATCCTGTTCCCCAATTTGCAGTAGCACTAGAATTATAAGTAGAAGTATAAGCATAATTTGGTACATTTTGGTTACCAACAGCTCCCCAACCTAAACGAAGTTTTAAATTATTGATGACAGTATTGTCTTTTAAAAAATCTTCATTAGAAACTTTCCAGGCAACAGCTGCCGAAGGAAACCAACCCCATTGATTGTCTTCATAAAATTTTGAAGAACCATCACGACGTATAGTTGCAGTTAATAAATATTTATCATCAAATGAATAAGACGCTCTACCAAAATAAGAACTTAACGAATTAGAACCACTATTATTTGTTACTCTAGCAGTTGTAGGATCTCCCATAGACAAATCCGTTGACGTATTGGTTAAATATCCAGAAACAAATCCGTATAAATTTTCCCAACTTGAATCTTGCATTTCTTGTCCTAACATTGCATTTATCGAGTGCTTACCCAAAATACGATTATAGTTTAAAACATTGTTCCAAATCCAACTCTTATTAAAACCTTTAGTACGAGTACCTTGACGAATATCGTTTGTAATTGCTCCAAAAGTATAAGAAGGGTTAAATGTATAATCGTTTGTAAAACCATAATTCAAAGAGTATTGTGTTTTAAAAGTCAATCCTTTTGTAAAAGTAATTTCACCATAAGTATTTGCTCTAATTCCAATGTTTTCGTTATGGTTATCATTAATATTAGCCAAACCTATTGGATTGTTTTGTACAAATTGATCTGTATCTGGACCATCAAAAGATCCATCAGCGTTACGTACTGCTACATTTGGTGTTTGTTTTAATGCAATAGGAATTAAAGACTGGTCATTAACTGTCGTTTTTTGCTTAGAATTACTCAATGCGAAATTTAAACCAACCTTAAAATAATCTTTTACTTGCGAATCTAAATTACTAGTTAAATTAAAACGTTCAAAAGCAGAACCAACAGCAATACCTTCTTGATCTAAATAACCAACACCCATATAATAAGTACTTTTATCCGAACCTCCAGAAGCAGACAAATTATAACTTTGAACCAAAGCAGTAGTAAATAATTCCTTTTGCCAATCAGTACCTTCTCCTAATAAATCAGTTCGAATAAAATTAGCATCTCTTTCTACAATTCCTAAATCAGAACGAGTATTTTTGAGTGTTCCGTATTCTTGAAGATTAAGCAAATCTAGATGTTTTGGAATTTCCTGCCATCCCACATAACTATCGATTGACAATGCTAATTCTCCTTTTTTGCCTCTTTTGGTAGTTACCATAATTACACCATTAGCAGCACGCGAACCATAAATTGCGGTAGCAGAAGCATCTTTCAAAACATCAATAGAAACGATATCCGAAGGGTTAATAGATGAAATAGGATTAAAATTTGCATTAGTTGTAGAACCATCAATAATTACGCCATCAATAACATAAATTGGTTCGTTTGATGCGTTTAATGAACTTATACCACGAATACGAACAGAAGAAGCCGCACCTGGCGCTCCACTATTTGCTGATACTTGAACCCCAGCTGCACGTCCTTGCAAAACCTGTTCAATCGATGTGGTTACCGATTGAGAGATAGATTTACTAGAAACTGTAGAAACAGAACCCGTTAAATCTCCTCTTTTCATAGTCCCGTATCCAACTACAACAACTTCTTTTAGGTCGTTTGAGTTTTCCTGCAGGATAACATCGATTTTAGTTCTATCACTAACTGTGATTTCTTTAGTCTTGTATCCTACAAAGCTAAAGACCAAAACCCCATTAGCTGGAACAGCTTTTAAAGTATAGCTACCGTCAAAATCGGTAACTGCACTTGTTTTAGTTCCTTTTATAATAACATTTACTCCAGGAATTGGCCCGCTACTATCAGAAACTGTCCCTGTAACAGTTGTTTGAGCATTTACCGCAGCAGAAAATACTAGCATCAGGAACAGATATCCCAAGTTTTTAAAGTATTTTGATTTGCTTTTAGTAATTAAAAAGTTAGTCATAAATAATTGTTTTAAATAAGTTAATAATGGTTTAGTTGTTGTTTTTTATTTCCTGTCTTATCTTGTTTTATATTTTAAATCAAACATATAAGAAGACATTCTTGAAGCAAATATATATAAAATACAATAATGCACAATCGGTTGTGTTACATTTTTTTTAGAAATATAAAAAAAAATGTAACATAAAAAAAATAATATCTATTTATATACTTAAAATTTTAAACATTTATCAAAAACAGCATGTAATACAACGAAAACGTTATAGATAATAAGAATTTTTAATTCAAAACATAGAAAAAACATAAAAAACAAATTTTATCATTTTTTAAAAATTAAACAATATTTGTTACATTTTATTAAGAGGAAGAAGCAATCGGTTGCTTCTAAAACAAAAAAACTCCCTTCTTGAGTAATGAAGGGAGTTACTAATATTTAGAAAATAAATTAGCTTATTTAAAAGAATTAAGCACAATCTTAATCAATAATTTCGCTTTCAGGAGGGCCTAAATAAGAAGGCAATAATCCTCCTTTATCTATCAAAATCTTTTGCAAAACAATACCCGGTTCTAAAACACGAAAACGCAATGTATGCCTTCCTGGTTTCAAAATAGAAAGTTTAGTCGAAGATTGGATGATTTGTTCTGCCTGCCATTTCCCTAATTCTCCACGATATTTCCCGTTGAAATTTATAGTTTGAGGTTTTTCCCCATCAAAAGAAATTTCATAGCGCAATCCTTTATTACTATTAAAATTTAATGTTGGCGCCAAAAGCAACTGAACAGTAAACTCGCCACTGGAAACAAAATCAATATCATATTCTACAAAAACATTTTCATCCTCTTTTGGATAAGCATTTTGCGGAAATGTGGTGATGCCCGACTTTGTTTTTCCAAAATCAGGAATTACTTCCCAATGGATTTTATTCGAATTATTTGATTTAGAAAAATTTTCAGCTTCAATAGAAACATAACCATTCTTTTCTTTAAAGACTTTTACAACTGGTTTTGCATTTTCCAAAATATAGGTAACTTCTGGAAGGATATTTTTTGGTTCATCATGCCAGCTATTATACCCAATACGCATTTGATCCATTATATGAGTCCACTTTCCTGCTGCAATTTCATTATTATATTTATTTTGAAGAATAGAATCACGAGCAAAATATACTTTCACTTTATCAGCATAATAGTTAGCTAAGACATTTTTTTCTTCGGCTAGTTTTTGATTTTTCGCTTGTGCAAAATACATTTCATATAAGTTACTGCAGGCATCAATAGGATATAAAACTAACTGAAAATAGGCATCTTTGTATTGTTGCGGAATTTCATTATACAGTCGGTAAGCTTCTAACGCCAAATTCTTATAGTCATTTACGACAGTTTCAAATTCGTTATAATTTTCAAGACTATATGTTTTGCTATTCAGCATTTCTGGAGTAACGCGTCGGTTATATCTTGGATAAGTGTTTAATAATTCGGCAATTTCTTTGGCGTGTTTTTTTCCGAACTGCTGCGTTGCCCAATTTTCAGTAAATTCAAAAAGATTCTTAGAATTGAATTGCTTTGGATTCCAAGCCATTTCCAAAAAGAAACTAATTGGAAATTCCATAGGTTTAAGATCTCCAACGTTTACGATCCAAACTTTATCGACGCCGTGTTCGTAACTAAGGCTCATTTGCTCCCAAACCCTTTGTATTGGACTAATATTTATCCATTTTGAGTTTCTTGGACCGCCAACATAGTCAAAATGATAATACATTCCGTAACCGCCTTTATGCAAAGGTTTTGATGGATCTGGGAGTTTACGGACATTTCCCCAGTTATCATCACAAAATAACAAAGTCACATCATCTGGAACTCGCATTCCTTGATCATAATAGTCCTGCACTTCTTTATACAAAGCCCAAACTTGTGGTGTTTTTTCAGCTTTCTGGTTCGTTATTTTTTCAATGATTTGACGCTGATTTTTCACGATATTCTCCAGTAAACTGATATTAGTTCCTTCGCTCATTGCTTCATCTCCATCTCCACGCATCCCTATGGTGACTAATTTCTCCCAATTCTTGCTGCGTTCGATCCCTGTTTTCCAGAATTCATCTAAAACCGGCTTATTTTTGGAATAATCCCAAACATTCGGAAGGCTGTTTTTTTGAATGTATCGTTTCCAATCTTGTTGCGCCAAAGCCATTGGTTCGTGGTGGGATGTTCCCATTATAATTCCCATTTCATTCGCCAGCGGGCCATTACTACTATCATCATCATAGAAGGCGTTTCCCCACATGGCTGGCCACATATAATTTGCTTTGAGACGAAGAAGCAATTCAAAAACTTTTTCATAAAACTGACTATTAAATCCTCCAAAAGTAGCTTTGCTCCAACCGCTTAAAGCTGGTGCTTCATCATTCAAAAAAATCCCTCTATATTTCACTACTGGTTCTCCATCAGTATAAATTCCTTTTTTAAAATATAGATTTTCCTTATGTTCTACTGGAACATCTGCCCAGTAATACCAAGGCGAAATACCTATTTGACTAGATAATTCGTAAACTCCATAAATGGTTCCTCGTTTGTCGCTTCCTGCAATTATAATAGCCTCCTCTACTCCTTTGAAAGGATTTTTTACGCTTTGAATAATAAATTTTTCATTTTTGCCTTTCAGTTCTTTACCATCAATTTTCTTTTGTTTTATCAAATCGTCAATTGCAGAATTAGTGCCAATTGTCCCGATAATGATAAGGGCAGATGAAGTGCTACTGATTTGATTAAAAATAGTTGGTTTATCCCCAGTAACTTTTTCAAAATCAGACTGCAGATTGTTTACTGCGCGTACAACGCCATTATCTGTCCCATTATTTACAAACAAAGAAAGGCGCAGTGATTTTTCCTTGAGAACAATTACATCTGGCTTTTTTTCGTTGGTGATAAAAGGTTCGGCCGCATTTGATGGGCTAAAAATGCAAATTGTGATAAGTGTTAAAATAAATTTTGTGAAAATTTTCATTATACTTCTTTTAAAATTTTATTAAGATTAACCCGTTTCAGGACAAACGTATGTGTAATTTACCGCAGATTTTTTTATTAAAAAGCTGAATATGTAACTTTAGAAAAATTAATTTCCGCTAAAGTTGATTAATTCAGTATAGAAATTTTTATGAAAATCTGCGAATGTTCGGTTATTACTAAAATTCATGCATTTTACTTGTAACCCATTGAATGAAATTAATTTTAAATACTAATTTTAGCTATAAAACTAAAATTTTAGGTTGAAATACTAATTGTATTTCTTGTAAAAAATATGTTGTTATCAAATTAAAGCAATGTTTTAATTTTTAAAGTTAAAAAGCCGAGAGTAAATTACTCTCGGCTCCTAACTAAAACAAACTCAAGAACTAATTATTATAAAGGAATTTTATAAAAAAGTAACTTATAACTATTAACCAAAATTTCTAATTTAAATTTGTCCCTTTATGCATTCAAAAACTTAGTATCCAGGATTTTGATAAGCTTTCTTTTCAGCATCTGTCATCTCCATTCCGTCAATTTGACTTTGTGGAATTGGACGTAAATAATGAAATGGCTTAATGGTTCTCGTTACTGTAACTGGTGTATGATCTCCTAATGCCGATCCACATATTCTATAGGTATCTGCATATTCATTCCATTTTTGAGTACGAACTAAATCATACCAACGATATCCTTCACCAAAATATTCACGTGAACGTTCATTCAAAATATAATTAACATCAATTACCGCAGGTGTAGCAGCAATTACTGCAGCACTATTATCGACTGCCTTTGCTACATTACCATTGTTATCCCAACGCCATTTTCCTGCACGAGCACGGATAACATTTATAAGTTGTCTAGCTGTCATCGATCCTGTTGCTCCTTTTACAGCAGCCTCTGCAGCTACAAAATAAAATTCAGAAAATTTAGCTATAGGAAATGGTCTTGTACTAGGAACATTTGGTTGTCCTAAACCACCAGCATTATCTGTACGATAGACTCCTAACTTCCAAAGACCCGGATATACAACTCTACTAATTCCTTGTGGAGAAACTACATAATCTGAACGATTTGGCAATTCACCTGCACCAATATTACTAGGACCACCACCAGAACCATAATTAATTGTTGTACTTGGTTCATCATTAAGGAAAGTTAAAACAGGATCACCTGGCTTAATTGGTAATGAATTAGCATTTAGTAAAATTGGGACAGTAGTTAATCCAGTTCCTTGTAAATTCCAATTACCACGGTAAACTATAGCAAAAGTTCCATCATAACGTGAATCATTTGTTTTATCAGCAAAAGTGCTTGTAAAAACTCCAATTGGAGGAGCCATCCTAGTAAATGGACGCCCTAAAAATTGATCTGCCGCACGTTGTACTGATGAAACAGACGCATTATTATTACTAGGATTTTTACTTCTAATATTTGTATAATTCCAAGTCATCATCCAAATTGCAAAATTACCTGGCGCACTACCACCATCAAAACCACTAGTAATAGCTCCATTATAAAGCTCACTTGCCTGAGTATGATCAGCATAAAGCATAACTTCTTCATTACGGTCATTTGAACCAACATTCACGTCATAAAAATAATCTAGTAATTTATAAGATCCTTTATCGCCAATTGCCTGTAAAGAAACATTATAAGCTTCTTGAAAATAATACTGTGCATTTTTACCATTTGGATCAGTTCTTGGAGTATCAGGATAGGTTGGGATATTATTTGGATTTGTTAACCACCATGCATACGTTAAATAGGCTTTAGCTAGCATTAAGCGTGCTACATTTTTTGTAGCAGTACCTGTTAGTCTTGCAGCAGGCGGCAATTCATTTACAGCGGCAATTAAATCAGGAAATATCCCCTTGGTATATACTTCCGAAACAGTGTTTCGTTTTGAAAATCTAGTTGGTTTACTATTAAATTTCAAATCTCCAGCACCTAAATCTAGGGGCACTCCTCCAAAAGTCTGCACCAATAAGAAATAATCAAAACCCCTGAAAAATTTAGATTCTGCAATTAAACTTGGAGCTACACCAACTGCTGCTCCATTTTCGATAATTCCGCTTGCAGTATTAATATCATAAAAAGACTCATTCCACAATACATCTGATCTACTTGAAGAAGGATTTAAATTTCCAACTCCAGATAAATCATGATCTTTAAAATTCCCATCAGCACTTTGTGCATAAGTAGCCTCATCTGTACCTGTTTGTAAAGAATTAAGATAATAACCCTGTCCGTACATTCTTCTTAAATGAGCATAATGCGATGTCAATCCTTGTATTACACCTTGCTCAGTCTTGAAATAACCTGGCTCATAAAAATCATGTGGCTTTTCTTCTAAAATATCAGAACAACTTGCTACTGAGAGCAATGCAACTGAGCCAATAATTAAATTTTTGAATATATATCGTTTCATAATTTTTTTATTAAAATGTTAAGTTAAGACCAAATAAGTAGTTACGCGTTGAAGGAGTACTCGTTCCGATAACTGGGAATCTTTTTTGATAAACAGATGTAACAGCTTGATTTTGGTCACCATAAGAGTTAGTTTCTGGATCCATTCCGGATTGATCATGATATGGGGAGAAAAAGACAAATGGATTTTGTGCTGTACAGTATAATCTTAATTTGTCAACTCCTAAATCCTTCAAAAACTTTTGATTAAGAGTATACCCTAATGTTATAGTTCTAATTTTTACATAAGATCCATCAAAATATCCCATTGAGTTCATATATTTTGGATTATCACCTGATCTAACACCATAAGGATTAGGATACTCAGCACCTGTATTCGTTGGTGTCCAATAATCTACATCCACATTACTATTACGGCCGTTTAATTGATTAAGATAACTAGCCCCTCCATAAAGCGTACTAATTAAGACACCTCCGCTTTTAAACGCACCAACAGCTGAAAAATCAAAACCTTTATAGGTCAAACTAGTATTAAATCCACCTTGAAAATCAGGATCTGTATTTATAATTTGTCTATCATCAGCATTAATGGCACGAGTTGGTGAACCATCAGGATTAAAAGTTCCATTATATTTCACTTTTATCGATCCAACTATAGTTCCTTGTTTAGTAGGATCTGCTTCTCCTGGCTCATACTTAGACATAAATGGATCTCCTGCCTGCCAAAGACCTATTTTTTCATAATCATAAACAGAATTAATATTGTGTCCTACAAACCACCAATTTGATACATCTCTATCAGCTCCAGAAGCTAAAGACACCAACTTATTTTTATTGCTATACAAGTTCACACCAACAGTCCAAGTTAATCCGTTTGGATTATCTAATATAACACCATTTAAGGAAACTTCATAACCTTTGTTTTCAGTTGCACCAACATTACCAACATAACTGCCAACTCCAGCTGTAACAGGTAATTGGACTTTTTGCAATACATCTTTAGTTTGAGTATCATAATACTCAACTGTTCCCGACAAACGATTATTAAAAAACCCAAAGTCTATTCCGTAATTATAGGTTTCAGAAAACTCCCAACCCAAATTAGGATTTGGTAACTCAGTCACATAAACACCTGTAGCATTTGTTGTTCCAAAATTATACGGTCTAGTACCTAAAGCTCCTAAAGTTTTATACGGATCTACAGCCTGATTTGATGTTTCTCCATAACCAGCTCTAAATTTCAATAAATCAATCCATTCCAACCCTTTCATAAATGACTCATTAGATACTGTCCATCCAACAGAAACTGCAGGATAGGTCACAAATTTATGACCCTCAGCCAATCTTGAAGAACCATCAGAACGTACGGTTCCAGAAATAAAATATTTATTATCATAGGAATACATTGCTCTTGCCATATAAGATCTTAATCCCCATTGAGTATAATCCTGTTCATCAGCTTTAAAAATAGCCTCCTCAGTACTTTGTCCTAAATTATAGAATTGAAATGCATCAGAAGCAATACCATTTCTTGATACTCTAGAACTATTACTTGTTAATTGTTCATTTGAATATAAACCAACAAAGTTTACTGTATGTTTACCAAAAGTTCTATCATAGTTCAATAAATTTTCAATTAACCACTGTGTCGATAAAGAATTAGATACAGAAGCATTAGAAGTTGTTGTAGCATTATAATCAAATACGCCATAGCCTTCATAATATCCATTAGTAGCAGTACGGAAATTTAATCCCGTATTAATACGATATTTCAATCCTTGTACGCCAGGAATTTTTATCTCACCAAAAATATTATTATAAGAGCTAAATGCTTTATTTAAATTAACATAGCCTTCACCTAAATTATTAATTGATTGTCTGGTATAAACCCATTTATCATCAGCAGTCGATTGAACTGTTCTTCTTAAAGAACCATCTGCATTGTATGGATCTAATAAAGGCGACATACCTAAAGGAGTCCCTGTACTAATATTATCACCATTTGTAACAGCATAATTACTATTAGTTGTGAAACCCACACGTACTAAACTTCCTATTTCTTGGTCTAAACCTCCTCTAATACTAAATCGCTCATAAGATTGACCTGGCAACACAGAGTCTTCTTTATAATATGATAAACCTGCATTATAAGAACCATGTTCTGAACCTCCTGTTACACCTACATCATGACTTAGCATTAAACCAGATCCATACAACAACTTTTGCCAATCTGTATTTGTATCATTTGTTTCATTAATTCCATTTGTGGTATATATTTTAGCAGTAGCACGAAGTGCAGCAAACTTTGCCCCATCCATCATTGGATATTTTGCAAAAACATCTGTTAAACCAGTAAAACCATTGTAAGAAAAAGTAGCTTTTTGATTCTTTTTCCCTTTAATAGTTGTTATCAATATAACACCATTCGCACCACGGGATCCGTAAATTGCTGTAGCAGAAGCATCCTTCAAAATGTCAACAGATTTAATATCAACAGGGTTTATATCACCTATTGATCCTGCAAAAGGCACACCATCAAGAACAATCAATGGATCATTTTCCCCCGTAAGTGATCTTGTACCACGAATACGTATTTGCATGGCAGCACCTGGCTTACTAGATGTTTGTGTTAATTCAACACCTGCCAATCTTCCCTGAAGAGCTTGAGTAACGTTAGCAGCAGGGACTTCATTTAACATTTTACCGTTTATAGAAGCTACAGACCCAGTAACTGCTTCCTTACGAATAGCACCGTATCCAATCACTACAATTTCTTTTAAAGAATTTGACTCATCTTCAAGAACAACATTAATTAGGCTTCTTCCGTTTACAGTAATTTCCTTGGTCTGATACCCAACAAAACTAAAAACAAGTACACCATTTGAAGGAACATCTTTAATTGAATATTTACCGTCAAGACCAGAACTAGCTCCACTAGTAGATCCTTTCAAATTGATGTTTGCGCCAGGGATAGGACCATCTTTATCGGATATCGTTCCTGTAATCACCGTTTGCGCACCCGCACTGAGCGAAAGAACAAACATCAAAATCAAAAAACCAAGGCATTTACAATGCTTTGATTTGCTTGTAACAAAATAGTTAGTCATAAAAATTGATTTAATTAAATTAAAATAGGTTAGTTAGACTTACAGCAAATACTTATAATGATGTAATTCTGTTCAAATATATAAAATAAACAATACAGAACAATCGGTTGTGTTGATTTTTTTTTCAAATGTAAAAAAATACAGTCTTAAAAAAATATAATACATATTTTTAGTAATAAAATATTAAATAATTATCATTTTTTCTTGTCATTAAAACAATAATTACAAGAATAAAAAGCCTTTTTTGAGTAAAAATTAAAAAAAACATAAAAAACAAAAAACAGGTATTTTTCACTAAAAATATTTGAATTATACTAATTTAACAATGTTATTATTATCCAAAAATTTATGTGAATTGATAATTATTAATGGTTAAAATATAAATAATACGGATTTATATTCACTTTATGGTAGAAATAAAGAATATTTTATAAAAAGAAATTTATAAAAACAAGCGGTTGCAAATAGAATAAAAAAACTCCCTTCAATACTTTTGAAGGGAGTTAATAATAATTAAAAATTAAGACTGAATTTTTACAGCTTCATCTTTTTGGCATCTTCTACAAATTGCGCTAAACCAATATCTGTCAAAGGATGTTTCAATAAGCCTTTGATTGCAGAAAGCGGTCCAGTCATCACATCAGATCCTACTTTTGCACAATCAACAATGTGCATCGTATGCCTGATTGAAGCGGAAAGAATCTGTGTCTGATAATCGTAATTGTCATAAATTTGCCTAATCTCAGAAATCAAATGCATACCATCTGTCGAAATATCATCTAATCTTCCTAAAAAAGGAGAAACATAAGTTGCTCCCGCTTTAGCCGCCAAAAGCGCTTGACCTGCTGAGAATACCAAAGTAACATTAGTTCTGATTCCTTTTGACGAAAAATATTTACAAGCTTTTATTCCATCAGCGATCATAGGCAATTTCACTACTATCTGCGGATGCAAAGCTGCAAGCTCCTCTCCTTCTCTAATCATTCCATCATAATCTGTTGAAATAACTTCGGCAGAAACATCTCCTTCAACAATATTGCAGATATCTAGGTAATGCTGCAGGATATTTTCTTTTCCAGCAATTCCTTCTTTAGCCATCAAAGACGGATTTGTTGTAACTCCATCTAAAACTCCCAATGCTTGAGCTTCTTTAATATCTCCTAAGTTGGCTGTATCTATAAAAAATTTCATATTCTTCTTTTATTAAACTTTAAACAATAATCAGATTCTCTGATTAATTCAAGAAAATGAGTAAAAATGTGCATTCCAATTCGCTAGTCTTTAAGAAAACATTTGATAACAAATAACCTAAAAACATCACTAGAGCTAACTTTTCATTTTATATTAAGATTTATAAAAAAAGCAACTAAACCTTTAAATCTTAATCCAAAATCTTATATAAAAATCAAGCAGGCAATTACTGAAATACACATTTTTGCAATATTCGTTTTTAACTATTAAATATATTGATTAATAATATTTTCGAATAATTCTTGTTTACCGCTCTGAAGATTTAATTCTCCATTTTCTTGAGCAATTTTATACAGTGCCTGCAAATCTAATTTTCCTTCTTCAAAAGCTTTTCCGTTTCCAGAATCAAATGAACTGTATCTTTCTGTTCTTAATTTTTCATAAGGAGACGAAGTGATAATTTTATCAGCGGTCAATAAAGCTCTTGCAAAAGTATCAGCTCCACCAATATGTGCGTGGAAAACATCTTCCATATCTGTAGAATTTCTTCTGATTTTTGCATCAAAATTAATTCCACCGCCTTGTAAACCACCAGCTTTTAAGAAAACTAACATTGCTTCGGTAGTTTCTTGGATATTGTTCGGAAATTGGTCTGTATCCCAACCATTTTGGTAATCTCCTCTGTTGGCATCTAAACTTCCTAACATACCCGCTTGAGCAGCAACATCAATTTCATGCTGAAAAGTATGTTGTGCCAAAGTAGCGTGGTTAACTTCGATATTCATTTTGAAATCTTTATCTAAACCTTGGTTGCGTAAAAACCCAATTGCAGTAGCACAATCAAAATCGTATTGATGTTTAGATGGTTCCATTGGTTTTGGTTCAATTAAGAAATTTCCTTTGAATCCTTGTGCACGAGCATAATCACGAGCCGTTCTCAAAAACTGTCCCATGTGGTCTAATTCTCTACCCATATCTGTATTTAGCAAAGTCATATATCCTTCACGTCCACCCCAGAATACGTAGTTCTCACCACCTAAAGCAATTGTAGCATCTAAAGCTAATTTTACTTGTCCACCTGCTCTAGCCAATACGTTAAAATCAGGATTTGTAGCTGCACCATTCATATAACGAGGATTCGAAAAAGCATTAGCTGTTCCCCAAAGCAATTTTACTCCGGAAGCTGCTTGCTTTTCTTTCAAATAATCAGTTATTGTAGCCAATCTACTTTCTGATTCTGAAAAAGTAGCTCCTTCTCTAACTAAGTCATAATCATGAAAACAGTAATAATCGAAACCCATTTTAGTAACGAATTCAAAAGCAGCATCTGCTTTTTGTTTTGCAGCTTCAACAGCATCCGCTGGTTCGTCCCATGCGAAGTGCTGTGTTCCTGGTCCGAATGGATCTGAACCTTGCCCGCAGAATGTATGCCAGTAAGCAATTGCAAATCTAAAATGCTCGCGCATTGTTTTTCCAGCTACAACTTGATCTGGATTGTAATATTTAAAAGCCAAAGGATTATCAGATTCTTTTCCTTCAAATTTAATTTGTCCGATACCTTTATAGTACTCTTTGTTTCCTAAAACTATCATTTCTCTACTATTTATTTGTTAATATTAATTCTAATTCTTTTTTCCATTTTTGATATGCTTCTTTATATGGTTCGCTATTCTGCAAAGGCAAGAAAGTCATAACGTGATCATTTTTTGAAATGTTTGAACCAAATTTCTCAAAATCACCATCAGTTAATCCCACTGCTCTTGCTGCGCCTACCGCTCCTGTTGTATTATAAATTTCAATTTCGTGACCAATTAAAGAGGCAACAGTATTTGAAAATATTTCCGAACGAAATAAATTATCATTCCCTGCACGAATCACTCCAATTGTTGCATTGTCCTCTTTCAAACATTCCATTCCATACACAAATGAAAAAGCAATCCCTTCTAAAGCCGCTCTGAATAAATGAGAGTTACTATGAATGTTTAAATTCAGATTTAGGAAATGTGTTCCAATATTTTTATTGTTAAACATACGCTCAGCACCATTTCCAAAAGGAATTACTACCAACCCTTCTGAACCAATTTCAATTTTAGCCGCTTTATGATTCATGGATTCGTATGTTTCGTCTCCCATATTGTTTCGCAGCCATCGGTACTGAATTCCAGCACCATTGATGTTTAATAATTTCCCAATTCTAGGTTTATTTTCTTCAAAATTAACATGAACAAAATTATTTACACGTGTACTATTTCCAATTGTAGCATCGGTTACCGCATAAAAAACTCCCGAAGTCCCTCCAGTTGCAGCAACTTCACCAGGATTTAAAACATTTAATGAAAGCGCATTATTAGGCTGATCTCCCGCTCTATACACAATCGGTATTCCAACAGGAAGCCCTGATTCCTGAGAACCTTTTTCGTTTGTAATCCCTTGATTGCTAAAATTCTCAACAATGGTTGGTGTCATTGAAGTTTCAATTCCATAATACTCCAATAACCAATCGGCTACTTTATTTTCTTTATAGTCCCAAAGCATTCCTTCGGACAAACCATTTTTGGTTGTAGTAATATCGCCTGTCAGTTTATAAGCGATATAATCTCCTGGAAGCATATACTTATACACTTTTTTGTAAATCTCAGGTTCATTTTCTTTTACCCATTTTAATTTTGAAGCAGTAAAATTACCTGGAGAATTCAACAAATGCGTCATACATTTATCTTCGCCTAATTCTGCAAAAGCCTTGTTTCCAATTTCAACTGCTCTACTGTCACACCAGATAATGGAGTTACGTAAAGAACTTCCATCTTCACCAACAACAACCAAACCGTGCATTTGATAGGAAATACCAATTCCTTGAATTTTTGAAGCTTCAATATTGGCCTCGCGAATGGCTCTTTTGGTTGCCACGCAAATATGCTGCCACCAAATCTCAGGATCTTGCTCTGCCCAATCAGAGTGAAGGGAAACAATCTCCATTTCGTTTTGAGGTTCATTCAAAACAATTATTTTTTTTCCTGTTGCTGCTTCAACCAAGGCTACCTTAACCGAAGAACTTCCAATGTCATATCCTATATAATACATAACTTTATAATGATTCTCTTAATATTAAATTTGTTGGCACATAACACTGAACTATTTCATCATGCGTGATAAATGCTGCCGCTTTTGTTCCTAACTCTTTAAAATCAGTTGATACAACTGAAATTCCTTTGTATATAAATTTCTTCATTGGCGTTTCGTTGTATGACAAAAAACCAACATCTGTTCCAGGCTCTAAATTCATTTCTTTGCATTGTTCTAAAAAATGCCCCAAAATCCTGTCGCTTACACTTATATAGGCAACTCCTTTCTCTATTGTAAACCCTTTTGTATCTGTGATTATTTTATAGTCTAAATCATAATCGATGCAAAATTTCTTAAAATACTCCGATGTTTCTTTTGGATGATTCGTATAATTCGGATATACAAATTGTATATTTTTATACTTTCTAAACAAATCAACCCCCTGTGTCAAAGACTCGTAAAACGCTTTTCCAAAATCTTGAAAAATATAATTATTCTCTTTTTTTGAATGTATATTCCAATCGATCATAAGTAACTTCTCATTAGAAATTGCCGACAATGTTGGGATTACATCTTTATGATCAAAATTCATGACCACGTATTTATAATATTTTCCGACGCTATTATTAATTATCGTTTTAAAAACATCTATGTTATAATGATGAAACTGAACATCGGTAATCACATTATCAGCCAGATTATTTACAAAAGAATGATATAAAACCTCTTTATACGCTTTGAAAGTATCCAAAACCAAGAGCACTTTTCTCGTTTCTCCCGAAACATAATAGCCTTTATTAGGAACTGAATCAATAGCATTTTGTTCTTTTAATATCGAATATGCTTTAAAAACAGTATCTCTCGACAACTGATTTGTTTTGCAGATACTATTAACCGACGGCAGTAACTCTCCTTTCTGTAATATGCTCTCTGCTATTGCATTAGTGATTCCGTTTACCAACTGCTGGTATTTTGGGATATCACTTTCATGATTAATAACAAAGACAAATTTTTCTTGATTTTCGCTTATCATACTGTTCTGTTCTGGTATGCTAAACTAGTCACATTTATCCAATAAAAAAAATAGTTTTTCAAAAAAGTTGTTATCTTTTTGAAAAAATATTAAACCTCATTTTTTTAAGATCTAATTTATTATTGTTTGTTCTTTTTTTATCATTCGGATGAAGGATTAATCTCAATTTGGGGGCATATGAAGATTATATCCTCCACCGAAAGACAAAATATTACAAAAAAACATATTCTCTAATTTACTCTATCATAAGGATCAATAACAACAATCGATCCGTCTTCCAAATAGTCTATTTTGGTCACTTTCATGCTTCTCAGATGGGTCACTCCTTTGGACAGGCTCGAATCATGGTAAAACAGATACCATTCATTATCAACTTTGCAAATAGAATGGTGCGTCGTCCAGCCCACAACAGGATTCAGGATTCGCCCTTGATACACAAATGGTCCGTAAGG
>CAUPKA010000006.1:0-162848 GCA_963511725.1 uncultured Flavobacterium sp.
AGTATTAACCGCTACTGCATCACAATCAGCCAACACTACTTGTAGTACAGCTACAGTGATAACAGTAGTAGGACATGACGGTACAGTAACAGGAACTGGAACAGGATACTATTATAGTTTTGACAATGGATCGACTTATGACGTATCTAATACGTTTACAGTAAATGACAATGGTTCAATCCAGACTATTATGTATGCTGTAAAAGATGCTAATGGATGTACAACAGCACCACAGCCTATCGTTGTGAATCCGCTGAACAAACCGACAGATCTAATATTTGCTCTTACAACAGCACCGACATGTACAGTGACCACATCAACAGTGACGCTTACTGCCACAAACGGAGTGGGCACATTACAATATGAGACAATCGCTCCATCGGCTGCGGTTATCGCAAAACAAACATCAAATGTTTTCGCTGGCCTTATCCCTGGAGACTACACGTTCCAGGTAACGGATGCAAACGGCTGTACGTATCAGGAATTATACACAGTGAAAGCGGTTACTCCGATTGCTATATCTGGATCAGCTGCAGCGAACATTTCATGTAATGCTTTAAACGGAACCAGCAGCAACGGATCGGCAGCATTTACAGTAACAGGCTTCAGTTCGACAGGGAACTATACAATAGTTACTTCACCTGTTCTAACAGCAGCACAAATCAGTACTGCCGGCGATGTAATTACCTTAACAGGATTAACAGCAGGAACGTATACAGTAACTGTTACAGACAAGACGACGCTTTGTTCACAAAGCGATTCAGTGACCCTGACAGCGCCTGCGGCCATTGCTTTCACGGCTATTGCCAGCAAAGTATACTGTTCTCAGGATGTTTCACAGATTACTGTAAGCGCAGTAACAGGCGGAACAGGAGTTTACACTTATGCGGCAGTAAAAGCGGGAGCATCAGCGCCTATCGCATCAGCTTACGACAGCAATCCGGTAATTTCAGCGGATACTAATCTTACTGACTTGTCATGGGATGTTTATGTAAAAGATGCCAGCGGCTGTATCTCAGCCAAAGTGACCGTACCGGTAACATTCAATGCAGCGCCGACAATTACGGCTCCGGCAGTTCAATGTTTTGAAGGAACGCCATTTACGGTAGATTTGAGCCCGACAGCAGTAACAACTAGTTATAACGGAGTTAAAACCTACACTGTAAACGGATTTGCCATTGCATCGTCTATAGCAACATTTAACGGTCCTGGGACTTATACATTGGGCGTTAAGGATGACAACGGCTGTGAGGCATTTGTAACTTATACCATCAAGAACCAGTTATTGGCAGCAGCTTCACTTACAAAAGATCTATACTGCGCCGCGCCGGTTAATGCAACAATTGCAGTTGCCATTACAGACGGAACAGCGCCTTATTCATACCAGATGTACTCAGGAGCAACAGCTGTAGGAAGTCTAGTTACGGGAGTAGCAGGAACGAGCTTTACGGTTTCAGTGGCTGCGGCAGGCACGTACCATTTTGTGATCACAGACAGCAGCGGTACAGTATGTTCAGTAACCACCAATACAGTTGAAGTAAAAGATCCATCATTGTCAAGACCAGTATTGACAGCATCACAGATCAATGTGAGCTGTACAGGAGGCAATAACGGAAGCATTACGGTAACAGCTGCATCAGGAACTGCTCCATATGCATTTGCATTGGCAGGACCGGCAGTAAACCATACAGGAGACGCTACTGGAATCTATACAGGATTAACGGCAGGATCATACACTGTAACAGTGACCGATGATAAAGGCTGTACAGCAGCAGTACCTGCAATAGTTGTTATTATAGAGCCGGTTGTCTTGACAGCTACGGCAGTTGTAACACCATTTGGCTGTTCAATTACTAATGCGCCTCAAGATGCAATTGTTACTATTACTGCAATTGACGGTACAGCTCCGTACAGTTACAGTTTTGATGGCGGAGTTACTTTCCAAACAGCTTCTTCATTTACTGTAAATGTAGCGGGAACCATTAATTATGTAGTTCTTGATGCTAATGGTTGTAAAGCTACTGGTTCTGAAAATGTAGTACCATATACGCCTCCAACGGATATGAACATAAGTGCGTCACCAGTTTATTGTAATGCACCATTAGCTACTGTAACGATAAATTCTGTGACAGGCGGTGTGGCTTCATATACATATAACATTGACGGAGGTACTTATCAAGCTTCAAATATATTTAACAACTTGCTTCCAAAAATATATGTATTTGGAGTTAAAGATGCAAATGGTTGTGTTGTAACAAAACCATTTGAAGTAAAAGAGACTTCTAAAATTACTGCTTCAGGTCAATTATTAGGAGATGTATTGTGTAACGGAGGAGCTACTGGTTCAGCTGAATTTACTGTTGAAAATTATGCAACGGCTTATACTGCTACATTGACAACTGGAACAGGAGTTTTAGTTCAAGCAGGCAATAAAGTTACGATTACAGGTTTAGCTGGAGGTAATTATACAGTAACTGTTTTAGATAACACGACAGGTTGTACAAATACTGCTTCAGTAGTTGTTGCAGAACCATTATTAGCGTTAAGTTCAACTTCATTTGCTACAAACATTAATTGTAAAAATGATAATGCTACAATTTCAGTAACAGCGACAGGCGGTACAGCACCATATAAATATGCAGTGGCGAGAGCAACTGATCCTGTTCCAGCATTAGCTAGTTTTATTGCGGCTAATCAATTAGTTGTGGATACTAATAACGGCAGCGATATGAATTGGGTTGTTTATGTAACAGACGCAAATGGCTGTTCAATAAATAAACCACAGTTAATTATTTTAAATGCCAGCCCAATTATAAGCAGTGCTATTGCTACAAAATGTCCAAGTGCAACAGGAACTTATGACATTACGGTTACAGCAACAGGATTTAGTACGGCTTTAGAATATAGTTTAGACGGAGTTAGTTTCCAAAGCAGCAATATCATTACGGTAAATGCAGCAGGAAATTATAACGTAACAGTAAAAGATGCTAATGGATGTCTTTCAGCGGCAACACCAGTTACTGTTTTACAGCCGCTAAGCTTGAGCGTTGTAGTTGCTACTGCTCCTTCTTGTGCAGACAATGATGGTGTAGTTAACGTATCGGCAACAGGCGGTTCTGCTAATTATCTTTATAATATTGATGGTGGTGTATTTGTTGCAGGAAATTCATTTACAGGAGTAACATTTGGATTACACAGAATGGGTGTTTATGATACAACTACTAAGTGTGAATTCTATGTACCAATTGATTTATCAAGAGCAACGCGAGTTACAGGATTTGATTTGAGCATGACTCCGGTTACTTGTAAAGGAGGTAATGATGGTACTATTACAGCAACGATGGATACTCCAGCAACTGGAATAAATGATAATCCAGTGTATATGTATAGTCTTAATGGAGGAACACCTCAAACTTCTAATATATTTACAGGATTGACAGCAGGAAATGGATATACAGTAACGGTTACTTCAGGAAGAGGTTGTAATGCAACAGATTCGATTGATGTTATTGAGCCTGGAATTATTACTGTTCCTGCTCCAATTGTAGCTCAGTTTGGTTGTACTGCAAATACTAATAGTTCAAATTTTGCTACGATTACCGTGGCAGGTGTAACAGGAGGTTCTAATGTTTATAACAATTATGAGTTCATCAAAGTAGGAACACCTAACACACAAGTACAATTTGGCACAAGTAACGTTTATACTGAAGCTAACCTAAAAGGAGGTTCATACATTGTAAATGTATATGACAGTAAAGGTTGTGTAGGGAATCCTCTTGCACCTATTGTTATCAATCCTTTTATTAGTTTAGACAAAATAAATGTGACGGTTCCAACGGCTATTACGTGTACAGGCAACGAAGAAATTTCGGTAACAGTGAAAACTACTGGAGGTACTCCAGCTACAGGAAAACTTGTATATACAGTTACTGGAATAAGCGGAACGGTTTACAATGGTTCTAATACTACTGGTACTTTCGTGAATCTAGGTGTGGGCAATTATTTGATAGCTGTAACAAACACTGATACTGGATGTAAAATAGAAACTATTCATTATGTGAATGAACCAAATACATTCGCATTGAAAGCAGTAAAAACAAAGGATGTAGTTTGTTATGGTTCGAATGAAGGAACTGTGGAATTGACGATTATTGATAATCAATTGATCCCAACAAATGATGCAGGAGTGTTTGATTATGTGATTACAAGTTCTGCATTGGCATTGCCAATTAATGGTACATCTACTTCAGCAGGTCCATGGTCAATTACTGGACTGAAAGCAGGTTTATATAATGTTACAGCTACATTAAAAAATAGTCCTAAATGTAGTGTTACAACATCGTTTACTATTAATCAGCCAGCTGTTGCTTTAGCAATTATTGAAACACATACTGCAATTACTTGTGTTAGCGGTAATAATGATGGAACAATTTCGGTTTCTGCATCTGGCGGATGGGCTGGTGATTACCAATTTGAAGTTCTTAAAAATGGATCAGTATTTAGCGCTTATTCTGCTCAAACAGATTACGCTAACTTAAGTGCTGGAAATTATATCATCAATGTAAAAGATGTTAATGGATGCGTTGCTTTTGTTCCAGTTGTTTTAAGTAATCCTAAACCAATAGTGATTACTGCTGTAGCAAATGTTGCCAAAGTTTCATGTTTTGGAGATAAATCAGCGACAATAACAGCTTCTGTTTTACCAGGCGGTGGTCAGGGAAGTAATTATTTATATACCTTGAATTACGAATCGATGTCTCCAGTTATTAGTTCAGGCCCTCAAAGTTCTCCAGTATTTACTGACTTAGGAGCTGGAAAATACAGTGTAACTGTTACTGACGGATGGGGTTGCAGCGCTACTTCATTGCCAGTTACTATTGATGAGCCAACAAGAGTTGAAGCTGGTTTAGTTATGACAACTCAGCAAACATGTAAAATTCAAGCTACTGTGACACTTACGGCAACTGGAGGAACTGCACCTTATAGCTATAGCGATACGCCAAACTTTGTAATCAGTACACCGATGGCTAGTAATTCAGTTGTTATCTCAGTTGGTAATGGTATATTCCGTTATTATGTTCGTGATGTTAACGGCTGTATTAGTGTAGTTTCTAATGATATTCAGAATGATCCATTAGAGCCATTAGCTATTGACCTAGATGTTAGAAATGCTGTAATTAATTGTCAAGGTGATATGACAGGATTTGTGGTTGCAGTTGCCAAAGGAGGTTTAGGTAATTATGTTTACTCATTGTTAGATGCTTCAGGAAATGCTATTGCTAGTGCGGTTCAAGCGACATCAGGTACTTTCACACAATTAGCAGCGGGTACTTATTTTGTTAAAGTTAGCAGTGGTGATTGTGAGTTTACTTCGGCGCCTATTAATATTATAGAGCCTAAGAAAGCAATAGGAGCAACTTTTACCGCAATAGATGTTACTTGTAATGGTAATGGAGATGGTAAAATAATAATCAATGCATCAGGTGGAACAGGAATCATTAAATATGCAGTTTCGCCTAATATGAATCAATACTTTGAAACTAATACTTTCGAGAATTTGAAACCGGGTCTTTATGATGTAATTGTTCAAGATCAAAATGGCTGTTTCATTTTATTTAAAGACATTGAAATTAAAGAGCCGACTGCTATAGTGACATCAGTAGTACCAGGTTCTGTAGTACAAGAATATTGTTCTGGTGATAAAACTGGTGCTTTCAACATTACAATTGCAGGAGGTGTTGGTCCATACAGTACTAGTATAGACAATCCTAAAGGAACTTATATCTTAGGTCAAGTCGCTTTTACAGGTTTATCCGGTGGTTCTCATACTGTTTATATTAAAGATCAAAATACTTGTATTTATGAATTGATTGTACAATTGGATGCAGCTGTTACTTTGAATCCGGTTGCAGTTCTATCTTATGATTGTGTGAACGATTTACCAGCTAATAAAGTTACTGTGACCATTGATTCTAGCAATAATCCTGCAGATGTTGTATATTCTTTAGATAGCAGTTCTGTAACGCAAACCAGCAATGTTTTCACTAATCTTGTTCCCGGTGATCATTTTATAATGGTTCATCATAAAAACGGCTGTGTAGATGCTACTGCAGTTTTCCATATTGATCAAGTAGATCCTTTGGCAATGACATTGAATCTAGGTAAACTAAACGAAATTGTGGCTACGACAACTGGTGGTTCAGGTGTGTATCATTATTCTGTAAATGGAGAGGATATCGGTTCGAGTAATAAATACATTTATTATCATAGTGGCGACTATACGTTTACTGTAACAGACAGCAATGGTTGTTCATTAAGTGTTCCAAAATATTTTGAATTCGTTGATATAGAAATTCCAAATGTCTTTACACCAAATGGTAATGGTCCAAATCCTACTTGGAAACCGCTCAAAACTGAGAACTATCCAAACCTTAAGTTTGTTGTTTATGACCGTTATGGCCGTGAAGTAGGACACTTTGGATCGGGAGAATCTTGGGATGGTAAATACAAAGGTGCTGAATTGCCAATGGGTGATTACTGGTATGTATTGAAATTAAGAAATTCTAAAGACGATCGTGAATTTATTGGGCACTTTACTTTATACAGATAACAATAACAGGATGCGAAAAGTTATCTCAAAATGAAAAAAATGAAAATGAAAAAGATCTTAATCAGCATTTTGCTTTTGACTGTAGCTGGTAGTTACAGTCAAGAGTTAAATGTTCCCGTAGCGACTCAGTACTTAGCCGATAATCCATATGTAATTTCACCTACTTATGCTGGAATTGGTGATAATTTTAGAATTAACCTGAATGGTTATAAACAATGGGTCGGTGTTGAAGATGCTCCTCAGAGTCAGGCGCTATATGCCGATTTCAGGATTTTAGATCAATCAGGTGTGGGCTTAACTTTGTATAATGACTCTAACGGCTATACTAAACAGGCGGGTGGAAAGCTTACTTTTGCTCATCATATTATTTTGGGTTACTATTCCAAAGAGTATCTTTCCTTTGGTATATCATATTTGTACAATTCATTTAGGCTTAATACAGAGGAATTTGTTGGGATTACCGATAATCGTGCTAACAACAATAATAACTTTGAAGTAGGTCTTCTATACCGCAATAAAGGGTTTTATGCAAGTGCTACTGCTACCAACATCTTGAAGAAAAACCTTAACCTTGATATTGCTTATGAGCCAAATTTGCTTACAAATTATCAGTTGTATAGTGGATATGTGCTGAATATTGGTGACAGAACTGAATTGGAACCTTCAGCTTTTTATCAATATTATCAAAGTGATGGACGTTCGGTAACGGATTTGAACATTAAATACAGGAAATTTAACCGATATGAAGATTATTATTGGGTGGGAGCTTCCTATCGTTTCTTGAATGATCAAATCGGGAAGCCTTTGGCTGTTGGGCCTATAGTAGGATTTCAAAAAGGATATATTTCCATGGGTTATTCGTATCAAATTACATTAAATGATTTAGCAGCTTACAACTCGGGAACACATTCATTAACTATCGGATTTAGATTCCTGCAAGGATTAAGTAACTGTCCATGTACTCAAAGTCCGGTCCACGATTAGTTAGTTTTTATATCATATATTAAAGGCCCTATTGATTCTTATTCATAGAATCAATAGGGCCTTTTTCTGTAGAAATGATTGAAATTGTCTAATACGCTTCAATTTTCAATTATTTACGAAATAGCTTGTGTTTATTTTGCATTTACATCGATTTCGTTAGTAATTTCATATTTTTTTTAGAATTTTAGAATTTAATACTTATTTAAAAGTTATATCTTTGTTTTTCTTTCAAAAAACAATTAAAAAAAGAACCATGAAGACTTTAAATAATTTTGATTTTAATAATAAAAAGGCAATAATAAGAGTTGATTTTAATGTTCCTTTAGATGAAAACTTCAATGTAACAGATGCCACTCGTATTGAAGCTGCAAAACCAACTATCGACTATATTTTATCTAACGGAGGCAGTGTTATTTTGATGTCACACCTTGGAAGACCAAAAGGAGCTCAAGACAAATATTCGTTAAAACATATACTAAAAACGACTTCAGAAATTTTAGGAGTTCCAGTTCAATTTGCTTCAGATTGTGTTGGAGCAGAAGCTCAAGAAGCTGCCAAAAACTTAAAAGCAGGTGAAGTATTATTATTAGAAAATTTACGTTTTCATGACGAAGAAGAAGCTGGAGATGTAGCTTTTGCTAAAGAATTAGCTTCACTTGGAGACATCTATGTAAATGATGCTTTTGGTACAGCACACAGAGCACACGCTTCGACTACCATTATCGCACAGTTTTTTCCAACAAGTAAATGTTTTGGATTATTATTGGCGAAAGAAATCGAAAGCTTAAATAAAGTTTTAAAAAACAGTGAAAAACCAGTAACAGCTGTACTTGGAGGCTCTAAAGTTTCTTCTAAAATTACCGTTATCGAAAACATTCTTGATAAAGTTGATCACATGATTATTGGCGGCGGAATGACTTTTACGTTTGTAAAAGCATTGGGTGGCAATGTTGGTGAATCTATTTGTGAACTTGACAAATTGGACTTAGCTCTTGAAATTTTAAGACTGGCTAAAGAAAAAGGAGTTCAGATTCACATTCCTGTTGATGTAGTTGCTGCTAATGACTTTTCGAATACAGCCGATACTCAAATTGTTGATGTAAGAGAAATTCCTGACGGATGGCAAGGTCTTGATGCAGGTCCAAAATCATTGGCAAATTTTGAAAAAGTGATTTTGGAATCTAAAACAATTCTTTGGAATGGTCCTCTAGGAGTTTTTGAAATGGAAACATTTGCAAAAGGAACTATTGCACTAGGGAATTTTATCGCAGCTTCTACTGAAAATGGAGCGTTCTCTCTTGTAGGTGGAGGAGATTCTGTAGCTGCCGTAAAACAATTCGGATTTGAAGATAAAATGAGTTATGTTTCTACTGGCGGCGGTGCTATGTTAGAAATGTTAGAAGGCAGAATTTTACCTGGAATTGCTGCAATATTAGACTAAACAGTTTACTTTTTCATCAATTCAATATTTTTGAATTTTAAATATCTAATTATATTTTTTAAAAAAACCTTTAGTTGCAAACAAGTAACTAAAGGTTTTTTTGTTTTGTATAGCATACTATATATCAGTATTTTGCGTTATTAAACTTCAGTCTGTTTTTTAAGTTTACGCATCTGAAATCATTTTTTAACACTTCAATTTATTATTTTTTGGAACTGGAAAATTTTTAAAATTGCTTTTATTGCATTTTTTGAAATTATTTACTCACAAACAATTAAAAATTAGGTTAAATGTCGCTTTTTTTTGTATTTTTAACATTATTTATGTTTTTTTTTAGAAAATACATTCTAAGTTTGCATAAATTGTACTGTAACAAATTGAATAATAGCAAATTAAATTACTGTTATGAAAATAAAAAATACCACACTTTCTTTTTTTCTAATGCTTACTGTTTGTGCATTTTCTCAGAACACTGTAGAAAATTCAGAAATTGGAAGTATCCAAAAACCGATTTCTTATTTAGATTCAATAAAAAGTTCTTTTGTAAAATATGACCGTGCTGTTAAAACGGATAGTTTATGGATGAACCAAATTGGTACTTCTCTAGATATCTATAATGATTTAGCTACTGAAATAAATACCGTAAATGTTGATAAGGATATAGACGCAGAGTTGCCTACTGAATTGCTGAAAGAAAGACTAGCTGTGATGGATGCCAAATCACCTTTTAACATAGAATATAATCAGGGTTTAGAGAATTTAATTAAGTCTTTCCTTAAAAATAGAAAAAAAGCTTTCGCCAACCAAATGGCAGTTGCACAATATTATTTCCCAATTTTCGAAGAAGCACTGGCTAAACAAAATGTTCCTTTAGAAATTAAATACTTAGCCGTTGTAGAATCTGCCCTAAATCCAAAGGCCGTATCCAGAGTTGGTGCAACAGGATTGTGGCAATTTATGTATAATACAGGTAAACAGTATAATTTAAACATTGATTCCTACATAGATGAACGTTCAGATCCTTTAAAAGCATCTGCTGCAGCTGCCCAATATATGACCAACATGTTTACTATTTTCAATGATTGGGATTTGGTTTTAGCTTCTTATAATTCAGGACCAGGAAATGTAACTAAGGCGATTCGCCGTTCTGGAGGCCAACAAAATTTTTGGAACATCAAAAAGAATTTGCCTTTGGAAACCCAAGGTTATGTACCAGCTTTTCTTGCGACTATGTATATTTATGAATACCATAAAGAACATGGCATAAATCCTAAAAAAGCTTTGGTCAGACATTTTGCAACCGATACTGTAATGGTTAAAAAGGAAATGTCTTTTGCTCAGATTTCTAATTTATTAGATATTCCAATTGAACAATTGCAAGCATTAAATCCATCATACAAACGAAATGTGATTCCTAATTATGCTGGCAAAAGCCATTATCTGACCCTTCCTTCTTGCAAAGTGGGTGTTTTTACTTCTAATGAGGATAAAATATATGCTTATCTTCAATACGAAATAAACAAAAGAGAGAAAACCAATCAATACAAAAAAGCAACTTTTATGAAAGATTCTACTGCTTTAGCTTCTAATAATAAGGTTAAATATTATAAAGTTAAAAAAGGTGATAATTTAAGTGAAATTGCCAAGAATAACGATGTGGCTGTTTCTGACTTGAAAAAATGGAATCACATTAAAGGAAATGCTGTCGCTTCTGGAAAATCTTTAAAAATTATTATCGAAAATGTGGATACTAATAGATCTTTGGCATCCAATTTAGATAAAAGCAAATCCATTATTGTAAAAGACAACACGAATGTTGCAACAGCAGAATCTAAAGCTACTATTGACAAAAAGGACACATTGGTTGCCAATGCTACTAATTTCTATGTTGTACAAAAAGGTGATAATCTGAACACTATTGCTAAAAAATACAATACTACAGTTGCCGAAATTAAAGAGTGGAACCATTTAAGCTCTACAAACTTAAAATTAGGCGCTTCCATACAAGTAAGCAATGCTGTTGTTGAAACAAATGAGGCAGTTGCAGTTGTTGCTCCTGAGTTGAGAGATATTAAATACGAAGTTCAAAAAGGAGATAATCTTGGAAGTATTGCCAAAAAATTTGGTTCATCAGTTGTTGATTTAAAAAACTGGAACAGTCTACACTCTAATAATATAGCTCTTGGTAATGTTTTGGTTGTTGCCAAAAATGAGGTAGCTATAAATACTAATAATGCTACTGCAGATTCATTCAAGAAAAAAGACATAAGTGCTGCTTCAAAAAACAGTGATATTAATTACTTGGTTCAAAAAGGAGATTCTCTATTCAGTATTTCCAAAAAATACCCAGGTGTTACAGTTTCTGATTTACAAAAATGGAACAACATCTCTGGAGATGATTTAAAACCTGGTATGGGTTTAAAAATAAAAGGATAGACCTAGTTTAAAAATTTCACTTTACTAATGCTTAAAAAAACCGTCTTAGCTTTTGCACTTTTTTTGCTATTAAATTCGTGTGCTGTTCAAGATAAAAATTTCTCGGAGAATGATTGGTATGCTTTTACTAAAACAAGCAACCAAAGAATCAAGCCCTCGGAAGTCTATGAGTTTACCGATGGATTGATTCGTATGCATGGAGATAATATTGGCTATTTGATGACCAATAAAAGCTATAAAAACTTTGAGCTGGCTTTAGACTTTCGATGGAACATTGAAGAGAAATTTAATAAAGGCAAAGCCAAAAAGAACAGCGGTGTGATGTACAACATACCAACAGATTCACCGGATAACATCTGGCCAAAAGGAATTCAATTCCAAATGAAAGAGAATACTACCGGAGATTTCATTTTTTTAGATAATATAACAGCGGTAGTAAACGGAAAATTAGTGGAAGCTGGCGCAAGCGTCACCTCACCTAAATTTAGTGCCAACGAAAATCCTTACGGTGAATGGAATCAAGTATTGATTCGCTCATTCAATGGAAAAATCACCCAATATTTGAATGGAAAATTAGTAAATGAGTGTGTGGAAGCTTCTTCCAAGGAGGGTAAAATTTCTTTGAATTATGAAGGTTCACCAGTTGATTTTAGAAATATTCGATTAAAAAGCATTTCTAAAGAAGAAAATTAAAATTTTTCAAAAGGCTTTTTTTATTTTTGAAGATTAATTGCTCTATCAATGAATAAAAACCTTTTTTTATTTTTTTCCTTTTTATCGCTTTTATTTTTTTCCTGTAAAAAGCAAGAAGATGATGTGCCAAGAAAATCGACTGGTAAAATCAACACTATTTCGGTGGTTATTGATGATCAATTGTGGAATGGTATTATTGGAGACAGCATTCGAAATAAATTTGCCAGTCCTGTTCAAGGTTTATCCGAAGAAGAACCTCAATTTGACATCAATCAGTTTCCTATCAACGTGATGGAAGGTTTTGTTACCAAAAGCAGAACTATCATTGTTATTAAACAAGGGGAAAAGAATGATTTTAGGATTAAAAAAAATCAATACGCTATTCCTCAAAATGTAATTCATATTACGGGAAGAACTCTCTCGGACTTATCGAATATTATCGAAAAAAGATCGCCTCAAATCATTAAAATCATTCAAGAGAGCGAAATTCAAGCACATCAGCTTTTGTTAAATGATTCTTTATTAGATTCAAAGGCAATCCAAAAGCAATTTAAGCTCACATTAAAAATCCCAAAAGACTATTCTTATGCTTTAAAGAATGAGAGTTTTGTTTGGCTTAAAAGTGAATTTCAAAGCGGAAGCACCAGTTTGTTGATTACTCAATTGCCAATGAGTACCATTAGTTCGGAGGACAATGTGCTGGAGAAAGTTATAAAAGTGCACGATTCCATAGGAACTTTATACATAAAAGGCAAAGAGCCTACTTCCAGTCTGTATATTGACAAATCATATCCACTTTACCCGTCTCAGATTACCCTTGACGGAAAACGGGCTTATGAAACCAAAGGAACATGGCGATTGAGAGATAGCTTTATGTTTGGCGCTTTTGCAAATTATTTGATTATTGATTCAAAAAATAACAGAATTATTTATCTGGAAGGATTTTGCTACATCCCATCAAGAGCGCAACGTGATTATATGCATGAATTGGAATCGATTATTAAAGGGATAAAGATAAATTGATTTTTATTTTTTATCATTTTTTATTTTTTGAGGTTTATATTTGCTATTTAACACAATAACGAATTTTACCAATGCCTATAGAATGGAAAATAAAGCCTTTTGAGGCATTAACTGTGACCGAATTATATGACATACTCCAATTGCGAAGCAGGATCTTTGTAGTGGAGCAAAATTGCGTCTATCTTGATTTGGATGGGAAGGATAAAGTTGCGTTGCATCTTTTTGGAATTTTTGAGGGGAAAATTGTCGCACACGCCAGACTTTTCAAAGCGGGAATTTCTTTTGACAATGCTTCTATCGGAAGAGTTACTGTAGATCCAGATTATAGAGACCGAAAATGGGGACACGATTTGATGCAAAATGCAATTGCTGGTATTTTGGAACACTTTGGCGAAAGCCAAATTACTATCGGAGCTCAATTATACCTCAAAAATTTTTATGAAAAGCATGGTTTTGTGCAGACAAGCGAAATGTATCTAGAAGATGATATTCCGCATATAGAGATGATTAAGAGCTGATTTGGCGTGTAGTTTTAAAGCACTCATAACATCTTTGTTTTCATATAAGTCAACTTTTGTGTCTACTTATTTTAGGACTATACATTTATAAAAAATTAAAAGCCTCACATAATGCGAGGCTTCTATATTACTTTTAAACTAAAAATCTAGTTAACTGAAATTAGTTTAATATCAAAAATTAAAACCGAACCACCTGGAATAGTACTGTAATTGTTACTTCCATAGCCCAAAGTAGCAGGTATCAGAAGCTTTCCGCTTCCTCCTTCTTTAAAATATGGAATTCCTTCTGTCCAGCCTTTAATAACTTGCTGTAAATTAAAAGAAACTCCACTGGCAGTACTTTGATCAAAAACAGTTTTGTTTGTAAAATAACCTTTGTAAGCCACCGTTACATTTGAAGTTGATGTGGGCTGCTTGCCTGTTCCCGCTTGGTCAATTACATAATACAAACCAGAAGCCGTTTTTACAGCATTTAGTTGATTGTCCGCAATATATTTTACAATTTCTGCATCATTTGCAGCGCTATATTCAACCGAAATTAATTTGACTTCAAAAATCAAAACGGAACCAGCCGGAACGCCGCGAGATTCATCACTTCCATAAGCCAAGTGAGCTGGTATCAAAAGAATACCGCTTCCTCCTTCTTTAAAAAAAGGAATTCCTTCAATCCAACCTGTTATCATTCCTTGTAAATTAGCAGTAATACCAGCATCTGTACTTTGACCAAAAGCCTTTTTGTCAGTATAATAACCTTTGTAAGTCACCGTCACGTTTGAAGTTGCTGTAGGCTGTTTGCCTGTTCCAGCTTCATTGATCACATAGTACAAACCCGAATTCGTTCTTTTGGCATCTAAGTTGTTATTGGCAATATAGGCTTTAATTTCAGCTTCATTCTTAGCTGTATAATCTACCTCTATATGTGGTTCAGTATCGCTGCTGTTGCAAGACATAAAAAGTATGGCTATAATCGCCAAAAAGGAATATTTCATAAGTTTATAATTGTGATTGGTGGCAAATATACTTTTTTGGGATTACATTAATTAATAAGATTTTCTTAAAAAAAAACTTCTAAATCGACTTGCAGTTATCTATTTGTTTTTGAATAGAATGTTCACTTGAATTGAATTGTAAATTTTAACCCGTTGTGTGAAATTATCAAAAAAGAGCAATATCTGATGTTTTGTCATTCTGACGAAGGAGGAATCACAAAATCGTTAAGATTAACTATAAAAAAACATAAGTTTTAATCATTAAATATAATTTCACCCAACTGGTTAAATTTCAATAAAGTAGTATCATAATTATCTAAAAAGCTGCCTGAGCGATAGCGTAATTTCAGTAAATCAAGCTTTAATTATTCTCGCGAAGGTGCAAAGACGCAAAATTTAGAACCGATTTCTTTGTGACTTCGAGTTTTTGCGAGAGCTAGATTTTTAAAAAACTTAGAGAGAAATTCTTGGTCTAATGACATTGAGCTTTAGCGAACAGGCGAAGCAAATCTTTTTGTTCTCCAAATAATTGTCGAACTTAGATTGAAGTGAAAATAATAATATTCCGCTAATTCGCATTAGAAAACCGTAAAAGTTCACTACTTTTGCGCCCGATTTCGAATGCTTTTATTTCGAAAATCGACATATATTTTCTCACCTTAAACTGTTTATAGCATGCAACTGTACAACACCTTAAGCGCAGAAGAAAGAGCCATCATGATTGATGATGCCGGTAAACAACGACTAACGTTGTCTTTCTATGCGTATGCCAAAATTCAAGATCCCAAACAATTTCGCGACGATTTATTTATAGCCTGGAATGCACTCGATGCTTTGGGCAGAATATACGTGGCTCACGAAGGAATCAACGCCCAGATGAGTATTCCCGAAGAAAATTTGGAAGCTTTTAGAACAACTTTAGAAGTTTATGATTTCATGAAAGGCATTCGTTTGAATGAAGCGGTAGAACATGATGACCATTCGTTTTTAAAATTGACCATCAAAGTGCGCCACAAAATTGTTGCTGACGGTCTGAACGACGAAACATTTGATGTAACTGATATAGGCGTTCACTTGAAAGCCGCCGAATTCAATGAAATTCTGGATGATCCAAACACTATTGTAGTTGATTTTAGAAATCACTACGAAAGTGAAGTGGGTTATTTTAAAGACGCCATCACTCCAGATGTAGAAACCTTTAGAGAGAGTCTGCCAATAATCAATGAGCAGCTTCAAAATCACAAAGAAGATAAAAATCTCGTAATGTACTGCACCGGAGGAATTCGCTGTGAGAAAGCGAGTGCTTATTTCAAACACCAAGGCTTTAAAAATGTTTTTCAGTTAGAAGGCGGAATTATCAATTATGCCAAGCAGATCAAAGAAGAAGGTTTGGAAAGCAAGTTTATCGGAAAGAATTTTGTTTTCGATAATCGTCTAGGCGAAAGAATTACAGATGATATCGTTTCGCAATGCCACCAATGCGGAAAACCATGCGATAACCACACCAATTGTGAAAATGACGGATGCCACTTGCTGTTCATTCAATGCGATGAATGCAAATCGGCAATGGACAACTGCTGTTCTACCGAATGCTTGGACATTATTCACTTGCCTTTGGTTGATCAAGTACGATTAAGAACTGGACAACAAGTTGGGAACAAAGTTTTTAGAAAAGGAAAATCAGAGGTGCTGGCATTCAAAAATAAAGAAGAAAACCATACCGTTTTTGGTTCAAAAGAGCCGAAAACTGCCACTCAAAAACCAATTAAAATCAAGAAACAATACGTTGGAAAAGGAACTCACTTTTTTCCAAAACCAAGTGTTGCGCAGTTTTTGATCGAGGAAAACGAAATTAATGTTGGTGATAAAATCCTCATCAAAGGTTCTACAACTGGTGAACAAGAACTTGTTATTGAGAAGATGTTGGTAAACGATATCGAATCAGATAAAGCTGTTTCTGGTGATACTTGTACTTTTAAAGTTTCTTTTAGAATTCGCTTGTCTGATAAATTGTATAAAATTGTAGATTAGTGGAAATTTAAACACTAATTTCCATGCCGCACTCTTTCAATAAATTATGGATTCATGCTATTTGGGCAACCAAAAATCGTCAGGAGTTAATCGATTTTTCAATAGAAAACAAAGTATATGATTATATTCGAGAGGAATTAATTGAGCTTGGATGTCCAGTCAGAATCATTAACGGTATGCCTGATCATGTTCACGTTTTGTTTTTATTGAATCCGCAAAAATCAATTACTGATGTAATTAAGCAAATAAAAGGAAGCTCTTCGCATTCTATAAATGGCGAAAATCTTATGCTTGAAAAATTTGCTTGGCAAACTGGCTTTGCGTCGTTTTCTGTCAGTGAATCTCAATTGGAAATGGTTTATAATTATATTAAAAATCAGAAACAGCATCATCTAAGGAAAAATGGACAAGATGAGTTTGATGATTTTATAAAACTGCATGGATTGAATAATTCTAATATTTGATAATCTATATGTTTCCCACGGTTGAAACCGTGGGCGATGGTTGGAAAACGTTGCGAAACGCAATACCATAGCCAACGGTTTCAACCGTTGGAGACAATGCGGAGAAATACCAAATATAAAATAACAATACGTTTCCCATGGTTGAAACCATAGGATATGGTTAGAAACGTTGAGAACCCGAACAAACGCAATGCCATAGCCAAGGGTTTCAACCGTTGGAGACAATGCGGAGAAATACCAAATATAAAACAACAATATGTTTCCCTATGGCTGTAAAACGTAATCAAGCGCATAACCATAGCCAACGGTTTCAACCGTTGGAGACGAACAAAATAAAATCAAAATGATAACAACCAACAAAATTGAACTTATGGCTCCCGCTGGGAACTTTGAGTCGCTTCAGGCTGGACTAGATAATGGTACGGATTCTGTTTACTTTGGCGTTGAGCAATTGAACATGCGCGCTCGTGCAACGGTAAATTTTACGATGGATGATCTGCCGGAAATCGCCCGTCGCTGCGAAGCCAAAAACGTTCGAAGCTACTTGACGCTGAACACCATCATTTACGACCATGATTTATCGGTAGTAAAAACATTATTGAACAAAGCCAAAGAAGCTAACATCACCGCAGTAATTGCCTCCGACCAAGCCGTAATTGCAATGGCTAGAGGAATTGGGATGGAAGTTCACATTTCGACTCAATTGAATATTACCAATATCGAGACCATCAAGTTCTACAGCCTATTTGCGGATACAATGGTTTTGAGCCGTGAATTGAGTTTACGCCAAGTAAAAAAAATCACGGAACAAATAGTAAAAGAACAAATGAAGGGACCAAATGGCAAATTGGTGGAAATCGAAATCTTCGGTCACGGTGCGTTGTGCATGGCGGTTTCGGGAAAATGTTATTTGAGTCTGCATTCGAATAATTCATCGGCAAACCGTGGTGCATGCAAACAAAATTGTCGTAAAAAATATACGGTTATCGATCAGGAAACCGGTTTTGAAATCGAATTGGACAACGAATACATGATGTCCCCAAAAGACTTGTGCACGATTGATTTTCTGGATCAGGTAATTGATTCGGGTATTCAAGTCTTAAAAATTGAAGGCCGTGGCCGCGCTCCGGAATATGTGGCTACCGTAATCAAAACCTATCGTGAAGCGATCGACAGTTATTACGAAGATTCATTTTCTAAAGAAAAAATTGCCGTTTGGATGGAAGCATTAAACACTGTTTACAATCGCGGTTTCTGGTCGGGTTATTATCTTGGACAGGAATTGGGAGAATGGAGCGATGTTTCGGGATCGATGGCAACCCAGAAGAAAGTGTATGTTGGAAAAGGAACTCATTTCTTCCCGAAAGCCGAAATTGGACAATTCAAAATCGAAGCTTACGATATTAAAATCGGGGATAAAATATTGGTTACCGGTCCAAGCACGGGCGCTCAGGAAATGGTCATTGAGGAAATGTACGTTAATGACGTAACGGCAGAAAAAGCAACCAAAGGCGACGATTGTACTTTTAAATTGCCCTTCAGAATTCGTATGTCCGACAAATTATACAAAATTGTGGAAGCCTAATGGTCATTGTAACGCTGCAAAGAGACAAATGTATTGGGTGCAACTATTGTGTGGAAATGGCGCCCGTTCAATTTCAAATGTCCAAAAAAGACGGAAAATCGGTATTGATTAAAAGTGTGAATGCTAGAGGTTTTTACACTTTAAAATCGCCTGATCATACAATCGTTGAAAGCTGTGAGTTGGCTGCTAAGGCTTGTCCGGTAAAAATCATTTCGGTGAAGGAGACCTAATCATGCTTAATACCATTAGCATATATTAATAGTAAGAATAGTTGACAATAAAATTTTGTAACATAAGAATATTCTTTTGTTGCATGGTTAATAAAGATTTTATTTACATTTGATTTTAATATAGTTATTAACTTATAAATCAAACCACTATGCCATTTGAGAATTTAAACAACATCCATTATACCGCCACCGAGAAAACAGCTGTTGGCACCTGGTGCTTGTTGAAAAATCACTTTCATATTTTAGTTCGAATCAAGGATAAAACAGAAATAGAACAAAAAGAGCTGACTTACACCACAACCGAAAAACCAAAAATTATTGACCCATCGAGACAGTTTTCACATTTGTTCAATGCGTATACACAAGCGATAAATAAGCGCCACAATAGAACTGGAAGTCTGTTCGAAACCACATTTGAAAGAAAATTGGTTTCTTCTGAAAAGTATTTTCAACAATTGATTTTTTATATTCATAACCCGTTGTGTGAAATTATCAAAAAAGAGCAATATCTGATGTTTTGTCATTCCGACGAAGGAGGAATCACATCTGCTAATTACGTTATGTGATTCCTCCTTCGTCGGAATGACAAAATCGTTAAGATTAACTATAAAAAACATAAGTTTTAATCATTAAATATAATTTCACCCAACTGGTTAATTTACCCTATAACAACCTTCCTTTTCTTTAGCATAAATTTATGATTATTTGCAGTTTTCAGTCCTTGTTACATAAACCAAAAAAATAGTATCTTTACCCATTAAACGTATTACGAACTTAAATTGCTTTTATAGCAATACTACATATAGCATTATGGCATGTACAAGTTGTTCAACTTCTGATGGTGGCGCACCAAAGGGTTGTAAAAATAATGGGACTTGCGGCACCGACAGCTGCAACAAATTAACGGTTTTTGACTGGCTTTCGAACATGAATTTACCAAATGGAGAAGCTCCTTTTGACTGTGTGGAAGTCCGTTTTAAAAACGGAAGAAAAGAATTTTATCGCAATACCGAGAATTTAACATTAAGCATGGGGGACATCGTAGCAACTGTCGCTTCACCAGGACATGATATAGGAATTGTAACACTTACAGGAGAATTGGTAAAAATTCAAATGAAGAAAAAAGGTGTCAATCCTACTAGCAATGAGGTTCCTAAAATTTATCGTAAAGCTTCTCAAAAAGACATAGATATTTGGACTGTAGCCAGAAATAAAGAAGAGCCGATGAAAGTGCGCGCTCGTGAATTGGCGATTGCACAAAAATTGGAAATGAAAATTTCGGATATTGAATTTCAAGGTGATGGATCAAAAGCTACGTTCTATTATACTGCTAATGACAGAGTCGATTTCAGGCTTTTAATCAAAGATTTTGCTAAAGAGTTTGCCACAAGAGTGGAGATGAAACAAGTAGGTTTTCGTCAAGAAGCTGCCCGTTTAGGCGGAATCGGTTCTTGTGGAAGAGAGCTATGCTGCTCTACTTGGTTGACCGATTTTAGAAGTGTAAACACATCGGCAGCACGTTACCAGCAATTGTCATTAAATCCACAAAAATTGGCGGGTCAATGCGGTAAACTGAAATGTTGCTTGAATTACGAGCTAGACACTTACATGGATGCCTTAAAGGATTTTCCAGAATTTGAAACCAAATTAGTTACCGAAAAAGGGGATGCTATTTGTCAAAAACAGGATATTTTCAAAGGTTTAATGTGGTTTGCTTACACGAATAATTTTGCTAACTGGCATGTTTTAAAAATTGATCAGGTCAAAGAAATTATGGCTGAGAACAAACTAAAAAACAAAGTTTCATCGTTAGAAGATTATGCGATAGAAATTGTTGCAGAACCTGAACAAAATTTCAATAATGCGATGGGGCAAGAAAGCTTAACGCGTTTTGATCAGCCGAAAAGAAAGAAAAAACCAACCAAAAAACCAAGACTTGCTGGAGAAAAAGCCATTGTGCCCAACAATGCAAACAAGCCACCAGCGATACAAAAAAACACGGCTCCAAATACACCAAATGCAAATAATGCCAATAAAGAAATTCCGGTGAAAGAAAACCCGAATCCTAACAATGGCAACAAAAATCGCAATAAAAATAAAAACCGCAATAAAAACAATAACAATCGCCCGGCTTCCGCAGAGAATAAAACAGATGAGCCTAGAAAACCAATAATTATTAAAAAAAATGAGAATAAAGAATAGTCTTTTACTGTTTTTTGTAGCAGTACTCCTTTTTTCGTGTGATAAAAAAAGAGTTTTTGACGAGTATAAATCTGTGGGGAGCGCTTGGAATAAAGACAGCATTGTTACTTTTAACTTACCTGTTTTGGATTCTACAAAAAGATACGACTTGTTTGTAAATTTAAGAGACAACAACAATTATAAATACAATAATTTGTTTCTAATTGTTTCTTTGGAAAGTCCAAATGGATATACCAAAGTAGACACTTTAGAATACCAAATGGCTGCCCCTGACGGAACTTTGCTAGGTAATGGTTTTACTGATATTAAAGAAAGTAAACTCTATTACAAAGAGAATGTACGCTTTAGAGGAAAATATAAAGTGCATATTAAACAAGCGGTGAGAGAAAACGGAAAAGTGCCCGGCGTAGCTTTTTTAGACGGAATTACCGAAGTAGGTTTTAGAATAGAAAATAAAGAATAGAACACGATTATGGCTATCAAAAAAAATAACCCTCAGACAAAAAACATCAACAAAGATGTGAAATATTATTCCAGAAAATTTTGGAAAATTTTCTTCTACGGACTGGGACTTATTGCTTTATTCTTCCTGTTTGCCTCATGGGGGCTTTTTGGATCTATGCCTTCGTTTGAAGATTTAGAAAATCCAGATTCTAATTTAGCAACCGAAATTATCTCTTCTGATGGAGTTGTTTTAGGTAAATACTTTAAACAAAATCGTTCTCAATTAAAATATTCTGACTTGCCTAAAAATCTAGTTCAAGCTTTGGTAGCTACCGAAGATGCTCGTTTTTATGAACATTCTGGTATTGATGGAAGAGGAACATTAAGAGCTATCGCAAGTTTAGGAACAAGCGGTGGAGCGAGTACTTTGACACAACAATTGGCTAAACAATTATTTCACGGTGAAGGTTCAAAATTTTTGCCTTTCCGTATTGTGCAAAAAATGAAAGAATGGATTATTGCCATTCGATTGGAAAGACAATATACCAAAAATGAAATCATTGCCATGTACTGCAACGTATATGATTTTGGAAATTACTCTGTAGGAGTTAGCTCTGCGGCAAAAACATATTTCTCTAAAGAACCAAAAGATCTGACTATAGACGAATCGGCTATTTTAGTAGGTATGTTCAAAAATTCAGGACTTTACAATCCGGTTAAAAATCCAGTTGGTGTAAAAAACAGAAGAAATGTAGTGCTTTCTCAAATGGAAAAAGCAAACATCATTAACGAAGATCAAAAACACCAATTGCAAAGCCTGCCAATCACATTGCATTTCAAATTGGAAAGTCACAGAGAAGGTACAGCGACATACTTTAGAGAATACCTTCGTGAATACATGAAAAAATGGGTGGAAGAAAACAAAAAACCCGATGGATCTGACTATGATATTTACAAAGACGGTCTAAAAATCTACACTACAATAGACTCAAGAATGCAGGCTTACGCTGAAGAAGCAGTTTCGGCGCACATGGCCAATATGCAGGAAGAGTTTTTTATACAATCCAAAGACAATAAAAATGCGCCTTTTGTTAATATTTCTCAGGCAGAAACCGAACGCATCATAAACCAAGCTATGAAATCATCTCATAGATGGTCTATTTTGAAAGATCAAGATAAAAGTGACGAAGAAATCATTAAAACTTTCGGTGAAAAAACTAAAATGACCGTTTTCACTTGGAAAGGAGAAAGAGATACTATCATGACACCTTTGGATTCCATCCGTTATTACAAACATTTTTTGCAGGCTGGAGTAATGTCTATGGAACCGCAAACGGGTAATATCAAAGTTTGGGTTGGGGGAATCAACTATAAGTATTTCCAATACGATCACGTAGGTCAAGGAGCCAGACAAGTTGGATCTACATTCAAACCATTTGTTTATGCAACTGCAATAGAGCAATTAAATATGTCTCCTTGTGATTCAATACTCGATGGACCGTTTATAATTCGCAAAGGACGTCACCATGTAACCGAAGATTGGGAACCAAGAAACTCCGATAATAATTATCGCGGCATGGTAACTCTAAAACAAGCATTAGCAAACTCTATAAATACAGTGTCGGCAAAGTTAATTGACAAAGTTAGCCCAGAAGCTGTTGTAGAACTAACTCATAAATTAGGAGTAAAATCAGAGATTATCAATCAGCCTTCTATTGCCTTGGGAGCAGTAGAGATTACTGTCGAAGATATGGTTGCGGCCTTCAGCACATTTGCAAACCAAGGAGTCTATACCAAACCGCAGTTCCTATCTAAAATTGAGAACAAAAGTGGTGAAGTAATCTATGAGCCAATCCCTGAATCTCATGATGTTTTGAACAAAGACATCGCATTTGCAATTATTAAATTATTGGAAGGCGTAACCGAAACTGGTTCAGGAGCCAGATTAAGAACTCAAGGCGGCGGAAACGGAGACAAACGCTGGACAGGTTATCCATATATGTTTAAAAACCCAATTGCAGGTAAAACAGGAACTTCACAAAATCAATCAGACGGTTGGTTTATGGGAATGGTGCCTAATCTTGTAACGGGAGTTTGGGTAGGATGCGAGGATCGTTCGGCTCATTTCAAAAGTCTTACTTACGGACAGGGAGCAGCAATGGCTTTACCTATTTGGGGATATTTTATGAATAAATGTTATGAGGACAAAAGCTTAACAATCTCTAAAGAATCTTTTGAACGACCAGCCAATCTTTCCATCAAAGTAGATTGTTACACGCCACGTGCGGCCGTTGTCCAAGACACCACTGCAACTCCGGAACAGGACACAGAAGAGTTTTCATTATAAACAAACACGTTGCATACCAATTTTGGGTTTTTAAAAACCAGTTGGGCGTGCCACCATAAAGCGAAGGGACTAAATCACTCCATGGTGATTTAGTCCCTTCGCTTTATGCTGTCGGGCCATCCGCGCTACTTCGGTAGCTTGCTTCTGTCCCTCACGCAAATCCTGCAAACCATTCTATTTTATTTTGTCATATCTGCTTAAAAAAAACCAAAATTTAACAAAATAATGAAAACCAATTAGTGCGATTATTTTACTAAATTTGTTTTATAAATTCGATTTTTTCAATTGTGATTCATTTTTTAATACTTTAAATAATAATCCTTCATAGAAAATCAAAATAGGCTAATTTTTATTAATCAAAAACGAAATCGATATAGTAATTATGATTAACAAAAAAGTAAATACCGTACAGGAAGCACTTGATGGAATTGAAAACGGAATGACCCTTATGCTTGGCGGTTTTGGATTGTGTGGTATACCCGAAAACTCCATTGCCGAATTGGTTCAGAAAGAAACCAAAGATCTAACCTGTATTTCAAATAATGCCGGTGTGGATGATTTTGGGCTTGGTTTGCTTTTGCAAAAAAAACAAATCAAAAAAATGATTTCCTCCTATGTAGGTGAAAATGCTGAATTTGAACGCCAAATGCTTTCTGGAGAGCTTGAAGTAGATCTCATCCCGCAAGGTACATTGGCCGAAAGATGCCGTGCGGCACAAGCGGGCATTCCAGCCTTTTTTACTCCTGCAGGTTATGGAACCGAAGTTGCTGAGGGAAAGGAAGTCCGCGAATTTAATGGCAAAATGCACATTATGGAACATGCCTTCAAAGCCGACTTTGCCATTATAAAAGCTTGGAAAGGGGATACTGCTGGAAACCTTATCTTTAAAGGAACTGCAAGAAACTTCAACCCAGCAATGGCTGGCGCTGCCAAAATCACTGTTGCCGAAGTAGAAGAATTGGTCGAAGCCGGAACATTAGACCCTAACCAAATTCATATACCTGGAATTTTAGTGCAGCGTATTTTTCAAGGCGAGAAATATGAAAAAAGAATTGAGCAGCGCGCAACAAGAAAAAGAGAATAGATTTTAGAGAATTGGCAAACCTTAGACTTTTCATTTTTTAGATTTAAACAGAAAACATATGGCATTAGATAAAATAGGAATCGCAAAACGAATTGCGCAAGAATTGAAAGACCGTTATTTCGTGAATCTAGGCATTGGAATACCCACTTTGGTGGCAAACTATATCCCGAAAGGAATAGATGTCGAATTTCAAAGCGAAAATGGCGTTCTGGGCATGGGACCTTTTCCTTTTGAAGGCGATGAAGATGCCGATATCATCAATGCGGGCAAACAAACCATCACCACTTTGCCTGGAGCTTCTTTTTTTGACTCCGCCACTAGTTTTGGAATGATCCGCGGACAGCATGTCGATTTAACCATCCTTGGCGCAATGGAAGTTTCAGAGAACGGAGACATTGCCAACTGGAAAATCCCTGGAAAAATGGTCAAAGGAATGGGAGGAGCAATGGATTTAGTAGCTTCGGCAGAAAATATCATTGTTGCAATGATGCATGTCAACAAAGCTGGAGAATCAAAAATATTAAAAAAATGTACCTTGCCATTAACAGGAGTAGGCTGCGTGAAAAAAGTAGTAACTGAATTGGCCGTTTTAGAAATCACCGCTCAAGGTTTTAAACTGCTGGAAAGAGCGCCGGGAGTCACGGTAGAACATATTATCTCTTCTACCGAAGCCAATTTGATTATAGAAGGGGACATTCCAGAAATGATAATTGAATAGGAGCATTAATTTTATAAAGGGCAACTCAACGGAGTTGCTCTTTTTGTTTCAAATAAGACCATTCATTAATACCCAAACATACAGAGCTAATCTATAAAATAAACAACAATTGGTTCAATTAAATCTTGCAATTCACAGTTAAACTGCCTCAACAATACCCAATTTTACCGCAATAATTTTATTAGAAAGCTTAATAATCATACTTTTGATGAATTAATTTCATTATGAAAAAAAATATTTCATTTTATGTAATGCACTTTTGCTTGTGCTTCATATTCTTATTTTTGCCATATGCATTTACTGCCGCTGGGAGTGTTTTTAGTTTACCCAGATTAGTAAGTAATCCACACGATAGAATTTATTTTTTTATCTATTTGTTATTATCAAAAAAACATCACGGACAACTTATAAAAACAAAGACCGTTTACTCATTAGAATAAACGGCCTTATTATATAAATGTTTTTAAATTTCGGAGTTAAAATCTACAAGTTAGAAAAGAAATCATTCCCTTTATCATCAGTAATAATAAAAGCGGGGAAATCTTTAATAGTGATTTTACGAACGGCTTCCATGCCTAATTCTTCAAAATCAACTACTTCAACCGAAAGAATATTCTCTTTTGCCAAGATTGCTGCGGGACCACCGATAGAACCCAAATAGAATCCGCCGTAAGTTTTACAAGCATTCATCACATCTTTAGTTCTGTTTCCTTTGGCAAGCATTACCATGCTTCCGCCATTCTTTTGGAACTCTTCTACATACACATCCATACGACCGGCAGTTGTTGGTCCAAAACTTCCCGAAGCCATTCCTTCTGGTGTTTTTGCTGGACCAGCATAATAGATTGGGTGATTTTTAAAGTATTCTGGCATTGGTTTGCCTGCATCCAATAATTCTTTGATTTTAGCATGTGCAATATCACGAGCCACAATCAAGGTTCCGTTTAATTTTAAACGCGTTTTGATTGGGTATTGTGATAATTTTTTAAGAATATCGGCCATCGGCTGATTCAAATCAATTTCGACAGCTGGCTCCAAATGTGGAGCAGTTTCTGGCAATAATCGTTTTGGATTTACCTCCAATTGCTCAACAAAAATACCGTCTTTGGTGATTTTGCCTTTTATGTTTCTATCAGCCGAACAGGAAACTCCCAATCCAACCGGACAAGAAGCTGCGTGACGCGGCAAACGGATTACACGAACATCATGCGTAAAATATTTTCCGCCAAATTGTGCTCCAATAGCACTTTGCTGACAAATTAACTGAACTCTTTTTTCCCATTCCAAATCGCGGAAAGCCTGACCAGACATATTTCCAGTTGTTGGCAAATTATCAAAATAGCCTGCAGATGCTTTTTTTACAGTAGCTAAATTTGCTTCCGCAGAAGTTCCTCCAATTACTAAAGCCAAGTGATACGGCGGACAAGCCGAAGTTCCTAAATCCATTATTTTGGCACGAACGAAAGCATCCAATGATTTCTCATTCAATAGTGATTTCGTTTGTTGGTATAAATACGTTTTGTTGGCAGAACCGCCACCTTTTGCCAAAAACAAAAATTCGTATGAAGCTCCTTTTTTAGCATAAATATCAATTTGCGCCGGAAGATTTGACCCTGAGTTTTTTTCCTCAAACATACTGATCGGCACAATTTGGGAATAGCGAAGATTACGCTCTTGATAGGTATTAAAAATTCCTTTTGAAAGCCATTCGGCATCATCGGCTCCTGTATATACATTTTCGCCTTTTTTGGCCATTACAATCGCTGTTCCTGTGTCTTGGCAAGAAGGCAACTCTCCATCGATAGCTACAACTGCATTTTGCAATAAATTATAAGCCACAAAACGGTCGTTGTCTGTCGCTTCCGGATCGTCAAGAATTGCTCTTAATTTTTCCAAATGTGAAGTGCGCAGCATAAACGAAACATCTTTTAATGCTTCCTGAGCCAATAATTCCAATCCTTTTGGATCAACTGTAAGAATTTCTCTTTCTCCCAATTGTTCCACTTTTACAAAGTCCGAAGTGATTTTTCGGTATTGCGTATCGTCTTTTAAAATAGGATAAGGATCCTGGTATATAAAGTCCATAATTTGATTTTTTTTAAGGAATGCCAAATATAAGAATTGTTCAAAGATTCCTAACTGATTTATATCACGTTCCTTGAATAATTTATTAAATAATTAAAGTTTGATTATCAGATTTTAGAAGCAGAAGCATTGGGCATTTTTTGGTTATATGGGTCCTGCTCTCCACTATATTCCCGATTAACAAAAACTACGGCAAAAAAAGCCTTGTTTTTCTAAATCGGGAGATGCCGTTTCGATCAGGGCTAAAAGGAAATATAGTGCTTCTTTGCTATGATTTATAATTGCAATCGAATTTAGTTTAGCAAAGGAGTTTTTTGTAATTTTACAAAAGTGCTATTTTATTATGGCTTATACATACTATCATAATTCCTTAATAGCGATGATAAAAAATACAAGTCTAAATAATAATTTAACTAGAATGGGAACTAAAAAAGAGTTGTTTGAAGAAGAAATCTCAGCATTACTTCGGATATTAAAAGCTCGTTTTAAAAAAAACGCTGACAGGCATAAAGACTTGGAATGGAAAAACATACAGACAAAACTAGAAGCCAATTCTGAAAAACTATGGACGCTTAATGAGATGGAAGCAACTGGTGGTGAACCAGACGTTGTTGGATATGACAATAAAACGGGCGAATATATTTTCTTTGACTGTTCAGTTGAAAGTCCTGCTGGCCGAAGAAGTTATTGCTATGACCTTGAGGCTCTTGATAAAAGAAAAGAAAACAAACCAAAAAACAACGTTTTGGACGTGGCATCAGCAATGGGGATTGAACTTTTATCCGAAGATCAATATCGAGATTTACAGAAATTAGGAAAGTTTGACAATAAAACCTCCAGCTGGATTGTAACTCCCGCGAATATTAGAAAACTTGGAGGCGCCATCTTTGCCGATTTCCGATACGGAACGGTGTTTGTATATCACAATGGCGCAGATTCATACTATGCCGCACGAGGATTTCGAGGTTCGCTTAGAGTCTAAATTTTTGATTCTTCAGGATTGTTGTGAACATAAATTTTTATCAAACCAAATAATTAAGAAATTCTTTAAACCTTAATTTCCTTAATGCCTTAATGGTTAAAAATTAAAACAATGCTAAATTGTTTTATCTATTCCACACAAATGCCAGTAGAACTAAATTTTTAAAATCGAATTATACTCAGCTGTTGCGTTCAAAATACTGACAGCTTTCTTGATTTCAGGATTGTTTTTGATGTAATAATCATAAAGACCTTCCTGATATTGATAGCGTTTGATGATTTCATCCAGCAATAATCCTTTTATTTCCTTTTGATTTTTATCCAATAATGCATTCTCTGATTTTTGAAGCGCAACTAGAAGCTGTTGGTATTCAGGAGCAATAGCTTCATCCAGTTTTTCAGTTTTGGCTGTAGCCAAAGTGTTTTTCAAAGCTATTTCGGTTTCTGTGTCAAAAGTAAGTTTTTGAGCTTTTAGATATTGTTTAAAATCAGTATAATCAGTATCTGTGATTACAGGGATTTTAGTTCCTAAATTTGGGTTTTTATAATAATAGTTAGTGGCATAATTAAAAATACCGTCGTTTTTTAACAAGGCATTTGCAATGGGACTTGTTTTAGTTTCTTCCATTTCGACATCTGGCAAAATGCCGCCACCATCATAAACCGTCCTGCCTTTTTTGGTTTTAAAGGCATTGTAGTTTTTGGCATCAGTTCGGGTTGCTACACCGTTTTTGTCTTTATGGGCATAATCCAATGCTTGAATACATCTCCCCGAAGGCGTATAATAGCGGGAAATAGTAACTTTGAGCTGTGTTCCATAAGTCAGCTCAACTGGTCTTTGTACCAGTCCTTTTCCAAAACTGCGGCTTCCTAGAACGACAGCACGATCCAAATCCTGTAACGCTCCCGAAACAATTTCGGAGGCAGAAGCACTTCGCCCATTGACTAAAATTACCAATGGAATGTTTGTGTCTATGGGATCTTGGGATGTTTTATAGGTGTTGTTGTGTTTTTCTATTTTGGATTTGGTAGTCACTATAACTTCATTTCTTGGCACAAAAAGATTGCAGATGTTTACCGCTTCGTTCAATAATCCGCCAGGATTTCCTCTTAGATCAAGCACGATTCTTTCGGCACCTTGTCTTTTTAATTGTTCCAATGCTTCTTTGGTTTCAGAAGAAGCTTTGCGGTTGAAGTGAGCCAATACGATATAACCCGTTTTATCATCTATTTTGGCAAAATAGGGAACCGATTTGATTTCAACTTCATCCAATACAATTACAGTCGAATAAGGTTTGCCTTGGCGAATGTATTTGATGTCAATTTTAGTATTTTTAGATCCTTTTAAAAGTTGCGACGCATCATCTTTAAAGTCAGACAACGGAGTATCTCCAATTTGAATAATTTCGTCACCGGCTTTGAGTCCAGCTTTATCAGCTGGGAAATTTTTATAAGGTTCCTTTAGAATTAATCTGTCATTTTCCCTAGTGATTAAGGCTCCAATTCCAGTGTATTCTCCAGTATTGTTGATTTTGAATTTGAGGACTTCTTGTTCATTAAAATATACAGTATAAGGATCAAGAGAACTTAACATTCCTTTGACAGCATTATTCATAAGCTCTGCGGGAGTAGTTTCATCAACATAATTCTTGTTCAATTCTTTGAATAGTGTCGTGAAAATTTCCAATTGTTTGGCAATCTCAAAATAGTCATCCTTAAAACTTACCCCAACAAATAGAAAGGCGGAAGCAACAACTGGAATAATAATTTTTTTTTGGAAAATTTTCGTTTTCATATTCAAAGGGATTGATTTGATTGCACTAAAATAAGAATTAAATGCAATTTTATTGGTCTTAAGTATAGTTTAGTTTTGACTTCTAAAAAAGCCACGAATTCACAAATTAAACTTTAAAATTGATATCAATTAAATTACCGCAGATTCGCAGATTATTATAATTTTAAATATTTTAAAATCTGCGAATCTGCGGTAAAATGTTTTACTAGATATTAAAATGTTTATTCTATGGTTGTAATTTACTGATTTTATTTTTCTTCTTTTTCCAAATTTGCATTTGCCTGTTTGATCTGTATCACAAATTTCTCAAACAACTGTATGGTTTTAGTATTGATTTCTTCAAAACTCAATCGGTCTTTGCATTGGTAAAAAAGCATAAACGAATACGGTTTATCTAGATTATCAAGGAGTAAATGCTTATTGAGTCTGTAGGTTTCCCGCAATACTCTTTTGAAATAATTACGGTCTACGGCTTTTTTAAAATATTTTTTGGAAACCGAAACTCCTATTTTTATTTTTTCGCCTTCGCCAAAAGTTCCCTCATTATAAACCAACCGCAATGGATATTTTGCAACCGATTTGCCTTCGGTAAACAATAATTCAATGGTTATTTTGCTTTTGAGTTTCTCGTTTTTGGGATAAGTGAAGTTCATTTTATAAAATAAGCTGTGTTATAGTAGGGCAAAGGTACAATTAATGTGCAGTGGTACAACAGGCTGTTTTGAATCTAATTTGATTTTCAATAGTTAAGAAAGTTTATCTTTTATTACTGCAGATTATGTTTAAAGTTTTGTAAATTTATGTTTTACAGCTGATTATATGGGATTGTATTAATTGCTAGACTTATAAATAGACCTAAAAATATATTTCTTACTTTTGTGCCAAATTTAATAGTATGCAGAAGTTAATTTCGTATCCCTTATCTTTTATCGTTTTAGTATTAATTTTATTGACTTTGGTAATATTTCACCCGATTCAATGGATTTGTTTAAACGTATTTGGTTATCAGGCGCATAAAAAAAGTGTTGATTATTTAAACTTTATATTGCTGAAAATCGTTATCATTTTAGGAACGACTTTTAGTTTTGAAAACAGAGAAAGTATTCCAAAAGGAGTGCCTGTTATTTTTGTAGCCAATCATCAGAGTTTGTATGATATTATTGCGATCATTTGGTTTTTGAGAAAATTTCATCCCAAATTTGTCAGCAAAAAAGAATTAGCAAAAGGAATCCCAAGTGTTTCTTATAATTTAAGACACGGAGGATCCGTAGTTATAGACAGAAAAGACCCTAAACAAGCCATACCTGCGATTAAAAAAATAGCTGATTATATAGAAAAACACAAACGTTCGGCAGTAATTTTTCCCGAAGGGACACGTAGCCGCAACGGAATACCAAAGGAATTTGCTCAAACTGGTTTGAAGATTTTATGCAAGAATGCACCATCGGCTCATATTGTTCCGATCAGTATTAGTAATTCATGGAAATTATTAAAATATGGAAGTTTTCCTTATGGTTTAGGAAATCATATTACATTTGTAGCGCACGAATCATTTGCAGTAAAGGATTTTGAGTTTAAGGATATCATGCAAAAGACTGAATCAGCAGTCGTAAACGGAATAAAAATTTAATAATTAATATATAATGTCTATAAAAAACATTCGTCTGGAAGTAATGCAATTTCTAGAAAACAAGGTTGATACTTTTGTGGATCAATACTTGATTCCAGTAGAGAAAATTTGGCAGCCTTCAGACTTTTTGCCCAATTCTGAAAGCGATAATTTCCTTGAAGAAGTAAAAGAACTTAGAGAAATTTCCAAAGATCTGCCTTATGATTTCTGGGTAGCTATGGTTGGGGATATGATTACCGAAGAAGCACTGCCAACTTACGAAAATTGGCTGATGGAAGTGGAAGGTGTTGATAATGAAGGAAGAAACGGTTGGTCTAAATGGGTTCGTCAATGGACAGGAGAAGAGAACCGTCATGGTGATTTATTGAATAAATACTTGTATTTGTCAGGTCGTGTGAACATGCGTGAAATTGAAATGACTACACAGCATTTAATCAGTGATGGTTTTGATATTGGAACTGGCAGAGACCCTTATAAAAACTTTGTTTATACTAGTTTTCAAGAGTTAGCTACTTATGTTTCTCACAATAGAGTGTCGCAATTGGCTAAAAGTTATGGTGATAAGAAATTAGCCAAAATGTGCAAGATGATTGCTGGAGACGAAATGCGTCATCATCATGCTTATAGCGAATTTGTAACTCAGATTTTCAAAGTGGATCCAAGCGAAATGATGCTTGCTTTTCAATACATGATGAAGGCAAAAATTGTAATGCCTGCTCATTTCCTTAGAGAATCAGGCGAAAAAATAAGTTCTGCTTTCGTACATTTTTCTGATTCTGCACAGCGTATTGGGGTTTATACCGCAAACGATTATGTAGAAATCATGCAAAAATTAATTGAGAAATGGGAAATTGATAAAATCGGAGGTTTAACGGATGAAGCCGAGAAAGCCCGTGATTTCTTGATGAAGTTACCAGGAAGAATGGCTAAAATCTCTGAAAGATTGATAATTCCATCTGAATCATTTCAATTTAAATGGGTAGAACCAGCGAGATTGTAGATTTTCAGATTGAAGATTAACGATTTTTGATTTCAGATTTTGCCGTCGAAATTGAAATTGATTTTTACCATTGATACATATTGCTGATTTTTGAGGTTTAGACTTTAAAAATCAGCTTTTTTTATAAATATAAATAACAGAACAAATGAGTAATCTGGATTTGATAAATAAAACAATTCTTTTTGTAAAAGAAAAATTAGCTAATGCCGAAGGAGGCCACGATTGGTTTCACATTCAGCGAGTGTATAAAAATGCATTGTTAATTGCAAATGGAGAGACCTGTGATGAAACAATTGTCAAGCTTGGCGCATTGCTTCATGATATAGCCGACAGCAAATTTCATGGCGGTAATGAAACAGTTGGTCCAAAAGTGGCCCGTGATTTTTTGGAAAGCGAAGGTGTTTCAAATGATATCATTACACACGTAATTCAAATCATAGATAACATCTCTTTTAAAGGCGGAAATAACGAAAAGCGTTTCTCCTCTATCGAATTAGATATCGTTCAGGATGCGGACCGTTTGGACGCTATAGGAGCCATTGGAATTGCCAGAGCATTTAACTATGGAGGATTCAAAAACAGAGTGATGCATGATCCTCAAATGTCCCCTCAAATGAATATGACTAAAGAAGAATACAAAAACAGTCAAGCACCAACAATCAATCATTTTTATGAAAAGTTATTGTTGCTGAAAGACAAAATGAATACCGAAACTGGAAAACAAATAGCCCAAAATAGACATGATTACATGCAAGGATTCTTGGCGCAGTTTTACGCAGAATGGGATGGGGAATTATAGATCACAGACTGCAGATTTTAGAATTCAGATTTTTAGAAATCGGCTAAAAGATACGAATTATTGTAGAGAGTACTGCTTACCTCTATTATAACAGAGCTTCTGTAATCTGCCTTCTGACATCTAAATCCGCGCTATCTGGGTTACTGGATTAACCTTTTGTCATTCTGAGGAACGAAGAATCACATAACGAGAGTTTCTAATGTGATTTCTCCTTTGACGAAATGACAAAGCATACGTTTTTTATTCCAGTAAATTTAAATATAAAATGGTATAACATTAAAAATCGATATACAAAAAAGCAATGTGTTAATGAGTTTGTTTATTAATTTCATAATTACAATTCTATTTATCGGTTTTGTTAAAACCTGATTTTACAATTTGGCAATGCTTTTTTTATTCTAATTTGTTCTTTTCCATTAATCGAATTTCCTTGTAAGTCCAACTCTTTTAAATGTTTTAGAGTGCCAATATTAGCTGGCATTTCGGTTAAATGACACCCATAAAAAGACAAAAATTCAAGGCTAGCTATTTTTTCAATATTATCAACATTCTCAAGTCCTGAATTATTAGAAAGATCAATAATTTTTAGTTTTTTTAGTGTCGAAAGTTCGATAGGTATAGTTTGGATATCGTTATCAAATAAACTTAACGATGTTAATGAAGAAAGTTCTTTGATTTGGGGAGGAATTTCTTGAATCCTATAGCAGTCATCTTTAATATGATAAGCACCATAATCTTCATGAATATATTCGGGAAACATACCATTAATGCTGATGTGCTTAAGCATTTTCATCTTAAATACCCAATCGGGAATTGAATTACTTTTTAGCTCCTTGGCAGAAAAAACAAAATTACTATCTTTAAATACTCTAACTCCCAATTGTTTAAAAATACTATCTTGATTTATAATGATGGGTTTTTCTTTTACTACTATTTCAGGACATTCGATAGTATCTAAATCTTTCGTTTCGGATATTTCCGTTTTTTTATGAGTACACGAACTAATAAAAAATACTGCTACTAGAAACAATGTAATTTTAAAGATTGTTCTCATGTGTGTTTTGTTTTTTGATTCTAATTTAGCACTGTACAATACCTTATTTTCTTGAAAACTCAAACACCGCCATTTTTAATTTTTCGTCTATAAATAATATTTTTTGGCTTTTGTCATCATATTCGACGGTTAAATTACCTTTTATTATTTTCCACAACTTATTCAAGTTTACATAATAATTATTCGTTTTTGGTGCATATACTAGTTTTTCTTTCAAATCACCATCTGAAACCCAAAAAACATCTTGTTCTTTCGTAATTGAGATTTGCCATTTTTCCGAATCACTTTCAGGATGAACTTCTCTATAATCAATATATTCTGAACTTAGTTTCATGTTACCTTTTCTGTATGCTTCAGGATTTGCGTTTATTTCCTCCATTCCATTAGAAGTAGTGTCAGCTATCATATGATAATTTTCTTTCCAATTTCCAATAATTCTTTTATTTTGAGCAATTATGTTGCCTTTGAAAAACACAATCAGACCCACTAATAAGTATTTTTTCATACCTGTTTTTTTAATTATTTTGAGTTTTTAATTTCTGCTGTTGCCTTTAATTTTACAATCCAAAAACCACGATTTCCACTAGAAATATTTTCTAAATCTCCATCAGTAGAGTTGGAAATTCCAGCCAGAATATATCCGTTATCTTTTGTTTGTTGGATGCTTTTAACTTCATCATATTCAGAACCGCCCATTGGCTTTTGCCATTCTATATTTCCTTTATCATTTAATTTAATCACGATAGCATCAATATCTTTTAATCCAGAACTTCCTACCATAATATAACCGCCATCTTTGGTTTGTTGAACGCTATATGCGGCATCGTTTGCCGTTTCTCCAAATGCTTTTTGCCAAACTATATCACCTGTGAGATTTAATTTCACGACCCAAAAGTCTTGACTTCCACCAGGGATATTGGTCACATCGCCATCAACAGATTGGGTAGTTCCGGCTATAATATAATCACCGTCCTTGGTTTGCTGTACGCTATAGGCACAATCGTCATTTGTGCCACCTAAACTCTTTTGCCATTGGATTGTTCCGCTCTCATCAAATTTTACCACATAAAAATTAAAATCGGATGCCGATGTGATTATGCTATTATTTGTTTTACCCACCATAATAAAACCTTTGTCTTTGGTTTGTTGGATACTTTCGGGATTGTCATAACCTTCGCCTCCAAATACTTTTTGCCATTGAATAATTCCATCTTTATTTAATTTAAGTATCCAAGATTCATCATTGAAACCGCCAAGAAGTCCTTCCTTTTTATCATTTCCAAAATTAGAGCGAGAAGAGCCCGCTAGAATATAACCACCATCTATGGTTTGTTGCACACTTTTTGCTTCATCATAACTGTCTCCGCCAAATACTTTTTGCCATTGAATATTTCCGCTGAAATCTAATTTTATCACCCAGTAATCAATTCCATTTTCTTCTTTTTTGTTGGTCACATCACCATCCTTTGAGCTTGTTATTCCTGCAATAATATAACCGCCATCGCTGGTTTGTTGCATACTGTTTGCTTGATCATCCTTTGAACCGCCTAAGGTTTTTTGCCATTGAATACTGCCTGAATCATTTAATTTTACAATCCAAATATCAGTCCCACCATGATGATTCGTAACCTCCCCATCATTGGAATTGGTACTACCCGCAACAATAAATCCACCATCGGTTGTTTGTTGAATACAATTTGCAATACCCGAATTGCTGCCTCCGAATGTTTTCTGCCATTGAATGGTTGGAGCACTATTAATTGATTCTTGCGAGAAACCTATCGTACTGATAAATAATGCAAAGTAAATTGTTGCTATGTTCATAATTAGCTGTGTTTTATTTGTAATATTTCTGCAATTCTTTTAATTCTTTTCGCAGTTGCATTAGTCTTTTATCTTCTTCACTACTATACCCAAAATGAAAGGTTGATTCTTTTGAATGAGTATCAAAAAGTTGGGTTTTTGGGTTTTCTTCGTATAGGATTATTGCAGATTTAGACTGTAATGTAAGATAGTCATCATCACAGGAAATACCAGAAATACCCAAAATTGGTACCATCATCTTGATTGTTTTGTCACTATCGATCTGGCTATACCTTACTGTTGCGGACAATACTCCTGTTTTATTAATGCTAAACGGTGTAATAGTCGATGTTGCGGAATAATTATCGCTGTGATCGTCATGGCTGCTGGATGCTAAACTGTTTATTGTTTTTAAAAAGTTAGCTTCCGCTATTTTTTTTGTTTGACCAATTGCTGAAATTTGCATTAAGATGCAAAAGACTAAAAAAAGTGTGATTTTGGTTTTCATTTTGGTTTTCCGTTTTTATAATAAAAATGAGCTGAATCTGTTTTATTTTTCGCAAAAAACAATGAGTTGATTAAAATAATTCACTATCGTATCGTCTTTAAAATCAGGATGTTTTTGATTTGGGTAGGCATTATAATTAGGATATATTTTGATTTCAAAATGGCTCCATTCTTTTAGAATTGTTTTATCCTTAAATTTTTGAGAGACTTTTATTTTTTTGCTTTTGACCATTTGAAACAAAATATTTCTGTTTACTCCTTCCTGACTGCCTTTTTTTAAACTCTTAATATTGCTAAAGTCTAACTCAATTGTCGTTGTATTTTCAATTTCATCATTATTATACACATCAAAAGATATTTTGAAGATGCAATCTGTGATTTCAACACTGTAATTATCGGTGAATTTAGTGTAATTATCAGAACCTGCTATTGCTTTTCCATGTTCTTCGGCATAGACATAAGAACCTGTTTTGAATCCCTCATAATAGGATTTTATGGCATCGATGGTTTGTTGTTTGGTAAACTCGTTTTTTTGCTGATTTAGTAGTGTGTCGAAAGAATAGAATCTTTGTTGCGCCGTTAGCACGTTGACAAAAAATAAAAGAAGTAGCGCTATTATTTTCATTGATTCTATTTTATAAATTGTGAAATCTATTAAAAATCTTCTTTAGTTCATTTTACACAATACAACAAGTCTTTGAAATGCTTTGACAATCTCAATGTTTGAAAAATCGTTTTCTTCTTTACTTTCATCATTAATTTTCAAATCGACCAAGTATTTTGCTTTGCCTGAAAATTGGTTTCTTATTACCGGAACGGTCGTTGTTTTTATGTTTTTTGACGAATGGAATCTTATATTCCCATTAATTATTTCGCTTTCTCCACGTTCTTTGTTTCCTGAACTGATGCTATCTATTTCGTTAAGTTTAAACTCGATTATTTTTCGGTCTTTCTTACTAGCATCAGACCAATTGTAAATATCATAATTAATAATGGTGGTGCAATCATTTGGCCAGCTTATTTCGTCATAGGAAATTTTGAATTTGCAACCTTCTATTACAACTTTATAATTACCCGTATATTGCCTGTATTTCTTGACTTCTTCTAGTTTTGGATTGCCATCTTTTTCTACATATTCGAATGAACCCGTTTTGAAATTGGCGTAATAGGATTTTATGTAGTTTATGGACTGTTGTTTTGTGAGTTCTTTTTGTTGGGCGGTTGTTGGGTTTGTTATGAAGAGTAGGAGTAGGAGTGTGGTTAGGGTTTTCATTTGATATAGTTTTTACTGAATAAAATCTTGGAATTAGCTAATTTATTTCCGAGACAATACGGAAGCCTAAAATAGGAAAGCGGGAGTCTTCTAAATCGCTGAAACGGAATGTCAAGCGGTGGGCGGTGGTATCCCAGCACCCGCCTCGGGTTACGCGCCCAGCGCCTAATGACGCTCCTTTTGGATTATTGATAGGACTATTGGCATAATACTTATAGTCATACCAATCACTGCACCACTCCCAAACATTGCCACACATGTCGTATAAACCCAACTCGTTAGGTTTTTTGCGTCCACATTTGTGTATGTTCCCTTCACTGTTTTCGGAATTCCAGCTTACCTCATCATCATTATTACTCCCTGAATAGATATAACCCAAACTATTGTTGCCCCCTCGTGCAGCAAATTCCCATTCTGCTTCAGTGGGCAATCTGTAGTTTTTGCCCGTTGTTTTACTGAGCCATTTGCAATACCCATTTGCCTCATCAAAATTTACATTTACCACAGGATGTTTGTCTCTCCAGCCCCAGGATCGTGCCTCGGGTATGGATTGCCCTGAAGCTTGGCAAAAGGCTTTGTATTGTGCTACCGTTACTGGGTATTTGCCCATTTTGAAGCTACTGACTGTTACATTGTGTACCGGTTTTTCATCCTCATTACCCTCTTCACTGCCCATGGCAAAAGTGCCACCTTCTACGAATAGCATTTGGGGTTTGTCCTCCTTTGTTCTTTTTTGGGACATTCTAAAAGCTTGAAGTACTTGCAGTAGGAAGTTTTTCATGGGTTGCTTTTACTAAAGATAAAAATTAGGAGTAGCCCGTAACTATTCCCAATCTTATAGATTTATTTTTCTATTTTGCTATTGTATTTGCAGGCTCATTTTTACCTTTTACACTTGCTTTTGCTTTCTGCACACTTGTGTTTTTAAACTCGCTATAAGATTGAACAAAACTAGATGGAGCTGGAGTTTTTTGTGGCGAATCCTTTTTCTGAACAGTAAGGTGCAAAAAGGACATATTTTTTTGGGATGTAGTTTTTTTAGAAGCCTCTTTATCTGCTTTTATACGTTCCTCATCTTGCTTTTTTGATTTAATTTGGCTTCCTTTACACTATTGGCTTTAGCTATTTCACGCTGTTGAGCTTGTTTTGGTTTAATTCACTATTTGGATTACCATCTTTTTCTGCATATTCATAAGAACCTGTTTTGAAATTGGAGTAATAGGATTTTATGGCATCTATTGATTCTTTTTTTTTGTTTTTAAAGTTTGAGCAGTAGAAACGACTGTGATAAAAAGTACCAATTGGATTATAATTAGTGTTCGCATAGTATAAGCTGTTTAGAACAGAAGCTTATTTATTGCAATCTTTATTATAATCATCTAACTTTTTTGAATTTGTTTCAATTCTATCATTATTTAATTTTCTACGATTATTATAATTTGATATAGCATAAGCTATATTCTTACGCATTTGCTCACGATTTGCAAGAACATCACGATAATCCCAATATTTTGGATTGCTAATATCATTAATTTGTTTTAAAACTAGAACTCCTTTACCATCTGTATAGGCGCCATATTCTTTTTTTAAAATCTTAGTAGAATCATCAAAACTTTGTTGTAAATAGTCAATATGCTCCCCAGATTTTTTATTCTCCTCAATTTCAATACCAATACGCTCATCTTCTTCCTTTATGTCATTTAATATCTTATCACATTCTATTTTACGTTTTTCATATCCTGCAAATCTTTCTTCTTTTTCTTTAACATCATTTACTCCCGTTTTCTTTTTCTGTTCCCAATATTTAGCTTTTTCTAAATCTTTAAGGGTACCTATACCATTTTGGTAAAAATACACCATTTGTCCCATTGCTTCAACACTTCCCATATTTGCGGCTCGTTGAGAATGATAAAATGCTTTATTATAATTTTTATCTGTTCCTTGACCATTGAAGTACGCTATAGCTAAAAATATTGAAACCGTTGGGTCTCTAAGATTTCCTTCAGTATCTGCTTTCTTGAGCCAATAAAACCCTTTTTTATAATCTACTTCAGTGCCATTACCCACACAGTACATCGTAGCTACTTCCTTCATGGCACCAAAATCATTTTGTTCAGCAGCTTTTAGTAACCAATAAAAGGCTTTTTTTAAGTCTTTGTCAACTCCAGTGCCGTTTTTATAATTAAAACCTAATTCGGATTGAGAGCCTACATCATTTTTAGCAGCATCAGCCTGTAATTGTTCTATAGAATGGTCAAAAAGACTTGATTGGGCATAAAGGCTGTTTGATACCATTGTTGTTATACCAATGAAGGCAAATAATACTGTTTTTTTAAGATATTTTTTCATTTATTTTGGTTTTAGTATTATTGCAAATAAACATTAAATAAAATTGGAAGTAATACAATATTACTCCCAATTTATTTACAACTATAATTAAATCCCTTAATTAAAACATATTCAGCATTTATCTCTCCAACTCGTTTTGATTTTTAATTCTTTCATAATCAAGACTGTCAATGGTGGAAATAATGTCAATATTTTTTTGTTTTAATATGTCATAATTTTTTTGTTGTTCATCAATTGCTAATGATTTTTTTGAATCAATATCAATTTGATTACCTGCAATGGCTAGAGATTTATTGTTTTCTTTTAATGCAGTTTGTTGTTTAGTAATTTCTGTTAATAACTCATTTTTGTGTTTTTCAAGAGATTCTAAGTTTTTCGTAATATCTGTTTTTTTTTGTTTTCTTGCTAAACTATCCGCTTTTTTTATAACTCTATCAGGTGTTTTTATTTCAACCTCTAATTTTTTAGTGACAATTGCTTCGCTTAGTTTGTTGTTCTCTAAAGCAGTCTTTGCTTCTACTTCATCAGGTTCTAAATGATTACTTATCTTAACATCATTATTTGTGATTTCAACAAGATTTGCAAACTTATTGACGTTGATTATTTTAAGTACAATGGGTTGATTGTGTTTTGGTTTTAATTTATCCGTAGTATAAATACCCGTTTGAAAATCATACACAGCAATAAGAGTTCGTGGTTTTTGTGTTTTTTCTTTTTCACCTTTGATAGGTGATATTTCAACTTTTGTAGTCTGTGCAAAAACAAAATTTGTAGTTAATGATAGTACAAGAATTAATACTAGTTTAGAATTTAATTTTCTCATAATTCCTATAATTTAATTTCAGCCTACTCTATTGAGGATTTCGGCTTGCTCCTTTCTATATTAAATAATCTGGATTACTCCTTAAAGAACTTACTTTGCGATTTTTTGTGTTTGATGAATGTTTTTGCTTTGTTGTGCGTTTTGTTTTTTATATTTTATTTGAAAACAATTGACAAATGCGCCATAATTTTTAATTTATCGCTACTCATAATATTTTGTTAAAACTCTAAATTACAAATAACTGTATTTAAGGGCCGAAAAAAAATACCTATAAGTAGGTATTTTTTTGTTGATTTTATGGTCTGGGATAATTTTTGAAATTTTACTAGATCAAGAACGATAAGCATTGCTAGTACGGAGTAGTTTCCCTTTGGTCTAAATCAAACCTTGCAACATACATTTTTGAACCAATTCAATTGAGTTTTTTGAACCGGATTTTTGACTGATGTTTCTTCGGTGGGTTTTAACCGTACTTTCGCTGATAGACAGAAAATCGGCAATTTTTTTGTTTGTGTATCCTTTGGAAATAAGCTTTATAATTTCAATTTCCCTTTTTGAAAATGATGTTAATTCTTTAAGATCTAGAATGACTCCAATATTAGTATAAGAAGGCTCGTTATTTAATCCTATAAGTGAAATCGTATTGTTATTGGTTTTGGTAAGATGATCTATATTGGTGTGGATATTCAGGGATTTACCAATACGGAAGTCATCATCGATTGTCAGTGCTATAGATTGGTGATTTAGCAGGCAATATTCCCCATTTTTCATTCGACTTCTAAAGGAATAATTCGCTTTGTAATTGAGGATTTTTTCTTTTCCTAATTTATTATGAAGGAACTCAAAATAAGTGGCTTCCGCTTTTGCAACAAACTCCATATCATCAGGATGAATAGTATTTAGGACATCATCAAAAGTGACTGTTTCGGGATCAAATCCATGGATATCAGCAATAGAACGACTAACATGGGATATGGACATGTCCGAAAAATCTATGATATAAAAGTAAAACGGGCCCACACTGACTAAAGAACTTATAATTTCAGCAAAGTTGAATTGAGGGATTAATGTATCTTGATCAGATATAATTTTCGCAACCTCCCAAACTGCTTTCAGTTTATTTATTTCTGGATCCATAAATTATGCTGATTTAAAGATCAGTAAGGTATTAAAAAAAAGCATATTTAATACCAAATATGCTTTTCAAATTGGTAAAACAATTTTATATTGTTTTACAACCCCTTCTCTTTCATCTCCAAAATCACATCCGAAGCATTCTTGAAAGTCGGTGCTTGTTCAATAATTGTTCCAACACGTTTTTTGTTGAGTTTAAAAGTAATGTCGTTTTCTGTGGTGAATAATAATGCCGTCAAAAAAGGATTATTCATATACGGAGCCAAAACAAAAAAAGCTTCATCAAGACTGTGAAAACTTTCTATTTCTTCGGTTTTATAGCGGGCTGTGATAGAAAGGCTAAATACGTCATTTTCCAATAAAACAGGACGTACATAAATGTTTTTCAATTCGGTGTCGCCAATGGTTTTTGCCAAAGTCAATTTGGCATAGGTTTTATCAGCAATGCTTTCTTTTACTTTTTCCCAAAATTCAGCAAATACAGGTTGGAAGGACATAAGTTTATTTTTTTAAATATTTAATTTGATGTTTTTTTGATTAAACCTAACAGGTTTTTAAAGCCTGTTAGGTCTGTGTTGAAAATCAAAAGGTATATAGTGATTCTTGATTTACATTTAATATTCTAGAATAAAAGCACAAAATTAAGTGATGCTTTTTGCTTTACAGCAAATAATCCCAAAAATTTTCTTTGTGAATGACTTGTGTGCTTTTTGGATGATACTTTTCTGTAAATGACTTTGTAAACCGCACTTTTTGATTCGGATTGTATTTGATTTCAAAAGCTTCAATTTCGGTATTTTTCACTTCCAAATAATCGATTTCGGCCTGTTGGGTGTTCCTCCAGAAATAGGTGTCTTTGAATTGGTTTTCATAAGCCAATTTCTTCTTGCGTTCGCTGATGACAAAGTTTTCCCACAACGCACCAATATCATCACGGAGTTCTATGGGATTAAAATTTTTGATAATTCGATTGCGCAAACCATTATCCCAAAAATACACTTTTCTGCCTTTCTTGAGTTCGTTGTCTTGGTTTTTGCTAAAAGCATTTAGGCTAAAAACGATAAAATTTTTCTCCAGAATATCAATGTATTTTTCAACGGTCAGTCGGTTTATTCCTAAATCATTGGCTAGGGAATTATAACTAATTTCACTCCCAATTCGATATGCCAGCATTTGAACCAATCGCTGTAAAGTTGCGGATTTTTTCACGCCTTCCAGATTCAGAATGTCTTTATACAAAAAACCTTCAACCAGATCATTGAGGATTTTTTCTTCTTTGCCAACACTGGTAACCACTTCTGGATAATATCCAAAAACCAAACGATGAGGTACTAAACGGGTTTCTTCAATAAAATTGGAGTGTTTAACCATTTCGCCATAACTCAAAGGGAAAAGCTGTAATTCTTCTTTTCTGCCCACCATCGATTCCTTTGTTTTATCAGCCAATTCAAAAGCACTGCTTCCAGAGGCAATGACTTGAATTTCGGGATAATTATCAACCATTCTTTTGATGAGCAAACCAATGTTATGAATCTTTTGAGCTTCGTCAATAACAATGATTTTATTATCTCCGATTAAAGCTTTTAATCTGTCGGTTGTGATGTTTTCCAATAAAAGCTGGGTGTCGGGTTCATCTCCATTGAGCCACAAAAACGATTGCCCTGTGACTGTATTTTTTATTAAAGATGTTTTGCCTACTTGCCTTGCGCCAAATACCAATATCGCTTTCCCTTTGAAAAGGTAGCTGTCAATTTCTGTTTGCGGGCTTCGATTTATCATTTTTGCATCCAATTACAATGCAAATATATAATAATTTGATATTAGAATATCAAAAATATATAATAATTTGATATTTTTTGATTGTTCAGGTAACTGAATACTGCTTTCTGAATACTGTTTACTATTTCCCCTTAAAAACTGCTTTTCTTTTTTCTAAAAATGCTTTGGTTCCTTCATTGAAATCCTCAGTTCCAAAACAGCGTCCAAAGTTTTTTATCTCGGTTTCAAATCCGTTTTTGCCTTCAGCAAAATTAGCATTGATAGATTTTATCGCTCTTCCAATTGCAAAAGGAGAGTTATTAATGATTTTTTGAGCGATAGAAACAGTAAATCCAATTAGTTCTTCCTGCGGTACTACATGATTTACAAGGCCGTATTGTTTAGCTTCATCGGCGGTGATCATTCCGGCAGTTAGTATCATTTCCATAGCACGGCCTTTCCCTACTAATTGCGGTAAACGCTGTGTCCCGCCATACCCTGGAATTACTCCAAGAGAAACTTCTGGAAGCCCCATTTTTGCATTGTCCGAAGCTACTCTGATATGACACGCCATCGCCAATTCTAATCCGCCACCCAATGCAAATCCGTTGATCGATGCAATAACAGGCGTTTTTAGATTTTCTATATAATTAAAAAGCAATTCTTGCCCTTGAAAAGCCAGTTGCGCTCCTTCTTCGATAGTAAAATGAGCAAATTCTGAGATATCGGCGCCAGCAACAAATGCTTTATCGCCGCTTCCAGTAAGTATAATAACTTGAATTTCTTTGTTTTTACCCAACACTTTAATGGCTTTGTGCAAATCATTTATGGTTGCAATATTCAAAGCATTTAGCTTGGCTGGTCTATTGATTACAACAGTTGCGATGTTGTTTTCTATTGTAATTAAAAGATTCTCGTAGTTCATGGCATTTGTGTTAGGAGTTAATAATTGGGAGGATAACCGTAAAAATGGTTCCTCTTCCAAATTTAGTTTCAAAGGTAATTGTTCCGTTGTAGTTTTCTATAATGTTTTTTATAATTCCAAGGCCTAAACCCATTCCGCTGTTTTTGGTAGTGAATTTAGGTTCAAAAATATTGTCAATATGTTCTGGGTCTATCCCTGTTCCGTTGTCTTTTATAGTAATGATAACTTGATTTTTTTCTTTTTTTATAGCTACCAATATCATTTTGGTTTCCTGATTATCGGGAATGGCCTGCGTGGCATTTTTGACCAAATTTGTGATTATTCGAATGAGCTGTGTTCTGTCAATTTTTGAAATAATCTCTTTTTCGGAGCATTCAAAAACAATATAATCTTCATGAAAAATATCTAAAGTCAGTTCTATCACTTCTACAACATTCAGTACTTCATTTTGTTGGGCAGGCATAGAGGCAAAATCGGAAAAAGCAGATGCTACCGAGCTCATCGTGTCAATTTGCTGTATTAACGATTCGGAAAAATCATTTAGTTTTTGCCTGATATTTGGGTCTTCGGGGTTGAATTTTCGTTGAAAGCTTTGAATCGTAAGGCGCATAGGCGTAAGCGGATTCTTGATTTCGTGAGCCACTTGCTTAGCCATTTCCCTCCAAGCCAAATCCCGTTCGTTTTGAGCAAGTACAATAGCGTTTCTCTCGAGTTCTTCGGTCATTCTATTGTAGGCGATCAATAGCATGTTGATTTCTTTAATCTTTGCCGAAAACGGAATTTTCTCATTCTTCTGGTTCAAGCTGGTTTCTCTTAATTTTTCAGCAAAATCATAAATAGGCTTAGTGATAAATGAAGACAGTATGTAAGCCAATCCAAAAGCTATTGCAATCATTAATGAATAAACTTGTGCTAACCGAATAAGGAAATTGTTTAACTCTTTTTCGTAATAACCGTCATCTGGGATATTGGGTAATTTTAAAATTGCAATGGGTTTGAATTTTTTATTTTTTATAAGACTATAGGATGATCTATATTTGATTCCGTTAATGGTTTTCACCTCAAGAAATCTTTTTTCTATCGAGGAATTAACCAGTCGAAGAATGAATTTTGTAACTGTTGGAGAATGTTTTTCTACCGAAAATGATTCTTTGGATGATTTTATCAGTTTTCCATCTAAAGAATAAATTTGTATTTCGGTATTTTGAATATCTGATATTTCGTGAATTTTATCCTTAAAAATTAGTTTGATGTTTTCATTTGTTAACGGATAAGTTGTAGTAGAAAGCATGTAATCAATATGCTTTTTTACATACAGTTCCATGTTTTCTATTCGCCTTTGATTGTATTTCTTGGCGACATTTTTATACTGAAAGATGGAAATGGTTATGAGTAAAAGAGAGGTAGCAATGATTAGTATAACCATTGAAATGAAGATTCTAAAACGTAATGAAATTAACGGAATCTTATATTCTTTAGACATGATTATGAATTGTTTTTCTCCCTAATTTTTTTGTAAAATTTAAAGCCAAGCATTAACAAAGTAGAAAATAGAATAATTCCAATTACACCGTAAATCCAGTTCACGGCATTTTTTAATACAACCAAAAAAACGACAGCAAATAAAATGATAGTGGCTACTTCATTCCATAAGCGCATAAAATTGCTGGTGTATTTGACTTCATCCCTCTGTAGTTGGCTGAAAATTTGCTGGCATTTTAAATGATATAAATATAGCACAAAAACAAAGCCAAGTTTTACATGCATCCACGGCATTTGTAGCCAAGCATTGCCCATTGGAGTAAAAAACAGCATCCAAAATGCAAAAATACTAGCCAAAACAGCACTTGGCCAAGTAATTATATACCACAAACGGTAGGACATAATTTTGAATTGTTTTTGTAGAATTTCTTTTTCGGGCGAAGGTTTGTCAGCCGCTTCAATTTGATATACAAATAAACGAACAATATTAAATAATCCTACAAACCAAGTTAGTACGAAGATTATATGCAATGATTTTAGGTAGTTGTAAATTTCCATTAAACTTTTTTCTATATTCTTGACTCTATTCTCTTTTCTCTATTTCTTTGCCCAGTCGTTTATCCAATTCCCGACTGTTTCACACCATTCGTCATCATCATTCAAACATGGAATAGCCAAGAAATTTTCGCCTCCTTTTGCTTCAAAATCTTCTTTGGCACGCATCGCAATTTCTTCCAGAGTTTCTAAGCAATCCGAAACAAAAGCCGGAGTTACAACAGCAAGATTTTTAATTCCTTTTTCGGGCATTTTATCAATTTCGACATCAGTATAAGGCTCTAGCCATTTGTCGCCTGCCAATCTTGACTGAAAAGTCAGACTGTATTTATCCTCAGGCAGATTTAGCAATTTAACCACTTGTCGAGTTGTTTCGTAACATTGGTGGCGATAGCAAAAATCATGAGCCGGTGACGGCGTGTTACAACATGAACCATCAATTTTGCAATGAGATTTAGTTATATCAGTTTTGCGGATATGACGCTCCGGAATTCCGTGATATGAAAACAATAAATGGTCATATTCAAATCCAGATAAATGCTTCTGAATTGAATCTGCTAAGTTTTTAATATAATCAGGTTTGTTGTAAAACGCAGGAACATCCGTGATTTTCATGTTTGGAAATTTCTTCTTGCGGATTTCTTCGGCTTTGACCAAAATAGTTAAGGTCGAAGCCATAGCATATTGCGGATACAAGGGAAAAAGCAAAACATCAGTAACTCCCTTATCGTGCAATTCCTGAAGTCCTTTTTCAATATTCATCGAACCATAACGCATAGATAAAGCGACTGGAACACCTACTAAAGGCTGTACTTTTTTATGCATTCTTTCGGAAAGCACAACTAACGGAGAACCCTCTTCCCACCAAATTTTTTGGTAAGCATGAGCTGATTCTTCTGGGCGCTTTCTCAAAATAATACCGCGAACCAGTAAGGCACGCAACAAATACGGCACGTCAATAACGTATTTGTCCATTAAAAATTCGTCTAAATACGGTTTTACATCTTTTGTCTGCGGGCTTTCAGGTGAGCCTAAATTTACTAATAATACGCCTTTCATAGATAGGTTTAATTTTTTGCCAAAAGTATAGAAAGCTATTTTCTGGAAATATGATAAATGTTATTTTTTTGTTATGTTTTGATATTTAAAAACAATCGCATTTTAAACATTGGTATTTATTGACATCAGATATTTTTTGGGCGTGGTGGCAAATTTCTTTTTGAATGCCGCTATAAAATGGCTTCCAGTGCTGTAACCAATTTTCAATCCTACTTCATTGACGTTATAGGAACCGCTGTCCAGCAATTGGCGGGCATAATCCATTTTGTAATCAAAAAGGTAGCCATAAACGGTGTCGCCATAAATCTGCTTGAAACCCATTTTGAGTTTTTTTAACGTCAAACCAATTTCGTCTGCCAATTCTTGTAATCCAGGCGGTTCAGCCATATTGGCAATGATGATTTCTTTGGCTTTTTTAATTTTGTACACGTTTTCTTCGTCGATCAAAAACGGGCATTGCTCCGCATTAGGATCTTCAGAACGATTAAAATACAAACTTAACAGTTCATATCCTTTGCCTTTATAATACAAATTCTTGATGGAAGGATTTAAATTATAATGAAACAATTGGCTCAAAACAATTGCCATTGAAGGACTAATGTCTCCTTCTTTATAATATTTTTTGTCTTTATTCTCTTCACTCAAAAACGGAATATGTCCCGCATCATTAGAAAATAATCGGTGAAATTTTTGAATCGAAATCAAAATGGATATAACCCAAGTATTTGGTGCCAATTCCAAATTGAGCGGTAATTCTTTTTGAGGATTGTAGAACAAATACGACTTTTCTTCGTTCAAATCCAAAATGTAGCTTCCTTGGTTAAAATTGAATTTAGCTTTTCCTTTTAATCCAAAATGAAACTGAATCAAGCCACTACTAACTTCGTGTTTGGCCTGAAAAGTTTCTAAACCATCATTTTGAAAACGAAGTAGGGTAAAATCCTCTTCAATTGTTATAATATCTTGTGAACTCATAACGATATTTTTTAAATAAAAAAATGGTCCTTCTAGAAGTATTTTATTTAGAATCACTCTAAATAAATCGAAATCCGGCCCTTGATAATGCTACAAAAATAACAGTTTTTATTATAAAACAACGATTTAAATTCAAAAAAGCATCCAGCGACACAAAAAGAACTTATAGCGTTACTTTTATAGAAATGATAGTAATAGTTTTGTAATACTTTATGATAAAGTGAATATATGGAAAATCATACCGCTTCTAAGCATCTTTATTTTTACTCAATTGGACTCAGCTACAAAAAAGCCGATGCCGAAATAAGAGGTAAATTTAGTTTAGATACTTTAGCAAAAACCCGTCTGTTAGAACAAGCAAAAACTGAAGGGATTAAGAGCTTGTTCGTGACTTCGACCTGCAACAGAACCGAAATTTATGGCTATGCCGAACATCCTTTTCAACTAATAAAATTACTTTGCGAAAACAGCAATGGGACTGTTGAAGATTTTCAAAAAGTCGCTTATGTTTTCAAAAACCAAGAAGCTATTTCTCATTTATTCCGAGTAGGAACAGGTTTGGACAGCCAAATTCTAGGCGATTTTGAAATCATCAGCCAAATACGAAATGGTTTTGCCGAAGCAAGAGCAATGGGTTTAGCCAATGCTTTTATGGAAAGATTGGTGAATGCAGTTATTCAATCCAGCAAGAAAATCAAAAATGAAACCGAAATCAGTTCAGGAGCAACTTCGGTATCCTTTGCGTCGGTTCAATACATTATCAAGAACGTTCCAGATATTGGAAACAAAAATATTTTACTTTTTGGAACAGGAAAAATCGGAAGAAATACCTGCGAGAATTTAGTAAAACATACCAAAAACGAACACATCACTTTAATCAACAGAACCAAAGACAAAGCAGAGAAATTGGCCGGAAAGTTGAATCTGATTGTTAAGGATTACTCGGAATTGCATATTGAACTGCAAAAAGCTGATGTGGTAGTTGTGGCTACTGGAGCTCAAAATCCTACTATCGACAAAGCGATTTTGAATTTGAAAAAGCCGATGTTGATTTTGGATTTATCTATTCCAAAAAATGTCAATGAAAACGTCAAAGACCTTGAAGGTGTTACTTTAATCCACATGGATCATTTGTCTCAGATGACCGACGAGACATTGGAAAACAGAAAAGCCCATATCCCCGCAGCAGAGGCTATTATTGAAGAAATAAAGGAGGAATTTATCGCTTGGACCAAATCAAGAAAGTTTGCGCCAACTATCAATGCCTTGAAAGAGAAGCTAAACACAATTAAAAAATCGGAATTGGATTTTCAAAGCAAAAAAATATCCAACTTCAATGAGGAGCAAGCTGAAATCATCAGCTCGCGAATCATCCAAAAAATCACGACCCATTTTGCCAATCATCTAAAAAATGAAGACACAATGGTAGATGAGAGCATTGATTGGATCGAAAAAGTTTTTCAAATAGAAACTACAAAATAAAATGGAACCATTAAGAGATTAAGAAAAATTAAGTTTTGTATTTATAAAAGCAACCTTAATTAACTTAATATCTTAATGGTGAAAAAAAATCTTAAGTGGTAAAAAAAGAAAAAAGTTCTATGACAAAAAAAGAGGTTACTCAATTGGCTTATGAAATTACAGGTTTTGCTATTAAAGTGCATAAAGCATTAGGACCTGGACTTTTAGAAAGCATTTATGAGCAATGCCTTAAATATGAATTAGAACAAAATGGATACGATGTTAAACAACAATTAGTTGTTAAAATAGATTATTATGACCTTGAATTAGAATCTGATTTAAGAATTGATTTACTTGTGAATGATTGCATAGTTGTTGAATTAAAAGCGATAGAAAACCTTTTGCCAATTCACGAAGCACAATTACTTACGTATATGAAATTATTACAAAGACCTCAAGGTTTATTACTTAATTTTAACACTTTAAACATAACAAAATCAATGAAACCGCTTGTAAACGAGTTTTTTTCAAGACTACAAGATTAATTTTCTTTTATCTCTTAAAAAACTTCAGACACAACCTTAATGAACCTTAATATCTTAATGGTTCAAAAAAGAAAAACCAAAATCTTGATTTTAAAAACATAAAATGGCAGAAAAAACAATACGTATTGGAACTCGTGACAGCGAACTCGCATTATGGCAAGCCCACACGGTAGAAAAGAAACTAAACGATTTTGGCTATAAAACCGAAATCATTGCCGTAAAATCACAAGGCGACATTATTCTTGACAAACCTCTTTACGAGCTTGGTATCACAGGGATTTTTACCAAAACATTGGATATCGCCATGATCAATGGTCAGGTGGACATCGCTGTGCATTCCATGAAAGACGTCCCAACCGCTTTACCAATTGGGATTGTACAGGGTGCAGTTCTCGAAAGAGCCAATACTTTGGACATTTTGGTTCACAAAGGAAACCTGGATTTTTTAGACGGAAAAGGAACCATCGCCACCGGAAGCTTGCGCCGTCAAGCCCAATGGTGGAACAAATATCCGAACCACAACGTAGTCGATTTGCGCGGAAACGTGAATACGCGTATGCAAAAACTACAAGAAAACGATTGGAATGGAGCCGTTTTTGCCGCTGCCGGTCTAGAACGCATCAACCTGAAACCCGAAAATTACATCAATCTCAATTGGATGATTCCTGCGCCTGCGCAAGGAGCAATGGTGGTTGTTGCTATGGCTAATGACGATTTTTGCCGTGATGCCGTTGCGCAATTGAATGACATAGAAACCGAAGTTTGTACACATATCGAAAGACAATTCTTGAAAACTCTCGAAGGTGGCTGTACAGCACCAATCGGCGCTTTGGCAAAATACAACGAAATTGAAGATACAATCCATTTCAGCGGAGTGTTGTTTTCGATTGACGGTCAACAAAAAATCGAAGTCAACAAAATAGTTCCCATCGAAGAATGGAAAAAGCTGGGTTATAACTCGGCTCAAGAAATCTTCGCAAACGGCGGAACTGAATTGATGGCAACGATAAAAGCAACTTTAAAAAAATAAGGAGCGAAAGATTGGGCATTTTTGGAAGGATGGGTTCCCGCTCTCATTCCAAATCCTCGCAAAAAAGCTCGGGATTTTCCCTTCGATCGGGGCTAAAAGAGAAACAATTAGCTTTTTCAGAATGATTCAAAAACAAAAAATGAGTAAAACAGTTATATTATCTACCAAAACGCTGTCGGATATGCAGCGAAGCGAACTTCTAAGTGCTGGTTTTGAAGTGTTCGAAGAGGATTTCATTTCGACTAAGAAGCAAGAATTCGAACTTAATGCGATCAACGACAATTTGATTTTTACCAGTCAAAATGCGGCACAAAGTGTTTTAGAAAATTCGGATGTTGACAATTTGAAAACCAAGAATGTTTTTTGCGTTGGACTAAAAACGAAAATTCTATTATCTGAAGCTGGGTTCAATGTAGTTGCCTACACCGGTTATGCTGCCGATTTAGCCGAGATTATCGCTTTGATTTATAGCCAAGAAAGCTATACTTTCTTTAGTGGAAATCTTCGTAAAGAAACACTGCCCAAAGCTTTGAAAGAAGCAGGCATAAAATTCAATGAGATTCAGGTTTATGAAACGCTATTGACTCCGATAAAGATTAAGGAGAAAATCGATGCAATTTTGTTTTTCAGCCCTTCTGCCGTTGAAAGTTACTTGAAAGACAATGTTATAAAGAAAGAAACCTGTTTTTGTATTGGAGAAACTACCGCAAGCGCATTAGACAAAATAACAAAAAACATTATCGTCGCAGATCAACAAAGCATTGAAGACGTGATTGAAGATGTAATAGCAGAATATAATTAGCCCTATAACTGAGGGAAATAAAAGTAAAATAAATAAAAATAAATAAAAATAAAAGTTTCTTTTTACGATTGTCAAAATCTGTAATCTGCAAACTGCAAACTGAACACTATGTTAAAGAACGACCTATTTTTAAAAGCTTTAAAAGGAGAAACAGTACAACGCCCGCCAGTTTGGATGATGCGTCAAGCCGGAAGATATTTGCCGGAATTTAGAGCTTTGCGTGACAAATATGATTTTTTCACCCGTTGCGAAACTCCAGAATTAGCCGCTGAAATCACGGTGCAGCCGATTCGTATTATCGGGCCGGATGCAGCGATTTTATTTTCGGATATTTTGGTAGTGCCAAGAGCAATGGGAATTCACGTAGAATTGAAAGACAATTTGGGACCAATTATTCCAAATCCAATTCGTACGATGGAACAAGTAAATCAGGTTTATGTTCCAGATGTAAATGAAACTTTAGGTTATGTTTTTGATGCTATCAAATTAACCAAAGAAATGCTTAATGATGAGGTTCCTTTGATTGGTTTTGCAGGTTCGCCTTGGACAATTTTCTGTTATGCTGTGGAAGGAAAAGGTTCTAAAAGTTTCGACACTGCCAAAGGATTTTGTTTTTCAAACCCAGTTGCAGCACACACTTTACTGCAAAAAATCACCGATACGACTATTTTATATCTAAAAGAAAAAGTAAAAGCTGGCGTAAATGCCGTTCAGATTTTTGACTCTTGGGGCGGAATGCTTTCTCCAGTTGATTATCAGGAATTCTCATGGAAATACATCAACCAAATCATAGAAGCTTTAGCTGAAGTTACTCCAGTAATCGTTTTCGGAAAAGGATGCTGGTTTGCTTTGAATGACATGGGTAAAAGTAAGGCTTCGGCTTTGGGAGTAGATTGGACTTGTTCTCCAAGAAACGCACGTTATTTGTCAGGTGGCAAAGTTACTTTACAAGGAAATTTTGATCCTTCAAGATTGCTTTCGCCAATTCCGACCATAAAAAAAATGGTTCACGAAATGATCGACGAATTCGGAACTGACAGATATATCGCCAATTTAGGTCATGGAATTTTACCAAATATTCCTGTAGATCACGCCAAAGCGTTTGTGGATGCGGTGAAGGAGTATCAGAAAAAATAGTTGACGGTTGTTAGTTGATAGTTGTTGGGAAAATCCTTAACGACTGTCAACTAACAACTATCAACCAACAACTAATAAAAAATGCTAAACAAAGGGGTAAGAGACCAAGAAAGTATTCGGATTGACAACGTGATCAAAAAGCTGATGTCATTGGTTTATGTGCCTAAGTTTTGGAATTTAGAAGACCTTCTTTTTTTAGAAAATGAATTAAAAGACTTGGCGATGAATGTCGAAAGTCTCAATGAATTTAATGAAGAGGAATTGATTGTCCATTTGCAACGTCTTCATTTAGATTGGAATCAGTTGGAGTTATTTGCTGATTTTTTGGTCGCTTTTTCCAAAGAAGGTCAGTTTGATTTTTCACTAAAAGCTATTGCAGTTTACAATTATATCCAACAGGAAAGCAAGACCTTTTCGTTTGGGATTATTAATAAAATAGCTGCTTTGAAAGCGAGTTTATAAGGGTTTAGAAAACACTTATCTATATTTGTAATTAGAATTACACCAAACAATGACTGAAAAAGAATTACATGATTATTTAAAGACAAACTATCCAATCGAAAATGAAAAATGCGAATGGAAAGAATTTAAGTCGTTAAAGAATTCTGTTTCAGGAGATGCTGGTAGTGATATAGTCTCCTATATTTCTGCTATATCCAATATGAAAGGCGGAAATTTGATAATTGGAATTCAAGACAAAACGTTGAATGTTGTTGGAATTCAGGATTTTGCCGGCTACATAATTGAAAATATTAGATTTAGAGTTATTGGAAATTGCACCAATCTTAATGTTGAAACATTTAGTGTTCAAGAGTTCATTACGTCAGATACTAATAAAACGGTTTGGGTATTCCATATCCCAAAACATCAATTTAGGCTACCTGTTTATGCTCACAAAAAAACTTGGCAACGCATAGATGATAATTTGGTTGAAATGACCAAAGCAAGGTTAGATGCTATTTTGTCTCAATTTCAAGTTAATGAGGACTGGTCTAAAGTAATTCTATCAGAAGCTACCATTGAAGATTTAGATCAAGAGGCAATAAAGAAAGCACGTATAGAATTTAAAAAAAGAAATCCTAAATATTCAGACGATGTCGATAATTGGAATGATGTAGATTTCCTAAACAAAGCAAAACTTACAATTAAAGGAAAGATAACTAGAACTGCTTTAATTCTATTAGGAAAAGATGAATCGGAACATTATTTAGGTTCTACTGTTAAAATTAGATGGAATCTAAAAACTATTGAAAATCAAGACAAAGATTTTGAGATTTTTTCTATTCCATTTATATTATCTGTTGATGAAGTCTTTAAGAAAATCAGAAATCTTAAATATCGATATTTACGCGATGGGACTTTGTTTCCAGATGAGGTATTACGATATGAACCATTTAATATAAGAGAGTCTTTAAATAATGCAATTGCGCATCAAGATTATTCAAAAGGTGCTCGAATTAATGTTGTCGAATTTGAAGATGACCATTTGGTTTTTTCCAATTATGGTTCTTTTTTACCTAAATCCGTTGAAGATGTAGTATTAAAAGATACGCCAGAAGAAGTATATAGAAATCCATTTTTAGTAGAAGCAATGAAGAACTTGGATATGATTGAAACTCAAGGAGGAGGAATTCGAAAAATATTTAATTTCCAAAAACAACGCTTTTTTCCACTTCCAGATTATAATTTTGATGATAATAAAGTGAAAGTTACTATAACGGGAAAAATTTTAGATGAAAACTTTGCTAAAATTATTATCAAAAATTCAAATCTAGGATTAGACGAAATTATTTTGTTAGACAAAGTTCAAAAACAAAAAGAAATTACCGAAACCGAATTCAAACATCTAAAAAAAATGAATTGTATTGAAGGAAGGAGACCAACTATTTATTTATCATACAATATCATTGAATCAACGAATGATGAAAGTTTAAAAGTGGAGTATTTAGCTAATCGTAGTTTTGATGATTCGCATTTTAAAGACATGATATTAGAGTATCTTAGAAAATTTGGAAAGACAAAACGAAAAGCAATTGATAATTTGATTATTCCAAAACTTTCCGCTGTACTTTCAAATGATAAAAAGAAAAAAAAGGTTTCAAATTTTCTTTTAGCTTTGAGTAAAGATGAAAAAATTAAATGTTTACCTGGTTATTATTGGGAAATAAATTAGTTACTTTTTAGTTACTTTTTAGTCGCTTTTAGACACTTTTAGAAATTTTTAGACACTTACGCTTTTTTAATAATGAAAAACAAATTCTACCAATACATACAAAACCTCCAAGACACAATTGTCTCAGGATTAGAAGCAGTTGATGGTCAAGCTAAATTCCGTGAGGATATTTGGAATCGCCCGGAAGGCGGAGGTGGAAGAACCCGCCTGATCGAAAACGGAGCTGTTTTCGAAAAAGGCGGTGTCAATATTTCGGCAGTACACGGGAAACTGCCAGACAGCATGCAAAAACTGTTCAATGTAGGCGAAGCCGATTTTTTTGCCTGCGGTTTGAGTTTGGTTTTACATCCCAAAAATCCAATGGTGCCGACTGTTCACGCTAATTGGCGCTATTTTGAAATGTACGATGACAACGGAAACGTGATTCAGCAATGGTTTGGTGGCGGACAGGATTTAACGCCTTATTATTTGTTTGAAGAAGATGCTATTCACTTTCATCAAACCTGTAAAACCGCTTGTGACAAACACAATCCTGAATTTTACCCAAAATTCAAAAAACAATGCGATGGCTATTTTTGGAACGCACATCGTAATGAAGCCCGTGGAATTGGGGGTTTGTTCTTTGATTATTGCAAAGCAACTGAGGATATGTCAATGGAAAATTGGTTTAACTTTGTTACCGAAGTTGGAAATAGTTTCCTAGAAGCTTATGTTCCTATAGTCGAAAAAAGAAAAAATTTAGAATATACCCCAGAACAAAAAACGTGGCAGGAAATCCGTCGAGGACGTTATGTCGAATTCAATTTGGTGCACGACAAAGGCACTTTATTTGGATTAAAAACAAACGGAAGAATCGAGAGTATCCTGATGAGCTTACCGCCAAACGTGCAATGGGTTTACGATCATCATCCAGAAGCAGGAAGCGAAGAAGAAAAATTAATAGAAGTATTAGAAAATCCAAAAAATTGGATTGCAGATTGATGATTAACGATTTTTGATTTCAGATTTTCTGTCATCACTAATTTGTTTTAAATCATAAATCAGCAATCGCTAATCTAAAATCACAAATCATTATGTTCCCATTACACAGAGGCCGAAGATTACGAGTAAACGAATCCATTCGTTCATTAGTGCGCGAAACAACATTAAGTCCGTCCGATTTTATGTTTCCAATGTTTATTGCTGAAGGAGAAAATGTAAATGTTGCAATCCCTTCGATGCCAGGAATTTTTCGTCGTTCGATTGATTTGACGGTTGAAGAAGTCAAAGAATTGTTTGCTTTAGGAATTCGCGCAGTCAATATTTACGTGAAAGTGAGCGAAAACTTAAAAGATAATACAGGGAAAGAAGCTTGGAACAAAGACGGATTGATGCAGCAAGCCATCCGAGCAATCAAAACTGCCTGTCCTGAGATGATTGTGATGCCGGATGTGGCTTTAGATCCGTATTCTATTTATGGTCACGACGGAATTATTGCCAATGGCGATGTAGAAAATGATGCCACAAATGCCGCTTTAGTAAAAATGGCGGTTTCCCACGCCGAAGCTGGAGCAGATTTTGTTGCCCCATCCGATATGATGGATGGTCGTGTTTTGCGTCTGCGCGAAGGATTGGACGCTGCAGGTTTCCACAATGTGGGAATTATGAGCTATTCGGCCAAGTACGCATCGGCGTTTTACGGGCCTTTCCGTGATGCATTGGACAGTGCGCCCAGAGAAGCCGATGTTGTGGTGCCAAAAGACAAAAAAACATATCAAATGGACTATGCCAACCGCATCGAAGCGATTAAAGAAGCTGTTTGGGATGTCGAAGAAGGTGCCGATATGGTAATGGTAAAACCAGGAATTGCGTATTTGGACATCGTTCGCGAAGTAAAAAACGCCGTGAATGTTCCGGTCACTGTTTTCCATGTGTCGGGGGAATATGCCATGATCAAAGCTGCCGCCGAAAGAGGCTGGCTTGACAACGACAAAATTATGATGGAACAATTAATGTGCATCAAAAGAGCGGGAGCGAGTTTGATTTCGACTTATTTTGCCAAAGAAGCGGCTATAATCTTGAACCAAAAATAAGGAATATGAAAAAGTTAGTACTAATAGCAATAGCAGTTCTTGCGTTTTCCTGCAAGAAAGAAAGCGAGGAATCTTTTGGGAAACCTACAGAAAAAACTGTCGAAGTTCAAACACCAGAAGCTTTAGGGAAGGAAATTTTTGAAGGAAAAGGAAATTGCATTGCCTGCCATCAAGTGGATCAAAAAGTGATTGGACCAAGCATTCAGGAAATTGCAAAAATCTATAAAGACAAAAACGGAAATATGGTTGATTTCCTTAAAGGCGAAAGCGAAGCAATCGTTGATCCAAGCCAGTTTGCTGTGATGCAAGCCAATTTAGAAATCACGAAAACCTTTACAGACGAAGAATTAAAAGCAGTAGAAGCTTATATTAATTCAAATCTGAAATAATAATTTTTAGGAGCTAATCCCGCTATCCGTTGCAAACGAAGTTCACTGAACTCCGCTTAAAATGAAAGTTAAGTGAAGTAATCTTTTTATTTTTAAAGGAAAAATAAAAAGGATTTTCACTTCTATCGGGGCTAGGAAATTCAGGATAAATAAACCATCTCGGTTAAGAGATGGTTTTTTGTTTTTAACAAATTATTTAATCCCCCCAAAAGCACCAAAACAAGCATTTTTATGTAAAATTTCGGTACTCGAAAAACCTACTTTTTTCATTAAATCCAATTGATAAGTCATCGATCTCGGCGTGTCTTCTTTTTCGATATAATCAAACACTTTTTGCTGATATTCTTCGCCTCCGTGCTGTCTCAAATAATCGCCATATCTTTCCCAAATCAACTGGTTTACGCCTTCGTGATCCTGAACCAACAAATCTGAAATCATCAAACAGCCACCAGCCGTTAAACTATCATATAATTTCTTAAAAACAAATACCCAATCGGAGTCATCTCTTAAATGATGCAAAACAGCACCAGCCAAGATAATATCAAAATGATTTTTTGGCAATTCTATATCACGAATATCACCTTGAATGGTTTCTACTTTCCCATTTGTTACTGCCGAAACACGCTCCGAAGCTTTGTCCAACATATTCTGACTCAAATCAATCAAAGTCGCATTCAGATTAGGTACTTTGGATAGCATTTTCAGAGTATAATTGCCAGCTCCACAACCAATGTCTAAAATATTTACGGCCTTTGGTTTTATGGCTTTTGCAGCAGAAGTTAAAAGTTCTAATGAAATTTGAGCATCCATCGTGGCGACTTGGCCTGTTTCTAAATTAGAGAAGCGTTCGACCTCATTGTCAAAACGTTCCTTGATTTCGGTTACTGTAGATTTTTTCATAGTTATAAATTTTATTTTTTGCGTCCCACAAATCGTATTACTGAACCTTTCCCATTATGGAATAACCCTTCATTAAGCTCAATTTCCGTTTCTATTAATTCTTCAAAATCATAATCTGGAAAATCTGATTTTATTTCGGCAATAGAAAATAAAGATTCTATGTCTTTCGGACCTCCAACTTTCTCATCCTTTTGAATATAATCAAGATGTTTTTTGCTGAAAGCTTCAAAAATTACAACTCCTCCTTTTCGCAGATATTTATTTAAAATGGTGTGATAATGTGATTTGACAGCAGCAGGAAAATGTGCATAAATAAGTCCGATTGCATCAAATTGATGCTCTTCGTAATTTATTGTTTCTAATTCGCCAAGTTCGTAATCAATTTTTACTTTATGAGAGGCTGCAAGTTGTAACGCTTTCTTTTTTCCTTCCGAACTTATATCAAACGAAAAAACAGTCCAGCCAAGTCGGGCTGCATAAACAGCATTGCGTCCTTCTCCTTCTGCAGGAAATAGAATGGTTCCAGTTTTTAGTTTATCTAATTCTTTTTTAAGGTATTTATTAGGTTCTTCACCATAAGCAAACTCTTTGTTGCTGTATCTTTCGTTCCATCTGTCTTTCCAAGTCTGTTCCATAGCATTTTCTTTTTGTTTTACAAACCTATAATTTTTATATATGACTTAAAAATACTTAATTTGTCATTAATCAATACTTAAAAGGTATTTATGGAATTGCGTCATATAAAATATTTCCTAAAACTGGCTGAAGAGTTGAGCTTTGTTCGTGCAGCCGATAAGTTATTCATATCCCAACCGCCACTAAGTCGCCAAATCAAAGAATTGGAAATCGAAATTGGTGCTCAGCTTTTTGAACGCAATAATAAACGCGTCATTCTTACCGAAGCGGGGAAATTCTATGAAAAAGAAATGCGGGAAGTATTAAAAAATATCGAACGCATCAATATCAAAACCCAAAAAATAAGTGAAAATCAAAGTGGCGAATTCCGAATTGCTTATGTGAGTTCCACTTTTTCGGGTGATATTTCGGCCTTGATTCAGTATTTATCAGAACAATTCCCATATGTGAATTTTAGATTGTACGAAGTGCCAACAGTCAAACAGATTAAAGCCTTGGAAGAATTTAAAATTGATTTAGGAATTGTGCGAGCCCCATTATTTTCGCCTAAAATAGAAACACAGCTTTGGTTCAAAGACAATTTTTCCTTGGTATTCAATAAAAATTTGTATCCCATTCAATCCGAACAGGAAATAGAAACGCTGAGCGAAACTACTTTTGTGTTTTTCAATAAAGAATATTCACCTCAGTATTATGATAATTTACTAGAAATCTGTGCTCATTTTGGCTTTGCACCAAAAGTGGTACATGAATCCAATAACATTTCTTCGATTATTCAATTAGTCAAAAATGGATTGGGTGTTTCCATTGTTCCTACTGCCATTTTAAAAAGCCATAACTATCCTGAAATAGGGTATATCGAAATAGAATCAGTAAAGCTTTTTACGGATATTTTATTGGCGACGCCAAAAGGACATCAATCAGAAATAGCCAAGACAGCCATTGAATTTTTGAAAAAGAAATAATATGAACAAGGGCTAAAACTATTTTTTTTGTGCCTAATGGACATTTGAAAACTTGATTCACATATAATAATCATTTTGTAAACTATAATTTCAGTAATTAATTTTTAAATTAACTTTACAGTTGAAATTAGCAAGTATGGAAACAGCCTATATTAAAACACCTTTAGGAACCGCCAAAATTATAGGCGATGAAAATGGCGTAACGGAAATTTCAGTATACGATGATGGAATTGTTTCGGCAGAAATTCCAATCGTTTTGCAGGAAGCCGTTTTACAGCTCAATGACTATTTCGAAGGAAAACGAACCGATTTTGACATCAAACTTAATCCCAAAGGAACCGAATTTCAGCAAAAAGTTTGGGGCGCGTTATTGGAAGTTCCGTACGGAAAAACCAGAACGTATTTGGAACAATCCAAAATCTTGGGTGATGTAAAAGCAATTCGTGCCGTAGCTTCTGCCAATGGAAAAAACCCGCTTTGGATTGTCGTTCCCTGCCACAGAATCATTGGAACAGATGGCTCGCTCACAGGCTACGCTGGAGGATTATGGCGAAAAAGATGGCTGCTCGAACACGAAAACCCAACAACGCAGCAAAGTTTGTTCTAAAAACTAACACAGATTGCACAAATTATCACAAATTGTTTTTTGTAATAAATTTTAATTACTTTTAAATTCCCAATTGCATTTTTGTATATTTAAAATCTGTGCAAATCTGTGTAATCTGTGTTTAAAAATGATTGAAAAAATAAACCTAAACAATATCCTTTTCCTCGACATAGAAACTGTTCCGGAAACTGAAGATTTCAACACTTTGGATCCCGAAATGCAAGTTTTGTATGAACAAAAAACCCAATATCAACGCAAAGATGATTTTACCGCCGAAGAGTTTTATGACCGCGCGGGAATTTGGGCCGAGTTTGGAAAGATTGTCTGTATTTCGGTGGGTTATTTTGTTGTTAAAGGAGATATTCGAAACTTTAGAGTGACTTCTTTTTTTGGCGAAGAGCCAAAACTTCTGAAAGATTTTAATAATCTGCTTAATAATCATTTCAACGGGCCTCAGCATGTTTTATGCGGGCATAATGCCAAAGAATTTGATATACCGTTTTTGGCACGCCGAATGATTATTAACCAAATTCCCATTCCCGACAAGCTGAATTTATTTGGAAAAAAACCATGGGAGATTGCTCATTTGGATACTTTAGAATTATGGAAATTTGGCGATTACAAGCATTATACTTCTTTAAAGCTAATGTGCAAAGTGCTCGGGATTCCTTCACCCAAAGGTGATATCGACGGCAGTCAGGTTGGTCATGTTTTTTATGTAGAAAAGGACATTGACCGAATAGTCACTTATTGCGAAAAAGACACAATTGCTGTAGCGCAGATCTTTCTGAGACTAAGACGAGAGGATTTATTAATTGAAGAAGAGATTATTCATGTGTAATTTATGTTTGAAATGAGACATGAGGAAATTGCAAATTATCGGCTTGCTTCACAAAAACTTTTAAAAGAAAGCCAGAAAACACCGCAAGAAATAGTACAGCATTTAGGCGCAATACAGGCACAAGATTACGCCATGGCAAAATGGGCAATTGGTTCGAGATGCAATGCTACTGAAAAAAATATTGAAGAAGCCATTAACTCAGGTAAAATTATCAGAACGCATATTTTAAGGCCAACTTGGCATTTTGTAGCTGCCGATGATATTCATTGGATGTTAGCTGTATCTGCGCCGCAGGTAAAAAAAATCACAAATGCAGCTGCGAAAAAATATGGTTTTGATACCAAAAAACTAGATCAAATTAATGCTTTGATTGAAAAAATTTTAGCTGGCAATAATCATCTGACGCGAGATGAAATCATGAGGGAATTGGATATCAAAAAAAGTTTTGGTCAAGATTTTTCGAGTGCTATAATCATGATGAATGCTGAGCTTGATGGTTTGGTTTGCAATGGCGAGAGGAAAGGTAAGCAAGTTACCTATGCTCTGCTTGAGGAACGTGTTAGAAAACCCAAAACGACTTTTAGTAAAGAAGAAGCATTGGCTAAATTAGCCAAACGGTATTTCGAAAGCCACGGCCCAGCTACTTTTCTCGATTTTTCATGGTGGTCAGGTTTTCCGCCAACCATGGCTAAATTGGTTATTAATTCGATAGAATCTGAACTGAACTCGGTCTCAATTAATAATCAGAAGTACTGGTTTGGAACCGATTTTTCTGAGGTGGATAACTTTTGCGAAAGCGTACATTTTCTTCCAGCTTTTGATGAGATTTTAATTTCGTATAAAACCCGAGATGCATCCATTTTATTAGAACATCAGCCTAAAGCATTTACTAAAAATGGAATCTTTAAACCCATTATCCTAGAAAATGGAAAAGTCATAGGGATTTGGAAACGAACTTTTAAAAAAGATCACGCAAAAATAGAAACGCAGTTTTTTTCTGCTTTGGATGAAACTAAAAAAGCGACTCTTTTTGAAGCGATTAAACCTTTTGAAAATTATTTGGAAACTAAAATTATCATTGAATAGGCGCTTAGTTTTTTTAAAAATAGTGTAAAATTTTCTCGAAGCCTTTTGATTATAAATTACTGATATTGATGTATTTACTGTTGTTTTTGCGTAAAAAATATTTTTGACTGAATAGTCAGTCTATTAAATAATGTCACAATTGCTCTAGTTCAAACATTTATTCTTAAGGATGAAAAAAGTTTTTGGTAGAGGCGGATAAAGATTATTCGCTTTTGAATTTTTTCGTTATTAGGATTGATATTGCATTTGCGATTGATTTATTACATTTACAAAAAATATAAATTATGGTATTAAGTAGATTCTGGTTAGTCATTTTTATTTCATCGATTGTCTTTATTGTTGTCAGTTTGTTTACTGCCAATACCTATACCATTGATTATGTCTTGAATGGAAAAAAAGACGACCCAGTTTTGATTTCTGAAAAATATATTGAACAAGTTCCTGCTTTTATCAAAGACAGCATCAAGAAAGCAACGGATCAAACGATGATTATCAATCGTGACACGCTAAATGCGGACACGACTTATGTTTATAAAAATAAAACCGTAAAAATTTTCAGCGGTGTTCAAAAATCGGACGGTTTATTGCCAACGTGCAAAAACACGTTGCTCGATTTGATTTTGCCACTTATGGCATATTTGGCTTTTTTCTGTGGATTGATGGAGCTTTTAATCATTTCTGGAGCCTCTGGGAAATTGGCTAAATTGTTGAGCCCAGTATTTGTAAAAGTGTTCCCAAGCATCCCAAAAGATCATCCGTCGATCTCCTACATGACTTTAAACTTTGCTGCTAATTTCTTGGGATTGGATTCTGCAGCCACACCATTTGGACTAAAAGCCATGGAAAGCTTACAAGAAATAAATCCCGATAAAGACAAGGCGAGTGATGCCCAGATTATGTTTATGTGCTTGCATGCTTCGGGACTAACATTAATTGCAACTTCTATTATTGGTTATCGAGCTGCCGCTAATGCAACAAACCCTGCCGATGTAATGCTGCCTTGCATTATTACTTCTTTTATTGGTACAATTGCCGCTTTTTTAATTGTTGGAATTAGACAAAAAATTAATTTTAAGAGTGCATCTTTGGTTGTGGTTTTAATTGGATTAATAGCTGCCATAGTTGGTTTGTTAATGTATGTTAACCATTTGGACTTAATCGGAAAAAACTATTTTACATCAAATCTTTCGGCTTTAATATTGGTCGGAATTATTGCTTTCACATTGATATTCTCCTTCATTAAAGAGAAAAAATTTACCGAGGCTAAAACCACAGTTTTCGAAGCTTTTGTATCAGGGGCCAATAATGGAGTTAAAACAGGAGTTACTATTTTTCCTTATGTTTTAGGGATGTTAGTGGCGATTTCTTTATTCAGAAACAGTGGGTTGTTTGAAATTATCAGTGAAAAAATTGCTTTTGTTTTTTCGAATATGGGCGTCAATAAACAAATTACGGATGCTTTACCTGTTGCACTGCTTAGACCGTTTAGTTCTGCAGGATCAAGAGGATTTTTGATTGATTCGATGAATACTTTTGGTGCCGATTCAATGACGGGAAGGTTAAGCAGTATTTTTCAATGCAGCGCCGAAAGCACTTTTTATGTGATTGCCGTTTACTTTGGTTCGGTAAATATCAAAAATACCCGATACGCTTTAGGAACAATGCTTTTGGTTGATGTGATCTGTGTGATTACGGCCATTTTTGTGGCAAGCTGGTTTTTCTAGATTGAATTAATCTTTTTGTTGGTTGGTCATATTGTCTGTGGATTTATTAGGAGGAGGGTAAAAATCAATAGGAGAAATTGCTCAAGAAGAAATTGCAAAACATTATAACTATAATTTTAGGAATTTTAATTTATTTTTTATTCTTTTGAATTCAACTCATTAAATAAATTAAAAAATGTCAAAATACACAAAATACATCGCCATAGGTTTACTTATTCTATTCTTAATCACTAGTTTTCTAAGTTAAATCTTTGATCAAATGCAAAATGCCATTATAGATTGATCGAAAGAAGATCTGTAGTGATTTTTGAAATTAAACTAATGTCGAATAATTAAATTTCCTTAATTATTAAAAGTCAAAAAGCTACAAGTTGTATAAAACTTGTAGCTTTTTTAATTTCATAGACTTAAAATGTTTTTGTTTTTTGAAACAGCTACATTTCATTTCCTAATGATGATGGTTTAAGCTGAGGCTGGGTGAGGGCAATGTCATTAAGTTAAGGATTAAATAACAAAATGATTACTGATTTTTGATTAACGATTTTTGATTTCAGATGTAATAGACCTCGTAAAATCGACAATCTAATATTTAGCAACACCAAATCTGAAATCAAAAATCGTTAATCCTCAATCTAAAATCTCTTAACTTAATGACATTGTGGGTGAGGGATGGAAGCAAGCTACCGAAGTAGCGCGTACAGCCCGACAGCTACTAGAGAAAGCGGCCCTGACGACAAAGCAGCTAGCCGTTTTCTCTAGTAGGTGGCACCTCCAAATTAGAATTGATGGCACTTACAACTAAATCATCAACAGAAACGCTTCGGCTGATGTGACCTAAAAGAGCCTCCAAATTTTCGGAGCGTAACGCGTCACGAACTTCGGATCTGGCTTCGGCAATTTTTAACGAAATATTTCTAGATTTCAAATCAATAAACAGCTGTTTCAAAAAGCGAGCGCCAGTAATATCAATACGTGGAGAGGAATTGAGGTCTAATATTACCGCTTTGACCGAATTGGACTCACTATTAATTTTCTCCCATATTTGCTCTTTGATATATTCAGTATTAAAATAAAATATCGAAGATTCTATTCTAACAATCAATATTCCTTTAATGTTTTCGTTATCGGAATGACGTTGTATATCTGTATAGCGTTTGGTTCCGGGTATTCTGCCCAAAAATGCGACATGTGGAGCAGAAGTTGCTTTTATTAGCAATAACAAAGTGATTATAGCGGCTAATAAAACGCCTGTTAGGATTCCCCAAATGAGTACTCCAACCAATGCAATCATTGCGATATAGAATTCTTGTTTGTTTATTCGGTAGAGGTGTTTGATTTCTTCTAGGTCAAAAAGCCCTCGAATAGCCACCAATACAATGGATGCCAAAATTACAGTAGGCAAGTTTTGAAGAAATCCCGTTAAAAACAATAAACAAAAAGCAATTGCAATTGATGCAAACGCTAAGGATATTGTTGTTTTTGCTCCTGCAGTATCATTTACGGCAGACTGAGATAATCCTCCAGCTACGGGATAGCCTTGCCCAAAAGCTACAGCGGCATTGGCTACTCCAAGAGCTAATAATTCTTGATGAGGGTCAATGGTATATCCGTTTTTTTGTGCTAATGTTCTTGCTGCTGAAACACTCTCGATATAAGACAATAAAAAACAAGCCAAGGCGAGAGGAAGTACTCCATCTACATCTTTAATACGCAATGCTGGCATGTGAAATTGAGGAAGTCCTGTTGGGATTTCGCCTACGGTTGAAAAACCTTGATGAGCTAAGGATGTTGTTGAAATTAGTAGAATGGACAAGGTCACAATTAGTATTGCGATTGGTTTTCCAGGCAGCATTTTTTCGCCAACGATTAGAATGACAATCGCAGCAATACCAAAAAGCAAAACAGCCGTATTTGTATCGGGAAGTTGCTGAAAAAGGATAATAATACGGTCTAGAAAGTTAGCACCGCCTCCTTTTACGCCAAAAATTTTGGGCAATTGTGTTAGGCCAATGGTTATGGCGGCACCCGCTTTGAAGCCAACCAAAACGGTTTCACTGATAAAATTAATAATGCCGCTCAATCGCAAGATGTAAGCAAGTATAGCTAAGACTGAAAACACTAAAGCTGTGAGGGAGGCAATATCGACCCAGCGCTGTACATCACCGTTAGCCATAGTGGCAATTGTGGTCCCAATCAATAATGAAATTGCCGATGTGGGGCCAATGGCCAATTGTTTGCTGGTTCCCAATAAAGCATAAAAAATACCGCCAATGAGGTAGCCATAAATTCCATATTGAGGCGGTAATCCTGCAAGAGTTGCATAAGCCATCGATACAGGAATTCCATAAGCAGCCAATGTTATTCCGGCTATAAAGTCTTTTTTTAAGTCTTTTTTTTTGTATTCTTTAATCCAGATTGCAATTGGGAATAGTCTAGAAATCATAATTTAAATTAGATAAAAAGGTTGTGGCTATTAGTGACTAGTCTTCCTCATCTAGTAATGCTTGTTTGACAGCTTGCAATTCTGCTATTTTTGCCTGATTTACTCGTGGGTATTCTAGATCCAGTTCTTCCAATGCTGTGATTATTGCCGATGCAATAGCGATACGGGCATAGGATTTATTATCGGCGGGGATAACGTACCATGGTGATTTTTTGGTTGAGGTGTTTTTTATTAATTCCTCATAAGCGTGCATATAATCGTTCCAGTAGCCTCGCTCTTTAGCATCTGCGGAACTAAATTTCCAGTTTTTGTCCGGGTCGTCTACACGTTCGATAAAACGTTCTTTTTGCTCTTTTTTAGAAACGTTAAGGAAAAATTTGAGAACAATAGTCCCATTTCTGTTTAAGTATTTTTCAAAGTTGCGAATGTCTTGAAAACGCTCTTCCCAAATGTCTTTAGTAATTAGTTTCTCAGGGATTTTTTGGCCTTTTAAAATTGTTTCGTGAACACGTACAACCAATAGTTCTTCATAATAAGAGCGGTTAAAAATGCCGATACGTCCCCGTTCGGGCAAATGTTTTTGGCAACGCCATAAAAAATCATGATCTAAATCCTCAGAGCTAGGGGCTTTAAAAGAAAAAACTTGACAACCTTGTGGATTAACGCCCGACATAACATGCTTAATTGCTCCGTCTTTGCCAGCAGCATCCATCGCTTGAAAAATGAGCAATACCGACCATTTGTCTTGTGCATATAGTACATCTTGCAAAGTTGCCAGAGCTTGAACACCTATTTCTAAAGTTTGCTTTACTAACGGTTTTCCTTCGTTACCTAAATTAAAACTGGCTTCGGTTTCATAATCTTTTAGCTTAAATCCATCGCCATCTCCAACACAATATTGTTTTGAAAATTTTTTAGCTCTCTGGACTAATTCTTTTTTGCTTAAAGAGCTTAGATCTATTAGTTTTTCTTCAAAGTCATTCATTTCTTTTTTATTTGATTTTGACATAATTCCGAAATTTAATATTAATGAAAGGTAGCTTTTATTTTAAAAAGCAGTATTTTTTTTACGGTATTGATAACTTAATGGAGTAATAATGAACTAATTTAGTAAAAAATAAATTGCAGGAATTATATTTGATAAAAAAACAATATGTGGTTCTGTTGATGATTTTAAACCGAGTGAAGAGCGTTTTAGAGTTAAACTGATTTTGTTGAAAAACTTTTTACAATGAACTTACTGCATAAAGAGATAAGTTTTGGATCAATCACGATGGAAGTTTTTTAAAAATTCATTAAATTCAGTTATTAGTGTGATTAAGTAAGAAACATGAGTTGCGTGTAAGCGAGTGCTGAGGAGGAAATTTAATATTCGAAAATAGTGATTTCTGATCCTTCTAAATCTTTCGTAATATACAATTGGCAAGAAAGCCGAATGGTTTCTTCTTCATATCCCATTTTTTGTAAAGTAACAGGTTCATTACGCTCCTTTATTGCCGAGTTTCCTTTTATTCCAATGGCTTTTACCACGCAAGTAGCACATCGGCCTACACCGCCACATTCTCCAAAGGAGTCCAAACTTAGTTCTTCTTTTAATAAAAACATTAAATTAGGATAACTGGCATACTTTACTTTGATTGGATATCGTTGTTCATTGTCAATAACATCAAACTCAATATAAGGAAGTTCTGTATTCAAAATAGTAGTTTTGGAGTTGTATATAAACAAAAACGTACTGCAAATGCAGTACGTTTTATTTGATTTTAGATTGAATTAACAGAACTCGTCAAAAGCATCTTTTAAGTTTTCTGCTATAGTTTCAGCTGGACGCCCTTCAATGTGGTGACGCTCTAGCATGTGAACCAATTCACCATTTTTGAACAAGGCAATGCTTGGAGATGATGGAGGAAAAGGGAACATATGCTCTCTTGCTGCAGTTACTGCTTCTTTATCAACTCCTGCAAAAACTGTGATTAAGTGATCTGGTTTTTTTGCGCCTTCTAAACTCATAGCCGCTCCTGGACGCGCATTTCTTGCCGCACACCCACAAACAGAATTTACAACCACTAATGTTGTGCCTTCCGATTTTATTGCACTATTAACTGCTTCAGCACTATGTAAATCTTGAAAACCTACTGCTGTCAATTCAGCCTGCATTGGTTTTACCATTTCTTCTGGATACATATTTTTTATTTTAAGTTTAACTTTTAGAATTGCAAAGTTACAAAGTTTAATTGCAAGAAGTTAATTTGAATTGTAAAGTTTTGTTATAGTTTGATTACTGTTGATGAATTTATTTTAACAGCTAACTAACTTATTTTGCCTTTTCTAGAATAGCGAGTAACTGCTTGCTGTTTAGAAAGGAATGCTTTTGGAATACTATTGAAAAATCAGATTGCAAAATTGTAATAGTTGGATAAACTACTTGAGAATTAATGGTTGCTAATGCCGTGGCCAGTTCATGAATTCCAGTGTTTTGCCCATTTGGTTTAAATGAGAACTTATGATTGTTAAAGTTAATATCCTCTTTGCTTTCGGCATCCAATGAAATAAAGTAATAGTTGTTATTTAAAATATTAATGATTTCAAGGTTTTTGAAAGTGGAATTTTCCATCATCTTGCAGTAATTACACCAGGAAGTGTGGATAAAAACCACCAATGGTTTTGGGTTTTCCTTGGATAATTTTTCGGCCTCTTCAAAAGTATGGGTTTTCAATTGGGCAAAACCGGATGAAACCGCCCAAAAGAAAAGCAATAGTATGAAAAGCCATTTTTTCATTTAGAATAAATTATAACGAAGTCCGAAGAAACCTCTGATTCCCTGATTTGGGCCGTAAACATAAGTGGTGTCGAATGTTAAGCCATACGGATTTGGAGGTAATCCTTCTTTGTTGTTTACTTTTATTGGAATTATTTTTCCGTTAGTATCATATTGCACATTTTTGTCAAATGGATCTTCTATTCTAGAAATCAGGAATGGGTTATTTCGTTTGGGAGTAAAGTTAAGCAGGTTTTTTATTCCAGCATACAATTCAAAATTTTTCCAGCCCGAATAGGTAAACTGAATGTTTTGTAAACTGTACCAAGGTGAATTTGGACTTCTTGGATCGGTTTCGCTTAATAAAGGCAATTTCATTGGGCTGTAAACATTTCCAGTGTAATCAATCGCTAAATCAATGGGATTAATTTTATACGATGCACTCCAAGTAGCTGTGAAATTTTCGGTTAGGTAAGGTCTTGTTTTTATTCCATTTTCAACATTGGAAACATCCATATAGGTTGCGCCAAGTATGAGTTTTAAACCATTTGTGAAATTTGCATCGATATTACAACTGATTCCTTGACTCAAAGCATAACCGTCAATGTTGTCATAAATGATTTTGTTTGGGTCTGTTGCATAATCCGATACAATCTTATTACTGAATTGAGTATAAAAAGCTGTAGTTTCAATTCCTAAAAAAGTTCCATTCTCAAGGTAGATTTTTTTTATATAATTCAAATTGGCGTTTATTGATTTTTCTGGGTCTAGATTATGAGCAATCACAACTTCTCTTGATCCAGTCAAGGCGGCGTGGTCTTCGGTAAATAGATTTACAACTCTAAAACCTGTTCCGGCATTAAATCGAAGAATATTGTTATCATTGATTTTTAGTTTATAAGCAAACCTTGGGGTGAAAATATTTCCGTGGACTGAATTGTAATCGTATCGTAAGCCGAATAACATTTTGTGTTTTTCGCTAAAAGAAATTTCATCTTGAACAAAAATTCCTGGAAGCCATGTTTTTTCTGGATTATTTTCGTTTAAAAGTGCAGTAGATTGCGTGTTGTCATCATAGTAAGTATAGCGTGATGCAATTCCCGTAAGCAAATCGTTATTCCCTATTTTTTTGTCCCAAGTTAGTTGCAGGAATCCAATTTTTTGATTCGCAATATAAGAGGTTGTCCCATAACGACTGTCTTGAAAATGCATAGTTCCAGAGAAGGAAAGCATCAGTTTTTCGGTTGTTGGCAATTGATAGCTTCCAATTAGTTCCCCTCTTTTGGTGTAAATGCTCTCTCCATAGATTTCATCACCTCCACGGTATTTTTTCTCCCAACGTATATCACCACCCCATCGATCTTCATACATTCCTCGAAGGGCAATCGTGAACAATCGGTTTTGTGCACGATTGAAATTCCATTTGTTGAAAAGTGAAATTCTGTTTTGTGCAGTAACATCCGTAAATCCATCATGATCATTGTCAATAGTTTGATTGTAGAGGTAATAATTTAATCCTAATAATGAAGATGCTTTTTTGTTCACATTAAATTTAACGCCCAAATCAGCATTGGTTTCTAGCCAAGAGGTTGTAAATACATCGGCTGAAAATAGGGGAGCGTTAGATGGATTTTTTGTAATGATGTTGATTAAACCGCCCACCGCTTCACTTCCGTACAAAGAAGAGGCTGGACCTTTTACAATTTCGATGCGTTCAACCAGCGAATTCGGAATTCCTGACAATCCATAAACGGTCGATAAACTACTGACAATTGGCATTCCATCAATCATTACTGAGGTATATGGGCCTTCCAATCCATTAATGTGAATGTCCCCAGTATTACAAACGCCACAGTTAAGTTGTGGTCTCACTCCGTTTACGTTTTGTAAGGCTTCATAAATGCTTGGCGTTGGGTTTTTCTTGAAAAAGACAGGTGTATATACTTCAACAGGGACAGCGCTTTCTAGTCTTTTTACAGCTTTTAAAGTTCCTGAGACTACTACTTCGTTGAGTTCATTGTCATCTGTTTGCAGTTCAAAATCAAAAACTAGAACTTCATTTTCTTTAAGAGAAATGTTTTTAGTAATAGTTTTTAATCCGAGAGATGCAATTTGAATTTTGTAATTCCCAGCCACAATATTTTCTATTCTATAATTCGCTAAACTATCAGTTTGGGTTTTGTTGCTGGTTTTAAGCAATTCAATAGAAGCAGGTTGTATTAATTTGTTTGCGAAAGTAATTTTTCCAGTAATAGAACCGCTATTTTGTGAAAATAATATGCCGTTCGTAATTATCGATACTAGCAAAAATAAATTTTTCATTTTGTTTAATTAAATTTTTAGACAAAGCTAAAAATATTATTTCATTAATATAAAGTTATTTTTATATATTTGTTTATAAAATTTTAAATATGGGTAAATCACTCGAAGAAGTACACCAATCAGTTGCTACACAAAATAAATCCTCCATTTTTAGAAAAATATTAGCCTTTTTTGGCCCCGCTTATTTGGTTAGTGTTGGGTATATGGATCCAGGCAACTGGGCGACCGATATAGCAGGAGGAAGTCAGTTTGGATATGCCCTATTGTGGGTATTACTGATGAGTAATTTGATGGCATTGCTGTTGCAAAGCTTAAGTGCCCGATTGGGAATCGTTACCCAACGAGATTTGGCGCAAGCATCACGAGAAACGTATTCAAAATTCATTAATTATATTCTTTATTTTCTTGCCGAAATTGCCATTGCAGCCTGTGATCTTGCCGAAGTTTTAGGAATGGCCATTGGTATCAATTTATTATTTGGAATCCCATTGATAGAAGCGGTTATGATTACTGTTTTAGATACATTTTTATTGCTTTTTCTAATTAATAAAGGAATTCGTAAAATGGAAGCGTTTATCATTGTACTTGTTATGATTATTGGGTTTTCCTTTATATTCGAAATGATATTTGCGCAACCAGAAATGGGGAAAGTGCTTTATGGTTTGATTCCTTCTATGCCTAATGAATCGGCACTTTATATTGCTATTGGAATTATTGGCGCGACGGTAATGCCACACAACTTGTATCTGCATTCCTCCTTGGTGCAGACTAGAAAATTTGACCGTAGTCCAGCAGGAATCAAACAAGCCATTAAATATAATTTTATAGATTCAACGATTGCCTTAAACTTGGCTTTCTTTGTAAATGCGGCTATTTTAATTTTGGCGGCAGCTACATTTTATAAAAACGGAATGTTTGAAGTGGCCGAAATCCAAGATGCTTACCGTTTTCTGCAACCGATATTAGGAACTAAGTGGGCGCCTATTTTATTTGCAGTAGCCTTAATAGCAGCGGGGCAAAGCTCGACGGTTACAGGGACATTAGCAGGGCAAATTGTTATGGAAGGCTATCTGAATTTACGTATTCAGCCTTGGGTGCGCCGCATTATTACTCGTTTAATCGCTATTGTACCTGCCATGATTGTTATTTTTATTTTTGGCGAAAGCGTTACCGGAAAAATGTTGATTCTTAGTCAGGTAATCTTAAGTTTGCAATTAGGGTTTGCTATCATTCCTCTTATTCATTTTGTGAGTGATAAAAGAAGAATGAAAGGATTTCATATTAGTAGAACTACACAAATTGCCTCATGGATAGTCGCTTTAATAATTGTTTCGCTCAACGCTAAATTAGTTTTTTCTGAAATTCAAGGATGGTTAGAAACTTCAGAAAACCCATTGGTGCTTTGGTTGACGGTAGTGCCCTTGGCAATTAGTTTCTTGGTTTTACTGCTTTATATCGTAATTAAACCTTTTGTGACAAAATCAAAACCGGATATTCAAAACCATTCTCCACATCTTTTGACTTTGAAATTTTCTTCAATAGGAACCTATTTTAACAAAGACATTGCAGTTTCGGTTGATTTTTCTACCGCAGATGAAGTTGCTTTAAACCATGCTTTTGAATTGGGAGGAATGGATGCCAAATACACTTTAATACATGTGGTAGAAACCGTTGGCGCCATGATGTATGGAGATGAAGCCGATGATCATGAAACCTCTATAGATGAAACGCTATTGCTGGAATATAAAGAAATGCTTTCGCAAAAAGGCTTTACAATTGAAACAGAATTAGGGTTTGGAAATCCTACTAAGGTTATTCCAACGATAATAAATAATGGTAATTTTGATATTTTGGTCATGGGAACGCATGGGCATACAGGCTTGAAAGATCTAATTTTTGGAACTACAGTCGACAAACTACGTCATAAAATTTCAATACCTTTGTTCATTGTAAAGAATTAAAATGGGGAGCTATTTCCCGCTATTCGTTATAATCTTTTCTTTTTTAAAGGAAAAAAGAAAAGGATTTCCACTTCTATCAGGGCTAGGAAATCTGCATTCCAAAATCGTTAATCAACTATCTGCAATCAAATGACTTTCTCCGAAGAAAATTACCTAAAATCTATATATCACCTTACGACTAGTCTCGATAGTGAAGTGAGTACTAATGCCATTGCCGAAATGATGGATACCAAGGCTTCCTCTGTGACCGATATGCTCAAAAAATTAGCGGATAAAGATCTAGTCAATTACAAAAAATACCAAGGTGTTTCTTTGACCGATGCAGGAAAATTAAGTGCCAAAATGATTGTGAGGAAACACCGTTTATGGGAAGTATTTTTGGTTGAGAAGCTTGATTTTTCTTGGGATGAGGTTCATGATATTGCAGAACAGCTAGAACACATTAAATCGGAGAAACTCATTAATAAGCTGGATGATTTTCTTGGAAATCCTACCGAAGATCCTCATGGAGATCCAATTCCTGATGCGCAAGGGAGAATTATTGCTATAGAAAAGCAATTGTTATCGGAGTTTCAAGCAAATCAATCAGGAATATGTGTAGGCGTAAAAGACAACTCTTCAGAATTTTTAAAATACCTTGACAAGCAGCAAATTGGGCTGGGAACTAAAATTGAAGTAGTAACCAAGGAAACTTTTGATTTGTCGCTAAAAATAAAAGTTAAGGACCTCGAATTTGTTATTTCTAATAAAATTGCCAGTAATTTGTTTGTTAAAGCGGTATAGATTGATGGCTTACTTTATTTTGAAATCTGAATTTTCAATGCTGACAGCAAAAAAATAGATTGAAATGTATTTTGTAATAGAAATTAGAGTTTTTTAGTTATTAGACTTTTCTATTTTCTTTAATTTTATTCTTTTTGACGAAAGAAAGACTATAGTATTAGCTTGATTTTAATAGAAAAATAAAAAATACGTTTTTATTTTGGGTGTTAAAAATCAGATTAACTGCAACCACAGTCACCATTTCCACAGTTTTTATCCGATTTTTTTTTGAAGAAAAATTTTCGAATCAAAAAGGCAAATGCAATGGCAAGGATTATAAAGGCTATAATTTCTTGAATCATAATGCTTTATTTTAAGATTTGAAAAGCAATCAGTGCGACTAAATAGGCCAATATGCTCATAAAAGCCAATTGTCCAGCGGGCCATTTCCAAGAGTTGGTTTCTTTTTTTGTTATCGCAAGAGTACTGGCACACTGCATCGCAAAAGCATAAAACATTAATAATGAAATGCCCGAAGCAAAGTTGAAAATTTTCTCGCCGGTCACAGGATTTATTTCTGCAGCCATTTTGTTCTTAATCGTGTTTTCATTATCGGTTCCGCCCACGCTATAGATGGTTGCCAAGGTGCCTACAAAAACTTCTCTGGCTGCAAACGAACTTATAATGGCAATCCCAATTTTCCAGTCATAACCCAATGGAGAAATAACCGGTTCTATACCTCTTCCCATTAATCCAATATAGGAGTTTTCTAGTTTTTGGGAAGCCACAGCATTATCAAACTCTGCTGAAGATAATGGATGCTCTTTGACGCTTTCAAAGACTATCTTTTCGGCGTCTTTAAACTCTTTTCCTGGGCCGTAAGAAGCTAAAAACCATAAGATGATAGATATTGCCAAAATGATTTTACCGGCGCCAGAAACGAATGCTTTTGTTTTTTCAATTACGTTGATGGCAACATTCTTGAACATAGGTAATTTATAATTGGGCATTTCTACCACAAAAAAGGTTTTGCCTTTTACTTTTAAAATAAGATTCAAAATATAGGCCGCTAATATTGCCATTCCAAAACCGATGACATACAATAACATTAAGGTTAATCCCTGAAGGTTTAAAATTCCAAAAATATAAGTATCAGGAATAACCAAGCCAATAATAATGGCATAAACAGGCAAACGAGCCGAACAAGTTGTAAAAGGAGTTACCAGTATAGTGATTAAGCGTTCTTTCCAATTTTCGATATTTCGAGTCGCCATAATAGCTGGAATAGCACAGGCTGTTCCCGAAATTAAAGGAACTACACTCTTTCCAGACAGACCAAATCGGCGCATAATTTTATCCATTAAAAAAACGACGCGGCTCATATACCCGCTTTCTTCAAGTATCGAAATGAATAGAAACAGGAAGGCAATTTGAGGGATAAATATTAAAATACCTCCAATTCCAGGTATTATTCCCTGCGAAATCAAATTGGTTAACATACCCGAAGGCAAATGCTCGCTGGTCAATGTGCTTAAAGTTGCAAAAGTGCTGTCGATGAAATCCATCGGGATTTTGGACCATTCGAAAATAGATTGAAATATCACGAATAAAATCATGAAGAAAATCAAATAACCCCAAACTTTATGAGTAAGTACGCGGTCCAGTTTACTGCGAAAATCTTTGGCTACACTAGAGTCGATTTTTAAACCTTCTTTTAAAACATCATTGATAAATTGATAGCGCTTGATGGTTTCTTTTTGCTGTAAACGTTTTAAATCAGAATGGGATTTGGTAAACGAACTTCGTATTTCATTACGTTCCAAATTTAAAAAGTTGACATCCTGCGTAATAACCAGCCATAATTTATACAGCAACTGATTAGGAAATGCATGACGAAGACTGTTGAAATATTCAATATCAATCACAGATGCATTTAAGCAGGGTTCTGCCGAAATGGTTTTATAACTGACAATTAAGTTTTTCAATTCTTCAATTCCGTGTCCTTTTCTAGAACTAATCAGCGCAATTTTGGTTTTTAAGTGTTCTTCGAGATAGGAAATATTTAGAGTAATTCCTTTGTGTTCCATTCTGTCGGCCATATTAATGACTAAAATAGTTGGAATTTCAAGGTCTTTTATTTGCGTATAAAGAAGTAAATTTCGTTTTAGATTCTCCACATCCGTAACCACTAAGGCAACGTCTGGATAGAGACGGTCATTTTTGTTAAGCAAGAGTTCTATAACAACGCTTTCGTCAATAGAACTAGCATTTAGGCTATAAGTACCGGGTAAATCAAGAATATTGGCTTTTACATTATTGGGCAATTTGCAAAAACCTATTTTTTTCTCCACAGTAATTCCAGGATAATTCCCCACTTGCTGATTTAGACCAGTAAGCTGATTAAAAACCGAAGTTTTTCCAACATTTGGATTTCCGATTAAAGCAACGTTGATGTTTTTTAAACTCATTTTGATACATTGTTAATGAGTTCCACTTCAATAAGTCTGGCGGTTTCGATACGAATGGCAAGGTGGGAGCCATTTATATCTAGATACAAAGGATCTCCAAATGGAGCCACTTGAAGTAATTCGACCTCATTGCCAGGTAAACAACCCATTTCTAGCAGTTTTAATGGGATTAAATCGATATCAAAATCTAGAATAGTGGCTTTTTGGCCTTTTTTGAGAGAATGTATCGTTGTTTGCAAAACTTATTTAGATTGAATTAAGATTGCAAAAATACATTTTTTATTATAATTACAGCTGATTATTATCAGTTTTACTCATTTTTTTCATTGGCACAAAGCCAATTAATATCTTCAATTAACCGCTGAATTTCTTCTTTCTTGGTGCCGTCATAAAAACCGCGCACTCTTCTTTTTTGATCTACCAAAACAAAATTTTCAGTATGAACCATATCGTATAATTCCTCTGGTTTTCCCATTTTTACGGCCAAGTACGATTTTCTGGCCATCGTGTAAATTTCCTTTTTATCGCCAGTAACCAGATTCCATTTGGGATCAATGACACCGTATTTTTTTGCGTATGCTTTTAGTGCGGGCACACTATCGGTTTCAGGAAAAACAGAAAGGGAGAGTAACTTTACTTTTGGATTGTTTTTGATCGCTTTTTGTACATCAACCAAGTTGGTAGTCATTTTTGGACAAATAGAACCACAGGTTGTAAAGAAAAAGTCGGCAACATATACTTTGCCTTCATACTCTTTTTGGGTAATGGTTTTTCCGTTTTGATTAATAAAGGAAAAATCAGCAATCGTGTGGTATTTGCTAACGTACTGAACGGTACTGTCTACCAATTCCGGGTTTACATCGGCAGGATTATAGATAGGCAATGTTTTACTAGGTTTTAAAGCACCATAAAATAAGTAAAGCGTTATGATGGTAAAAACCGTTATGACACCAATATAAATTCGGTATTTTTTTAAAATAGATAACATAAAAGTAATTTAGTGCAAAAATACAAAAAGGAGTTTCTTTTTCAAGCTTTTTAACTTGGTGTATTTATAAAAAAAATATAACAAAACGAGAAATTATTAATATGTTTGTAACAACTTCTAAACAATTAATAGATGAAAAACGTATTAACGAAAAGGCTTTTATTTTTGATTCCCGCATTGATTTGGGTATCTGAAAGTCAAGCGCAATCAACTGCAAAAATGGCTGAACCTGGAATTAATGTTTCCTATATGGATTCAAAAATTAAGCCCACAGAAAATTTTTTCCAATTTGTAAATGGAACTTGGTTAGAGAAAACTGAAATTCCAAACGATAGAACAACTTGGGGATCTTCTAGTGAATTGGTTAAAAAAACAGATAAAGATGCTCTAGATATTTTGAAAGAAGCTTCGAAAAATCCAAAGTATAAGTCAAATACAGATCAAGGAAAAGCGGTAAATCTTTACAAATCAATTCTTGATACGGTTGCTAGAAACAAGCAGGGAATTACTCCGCTGAAACCTTATTTGGCAAAAATTGATAAGGCTAAAAATATTGATGATCTGCAAAAAATATTGATTGAAATGGAGCCGTTTGGCGGTATTGGATTTTTCGATGTTGGAGTTGGAGCCGATGAGAAAGACAGCAATAAAAACACGGTTAGTCTTGGTTTAGGAAGATTGGGCTTGCCGGATAGAGATTATTATATTTCTGAAGATAAAGATTCTAAAGAAAAAAGAGAAAAATATGTGCTTCATATTACTAGAATGCTTCAGTTTATTGGTGAAAACCCGAAACAAGCCAATGAAAGTGCTGTAAAAATTTTAGCCTTGGAAACGGCTATGTCAAAAGCTAGATTGGATAGAGTTGAACGCAGAGATTCTAGATTACAGTACAATCCGACTTCTATTGCCGATTTACAAAAAATAGTGCCTGCAATCAATTGGGAAAACTATTTTTCTGGAATTGGATTTAAAAAATTAGCGATTGTCAATGTCGATCAACCTCGATATATGAAGGCTTTGCAAACTGTTTTTGCCGAAAATAAAGTGGACGATTGGAAAGAGTTTATGAAATGGACTCTTTTGAATAATTCTTCCAATTTATTATCAATGGATATAGAGGCAGCTGATTTTGATTTTTACGAAAAAACATTAGCAGGTGCCGTTAAACAAAGACCTCTTGAAGAAAGAGCTTTGCTAATTGTAAATAGAAAAATTGGGGAAGCATTAGGGAAATTATATGTAGAAAAATTATTTCCTGCTGAAGCGAAAGTAAAAGCAGAGAAGATGATTAAAAACATCATCAGAGCTTATGCGGTTAGAATTAACAATTTGACTTGGATGTCTGCTGAAACAAAAGTGAAAGCGATTGAGAAATTAAATAAAATCTCAATTAAAGTCGGGTATCCAGACAAATGGAAAGATTATTCGAAACTAGTAATAAAAAATCCGTCTGATGGAGGAAGTTATTTTGAGAATTTAAGAAATGTTTCGCTTTGGAATCATGAAAAAGCTATTGATGATCTGTCAAAACCTGTTGATAAAACAGAATGGCACATGTCACCGCAAACCGTAAATGCTTATTTTAACCCATCATACAACGAAATTGTATTTCCTGCTGCGATTTTACAGCCTCCATATTATAATTATCAAGCGGATGAAGCTGTAAATTATGGCGGAATTGGAGCCGTAATTGGACACGAAATATCCCATGGATTTGATGATTCAGGAGCTCGTTATAATGCTGATGGAAACCTTGTTGATTGGTGGACTGCCGAAGATTTAAAGCAATTCATAGCATTAGGAACAGCTCTTGCCGATCAGTATAGTGCGTTGGAACCGCTTCCAGGAATACACGTTGACGGTAAATTTACACTTGGCGAAAACATTGGTGATTTGGGAGGCGTAAATGCAGCTTATGATGGATTGCAATTGTATTTGAAAGAAAATGGAAGACCAGCATTAATTGATGGATTCACGCCAGAACAGCGTTTCTTTATCTCGTGGGCTACCGTTTGGCGTGTCAAAATGCGAGATGAAGCAATCAAAAACCGTGTAAAAACAGATCCGCATTCTCCAGGTATGTATAGAGGTTATGTGCCATTACAAAACATTGATGCTTTTTATCAAGCATTCGATATTAAATTGGGAGACGGTATGTATGTCGCTCCTGAGAAAAGAGTTAAGATCTGGTAATTTATTAGATGAATAAAAAAAATCCCATTTGTCAAAATTTTGGCAAATGGGATTTTTTATTTTAAGATTAATGATGAAGAAGCGAATTTTGATAGTTACAGCGGTGAAAAACAACAATCGGAATAGTTATGAATTAATTAACCTCCATTACAATTTTGTTGCTTTTTTTCTTTTTTCGCATCGAATAATTAATCAAGTATAATCCAATTAAAGTAATGCTTCCGCCAAAAATAATTGCTGTGGTTAAGGGTTCTCCAAAAATTAAGGAGCCTAAAATAACCGCAACAATTGGGTTCATATAGGCATATAGGCTGCTTAATTCGGTAGGGAGTTTTTGCAGCATATAAATAAAGGCAATAAAGGTCAATATTGATCCGATGATAACCAAATAGGCAATTGACCACCAGGAATTAGCAGGAATTTCAGAAAGCGGAATACCAGTTCCAGTAACGCCGATAAGGGTATGCAGAAAAATACCCGAAATAAACATTTGCAGTCCTAAACTAAAATACGGATTGAAACTGGCCGCTTTTTTCTTGGTGTATAAAGCGCCAAAAGACCAAGTTATTGTTGAAGCTATCGAAATAATGATGCCAAATCGAAAATTAGGATGCATAAAATCGAGCAGATGTTCATAAAAAATTACGCAAACCCCTCCAAAACAGATTAAAATTCCAAAAATGACTAAGCGGGTGATTCGTCCTCCTTTAAAAATAGTAATTAATAAAATCCATAGCGGAACCATAGCGGAAATAATTGAGCCCAAACCACTGGTGATATATTTCACGCCCCATGTGCTTAGGCCATTGCTCAAAGAAAAATTGAGAATACTGAGTATGATAATGGTTTTCCATTGTTTCCCTTTTGGCCAAGGCGTTTTTTTCAAAATAAAGTAGCACAAGTAAAGAGATCCAGCAATAAGTTGTCTGATAGCGGCGACCTGCAATCCAGGCATGTGCCTTACCCCTTCTTTAGAAGCCAGCCAAGTGGTCCCCCAAAAAAAGCCCACCCAGCATAAAGCCAAAATAGGTAATCCTATGAAATTGACTTTTGTCTTAATTGCGGTTTTTATTCTTGATGTCAACTTATAAATTGGTTTTAATGAAATTATAGCCCAAAACGGTTGCTGCTTTGTTGCTCAAAATGAGTTTTTCTGAAGCAGTTTTGGAGTGATCAAACGCTGGCAAAGGTAAACTTAATTCTATTGCTTTTTGAGTATAATATGCTTGTCTTGTGGGATGAAATGGACTGACGCCATTGTAAATCTCGCCCCAAGATTTTAGTTCAATTATTTTCAGGATAATTCCAATGCAATCCTCTTGGTGAATAAAATTGATGCGGGTGTTTGGATTTTCTATGTTTTGTTTTCCTGCCAGAAATTTGACTGGATTTCGGTCTTCGCCAATGAGTCCGCCAAAACGGAGAACCGTGGTTTTGAAGTTGGGGTTGTTTTGCAGCAACATTTCAGCTTCCAGCAATTGTTTACCGCTTTCGGTATCTGGTTTTGGAATGGTTTCTTCTATGATCGTTCCTTCGACTTCGCCATAAACTGATGTTGAACTCACAAAAAGGACATTCTCGATAGTAGATTTTTCAATATACGGAATTAGTGTTTTTATTTTTTCGACAAATATCTTTTCATTCGCAGTTAAAGAATCGTTGTTTTTCCCTCTCAATTGCGGAGGAATATTTATGATAAGAATTTCACTTCCATTGAGAAAGTTTTCGACATCACCAGTTATGCTTTTGCAGTCAAGCGCAACCAAAAAAGGGTCAATTCCTAAGGTTTTTAAATTGGAAATTTTACTTTCGGAGGTTGTTGAACCTTTTACAGAAAAGTCATTTGTTAGTAAGGCTTTCGACAAAGGCAAACCTAACCAGCCACAACCTAATAAGCTTATATGTTTCATTTATTTTTGGTAATATATTATAAATCCAAAGTAAAGCGAACTTTACTTTTCCCGGTTCCGCGAATGCGATGGTAAAATTTTATAGCTCTCTCATTGAATTCTGGAGTTTGCCATTGTATGTTGATGCAATTTTTTGCTATTGCAATTTGCTTTAATTTTTCGATTAAGGCTTCGCCAAATCCAAAACCTCGTGCTTCTTCGTCAAGATACAGGCAATCCATGTACATAAATGGAGCTGTATCCCAAGTTGAAAAATCTATCGTATAAGTGGCATAGCCTACGATGGTTTTATTGGCTTCGACTACCAAACAGAATAATTTGGGCTGATTACCAAATAAAGCGTCTATAAGTTTCTCTTCTTTTCCAATCGGGTCAAAAGAGGCTTTCTCGTAAGTAGCATGTTTTTGGCACAAATCGACCACAGCATTAATATCATCTGGATTGCAGTCGCGTATTAAATAGTCCATTGAAGATTAATTTCGGTTTGTAAAAATCCTATAAAATGATTGAAATAATCTGGATACTCTTTTTCGTTTCTTATTGCGATGTAATGTTTTCTTTTCAGTCCATTTTTGCCAATTTTTATAGCTTTGATAGGGCTGTTTTTTAGATAAGGCTGCAAAGCCCATTTGGCCATAGACATCACGCCCATATTCGCCTTGACCATTTCGATGGAAGCTTCGGTAAGGGGCAGAGGCGTTATCTTTTTTGGAGTTATTTTGGCTGGAGCCAAAACTAATTGATGAATAGTAACAGTTTCCAAAGGAAGGGAATGAATGATTAAATGCTCATTGGCAAAATCTTCGGCAACCACATATTTTTTATTCGCCCAGGAATGCTCTTCGGAGACAGCCATCACTACTTCGTCCTGAAAAAGTTCCAAGTATTTTATTTTGTCGTCTTTGATCTGGTCACTTACAATCCCAATATCTATTACATTATCCAACAGTTTTTGCAGCGGATAATGAGTAGCTTCGGTAACGATTTTCAATTCAATATTTGGATACAAATCATGAAATTGTTTTATTACAGAAGGCAGCCAATGGTAACTGGAAAAGCATTCGGTACTGATTCTTATTTCGCCAAATTCCCCGAAAACCATTTGCTTAATTTGAAGTTCCGTTTCCGAAAGCTTATCGAGAATTTCATTGGCAATTTCATATAATTTTTCGCCGGCTTTGGTCAGAATCAATTTTTTATTTGTTCTCAAAAATATTTTGGTACCCAATTGATATTCGGCTTCTTTGAGCTGATGGCTCAGCGCAGATTGTGTCAAATGAAGTTTGTCTATCGCCTTTGTGATGCTCCCTTCTTCGACAATCGCTTTAATCAATCTTAAATGTCTGATTTCCATTTTTGAGAATTGTTTTCACAAAGGAACAAAATTTATGCTTGGATTTACATGAAAAGAATTCATCAAAGACATGAATTCTTTTCGTTTTTATTACAAATGCAATTGCTTTAATTTTGAATTAGTATTAAATCTAAAAAATGATATAAATGGAAGCACAAATACAATATTATGAAAACAAATTAGCCTTCGAAATGGATCCCTCTGATTTATTTGATGCATTAAATAATGGTGAAAAAGTAATCGCTCTCGATGCCCGAAAAGCTTTTGGATTTGAAGCAGAACATATTCCCAACGCAATTAATATTCCGCATCGTGAAATGAGTCTGGAAACTACAAGCCATTTGGATAAAGAAATTTTGTATGTAACGTATTGTGATGGAATAGGTTGTAATGCTTCAACTAAAGGAGCTTTGAATATGACCAAATTGGGTTTTAAAGTAAAAGAATTAATAGGCGGAATCGAGTGGTGGAAATTTGATGGTTACGCTACCGAGGGAACTCAAGGAAATAGTACAGGACAAAAAATTGAATGTGCTTGCTGAAAACTTGAACTCGATTATTATTGTCTCCAACGGTTGAAACCGTTGGCTATGGTTAAACTCTGGATTAATTCGTGTTAATTTGTGCAATTCGTGTTTAATTTTTTTAAAACGAATGCCGTGTTCTTTAAGTGTCTCCTTGGAATCTAGATTCGAAAACAGCTATTCTCTTTTAATCTCGTGACCCACGAATTCTTCGAGAGCAGCAAACATTTCATCTACAGAAAGGATTTCTGTATCAGGATGGGATTTTAAGAAATTGGCGTTTAGTACTGCTAAGTTTTCTTCTATTTCGAAAAAAGTATCGTTGTTCAATAAATCTCTAATTGGGTTTACGCCATCGAGTTTGCCTTTGAAGAATTTTTCGCGCTTGACACTGCTCATTAGTTTTACTTTTTTGCATTGTTGCTGAAACAATTCCAAATGTTTTTCGGCACCAAGCAATTGCAGGCCTTCTTCGATAAGTTCATTCAATTCAGTATTCCAACGGGAATTATAGACAAATTGAGCAAAATTTCCTTCAGTACATTGAGAAGTATAATAATCTAAATAATAACTCATCAAGGCATCTTCATGAATCAAATCATCATCTACTTTTTCTTCGCGCATCAAATTGATTACCGAAATATTAGAATTGATAATATCCTGAGGATTTTCGCTGTTTGCCGCTGTTTCTGAAATAATGATTCTGCCGAATTCCATATGAGTGTGTTTTGAATATTTGGCAAATTTCTGCTAAAAAACAATACAAACACAATATTTTGACTTTGATTGTCCTTACAATCTATAAAAAAACGGAAATAACTTTAAAAGTCATTTCCGTTTCGTTCTGCATCCCAAAAGAGGCAGGATTTAACACCAGAATAAATAAATTATCTGATGTAAACTGAGATAGCGTTTCCATTTTTTAGTTTTAATTTGCTAAGCGTAAGATTAACAATATCATAAGTCGTACTTGTGCCATTTACAACAAGTGTCACTTTACTGTCTCCTTTGGAATAAGTTCCTGACTGAGTTGCTAATGCACAAGGACTAACAGTAGAATTATAATCCCCTGAAACTAATACATAATTATTGAAATTATTTACATCATTCATACCATGAAATTGTAAACTGAAATGATACCAGATTTTTAAATCTATTTAAATCATAACTTTATCTACCAAACGTTTTTCAATGTTCGTGGTTAATTCATCAGCTCTTTGTGTGCCGATTAAGATTTTTTCTCCGCTTTTTAATTCAATCGCCAGTCCCGTATTTCCTTTGGTATTATAAACAGTTCCATAAGAAGTAAATAACCGAATTCCATAACCTACAAACTTATATTTTATAATTGCTGCTGATTGTATATCCTCCCATCGAAATGTTTTTTTTACCAATGGAGTAAACTTAACCCGTATTTCTTTTTCGTCAATTTCTGTTTCCAGTTTTATATACCAAAACAAAATTATGATTCCGAATGGAATTATTGTGAAGATAATTAATCCAATATTCGACATTGGTTTATCTCCAAAATACTCTCCTCTAATTAGCTGAGTAGAAAGAGCATAAATTTGGAAAATTCCAATTGCGATTAAAAATAACCATAACCACCATTGGGTAAATTTTTGTTTTTCTTTGAATTCTGTTTCCATTACACGGTTTTATTTATAAATGAATGTTTTGATAATAGTATTTCAAATATAGTCTTTTCGTATAAAAAAGTATTCATTACTACTTGCTGGATTTAATTAAATTATGCGGATTAAACCGGTTATATCTTGTGATTTGCTTAGAAAGTGCTTAAACCAAAATCATTGATTATATTTGGGATACTAATAAAGTTTAAAATGAAAAAAAGACTCTTGTTGATAGTACAGATTTTGATGATTTCGGTTTATGCCCAAAAAAGCACAAGCCAAACATCAAGTATCGCTCAACTTGAGCAAAAGATGGCGAATAAAAAAATGAATTTGAGCGTTAACCCGAATACGCTAAACTATGATATTACTTATCAAAAATTGGAATTTACAGTAGATCCGACTAAATATTTTGTTTCAGGTATTGTAACCAGCACTTTTACCGCGCTGTCTAATCTTTCTTCAGTGACTTTTGATTTAACCAATAAACTAACAGTAAGTACTGTTATTCAAAATGGAGTATCATTAGCTTTTGTGCAAAACACCAATAATGAATTAGTAATTACTTTACCCGCCATTTTAAATTCGGGGGCTTCGACTTCTGTTGAAATTTGGTATTCGGGCACTCCTCCCATTGGTCAAGAAGCTTTTATTACAACTACACATAGCGGTTCTCCTATTTTATATACATTATCTGAGCCTTATGGCGCTCGTGATTGGTGGCCATGTAAACAGGATTTAAATGACAAAACGGACGCAATTGATGTTTACATTACAGCACCTTCACAATATGTAAGTGTTTCCAATGGTATTGAACCAGAAGCTCCAGTAATTAATGGAGTCAACAAGACCACTCATTTTCATCATGGCTATCCAATTCCTGCTTATCTGGTTGCCATAGCTGTGACTAATTATAGTGTGTACAATCAGCAAGGAGGAATTGCACCCAACCAATATCCGATAATAAATTACATATATCCAGAATCGCTGGAATCGGTAAAAACACAATTAGATCAAACACCATTGATTTTAAATTTATACGAAAACCTTTTCGAAATATATCCTTTTCATGCCGAGAAATATGGTCACGCTCAGTTTGAATGGGGTGGGGGAATGGAACACACTACTGTTTCTTTTATGAATAATTTTGAAAGAGACTTAATAGCGCATGAAATGGCACATCAATGGTTTGGAAACAAAGTTACTTGTGCCACTTGGAATGATATTTGGCTCAACGAAGGTTTTGCCACTTATGTTGCTTCCTTAGTTATCGAAAACTTTGACGGCAAAAACGCTTTTATTTCAGAAAAGAATAAAATAATCAGCAGTATTACTTCCAAAACCAATGGAGCCGTGTATTTGACAGATGCCGAGCTTTCGGATGTAGATAGAATTTTCAGCGCTCGATTAACTTATGATAAAGGAGCAATGGTACTTAACATGCTCCGTTTTAAAATGGGAGATGCTTTGTTTTTTCAAGGAGTAAAAAATTATTTAAAAGACCTGAATCTTGCCTATAAATACGCTAAAACTTCTGACCTGCAGTCGCATTTGGAAGCTGTTTACGGAAGTAGTCTGACGGAATTCTTCAATGACTGGATCTACAAACAAGGCTATCCAATTTATACTATTTCTGCTCAAAATTTAGGCGGTGGTCAAGCCAAATTTACGATCAGTCAAACACAATCGGATGCTTCTGTTTCCTTTTTTGAGATGCCCGTCCCTGTTAGGGTTTTTGGAATTGGAGGACAACAATTGGATTTGGTTTTGAATAATACCTTTAATGGAGAAGTTTTTACAGAAAACGTTCCTTTTACGATTACAAACATCACGTTTGATCCAGAAAAAAATATTATTTCCAAAGGTAATACTGTAACTTTATCTTCCAGAAAATTCGAATTGACCGCGGGACAATTATACCTAAACCCAACCAATAATATTCTTACAATTGATATTCCTAGCGGAATAACTGTCGAAAAAATACAATTTTACAATATGGCTGGTCAAAAAATAAGAACCACAAATGCTATAACTACCTGGGATATTAGCTCATGGGCTTCGGGTGTTTATTTGATAAGAGTAAAAACAAATATTGGCTCACAACAATTAAAATTTATAAAGCAATAGCTGTTTCGCAAAGAGTCAAAATACAGACAAAAAACATTTATTCTTTGTTTTTCCTTAGCGAATCTCTGCGAAACAGTTTTTAATTTTTACCCATTTAGCTTTGGAGTTACCCGAATAACTATTTGTCATTCTGAGGAACGAAGAATCACATAACGCAAGTACTTAATGTGATTTCCTTCGCCAAAATTCTATTTGGTATATGTTTTATACCCAATCCTCTTTTCGAATTTGATATTCTAAATAAGGAACTTCGCTATTGTTAAAATCTACAACACCTAATTTAGTGGCTCCAATTTTTGCAATAGCTTTTTGAGATATAATATTTGTTTCACCAATATGAAAAAGTATCGTATTAACGTATTGAAATGCATAATCAATAAGCAGTTTTTTCATCGCTTTGTTATGGCCACCACCCCAATATTTTTTAGCTAAAAAGGTATAACCTATGGCGATTTTAGAAGCTTCGGAATCGAAATCATAATAACGAGTACTTCCTATTAACTCATTAGTTGCAGCATCATAAACTAGAAATGCACTTTTGGATGCTAGTGCACTATCCAAAAAAAACTGAAACTCTTCCCTTTTATACCGGTTTTTTGATGGATGATTCTCCCATATTTTTGGGTCAGATGCTACTTTGTACAACATTTCAAGATCACTTTCTTGGAGCGGTATCAGTTTTATTAGCTCATTTTCTAATATTTCAGGCTGTAAATTAAATTCTATATTTGACATAAATCGTGTTGACAGTTATTAAAATCCCTTTTATTTCACCCGCAAACTATCCTTCGCCACTGCCAAGCTATCTTTCACCGCCGGCTGCACTAAATTCGGATCAACAACAGGAGCAACGAATTTTGGAGTAGGTTTTATTTTTTGAGTAATTACCACAGCATCATTCAAAACAAAAGGAGTCGGCATCATCCAGTCTTGTCTTGGAGTCATGCTAAATAATTGATTGGTCATCAAGTCAAAAGAACTTTCCATGACATCCATATCTAGAACTGTAGCTTTGTTGATGGTAAACTGCAATACCAGCGGTTCGTTATTGACAACATAATAGCTCAATAGTTTTTTGCCTCTTCTTTCTAATTCTGTTCCTTTTTGACCTAAAGTAGTAACCCCATTTGCTTTAAAGTTGAAGAATCTCATGATTTCATCGGCAAAAATATCATAGCGGTTTACCTTGCGGTTGGGAGTAATTTTTATTTTCAAATATCTTTTGTGTCCCACAACACTATCTTGTAAAAAAGTAATGGTTGGTTTCGGTATCTCTTTGTTGGGAGTTTCGGTTGCATAAGTAAACTCCGATTTGTATTTGCTAAACAGCTTTAATCTATTTAGGGCTCTAGCACCTTTAGGGTTTTCGCCCAAATAGCCTTTTGTCCAAGAATCTAGATTGGTGTCATAAGTTGTCCAATACGCTTTGTTAGTATCGGCATTGTAGAGATAGACCAAACTATTCGATTTGGCTTCGCCTAATTCATAACCCGAATGGTATTGTGCTTTCGCCAAAAAGAGAACAGAACCTAAGAAAAACAGTAAAGACCAGCTTCCTTTTTTGACAAAATCTCCAAAAACAGGTAACAGCACTACAAATGCCAAAACAGTCAAAATTGCGCTGCCAAATAATACTTTCAGTCCTAAACCTACAGGGAACATCTGGATAAATGGAGCAATTATCAATAAGGCAGGAATACCGCAAATAAGGTTTACAATCCAATTTGATCTTTGGCTAAAGATAAAAATAGCAAAAGCAAGCAATCCAAAAAATACTGGAATAATCAAGAATCCTGCTCCCGGCAGACTATTGGCAAGAAACCCATTCAGCACAATCCAAAATGCTAATGGAATAACATAATGGTTCATCGTTACTTTTGGCTTTGAAGCTATCTGATATAAGAAAAAACAAATCGAAAGACTGAGCAATATAAAAGCGGCAATATAATCGTGTCCGTTGTAGGTAAAGCCATTCAGCAAATCATTATACTGCGGATTCAACAGTAGTATTCCTTGCCAACCGTAATAAGTAATCAAACCGGTAAAAATCAAAGAACCCAAAAACGGGAAAAATCCTTTCATGATATCGTTCAGTTTCAGCATTCTTTTGGCTTTGCCAACAAATACTAAAAAGATCAGTAAACCAGCAGCAATCAATGTCATTGGCAGTACCCAGCCAAATGGATAATTGATAAACGTAAACGGAATCGTAAAATAAACATCATCAGCTGTTGAAACTGTGGAATTCAAATTGGTATTCGAGAAATGATTCAGCAATGGCATTAAATAAGAGCCTTGATGTTTCAAAGTGTTTTTGTCCAAATGAGCTACATCATCCTGTTGTGTATGATAATTAAAATGATCGTCTATAAAAGCAAAATTAAATCCCTGAATATTTCCTTGCTCCCTAAAAACGGTTAAGTCAGTATCGTTCGGCAACATTTTGTAAATGCTGTACATCAATGAATTCGAAACTGGATAGGCAGCGCCAGCTTTGGCAAATTCTTTAACCAAACCTGCATTTCCTTTGTTGGTTTCCATCAGCATATAACTCGGTCCTGAAGAACCTCTGGCTTCAAAATTCAAAACCAATCCCACGTCTTTTGCCCATTGATGTTGGGTAACAAAAAGCGCAGCACCATTCAATCCCAATTCTTCCGCATCAGTAAAAAGAATAATAATATCATTTTGGTTTTTAGTTTTTGCATTCAAAAAAGCGCGAACACCTTCCAGAATTGTAGCCACGCCCGAAGCATCGTCACTCGCTCCGTGTGAAAACGAATGCGGTGCGCTGTCATAATGTGATAGTAAGAGCAAAGCTTTGCCGTTTGTACTGCCCTCAATACGGCACATAATATTTTTGGATTTCACAAGATTCCCCCAATCACTCAATGTAAATCCTTCTTGAACAGTAGTTTCCAAACCCAGTTTTTGCAGCTCTTTAATGATATAATTGGCAACCACCTCATGGTTTTTAGTACCCACATAATGCGGTTGTTTGGCAATCGCATTAATATGTTCCAAAGCTCTGCTAGTCGAAAACTCTGTAACTTTTTTGTCTTCATCTGGCGACCAAGACGGCGTTAGGAAAGCAAATAAAAAGGTTAAAATCCCCGCTATGAGGACAGCAGTTATAAGGGATGAGTAATTTTTTTTCATTATTTGAGGTATTAAATATCTTTTTTAACTAGCATATAATAATCATTCTCCAAAACCATATAGCCTTGGTCATACAGGAAATAGTAGGTATTTCCCGACTTGGTATTCAAAACGTTAGTGAAAAACTCAAAATCAAATCCCTTGCTCATCAATTTGGCTCGAGTTGTTTTCGATTTTCCATCGGCATTCGCATTCAGCTCCGACAAAATTCGGTAATTTTTACGCAATTTGTTGTTGATATTGCGCATATAATTCGTGCTGTCCTTATTTATTTTGTTGTTGTAGGCATTTCGGCAGCCATCGCTGCAGAATTTTTTGTCTTCGCGACCCACGATAGGATCGCCACATTCAAGGCAGGTTTTCATACTATCATTGTTTTATATTCAACATCATTTCATTTTTTTGGAGCGAATTATTAGGCTTTATTTTTTGGCATGGGTTCCTGCTGTCGCCTTTATCTCTCCACTCCGTTACGAGGATATCGGCTCTATCAGGGCTAGTTAGGATTTATGGTTTTGTATTTTTAGAATCAACAAATTCACTTCATAAACCAAACTTTCCACTTTTTTAGAATCACAATCAGTTACTAATATATCTTTAAAACCATTTTCAAATCTAATCCTTAATAATTCAGACTTAGCCGGAACAAGGAATCCAAATGTTTGTTCAATAAATTTGTTCAATAAACTTAGCTTTCGAATGAGTTCAATACTTTCAATATCTTCTATCTTTAAGCGTCTATTATCTTTTGAATGTTGTTTATTGTTAATTATTAAAACATCATTTTCAATGTAAATCTCAAATAACGGGTTGGTTCTGATGATTTTCATTTGTGTTTGACTTTCTTCAGTTTTATTTCTCATATTTAATTTGATTCAAAAAAAGCTTCCATTTATCTTTTTCAATTAAATAAGAGTATTGAAAACTACTTTCAAAAACACGTATTTTATTTTCATATTGAATCGTATCAGCAAAATAGGTGTCAATTTTCTTTGAGTTTTTGTAGAAGTCAATGCAATAATTGGTTTCAGGACAACAACAATATTCTGTATATTTTGAATTCTCAAACATTTTTTCAAAATTTTTAATTCCTTCGGGTTTCTCAGTTTTGAAAATTTCTTTGTTCTCAAAACAAGAGTCATCTCTATTTGATTCAGTTTGACCTGACTTTTTTTGTCTAATTACTATTTTATCAGACTTTGAAATTGTTGAATTAAATGAATAATTATTAATGATTTCTTGTGCGGTACTTTCTAATTTTCCATTACAACTTTGCAGAAAGATTAAAATAAAAACCAATATTATTTTCTTCATAACTCAAGTTTTATTTTAAGCGAATTGACACTATCGTTCTGGAACTAAAGCGGGTTTGGGACTAAATTAAGCCCATTCTTCGGATTTGCCAAATCTCCCAAATATAAAACCATTTTCCCATTAAGCCAATTGCCCAAATCCGTTGTACCTGTTAGCACCAGTTATTTTTTTTATTTTCCATTTTGTGAGTTCCAAGAGTTTTGTACTGCTGTCATAAACAAATATGGTTTATATTGATTCTGTTCATATTCTATTTTGAATGGTTCTCCAATTAAGACCGAATAATCATTTTTCATCCTTTCTAAAATCATCATAGACGAGTCAATTACTTCTCCAATTTCTCTTTTCATTTCAGTCAAGAACTGAATTTCAAAATAGTCATATGTTGGAATTGGTATTGTCATTTTATTGGTTTCAATAAATTGCGAGTCCATTTTAAAAAACTCTTTCTTTTGAATGAAAAGTGATTCAGGAATGTGTAATCCCCAATTTCTTAACGTATTAAATTCTCCTAAAATTTTCAATTCATTTTGAGAAAGTTCCTCTAATTCAATATTTAATTTATTCTTGTCCTTGTAGAGTCTTTTTCTAAATTTTCTGAACGATACTGCTTTTTTACTTTCGTCACCAAGCAAATTAAAAATATATTGAAAAAGTCTGGTTACTTTATCGCTTATTGATTCATACAATTCGGTTTGTATAATTTTTGCATTAGGATTTGATAAAATGATTTGTTCAATTTCTTGTCCATAATTTTTAAGTCTGTCTGTTTTTTGGTAACAATCTGTAATCAATTCAGCCAAATAAAAAATATAGTCTGCTTTGTCGTTAAACTTAAATTCTTTCTGCATATTTACAAGAGTTGTCGTTTGTCATAATTGTTGCTAAGTCCCAAATATACTCAAAAATTTCCATTTACAAACGGTTACAAACAACTACAACCGAAAGTAAGCAGTTAGCAACCGAATAACTTTTGTAAGTCATCGCATCTTTGCCCTGTCGAAATGAAACAATGCAATATCAATAACAATTGCAAATGTCAATTTCAATAAAAAATCATATACACACCAACATTTAAATTTACACGCCATGAAAAACAGAGTACAATTAATCGGAAACGCAGGAAATGACCCAATAATCAAATCTTTTGAGGGAGGAAAAAAATTAGCCAATTTGAGCATCGCCACCAAAGACAGTTACAAAAACGACAAAGGAGAACGAGTAGACCAAACCGAATGGCACACAATTGTTGCCTGGGGAAAAACCGCCGAAATCATTGAAAAATTCGTTACCAAAGGCAAACAAATCGCCATAGATGGTAAATTAACGCACAGAAGCTACGAAGACAAGAACGGAGAAAAACGATACATCACCGAAGTGGTTGTAAGCGAAATTATGCTGCTGGGGAAGTAAGGCTTAATTTTGCATAAAAAGTGTTCGCATTGCGAACACTTTTTTATTTATTACTATTGTCCATTCTAAAGAATTTCAACGCGATTATTTATCTGGGTTTTTAGTCTAAGTACGGATCATAAACTTTGATTAACAATTAGTTTGGATTATATAGGATTCGATTCGTTGCTGTTTTTCTTCTGATTCATTTTTGCAACCAAAGCTTTCAAACGTTCTGCTTTTTCTTTTTTCTCTTCTTGAAGTTTAGCCTTCTTTCGATTGAGCAATTTGGCATGTAAAGCCTTGTTTTTGGTGTTTTTTTCAGGTCCTTTTGCCATAATTTCTATCTTCTATAATTGCGTATGCAAATATAAATAAACTGATGCTAAAATCGGATTGCATATCGTTTCTATTTGGTTTATTGCCAATAGTAAAGAATTAGAAATTTGGGATGCAAATCAAGAGGATGGCGATGAAATTTCGATTATAAAAAATAATAAAGTTATTCTGAAAAATTATAAAATTCTAAATAATAAAAAACATCTAACAATAAAATTAGATGCTGAAATTACCAACATAAAATTACAGCTAATAGTGTTGGAAGATTTGCTCCAAATATGGCTAAAATAAGTATTAAAAACTCTGAAAAATCAATTGATTTGGTTTCAAATTTAGAAAAAAATGAAGCTACGACTATCCAAGTTATAAAGGATAAATAACAACAGACTGATACTCGCTTTAGCATAAAAAAAGCTGCATTTTCATTTATGCAGCTTTTTTTATATCTATATCCGAAAAAAATTCTTAATTGGTTTTCATTGGTGGTAAATCAAATGCTACCGAATCATGCTCAAAATTATTGCGGTGCCCGCCATCGCAAAAAGGCTTATTGTTCGACAGTCCGCAACGGCAAAGTCCTAGTGCAGACCTTCCCTGTAGTCCATAAACAGTTCCTTCTTGATCCATGATTTCAAAATCACCTTCGATTTTTATAGATCCGTTTTTATTGATGATTAGTTTTGTCTTGCTCATAATGTTATCTTATTTTTTTGTGCCAAAGATTGCAAAATATATTCTTAAGATTTGTGCCAAGCGCTAGTTTAAACTGGTTCTATTTTATCGTTGTTTCACAGAGATACACCGAGGTTTCGCAGAGATACGCTAAGTTTTTGTTTGATTGTCTTAAAAGAATCTCGCAAAGTCGCGTAGTCCACAACAAAAATAAAACTTTGCTACTTCGCGACTTTGCGAGATTAATTTGCATTTACTCTTAAAAAACTCTGCGAATCTCTGTGCTTTTTCTTTGCGAATCTCCGTGAAATAACAAAATCTCAATTCTATTGCTTATTTTTGCACCCAATAAAATTGAATCATGATACAGAATCCAGAAAGATATACGATTACGGCGGCATTGCCTTATACTAACGGACCGATACACATTGGGCATTTGGCAGGGGTTTACGTGCCAGCTGATATATATTCGCGCTACCTGCGTCTGCAAAACCGCGATGTATTGTTCATTTGCGGAAGCGACGAACACGGGGTTGCTATTTCGATGAAAGCTAAAAAAGAAGGCATTACACCGCAGGAAGTAATCGATAAATATGACGGAATTATTAGAAAATCATTCTCGGATTTTGGAATTGCATTTGATAATTACTCTAGAACTTCGGCTCAGATTCATCACGATACGGCTCAAGAATTCTTTAAAAAACTATACGACAACGGAGACTTTATCGAAGAAGTAACCGAGCAATTATATGATGCGAAAGCAGACCAATTTTTGGCAGATCGTTTTGTTACGGGAACTTGTCCAAAATGTGGTAACGAAGAAGCTTATGGAGATCAATGCGAGAAATGCGGTTCAACGTTGAATGCAACCGATTTAATCAACCCAAAATCGACTATTACGGGAGAAACTCCGATTCTTAAAGAAACGAAACACTGGTTTTTGCCTTTGGATCGTTATTCGGATTTTTTAACTGAATGGATTTTGGTTGGACATAAAAATGACTGGAAACCGAATGTTTACGGACAAGTAAAATCTTGGATCGACGGCGGATTAGAACCTCGTGCGGTAACGCGTGATTTAGACTGGGGAATTGATGTTCCGGTTGAAGGTGCCGAAGGAAAAAAATTATATGTGTGGTTTGATGCGCCAATTGGGTATATTTCGTCCACCAAAGAATGGGCTCAAAGAGAAGGTAAAGACTGGACGCCTTACTGGAAAGACAAAGGAACTAAACTGGTACACTTTATTGGGAAAGACAATATTGTTTTTCACTGCGTGATTTTCCCAGCGATGCTAAAAGCTGAAGGAAGTTATATTTTGCCTGACAATGTGCCAGCAAATGAGTTCTTGAATTTGGAAGGAAATAAATTATCGACTTCTAAAAACTGGGCGGTTTGGTTGCACGAATACTTGGAAGAATTTCCGAATCAGCAGGATGTTTTGCGTTATGCATTGACATCAAACGCGCCGGAAACTAAGGATAATGATTTTACCTGGAAAGATTTTCAGGCGAGAGACAACAATGAATTGGTAGCCATTTTTGGAAATTTCATTAATCGTGTGGTAGTTTTGACCAATAAATATTACAACGGAATCGTTCCTCAACCTAATGAATTTTCAGAAGTTGATGAGGCTGTTTTAACCGAATTGAAAGCATATCCTGCGGTAATTTCAAGTTCGGTAGAAAGATATCGTTTCCGTGAAGCGCTTGGCGAAATGATGAATGTGGCCAGACTTGGAAACAAATATCTAGCCGACGAAGAGCCTTGGAAAATGATTAAAACCGATGAAGAACGTACAAAAACCCAAATGTATGTTGCTTTACAGATAGCTGGTGCTTTGAGCGTTTTGTGTGAACCGTTTTTACCTTTTACAGCAAATAAATTAACTCGTATTTTGAAAATTGAAGGTTTAATTAATTGGAATACTGTTACAGAGACATCCGATTTAATTGTAGCTGGACACCAAATTGGTGAAGCTGAATTGCTTTTTTCTAAAATTGAAGACGAAGAAATCCAAAAACAAATAGATAAACTGGAAGCTACCAAAACTGCTAATATTGCCGAAAACAAAAAAGCCGAACCTCAGAAAGATTTGATTCAGTTTGAAGATTTTGCAAAAATGGATATTCGTGTAGGAACTATTTTGGAAGCCGAAAAAATGCCGAAAGCCAACAAGCTTTTGATCCTGAAAGTAGATACTGGAATTGACGTACGTACTATTGTTTCGGGTATTGCAGAGAGTTTTAAACCAGAAGACATCATTGGAAAACGCGTTACCGTTCTCGTGAATTTGGCGCCAAGAAACCTTCGTGGTGTAGAAAGCCAAGGAATGATTTTGATGACTACCAATGCCGAAGGAAAATTAGTTTTTGTAAAACCTGATGCAGATGGTGTTGGGAATGGGGAGACGATAAATTAAAAAAAATAACCGCAGATTCCCAGATTATTTTTATCAAATCTGCGAATCTGCGGTAAAATAAATAAAAATGAATCTAAAAGTAATTGCCTTCGACGCCGACGACACCTTATGGGTAAACGAAACCTACTTTGATGAAACCGAGAAAAAATTCTGTGGTTTGATGGAAGATTATTTGTCACATCAAGGAATTTCGAATGAATTATTTAAAATTCAAATAGGTAATCTCAAATTGTATGGTTACGGAATTAAAGGATACATTCTATCGATGATAGAAGCAGCAATGAAGATTTCGGAAAATACTATCCGAGTAGAAGTCATAGAAAAAATAATTCAATACGGGAAAGAGTTACTCGAAAAACCCATTGTATTATTAGATGGAGTTGAAGAGACTTTGGAAGCCTTGTATGGCAAATACAAATTGGTTGTAGCCACCAAAGGCGATTTACTTGATCAACGCCGTAAATTACACAAATCGGGTTTGGGACATTATTTTCATCATATTGAAGTGATGTCTGATAAACAAGAAATTGATTATTCAGATTTGATTAAACGTCTGGAAATTAAACCAGAAGATTTTTTTATGATTGGAAACTCATTAAAATCGGATATATTACCCGTTTTGGCCATTGGCGGACACGCCGTTCATATTCCATTTCATACTACTTGGGCGCATGAAAAAATTGACCATAAAGTTGAACACGAGAATTTTAGAGCATTCGAAAAAATAACCGAAGTTTTGCCAATATTAGTTTAATAATAACACGAATTAACAGTAAAAACACGAAATCTGTATACGAAAACAAAGTTAAGCCTTAATTAACGGAGTGAATTTTCTTATAAATCTATAATACTTGAAATTATATAAAACTATCAAAATATATACAACTCATTTGTTGTCAGTATTTTATGTTAAAATACAAATTGTATTGAATTATAATAATAATCTTTTCTTACATAATTAAGTCTTAATAAATGTATATTGACTCTAAATTTTGTATTTTTGCCCGAATTTTAAAATTACAATCATGAAAAAAACAATACTTGCATTAGTTTTTGCTTCAGGTTTGACAACTTTGACTGCCCAAACTGAAGAGACAGACCAAAGTAAAGAAAATGACTTCAATAGATGGTCTATAGAAGTGGCTGGTGGTTTAAATAAACCGGTAAAACCAATGACAAATGGATATTTTACCGCGGCACCAAGCCCTTTTGTAGTAGATCTTGGAGCAAGATATATGTTTAATAATAAATTTGGTTTGAAAGCTGATTTTGGTTATAACAGCCTTACAGATAAAGATGGTTCTAAAGATTTTGACACTAAATATTACAGATTTGATGTTCAAGGTGTTGCTAACCTAGGTAGAATATTGAACTTTGAAAGCTTCACACAAACATTTGGCTTGTTAGCTCATGCTGGATTAGGATTAGCTCAAACTAATTTTGATAATTCAAGAAAAAATGAATTAATGGGTAATGTGATTTCTGGTGTAACAGCTCAAATTAAATTATCAAATAAAATTGCCTTAACTGGTGATTTCTCAACTATTCTTAATGTAAAACAAGATGCCGCTTTTGATGGATATAGTACAAATGGATCATCTGTATCCTCAGGACTATTATTAAACGCAACTATTGGTTTAACATTTTATTTAGGCAAAAATGAAAAACATGCTGACTGGTATGCAAAGCCAATTGTTGACGTAAATGAATTTGCTGCATTAACCAAAAAAATGGCTGACATAGAAAGTTCTATGCAAGATACAGATAAAGATGGTGTTCCTGATTTTATTGACCAAGAGCAAAATACTATTGCAGGTGTAATGGTTAACACAAAAGGACAATCTATTGACGTTAATAAAAATAGCATTCCTGATGAATTAGAAAGTTATTTACAAAAAACTTACGGAGATAATACTGAAAGTACTGTTATCGCAAGAAACAACGAATCTATCAAAAGATTAATTAACTCTGGCTATATTTGTGCTTATTTCGATTATAATTCAACTACGCCTTCAGATGATTCAACAGACGGAATCAATTTTATCCTTACTTACTTAAGAAATAATCCTTCTGCTTCAGTTGATATTATTGGTCATGCTGATGAATTAGGAAGAACTGAATATAACGACAAACTTTCTACTGCTAGATCAAATACAATAAAAAATATTTTAGTAAAGTCTAACATAGACGCATCAAGAGTAAATGTTATTGCTGGTGGAGAAGACACTTCAGTTGATAAAGCATCTGACGGAGCAAGAAAATTAGTTAGAAAAGTTACTTTCACAATAAAATAAGCTACTTTTTATACCTTTCAAAAAGTCCTAAAATAATTTTATTTTAGGACTTTTTTTTGTTTCATATCATAGAGAATCGCAAAGTTCTTTACCTCTTTACGGCGGATTATTTTCATACCCACACTTTACAAAAAATCTATAGCTAAACAGATTAAAAGAAAAGCTGTATTTTTGTAAAAAACAACTTCTTGAAAACGCTTTTAGATCTAGATAATTGGAATAGAAAAGAACATTTTCTTTTCTTTAAACAAATGCAGGAACCTTTCTTTGGAGCAACCATAAACATTGACTGCACCAAAGCTTATACAACTTCCAAAAAATTGGAAACTTCATTTTTTATCTATTATTTACACAAAACATTGATGGCAGTAAATGCTTTCGAAAGTTTTAGATATCGTATTGACAACACTCATATTTACATATATGATAGGATTGACGGATCGGCAACAATAGGACGAGCTGATGGAACTTTTGGATTTTCACTGATAGAATTTCATCCTGATTACAAGATTTTTGAACAAATAGCATTGACTGAAATTGAACGTATTCAAAACACAACTGGGTTGTTTACCAGGGAATTTATAGATGATAATGTCATTCACTTTTCGGCAATTCCTTGGCTCAATTTCACCTCGCTTTCTCATGCCCGAAATATGACATATCCAGATAGCTGTCCAAAAATTTCTTTTGGCAAAATGATGGTTTCTGATCAAGGCACTAGAACAATGTCGATGTCTATCCATGTGCATCACGGACTAATGGACGCCATGCATGTGGGACAAATGGCAGACTATTTTCAAGAAATTATGAACGAATAAACAGCTAAGTTTTATCCAACTATATGAAAAAAATAATCACTTTTTTGATTTTCTTCCAAAGCGCTTTCCTTTTTAGTCAAACGACTTTGGCTACTTTTCCTTTGGAACTCAAGAAATCTAAAGATTTCAAACAAATCGTCAATGCCGAAAATACTGTCACTCATGATATATTTGTGTTTGCTTCCGATAAAGAAACCCTCACGATTCTGAAATACAACAGCGCCCTGTTTCTGTCCAATCAATATACATTTGAAAGGCCTGATACCAATTACAAATTATTATCTGGATATAGTTTTAATGAGCAAGGAAATCCAACTATTTACTGGTCAAGCCCAGATTTGAAAAACATACTGGCTGTACGATATGATTTAAGCACATCCACTACAGCTATTTTCAATTATTACAATTCATTTTCCCAGCAATCAATTATTACTCCATTTCAAGAAAACAACACTTTTTACATTCTAGCACAAAAAAATTCTGAAGAAAAACTAGTCCTTTACAGCTTCAAAAATGGTCAAAAAGAACAAAAAACAGTCGATTTCAGTTCTTTTAAATTCAAAAACAGCAAAAATCAGCCTTTAACATTCAGTCAAGTTCTGGAAGCTTGTCCCATTGAAAAAATAGAGACCAATCTGTTCAATCCATTATTCAAAGGCACACAAAAGACAAAACTATATGTCCTCAAAAATCGATTACTTCTCACTTTTGACCATAATGACAATGAAACACAAGCATTCGACATTGACCTTGCTACTTTAGAAATTCAGGAAAAGACCTTTCCAAAGACCTCAACCAAAAATTACGTCTGCCTCTCCAATTCTTATTACCATGAGGGTAAAATATATCAATTCAAAGTCAATGGCGAAGAATTGCTTTTTGAAATAAAAGATTATAAAACAGCCGACACCATCAAAAGCATTCTCGTTTCAAAAACCGATACGATTTCCTTTAAGAGCTCTCCTTTGTGGTTGCAATTAGAAGGACAAAGACCGAAAGAATTTAAAACCACTGCCAAATTTTTGAATCAGTTAGTGTATTTGCAGGTAGGCTTGACGGTTTACAAAACTTCCAATTCCATTTTGATAACATTGGGAGGTACTGGCAATATCCAGTTTACTGACTTTGTCAATACATTATTAAATAATGATCCATTTAACAGCGATGTGATGTATCGAAATATCCCAACGACCGTTTATTTCGAGAGTATATTCGATAAAAAATTAGACCATCCCAAGAAAGATCAGGAACCTCTTGCTGTAGATTTTATTTCACGATTTGAGCAGGAACACCCAGAAGTTACCTTACCGAGCATTATTCGCTACAAAAACTACTATATTTTTGGGTATTATGACAGTTATGCCAAACAATACACCATGCGCAAGTTTATTGATGGATTTGATCGTTAGTTTTAATAGAATTGGACTGACTGCCATAAAAAAAATTTATGACAGTCAGCAAAGTATACCTAATATTTTTTTTGCTACAAATTAAAAAAAATTAATTCTCGCAGAAAGACCCTATTTGTTGCAAATGTCTTTCGGTTTGGTATTTGTTGAAGTTGTCCCATTTTGGAGGGAAATTTGTTTTTTGTCCGCACATGGAATCCAGACAAACATTATTGTCTTTGTATTTTTCATGCAAAACAGCTAGAATTTTGAAGAAAAAAGCATCAAGCATTACAATGGCTTCGAATTCGGATTTTAGTGCGTTATAATTACTTTCTGATGGGTTTAAAATTTGCAATAAATCTAAAACTTCGTTCTTTTCGACTTCATTGATTTCGGTTAAATAACCATTTTTTAAAGTTTTAAAAACTAAGTTATTCCAAACCGCGCTGTCATGTCCCCATTGAACATCTGGTAAATTCAGAGAATGTTCACAGATCAGAATTATGGAAAAAAGAACATCGTTTAAGTATTCAGCAGGAAATTCATCAAAGCTTCTGAATTCAAAACCGCTTTGATACATTTTTTCCTGATTGAAATCAAGACCAACTTCCGGAAGCAATTCATATTCCATATCCGCTTCAATCTGGTCGCGCCACCAAATATTTTCTTCTTTTTCAAACTTTAGCAGTTTTCTAAAATCATCCACTTTGTAAGTTAGAATTTTCCCTTTTGGCATCGCTTTGTTATAGGTTCCAACGCCGATGTAACGAGACATCGCATTTCGCATAGAACCCAAAGTGAATTTTTTATCCAAACTGTACTTATCGCTTATCACGCCCATAATGTCTGGGCTTCCAAGAGTTGCTATAAAAAACGGCTCAAACCACTGCAGTAAATAAATAGCATTGGCGTGTGTTTTTTCAAAATCATTGTAATCTACGATTCTGCTGTCTTCCGTTAGTGAAGGTAACGTAATATGGAAATGGTACGTTCCATTATTAAACAAAACAAGATTTTCCTGATTCGTCATAAACATATTAAGACCATTGTTGTAATCCGGAAAATTTAACTTGCCATTCAACACAGAAGATTCATTGATTTTATCAAGGAATAATTTTTTAGTGGCTTTTAGTTCTTTGCAGGAATCAGCTATTGTTCGGTTTTCAAAATATTTGGTTACAAATTCGATAGAATCTCCATCAAAATGTACCGATCCCATCGTTTTGTTTCTTTGGGTAATCATGCTTTGAATATTGTACGGTTGCTCCTCAAGAAAAAGCTCCATAATGGATTTCCCAAGATAATCCGGATTTTCGAGTGGTTCTGGATTCACCTCAGCAGTTTCTGTAGACTTAACTGCCGACAACATTTTGTGCTGATAGTTTACATCTAGTTTTTCTAGCGAATGACTATTAATCATTCGGCTCACTTTGTAGTTTTCATTCAAACCAAAAGCCATTTTCAATAAAGGAGCAAGACTTTCCGGTTTATAACATTTTCTATAATCAAGACTGTATTTCTCAAAACCAATTTTCTCTTGTATAAACTCACCAGTAACTATAAGGGATTCTTCAAACTGCATGTAGGTTTCGTTTTCTAATCCTATTCCCCAATAATATTTTTTGTTCTGATTGTCTTTCATTTATACTAATTTTCTTTTTATGGTTAATTGAACTTTTAAAGTCATTGTTTTTTATTCGGAAATACGAAACTAATCTATTAAATAAAGAACAGAGACGATCCTTCTAACGGATTAAACAAATTGTCAAATCCATTCTATTATTTTTAAATTATTAGGAATTTATATTTCTTTCGAAATAATATTCAAAATTTGGTTGTCATCCCGATAATTATCGGGAGCTTTTCTTTTTATCGGAAGAAAATTTATTCATGGCAGTTTCAGTCTCAGAAATTTGCACTTATATCGACTGAACGATTGATAAAAAGTAAAATTTTATAATGGGGTTATAAAATTACTATTGTCATTAATCACTTTTATATCAATAATTTAAGCAGATGAACAGCCTTATTCTAACTTTTGCTATTCTTGTTTTTTCCAAGTTGCAAAAGTATGTTATTATTATGGTATTTGCAAGTGGCTAATGTATTGAAAATCAAATAATAATAACAAATCTTATTTTGCATGAGAAATCTAGTGTTTAATCTGTGCTTGCATCCTAGCAAACTAAATAATTATTACGTTTTATGGATGATAATAAAACACATGGGAAGAATATAATTCATCATTCCACCAATCTTTTCTAACTTCCGAAAAATAGTTGTAATTCAATATTCCTGCTTGTGACTGTAGAGGATATAACACTGTTCCATTCTCTCGGTGCGCTTTATGCAAATCCGTTTCGGGAACTATGGGAACAATATGTCCGGAGAGTCCTTTTATTTTTCTTTTGGCACAAATTATTCCAACTCCTCCGTTGGCGTTTACTTTGTTTTGAATTTCATCTACAGTAAACATTCTTTCCCAGCCAAAATGAATTCCCCATTCTGAAAACCAATCGTGTATGGCGCTGGAAAAAATTCGATCAACTGTTTGTTCAAAAACAGCGACAACCTTCTGCCCTTGTTTTATGCGTTCCAAAGATTCATCAGTCCACCAAACCGTAGGCAAATACACTTTGCAGAAATGGCAATAATCATAAGCGTAAACATTGCAGTACGTATCTTCGGGAGTTCTTTGATACCTGATGCTTTTTTCAACATCCAGTTTGTCTATGATTTGATGTATGCTTTCGCGTTTAGTCTCGGGAGTGGTTATGTCTCTAAAGGGAATATCCGAAGTTCCAATAGGTTTCTCTTTCATTTCCATAGAATCCAAATGCGATTCTGGATCGGGCAATAAATTTGCTTCCAATATTTTATACTGAGGCAATGCCTGTGTTGGTGTGTTGTCTTTATTCATTTTGACTGCTTAAAAATTAATTGGCTTACGCAATCTAAATGATTATTGGGGATGGCGTTTTCTGGTCAACCAAAAAAGTAAATATAATGATTTTTAAACTTTCGCAACTATTTTTTCAAAAGACTAATTAAAAGAGATGTACGCTTTGTTGTAACCTTAAATATTCTCTTTATTAATCCATTTTCCAAGAGTAGGCGCTACATAATTTTCCATTTTCTCCAAAAGATCATCGATAGTGTCGCTTACCAAAAGCATTTGTTGGTTCACTTCTTTCAAAAGGCCTTTGTCAGTCATTGTTTGTACAAAAGTAATTAAAGCGTCGTAATAACCGTTGACATTTAAAATAGCGATTGGTTTTTTATGCAGTCCAAGCTGCCCCCAAGTCAGCATTTCAAAAAGTTCGTCCAATGTTCCAAAACCGCCCGGCAAGGCTATTACGCCGTCGCAAAGGTCATTCATTTTGGTTTTTCGTTCGTGCATGGTATCGACCAAAATCAATTCGGTGAGTTGCGGGTGCGCAATTTCTTTAGAGCCCAAAAAGTTAGGCAACACTCCGATTACCTTACCGCCTTGACTCAAAACGCCATCGGCAACAGCACCCATAAGTCCAACTTTGGCACCTCCATACACTAATTCGATGTTTCGCTTGGCTAATGTTTCTCCTAGTAAAGCTGCCTGCGTGGTGTAAATTTCTTCGGTTCCTGAACTGGAGCCACAGAATACGGTTATTCTTTTCATTTTTTTTAATTGCATATGAGCACGGCAGTGTTAACTTGCACGAGCGGTTCACTTATTTTGGTTAAACCAATCAGTTATCATTCGGATCAAATTCCACCGTCCATTCAATTCCATATTTATCTCTAAACATACCAAAATAAGTACCCCAAGGGCTATCGGCAATTGGCATTTCTATTTTTCCTCCTGATGAAAGTCCGTTGAATAATTTATCTGCTTCTTCTCTGCTTTCTGTACTGATTGAAATTTTGGATCTGTTTTCGTTTTCATTTACACGTCCCAAAATTTCTGGAACGTCATTAGCCATTAAAATATTATTACCAATAGGCAAAGCAATGTGCATTATTTTATTCGCCTCTTTTTCTGACACTTGAAACTCAGAGTTTGAAAAGTCTTTAAAACGAATAATCTTGACGAACTCGCCGCCAAATACAGATTTGTAAAATGTAAATGCTTCTTCGGCATTGCCGTTGAAGTTAATATAAGGATTGATAAGTGCCATAATCTTTAATTTTCAAACATTAATCATTTATTTAATTTATCCATTTTTACTGCTTAAAATTACTTGGCGAACACAATCTAAATCGATTATGATTGTGTTTTAGGTTAACCAATAAAGTAAATATAATATTTTATGTTTTCTTAAACGCTTTTGAAAAAGATAAATTATTTAAAAATTGTTTTTTTTTTTGATCATACTTTTTTATTATTATTTCTTTTTTTGTAGAGTATCAGCCCAAAGCTTAACAGATGGTGCGTATACTATTCGTATTAATAATTTAAAGACTAAAGAAATGTTTGATAAAACATATCTTACATTTGATGATTATAAAGGGAATTATATTATAGAAAAAAATGGGATTGTAATGGCAAGTCAAGAATTTTCGGTAATTAATTCAGATAATGTTGTTAGCATTAATATTAAAATGAGTAAAACTCTTGGTAATAGTCTCACATATTATTATGAAACTAAAAAATTTGAGTATGATGGAGAAGAAAAGAAATTTAAAAAAAATAAAAATATGATTGATATATTTTTAAATGCAATTTTATTTTATGCCGAAATAGATTTTAAAGATAAATAACTAACTTGTTATTAGATAAATGAGTTAATTCTCAATTCTGAAAATTGACTCATTTATTAGGAATTTGGCTTGAGAAAATTAATTCTTATCCTTAATCTGTTTCAGTGAAGTCTTGATTCCTTTAATTAAAGAAGAACTGAAACCGTGAAGCTCCATTTCGTTCAATCCTGCAATGGTACAGCCTTGCGGTGTAGTAACGCGATCGATCAATTGTTCTGGATGCCCTTTTTCTTCGAGAAGCATTTCGGCTGCGCCCTTTACGGTTTGTGCCGATATGGCCAAAGCTGTCTGCCAGTCAAATCCAATTTCGATTCCAGCCTGCATAGAAGCACGGATGTATCGCAAAGCAAATGCCGTTCCGCTTGCTGCAAGAACTGTTGCAGCGTCCATCAGTTTTTCGTCAATGATGGGAGCTGTTCCTAATCCTTGAAAAAGTGTTACGGTTTGCTGCGCTTTTTCTTTGTTTTTTTCGTGATAAGCGATACAAGTAGCCGATGCGCCAAATTGTGCCGCAATATTTGGCATAATACGCACAGCGCTGTGGCTGTCGCCTATTTTGTTTTGTAAATTTTCGATAGAAAGTCCGCTTACTGCCGAAGCGATCACTTTGTTTGAAATTGCAGGCAGTATTTCGGCCAAAACAGTATCTACCTGATATGGTTTTATAGTCAAGATAATAACATCTGCTTCCTGAATGTTGCTCGTATTATCGGTGGTAAGTGTAATTCCTAATTCTTTTAAATAAGAAATAGGTGCAAGGTTGCGTCTGGTTACGGTTATTTGATTGTCTTTAGTGAATTTTGCTATTCCTATTGCGACAGAAGCGCCAAGGTTTCCTCCGCCTATGATGTGTACTTTCATGCTTGTATGTTTTATTCTTTGGTTGATAATAGTATGTTGAATACTGAAAAAAAAGAGCCACAAAGAACACGAATTATCCCGAATTTATTATTTTTAAATTTAAATAAATTCGGGATAATTGTTAAATTATTAAACCATCAATAGTTAATAACCTAATATCAGTCTAGCTATCCCAAAATAAATCATGATACCGAAAACATCGTTTGTAGTAGTAATAAAAGGCCCTGTCGCAATAGCAGGATCAATTTTTCGTCTATGTAAAAACAACGGCACCACTACCCCTAATGAAGCCGCAAATAGTATTACTACCAGCATCGAAATAGAGATAGCAAATCCAACTAAATATTGCTGATACACTAAAGAATGATACAAAAATAAAAATAACGATATTATTGTTCCCGAAATCATAGCAACCGAAAGTTCTTTAGACAAGTATTGTCTGCTGTATTGTTTTAAAGTTCCGTTTGCCAAGCCTTGTACCACAATCGCTGATGCCTGTACACCAATGTTTCCCGCTGTTGCCGAAAGTAAGGGTACAAAAATCATTAAAGTAAAATATTTCTGACCAGTAGTTTGATTGCCTTCAAGAACCTTTGAAGCAATGATTTCAATTACCATTCCTATCAAAAGCCAAGGTAATCTCGCTTTCATTAACTCCAAAACGGTATCGCTTGACTCAACGTCATTGGTAATACCCGCAGCCAACTGGTAATCTTTTTCGGCTTCGTCTTTGATAACGTCCACAATATCATCAATGGTGATTCTACCTACTAAACGTCCCAATTCGTCTATCACCGGAATGGCCTCCAAATCGTATTTTTGCATGATTCTGGCAACCTCAACATCTTCTGTGTCTACATTTACAGAATTCAGTTTCCGGATATACACATCGCTGATATTCGTTCTGGTAGAAGTCGTCAGCAGGTCTTTGAGCGATAATCTTCCTTTTAATCGATCTTCGTCATCGACCACATAAATAGAGTGAACTCTGGAAATATTTTCAGCTTGAATACGCATTTCCTTTACACAAGTAAGCACGTTCCAATTCTCGTTGACTTTTACCAGCTCCTTATGCATGATTCCCCCTGCGGTATCTTCTTTGTAACGCAACAGCTCAACAATATCCTTAGCATGCTCAACGTCTTGCAGCTCGGATATTACTTCGGCTTTTTTCTCTTTCGAAAGTTCACCGATAATATCCGCGGCATCATTGGTCTCTAATTCGTCAAGCTCCTCTGCAATCTCCTTTGGCGAAAGCCTGCTTAATATATTTTCACGTAAATCGTCCTCTAACTCTAAAAGGATTTCGGCAGTTTTCTCACTATCTAAAACTTTAAAGATATAAGTCGCTTGATCAAAGTCTAATTCATCTAAAATTTCGGCAATATCAGCATGGTGCATGTCATTCAATAAAACTTCCAGTTGCTGGTCGTTTTTGCTTTGAATGAATTCACCCAGTTGCTGTATTAATTCTTTGCTGATTTTAAATTCCTCCATCGGCTTCAATTTTTTTGGTCAATTCTATAAATTCTTTGTAATCTAATTGTTCGGGGCGAAGGTTAAAAACGGTATCTTCTCTCAAACTATCGGACAAATTTAAGGTTTTTAAACTGTTACGCAAGGTCTTTCTGCGCTGTTGAAAAGCGGTTTTTACGACCGTAAAGAACAATTTTTCTCCACATGGCAGACTAAAGTCTTCTTTCCTGCGCAAACGCAATACACCCGATTTTACTTTTGGCGGCGGATTGAACACGTTTTCATCTACAGTAAACAGATACTCAGCATCATAAAAAGCCTGTACCAAAACCGACAAGATTCCATAAGCCTTGGTTCCTTTCTTTTCGCAGATGCGTTGGGCCACTTCTTTTTGGAACATTCCAGCGAATTCAGGAATCTGATTGCGGTATTCTAATGTTTTGAAAACAATCTGAGTCGAAATATTATACGGAAAATTTCCAATTATCGCGAATTGTTTCCCTGCGAAAACTTCGTTGATATCGTATTTAAGGAAATCCTTTGAAATGATTCGGTCTTTCAGTTTATCATAATGAACACTCAAATATTCGACCGATTCGGTATCAATTTCGATAACGAAAGTATTGATTGGTTTTTCCAATAAATACTTGGTCAGCACTCCCATTCCAGGCCCTATTTCTAATATATCTTCATAGCCTTCTAAATTCAAAGTATCGGCGATGTCTTTCGCTACGCTTTCGTCTTTTAAGAAATGTTGTCCGAGGTGTTTTTTGGCTGTTACTTTTTCCATATCGTTATGCGAGTTAAGACTCGCTTATTTTTTAGGGTTATTATCTCGCAAAGACGCTGAGGCGTAAAGCAAAATTTAATTTAATTTTAAATCCAAGGATTTTTATTCTTTTTGGTAACAGTTTCTATTGTATTAATACTCCAAACTAACAAACCTGACTTGCCAATTTTTAATAATTTTTCATCAGAAATATTGTTTTTCACTGCCCATTGAATCCAATTTTTAACTAAAAAGCTCCAAAAAACCCATCCGACCACAAACGCAATTAATACATTTAGCCGTAACGATAAATCAGCAAATTCTAATAGCCCAAAGAAAGTAAGCACCATAATTACAGTAACCGGCAAATTTACTGTAAGCTGCCCTTTAACTAATACATCAAAATCTGAAGGTAATTTGACATCCATTAATTTAATTTTTTAAATTATTATGAAAAACTCAATTCTGAACACTTACTTAATGATCACTTATTACTTGTAATTCGGTTCTAAAAGTCAGCATTTTATCGCCAAACAATTTTACACCTTCTTCCCTTAGCTTAGGAGCGTCTTCTAGGTAATATCTTTCTAATGTTTCCTTGCTGTCTGTCGTATATTGAACCGAATAGGTAACTCCGCCCATTTCTTCTTCCACCAAAACACGGACTAAACGTGCTGAAATAAATTTTCCGCAAGCCAGCATTTCCGGAATATGTTTGTGCTGCATCCAGATCATCCATTTGTCGTGAACACTTTCGTGTATGTTTGTGGTAACGTTGTATATTATCATTTTTACTGTTGATTTGCTTAATTGTTTATTTGTTTAACCGATTCGATTAAACGAATAAACAGTTAAACTCTTCTCTTATAAATTAGTATCTCCCCGCAATTCCCTGAACTTTCTTCTGGCATCTACAAAATAAATGCTGTCCTGATGGCTGAAAATAATTTTTTCATACAAAGCTTTAGCCTTATCAGGTTGCTGCAATTGTTTATTGTAAATATCTGCTGAAAAATATAAAGCTTCGTCAACATAAATTCCGTCGTTGTGATGCTCAATAATATCTTGATATTGTGCCAAAGCCAAAGCATAATCTCCCAGCCTTTCATACAATTTTCCCAATCGCAATAAGGTTACAGCCTCAATTTCCTGTCCTTTAAAAGTTTTCAAAATCTGTTGAAACTGAGCGATTGCTTCCTGATTTCTATTTTGGTACAAAAGATAATCTCCTTTGGCAAATTGCTTCAAAGCAGTTTGAGTCGAATCGGCGACAGTATTGTCATTAATCAGCAGAAAATACTCCAAAGCATCATTTGCAATTAACTGCGTGCTGGCCGATTTCAATTCTTTAAACTGTTTTAAAGCCCATTCAAAATCGGTTTTAAAATAGCTTGTTTTGGCCGATTTTAAACTGGCTTCATGCGACAGCACGTTGTTTTGCAGATTTTCTTGAATCTGCGAATAATAGAGTAATGCCTGATTGAATTTCTCTTCGGAAAGTAAAATATCGGCCAATTCCATTTTACATTGTGCCTGCTCAAATTGATTCAATTGCATTTCCATGGCACGTTTTATAATGGCTTTTCCCTCCGTTGGTTTTTTCATTATGAAACTTACAAAATGGGCTTGTTTCAGTTGCAAAGATAAAGTAACCGGCGTTATGCCGTATTGTTTTAACAGTGCGTCAAATTGAGAGTTGATAGCTGCAAGATCTTTCTCCTGCGCTTTTTCCATTCTCATCTGCAGTAAATAACTTTGAGCTTTGACAATCAATTCAACATCTGTCGTATTTTCCAGCACATAGTTCATAACCTCTGTGGCGACGTCCTGATTTCCTTCTTCGATTGCCATTTGCCCTAAACTGATAATATTGATTAGCGATTCCGGATTACGTTTATAAATCGCTTTTTCCTGAATAAAAGCTTTTCCAAATTCTTTTTGCTGCATGTAAAACCAACTCAAAAACTGATTCCAAAAAATATCCTGATTTTTTTGAACTCGTACAATCAAGGCTTTTCGAAGACTTTCATTGAATTTGGAATCTTCATCCTTAGACATATAGCGTGTCAATTGATTTTGAATCATCAATACCGATTGCTGACTTTCGAACGCTTCTTCTAGAAAATTAGCAATCATTTCATCAGTTCTGCCCAATTGACCGTAGAGCAAGGCTGTTTGATATTTAAAATCAAATGTTGGCACCATTTCACCCGCCACCAAATAGGATTTTAAAGCATATTCGAGCAATACCTTTTTTTCAAAAGTATTGGCGACGCCATACACTTCATTTGGATTTTTTCGGATTCGGTCTATTGCCTCATCATAATACTTTTTGGACTTATTATCATTTTTCTGCAATTGAAAATTATATCCTAATTCGACGAATAATGTAGACTGGTTATATCTTGCCAATCGTTCCTGAATTTCCTTTTCGGCAAGGTCAAACTGAAGTAATTGTTGCATGCAGTCAATTTTTCGCTGAAAATAAAAAGGGTTAGACGGCAAACTATTTGATAATTCCTGATAGCTGATCAATGCTTTCTCGAAATCTCCTTTGTCGTAATAATACTGTGCCAATTGCTCGTTTTGGGAAAAACAAACCAATGAAAAAAACAAGGCAATATGTAGTAAGAGTTTTTTCATTTTTATAGCAATTTTTAAAGCATATAAGTCATATAAGTTTGCATTTGCTTTATTTTGAAGCTCTTGCAATATTCTTATATGACTTATTGTGTAAATTTTCAACCACAAATTACACAAATTTTCACAAATTGATTAAATAATTTGACGAGTGAAAGTTTAAAAAACTTATTCAGTCACAAATATTCATATGACTTATATGTTAAATTTAATCTATAATATCAAACCCACAGTATGAACGCAATACTTCTGGGATTACGATTCCTTCGGGAGTTTGGTAATTTTCTAAAATTCCGGCAAGAACTCGTGGCAAAGCCAATGAACTTCCGTTAAGAGTGTGTGCCAATTGGTTTTTACCGTCTTTATCCTTGAAACGCAATTTTAAGCGATTTGCTTGAAAAGTCTCAAAATTAGAAACAGATGAAATTTCCAACCAACGCTCCTGTGCTGTAGAATACACTTCAAAATCATACGTCAAAGCCGATGTGAACCCCATATCTCCTCCGCAAAGGCGCAAAATTCGGAAAGGCAATTTCAATTCCTGAAGAATATTTTTCACATGCTCAACCATTCCGTCAAGTGCTTGGTATGAATTATCAGGGTGTTCTACACGAACAATTTCTACTTTGTCAAATTGATGTAAACGATTCAACCCGCGAACATGTGCGCCATAAGAACCCGCTTCACGACGGAAACAAGGCGTATAAGCAGTTCGCAATATTGGAAATTCATTTTCGCTTACTATTACATCTCTAAAAATATTAGTAACAGGAACCTCAGCAGTTGGAATCAAATATAAATTATCGGTAACATCATGATACATTTGTCCTTCTTTGTCCGGCAATTGCCCCGTTCCATAAGCAGAAGCTTCATTTACAAAATGCGGAACCTGAACTTCTTGATATCCAGCAGCCGTGTTTTTGTCTAAAAAATAATTGATTAAGGCACGCTGTAAACGAGCACCTTTTCCTTTATAAACTGGAAATCCAGCCCCTGTAATTTTTACTCCCAATTCAAAATCGATAATGTCGTATTGTTTTACCAATTCCCAGTGCGGCTGAGCACCTTCGTGCAAAACCGGAATATCGCCTTCCTCATAAACATTTAAGTTATCCTCCGGAGTTTTTCCAACAGGAACAATATCGGCAGGAAGATTGGGTAGTGTGTATAATTTATCTGTTAATTCATTGGCCAAAAGCACAGCATTTTCAGCCAATGCTTTGCTTTTTTCTTTTAACAGAACCGTTTTTTCTTTAAGGATTGTCGCTTTAGATTTCTCGCCAGCTTTCATCAATTCGCCAATATCTTTGGATAATTTATTAGATTCGGATAAAATATTGTCCAACTCTACTTGCGTAGCTCGGCGTTTTTCGTCCAATTGTACCACTTCTTCAACAACTTCTCTGGCATCCATATTTCTTTTGGCCAAAGCGTTGATTACTTTCTCTTGATTCTCTCTAATAAATGCAATTTGTAACATAGTTTGATTTTTATAACTAAATATATGGAAGCAAATTTAAGGAAATGTTTGCTAACAACGAGACAAAGTTTGTTGTCTGCATTATTTTAATTTCTACAGCTGAATTCTAAAATAAACAGCTGATTGATTAGGGTGTGCCCCTCCGTAAAAACTACGGGTCGGGCTTTCCGTTCCCGCTTTTTTTCTTTATCAATTGCCTCGGGTTTAAACCCGAGGCAATTGATAAAGAAAAAAGAGCTCCACAGCACTCCCTCACGCGGAAAAATGACAGCAAACCAGAAACTATTTTTGCTTAATAAAACAGTAAATCCTCGATTAGAATGATACTAAATTGAAATTGTTTGCTGGAATTTTAATATAAAAAAAAGATCGTTAAATTATTTTTTTTAATTTTACTAAAAACTAGAAATCATGTTATTAGAAAATATCGAAACCGCATTAAATAAACAAATCCGTATAGAAGCCGAATCTTCTCAAACTTATTTATCTATGGCTTGTTGGGCAGAAGTAAATGGACTGGAAGGAATCGCTCAGTTTATGTACGCTCAATCTGATGAGGAGCGTTTACACATGCTCAAATTGATCAAATATGTAAACGAACGTGGTGGCCATGCAAAAATAACCGATTTGAAAGCGCCAAAAACGACTTATGAAACTTTCAAAGGAATGTTTGAAGAATTATACAAACACGAAATTTTTGTTTCGGAATCTATCAATGAACTGGTACATATCACTTTTCAAGAGAAAGACTATGCTACACACAACTTCCTGCAATGGTATGTAGCCGAACAAATTGAAGAAGAGGCTACTGCCAAAACGATTTTAGACAAAATCAATTTGATTGGCGATGACAAAGGCGGATTGTATCTTTTTGACCGTGACATTCAACAGCTTTCAGTTGTAAGCGCAGCTGCCAATAATGCTGCTGCCAAATAATTAAGATACCTCTTAATAAATATATCCTCAAAATGTACAAACTGTATTTTGAGGATTTTTTTTGCTTCAAAAAGTGTTAAAGTTTATTTAGAATAGATAAAAACAACATACATTTGCATTGGTTTTAAATTCTTTATACCAAAATTTCAAATAGATTCATAACTATAATTCGCAGTTACCTTGAGCAAGAAAGAAAAAGAAAAGGAGAAAAAGGACAAGAAGAAAAAGAAGGACAAAAAAGAAATTCTTAAAAAATTGAAAGCAGTCGAAAGTTGCAAATCAACATGTATGTCCAGCTGTAAAGTACCATCAAACTGCAAATCCAGCTGTTGCGAAAAATTTAAAAAAAGCGAAAAGAAACGCTGCAGCCGTTGTCCAATGTTTGATTTACTGAAAAAGACAGCGTAATTTTTTAAGTTTGCAGTTGATAGTTCTCAGTTTGCTGACTGTGAATAGTTTGTTATTTCCATTGTCAAAACAACATATTTAAAAGACCCAACGCAATTTTAATATATATTATAAAAAAACCATCTGATGATTCAGATGGTTTTTAGTATAGATAGTATTGTGTTTTATAATTTGAAAGTCAATCCAAGTTTGACACCACTAGTACCAGTGTTTCCTCCAAATTCTAAATTAATACCAAATTTATCATTAAAGAAATAACGTCCGCCTACTTGTAATCCAAGACCTAATGAAGTATTATCTGGATGATCGTTGCCGTTATAATCATCGTAATCCCAGATGTAATATGTAAGACTTGCGCCTCCATATAAGTCAAAATTACGTGGAATGTCCAATATTCTGTTGAAATGATAATTTCCGTTAGCTCCTATTCCAATAGCTGATGAATTATAATTATAGCCATGGTAACTGCTATCATCTGTTTGAAATGAGAGTTGACCTCCAAGAGACCAATCTTTTGAAATTCCGTAATCGAAACCAACATAAACGGGAACTCCCCAGCCGGATAATCCTACGCCAGCATTTAATTGTGCTTGACCTTCTCCTAGTGGATTTTGTGCAAATACTCCATTTGATATAAAACCAAATGCAATAATCAGAATAAATTTTTTCATAATTTTTTTTTAAATACAACGCAAAAATATAGTTTTATTATGTCTTTTTTGAAATATAAGTTGTGATTTCAATCTTTTAGAATAGCCCTTGCAACTTTGCTTTTTTTAATTACGTAATTTGCAAGTGTTTAGTAAATATGGACCTTTCTAATGCAATCGTGTTGACATAAAATTTATTTTCATTATAAATTGCTTGTATTATTGGTTATAAAACTTAAAATATCTCCATCTACAGCATAGTTATTTTCAAAAATTAAAGAGCTTAATTTGATTAGTGATTACGGGATTTGGAAACTCTAGTTATATTTTGACTTTAATCTTTTTTTGGTGCTTTGAAAGTCATTTTTAAGCAGATAAAACCAAAAATTCCCGATAGAAATGAAGCAATTAAAATGGCGATTTTTGAGTAGGTGATAACTTCTTCTCCGTCGTTTTTAAAAGCTAATAAGGTGATGAAAATGGACATGGTAAATCCGATTCCTCCTAGCATTCCTGCTCCTAAAATATTTTTCCATTTTAAATATTTTGGCAGTTTACTAATACCTAAACTCACAGCAAGGAAAGAGAATAGTAAAATTCCCAGCGGTTTTCCAACCACGAGACCCAAAATAATTCCCAATGAATTTTCTTGGATCAATCCTTCGTGCCAGTCCGAGTTAATGGCGATACAGGTATTAGCGACAGCAAACAAAGGCAGGATAATAAAGGCTACAGGTTTGTGAAGAAAATGCTGCAATCTATAAGAAGCTGTTTTTTTTCCGCCATCGCCAAACGGAATCACAAAAGCCAGCAAAACTCCTGTAATAGTAGCGTGTACTCCAGAGTTCAGCATGAAATACCATATAAAAACACCTCCGATTAAGTATGGAGCCAGATGATGCACTTTGCGTCGGTTCAAGATAAATAAAAGACCCAAGATGATAAAGGCATAGAACAAGTTGTCAAATGCAATGGTTTGGGTATAAAAAAGAGCAATGACTATGATAGCGCCAAGATCATCAATGACTGCAAGTGCTGTCAGGAATACTTTTAATGAGGACGGAATTCGGTTGCCTAATAATGACAAAACACCAATAGCAAAAGCAATATCGGTAGCCATAGGGATTCCGGCTCCATTTTGTGTATGTGTTCCATAATTTAAAGCTAGAAAAATTCCAGCTGGGACAATCATGCCTCCCAATGCTCCAAAAATAGGGAGTATGGCATTTTTTATATTAGCCAACTCACCATGATATATTTCGCGTTCCAATTCCAAACCAATCAATAAAAAGAAAATAGTCATTAAACCGTCATTAATCCAATGAGTAATCGAGTGATGCCCGATTTCGGTGTCCCAAAAAGCAACATATTCAGTTTGAATTTGTGAATTAGCCAGTAATAAAGAAACTATGGTCACAAAAAGAAGCAATAAACCACTCGCTTTCTCGCTTTGAAAAAATGCAGTAAATGTTTGGGTTAGTTTCATATCTGGCTAATATTTAAATTTTGGAAATATGGTATCGCCATTCTTCATCTTATTTTGTGATTTGCAATCATGGCGATTTCATCTCTATCGTTCTGTTTTAAAAGGAAACGCTAATTTAAGCATTGTAGGTTAATTATTCTGAGTTCAAACTATAAACCGTGATTTTTTAATTAATTTTGAAAATCTAAATTAGCAATCCTTATTATATGGACATCAAAATTCTTCATATTGACAGCAATCATCCCTTGCTTTGGGAACAATTGGAACAGGCCGGGTTTATTAATTATGCCGATTTTACTTCTTCGAAACAAGAAATAGAAGAAAAAATTCAAGACTATCACGGAATCGTTATTCGAAGTCGATTCAAAATTGACAAACAATTTTTGGACAAAGCAATTAATTTGAAATTCATCGCGCGAGTAGGGGCGGGATTGGAAAGTATTGATTGCGATTATGCAACTTCCAAGAATATTGCACTCATTGCGGCGCCCGAAGGAAATTGTAATGCGGTTGGCGAGCATACTTTGGGAATGATATTATCGCTTTTTAATAAACTAAACATAGCCGATAGCGAGATTCGTTCTGGGGAATGGAATCGTGAAAAAAATAGAGGATATGAACTCGATGGTAAAACAGTTGGAATCATAGGATATGGTAACATGGGAAAAGCATTTGCCAAAAAACTTCGGGGTTTTGATGTGGAAGTATTGTGTTATGATATTCAAGAAAATATGGGCGATGCCAATGCAAGACAGGTTACATTGGAAGTATTACAGCAAAAAATCGATGTATTGAGCCTGCATATTCCGTGGACTCCCGAAACCGACAAAATGGTGGATTCGGATTTTATTAATGCTTTCGCAAAAGATATTTGGATTATTAATACTTCCAGAGGAAAGAACATCATTACTGCCGATTTGGTCACTGCGTTGGAATCCGGAAAAGTTCTCGGAGCTGGATTGGATGTTTTGGAATACGAGAAGCTATCTTTTGAAAATCTTTTTCAAGACAAAAACACGCCAGAAGCTTTTCAGTATTTATTGGATGGCCGAAAAGTGATATTAACGCCACACATTGCGGGTTGGACTTATGAAAGCCATGAACGTTTGGCACAAGTAATTGTCGACAAAATTAAAGCACTGTATGGGAAAAGTTAATGTTTGTAAGTTTTTAATTGTTTAAAAAACAGGGATTTGTGATATTTTTTATAAATTAGTCGAATTAACAATCAAATACTAAATTATAAATTATGGAAAATAGACCTGAAGAAACTTGGAATACACCAAAGAGTCCAATACCAATATTCAAAGTTGACCCAATTGTAGTGTTAATTTTGAGTTTTTTAACCTGTGGGTTGTATTTAATCTATTGGAATTTAAAAGCATCCGAAGTATTAAATGCCGTTGCAGAAAAAGAAATTATCTCAAGTCCTATCGCTATTTTTGCAGGTTGCTGCTATCCTATAAATTGTTATTTCTTTTATTTGGCAGGAAAAGACGGTTTGCCTGCTGTTCAAAAAAGACTTGGTTTGTTAGTCAAGGATGATTCTTTGCTTTATTTGATTTTAGGCTTGTTTTTTCCAATGGTCGCAGCAATGATTTTACAAAACGAAATCAACAAGTTGTATTAATAAAGAAATGAAACGACAACGTAAAATACTCGGAATTATAGGGGCTGTATTGACTCTTGTAATTCCGTTTTTTTTAATGTTTCACAATCAGAATAATCATCTTGAAACGGATCAGTCTTTGTGTCCTCTCAAGATGCTTACGGGATTTCCTTGTCCCGGTTGCGGAATTACAAAATCATTGGTTTACTTCTATGAGGGAGATTTATATAAAAGCTTATATTATCATATTCTGGGGCCGTTCGTGGTGCTTTTTTGCGTAGTAACAATATTCGTTTTATTAACAGAATTAATTACAAAAAAAGAATATTTAAATGGAATTTTGTATAACAAAAAACTGGCTTATGTTTTAGCTTGTTTTCTGATTTGCTATCAAATAGTACGAATTACTTATTTTATAGAGAATAATACTTATGATTCTATTTTAAAAGAATCCATTTGGAAATAAAAAATCCCGTATTGTCTTTTTTGGACAAAACGGGATTCTTTCTATAAATCTGCAATCTAAATTCTGCAATCTAAATTCTACTCTTCTTTATCATTTAACTTACGTTCCAATTCGGCTTGAAATTCTTCCATAACGGGTTTCATAGTACTTTCAGGAATATCCGAAATTCGAATGTACATTAATCCATCGATTGCATTGTTGAATAATGGATCGACATTAAATGCAACCAGCCTTGCATTTTGTTTGATGTATTTTTTGATTAGTACTGGAAGTCTCAAAATCCCTGGTTCCAATTCATCAATAAGTTTATCGAATTTATTCAAATCGGCTTCGGCTTCATCAAAAATAAAATCCTTGTCGGCATCTTTTAGTTTGACTTTAAACTCTTTCTTAGGATGAACATATTGTGCGATATAAGGATCGTAGTAGTGAGATTTCATAAACTCAATCATCAAAGATTTTGAAAAATCCGAAAATTGATTGCTAATACTCACTCCTCCCAATAAAAATTTATGCTCAGGATAATGTAACGTAGTGTGCATAATTCCTCTCCATAATAAGAACAGAGGCATCGGTTTTTGTTGGTAATCTTTGATGATAAAAGCTCTGCCCATGTCGATAGATTTGCTCATCATGTCATGCAATTCAGGTTCAAAACGAAAAAGACCATTTAGATAAAAACCTTCAATGCCGTATTTAGGGAAAATATGAGATCCCAATCCCATGCGGTAAGCTCCTGCAATTTGTTTGGTGTCGTCATCCCATAAAAAGAGGTGACGGTAGTACTGGTCGTATTTGTCAATATCAATGGATTCGTTTGTTCCTTCGCCTACTTCTCTAAAAGTAATCTCGCGCAAACGGCCAATTTCATAAAGTATATTTGGAATCTGTTTAGCCTCTGCAAAAAACACTTCATAATTTTTACTTTGCAAAAGACGAAGATCCTTTGTCCTCAATGCTTCCACTTCGATAATCATTTTATCTGTGCTGGCAGGAGTTACAATCTTTTTTGGGGCTTTGGTTGGCATTAAATTAGCTGCATTCAAAAAGTTATTGTCTTTTTCAAATGGATTAGCCAGCATATAAGTTTTCTTTCTCAAGAATTCTGTATACTCTTCTATGGACTTGTATTCGTTTTGTTCGGCAACGGGAATTGGTTTCCCAACACGTACTTTAATAATACGATCCTTTTGAGTTAATAATTCCGAAGGTAGTTTGGCAGTTCTTAAGGTGTCATTTATTTTGGAAAGAAAATAAAACAAACGGCTGTTTTTGGCGTGAAAATAAATTGGAACTACAGGTACCTGTGCTTTTCGAATTACTTTTATAGCGCCTTCTTCCCAAGCTTTATCAACTACTAATTTTCCGTCTTTATAAGTTGAAACTTCACCTGCAGGAAACATTCCCAATGGTTTTCCGTCTCTAAGATGGCGCAGCGTTTCCTTAATTCCCACCACACTGGACTTAGCGTCTTTGTGGTTTTCAAAAGGATTTACCGGCATTATGTATGGTTTCATCGGGTCGATTCGATGCAGTAAAAAATTGGCTATGATTTTAAAATTAGGCTCTCTTTCAAGCATTAATTTCAATAGTAAAATACCATCAATTCCTCCAAGCGGATGATTTGAGATGGTAATATAAGCACCATCTTTTGGTAAACGTTTAAAATCTTCTTCCGGAATCTCAAATTTAATTTGAAACTCGTCCAATATAGCATTCAAGAACGGCAGCTCTTTCAAATGTTTGTTGCGGTCGTATATTTTGTTTAATGTCGAAATCTTTAAAACTTTCATCAACAACCAGCCCGAAAAAGTACCGAAAACGCCGTACTTGTCCGTATTTATTGTCTTAGCAACTTCTTTCGCGGTAACTAAACCCATTTATTTTTCTTTTTTGAGCAAGAGACAAAGATAGCAAAATACTCCATTTTTTATGGTTTTTTTTGAATCATTCTTTTTACTTTTTACTACTTTTGGATTCCATTGAAAAAATAATCTTCCGAATTTGAGATAAAAAATTGGTTTTGAAGAACCTATTTTTCGTCAAAATTTATTTTGGATACAAAAAAGTACAATAATGAAAATAATCTCGTACAACGTAAACGGAATTCGCGCTGCCATCACCAAAGGATTTTTAGAATGGCTGCAGCATGCCAATCCGGATGTTATCTGTTTACAAGAAATCAAAGCCACCGAAGAACAAATCCCCGTTGCCGATATTACCGCAGCGGGCTATCCGTACCAATATTATTATCCGGCGACAAAAAAAGGCTATAGCGGCGTTGCCATTCTTTCCAAAATTAAGCCCAATAATGTGATATATGGAACTGGAATTCAGCACATGGATTTTGAAGGGAGAAACCTTCGTGCCGATTTTGATGACTGCTCGGTAATGAGTTTGTACTTGCCTTCGGGAACCAATATTGATCGTTTAAGCCATAAGTTCATGTATATGGACGACTTTCAAAACTATATCGACACACTTAAAACAACCATTCCCAATCTTATTATTTGCGGGGATTACAACATTTGCCATGAAGCAATCGATATTCACGATCCCATTCGAAACAAAACCGTGTCAGGCTTTCTGCCCGAAGAAAGAGCTTGGCTGGATAAATTTATGAAATCTGGTTTTGTAGACAGTTTTCGTCATTTCAACAGCGAACCGCATCAATATTCGTGGTGGAGCTATCGAGCTGGAGCCCGCGGGAATAACAAAGGTTGGCGCATTGATTACAATTTAGTGAGCGATTCCTTGAAACATAAACTCAAAAGGGCCGTTATATTGCCAGACGCTGTGCATTCGGATCACTGCCCGGTTTTGGTGGAAATTGAGTAATATAATTTCAATGACAATAGCAATTTTAATTTAAAAATAAAAAATTATGAAAGGTTTTAGTGGCTAATCCAGCTATCCGTTGCAAACGAAGTTCACTGAACTCCGCTTAAAATAAAAGTTAAGTGAAGTAATCTTTTTATTTTTTAAAGAAAAAAATAAAAAGGATTCCTACTTCACACGAGCGAAGCGAACTGGCGAAGCAATCTGGGATAGGGCATTTCGTATTACAAGAACTTTTGGCTTCAAATATTACACATAAATATTAAAACTTAACAAAATGATTAAAAAAATTTCCATCGGACTTTTAGTTTTAGCATTGTCTACTTCTTGTGTTTCCAAGAAAATCTACAATGATCTTGAAAACCAATTTGCCAATCTAAAAAAGGAAAACAGAGCCATTTCTGATGAAAATGCAGCTCTTTTGGCTTCCAAAAAACAATTAGAATCCGAAAAAACAGCTTTGCAGTCCAAATTGGATGACACCAATGTCAACCTGGTCAAAGTACAATCTGATTATGAAGTCGCCAAGAACAAAATGAAAGTGATGGAGGATTCGTATGCTGCTTTAGAAAAAAACAGCAACGAAGCATTGGAAGCCAACATGAAAAAAAATCGCGAATTATTGACGCAATTGGATGCTAAAGCAAAAGCACTGGCACTAGAGCAAGAAAAATTGAATGCAAGCAGCCAACGTTTAAAAGAGTTGGAAGATTTAATTGCTGCCAAAGAAGCTAGCATGAAAAAGCTAAAAGAAACGCTTTCCAAAGCTTTAAATGGTTTTGAAGGCAAAGGTTTGACTGTTGAACAAAAAAACGGAAAAGTTTATGTTTCTATGGAAAATAAATTACTTTTCAATTCAGGAAGTTGGGCTGTAGGCACCGAGGGTAAAAAAGCTGTTGTAGAAGTAGGGAAAGTATTGGGCGATAATCCAGATATTTCGGTATTGATAGAAGGGCATACCGATAATGATCCGTATGAAGGTTCTGGTCCAATTGCTGATAACTGGGATCTTTCGACCAAAAGAGCCACAGCTATAGTTACTATTTTGGGTGAAAACAAAAAAGTAAACAAACAAAATCTTACTGCTGCAGGTAGAAGTGAATATTCTCCATTAGCACCTAATAACACTACTGAAGGAAAAGCTAAAAACCGCAGAATCGAAATTATCTTGACTCCAAAATTGGACGAAATTTCAAAAATGCTGAATGAGTTTTAGGAAGAAGATACTAAGTTTCTAAGTTTAGAAAAGGTTCGCGTGCAGTCCAGTCTGACGTTGAACCTTTTTTGTTAAACTTAAAATTCACATTTTGATTATGGCGTTTTTTTAAAAAAACACACAATAAAAAATCCGTGTTAATCTGTTTGATCTGTTAAATCTGTGGGCTATTTCGCAATCAAGGTTAAAATTAAGCTTGACTAATCCAGAATCGAATAACTAATTTTTATCTTTGCTTTCAAACAAAACTTAGCGTCTTAGAATCTTAGCCACTTAAAAAAAATGAAATATACCACTTTACCGAACACCGATATCAAAGTCAGTAAAATATGCCTTGGAACGATGACTTTTGGGCAGCAAAACACTGAATTCGAGGGGCATGCCCAAATGGATTACGCACTCGAGAATGGAGTCAATTTCTTTGACACGGCCGAGATGTATTCTATTCCGAGCAGAGAAGAAACCTACGGAAGTACCGAGAAAATTATTGGAACCTGGTTCAAGAAAACTGGAAAACGGGAAGAAGTAGTTTTGGCTTCCAAAATTGCTGGGCCCAATCCTAATTTTGGCTATATGCGCGAAAAGCTGGATTTTTCTCCTGTGAGCATTCAATATGCATTAGACAAGAGTTTGCAACGCCTTCAAACGGATTATTTGGATATTTACCAATTGCATTGGCCGGAACGCAAAACCAATTGTTTTGGACAGCGCGGACTTAAAATTCAAAAGGACGCTTGGGAAGATAATATTCATGAAGTTCTAGAAGCATTAGATGGTTTTGTAAAAGCGGGGAAATTAAAACACGTGGGAGTTTCTAATGAAAATCCTTGGGGAATGATGCGTTTTCTCGAAGAAAGTAAATACCATAATTTGCCAAGAATCAAAACCATTCAAAATCCATATTCTTTATTGAATCGTCTTTTCGAAAATGCTTCAGCCGAAGTTTCCCTTCGCGAAAATGTGGGATTACTGGCGTATTCACCATTGGCTTTTGGTGTTTTATCAGGTAAATTTTTGACAGGTGAAAGTCATCCAAATGCAAGATTGAGCTTATTTCCTCAATATACAAGATACAGCAGTGCAAAATCTGCAGAGGCGACCAAATTATATCAAGAAGTAGCCCACAAACACGGATTGACATTAACGCAATTGGCTTTGGCTTTTGTACAACAGCAGTCTTTTGTAACGAGTTCAATTATCGGAGCGACCACAATGGAACAGCTCAAAGAAAATATTGATACGATTACGGTTTCTCTTTCAGAAGAAGTTTTAAAAGAAATTGATGCCATTCAGGCTATTATCCCTGATCCAGCACCTTAATCATGATATAAATAATAAATCCAAAACCCTGTCAGAGTTCTTAATTCTGACAGGGTTTTTTGTTTACAAATTCTCTATAACTTGATCTTTGGGATATCGTACTTTATAACTAATCCTGATTTTCTTGGTTTCGTTCGGTTTCATTTGCAATTGCCAAGTCAGGATTCCTGTTTCCAGATTTACTTTGGCATGATCACTTTGTAAGAGTTCGATTTCAATGTCTTTATTGGAACTCAGTGGATATTGGTCTTTCAACAACATTTCAATCGCTTCTTTTTTGTTGTTTCTAAGGGTGATGTCAAAAGTGAAAGTCTGCTCTTTTTTGGAAGATAAAAACTTGGTACCCGACTGATCTACTACTTTTTCACGTTTAATGGTCACTTTTTTATCGCGCCCCATACTTAAGCTCAAAGTATCGCTGGTTTGGCTTGGCTCTATAAAAGTTTTGCCTACATACATGCCTTCAAAAATGATGTTGGCTTCGCCTCTCAACAAATTGTATTTGCTGTAATCGGCAATTTGAGCCAGTAAAAAAGCGTCTTTGTCAGCTCTTGGCACTGCATAATATTTATATGATGCAGGAAGTTTGATTTCTTTTAGCGAGACACTGTGTACTTTTCCATTAGATAAAATATCATAAGGAATATCAATATCAAAAGAGACGTTCAGTTGGTTTTCGGATACCGTTGTGTAGTCTGAAACAGAAGATTCTGCTATCATTATTGGTTGTGCATTTATTTCTTCTTTAGCAATCTGAACACCTGCAGTTCTTCCTTGTAATTGATTTGCTACTCCTTTTTTCTTAGAGCCATAACCCATTACAACTACTTCTTGTAACCTGTCATTCATTCTATAGTTTAGGAACCAGGAATTCAGCAAAGGCGCTTGATTGTTTTGATTTGGAATACCGCTGGACAATGTCAGTTTTACTTTTTTCCAATCGATTCCGGTGTTTTGAATAACTTGTGCTTTGTACATCATATTGATTGGTGCGGTTACGCTTTCGGTGCGTAAATCATAGAAAGGAGTCCAAGAAGCATTATTCGACAAATAGGTAATGTCCAAAGGAACAGCTCCAGCCAAATTATTCATCACTTGAACGATCAGTTTACCGGATGAGGTTTTCTCTTCTTTACTCGTATCTACTTCGAGTTTGTTGTTTAGTTTTTGAAGAATTTCATTCAGCTTTTGTTCTTTTTCTGTCAAGGAGTTTATGGTATTGGCGGTTTCGGTTTGTTTGGCTTTGTAATAATCGACCATTTTCATTAACTCCATTACATTCAAACCCGAATTTACTCCCGAAACTTGTTGGTTTTTGTCTAAAAGAGTAAGTGTTTTGATTTCTGCATTTTTGGAATTTCCGACTTTTAAAAGCTCTTTTTGTACCAAAACAATGCTGTCTTTTACTTTTTTTAAAGAGGGAGATTTAAGATCTATTTCATATTCCGAAACATAATCATTAGTGAATTGGACAGAAAGAACGGTTAATGTTGCTGGCGCGCCTATTTGCACCGAATTTTCATTTAGGTCAACAGCCACGTTTTTGATTACGATTTCGCTAGTTCCCAACGGTAAATTTACTGTGGTGTTTTGCGAAATCTCGGCAGCATTAAAATATACTGTTGCGGCTTTTACTTTGGCTGTGGTAAAAATTGGTTTTTGTGCGAAAGTAAAGGCTGTAGTCAATAAAAGTGCGGATAGTATTGTTTTTTTTAACATAAGTAGTTTTTTGATTTTTATGTGATACCCATTACAAATAACGAAAATTTCGATGGTCTTTCAATAGTATATCGTAAGAATGATTTTCTTTTTTGAGTCGTCAATTATTTTTTCAAGTACGCCAAAAAATCGTTCGTTAACCATTGGACAGCCATAACTGTTGCAAATTTCATTTTCTTGTTCTTCAAATGGGACTGCATGATATTTGTGTAAAACTACATTTCTGTCAAAAGCATTGCTGTTGGTTTTGTCTAATCCATATAATTTGTATGCTTTTCCAAAAGTGCCATTATACGAATAGCCAATAGAGTATTTTCCAAGTGAGGTACAAAGTGAATTGTCAGTATTGCTGAATTTTAGCTTCCCTGGGATTCCCGTTTCCGAACCTGAACCGTGACCAACTAATCCTTTGTCAAGTAGTTTGTCTTTTTTTAGATCATAAATAAAAAAGCGATTTTTTCCAGATGTAATTTCCATATCTATAAAAAAGCCAATTTCAGTATTGTATTTTGAAGAGCTATTTACAAACCTTTTTACCTTATTTATTTGACTCTCTAGTTTTTCGTTTGAACTATAGATTGCTTGTGAGGTTTTAGAGGATTGGTGGTTGTCTTTTTTGTGCATACTTTTAAAAATGGGACAAATAGCTCCAACAAAAATCGATAATATGATTGCTTTTTTCATATAGGGATATTTTTTAGTTGACTTATTTTTCTACTGTATAGCCTTTTGCTTTTGCTAAAGATACAATAGAAGTGCTTATTGCATTCCCCAAATCGTCTTGTGATTTTGTTTTTTTAGCTTCGGCATCGATATATTGTTGACGTTTTTTGGCCAATTCCCCAATTTCTTTCTGGATGGTTTCTCTTTCTTTGGCTTTTTGGGAAACAATCACTTGTACTTCGGCTTCAGATTTGTTTTGAAGTTCAGCGGGCAATTCCTCTTTTTTAATTTTAGAAATGGCTTTAGAATCTTCTTTTACACGGTCAACTAAGTCCCAGCTTTCATTTTTATACACTGCTTTGGATTTGCTTACGGCACGTTCGGCATAATTGGCAGATGAAACTTTTTGTGCATTTTGGTCTTGTGCTTCTTGGTTCATTTTTTTAGAAGAACCTTTTGCTCCATAGCCAATATATGTGGTATTGATCTTTACATTGCATTTGGATATCTGATCGTCATAAGGCGTTGATACGTATTGAACCGATAAGTTGGAATCAATATTGAAGTATTTTCCCTTACCATAATCGGCGCCGTCTTTCCAAAAGGTATTAATGCCTTCCATACTGCTTCCGCAGAAAATAGTATTCACATAAATATCGTTTTTCAACGCATCGCTTATGGCTTCTTTGTAGTTTATTCCGCCTTGATTGAAAGCTTCGTTTCCTGCAATATAGATGAGTTTCATATTGCTGTTTTCTTTTTCCCATTGCAGTTTCTTGGTCGCATCTTCGATTACCGCACCGCAATATTCATTTCCGCCGTTGGTTTTTAAAGCAAATAATTTTTCGGAAATCAAGTCCAAGTCGGTGGTGAGAGGTGTTACTTGTCTAATATAATTGGATTGTTCTGCTAATCCGTCGTTGCCGTATTCGTACAAAGCAATTTCGATATCGGGAGTTTTGCCGGAATATTTTAGCGTGGTCAGCGTGTTTACAATATTCCAAAGCCTTGATTTGGCTTGATCGATTAAGCCGTCCATGCTGTTGGAAGTGTCCAATAAAAGAGCGACTTGAATTTTGTTGTTTTCTGATGTTTTTGGTTTTTCGCTTGTATTATTTTTGATTGGTTTTGCATTCGAAGAATTACAGCTTGCAAAAGAAAGTGTGGTTGCCAAAAGCGCCGAGATAAATAGAGTCGATTTCATGATTTTCGTTTTTAAGGTTGATTACAGATCAAACTTAGAAACTAAAAACACTCCTTTTTTGGACAAATGGTGAAACAGCCTTTTCACTTGGTGAAACGAGTTGTAAAAGGAGTTTAAAATACTTTACTTTACAGAGTAGATTTTTTTTTTGGAAGTAGCTAAGATTAATGTTATTAAGTTAAGGATTTCTTGCAAAGCTTTTTCTAAATATAGTTCTCGCAAAGACGCGAAGTCGCAAAGAAATAGGTTTTAAACTTTGCGCCTTTGTGAGAAAAAACAAAGCTTAATTTTGAGATTGGGATGTGATTCTAAGTGGATTAGTTTATGTTTCTTATGTGATAATTTAGAGTTATTTGTCTTAGAATGCTATTACTTAAAAAAAAAAATATTGTCTCTTAGCCGCGATAGTAGCGGAAATCCTTGTGGCCCGGGGTTCGGGACACAAGATTACTTCACTATACTTTTATTTTTATAGGAGTTCAGTGAACTTCGTTTGAAGCGGATAGCGGGACTAATGCTGATAAAAATGCTAAATATTTCTGCTCCAAACTATTATTAATTTGCTTTTGAAATTAAAAAAAAATGCGTTTACTGTTTATACAAGTTTTCTTTCTTTTTGCGCTTTTATTGTTTCCTCTGGGAGCGATAGCTCAGGATTCTTTGTCCAAAAGCAAAGCGATGCCTTCTATGAAAATGAAAAATGTGACTAAAGATCTAAAAAAATCCCTGGAGATAAATGACGAAGCCCAAATTGCCCAAAATTATGAACGATTGGCGAATGAGTTTCTGAACAAATCAGATTTTGCTAAAGCCGAAGAATACTTTAAAAAAGCAATCACGAGTTACACCAAATTAAAGTTGGTGGACGACAAAACCCGTGTGACCAGAAGTCTTGCCAAAGTGCAGGAATCGCAGAAAGATTATAAATCGGCGATTATGAATTACGAAGTAGCTGGTGAAATATCGGAAGATAAAAGCCTTGAAAAAATCAATGCGAATGATGCCAATCGCTTGCGTTCTGTGGCGAGTCCCGTTGCTCAAGTAGGCTATGTAAATTCGAATATTCAGTTGCTCAAAAAGGAAAATAAATTAGAAGAAGTTTCGGCTGCCTATGTCCAAAAAGCAGAAAATTCTTTGCAGCAAAAAAACAAGGAAGTTGCCATAGAAAGTTACAATCAGGCGCTCGCTTACGCAAAAGGCAAACCGGCAACGATCATCAAAATCAATAATGAAATTGCCAAAGTCTACGCTTCTGACAACCAATTTGACAAGGCGATTGGGATCAATGAAAAGCTTTTGGCGGATGCCAAAACCAATCAGGATTTTAGTACTCAAATTAAGCAATTGCAATCGCTGTCGGCTCTTTATTTCAAAAAAGAAGAACCGAGTAAAGCCATTACAGCTCTGAAAGAAGCCTTTGATTTGGCGCTGCAAAAAGGAAATTCTGCAGAAGCCAAAAAGAGTTTGATTTCGTTGACTAAGTATTACAACGGAAAAGGAAATAACAAAGAAAGTTTGGCTTTGTACGACCAATTTCTTCAAAATTTTGATCAATTGGTGCAATCGGATACGACTTTGATTGATGCCAAAACATTTCAGGTCAGCGAAGATAAAATTCGCCAATTAGAAAAAGAGAAATCGTTGAAAGACGAACTAATCACAAAGACAAACACTTTCAATTACTTTCTTTTGGGTTCGATTGGGTTGCTTTTATTATTGTTTATGTGGATTGTAAAATCGCTTTTTTCGATCAAAACCAAGAACAAAGAAATCGCCTTGCAGTCATTGCGCCGTGAAATGAATCCGCATTTTATTTTTAACAGTCTCAATAGCGTCAATCAATTTATATCCGAAAACAAGGAACGCGAAGCCAATAAATACTTGACTTCCTACTCAAATTTGATGCGAAATACGATGGAAAATTCCAACAAGGATTTCATTACATTGGATAACGAATTGGAACAATTGAAAAAATATTTAGAATTGGAACATCTGCGTTTTCAGGATAAATTTGATTTCAAGATAAGCGTTGATCCGGAACTGGATCCCGAAAGAACGATGGTTCCCAATATGATTATTCAGCCTCATTTGGAGAATGCTATTTGGCATGGATTACGGTATTTGGAGGCCAAAGGTTTATTGCAGCTGCAAGTTCAGTTAGTTAACGGAAAAGTGGTGATTCGTATCGATGATAACGGCATTGGCTTAACCAAAAGCCAAGAGCTGAAAACTAGCAATCAGAAAGCGCATGAATCGAGGGGAATGAGCAATACGAAAGAGCGCATCAGTTTGCTGAATGAGTTGTACAAAAAGAATATTACTTTTCAAATTGCTGAGAAAACATTGCCAGAAACAGGAACTACAGTCGAAATTGTTTTCCCATTAATTGATAAAATAAGATGAATTTTCAAAAGATAAAAAGTGTAATTGTCGAAGATGAATTGGCGGCTCGTGAAGTGCTCAAGAATTATTTAAGCAAATATTGTCCGCAAGTGGAAGTTATTGGCGAAGCCCAAAACATAAAAGAAGCGGTGCCACTGTTGCACGAATTACAGCCACAATTGGTTTTTTTAGATGTTGAAATGCCTTTCGGAAATGCTTTTGATGTTCTCGAAGCCTGTAAAGATTTGCATTTTGAGACTATTTTTGTAACGGCTTTTTCGGAGTATTCTTTGAAAGCTTTGAATCAAAGTGCTGCCTATTATTTGCTGAAACCCATTAGCATTGAAGAATTAATTGTGGCAGTAAACAAAGTGCATCATCAAATTCTTAATCATGAGATTTTTAATAGAAATAAGATAATCGTTGAAAATTTTAAGGAACCAAAACCCGAAAAGCAACAGGTAATTTTGCCAACATTGGAAGGTTTTGAAGTCGTTAAAATGGAAGAAATCGTTCGTCTTCGCGGGAACGGAAATTTTACCGATTTGTATCTTTATAACGGAAGCAAGAAAATGGCGTGCCGTTTTTTGAAGCATTTCTCCGAAATCTTGCCTTTGCCTTTTATCAGGGTTCACAAATCGCATATCATCAATTTGAACTGTGTGAAATCGTATAATAAAGGCGGTATTATTACCTTAAACGATGCCACTGAAATTGAGGTTTCCCCAACGTATAAAGAGGATTTCTTGAAGAATTTCAAGTAGTTTGAAAGTTTAACCGCGAAGTTCGCAAAGTCTTGCGTTCATATCGCTTCCTTTGCGAACTTTGCGGTTAAAAAACACCCAGTAAAATATAGTTTAAAAATCAAACTCTTCCTTTACAGCCGTTGAATCGATTATGGTTGTATCTTTTACTTTGATGTTCAATAAGGAGTGAGCACGACCGGTAAGTGTTATGGGAGCAGACAGTCCAATAGTGTCTTCGGGAACCAATAAACCGCGGCGAAACATCAGGTTTCTCAAGAACGTCTGCTGTTTAGTTGCATAGGCCTTTTGCAGGCCTTCCTGATCAAATTGCCACATGAATTTCTTTGGTTTTGGGATAATCGTAGCCAGGAATAAGCATTCTTGTACATTCAAATCAGCTGGTCTTTTCTGGAAATAAAATTCGGCAGCTTCGCCAATCCCATATACGTTTGGCCCCCATTCGATAATGTTGAAATAAACTTCAAGCATTCGTTGTTTGCTCGTAATTCTGTTGTTTTCTATGATGTAAACTAACAGAATTTCTTCCAATTTTCTCGACAAGGTTTTTTCTCGGGTAAGGAATACGTTTTTAACCAATTGCATACTTATTGTACTTGCTCCACGAGAGAATTTTTTGGTGCGGATGTTTTTTAGAATAGACTGTTTGAAGGCTTCGTTTATAAAACCGCGATGCGACATAAACGAAGGATCTTCGGAAGTTAAAACACATTTTTGCAAATAAGGCGAAATTTGATCCAAAGGCGTGTAATACGGATTACTTGAACCGACAAAAACAGGACGTTGTAGGACGCCTTTATCGATAGCTCTATAGGTGAATTCTCCGTTTAATTTGGCAAGGTCGATATTTCCGTATTTGATTATGTTTACATTTTGTTTGTTTACATTGCTATTGAAAACAATTGTGTTTGGCTTGTTTTTATTGAACATGAAGTCCAGTTTATAATCAAAATCGCCGGTAGCTTCCATGCCTTGAAAATGGGTAAACAATCCATCGGGAAGGGAAGTGATGAAATCCTGCGTCTTCATTTTTGGAGTGGTGATTTTTAGTCTATAAACGGTATCTTCTTCTGTGTTATAGGAAAGATAAGGATGTATTTTTATTTTGTTGAATTGGAAAGTTGAACTGCTGTCTAGTGAGATGAAATCAGAACCCAGCAAGAAGCGGAAATCAAATCTGGCATTTTTGATGTTTACGTCTTTATTAGCGATTCTTTTATGGTTCACTTTTAAATTGGTAATAGAACTGTAACCGTCAAAGTGTAATTCACCGCCACTCATATCAATATTTTGGACATTGAAACGAATGGAGTCAAAACTGGCTTTTAGATTGTAGCGTTCGTCAAAATAAGGCACTTTGATTGCTCCAGTGTCAATGTTGAAAAAATGAAGATCTCCTTTTTTGTTTCTTGGGTCTGCCATTCCGTTAATTCTCCATCGTTGCGCAAAAGTATTGGTTTGAACATCGATGGATGATTCTAATTTAGTTTCGAATAAAGTTAGTTTTTTGAAGTTTACGGTTGCTTTTTTACCGTTATCATCGAGCTTGAAAACTAAATTTTCCAGAGTCATATCTGTTGGAACTAAATTGAGGACTTTGGAAATAATGCGATAGGCAAATTCGGCATAATCTCTTTTATTGTTGCTCTTTGGTTCGTTTTTGTCTCTTTTCAAGAATGCACCAAAGTTTTTGACTTTTCCTTTTTTGGTTAATTGGACATAGCCGTTTTTTATTTCAAGAGTTCCAAGCTGCACATCGCCAATAAATAATCGCCATAAATTGACAGTTGTTTTTATTTTTTGAATTTTAAAGATAGTGTCCAGGTTTTTTGGAGCCAAGGTGATTTCGTCCAATTCTATTCCCGAAACACCATCAAAAGAAGCTTTTTTGATGGCAAATTCACTGTTGTATTCCAGTTTCATAGTTGCAGAAACCTTATCTACAGCCTGATCCAAAAGTTCGTCCCTAAATACAAGAAAACCGATTATGAGTAGGGTAATAACGATTCCAAGTATTTTGGAAGCCAATAATAACTTTTGTTTGTTCGTTCTCATGTGTGAAATAGAAAAAGGATTCTTTATTTTATGGGTGTCTTATGTGCTGATTATGGCAGTAAAAAATTATAAATACACGAATGTTATTTTTTTAACATAGATTTCTCAAATTTACACAAATTAATTTGTGCGAATTTGTGAAATCTGTGTTAAACTTATGAGTGTATTTATATTGTTTTCACCCAAACAACTGGCTGGCAACATCTTCGATTTTAGCGACCAATTGGATTTTTATTCCTGTGTTTTTTAAGGCAATTTTATTGTATTTGGATACAAAAATAGTTGAAAACCCCAGTTTTTCAGCTTCTTGAATGCGCTGATCCACACGATTCACTGGACGGATTTCGCCCGAAAGCCCAACTTCGCCAGCAAAACAAAACCCTTTTTCGACAGGAATGTCTTCATTAGACGATAAAATAGCGGCCACAACAGCTAAATCTATGGCGGGATCATCCACCGAAATTCCTCCGGTTACATTCAGGAAAACGTCTTTGGCGCCAAGCCTAAAACCGGCTCTTTTTTCCAAAACGGCCAAAATCATATTCAGCCTTTTGGCGTTGTAGCCTGTGGTACTTCTTTGCGGAGTTCCGTAAACTGCGGTACTAACCAGAGATTGTATTTCGATCATCAAGGGGCGCATGCCTTCAAGCGTTGTTGCGATGGCTGTTCCAGATAATTCTTCGTCTTTGTGCGAAATCAATATCTCGGAAGGATTTGATACTTCCCGCAATCCGCTTCCCAGCATTTCGTAAATTCCGATTTCGGCTGTAGAACCAAAACGGTTCTTCAACGACCGCAAAATACGATAGACATGATTGCGGTCGCCTTCAAATTGAAGCACCGTATCGACCATGTGTTCTAGGATTTTTGGTCCTGCAATAGTTCCGTCTTTTGTGATGTGACCAATTAAAATAACTGGAATATTGGTTTCTTTGGCAAATTTGATTAATTCGGCTGTGGTTTCCCGAATTTGGGAAATACTTCCAGCAGTTGATTCAATATAATCGGTATGTAAAGTCTGAATCGAATCGATTATGACAATTTCGGGCTGAATGGCTTCAATCTGTTTGAAGATATTCTGAGTTTTGGTTTCGGTAAGAATATAGCAGTTGTCTCCATTTGGAGTGATACGTTCGGCACGCATTTTAATTTGCTTTTGGCTTTCTTCTCCAGATACGTATAATGTTTTGTAAGGTAATTTTAATGAAATCTGAAGCAATAGCGTACTTTTTCCAATACCAGGTTCGCCTCCTAAAAGAATTAAAGAGCCAGGTACGATCCCGCCACCCAAGACTCTGTTCAATTCATTGTCGGTAGTGTCTAGCCGAATTTCTTCGGCACTGTCAATTTCATTAATACGTAAAGGTTTTGGGGCTTTACTGGTTGTGGATGATTCACTTTTCCAAGCTACTTTTTCCTGTTTTTGTATAATTTCCTCGGCAATAGTATTCCATTCTTTACAGGAATTGCACTGTCCCTGCCATTTAGCATATTGAGCACCACAATTCTGGCAAAAAAAAGATGTTTTTACTTTAGTAGCCATTTATTATTGTTTTTTTTCTTCGCTTACAGGAGTTTCAGCTGCAGGAACATCCGTTACGGGAGCTTCAGTTTGCACATCTGTTGAAGTGTCCTGACCTACTTTGCCTTTTATTTTTGGTTTTTTAGCATAAGTCTTTTTTAATTCTTCTGCTTTGGCAAACATCATGTCTTTGGTTAAATCGGCAATTTCTTCTTTATTAAATCCAGACATATAATAGCGAACGGCTCTTGGATTATCTCCTTTTTTTTCAAACATTGTTGCTAATTGATAGTCACCTAACATGCTTTTTGGGTAGCTTTTATCTGCAAGAATTGCTAGGGCATCTAGCTCGTTATAATCTTTGTTTTCCAGAATTGCAGCTTCAATTGCTTTAAAATCTGAAATTCGAATTGGGTTTTTAATCCCAAATGAATTTTCGATTATGTCATATTTTTTTTTCAAATAATCAACATAGCCTTCTTTAAGAGTGACTATTTTAGTCTTGTATTCCACTACTGATATTGGTTTTGCTGCTGAAAAAATTTGATATAATGCAGACGGAATCGAATGCAAAACCAGAGAATAATGAGAAGCTTCTTTGAAATCTTCGAATTTATAGTTTAGATCAGGATTATTAATTGCTTTTAGACTTGTGTCAAGATTTATAATTCTTTCTCTCATTTTTTTCTCATCTCCATCGGCTGTCGATAGATAATAGAACAGAGGTGTTTTCGAATTTGCTAGTAAATCTGGTAGTGTTTGCTCCATATTTACAGGTAATTCAGGGCTTAATGAGATATAAGCGTTAAATAATGGTTTGTCTTTATATAAAAAAAAATTCAAAAAAGAAGCAGTAGTGTCATGTCCAGCTATAATTTTGAAGTTGGTTATTCTGTATTCCTTTTGAATCATAGGAATAAGTTCCAAAGAAATAAAATCGAAGAAGTCTACACTTTTTCCATCAGGCATTCCTGTTACTGGGTCAACACCGCAGTCAATGTTTCTTTGATCATTTTTGTTTTGATTTATGCCTACAATTATAACTTCTGGTAAATCATCCCAATAGGAACCATAAGTTAATGAACCGGTAAAAGGATTTAATAAATAATTTCCGTCCAATAAAACCAATAAGGGGTATTGTTTGGTTTTGTTTTTCTCATAAGAATCAGGTAATGAGACATAAAGGTCTCTTTTTTCTTTTAGCTTTTCAGAGTTAAAACTGATTGTTTTTATTTGTGCAAAACAGGAAAAGGAAAAAAGGGCTAGTAAAGCTATTAATAAATGTTTCATATTTTTGGGGTTGATTATTTATAAGAAATAGTGCGCAATATAAACAATTATTATTGTATCATGAAAGATGAAATAGATAAACTATTATGTTAAAGAGTTGTCATTTTCATTAGGGAAAACAATCCATGGCTTGAATGTTTTTGCTTCTTCAAAGTCTAATGTGGCATACGAAATGATGATAATGATATCGTCTTTCTGAACTTTTCGTGCAGCCGGGCCATTCAATGTAATTATTCCGGAATTTTTCTCTCCAACAATCGCATAAGTATCAAAACGTTCTCCATTATTAATGTTTACGATCGATACTTTTTCTCCCTCTATTATATTTGATGCTTCTAATAATGCTTCATCTATAGTGATACTCCCGATGTAATTTAAGTCGGCTCCTGTAACTTTTACTCGGTGAATTTTTGATTTAACAACTTGAATTTGCATGGTGTTTTAATTTAAAGAAATAGTATCTATTAAGCGAACGCTGTTGATAAACACAGCAATAAACGCTCGGTATTTTTTGTTTTTATTTTTTCGATTGCAGGTGGAAAGAGTGTCTTCATCTGCAATTTCAAAGTATTCTAAAGTGAATTCTTTGTTTTTATTGAATTCATTTTGAACCCATTGAGTTGTTTTTTGAGCAGAATTATTTGTGAATTTCGTTTTAGCTTCTGTTAGTATTTTATAAATAATGCCTGCTTCTTTTCTTTGCTGCAAAGTTAAGCGTTCATTTCGAGAACTCATAGCTAAGTTGTTGGTTTCTCTTAAAATGGGGCAAACAACGATCGTTACGGGTAAATGGTTTTTCTCGACCATTTTTTTTACAATCTGCACTTGTTGAAAATCTTTTTCTCCAAAATAGGCTCTTTTGGGCTGAACAATTTCGAAAAGGAGTTTTACAATAGTTCCAACCCCGTCAAAATGGCCAGGCCTAAACTTTCCTTCCATTTTATTTTCTAATCCGTCAAAATCAAAAGACTGTGACAAGGTTTTTCCTTCATACATATCTTCGACTGTTGGTGCAAAAACAATAATATTTGGATTTATTTGAGAAATTTTGATAATATCTTCATCTAATGTGCGTGGATATTTTTTTAAATCTTCAGGATTGTTAAATTGTGTTGGATTTACAAAAATACTTACAACGGTTATGTCGTTTTCTTGAGCAGATTGCGTCATTAGCGACTGATGGCCTTTGTGTAAAGCACCCATTGTTGGAACAAATCCAATTGAAGAATTTGTAGTCTTTATTGAACTTAAATAATCCATTAAAGCTCTTTTTCCATCGAAAATTTGCATGGCCGTTTTGTTTAAATTAGGTGCAAACTTAATATTTTAGTCCATAACTGCATAAATTTTTGTAATTTTGCATGGTTTTTATTGCCAATAATTAATCAATTTATATTATGAAAGATAAGAGGATATTATATGTATCATCTGAAGTTGTGCCTTATCTCGCTGAAAATGAGGTTTCATTAATGTCTTACGACGTACCTAAAATGATTAATGATCAAGGTGGGCAAATTAGAATTTTTATGCCGAGGTATGGAAATATTAACGAGAGAAGACATCAATTGCATGAAGTGATTCGGTTGTCTGGAATGAATTTGGTGGTGAATGATTTGGATATGCCTCTTATTATTAAAGTAGCTTCAATCCCAAAAGAGAGAATTCAAGTTTATTTTATTGATAACGAAGAGTATTTTAAAAGAAAAGCAACTTTTGCAGATGAAGAAGGAGTGATGTATCCTGATAATGACGAACGTGCCATCTTTTTTGCGAAAGGAGTTGTTGAAACTGTTAAAAAATTAAACTGGGTACCCGACATTATACATGTTCACGGTTGGATGGCTGCCATGTTGCCTATTTATATGAAGCATTTTTATAAAAATGAGGCATTGTTTTCGGATACTAAGATAGTTACTTCTGTTTATAGTCAATCTTTTGATGGAACATTAGATGCTGAAATGATTAATAAAGTGCGTTTTGATGGCATTCCTGATGAAGCTATTACCGAATTAGAAGTTCCGAACTATGAAAATATAATGAAAGCTACTGTCCGAAATTCGGATGCAGTTATTATTGCTTCTGACGGCCTCTCTCCAAGTTTAACAAAATTTATAGAATCTTCAAATAAACCTTTTTTACCTTTGAAATTTAAGGATGAATTTGCAGTAGCTTATACTGAGTTCTATAAAAACATGTTGTTATAAATCAATCTTTTACGAATAAATATGCTTAAAAATTCTTTTTTTAAAACAATTCCTTTCCTTTTTTTTGTTGTTCTTTTTAATTCATGTGATAAAGAATTTAATGTTGTTGGTGAAGATATTGTAGGAGATAATTCTTTTGGTATTGTTAAGGAAGAATTTCCAGTTGTTGCATACAATGAAAAAATTGAACCTATTCAATCAAATAACTTGGATATAAATGCTTTGGGAGTGTATGATAATCCTTCATTTGGCACTACTACGGCAACTTTTGTAACGCAGCTTACAATGGCATCTGTGAATCCAACTTTTGATTTAACTACTGCAAAAATAAAAAGCGTTGTTTTGTCAGTGCCTTATTTCAGTCATAAAGATCCAGACGCAACCATTGACAGTGAAGGAAAAACTGTGTATATTTTAGATTCTATTTATGGACCTGCTAAGGCAAAAATGAAGCTCAGTGTTCATGAGTCTGGTTATTATTTGAGAAATTTGGATCCCGAGGATCAATTGACACAACCTCAAAAATATTATAACGACCAATATTCGGATTTTACTCAAAATATAATTGGGAATGCTTTAAACGATGATTCTGACACTGCTCAAAATTCTGCATTCTTTTTTGATCCTTCTCAACACCCTGTGAAAACCACTACAAATGGCAAAGATATAACCACTTGGACTCCTCCGGCGATGCAGCTGAATTTGAATAAAGCTTTTTTTACAGCTAAAATATTGAATGCGCCAGCAGGTTCTTTGGTTGATAATAATGTGTTTGCAAATTATTTTAGAGGTTTGTTTTTTAATATTGAAGCTAGTTCAGGTGAGTTGGCAATGATTAATTTTAAAGCAGGAAAGATAACAATTACTTATACAGAGACTGTAAGCGCTGTCGAAACGGAAAAAACATTTGTGTTGAATTTGACTGGAAATACAGTTAGTTTATTGAATCAAAGTAATACTAATGCTGGTTATACTGATGCTACAAAAACAGCTACTGATGCTGTTAAAGCTCAAGGTGTTGCTAATTTATATTTAAAAGGAGGCGAAGGTTCAATGTCTATATTAAAGCTATTTGGGGAAGATAAATTTGGTGCAGATGGTGAGCACGGAGTTCCAAATGGTGTGGCAGATCAATTAGATATTTTGCGAACTAATAAATGTCTTGTTAACCAAGCAGAATTAACTTTTCATTTAAATTCTAGTGATATGAAAGACACTTATATACCACAAAGAATTTATTTATATGATTTTACGCATAATACTATTTTAGAGGATTATAGGTTGGATGGAACAAGTTCAAGTAATCCTAAAAATGATAGATTTATTTTTGGTGGAATTTTTAACAAGCAAACTGAGGCAAACGGAGGTTCGTATTATAAGTTTAGAATAACAGAGCATATTAAAAATCTTGTAAAAAATGATTCAACTAATGTGGATTTAGGATTGGTCGTTACTGAAAATATTAATAGATCTGGTTTTTATTCGGTAAGAGATAAAACCCAGGTTCCGTCAAAAGTACCTATGGCTTCTGTTATGAATCCGTTAGGAACCATTGTCTATGGTAATAATATCGCAGATGATAAAAAGAGATTGAAATTTGTAGTGTATTATACTAAAACTAATTAAGGGAAACTATGTGTGGAATCGTTGGTTATATCGGTTATAGAGAAGCTTATCCTATTATAATAAAAGGTCTTAAGAGGCTGGAATACCGTGGGTATGATAGTGCAGGAGTAATGCTTTATGATGGTGAGTCAGTGAAGCTGTCAAAAACTAAAGGTAAAGTTTCAGACCTTGAAGCTAAAGCCGAAAAAGAAATTACCACAAACGGAACTATCGGAATCGGACATACACGTTGGGCGACTCATGGAGTTCCGAATGATGTAAATTCACATCCTCATGTTTCAAATTCTGGGGAATTGGTGATAATTCATAATGGAATTATTGAAAATTATGCTCCTTTGAAAGTTGAGCTGATAAAAAGAGGTTATACTTTTACTTCTGATACTGATTCTGAAGTTTTAATTAATCTTATTGAAGAAGTTCAAAAAAAGGAAAAATTAAAGTTAGGTAAAGCTGTCCAAGTGGCGCTAAATCAAGTGGTAGGAGCTTATGCTATTGCAGTTTTTGACAAAAAGAGCCCTAATGAAATAGTTGCAGCAAGATTGGGTAGTCCATTGGCTATTGGAATTGGTGAAGGTGAATATTTTATCGCTTCAGATGCTTCTCCATTTATTGAGTACACTTCGAATGCAGTGTATCTTGAAGACGGGGAAATGGCTAATATTAGATTGCATAAATCGATGAAAGTTCGTAAAATTAAAGACGACTCTATTGTTGATCCTTATATTCAAGAGCTTCAAATGAACTTGGAGCAAATTGAAAAAGGAGGTTATGATCATTTTATGTTGAAAGAAATCTACGAACAGCCAAGTGTTATTAAAGATACTTACCGTGGTAGATTACATGCTAATGAAGGAATTATTCAGATGGCAGGTGTTGAAGATAATATTGAGAAATTTTTGAATGCAGACAGAATTATAATTGTGGCTTGCGGTACTTCTTGGCATGCTGGTTTAGTTGCTGAATATGTTATTGAAGAATTTGCGAGAATTCCTGTTGAAGTTGAATACGCATCTGAATTTAGATATAGAAATCCAATCATTAACAGCAAGGATGTTGTAATAGCAATTTCACAATCAGGTGAAACTGCCGATACAATGGCAGCTATAAAACTTGCAAAAGAACATGGGGCTTTTGTCTTTGGTGTATGTAATGTAGTAGGATCTTCTATTTCCAGAGAATCTCACGCAGGAGCTTATACGCATGCTGGGCCAGAAATTGGGGTAGCTTCAACAAAGGCATTTACTACTCAAATCACCGTTTTAACAATGTTGGCTTTGCGTTTAGCTAAAGCAAAAGGTACTTTGACGCAGTCTGATTTTCATACTTATCTTCAAGAATTAGAAATTATTCCTGAAAAAGTGAAGGAAGCATTGGATACTAATGCTAAAGCAATGGAAATTGCTGCTGTTTTCAAAGATGCGCCTAATTGTTTATACTTAGGGCGTGGTTATAATTTTCCAGTTGCACTTGAAGGGGCTTTAAAACTTAAAGAGATTTCGTATATACATGCAGAAGGTTATCCAGCTGCGGAGATGAAACACGGACCTATAGCATTAATTGATGAATTGATGCCTGTTATTGTAATTGCTCCAAAGCAAGGGCATTATGATAAAATTGTAAGTAACATTCAGGAAATTAAATCGAGAAGTGGTAAAATTATTGCTGTTGTGACAAAAGGGGATACGCAAGTTCGTGAATTAGCAGATTATGTTATTGAAATTCCTGAAACATCAGATGCTTTATCACCATTAATAACAACTATACCATTGCAGTTGCTGTCATATCATATTGCTGTTATGAGAGGTTGTAATGTGGATCAGCCTAGAAATTTAGCTAAGTCTGTTACGGTTGAGTAGTCTATAGATAAATATTTTTTTAAAAGCGAGAATTATTTCTCGCTTTTTTTTGCTTTATACTTTTTACGAAAACGTTGTAAATTTTTGTGATAAATTTAATATAATTGCCAAATTGCTATGTGTGCATAGTATATTACATGAATAAGTCATTATTTTATTAATAATTATGCAATATATGAAAATATTGTATTGTTATATAAGTTGGCTTTTTGCTAATAATAACAAAATTTATTTTTAAAATTTTTATTAATAATTAAAAAATATATGTAATTTGGCTTCATTAACCAAGAAAATTTAGCCAAATGAGATTGTATTTACTTTTTTTAACATTATTCTTTTGTAGCATATCTTTTGCGCAAAATTCTATCAAAGGGGTTGTTACAGATGAAAAAAATCAGCCAATAGCTGGTGCCAGTATCAATGTGGCAGGAACAAAGGAAGGAGCGGTTTCGGATTACGATGGTTCTTTTGTTTTAATTACTAAGCAAACACTTCCTTTTTCTCTTGAAATTAAAGCTATCGGATATAGTTCTTCTGATATTTCTGTGGAATCATTTAGTCAAAAAGTGGTTGTAAAATTAAATTCAGAAGAGACAAAATTAAACGAGATTGTTGTTTCCGCTTCGAGAGCGCCTGAAAGAGTACTGCAATCACCTGTGACAATTGAAAGAATGGGGATTCAGCAAGTAAAAAGTACAACTGCTCCAACTTTCTATGATGGTTTGGAAAATTTAAAAGAAGTACAGTTTAATACCAGTAGTATTTCATTCAAAACAGTAAATACAAGAGGTTTTGCTGCGGTAGGAAATACTCGTTTTATGCAATTGGTGGACGGTATGGATAATTCATCGCCTGCGCTGAACTTTGTGTTAGGGAACTTAATTGGGCTTTCTGATATTGATGTGGCTAGTGTTGAGCTTTTGCCAGGTGCATCTTCTGCTTTGTATGGAGCTAATGCGTTTAATGGGATCTTATTTATGAACAGTAAGAGTCCATTTATTCATCAAGGAATTAGTTCTTATGTAAAATATGGTCAAACGACTCAAGATGTTGCGGGTACTAATGATTATTTTGATATGGGAATTAGAGCGGCAACAGCTTTTAGCAAGCATTTTGCAGTTAAAGCTAATTTTAATTATATGAAAGCTACCGAATGGATAGCTGATGGTAGAAGAAATATGGCGGTGGGCGGCGATAAAGGTGCTTTAAGTCACGATGGAGAACAAAACTATGATGGTTTAAATATTTATGGAGACGAGGTGACTTTTTTTATTAATAATGTTGGACAGGTAAGTAGATCCGGTTATCGTGAAAAAGATTTAAATGATAATAAAGTAAATAGTGTAAAAGCAGATTTTTCTATGCATTTTAAGCCATGGGCAAATGATACTGAGATTATACTTCAATATAAATTAGGTCTTGGGAATACTATTTACCAAGGAGCAAACAGGTATGCTTTGAATGATTTCTTTATGAGTCAGACGAGAATCGAAGTGAAAGGGAAAAACTTTTTTGCAAGAGCTTATCAATCATCTGAGAATGCTGGGAATTCTTATGACATGCGTTTTGCAGGTTGGAATGTTCAAAGATTGGCTAAATCGGATACAAACTGGTTTACAGATTATGGAACTGCATTTCAATTATCATCTGCTGCTTTAGGGCTTGATGCAAATGAAGCTGCTAATTATGCGCGAACTTTTGCGGACACTAATGTTTCTCCAGGCTTGAACTTAGTTCCTAATACGGATCCAACAAATCCTTCAGCGCCAAGAGGGCCAAGATTTGTGCCTGGAACTCCTGAGTTTGCAAATGCTTTGAATACTGTTAAAGGTAATCCTGACTTTACGCAAGGGGCAAAATTCACTGATCAATCAAAAATTTACCATTCGGATGTTAATTATAGTTTTAAGGATTTAATCAAATTTGCTGAAATTCAAGTAGGAGGTTCTGCTCGTCAATATGAAATGAATTCTAGCGGTTCGATTTTTACCGATTATGATGGGCCAATTCGTTATAGTGAATATGGAATATATACACAAGGGTCTAAAATGTTCTTGGATGACCGTTTGAAATTGGTTGCTTCTATACGTTATGATAAAAGTCAAAATTTTGACGGAAATGTATCGCCAAGAGTTTCTGTTGTGTACTCTGCTGGAGCACAAAAAACACACAACTTTAGAGCTTCTTACCAAACAGGTTTTAGAAATCCAACTACACAGGATCAGTATATCGGACTTGATTTAGGGCCGTTTGCTTTAATTGGTTCTGCTCCTGAAAATTTAGTGCGTTTTTCTGAGACTTTAAATGTTAGTGCTGCGGGTCAGGCTGCTTATATATTGGCTGGTAAACCTGCTACTCCAACCGTTGTTATGAATGGTACGGATGCTTATAATAGGTCATATACATTAGTTTCGGTACAAGATTTTGGTAAAGCCTTGGCTGAGAAACCATCTGATGTGGCTGGAGCTGCTGCTAAACTAAAATCGGCAAACGTAAATTTAGTTCGTCCTGAAGAAGTGAAAGCTTATGAGTTGGGATATCGTACGGTAATTAATAACGATTTTTCGGTTGACATCAATGGGTATTACAATCAATACAATCATTTCTTGAATACTTCAAGAGTGGCTGGTGTTTATTATGGGGATGTTAATTCGGCAATCAATTTGTCAGATCCTTTAAGTCCGGTCTATGCTTTGGTTAGAACCGACAGAAGAATTTATCAGGTATACAGTAATACTTCTGCTGATGTTGCTTCATTAGGTTTTGGTGTTGGATTGTCTAAAAAAGTCTATAAAAATTTCGAATTAGGAGCAAATTATAATTATTCTCAATTAGATTTCGACCAATCTGAGGATCCTGGATTTGTTACAGGTTTTAATACTCCAAAACATAGAGTAAAAGCGTCTTTAGGAAATACTAGAATGTTTAAAAATTTTGGATTTAACACAAATGTTAGATGGAACTCAGAGTATTTATGGCAATCTTCTTTTGCGGACGGTATGATTCCGTCAACAACTGTCTTTGATGCTCAAATCAATTATGCTCTTCCGCAATATAAATTATTGTTCAAAGTAGGAGGGACTAATATTGGAGGTAAAGATTATATTCAAGTGATAGGTGCGGGTTCAATAGGTCAGCAATGGTTTGCTTCATTGACAATTAATCCTTAATTAAAATAAGACAAAAACTTAAAAGATATAGTATGATAAAAAATTTCAAATGGCTACTGTTGGTTTCTTTAAGCTTTGTAGCATGTAATAATAATGATGAGGATTCGGCACCAGCGGAAATTCCTATTACTCCCGGTTCGGCTTCTTTTGCAAAATACGTGGCTTTAGGAGATTCTTTTGCGGCAGGTTATAGTGATGGAGCTCTTTTTAAAGCAGGTCAAGAAACATCGTATGTTAATATATTGGCACAACAATTTATGCCGGCAGGAGGTGTTGCTACTACTACGCCCTTTATGGCAGATAATAGAGGAGGGCTTTTATTGCGAGGGAATGTAATTGCGGAAACAAGAAAAGCTATTCTAGGATTTAACCCTGATAAATCGCCTATTATTGGTTCAGTGCCAGGGGCTCCAACTACAGAAGTGACGAATCATTTAGCGGGGCCTTTTAATAATTTAGGGATTCCTGGGGCTAAGAGCTATCATTTGATTGCCTCTGGATATGGAAATTGGGAGGGTGTGGCTTCAGGGAAAGCAAATCCGTATTATGCTCGTTTTGCAACTTCTGCAACGGCTACAGTTTTGGCTGATGCTTTGGTGCAGTTGCCAAGTTTCTTTTCTTTGTTTGTTGGAGGAAGCGATGTTTTAAGTTTTGCTACATCTGGAGGTATTGGTGTGAATCAAACGGGAAATTTTGACCCTTCAACATATGGTCCAAATGATATTACAGATCCAAATGTTTTTGCCAATGTATATACTGGTTTAGTTACTAGTTTGACGGCTAAAGGAGCAAAAGGAGTAGTCGCAAATTTGCCGTATGTTACGTCTCTGCCTTATTTTACAACAGTTCCTTATAATCCAGTTCCTTTGGATGCTACAAAGGCGGCTCAATTAAATGCGGGTTATGCGCAATACAATGGAGGTTTACAGGCTATGGTAACAAATAAATTGCTAAGTGCTGAAGAAGCAGCAAGAAGAACCATAAAATTTGCAGCGGGTAATAATGCGGTTGTTATTGAGGACAGCTATTTGACTAATTTAGCTGCTTATAGAGTGCCATCTTACAGACAAGCGACAAAAGAAGATCTTGTAGTGTTATTGGCAAGAACTTTCATAGGGACATTTGTAGGAGGAGATATAACAAAAATTAATGGTGTTTCCGTTCCTTTGGCGGATCAATGGGTACTTTCAAAAGACGAAGTTAAAGAAGTGGCTACAGCTACAGATGCTTATAATGTTACAATAAAAACAATTGCAGATTCAAAAGGATTGGCATTTGTTGATACAAAAGCAGCGTTGACGCAATTATCTACTACAGGAATTCGATTTGGGAATTTTCAGATGACTGCGTCTTATGTAGCAGGCGGTGCTTTTTCATTAGATGGGGTTCATCCTACACCAAGAGGCTATGCTTATATTGCTAATCTTTTTATAGATGCTATCAATACTAAGTATGGAGCGACTTTAAGAACGGTAGATTTGGCTCAATACCAATCTTTATTTCCTGCTGTGATGCAATAATTATAATTTTAATCAATGTTAAAAAACCACCCGTTTATGACGTGGTGGTTTTTTGATTTTAAGACAAAATGGGGTGTTTTGACAGTTTGAACCGCCTTAATAGTCAATCCAATAAAATTTTAGCTTTTTTTGTAAAAAAAAATATTGATTTTATATTTTAAAAAATTATCTTTGCACTCTGAAAAAAGTATCCATTCGATAAGTTTCGATGGGCTGTATTTCATAAACCTAAATAGCTATTTAATAAATACATAAGTAATGTCAAAAGTAATAGGAAAAGTTGCCCAAATCATTGGACCAGTAGTTGATGTAGTTTTCAACGGAAAAGATGTTGAACTTCCAAAAATTTATGATTCATTAGAAATCACTAAAAAAGATGGAACGTTATTAGTTCTAGAAGTACAATCTCACATTGGTGAAAACACAGTTCGTACCATTTCGATGGACTCAACAGATGGTTTGAGCAGAGGTTATGAAGTAGTTGGAACAGGAAATCCTATCCAAATGCCAATCGGTGCTGATGTTTACGGTCGTTTGTTTAACGTAATCGGTGATGCTATTGATGGTTTGCCAGCTTTGCCAAAAACAGGTGAAAACGGAACTTCAATTCACAGACAAGCACCAAAATTTGAAGATTTATCTACATCTTCCGAAGTTTTATTTACAGGTATTAAAGTAATCGATTTGATTGAGCCTTATTCAAAAGGGGGTAAAATTGGATTGTTTGGTGGTGCTGGAGTAGGTAAGACTGTATTGATTCAAGAATTGATCAACAATATAGCAAAAGGTCACGGTGGACTTTCTGTATTCGCAGGAGTAGGAGAAAGAACACGTGAGGGAAATGACTTACTTCGTGAGATGTTAGAGTCAGGAATTATAAAATACGGTGATGAATTCATGCACTCTATGGAAAATGGAGGATGGGATTTATCTAAAGTTGATATGCCAGGAATGAGAGAGTCTAAAGCTACTTTCGTTTTCGGACAAATGAATGAGCCTCCAGGAGCTCGTGCTCGTGTAGCACTTTCTGGATTATCTATTGCGGAATATTTCCGTGATGGAGCTGGAACTGATCAAGGAAAAGACGTATTGTTCTTCGTTGATAATATCTTCCGTTTTACACAAGCAGGTTCTGAGGTTTCGGCTCTTTTAGGTCGTATGCCTTCTGCGGTAGGGTACCAACCAACATTGGCTACTGAAATGGGTGCAATGCAAGAGCGTATTACATCTACAAACAAAGGTTCTATTACATCTGTACAAGCGGTTTACGTTCCTGCGGATGATTTAACTGACCCGGCGCCAGCAACAACATTTGCTCACCTTGATGCTACTACTGTATTGTCTCGTAAAATTGCTGAGTTAGGTATCTATCCTGCGGTGGATCCATTGGATTCTACTTCAAGAATTTTAGCTCCTCACATTATTGGTGCTGAGCATTATGACTGTGCACAAAGAGTAAAAGAAATTCTTCAAAAATACAAACAATTGCAAGATATCATTGCGATTCTTGGTATGGAGGAATTATCTGAAGAAGATAAATTGTCGGTTTCAAGAGCTAGACGTGTTCAACGTTTCTTGTCTCAGCCTTTCCACGTTGCTGAGCAATTTACAGGATTAAAAGGTGTTTTAGTTGATATCAAAGATACTATCAAAGGATTTAACATGATTATTGACGGTGAATTAGATCACTTGCCAGAATCAGCTTTCAACCTTAAAGGTACTATTGAAGAAGCTATCGAGGCTGGAGAAAAAATGTTGGCAGAAGCGTAATTGGTTGTTAGTTGTTAGTTGTCAGTTGTTAGAAACAACCGCCAGCCATCAACCATCAACTATTAACTAAATAATTATGATTTTAGAAATAGTATCACCAGAAGCAAAATTATTTTCAGGAGAAATCACTTCTATTTCTGTTCCAGGAGTAGACGGTCGTTTTCAAATGTTGAATAATCACGCGCCAATAGTTTCATTGTTGCAAAAAGGAACGGTTAATATTACTGCTCCAAGTTTTGATTTAGACGAAGAAACAGCAAGTTTATTTACCAAAATAAATGATCAAAATTATACTTTAGAAATTAACTCTGGGACTCTTGAGTTAAAAGATAATAAAGTGATTGTCTTAGCAGATTAAGACAATTTAGTTTTAAATAAATAACGCCTAGCAATTTGTTAGGCGTTTTTTTTTGCCAACGGGTTTTAAAACGCCTCAGGTCTAAAAAAATATTTTCATAACTTTGCTTTTATGAATTTTCCAAAAAAACTTAGCGATAAACTCGATATCCGAAGACAAAATAATTCATTGCGGATTCTCCCGCAACCGAATGATTTAATTGATTTTTCTTCGAATGACTATATTGGTTTTTCAAAATCGGAAGCGATTTTTTATGCGACCCATCAATTTTTATTGGATAATGATATAAAAACTAATGGCGCCACAGGATCGCGGTTAATCTCCGGCAACCACACTTTATATGCCGAAACCGAAAAATATATTGCTCAATTTCATCAGTCGGAATCGGCTTTACTGTTCAATTCGGGTTATGATGCCAATGTTGGTTTCTTTAGCGCAGTTCCTCAAAAAGGCGATTTGATTTTGTATGATGAATTGTGCCACGCCTCGATTCGGGACGGAATCCAACTGTCAAATGCCAAATCATATAAATTTAAGCACAATGATTTTGAGGATTTAGAACGATTAATTTTAAAACCAACAACCAACAACCAACAACCAACAACTATTTACATTGTAACGGAAACTGTTTTTTCGATGGACGGCGATTGCCCGAATATGGTAGAATTGATTGCCGTTTCAGAAAAATACAGCTGTTATCTAGTGGTTGATGAAGCGCATGCTTTGGGTGTTTTTGGTGAAAAAGGGGAAGGTTTGATGCAGTATTTAAAATTGCAGGACAAAATATTTGCCCGAATAATGACTTTTGGGAAAGGTTTGGGCTGTCATGGCGCAGTTGTTTTAGGTTCAAATGAATTAAAATCGTATCTCGTTAATTTTGCCCGAAGCTTTATATACACCACAGGACTTTCTCCTCATTCGGTAGCCACTATTTTCGTGAGTTATCATCATTTAGAAAAAGATAAAAATGCGATTGAGTCACTTCGTGATAATATTGTTTTTTTTAATCAGGTAAAGAAAATGCTGTATTTGAATCCGCTTTTTATCCGCAGTAAATCGGCAATCCAAAGTGTGATAATTCCAGGGAATGAGAAAGTGAAAGATATTGCTGTTGCTTTACAGGAAAATGGGTTCGATGCGAAAGCTATACTCTCGCCGACAGTTCCCGTAGGACAGGAAAGGCTTCGTTTTTGCATTCATAGCTATAATACAAAAGAAGAAATTACCAAAGTATTGACACTGTTGAGTAACTTTGTATATTGGCCCACGGATAACACTGATTTAACAGATTAATAAGGATTTATTATGGCCGACTTACTTTATAAAAGTATTACCGATTCAATTTTGAAAGCATATTATGCCGTTTATAACCAACTTGGTTACGGTTTTCTTGAGAAAGTGTATCAAAATGCAATATATTTTGAATTAAAATCTTTGGGTTACAAAGTTGAAGCTCAAAAGTAAATTAAAGTTTATTTTAAGAATCAATTAGTTGGTGAATATTATGCTGATTTATTGAAGATAAAGTTATAGTTGAACTTAAAGCTTGCGAATTACTCATGAATGTTCATATTGCGCAATTAATGAATTATTTGAAAGCAACAGAAATTGAAGTTGGACTAGTTTTAAATTTTGGAGAAGAACCAGAATTCAAACGTATTATATATACAAACAATAAAAAGTAATTTTAAAATCCGTGATAATCCGTTCAATCGGTTTTATCCGTGGCCAAAACATGAAACTATTTATTACAGGAATTTCTACCGATGTGGGCAAAACAATTGCCTCAGCTATTATTGTCGAAGCTTTACAAGCCGATTACTGGAAACCCATTCAAGCGGGTGATGTTGACAATTCAGACAGCCATAAAGTAAAATCATTTGTTTCCAATGATAAAACGATAATCCATCCGAATAGCTATTTGCTGAATACGCCAGCCAGTCCTCATCTTGCTGCCGAAATAGACGGAATAACCATTGATTTGAAACAAATAAAAGAACCAAAAACGAAAAATCATTTGGTTATTGAAGGTGCAGGAGGTGTTTTTGTGCCATTGAACGAGACAGATTGTGTTATTGATTTAATTCAGCCTGATTATAAGGCGATTGTGGTTTCCAGACATTATTTGGGAAGCATCAATCATACGTTACTTACAATTGAATCCTTATATAATCGTAAAATAGCGATTGGAGGAATTGTCTTTTCCGGTGATGAAAATAAAGCAACGGAATCGATTATTTTGAACAAAACGGGTCTTAAATGCATTGGCAGAATCGAACAAGAACCTTATTTCGACCAAAATGTAATCAAAGAATATGCAGATTTGTTTCGAGAAAATTTGTTGGAACTTCAATAGCAATGTCAATAATCAATATCAAATCAGAAATCGTTAATCAAGAATCTAAAATCTAATGAGTTTAATCGAAAGAGACAGCCAACATCTTTGGCATCCATATACACAACACAAAACAGCAGCTCTTCCTATTGCGATAACCAAAGGAGAAGGCGCTTTGCTTTGGGACGAAGACAACAAAGAATATATTGATGCAATCGCTTCTTGGTGGGTGAATCCGTATGGGCATTCCAATAAATTTATTGCCGATGCGATTTACAAACAGCTCACTACATTGGAGCATGTTTTGTTTGGAGGATTTACGCATGAGCCAGCCATTGTTTTAGCTGAAAAGGTTTTAGCAATTTTGCCAATCAATCAAAAAAAAGTGTTTTTTTCCGATAATGGTTCTACATCGGTTGAAGTGGCTATCAAAGTGGCTTTGCAGTATTTTTACAATAAAGGGGAAAAGAGTACAACAATTATTGCTTTCGAAAATGCTTTTCACGGCGATACTTTTGCTGCAATGGCTGCCAGCGGAATTTCATTTTATACGCAAGCGTTTCAGGGAATGTTTATTGATGTGGCTCGGATTCCTGTGCCAATTAAAGGGCAGGAACAGGCAAGTTTTGATGCTTTGAGAGAAGTTATAAAAAACCATAATTGTGCGGGATTTATATTTGAGCCTTTGGTTCAGGGAGCCGCTGGAATGGTAATGTACGAGTCAGAATCGCTGGATCAATTAATTCAAATTTGCCAACAAAACAATGTGCTTACGATTGCCGATGAAGTGATGACGGGCTTTGGGAAAACCGGAAAAACGTTTGCCTGTGATTATTTGACCCAAAATCCTGATATGATGTGTTTGTCCAAAGCTTTGACGGGAGGAACCATTCCGATGGCGATTACGACTTTTACTCAAGATCTCTTTGACGCTTTTTATGATGAGGATATCAATAAGGCGTTATTTCACGGACATACTTTTACCGCAAATCCTACGGGCTGCGCAGCGGCTTTGGCCAGTTTAACTTTATTGGAAACAGAAGAAATGCAGCATAATTTGACTCGAATAAATAAAAGCCATTTAGAATTTAAAAAACGGGTTGAAAATCATCCAATGGTTACGGAGACGAGAGTGCTGGGAGTTATTTTTGCATTAGAAATAAAAATAGAAACTTCTGCAAGCTATTACGGAACTTTACGTAACAAGCTTTATAATTTCTTTATTGAAAATGGAGTGATTCTGCGGCCAGTTGGGAATATCGTTTATGTTTTGCCTCCTTATGTGATTACCGATGCTCAACTGCAAAAAGTGTATGAAGTTGTGGAAAGTGCTTTGGAAATTGTTTAATTATTTGTTCAATTGCCTCCAGCTTCAGCTGGAGGAATAGTAAGTCAATGAAAATTGGCTTTAGCCAAAATAGCAACCTGTATTTTGGCTAAAGCCATTAAAAATAGAGCAAATTTTATACTTCCAGCTGAAGCTGGAAGCAATTGATATTAGAGATGGTAATAGTTACAAAGACAGGTTTGCACATTGTAATAAAAAAATAGGACTGCCTGCAAAGTGCACTGTCTATATTTTTTGCCTCTGATTATACTGATTCTCATAGATTTGGTTGCTATTTTTTTTTTTTAAATCCGTATAAATTTTTTTAATTTGTGGCTAATTTCAGCTGTTTGGTACTAGTTATGGATAGTTATCTAAAAAAGTGCTGGTATTTTTAAAATTGGAATAGCTTTGTCAAAAAATCTGTGTAAAATCAGTCCAATCTGTGTCATCCGTGTGCTATTTATGTTCGCAAATTGGCAAAAAAAGGGTTGATTTAAAATGGAGCATAATTATTTATGAACTTTGCGTAAAACTTTGCGACCTTTGCGGTCAAATCAGAACAGTATATTTTGTCACAAATTATCTCCATAACAGCCTTAGCTTCCATTTCTCCATTGGGTAATGACCCGAAGATTATTTGGGAAAAGTATCAAAATGAAAATCATTGTTTTACATGCCATTTTTTAGACCATAAAAACACACTCGTTGCTAAGTTGGATGATAATTCAAATGCAATAGTTGAGGCTTTAAAACAATCGGATATTAAATACAAATTCTTAGATAAATCGGTTTTGTATGCAATGGCAGCGTCACGCAAAGCTATTGAAAATGCGGGATGGACTTCAAAGGATGATTTTGGAATCAATATAGGTTCTTCCCGCGGGGCAACCGATTTATTCGAAAAGCACTTTCAGGAATATTTAGAAACAGGCAAAGCGCAAACTTTGGCTTCGCCAACGACAACTTTAGGAAATATTTCTTCTTGGGTAGCCCACGATTTACAAAGTTCTGGTCCCGAAATTTCTCATTCTATTACTTGTTCGACCGCTTTGCACGCCTTACTGAATGGTGTGGCTTGGCTTCGTTCAGGTATGGCGGAGAAATTCTTGGTAGGAGGAAGCGAGGCGCCATTGACTGATTTTACGGTGGGTCAAATGCGGGCTTTGAAAATTTACTCGAATAGTGAAGAAGCATTTCCAAATAGAGCTTTCGACTTAGAAAAAACGCAAAACGGGATGATTCTTGGCGAAGGTGCCGCCGTTTGTTGTTTGGAAATTGGCAAAAAAGAAAACGCACTGGCTTTTATTGAAGGCATAGGGTATGCTACTGAAATATTGGAACACAATATTTCAATTTCGGCTGAGGCGACTTGTTTTCAAAAATCTATGAAAATGGCCTTGCAAAACACAGATTTGTCTGAAGTAGACGCTATTGTGATGCACGCTCCTGGAACAAAAGCAGGTGATTTAACCGAATATAAAGCGATTCAAAAAGTATTCGGTGCAGATTTGCCAATGCTGACTACCAATAAATGGAAAATTGGACACACTTTCGGTGCTTCAGGGATTTTGAGTGTTGAAATGGCTATTTTGATGATGCAAAACAATCAGTTCATCGGAGTTCCTTTTGCGGAAGCGCAAAAATCAAGAAAACAAATCCGTAAAGTTTTGGTCAATGCAGTTGGTTTTGGCGGGAATGCTGTGAGTGTGCTTTTGAGTATTTAAAAATAAAGCAAACGGATTTTTTTAGCCAAAGATTTGCTTCGCCTGTTCGCTTTCGCTCGAGTGACGGATTAAACAGATTCACGCGGATAATTTGAATTACAATGCGATTTAAAAATGAAATGCCAGAAATTCTTAGATTGAAATTTTATGGTTTTTTTATTTATCTTTGTTATAATTTAATCTTTGTATTATGAACGCTATCAGACAGTTTATTGATGTAAAAAACAATTCTTTTGTTGTCTCACTTCCTGATGAGTTTAACGATCAGCGTGTAGAAGTTATTATTTTGCCTACAACACAAAATGATTTTAATTTTTCAAACGAAACAAAGCAAATGCTCGATGATAGATTAAATGATTATTTGGAAAACCCAAATGATGTTCATGATTTTGATGCTTTACTCGATGAATTAGAGCGTGAATTATGAAGTATAGGTTTGTTTACAGACCATTTGTACAACAAGATCTACAAAATGTTATAAAATATTACAAAGATATTTCTCCTCGTTTGGCTAAAGAATTTGTGTCTCGAATAAGAGAAGCAAAAAAGTTTATCGAACAAAACCCTATGGGAGATGATGTAATGTATAAAGATATCAGAATGCATAATATACGCCAATTTCCTTACCACATTCATTATTATTTGAACGTTGATAATAAACAAATTGTCATCCTTGCCATTGCATTTTCTAAAAGAGAGGATTTAGATTTTTCTAGAAGATAGTAAATACTATTCCTGTACTGTTTTAACTCAGATTTAAAACATGACGTTCGCTTTTAAAAAAAGTTAAACACGTATCTTATAAATTTATTCAAAAAATCCCCCGTTTTAATTGCGGAAATTCTCAAAACAATTAATATTAGTGTAATCCAATTTTAAAATTTAATGAAATTTGTGATAATTCGTGAAATTTGTGGCTAAAAATTTTAAAAGCGAATGCTGTGGATTAAAATCAAATATTTTTTTATTTTAAATTTAATCCTTTCCTGCTTAGAAAAAAAGATTAATTTCCATTCTCCAGTTCTCGAACTTTGTCATAAATCAAATTACTCTCAAATCCTCGACGAAGCATATAATCACAAAATTTCTTTCTTTTTTTGAGTTTATTATTTTCGGATATGGAGTTCCAATTTCTTTCGGCTAAATCTTCAAATGTAGCGATATATTCTTCGGGTTCAATTTCTTTCAGGGCAATATTAATCAGTGTTTGATTGATATTGCGCATTTTTAATTCATTGGTAATTCGGATTTTTCCCCAATGCTTGATGCGGTGTTTTCCTCTGGCAAAACTGCAGGCAAACCGTGATTCATTTAGAAAGTTGTTTTCGATAAGATGTACTATAACTTCATCTATTTCAGACGCATTCAATTTCATACTCCATAGTTTGGATGCCACTTCCTCATGGCATCGTTCCTGGTAAGCGCAAAAATGTTCTATTTTTTGAATGGCTTGCTTGATTGTATAGACTTCTTTCATTAACAATAAATGGTATTAGTTGTATTGTGACAAAAATAATTTTTTTGAGGAACAAATAGGTTGTACTTGAGTTTTTATTATTTCTTTCAAAGTGTTTAGAATACTTTTTTGAAAAGAAAATAAAATCGATAATGATTTCATTTTCAAAGGATATAGAAATGCTGTTCTTTATATCTAAAAACAGTATTTATAAATTCAATCAGTAAAATTATGTAAGTTAATTATTAGTATAATTAAAAAAAGATGTATTTAATCGATTAAATACGCTTTTATTCTATTTTTTTAAATTGCTTTATTAAATTTAGATATTGTTTTAAATCCCAAAATAACACATTGCCTATTTAAATGATTAATTGAATACTAAGTATAAATCTAACACGCAGTTCTTATGAAAACAATTTTACCTTTAATGTGTGGTCTTTTTTTGATTTCACAAATTTCTTTCGGAAAAGAGATGAATACAAAAGCTTCGGCAATTGATAAGGCTGTTAAGTTAGAGCGTATTACTTTTAAAAACTCATATTCTTCAAAAAAGAACGTTGAAGAAATGAATAGAATTTGGTTGAATTTGACTAATGCAGGCGGGGCTTTTAAGCAATCGTTAGTAGGTTACGTATTAGGAGCAACGAATGGTTTTGATAAGCTGTATGATGGTGTTAGTATAGATTCGAATCCATATATTGATTTTTATAGTATTGATGGAGGTAGAAATCTAACCATTCAAGGAAGAGGTTTGCCGTTTTTGACAACTGATGAAGTGCCATTGGGTTACAAAACGAATATAGTTGGTGCATTCCAAATCAGTATAGATCATGTTGATGGTTTGTTTGTTACTCAAGATATTTTTCTTGAAGACAAAACTACAGGTGTTATCCATAATTTGAAAAATGGGGCTTATAGTTTTACAACATTAGTTGGGCGATTTAATGATCGTTTTGTGTTGCGCTATGTTAATACTACCGTGTCACCTGCGCCTCCTGTAGAGCCAGTTGTAACAGTTCCTGTAGTTCCGACTCCAGTCGTGACTGAACCAGTTGTAACAGTTCCAGTAGTTCCGACTCCAGTCGTGACTGAACCAGTTGTAACAGTTCCTGTAGTTCCTACTCCAGTCGTGACTGAACCAGTTGTAACAGTTCCTGTAGTTCCGACTCCAGTCGTGACCGAGCCAGTTGTAACGGTTCCAGTAGTTCCGACTCCAGTCGTGACCGAGCCAGTTGTAACGGTTCCTGTAGTTCCTACTCCAGTCGTGACCGAGCCAGTTGTAACGGTTCCAGTAGTTCCGACTCCAGTCGTGACCGATCCAGTTGTAACGGTTCCAGTAGTTCCGACTCCAGTCGTGACCGATCCAGTTGTAACGGTTCCTGTAGTTCCTACTCCAGTCGTGACCGAGCCAGTTGTAACGGTTCCAGTAGTTCCGACTCCAGTCGTGACTGAGCCAGTTGTAACGGTTCCAGTAGTGATAGTTCCAGCTCCTTTTGCAGTTACTATTGATGGAAAGGTTTATGGAGGAAAAGGAAAATCAGTAATTGTGTCTGTAGTTGATAATCAAATAACTATTAATTCAGTAGAGGTTGATATAAATGAGATCTATGTATATAATATGGGTCAAATGCAGTTGTTTGGAAGAAAGAATATCAATGACAATGAATTCATAATTACAGACTTAGGTGCTGCAAAGCAAGTGTTAATTATTAAAACCCAGCTTAAAAACGGTAAATGGACAACCAGTAAAGTTATTTTATAAGTAACTTTAATAAATATATTTTCTATTAGCCTCATTTTGTTAATTCAAAGTGAGGTTTTTTTGTGCCGTTTCAATTTTCGAATACGATGATTTTAAAATTTTAATATAAAATTCTTATACGATTTTAAAAAATTTTGATTGCTGTTGTTTTTTTAATGTTTAGTTTTGCATCGTATTAAGGATGTTTTGTTTAGAATAGATAAAACAGGATACTAATGAGGACTGTTTTTGTATAAAATGTATGTAAACAGTCTTTTAAATTTGTAAAATAAAAGAATAGCCCCACCCCCAATGCCTAAATTGTATGAATAAAACTTTACCTACTAAAGTTGCTTTTTTATCTCCCCAGATAAATAAGCTAAAAAATTATTATTCCATTTTATCAAAATTGATACTAATGGTTGTGTTTGATCACTTAATCAAACAAGATAGCACAAGACGAGATTCAGTAAATCTTTTGTATTTGCGCTAGCCTTACTATTTTCTATTTTTTTTAATTATTACTAGTATTCTTACTCGAATCCTCATGGGGCGTTTCGGATAATGACTATTTCTTTTCCTGAGAAATCAGGCCTCTATTGTATAAAATTATCCCCCAAATTATATGAAACTAAAATTACTATTCACATTTTTATTATTGATATTGCTGCAGACTAATGGGTTTGGGGCAATAATAACAGTAGCTACAAATAAGAATTGGAGTGATATTGGATCAAAAAGTACTGATAGTATAATTGTTAAAAAAGACGATGCATTAGCTAATGATACCGCAAATGCAAATTGTGCTTCACCTTCTATTTTGCCACCAAGTGCTTGTCCTTCATATACAGCATCTATAAATGCTAATGGTTCAGTTTGTAATACGACTCCTCCGCCATCAGTTAATTTAAAAGTGACATTAGTTGGTGGTCAAAGTCCATATTCAGTAACGTTTAGAAATGAAATAACTAATGTTGTTACAACGGTTACCAACTATACTAGTGGCACAAATATAGGAATTTCTGTGCCAGCAGTAACTACACCTTATACTTTGGTTTCGGTTACAGATGCTAATGGTTGTCAAGCAACCATTAGCCAAGCATATACAAGCATATTGTTGTATAGTATTCCAGCTACTCCTACTGCAACTATTGTTGATGTAGCTTGTTCTTCTGATGCTATTGGAAGTATTATAATGAATAATGTTTATAAGCCTGGTTCTTTAAAATTTAATGGTGTTAATACAGGTCAAAACGTATTAACACCAATAGATTCTCATGTTGATTTTGGTACGACTTTACTTTCCAATAGGGCTCAATTTACAGGTGAAGGATGGATTAAATTTGATAAAACTAAATATAAAAATAGAATGTCGCTTTTCGGGCAAAATGATGTCGTAGAATTTGGTTTTGAAGCTGATAATTTAAGATGTTGGACTGCTAATGGTGGAAATGTAAATTATCCTCTTAGCTCATATCCTTCAGATAATGCTTGGCATCATATAGCAGTAGTTGCTAACGGTACAAATCTTCAGTTTTATATTGATGGAGTAAGTGTTGTGACTGGCGGTACTCCTATAACTACTAATTACGGTAGTAACACTAATTATACTACTAAAATTGGTTGGGGAGTTATGGATGAAGGAGGAGTAGGTTTGGTTGGAGAAGTTTTTAATCTTAGTTTTTGGAACCGTGCACTTTCATCAGATGAAATAGTTGGTTTGGCTACGGGATTTACACAATATAATAGCAATCAAGTAGGTTTATTAGCAGGGTATAGTTTTAATGAAGGAGGTGGTACTACGATGAGTTCTGTAGGTAGTGTTGCTCCAGCAGGTACGTTAAAAGGAGCAACTTTGCCTGTTTGGACAGATCCTAGTAGTTATACTTGGACATCTACTCCCTCTGGATTTAATAGTGCTGTAAGGGATTTAACGGGTTTAAGTCCCAAAACGTATAATTTATCAATCAATTTAAAAGGCTGTCCAAAAACCACTTCTTTTGTAGTAAACGCAACTAATGTAGCATCAACAATAACTACAGCAGCTACACCTGCGGTAGTTGCAGCAGTTTGCAGAAATACTATTTCTGCTCAAACCACTACGATGGCTTATACGGCAACTACAGGAACTCCTACAAGTTATCGTATTGATTGGAATCCAGCCGCAAATACAGCTGGATTTGTGGATGATATATCAGATAAAACATTTGCATTTGCTTCAGGAGGAGGAACTGTTACTGGGATTAATGTTCCAAAATCAACAGCCAATGGTACTTATTCAGGGACAATGACAGTTAAAAATGCTAATGGATGTACAGCAACTCAGTCAATAACACTCATTGTTGGCAGTGGAACTCCATCAACTCCATCAGCTCCAACAGCAACGGCAGCGACAAATGTTGGTTGTTCTAGTTTTAAAGCAAATTGGAATCCTGTAGCAGGAGCTACAGGATATTTTATTGACGTTTCTCCGGTTAGTAATTTTGGTAATTTTACTCTAGGTGGTGTTCAAAATCAACCTGTTTCTGGTACTTCATTCGATATAATAGGATTGACAGCTGGACAAACATATTATTATCGAGTTAGAGCGAATAATAGTTGCGCAAACAAAACAAGTGTATCTTCTAATACAGTAAATATATCGGTGAGTGTAGCAGTTACCAATTCGATATTAACACAAACAATTTGCTCAGGAGATAGTTCTGCTGCTGTTGTTCTAACCTCAGGAGTTGCAGGAACTACATTTAATTGGACGGCTAGTGCTCCATCAGGAATTGCTGGTTTTACTGCAAGTGGAACTGGTGATCTTCCAGCTCAGACCATCACTAATTCAGGAACAGCACCAGGAACAGTTACTTATAGTATTACGCCAAATGCCAGTGGCTGTACCGGTGCAACAGTTAATTACACGATAGTGGTTAACCCAACTCCAAAAGTTTCCAATACTCCATTAACGCAGACAATCTGCTCTGGGTCGAGTTCTACTTTAGTTACTCTTACCTCTGCAACTGCGGGCGCTAGTTTTACTTGGACTGCTACAGCTACATCAGGAGTTTTTGGTTTTTCTACAAGTGGAACTGATGTAATTCCTGCTCTGAACATCTCTACATCTGAGACGACACCAGGAACGGTTACTTATGTTGTTACTCCAACAGCCAATGGCTGTCCGGGTACAGCAAGTAATTACACAATATTAGTTAATCCAACTCCAATAGTTACCAATACACCATTAACCCAAACAATTTGTTCGGGAGGAAGTTCTACACTTGTTACCCTTACTTCGGGAGTTTCTGGAACTACTTTTGTATGGACGGCTAGTGCTACAGCAGGAGTTTCTGGTTTTACAACTAGTGGAACTAGTACAATTCCAGTTCAGGCAATCTCTACTACAGGAACTACACAAGGAACGGTTACTTATGTTATTACGCCAACGGCAAATGGCTGTCCGGGTACAGCAACGAATTATACGGTATTGGTAGATCCATTACCAACAGTATCGGCAGGAACAAAAGTTTGTATCGGTTCAACAATAACATTATCTCCAACAACAGGCGGTACTTGGGCAAGCAGTAATGCAAATGCCACCGTAACCAATGCGGGAGTTGTGACAGGAGTTACTGCAGGTTCTGCAACATTTACTTTTACGAATACGGCTACTGGATGTAGTGCTACTACTCCCTCAGTAACAATAAATGCTTTGTCAACAGTATCGGCAGGAACAAAAGTTTGTATCGGTTCAACAATAACATTATCTCCAACAACAGGCGGTACTTGGGCAAGTAGTAATGCAAATGCCACCGTAACCAATGCGGGAGTTGTGACAGGAGTTACTGCAGGTTCTGCAACATTTACTTTCACA
>CAUPKA010000007.1:0-160076 GCA_963511725.1 uncultured Flavobacterium sp.
AAATCAAAAATCGTTAATCAAAAATCAGCAATCATTTTAGATTGAGGATTGCTTCGCCTGTTCGCCTTTCAGGCTCGGGTAACGATTTTTGATTTCAGATTTGGTGTGGCTAAATATTTTGAATGTCGATTTTACGAGGTCTTTTACATCTGAAATCAAAAATCGTTAATCAAAAATCAGCAATCATTTTAGATTGAGGATTTTTGATTTTAGATTTGGTGTGGCTAAATATTTAAATTGTCGATTTTACGAGGTCTTTTACATCTGAAATCAAAAATCGTTAATCAAAAATCAGCAATCATTTTATTTTTTAATCCTTAACTTAATGACATCAGGTGTAAACCATTTGAAACAGTTCTATTTGACTATTTGTCAGGAATGAATAATAATAGAATCTTTAACGAAAAAAGATTAATGAGTATATTTGTATATTAAAAGTTAATCGGGGCATTTGTGAAATCCGATTAATGGGTGGCTTATTTTTCAATTTCAAAAATCCTTAATCTGCATTCCTAATCCCAATGACCAACCCAAATTTAGCCCTTCAAATACAAACGCTGCCCGATGGTCCCGGCGTATATCAATATTACGATAAGGAAGGGAAGATTTTATATGTGGGCAAAGCCAAAAATCTAAAAAAAAGAGTTTCTTCCTATTTTAATAAAATCCACGATACGGCAAAAACTAATGTGTTGGTTAAGAAAATTGTAACCATAAAGCACATTGTGGTTCCTACGGAAACCGATGCGCTTTTATTAGAAAACAATCTGATAAAAACACTGATGCCGCGATACAATGTATTGTTGCGGGATGATAAAAGTTACCCGTGGATTTGCATCAAGAAAGAACCTTTTTCGCGAATATTTTCTACCCGAAGAATGGTTAAGGATGGTTCGGAATATTTTGGCCCATATACCAGTTTCAAGACTGTTCATACTATTTTAGATTTAATAAAGGAATTGTATCCGCTGCGAACCTGCAATTATGATTTGAATCAGAATAATATCGACAGCGGAAAATTTAAAGTATGTTTGGAATACCACATAGGCAATTGCAAAGGGCCATGCGAAGGATTTGAAACATTGGAACATTATCAAAAACAAGTCGATGCCATTCGTGAAATTCTGAAAGGAAATTTTAAGGAAAGCATGAAAGATTTCAAGCGTCTCATGACTAGTTTGGCGCAGGATATGAAGTATGAGGAAGCGCAAAAAATAAAAGAAAAGATTGAAGTTTTGGAGAATTATCAGTCGCGATCTACTATTGTAAATCCAAAGATTACCAATATTGATGTCTTCTCTATCGTTTCGGATGAGAGCGCCGCTTTTATTAATTTCCTGCAGATTTCGCACGGTTCAATCATTCGATCCCACACCATGGAAATTAAGAAGAAACTAGAAGAAACTGACGAAGAATTACTGGAATTGGCTATAATAGAATTGCGGGAGCGTTTTCAGTTATTATCTAAAGAAATAGTAGTGCCGTTTGAAGTGGATTTGGGCGAAAAAATAAAAGTTACGGTTCCTCAGCTGGGAGACAAAAAACAAATACTGGACTTGTCCATACGCAATGCCAAGTTCTATAGAATCGAACAGCTCAAACAATTACAGATTGTAGATCCAGATCGTCACACCAATCGAATTATGGCGCAGATGAAAAGCGATTTGCGATTGCCGGTAGAACCCAGACATATAGAATGTTTTGATAATTCGAACATACAAGGGACAAATCCCGTTGCTGCCTGCGTGGTTTTCAAGGACGGGAAAGCCAGTAAGAAAGATTACAGACATTTTAATGTTAAAACCGTCGAAGGCCCAGACGATTTTGCTTCGATGGAAGAAATAGTCTATCGCCGTTACAAAAGATTATTAGACGAAAATGAGCCTTTGCCCAATTTGATTATTATTGACGGTGGAAAAGGACAATTGTCATCGGCATTAAAAAGTATTGACGCTCTGGGATTACGTGGTAAAATTGCCATTATAGGAATTGCCAAAAGATTGGAAGAATTATTTTATCCAGGAGATTCTATTCCATTATATTTGGATAAAAAATCGGAAACTTTGAAAGTTATCCAGCAATTACGGAATGAAGCGCACCGTTTTGGAATAACATTTCACCGAGATAAAAGAAGTAAGGCTGCGCTAAATTCTTCGATAGAAAGCATTCCAGGAATTGGCGAAAAAACAATGTTAACCTTGATACAGCATTTTAAAAGCGTTAAAAGACTAAAGTTAGCCACAGAAAAAGAAATTGCTGACGTTATTGGAGTATCAAAAGCCAAAAAAATTACCGACTTTTACAATAAAAACAGTTAAATATGAGAAGAAAGGCAAAAGGCAAAAGGCAAAAGCCAAAAGTAAAAATTGACTTTGTCTGTATTCAACGAGCAAAGATTGATGGCGGCCTATTTTTTATATTAAAATACGTTCTTCTTTTTGTCTTTTGTCTTTTGCCTTTTGCCTCACGAGCTCAAGAAGCACCCAAAAGACCTAAAATAGGCTTGGTGCTAAGTGGAGGCGGAGCCAAAGGATTTGCGCATATTGGGGTTTTAAATGTATTGGAAGATGCCGGAATAAAAATAGACTACATTGGCGGAACCAGTATGGGAGCAGTCATAGGTGGGCTTTATGCCATGGGATACAATGCAAAGCAAATAGACTCAATTATTGATGTTACCAATTTCAGTAATGTTATTAATGATTTTATTCCTCGATCTTCCAAAAATTTTTATGAAAAGCGAAATGATGAATTGTATGCTTTGATACTTCCATTCAATAAATTTAGTATTGGTACGCCCGAGGCATTGTCTAAAGGAATGTATAATTTTAATTTATTGAGCCGTTTGACATTTCCTGTTCGGCATGTACGTGATTTTAACGAATTGCCTATTCCTTTTTTATGTGTTGGAACCAATATTGCTCTTGGAGAACAGGTGGTCTTTGATAAAGGAATATTGGCACAGGCCATAACGGGCAGTTCGTCTTTGCCTTCCATATTTGCACCGGTAATTATTGACAATAACCTTATTATTGACGGTGGGGTGATTAATAATTATCCGATTGATGAGGTTCGAAAAATGGGTGCCGATATCATAATTGGAGTAGATGTTCAATCTGGATTATTGAGTAAAGATGAGCTTAGAAGTGCTTCAAAAGTTTTCTTTCAAATTACCAATCTGCAAATGGTTGAAAGAATGAAAACCAATGCAAATCTGACAGAAATTTATATAAAGCCTGATGTGAAAAATTACGGAGTAGTATCGTTTGAAAAAGCATCCGAAATTATCAAAAAGGGAGAAGATGCCACTTTTTCCATATATGAAAAAATAGATCTTTTGGTAGATAAGGCAAATCCATACCATAAGCCCAAATTGAAAGTTGAAACCGACAGCTTGAATATTGTAGACATTAAAATAAATGAGCTCAAAAATTATTCAAGGGATTATATTATTGGTAAATTAAGTTTTAAACCCAAGTCTAAAATAAGTTTCAGAGATTTGGAAACTGGAATAAATAACCTGAATGCCACACAAAATTTTAGTAACGTAAGTTATTATTTTGATAAAAATGGTGAATATGATGATTTGGTTCTTACCTTAACTGAAAGTCCTGTAAAAACAAATTTAAAATTTGCTTTGCATTATGATGGATTGTATAAAAGTGGTGTTTTGGCTAACATTACTAATAAAAAAACGTTTTTCAAAAATGATTTTTTATCTGCCGATCTGGTTTTGGGAGATAATGTAAGGTATTATTTCGACTACTATATCGATAATGGATTTCAATTGAGTTATGGTTTCAAATCGCAGTTGAATCAATTCAATAAGAACGTTCCAGTTAGAGTGATAACCTACAATGATCAAGCATCAAATTCAATAAATATTGATTATTTAAATTTGACAAATCAAGTTTACATTCAATCTGTATTTGCACAGAAATTCCTTATTGGTATTGGAGCCGAGTTTGAATATCTGGATATTAGCTCGGAGACGCTTGAGTTAGATTCAAATATTACAATGAGTACTTATGGCAGTGTTTTTGGGTATATCAAATATGATTCCTACGATAATAAATATTTTCCAAAAAAAGGGTGGTATTTCTCTGGTAATCCTCAGTTTTATATGTTTTCCTCAGAGAGTGATGCTAATTTTAATCCTTTTTTTATTATAAAAGGAGAAGCGGGTGTAGCCAAAACGGTTTTTAAAAATGCAACAATTAAATTTCAAGTCGAGGCAGGAACATCTATTGGTGATAAAAGTTTGCCATATTTTGATTTTATTTTGGGTGGATATGGATACTATAACTCCAATAATTTCAAGTATTTTTATGGGTATGATTTCTTAAGCATTTCAGGAAATAGTTATTTGGAATCGACTATCACATTCGATTATGAGATTTTTAAAAAGAATCATATTAATTTTTCTGCCAATTATGCTAATCTAGGCGATAATCTCTACAGTTCGTTAGATTGGATTTCATTGCCCAAATATTCGGGATATGCTTTGGGCTATGGATTGGAAACCGTTGTTGGACCAATAGAGATAAAATATTCATGGTCGCCAGAAATTTCCAATTCTTATATTTGGTTTTCTGTTGGGTTTATTTTTTAATTTGTATTTTTTGTTAAATAAAATTACGACATTTGTAATTATGAAAACAAATTGGATAGGTTTATTAGAGTATCTTCAATTCTTAATCAAAAGAAATCCGGAGTGATTTTACAAGGATTATAAATTCTGTATCTATTGTCAAAGAATTGAATACTTGATGTGTATATCAAAGTTTTGCTATTAAAAAGCAATTCAATTTGACGCTGCGGTTTTTTTAACGAATTGTATTATTATCTAATTTAAATTGTTATGCCAATATATCATAAACTAGGAAATATTCCTCCAAAAAGACACACCCAGTTTGAAAAGCCAAATGGAGGATTGTATTACGAGCAACTCTTTGGAACAGAAGGTTTTCATGGAAATTCTTCCCTGTCGTATCATATTCACCGACCGACTCAGGTCAAAGAAATACTAAAATCGTATTCGGTTGAACCCAAAATTGCGATTGGGAAAAACATAAAATCATTATTGTTAAAAGGTTTCGAATTAAAACCCGAAGATGATTTCTTGGACAGCCGTAAAGCCATGCTGGTAAACAATGACTGCATTATAGGATTGGCGGCACCCCGAAAATCATTAACCAATTATTTCTATAAAAATGCCGATGCCGATGAAATGATTTTCATTCACAAAGGCAAAGGAAAACTACGAACCATGCTTGGGAATATTCCTTTCGAATATGGCGATTATCTCATTATTCCACGAGGCATCATTTACCAAATTGAGTTTGACTCAGAAGAAAACCGTTTATTTTATGTAGAATCTCATGCTCCGTTTTATACGCCAAAACGGTATAAAAACGAATCGGGACAGCACTTGGAACATTCTCCATTTTGCGAGCGAGATTTTATTTTGCCAAACGAATTGGAATCGCATGACGAAAAAGGAGATTTCATTATTAAAATAAAAAAAGAAGGAATGATGCACGAAGTGGTTTATGCCACGCATCCTTTTGACGTAGTGGGTTGGGACGGTTACAATTTTCCGTACGGTTTCAGCATTCATAATTTTGAGCCTATAACTGGGCGCGTGCATCAGCCGCCACCAGTTCATCAAACATTCGAAACAGGAACTTTTGTAGTTTGCTCTTTCGTGCCAAGATTGTACGATTACCATCCAAAATCCATTCCAGCCCCCTACAATCACAGTAATATTGACAGTGATGAAGTGTTGTATTATGTAGATGGCGATTTTATGAGTCGCAACAATATCGAGCAAGGACACATTACACTGCACCCAAAAGGAATCCCACACGGACCCGCTCCAGGCGCAATGGAACGCAGTATCGGTCACAAAGAAACGCAGGAATTAGCAGTAATGGTCGATACTTTCCACCCGCTTATGGTTACCGAAGAAGCGATGGGAATAGACGATGGAGAGTACTATAAATCGTGGGCATAGTCATTGCGAGGAACGAAGCAATCTCACTTAGCATATCACATTTAATTAGGAGCTATTTCCTGCTATTCGTTGCAATCTTTTTTATTGCAGAAAAAGCAATAAAAAAGGATTTCCACTGCTATCAGGGCTAGGACTTTAGAGTAATCAATAACATTTCGGTTAATCAAATCAACAATTAATCGATTAAACAAATCAACACCATGTCAAAAGAAATAAAATCAGTAGAATACGGATTAGAAAAAATATTCGAAGGAGCGCAAGATTTCCTTCCGCTTCTGGGAACCGATTATGTTGAATTCTACGTAGGCAACGCAAAACAATCGGCACATTATTATAAAACCGCTTTTGGTTATCAATCATTGGCGTATGCCGGACTGGAAACAGGAGTAAAAGACAAAGCATCGTATGTGTTAAAACAAGACAAAATCCGAATTGTTTTAACCACTCCCTTAACACAAGATTCTCCTATTCACGACCATTTAAAAAAACACGGCGACGGAGTAAAAGTAGCCGCACTTTGGGTCGAAGATGCCCGAAGCGCATACGAAGAAACAATGAAACGTGGCGCGCGTTCTTTTATGGAACCAACGGTGGAGCAAGATGAATTTGGCGAAGTGGTGCGTTCTGGAATCTATACGTATGGCGAAACCGTTCATATTTTTGTGGAAAGAAAGAATTACAATGGCATTTTCCTGCCAGGATACAGAGAATGGAAATCCGATTATAATCCAGAACCAACGGGGCTAAAATATATAGATCACATGGTAGGAAATGTGGGCTGGAATGAAATGAACACTTGGGTGAAATTCTATGAAGATGTAATGGGATTTGTTAATTTTCTTTCTTTTGACGACAAACAAATCAATACCGAATATTCGGCTTTGATGAGTAAAGTGATGTCAAACGGAAACGGAAGAATCAAATTTCCTATCAACGAACCAGCCGAAGGAAAGAAAAAATCACAAATCGAAGAATACTTGGATTTCTATGGCGGTCCAGGAATTCAGCATATCGCCATCGCGACAGATGATATCATAAAAACAGTTTCGCAGTTAAAGGCTAGAGGAGTGGAATTTTTATCGCCCCCACCACATACTTATTATCAGGCCATTCCAGAAAGATTGGGAGTTCACATGGATATGATGAAAGAAGATTTGAATGAAATAGAAAAACTGGCCATAATGGTTGATGCCGATGAAGATGGCTATTTGTTGCAGATTTTTACCAAACCAGTTCAAGACCGCCCGACTTTGTTTTTTGAAATTATTCAGAGAATGGGAGCCAAAGGATTTGGCGCGGGGAACTTCAAAGCGCTTTTTGAATCAATAGAGCGCGAACAGCAATTGCGAGGAACATTATAAAAATCAATTATTTTTGCATTATCAAAAAAAATAATAGTTAAAGAACCCTTAAAGTTGTAAATGTTGTGTTAAACTTGGATTTTTACTAAAAATAATTCGATTTATGCAATAACTTTGCATCTGTAAACAACGAAGGGGTGGTTTCCTTCTAAGTTTCATATAAATTTTCATAATTTATAGTTTTTTGGTTAGTTAATAGCATAAAAACTCAGTCATTAATTTGACTGAGTTTTTTTGTTTTAATACATTTGACGTTATCTATATAATGAATCGAATCCAATGAAAAAAATTATAATTTTCTTGTTAGTGATTATCACTTTAGGTTTCGATACACAAAAAGAAGAAGCTTTTGCGGGAGGAGAATACCTAATGTTTAGAGTGCATTATGGTTTAATAAATGCAGGTTATGCAACCCTAGAAGTTAAAGACGAAACACTAAGTAATGAACCTGTTTATCATGTTATCGGTAAAGGGCATTCTACAGGCATGGCCAAATTCTTTTTTAAGGTTGAAGATGTTTACGAAAGCTATATAGATAAAGAGACCAGAAATCCATATCGTTTTGTTCGAAAAATCAATGAAGGAGGCTATACCAAAAATCAGGAAGGATTTTTTAATCAGCGGACTAATAAAATATTGATAAAAGATTATAAGCACAAAACAGAAAAAACCTTCGATTTCCCTAAAAACGCGCAAGATATTCTCTCCTCATTTTTTTATCTGCGCAATTATCCCAATATCAATAAAATTAAACAAGGCGAATCTGTCGTTATTGATATGTTTTTTGATGGTGAGATTACAAAATTTAAGTTAAAATTCATAGGTAGAGAAGATATTAAAACTAAATTTGGAGTCGTTTCTACCATGATTTTTAGACCTTTGGTGCAGTCTGGTCGTATATTTAAAGAAGAGGAAAGTTTAACATTATGGATTTCAGACGACTACAATAAGATACCTGTTCGGATAAAAGCAACACTTTTGGTAGGGTCTGTCAAAGCGGATTTGGAAGATTATAAAGGGTTAAATAATCCGTTTAAATTAAAAGCAAAATGACAATAAATGATACCACAGCATCAATTTTAGATGAAATTGATCAAAAATTCCAACAGATTAATCAAAAAACGGAAACTCATCTAGAAGGATTGCTTTGGTCAAAACCAATAACGTATTGGGATTATATTCAAACAGATGCGTTATTAAATCTGCAGATTCAGAGAACTACATTGCCAGATGAAATGGTTTTTATTATGTATCATCAAGTCAATGAACTGCTTTTTAAAATGATACTTTGGGAAATGCGCCAAATTTCCTATGCCGAAAAATTAACTACTGCTTTTTTTGCAGAAAGGTTAATGAGAATTAGCCGTTACTTCGATATGCTGACCACTTCTTTTGATATTATGGGCGATGGAATGGAAGTAGAACAATACATGAAGTTTAGAAATACGCTAACTCCTGCAAGCGGTTTTCAAAGTGCACAATACAGGATGATTGAGATTGCTTCGACTGATTTGATTAATCTTATCGATTACCGTTTTCGTGCAACTATTGATAGAGATACGCCTTATGAACACGCCTTGGATCATTTGTATTGGCAAGCCGCAGGAAAGGATCATCAAACTGGAGAAAAGTCTTACTTGCTGTTGGAATTTGAGCGCAAATACAAAGCGTCATTTATAGCGCAAATGAAAGAATACAACACGATAAACCTTTGGCAGAAATTCAAGCAATTGCCAGATTCTGACCGTGAAAATCCCGAATTAATCAAGGCAATGCGCCATTATGACCACACAGTAAATGTTACTTGGGTAATGGGACATCTAAATGCTGCCAGAAAATATATTGACAACGGTAAAGGAGACGGTGAAGCTACTGGCGGAAGCGATTGGAAAAAATACATGCATCCCAGATACCAAAGAAGGATTTTCTTTCCAGAGTTGTGGAGTGAGGAAGAATTGGCTAATTGGGGTGTAGAAAACTAAAGATAAAAAGAGATAACTTGAAGAAGATAATTGTAATTATAGCAGTGCTTTTTTCCTTAATTTCTTGTAATAAGGATAAAGAAGTTGTAGAAAATCAAGTGATTCCAAAATCTAAAAAAAGTGATTTTGGTTTTAAATTTTCTGATTTTAATGTAGTTCAGGATTCTGTGAAATCTGGAGATACTTTTGGAAGCATTTTGCAGAATCAAAATATTGGAGATAAAAAAGTATTTGATATTGTGGCTCAAGTAAAAGACACTTTTGATGTTCGGACTATTAGAATCAATAAAAAATTTACACTGCTTCGTTCCAAAAATAAAACCAATACCTTAAATGTTTTTATTTACCAACCCGATGCGCTGCATTATTATGTAATTGATTTGAGAGATTCAATTGCAAAAGCTTCCAGAAAAACAAAACCCTTAACATTAAAACGCAGAACAATTGGCGGTGTTTTAAAAGGATCATTATCGGAAACTTTAGAGAATGCAAAAGTAGAAGGAGCATTAGCCAGCAGAATATCTAAGATTTTTGCTTGGTCTATTGATTTCTTTAAGGTTAAAAAAGGAGATCGTTTTGGTTTAACTTTTACCGAACGCTATATCAATGATTCTATTTATGATGGTGTTGATAGTTTGCAGGCAGCTTTTTTTGAGTATAAAGGGAAAATTATTTATGCTTTTCCATTTGAGCAAAATCAAGGCTCAGGCAGTATGGATTATTATGATGAAGATGGAAAAACGCTGAAGAATTTCTTTCTTAAAACGCCAATCAAGTTTAGTCATATTACCTCTCATTTTACTTCTAATCGTTTTCATCCTGTGCAACAAATCTGGAAAGCGCATAAAGGGACAGATTATGCGGCGCCTTATGGAACGCCTATCTCGACAACGGCAGCTGGAACAGTGGAACAAACGGGTTATACTGCCGGTAACGGAAACTTTGTAAAAGTAAAACATAATAAAGTCTATTCGACTCAATACTTACACATGTCCCGAATATTAGTAAGGCGTGGACAGCATGTGACTCAAGGACAGACTATTGGTCTGGTAGGAAGTACAGGACTGGCAACCGGACCGCATGTGTGCTATCGCTTTTGGAAGAATGGAGTTCAAGTTGATGCTTTACGACTGAAATTGCCAAATGGCGAACCGATGAACCCGAAAAACAAAGAACGCTTTTTAAAGAAAATGGAACCTTTAAAATTTGAGTTGGATAGTGTTTCTAATTTATAAGCGATTACTTTTTCGTTAACAGTAATTAGCTTTAGTCTATATAGCAAACATTTTATAAAATATATTTAGCCGTTTTAATAGTTTTTAATTTTAAAGCTACTGGCTATTTACTAAATTTAATTGTTATATAATTGCCTGATTTTAGTCCATTCAAACTTAATTCAGTAAATTTGCGCAACATAAAAAATAAGAATAAAATGGCTTTAAATACAATAAACCCAACTGAAACTTCTGCTTGGAAAAAACTTCAAGCACACTATACTGAAATAAAAAATGCCTCAATGGCTGCTATGTTTAAAGCTGACGAATCAAGAACAGAAAAGTTTCATTTGAAATGGAATGATTTTCTAGTAGATTATTCTAAAAACAGAATTAGCCAAGAAACAATTGATTTGCTGCTTGAATTGGCAAATGAAACTGGTTTGAAAAATGCTATTGCTGATTATTTTAGAGGAGCAATTATCAATCAAACGGAGAATAGAGCGGTTCTTCATACTGCTTTACGTGCTAAAGAATCGGCTGTGATTAATGTAGACGGCGTGAATGTGATGCCGGAAGTTTATGAGGTAAAAAACAAAGTAAAAACATTTACTAATGAAGTAACTTCAGGAAAAAGAACAGGATATACAGGAAAACCATTTACAGATGTTGTTAATATAGGTATTGGTGGCTCAGATTTAGGCCCTGTAATGGCTGTTGAAGCGTTACAGTATTATAAAAATCATTTAAACGTGCATTTTGCATCGAATGTTGATGGTGACCACGTAAATGAAATCATCAAAAAGCTGAATCCAGAAACTACCTTATTTGTAATTGTTTCTAAAACATTTACAACTCAAGAAACTTTAACTAATTCGGAAACAATCAAAGCTTGGTTTTTAAAATCGGCTAAGCAGGAAGATGTTGCGAAACACTTTGTGGCGGTTTCTACTAATATTCAAAAAGTAACCGAGTTTGGAATCAATCCAGAAAACGTATTCCCAATGTGGGACTGGGTTGGAGGACGTTTCTCTTTATGGAGTGCTGTGGGTCTTTCTATAAGTTTAGCGGTTGGTTTTGATAATTTTAATGACTTGTTAAGCGGTGCTAATGAAATGGATGAACATTTCAAAACAGCCGATTTCGACAAAAATATTCCCGTAACATTAGCATTGTTAAGCGTTTGGTACAATAATTTCTTTGGTGCCGAAAGTGAAGCTCTGATCCCTTATACACAATATTTGCAAAAACTGGCTCCTTATTTACAACAAGGAACAATGGAAAGTAATGGTAAAAGTGTAGGACGTGACGGAAAGCCTGTAAATTACGAAACAGGAACTATCATTTGGGGAGAACCAGGGACAAATGCGCAACATGCTTTTTTCCAATTAATCCACCAAGGGACAAAATTGATTCCTTCTGATTTTATTGGATTTGTAAAACCATTATACGGAGACGAAGATCATCATGACAAATTAATGTCAAACTTTTTTGCACAAACTGAAGCTTTGATGAATGGAAAATCTCAAGAGCAAGTTCAGGCAGAATTTGATAAACAAGGACTACCTGCGGAGAAATCAAGTGTTCTTTTACCGTTTAAAGTGTTTTCTGGAAATAAACCAACCAACACAATATTAATTCAAAAACTGACTCCAAAATCATTGGGTTCTTTGATCGCTATGTATGAGCATAAAATTTTCGTGCAAGGGATTATTTGGAATATTTTTAGTTTTGATCAATGGGGAGTTGAACTTGGGAAGCAATTAGCCAATTCAATATTAGATGAAATCAATTCTAAAGAAGTTAAAAACCACGATAGCTCAACACAGTTTTTATTGAATCATTTTTTAGAAAACAAATAGATTACTTTAAGTAGTAAAAACAATTATAAAAGCCTTGATATTTGAAAATCAAGGCTTTTTTTTATGAAAAAAAAAGTGTAAATTTTCAATAATTCAAATCAAAACGATTATTAATGAAATTTTAATTACGATATTCTTGTTAATTATGATTAAAATATAAAGAAAAATCAAAATATTAATTAATAAATATGTGTATGCTTATTTAGTATGCGTGTATAGTAAAAATAGCAATTTCTTAAAGCATTGTTAACATTTATTCATTTAAATGTTATAATTTTGCCAAAAATATTTAAACTAACAAGAATGAAAACAATGAAAAATTGGTTACTCTCTGGATTACTGTTTTTGATGGTATCGACTGTATTTTCGCAAGGAAAAATCACAGGAACTATCACAGATGGGCAAAGTACATTACCTGGTGCAAATGTTGCAATTTCAGGTACATCAGCTAGTATTTCAACTGGTTTTGATGGTAAATTCACCATTGATTCTAATACGAACTCTGGGCAATTAATTATTTCGTATATTGGTTTTGCAAGCCAAACTATTGGTTTTACTATTTCAAATGGGACAGCTAATTTAGGGAATATTACTTTGGTAGCTAATTCTAATGAATTGAGCGAAATAGTTGTAAAATCAACTATTGTAGATATTGCAAAAGACAGAAAAACGCCTGTTGCTGTTTCTACTATCAAGGCCTCAGAAATTCAGCAAAAATTAGGAACTCAGGAATTTCCTGAAATCCTTAGAAACACACCTTCTGTATATGTTACAAAAAGCGGCGGTGGTTTTGGAGATTCAAGAATCAACATCCGTGGATTTGACCAAAAAAATATCGCGGTGATGATTAACGGTATGCCTATCAATGATATGGAAAACAGTTCTGTATTTTGGAGTAACTGGGCAGGTTTGTCAGATGTGACTTCTGCAATGCAGGTGCAAAGAGGTTTGGGTTCTTCAAAATTAGCAATTTCTTCAGTAGGAGGAACTATTAATATTGTTACAAAGACTTCAGAGCAAAAAGAAGGCGGTTCTGTTTCTTCTGGTTTTGGTAATGCAAATTATTTAAAAACACAGGCATCTTACAACACAGGAGTTTTAGAGAACGGACTTTCAGCTTCTGTATTATACAGTCACACTATGGGTGACGGTTATGTTGACGGGACGCAATTTTCTGCAGATAATTATTTTATTGGTTTAGGATACCAAACAAAAAATAAAAAACACGATTTTCAGTTTACAATGACTGGAGCACCACAATGGCACAATCAAAGAAGTACTTTTATTACTATTGCAACTTACCAAAAATATGGTACTCCTGATAATCCAAACACAAAATACAATTCTGATTGGGGAACGTTAAATGGGGAAGAGTATAATATGAAAAGAAACTTTTTTCATAAACCAGTTATGAGTTTTAACTGGGATTATACTATAAATGAAACTACAAAACTTTCTGCTATTGTTTATGGGTCTTGGGGACGAGGTGGTGGAACTGCTGCTACTGGAGGAATTAACGGTAAAACTACTACCGATGCAGCTTTCAAAAAAGCGGATGGAACGATTGATTTTGATAAAATCTATGCTTATAATACCGGATTGCCTATTCAGTACAATAATGCTAATGGTGTTCCAGCGGGTGCTTTTTTTACAAGAACTAGATTGAATGGACAATTTGTAAACTCTGCAAATTCTGGAGCTATTCCAAATACAAATACTAAACCAGGTCCACCTATTGTCCCAGGTAATCCAAGCGGTATTCCAGGTGGTGCGCCTGCTTCATCTGCTGGTATTTCAAGAATTATGTCAACAAATAACCACAACTGGTATGGAGCTGTTCTTAATTTGGACAAAAAAATCACTGAAAACTTAATTTGGGATATTGGTCTTGATGGGAGAACTTATTTTGGAGGTCATTTCCAAAACGTTAATGATCGCTTAGGTGGTGATGTTTTTTTTGACAACAAAAATGTTAATTTCCAGCCACAAGGACAATATTTTAGTGAAACATATTCTGCAAATGGACCTTGGAATGCTTGGTCAAATGCCGACAATGTTGAGAAAATTGGTTTCCATAATGACAGTAAAGTAAATTGGGTAGGTTTGTTTACTCAAATGGAATATTCTAAAGATAATTTAACTGCTTTTATTCAAGGAGCAGTTTCTAATCAGGCTTTTCAAAGAATTGATTCGTTTATTTACAAAGAATCAGATCCTCTTTCGAAAACATCTTTTGAAAACATACTTGGTGGAAACGTAAAAGGAGGTGCAAACTATAATATCAATGAGCATCACAATATATTTGTTAATGCTGGTTATTATTCAAAACAACCTTTCTTTAATGCGGTTTATCCAAACAATAAATCAGTTGTAAATCCTAATTTAACAAACGAGAAAATATTGGGTGTTGAAGGAGGATACGGATACCGTTCTAAAATAGTTAACTTAAATCTTAACTATTACTATACAACTTGGAAAGATAGAAATTACAGAAATAATGATGGAGCCGTGGCAAATCCAAATGGATATTTTGATTTTCAAGGAATTAATGAAACGCATACAGGTGTAGAATTGGAAGCAAACTCAAGATTGACAGATAAATTGAAAGTAAACGGAATGTTCTCTTTCGGTAATTGGGTTTATTCAGGTGAAGCTCAAAGTTCAAGATTTGATCAAAACAATGTGCTTTTAAGTAGTAGTACTTTATATTTGGATAAAGTAAAAGTAGGAGATGCTGCGCAAATGACTGCTTCTTTAGGTGCTGCTTATGAGGTTTTGACTAGAGTTACATTAGATGCAAACTACAATTACAATAACAATTTGTATGCTTCTATTGATCCAACGACATTCAGCGCATCTAATAATAAAGGTTCTTTAGAATTACCTTCTTACGGATTGGTTGATGCTGGATTCTCATACAAAATGCTTGTTGGAGAACGTAAAGACAAATCAGTAAATTTCAGATTAAACGTTAATAACGTTTTTGACACAACTTATATAGCTGAATCTAAAAAAAATATTTTTGCTGATGATTTGGTGTCTCCTGGTAATGGTACTACAATTCCTCCAGATCCAAGTAAAGGAACTTATGCTTCAAATGGATTGCTTTACAAAGGAGTAGCTACTGCAAACCAAGTTTGGTTCGGATTTGGAAGAACTTGGAACTTTACTTTGCGTTACGATTTCTAATATAGAATCAATATAATGTATAGGAAACCCCAATCGCTTTTTAGTGAATTGGGGTTTTTTTATGACTTTTTTGATTATATTTGTTTAAATTAAAAAACTATTTATGTACACGATTTTACAAAAATTTCACTCAGGTTGGGCTTATATTGCATTGTTAGTTCTTGTTATCGCAGTTATTAATGCTATAGTAGGTTTGTCTTCCAAAAAAGAATTTACTGCAAAAGACAGGAAAATTGCTTTGTTTGGATTAATTGGAACTCATGTTCAATTACTGATTGGTTTAATTTTGTATTTTGTTTCTCCGCTAGGATTGGCTTCTTTCGGGCAAATGTCTGATAAAGCATTGCGATTAACCTCATTAGAACATCCGCTTATTAATATAATTGCTATTACTTTGATTACAATTGGTTGGTCAAAACATAAAAAAGCAACAACAAGTGAATCAAAATTTAAAGGATTCACCATATTTTACGGATTAGGATTAGTGCTTATTTTGAGCAGAATTCCTTGGTACTTGTGGTTATAACCCATTTTTAAAAATCCTGAAAAGGATTTTTTTTTACCCATAATTTTTTTGCCTTTCAAAGTTTCACCTAATAAACTATAAATGAAAAAAATAATCACACTTTTATTTTTACTAGCCAATATTGGGATAGTAAGCAGTCAAAGTACTATTATTACAAGCAAAAAATTTTCCATTAATAAAGACACTGTAAAAAAAACTGCTAAAGTTGCAGAAAAAGTTGTTGAACCAGTTGCTATCGCCCCAGATACTGTAATTGTCGAAACTGGAAAATTTGTGTTATTCAAAAAAGATGCTCATGCCTCATATTACCATGACAAATTTAATGGTAAAAAAACGGCTAGCGGAAAACGATTTGACAACAATAAGTTATCAGCTGCACATCGAAAATTCCCTTTTGGAACAAAACTCCGAATTACTAATGAAGCCAATGGCAAATTTGTAATTGTAGAGGTAATCGACAGAGGGCCTTTTGCAAGAGGAAGAGAAATTGATTTAAGCAAAAAGGCTTTTATGGATATTACTTCAAATAAAAAGGGTGGAGCTGTGATCGTAAAAATTGAGGAGTTACGAAAATAATTAAATTCCCCAATTTTTAAATGGATTGTTGCTCAAATAAGCATTGTAATATCTTTTATCATTGGTGACTTCTTCATCTAGCCAAATTGGTTTTTCAAAGGATTCAGTTTCTGACTTCAATTCAATTTCGGCCATGATCAACCCTTCGTTTTCGCCATAAAATTCATCTATTTCTATAATGTGATTACCCGATTTAACCTCAAATCGGGTTTTGTCGATTACGCCTGTTTCGCATAACAGCAATAATTTCTCGGCCTCGTCCACAGGAATTTCTTTTTCCCATTCAAAACGGGATAAGCCGGATTCGTTAGAAATTCCTTTTATGGTCAAAAAACCTTTGTAGCCTTTTATTCGCACTCGAACTGTTCTTTCGGGAACTGAGCTTAAATAACCTTGTTTTATTCTGTTTTGAGCAAAAGCTTCGGCTTTGAATGCATCCGATGAAACCAAAAATTTTCGTTCTATTTCAACCATTTTCAATAATTATTTTTATTAGAGTAAGGAGCTTTATCCAGCTGTACACTATATTTTTTTCTTTTTAAAGGAAAAAGAAAAAGGATGCCGTTTATCTGGGCTAGTATGTAGATCAAAGATATTCATTTATTTTTTAACAGTTTCATCATTCTATTTCAGTCAAAACGTTTCTAAATTTGTGACATGCTCGAACCCACTCTAAATAGAAAAATCATACACATTGACATGGATGCGTTCTATGCTTCGGTGGAGCAAATGGATAATCCCGAATTGCGAGGAAAGCCCGTTGCTGTTGGTGGGGAAGAAAATCGTGGAGTGGTTTCGGCTGCTAGTTACGAAGCTCGAAAGTTTGGAGTTCGGAGTGCTATAAGCGGTGTTTTGGCCAAAAAAAATTGTCCTGAACTTATCTTTGTAAAACCACGTTTTGACCGTTACAAAGAAATCTCCAAACAGATTCACAAGATTTTCCGTGACTATACCGATTTGGTTGAGCCTTTATCCTTGGATGAAGCCTATTTGGATGTAACCAAAAACAAAAAAGGGAATCCCAGCGCCAGTTTATTGGCACAGGAAATAAGGCTGCGAATATTTAATGAAGTGGGATTGACAGCCTCGGCTGGGATTTCGGTCAATAAATTTGTGGCCAAAATTGCAAGCGATTACAATAAGCCTAATGGTCAAAAAACGGTTAATCCAGATGAAGTCATTGCTTTCTTAGAACAATTGCCCATTCAAAAATTTTATGGAGTAGGGAAAGTTACAGCCGAAAAAATGTTTCAGCTTGGAATCTTTACAGGTTTGGATCTTAAAAACAGACCAATCGAATTTCTCGAAAAACATTTTGGCAAATCAGGAAGCTTCTATTATAATGTTGTTCGTGGCATTCACAACAGTGAAGTAAAATCTAACCGAATTACTAAATCCGTTGCTGCCGAACATACTTTTGACAGCAATCTTTCTTCCGAAATATTCATGGTGGAAAAACTCGATAAAATAGCTCAGGAATTGGAACGCCGTTTAAAAAAGCATAAAATTTCGGGTAAAACCATTACTCTGAAAATAAAGTACAGCGATTTTACACAACAAACCCGCAGTAAAACCATGCCTTATTTCATTGCTGATAAAGCATTGATTTTGGAAACGGTAAAAGAGTTATTGTACCAAGAAAGGATGAAAGATTCGGTACGATTGTTAGGGATTTCTTTAAGTAATTTGAATACTGAAATCAAAAAAACGATCGTCGTACAACTCAAATTTGATTTTTGATTTTTTTTTAAGTCGCTTAGACACTAAGTTTCTGAGAGGCTAAGTTTTTTTTGATTGTGTTTTATTTTCAAGGTGCTTAGAATCTCAGATTCTCAGTAACTTAGAAACTCCTTTATTGTTGTTGCTGTTGCTGCTGTTGTTCAATATAACTGATCTGCTCATTTATTTCTTGTGGCATTTCTTCGAGCTGAACATCATTCATTTCTTCATAATGACGGCCATCTTCATATCCTATAGAAACACTGACTGAGAGCGTTTGTCTAGCCAATCCCTTGAAAGTACCTTTGATTAAAGTGCAGTCATAAAAATTTCGGCCAACTGATAGTTTCACGTGGTTGTCCATGGTCCAAATATTGTTTGTTGGATCCAGTCCTAACCAGCCTTGAGCAGGAGAATAAATTTCGACCCAGGCATGTGTCGCGCCTTCGCCCCTCAGTCCGCTTTCGTTAGGGCAAACATAACCGCTTACGTATCTGGAAGGAATGCCGGCAGTTCTTAAAAACTGCAGTAAGACATGAGCAAAATCTTGGCAGACACCTTTTTTTAATTCTAAAATTTCATCAATTGTTGTGGCTATATTGGTGATTCCTTTGGTGTAGGTAAAATTGTTAAATATATAAGTGTTGCATAATTGAGCAATGGTGATAATTGAGTTATTGGCTACATCAAAGGTTGCTAAAACAGCATCAATATCTTGTTGTTTTGTGATTGTTTCGGGATAACTGAGTCTTAATAGCGTGATGTCATTATTCTTTTCTTCTTGTAACTCTTTTGCGGTAACATCTTCAGATTCGGGAATTTTGAGAGAATGAGTCACTCGAACCGTCATTCGGGATTCGATTGTCATTTCATTATGCGCTTCCAGATTATTGAAATTTGCTACACGATTACCGTAATAATCCCGAAAATATTCTATTTGAGGATCATGTGAAATTAAGAGTTGGTGGTCAAGAACTTCTTGATCTTTAAAATTATGCGGATATAAACGGATTTCGTTTATACTTTCCTTTATTGGCAAACTGTATTGGTATTTAGTTATATGTATTATTTTGAATATTGCCATAAGATCTAAGTGTAGGAGAAAAATAATTTTGAAAAATCGACAGAAAATTGATTGAGCTGTGTTTTTGTAGTTTCTAAAACCTCTTCTAATTGTTTGTTTGTCAAGTGATGGTAATCCGTATAAACGATGTAGCTTTTTAGTCTTCCAAATTGATTATACAATGTTCGGGCTTCACTTATTTCGCTGTCTTTTACAAGACAGTCCAGATATTTATTGATTAGGTCCAATGTAAAAATTACGGAATGTGCAAAATCAGCATTAAAAACAACATGTTCAACGATCTTTCTATTATGTTTAATGTTACTATAGCTCTTGAGGTATAATTCATAACCAGATAATGAGAGCAAGAGTCTTTTCCAGTACATGACATCTTCGTTTCCGTCCAAATTGTAATTGATCGGAATATAATAAGCCTGCGTCATGGTTATAGTTTGCAGGCATCGTTCAATTAGTTTTCCGATATTCGAAAAACTCCAACTGAGTCCTCTAGGCATAGTAACATGGAAAATACCGTTGTAAAGCAATAGTTCTTTATTGAGTTTGTTTACAACCTTTAAGGCATCGGAGCTTTCCAGTTTTCTAGGAAGTTCAGGTGAATTCATATAATGGTAGAGCGAATTGATGTGTTCCCAAAGTTCTTTGGTAATTTTATCTTGAGAGCCTCTTGCATTTTCACGTGCTTTTACAACCAGATTTTTAACCGAATTATGATTTTGACTATCACAAATGATATATTTCAAAACAAATGCGGTGTCATTTTGTACTGCTTCTATTTGATCGTATGTCAAATTGGTGTAATATTTCAATAGAGGTTTGTAACCTTGACAATCATCGGTTTCTTTATCAAATGACAGAATATAGCTTGTGTTAAGGGTTAATAACATACCGTCTGTTCTTTCCATATATCTGTTGAGCCAGAACATACCGTCTGCAACTCGACTTAGCATATTTGCTTTCATTTGAATCGATTTTTAGAATTGAGATAAATAGCGTTTGATTTTTAGAAATCGCATAATTGTATTTTCTTCTGATGTAGGATTCCAAATTGGATGATGCATCAGAAGAATAATTTAAAGGTTGTACCAACTCCTTGTTCTAGCATTTGTATATAATTGGTTCGACTATAGTTTCGATAATGGATTCTATAATTGGAGCTTGAGAATCCATTTTAATTGGCATTTCTTTTTTTATAGAATGATTTGAAGCCATTGAAGTTTCCGTGTATTTGTTAAGTAAAAACATCCCGCTTGTAACTCGACTTGTCATAATTGTTTTCATAATATTTAGAATTTAGTTGTTATAGTTATACGCTATCGCCTTCATATATAAAAAACTTACTGTAGTGGCGACTTCATTTGATGTTATTAAAAATTTAAAAAGTTGAATTTGATTTTTTTTACAAATTGTATAATTTTATTTTCTGATGTAGTTGTTGTCGTGGTTTCCAATTTGGGTACTGTTATCGTTTCAGTAAATTTTATTTTTGCCTTTTTTACTTTTTTTACTTTTTTTTTACTTGGTTCTATTTCGATATTTATTCCATCGAAAGGATCTGCAAGCGGATCAAAAACTATAGTTTGCGAAATTGTTGCATTTGAAATTTCATCATTTTTTGCGTCATTAGGAACAGCTTTAAATTCTTTAGGTTCAGAATGATTTATTTGTTCTAAAACCATTTCTGGCAAAAAAGCAAATTTTGTGCTTTTGTTTTTTTCTGTGTTTGTACTATTCTTTTCCATTTTGATTCATTTTAAAAAATTAAAACGAAATTACTTTATGATCCAAGTGTCTTTACTTCCTCCTCCTTGCGAAGAGTTTACGACCAATGAACCTTCGGTTAGTGCGACTCGAGTAAGACCTCCAGGCACAATTTCTACTCCATTGGGTCCGCATAAAGCATAGGGTCTAAGATCTACATGGCGTAATTTCAATTGGCCATCGATTAAACAGGGGACTGTACTGAGCTGAATAATAGGTTGTGCTATAAAATTTCGTGGGTTGGCCAGAATGGCTTTTTTTCCGTTTTCAAGTTCTTCTTGGGTTGCTTTATTTCCCATAATCATTCCGTATCCGCCACTGCCATTGGTCTCTTTGATTACCATATTTTCCATGTCGGCAAATACGAGTTCTCTTTCTTCTGGGTTTTCCATTTGGTATGTTGGAACATTTTTAAGTATAGGTTCTTCGTTAAGGTAATATTTTATCATATCCGGAACATAAGCATAGACTGCTTTGTCATCGGCAACACCATTGCCTACTGCGTTTACCAAGGCCACATTCCCGTGGCGATAAGCACTTATAAGACCGGGCACACCTAGAGTACTATCTGGTTTAAAAACCAATGGATCAAGATATTCATCGTCCAGACGTCTGTAAATAACATCCACTTGTTGTAAGCCCGAAGTGGTTTTCATATAAACTTTATTGTTGTTAACCACAAGATCTCTTCCTTCTACAAGCGGAATTCCCATTTGTCTGGCCAAAAAAGTGTGTTCATAATAAGCCGAATTATAAACACCAGGTGTAAGCAGAACCACATTGGGCTTAGATACATTTCGGGGTGAAAGCGAAATCAATATGTTGTGAAATATATTTGGATAGTTCCCAACGGTGTTTACTTTATTGGTTGCAAGCATTTCAGGGAAAATACGTTTTGTGATTTCTCGATTTTCCAGCATATAGCTCACGCCGCTAGGGCATCTTAGATTGTCTTCCAGAACATAGAATTCTCCTTTAGCACCACGTATTAAGTCGATTCCGGCGATGTGGACATGAATGTTGTGAGGAACTTTTATTCCTTGTACTTCCTGAATATAATGGGGACACGAAGCTACTAATGAGGCGGGGATTATGCCGTCTTTTATAATCTGCTGTCCGTTATATACATCTTCCAAAAATAAATTCAGCGCTTTTAACCGTTGTTTGATTCCAGTTTCTACTTCGCTCCATTCAGCTTTAGTAATGATTCTGGGAATGATGTCAAAAGGGAAGATTCGTTCAATTCCTTGATTGTTATCGCTATAAACGGTAAAGGTTATTCCCTGATTCATGAACAAATCTGAAGCTTGCAGCTGTTTGTCATTTAGACTTTCAGGAGTTAAGTTTTGTAAGGTGTTCAGTACTTGAGCATAGGAATTTCTTACTCCTTCATTAGAGAACATTTCGTCCCAACCTTTTGGGTTTAATTGTGGCGTCAATTTCATCATGTTTCCCTAGTATTAAATAATCAACAATTTTACAAAATAGAATCTATTTTGCCTAGTATTGAGTCTAAGTTATTGAATTATTATCAGTAAAAATGACATTTTGGCTGTTATTTTTTAATTTATGCGATTTTGTTTTTTAGGCTATCTTTTTTTAATGATTCTAATTTTTTTGTTTGGTTTTTTTTATGATTTCGCATTCGCTAAATCTATTTTTTAAGAGTACTGTTATGTGATATTGAGTGATTTAGTTTTAGGGTTGTAGCTTTTTTAGCGTAAGTCTTTGCAAAGAATGAAGCAATATCGAATAGGATATCATTTGGCTAAGTCAATAAACTAATATTTGGATTTTTTTGGATAAAAGAAAGGTAACTATTCAGCACTTTCAATTTTCAAAACATTAATTGCCTCCAGCTTTAGCTCAATGTCATTAAGTTAAGGATTGTATTGACCTCAGAGAGGTCAAATGTTTATAGAAAAAAAATGTAGCGTGTGCGTTCGACCCCAGCGGGGTCGTAGGAACGTCGGTAATTGGATTGTTTCTATAAACATTGAAATCCGCTGGATTTTCTTAGCTTAATGACATTGAGCTAAAGCTGGAGGCGATTCAATATTAATGAGATACTGAATAGTTACAATTTGGATAATAGAAAAAAATAAAAGTAGTTGGTGGTCTTTCAAAAAAAAGAGAAAGAAAACTAAATGAAGTAAAACAGAAATATAAAGGATATTCTAATGTTAATCAAAAGGAGTGAAGTCTGATGGCGAAAGTAGTTTAGAAAAGGTTGATTTTCCAGAACCATTGCATCCGGCGATAATAAGCAAAATGGGTTTAGATATTTTTGAATTGTGGAGCTATCGTTGGTTTTATTTGATTTTTACCCGAAGCCATTTTTTTTTCATAAACAGCTACTTGTTCTTTAACAACAGGCATTGCTTTTTCCATTTGCTTTAAAGCAAACTGTATTCTTTCTTTTGTGTTTGAAATGTCTTTCATAATGACACAAATTTACAAAAAATATAAGTATAATGGATTAGGAATCTATAAACAAAAAAAGACCATCATCACTGATAGTCTTTTTATTAAGCTCCCTCTCTTGGGCTCGAACCAAGGACCCTCTGATTAACAGTCAGATGCTCTAACCAACTGAGCTAAGAAGGAATCACCTTAAAGGTAAATATGTTTGCGAAAAAAGTTTGCTCCCTCTCTTGGGCTCGAACCAAGGACCCTCTGATTAACAGTCAGATGCTCTAACCAACTGAGCTAAGAAGGAAGGTGTTGCTCTTTTTCGCGAGTGCAAATATAGTCGAATTTTTGCTTTGACAAAAATATTTTCACTCTTTTTTATTTTTATTTTTAATTGCCTGTAATTGCTCTGTAAATATCGTTTCCATTAGCAAACAAAAGCAGTGAGATAAGCAAAACAAAACCAACCATTTGGGCATTTTCTAAGAATTTATCACTTGGTTTTTTTCCGCTGACAATTTCAAATAATAAAAACATTACATGACCGCCATCAAGTGCCGGAATTGGCAATAAGTTCATAACTCCAAGCATAATCGATAAAATGGCTGTGATATCCCAGAATTTTTCCCAGCTCCAAGTATCTGGAAAAACATTATAAATAGCATGGAATCCTCCTACTTGTTTGTATGCTTTGGTTTCGGGATTGAACATTATTTTTAATGATTTACCATAGCCAAACAGTTTGTCTTTACCTTTTTTGATTCCAGCAGGAATGGATTCTGAGAAACTGTATTTTTTTTCAGTTACTTTATAGTATCCCAATTTAGCCAATAATTTATCCTCTAATTGACCTAATTGAACGCCAAGCTTACCATCACTTGATACGATAACATTTGTTTGAATTTGCTTGTTGTTTCTAAGAATTGTAGCAGAAATTGTTTTGTTTTTATTGTTCAATAAAATTGTTTTGGCTTGATCCATATATTTAGCCTCCTGTCCATTTAATGCCAAAAGAACATCCTGTGTTTTTAAATTTTTATTTTGAGATTTAGCGGATATTTCAGCTATATAAAATGGAATTCTCATAGAAGCAGGAGGAATACCTTCGGCTTTTCTTTGATCAGCAAAATCAATTGGCATATTTATTTCTTTCTGTATGCCATTTCTGTTAATTAAGACTGTTTTTGCCATTACCAGATTTCCATTCAAATCGTTATCAATTTTTTGGAGAGGTTCACCATCTATCGAAATAATTTTATCACCAGTTTTAAAACCAGCTTTTATCATGGCTTTACTTTCAATATTTAATCCATCTTTTAAATCTGAATTAGCAATATAAGTATCCCCATAAATAAACGCCATACCTATATATATAATGAATGCAAGTACAAAGTTTACCGTTACGCCGCCTAGCATAATAATCAAACGTTGCCAAGCCGGTTTGGATCTAAATTCCCAAGGTTGCGGAGGCAAAGCCATTTGTTCCTTGTCCATGCTCTCGTCAATCATACCGGATATTTTTACATAACCGCCAAGAGGCAACCAGCCAATTCCGTATTCGGTTTCGCCAAATTTCTTTTTTAGAAGGGAATATTTTACGTCAAAAAACAAATAAAATTTCTCGACTCTGGTTTTGAATAACTTTGCAGGAATGAAATGCCCTAATTCGTGAAGTATAATAAGTAATGATAAGCTCAATAAAAATTGAGAAAGCTTGATAACTATTTCCATTTTTTAATTTTCGGTTCTTTAATGACGGACAAAAGTACTATTTTCTATTTTATTAATTACGCAATATTAATCCGCATCGTTTTAAAACTTTGTTAATTAATCCGTTTTTCATTTTTAATTTGGCGTTGGTGCAATAACTTTGTTACAACTGGAATCATATATTTTTTTTGGAGCAGAAAGATTTGGCATTTTTAGGAGATATGGTTCCCGCTATTCGTTTCAATCTTTTTATTTTTAAAGAAAAAATAAAAAGGATTTCCACTTCTATCGGGGCTAAAGACAAACATAGTGCATTTTTGCTATCATCTACGATTACAGCCGAATTTAAATTTAAAACTTTCACTATCTTTCATTTATGGAATCAAAATTATTTTCTCCACTAGAGATAAAAAGCATCACACTCAAAAACAGAATCACGATTTCCCCGATGTGTCAATATTCGGCCGAAGATGGTTTTGCCAATGATTGGCATTTGGTTCACCTTGGCAGTCGTGCCACGGGTGGTTCGGGTTTAATTATTCAAGAAGCGACAGCTGTTTCGCCCGAAGCAAGGATTTCACCGAGTGATTTAGGTTTGTGGAGCGATGAGCACATCCAAAAATTACAGTCCATCACCAAATTTATCATTAACCAAGGTTCGGTTCCGGGAATACAGTTGGCCCACGCCGGAAGGAAAGCGAGTGTTTCGTCACCTTGGTACGGCAATAAAAAATTGGGTCAAAATCAAGGCGGATGGGAGACCGTTGCGCCAAGTGCAATTAGCTATCACGATAATGAGCAAGTACCTACAGCATTGGATATTGCAGGTATTCAAAAAGTAATTTCCGATTTTAAATCGGCAACCCGTAGAGCTGTTATTGCAGGATATCAAGTAATGGAAATTCACGGAGCGCACGGTTATTTGTTGCACCAATTTCTGTCGCCTTTGACCAATACAAGAACGGATGAATATGGTGGTTCTTTTGAAAACAGAATAAGATTGCTTCTGGAAGTGCTACAGGCAGTTCAGTCCGAATGGTCGAAAGAACTCCCATTATTGGTGAGAATCTCGGCTACCGATTGGGCTGATGGCGGATGGAATGTTGAAGAATCGGTGCAGCTTTCTAAAATTCTGAAAGAGAAAGGAGTGGATTTAATAGACGTTTCTTCAGGTGGATTGGTGTCACATCAGCAAATTCCTTTAGGGCCAAATTATCAGGTTCATTTTGCGGAAAAGATTAAAAAAGAAACTGGAATTTTAACGGGAGCTGTTGGTTTGATTACCACTTCTCAACAGGCCGAAGCCATTGTGGCTGAAGGTAAATCCGATCTGGTTTTGTTTGCTCGAGAGTCGCTTAGAAATCCAAATTTAGGGTTGACTTTTGCACAGGAATTGGGAGTTGATGTTCAATGGCCAAAACAATATGATAGAGCCAAAATAAAATAAAAATAAAAAAAATGCAAAAAATAAAAACCGCACTGCTGTCTTATGGAATGTCTGGAAAAGTTTTTCACGCTCCATTTTTGGAACTTCATCCTGGGTTTGAACTTTTGGGTTCTTGGGAAAGAAGCAAAAAATTGATACAGGAAGATTATCCGGAAGTTAAAAGCTATCCTAGTTTGGAATCTATTTTGGAGGATGAGTCGATCGATTTGGTTATTGTAAACACGCCTATCGATTCTCATTTTGAATATGCCAAAAAAGTGCTGCTGGCGGGAAAACATGCCATTGTCGAAAAAGCATTTACAGCAACTGTTGCCGAAGCACAGGAATTGGAAGCTTTGGCAAAAGAAAAGGGATTGAAATTGGCCGTTTTTCAAAATAGAAGATGGGACAGTGATGTGAAAACCGTGAAGAAAATACTTGATGAGAAATCGTTGGGAGAAATTGTCGAAGCCGAGTTTCATTTTGACCGCTACAATCCTGTTTTGAGTCCAAAAGTACACAAGGAAACCGTTAATTCGGGATCGGGGATTGTAAAAGATTTGGGACCGCATTTAATCGACCAAGCCTTGTATTTGTTTGGTTTTCCCAATGCCGTTTTTGCCGATATCCGCATTACGAGAGAAAATTCGGTAGTGGATGATTATTTGGATCTTTTGCTGCTTTATCCTGATTTTAGAGTGCGTTTGAAAGCCGGATTTTTTGTGAGAGAGCCCAATCCTTCATACGTTGTACACGGCAAGAAAGGTTCTTTTTTGAAATCCCGTGGCGATGTGCAGGAAGACGAATTGAAAGTAGGAAAAAAACCAAATTTAACTACTTGGGGAACAGAACAGGAAGGGAATGAAGGACTTTTGCACACAGAAATTGACGGTAAAATAATAAAGGAAAAAGTGCCTACGCTTCAAGGGAATTATTATGATTATTTTGATGGCATTTATCAGTCTATTGTTAATGATTTGCCTGAGCCTGTAACGGCAAAAGACGGTGCTAACGTAATGCGAATTATCGAAGCGACTTTCCAAAGTAACGAACAGAAGAAAGTAATCAACTTGTAAATTTGAGTTCAATTATTAGAACTTGTTAAAAATAAAAATAGTTCCATTTTAAAAGCTTTCAAACCATTAAGAGATTATGTTTATTAAGTTGCGAGAGGCTTAATTTTCTTAATATCTTAATGGTAAAATATTAAAATTTTTTTTGTAAAATTTAAACAGGCTATTACTTTTCTCCCTTTTTTGGATAATGGTAAAAAAGCCAAATTTTTCCCCTTAGCCCCGATTGTAGTGGAAATCCTTATTTGCCGGGGTTCGGCACATAAGATTGTATCGGAAAGCGGGACGATATTACCAAAAAAGCCAAATCTTTCCGCTTCAAAAACCAATAATAGAGTTCAACTTATAAACAATAACGTTGTATTATAGCAGTTTAAAGAAAATACCAAAGCAGAAACATATTGATTTCGTAATTTTGCATATTCAATTTTAAAAAGTAAAGGTTTGCAATATTTTAATTTTATAGGTTGGTATAAAGCCAAAGGGAAATACAAGAAAAACTATCGAGACGTGAAAGCAACCTATTTGCTTAGGATTCGCTGGGCGGTTTCCATGTTTTATTTTGCTATGGGTTTGTGTTTTGCTACTTGGGCAAGCCGTATTCCAACTATAAAATCAGCACTAAATTTAAGTGATGGTCAATTAGGAACTATTCTTTTTGCTTTGCCTGTAGGACAGCTTACGATGATGTATTTTTCGGGAAAATTAGTTACCCGTTTTGGAAGCCATCGCATTTTGCCCTTTGCTATTTTGATGTATGCAGTGAGTTTAACTAATTTGGGTCTAGCCCAAAATGCATGGCAATTGGCCCTTGGATTATATGTTTTTGGAATATTTGGCAACTTGACTAATATTTCTGTAAATACTCAGGGCATTTATACAGAAGGACTTTTTAAAAGAACCATAATGTCTTCGTTTCACGGAATGTGGAGTTTGGCGGGATTTACTGGTGCATTGGTGGGTTTAGGAATGTTGGCATTGCAGCTCACTACATATACCCATTTTTTGATAGTTGCTTTCATTGCATTTTTATTGATTGCCTTTAACTTTAAATTTTTGATTAAGGCCAAAGAAACCATTAAAACAGTAAAGAAAAAAGGGTTCAGTAAACCGGATAGCACTTTAGTTTTGCTTGGAGTTATTGGTTTTTGCAGTATGGCCAGCGAAGGAATTATGTTTGACTGGAGTGGTGTCTTTTTTAAGGATATTGTCAAAGCTCCTGGCGCTTTAATAATTTTGGGTTACACTTCGTTTATGATTATGATGGCAAGTGGTCGTTTTTTTGGAGATAAGTTAATCAACAGATATGGACGAAAAAAGGTAATGCAAATTAGTGGAATTATGATTTCGTCCGGTTTTTTTACTGCAGTTGCTTTTCCTTATATAATACCTTCAATGATTGCTTTTATGATTATTGGATTGGGAGTTTCTACGGTAGTTCCTACCTTGTATAGTATTGCAGGTAAACACCCAACAATTCCTACTGGTGAAGCTTTGACCACTGTTTCCAGTGTGAGTTTTCTGGGATTTTTGATGGGACCGCCCGTTATTGGTCATATAGCCGAACTATCAAGTTTGCGTTTTTCTTTTGCTTTTATTGGAATTTTTGGTGTTCTTATCGCTTTTATGGTAGGTAGAATTAAGGTGATTAGCGAATAATCACAAAAAATAAGTATTTACTCATTTTTTTAAATAGTTTTTTTCTTATGTTTGTTTTCGATTGTAATCGGAAGTTATTTTCATTCGGTTGATTTTCAAAATACCACAGATTGATTAGGGCTTAACATTATTATTTTCCAAAACTTTTTTATCCTTTTTTTAAACGAATTTAATCTTTGGATTTGTTGTGTTTTGTCATGACCTATTCCATTTGTTTACAAAATAGGTATGAGGAAATTTTTATTAGGAATGCTTTTTTTATGGAAAATAACTTTTGTATTTGCTCAAAAACCAACTGGGGTCAAGGGGAAAATACTAGACTCTAAAACACAAAAACCATTAGAAAATGTAGTGGTTTCGATTGAAAATACGCAGCTGATGCAAATCACTTCCAGTGATGGTATTTTTAGTTTTTATGCTGTTGCATCAGGAAATCAATTACTGCTTTTGCATAGTCAAGGATTTAAGGATATACTACTATCTATTGTGATTTCCAAAGACCAAATGCTTGATTTGGGAGCTATTCCAATGGAAGATAATCAAATGGTTGAACAGCAGACGGGTTTAATCACGCTTCTCGAAAGTGATTTGAGCGATGACAACAGTGGTTCCGAAAGCACTTCGGGACTTTTGCAGTCGTCAAGAGATGCTTTTCAACAGGCGGCAGCTTTCAATTGGGGACAAGCTCGTTTTAGAATCCGTGGGTTGGATAGCCAATATGCCACTACAACTATTAATGGCGTTACGATGAACAAGCTGTACGATGGCCGTCCGCAATGGGGCGATTGGAGCGGTTTGAATAATGCGGTTCGGAATCAAGAATTTACAGTTGGTTCTTTCCCTTCGGATTATGTTTTTGGAGGGATTTTGGGTACGCAGCAAATAAATACTCGGGCTTCTATTTACAGACCGGGAACGATACTTTCTTTTTCGGGAACCAATACTAATTATTCTTGGCGAACGACAGGGACGTACGCCTCAGGAATGAACAATAAAGGTTGGGCATTTGTAGTTTCGGCAGGAACTCGATGGGCAGAGGAAGCCTATTTTGATGGAACCAATTACAATGCAATAGCTGGTTTTATTAGTGTGGAAAAGAAAATAAACGACCATCATTCTTTTAATTTTTCTGGATTTTACACGCCAAATTCCAGAGCCAAAAATTCACCAAATACAGCTGAAGTAACCGAATTAACAAGCGAAAAATACAATTCCTATTGGGGTTGGCAAGATGACAAAAAACGAAATGCAAGAATAAAAACCATCGAAGAGCCTATCTTGATGCTGAATCATTTTTACACCATCAATGATTACACGACTCTGAATTCAAGTTTGACCTATCAATTTGGAAAAATTACAAACAGCAATATTGATTACCAAAATGCGAATAGCCCAGATCCAACTTATTATAGAAAAATGCCGAGTTATTACAGCTCGCTTTATGCAAAAGATAATGGAGAATTTTCAGGAGAATTCACTCCTGATTATGAGAATGCAGAGAAAAGTACAGCCCAATTTCTAGGTCATAATCAAATCGATTGGAACGCTTTATATTATGCGAATCAATCTCCAGTTTTGGATGCGAATGGAAATGTAATTGGTTATACTCCCAGCAAAAGTAATTATGTTTTGTACGAAGACCGTACAGATGACCAAACAATAACTGCCAATTCAACCTTTAATACACAAATAAACGACAATCTTTATTTGACTGCAGGCGGTTTTTTCAGTAATTTAAAATCACATAATTATCAGCAATTGACGGATTTATTAGGAGGCACTTATTTTGATGATATCGATGTGTTTTACAATGGAGATCAAGCGCAGTCAGATTTGAATCATCCCAATAGACAAGTAACGGAAGGCGAGGCTTACGGCTACAATTTTAATTATTTAGCTAATACTTTAAACCTTTTTACCAACTTTAAATTCACGTATGACAAAGTTGATTTTTATTTGGCACAAAATTTTATAAGCTCCAATTATCAAAGAGAGGGTTTGTACCAAAACGGAATTTATGCGACTAATTCTTTTGGGAAAAGTGAGAAAGTTCATTTTGATAATTTCGGTTTCAAAGGTGGCATATTGTTTAAAATTTCGGGGAGGCAGCAATTGAATTTTAACGGAGCTTATCTTTCGAATGCGCCAACAATCAGGAATATGTTTCCTAATTCGAGATTAAACAATTCTGTTGTTGAAGATTTAGAAAGTGAAACTATTAACAGTTTAGACGCAAGTTACTTTTTTAGAACTCCAAAATGGCAGACGCGTTTTTCTCTTTTTTACGCCAGTATAAAAAATATCACCCAAACTTCTTTTTTTTATGCCGAAGGAATATTTGATGATGGAGCCGGATATGCGAATACTGATGCTTTTGTAAGCCAGACATTAACGCATTTGGATAAGCAAAATTTGGGAGCCGAGCTGAGTTTGCAATACCAATTAACCGCAACAATAATGACTAATTTTTCGGCAGCTTATGGTCAATATACGTATAATAGCAATCCAAATGTTACCATAACCAATGATGCTCAAGCCACAATTGAAAACCAAAATCCCGTATTTGACTTTGGAAAAGCGACATTAAAAAATTACCATCAGGCGGGAATGCCACAACAAGCTTATGCTTTGGGAATCGAATATAGAGATCCCAAATATTGGTGGATTGGTGCCAATATCAATTATTTAGCCAATAGTTTTATAGATGTTTCTCCTATCTCCAGAACAGCTATATTTTATAAAAATCCAGAAAGCGGTTTTAATTTTCCAGAAGCTTCAGAAGAAAGAACTCGTGAATTATTGGCGCAGGAAAAATTTGACCCTATGACTTTGTTAAACATTTCGGGTGGGAAATCATGGAAAGTAAAAGGTAAGAACATTGGGCTTTTTGCAACGTTAAATAATGTTTTGGATTTGAAATACAAAACAGGAGGATATGAGCAAGCCAGAAATGCCAATTTCAGGCAACTCAATCAAGACGTTTCCAGCGGAACTCCCAATTTTGGGAACAAATATTTTTACGGTTATGGCAGAACGTATTTTGTAAACCTGTACATCAATTTATAAATTTTAAAAATAAAAGAATATGAAACTGAAATTCTACATTGTTGTTTTAGGAATTACAATCATTTTTTGGAGTTGTGCAAAGGAGGAATTTGATGTGCCAAAATTGTCTTGCACGCAGCCCGATCTGAAAGTAAATCATACGGTTCAAGAAGTTCGTGCCAGCACGGGTGCGATAGTGACACAATATAAATACGATGATATTATCGAGGCGTATGTGGTTTCCAGTGATGAAGCAGGGAATTTTTTCAAGACCATTTCGTTTCAAACTTTGGCGGCAGCCGCAACTCCAGCAATGGGTTTTAGTGTTCCTGTGGATGCTTCAAATACTTATATTGATTTCAGATTGGGTAATAAAGTATACATCAAAATGAAGAATCAATATACGGATATTTATTTTGGAGGAATACGTATTGGAGGAATTTATGTCAATACCTATAATGAAGGAGGCGTAGGTCGAATTTCTCCAAACGATTATAAAAATGTATTGAATGCTTCTTGTACAATGATAGATGAGGAATTATTGGTTCGTCCTATTTCAATACCAGATTTGTTGCAGGATTCAAACATCAATACGTTGGTGGAATTGTTGGATGTGCAATTTACCAAAGAAGCTGTCGGGCGTCATTATTATGAAGAATCGAATGATGTTGGCGGAGCGACCAATTGGAGTTTGATGGATAAATTAGGGAATCAAGTATTGTTTCGAACGAGTAGTTTTGCTGATTTTGCAGATAAAATTGTTCCCGACGGAAGCGGAAAAGTGCGCGGGGTTTTGACTAAGTTTGGCTCTGACTATCAGTTACTGGCACGCTCTGAAAAAGATGTAATGCTTACAGGAACGGTTGCTTTACCTTTCTTTGCTGAGAATTTTCAAAAGGTAGAAACCAATACAAAACTCAATCTTCCGGGCTGGGCAAATTTAGTCCAAAAAGGGACAAAATATTGGATTGGAACAGTGTACGCGGGAAATGGTTATGCCGAGTTTAATACGACAGGAACCAAAGTAGTATCTAATGTGGCTTGGTTGATTTCTCCAAAAATTGATATGGATTTGCATACTAATGAAGTGCTAACTTTTAGAACGGCACAGCACCATTTGGATGTTGATTCTCCCTTAAATTCATTAGAAGTATATGTTTCAAATAATTTTGACGGATTGAATATAGCCAAGGCAACCTGGACACAGCTGAAGGTTGTATTACCCAAGCAAGCTACACCTTGGTATCAGTTTGTTGGTTCTGGAGGAGTGGATTTATCATCCTATAAAGGGAAAATAAATATTGCTTTCAAATACACAGGATCAGGAAAAGACCTTGCTTTGGATGGTGCTTTTCAAGTGGATGATATTCAGATTTTTGGGAACAAGTAATGTTTTAACATTAGAATTTATTTTTAAACCATTAAGATATTAAACTTCATTAAGTTTTTAATCCTTAATGAAGCTTAATATCTTAATGGTTCACTTTTTTTAATCCGTTCGGATTAGGAAAAAATTATTTTTTATTTTCAATAATGCTTATCGCATAACCGCCACCAGGAGCACTCAGTTGCGAAAGTTTAGAGGTATTGGTTACCTGAATTTTCCGAACTGTATAAGCTTGCGGATTTGTTTTGTAATCGGCATCTTTTCCATCGGCATAAATAGTAGCTGTATATTTTTTTCCTTTTTCTAAAAATGCAAAATTAATAGTTGAGGTACGAATGTCATATCCATTTACATTCCCTACAAACCAGTTGTTCGTTCCTTTAGCTTTTCTGGCAACAGTTACATATTGACCTGGTTCTGCTTCCAAGTAGTTGCTTTCGCTCCAATCTACAGCTACATCTTTGATAAATTGAAAAGCATCTGGAAATCTATTGTAGTGTTCAGGTAAATCGGCAGCCATTTGCAAAGGACTGTAAAGAGTTACATACAAGGCTAATTGATTAGCAATCGTGCTGTTTACATGTGATTTATTGTTTGGGCTAAATTTGCTTATATCCATTTCAAAAATTCCTGGAGTATAATCCATTGGTCCGCCAATTAATCGGGTAAAAGGCAATAGCGTTACGTGGTTTGGTTTTGATCCTCCAAAAGATTGGTATTCTGTCCCTCTGGCAGCTTCGTTCCCAATTAAGTTTGGATACGTTCTGCAAATACCTGTTGGACGAACTGCTTCATGTGCATTGACCATAATTTTGTAATCGGCAGCTTTTTCGATGGCATATTGATAATGATTTATCATAAATTGATTGTAATGATTATCCCCATTAGATATAATACTGCCTACGTAACCACTTTTTACAGCATCGTATCCATTGTCTTTCATAAATTGATACGCTTTATCCATGTGGCGCTCATAGTTGCGAACCGAACTTGATGTTTCATGATGCATAATCATTTTTATGCCTTTGGATTTTGCATATTCATGTAGCCCTTTTACATCAAAATCTGGGTAAGGAGTCACAAAGTCAAAAACATAATCTTTCGAATGCCCGAACCAGTCTTCCCAGCCTACATTCCAGCCTTCAACTAACACTCCTCCAAAACCATTTGCAGCAGCAAAATCAATATATTTCTTTACATTAGCATTGTTTGCTCCATGCGTACTGTTTGGTTTTGCTTTAGAATAATCAGTAATTCCAAGTTGTATAGATGGAAATTCATCGGTGTATGACCATGAACTTTTTCCTGTAATCATTTCCCACCATACGCCAACATATTTTATAGGCTTAATCCAAGAAGTGTCTTCAATTTTGCAAGGATCATTTAGATTTAAAGTCATTTTTGAAGCCAGAATTTCCCTAGCATCATCACCTACGATAATCGTTCGCCAAGGAGAATGTGCCGGAGCTTGAATATATCCTTTGTCTCCTTTTTCATCTGGAGTTAACCAAGATTCAAAAATCATATTTTTATCATCCAAATTCAAGTGCATGCAAGAGTAATTGATTAATGCAGCTTCGTGTAAATTGATGTACAAACCATCATTTGATTTGAGCATAAGGGATGTTTGCACACCAGTTGGAGAAAATGAAGTTTGTGATAAGTTTTCGGTTTTTGCTTTTTCGGTTAGGCCTCTTATTTCAGATAATTTAGAAGTGGTGTAGTCATATTCCTGAGTGTCATAATCTCCTGGAATCCAAAATGCAGTATGATCTCCTGTCATTGCAAATTGGGTTCTTTCTTCTTTTATGACAAAATAAACCAAGTTTTTTTGGGCTGGGAATTCATATCGAAAGCCTAATCCGTCATTAAATAATCGGAAGCGGACGATGATTTGCCTGTCCGTTTCTTTTTGGTTTAGCGTAACTGCAAGTTCGTTGTATTGATTGCGAATGGATTCAACTTCTCCCCAAACTGGTTTCCAAGTTTCATCGAATGAAGCAGTTTTGTTGTCAATTAAGGTAAAGTCATTTAGTAATGATTTTTTATCATTTTTAAGCTCAAGTCCTAATTTACTAGGCTTAATTACTGTTTTGTTTTTGTAAATCAGACTATAACTTGGAGTTCCGTCGTTTTGCAATGCAAATTCCATAGTGAAATTTCCGTTGGGAGATTTCAGCTGTTGTGAATTTGCATATGGCATTGCCATAAAATAAAATAAAGCTGAATAAAGTAACTGTTTCATGTAAATAAAGTTTGTTTATTATTTCAAAATAGTTTTTTACGAAATCGATTTATTTTAATACCTAAATAATTTTCGTTTTCGAAAAGTAAAAGTATATGCTTTGCAGTTCTGAAAATTTTACTTTTTATAAAAAGTAGATTTGTTTTTTAAAATTACAAAATAAATGATTAAAAATCAGTTAGTTGATATTTTTTAGTTTTAAAAAAAAGTGGTAAAAAAGAAAGACATAAATTAAAAAATAAGGCGTTTTAATTTAAATGGTTTCTTAAAAACGTAGTTTGGCAGTAATTGTAGATGTTGCTGCTTCGAAAATTAATAATCAAATTAAGGAGAAAGGGGAAAATTCTATTTATTGTTTGTTCCAATTTGCATTACCCTGTCTTCAAATTCATCTCTAGGACCAGCCGATTTGTTTTTGAGTTGAGAACGGTAATTGTATATAGTCGAAATCGAGTAACGAAGAAAAACGGCGATTTTGGCACTGTCTTTTATACCCAAGCGAATGAGTGCAAAAATTCGTAGTTCGGTGTTAAGCTGTTCGCCTTCTTTTGGATGGGTTTTTTCATTTGGAATGAGTAGATTATTAAACTCACGAATAAACTCAGGAAATAATTGTAAAAAGGTTTTGTCGAAATTGGCATAAAACTCTTTTAATTCATTTTCGATGTATTCTTTTGATTTTACGGTACTCACAAGATCGTTTATTTTTCCTGTCGTTGCCAATACATTAAGCTTTCGCTGGTATTCATCCAGTTTTCCTAAATAATCTGAACTTTGATCCATGTAACGGCCAATATAAATTTCTTTTAAAAAATTGGCTTCGGATAAGGTGTTATTCGAAAGATTTAATTTTTCATTAAAAGTATTTAGTTCAGAATTCAATTCAGAAAGTTTATCATTAGCCAAACTCAATTCTTTTTTTGCTGTTGCTAATTTTTTCATTTGCTTAAAAAGCAAAACCAAGAGCGTTAATAAAATGAGAACCAAGAAGCCTGCACTAATCAAAAACACAACTAATTGGAACTTGTTGGTTTCATTTTGCTGTTGATATGACTCACTGATGATGGGAAGCATTTTTGAAATTTCATAGGTTCTCAAACGTGCATTGCACAAAACAGCATCATCCAGTGAACGCTTGATGTAGGTATAAGCTCGCTCAATGTCGCCATCTTCATAAAGTAAAAATGCTAATGAACGAAGCGAAATGTATTCTTTTTTAGATAATTGCAAATCTGATAAAGCAGAAATGCTTAACCATTTTTTTTCCTGAAATCTGTCTTTTTTTTGTTTATAGGCTTGTGAAATGATATAGGATATAATTGCTCGATTTGGATCGCTGTGATGTATTTTTGGAAAATAAGGAAGCAATAAACGTAGTGTTTCACTAGGTTTTTTATCGTCTAAATTCCAATCGGCTTTAGCTATAATATACGAGACAGAATTGGTTGAGTAATAAGCAACACAAGAATCTCGGTATTTTTTTGAAAGCAAAAGATATTTTTCTTTTTCCTGAGCTGATGACGCATTGTCAGCCATTTGTCCATAGATTGCTTGACTAACAGCGTAATAAGAACCTTTTAATGAGGGAGTAGTCGTAATCGTTATGGTATTGAGAATGTCAATACCTTCTTTGTACATGCCTAATGTTCCCATTATAGACACGAGATTTATTTCTGCTTGATTTAATTTGTCAGAATCCTTAAGATTTTTTGCTGCTTGAAGATTTTTTCTAGCATAAGCTAATGCAGAGTCTGATTGATATGAATTGTAATTAGTGTATAGCTTTTGAGTAATTTCATATTTAGAAATAGGACTGTTGGTATTTTTTAAAAGCGATTTGAGCTGGGTGATTTCTCGTTCTTTCTTTTGGCTGTAAAAGGAATTGTTTTCAATAGTTTGATCTATTTCAGATAATAGGGCATCTGAATTTTTTTGTGCTATCGAATAGTAAGGCAATAGCAAAATAGCGACCAACAATAGAAATTGATTCATTAAGCGATAATTTATTTTTGTAAAAATAATTAAAATTTTAAATGAAAAAACCGCCTTGAATCTTTAAGATACAAGACGGTTTTATATTTTGATGTACTAAAAGTTATTCTATTTCAGAAATTCTTAAGGTATTTACCATTCCTTTTTCAGTAATTGGCATTGCTGCTAAGTTGATTAAGAAATCTCCTTTTTTCACAAATCCTTTTTCTTTTACAATATTATTTACATCAGTAACAGTATCATCTGTACTTACTGATTTTTCATAATAAAAAGATTTAACTCCCCATAATAAATTAAGCTGAGTCAAAATTCTTTTGTTTGATGTAAAAACTAAAATATGTGCAGATGGTCTCCAAGCCGAAATTTGGAATGCTGTATAACCGCTGTTTGTTAAAGTACAAATTGCTTTGGCTTTGATAACATTGGCCATAGTAGCAGCATGCTGACAAACTGTTTTAGTAATAAAACGGTTTGTTCTTACTTGTGGAGAGTTTTGAGGCACTTGAATAAGCGGTGAATCTTCAACAGCTTCAAGTATTTGAGTCATTTTTTGAATTACTTGTACTGGGTAGTTTCCAGTAGCTGTTTCGCCTGATAACATTACGGCATCAGCACCATCCATAACAGAGTTTGCTACGTCATTTACTTCAGCACGAGTTGGAGTCAAGCTTGTAATCATAGTCTCCATCATTTGAGTAGCTACAATTACTGGGATTCTAGCAGTTTTTGCTCTGCGGATTAATTCTTTTTGAACTAATGGCACTTCATGAGCAGGTAATTCAACACCCAAGTCACCTCTAGCAACCATTAATGCGTCACAATAAGCTACAATTCTATCTATATTTTCTAATGCCTCTGGCATTTCGATTTTGGCTATAATTGGAATTTTATATTCAGAGTGTTTTGCGATTAATTCTTGTAGATCTTGTAAATCTCTAGGAGTTTTAACAAATGAAAGAGCAATCCAGTCTAATTTCATTTCTATTGCAAAAATGGCATCAGCAATATCTTTTTCAGTCATTGCGGGTAATGAAATTTTAGTATTTGGTAAATTTACCCCTTTCTTGGATTTCAATTCCCCTCCTTGTATAACACGGGCAACAACCTCAGTTTTTTTATCTGTTGAAACAATTTCGAAAATTAATTTTCCATCGTCAAGCAGTATTCTCTCTCCAGGATTAACATCATTTGGGAAGTTTTGGTATTTCATAAATACCTTTTTTGAAGTACCTATTATGTCTTCAGCAGTTGTAAAAGTAATCAAGTCACCATCGTTAACAATCACTCCATCTTCCATAACTCCAACACGAAGTTTAGGGCCTTGTAAATCTCCAAGAATTCCAGTAGTGTATCCAAACTCTTCGTTTATACCGCGTATAATGTTGATTTTATTTTTAACATCTTCGTAATCAGCATGAGAAAAATTTACTCTAAATACATTTACACCTGCCTCAATCATGTCCTTAATGATTTCTCGTGTACTACATGCAGGCCCAAGTGTGGCTACAATTTTGGTTTTTTTGTTTGTAAGCATTTTTTTAAAAAATTAAATTGTTTTTAGATTTTATCTTATTTATATCAACAATATAGTTAGTAGCTATTTGATCTATTGAATTCAGCTCACTTTGAATTTCCAAAAGATTAGTGTTGTCTTCGCTGTTTTCTATTTTCAAAAAGTAGTTTACTTTTTTAAATTCAGGAAGCATGTACACTTTTTTTGCTACTTCTATATCAAAATTTGTAAACAAACCTTGATTGTCTTCTTTTTTTAGTTGAATGACCTTATTTATATTTTGTATCAAATCCCAAGAAATATCTTTTTTCTTTTCATAATAATGAAATCTAGAAAAATGAACTTCCCCTTCTTTATCAGTAATTTGAATTTCTTTGATAGATTTATTCAGGTTTACATGAAGCTTTTGATTGATAAAATAAGCCAATCGGTAATCTTCTAATGTGGTGTGAATAGCGATAAGACTATAATCTATTTCGTCAAATTCACCAAAATCCAATTTATGAACTGCCATGGTCATTAAAAAATAAGCTGTAAATATAATATTTCTAAATTAGTAAAAGTACGCTTACTGGCTAGGATTATGATATTTTATTAACGAAAACGATGTAGCATTGGTAATCATTTAGCTATTTTCTGTCAATTTTTTCTTGAAAAGCAAAGTAAGCTCGTTGCGAGGCTTTTTCTTCCGCTTTCTTTTTTGAAGTTGCTCTGGCTTTTGCAATAACTTTGTCATCAATACTTAGTTTAACGCCAAATAGTCGTTGACCATCAATTGCATTATCTTCAAAAATATCGTAATGAAATTGTTTTTTCTCTTTTTGGCACCATTCTATCACAAGACTTTTGTAGCTAATTACTTTGCCTTCTAATCTAGCAATGTCTACATAAGGAACTATGACTCTTTTTTGTATGAATTTTTCGCAGTATTCATATCCTTTATCTAAGTAAATCGCACCAATTAAAGATTCGAATATGTTGCCATGTATGTTTTCTCCAAAATGATGTACTGGTACTTTGCTTTCAACAAACTCTATTAAGTTCAAATCTTTGCCCAGTTCATTCAAATGCTCTCTACTTACTATTTTTGAGCGCATTTTTGTTAAGTAACCTTCGTCTCCAAGTGGTGCTTCATTAAATAAATAGGCAGCTATTACAGAACTTAACATGGCATCTCCCAAAAATTCAAGTCTCTCGTAGTTGATCGGATTGCCTTTTGAATCAATACGGTTTGAAGAGCGATGTGTAAAAGCTTTTTTATAACAATCTATGTTTATTGGTTCAAAACCAAGGATAGTCTGCATAGCATTAAAAAAAATCCCGTCTTCTTGAGAACGGGATTTTGAGAATATTTTTTTTAGAAAACGCATTCTAAGCTTTGTAATCTAATTTTTTAAACAATACACAAGCATTATGTCCGCCAAAACCAAAAGTATTGCTCATAGCTACATTTACTTCTCTTTTTTGAGGTTTGTTTAATGTAAGGTTTAAAGATGGGTCAATGTTTTCATCAACAACTGTGTGATTAATCGTTGGTGGAACAATTCCGTGCTGCATTGCCAAGATAGAAGCAATAGCTTCAATAGCTCCGGCAGCACCAAGTAAATGCCCTGTCATTGATTTAGTTGAATTGATGTTGATGTTTTTTGCATGGTCACCAAAAACAACGCTTATTGCTTTTAATTCGGCAACGTCTCCTAATGGAGTTGAAGTTCCGTGAGTATTGATATGATCAACATCTTCAGGAGTCATACCTGCATCTTTCAATGTGTTTTTCATAACAGCAATAACTCCAATTCCTTCAGGGTGCGGAGCAGTTAAGTGATAAGCATCTGATGACATTCCGCCTCCGCCAACTTCACAATAAATTTTAGCGCCCCTTGCTATTGCATGTTCGTATTCTTCAAGAACCAAAGCTCCTGCTCCTTCTCCTAAAACAAAACCGTCTCTGGTTGCGTCAAAAGGTCTTGAAGCCGTTTCTGGACTTTCATTTCTTGTAGATAAAGCATGCATTGAGTTGAAACCTCCCATACCTGCAATTGTAATCGCAGCTTCTGAACCACCAGAAATAATTACATCACACATTCCTAAACGAATGTAGTTGTAAGCATCAATTAATGCATTTGCAGAAGATGCACATGCCGAAACAGTAGTGTAATTTGGTCCCATATAACCATTACGCATAGAAATATGCGCAGGAGCAATATCAGCAATCATTTTAGGGATAAAAAACGGATTGAATTTTGGAGTCCCGTTACATTTAGTATAATAAATTACCTCTTCCTGAAAAGTTTCTAAACCACCAATACCTGCTCCCCAGATAACACCAACTCTTTCTTTATCGATATTGTCATCAGTAAGTCCAGCATCTTTGATAGCTTCGTCACTTGCAGCAACAGCATATTGAGCAAATTTGTCTAATCTTCGAGATTCTTTGCGATCCATATAATCTTCAATATTGAAGTTTTTTACTTCACAGGCAAATTTCGTTTTATGCTTTTCTGTATCATAATATGTGATAGGAGCAGCTCCGCTAACTCCATTCAAAAGGGCGTCCCAATATTCCTGGATATTATTTCCAATGGGAGTAAGAGCCCCAAGGCCAGTAACAACAACTCTTTTTAAAGTCATAAACGTTTTATTTTTATTATCTTTAACAAATAAACCCCATGCTTTTTATACTATAAAAAGTAACTAAAAAGAGATGGGTATATTGTAAATATATTTGGATTGAATTTCAATCGAAAATTTAATTTTTAAATAATAACACCCGATTGTAAAATTTAATAATTTTAGAAATCGGGTGTATAATTATTATTTTTTAGCTTCCTCGATGTAAGAGATAGCTTGACCTACAGTAGCAATGTTTTCTGCTTGATCATCTGGAATTTGAATGTCAAATTCTTTTTCGAATTCCATAATAAGCTCAACAGTGTCTAATGAGTCAGCTCCCAAATCATTAGTGAAGCTTGCTTCTGTTACAACTTCGTTTTCGTCAACACCTAATTTGTCTACGATAATCGCTTTTACTCTTGATGCAATGTCTGACATAATCTTTTAATTTTAGAATTTAATTTGTTGGCAAAAATAAAACAACTTTATTTCAAAACAACTATTTAGTTAATAAATGTGAGTACTAATTTATAAAATTTATTTTAACAAAGATTTCTTAAACCTATTTATTTTCGTTTTTTATTCCGTTTTTTGCATAAATTTTAAAAATTGAATTATGAAAAAAATACTGATATTTGCTTCTGGATCGGGGTCTAACGCTGAAAATATTATTAAATATTTTGAGAATAGATCTACTGGAACTGTCGTAGCAGTTTTTTCAAATAATTCTAATGCGGGGGTGCTTGATAAGGCAAAAAAATTAGATGTTCCTACTGTAATTTTCTCAAAAGATGACTTAAATTCAGGAAAAGTATTACAAAGTGTTCTTGAGTTTCAACCTGATTTAATTGTTTTAGCTGGATTTTTATTAAAATTCCCTGATGATTTAATTGAAAGCTATCCAAATAGTGTCATAAATATACATCCAGCCTTATTGCCAAAATTTGGAGGAAAAGGAATGTATGGAATGCATATTCATAAAGCAGTCGTGGAAAATAAAGAAATTGAAACTGGAATTACCATTCATTATGTAAATGAAAATTATGATGAAGGCAATATTATATTTCAGCAAAATGTTAGTCTTTCTGAAAGTGATACTCCAGAATCAGTTGCAGAAAAAATTCATGTATTGGAACAAAAACATTTCCCTGCGATTATTGAAAAACTTCTAGCTTCTAACCTCTAACTTCATATTTTGGAATACGACGTACATATATATACAGATGGAGCGGCAAAAGGGAATCCTGGTAATGGCGGCTATGGAGTTGTCATGGAATGGGTAGGGAAGCCTTATAAAAAAGAATTTTATGAAGGTTTTAGATATACTACCAATAATAGAATGGAATTGTTGGCGGTTATAGTAGGTTTAGAAAAATTAAAAAAAGAGAACACTGCTGTTTTAGTTGTTTCAGATTCAAAGTATGTTGTAGATTCTGTGCAAAAGAAATGGGTCTTCGGTTGGGAAAAAAAAGGTTTTGCTGGGAAAAAAAATCCAGATTTATGGAAACGTTTTTTAGTTGTGAATAAAAAGCACCGTGTTGATTTCAAATGGATAAAGGGGCATAACAATCATCCTCAAAATGAAAGATGCGATGAATTGGCAGTTATGGCTGCTATGCAAAAGCAAGTTTCTATTGATGCTTTTTATGAAAAGGAAGAAGGTAAACTTTTATGAAAACTTTGCATACTAGACCCTTTGCAATATTGCAACTTAAGAACTATCTTTGCACCCTAATTCGAAACTCATAGAATGAATAAATTATTGATTGTTGGAACAGTAGCTTTCGACGCAATTGAAACTCCTTTTGGAAAAACAGACAAAATTCTTGGTGGAGCAGCAACTTATATAGGAATATCTGCTTCTTTTTTTAATGTAAAATCGGCTATAGTTTCTGTTGTGGGAGATGATTTTCCACAAGAATATTTGGATTTATTGACTGAAAGAAATATTGATATTTCTGGAATTGAAATTGTTAAGGGAGGTAAGACTTTCTTCTGGAGCGGATTGTACCACAACGATTTAAATTCAAGAGATACTTTAGTGACAGAACTTAATGTTTTGGCAGATTTTCAGCCAAAAGTACCTCAAGATTATAAAAATGCCGAAATTGTGATGTTAGGGAACTTACATCCTTTAGTGCAAAGCAGTGTTTTGGACCAAATGGAGACCAAGCCAAAATTAGTTGTTCTCGACACTATGAATTTTTGGATGGACTGTGCTTTGCCAGAATTATTAGCAATCATAAAAAGAGTAGATGTTATTACCATAAATGATGAAGAAGCGCGTCAGCTTTCAGGAGAATATTCTTTAGTTAAAGCGGCATCAAAAATTCATGAGATGGGACCAAAATATGTGGTAATTAAAAAAGGTGAACATGGAGCTCTATTGTTTCATGGTAAAGAAATTTTCTTTGCGCCGGCATTACCATTAGAAGAAGTTTTTGATCCAACAGGTGCAGGAGATACATTTGCAGGAGGATTTTCAGGATTCATTGCTCAAAGTGAAAATGTTTCTTTCGAGAATATGAAAAATGCGATAATTTATGGTTCGAATTTAGCTTCCTTTTGCGTTGAGAAATTTGGAACAGAAAGGATGGTTGATTTAGATAAAGATGAAGTGCTCTCAAGATTGAAACAGTTCAAATCTCTGACCCAGTTTGATATAGAATTATAATGCTCTAAAGCCTCTGATATGAGGCTTTTTTTAATTAATACAGTCAATATTTATAAGATGCGGTACGAATTTGCTTCGTATTTAGTTTAAAGAAACGTTACACAGACACCAATAAATACCAACAACTACAAACAACACAACAATGAGCGACGCTTTAAAACACGAATGTGGGATAGCTTTAGTTAGACTTTTAAAACCTCTTGAGTTTTATAAAGAAAAGTATGGCACTGCTTTTTATGGCATACAAAAAATGTATTTGATGATGGAGAAACAGCATAATCGCGGTCAAGACGGTGCTGGTTTTGCAAGTATCAAAATGGATGTAGAACCGGGTGAAAGATACATAAGCCGTGTTCGTTCGAATCATGCACAGCCTATTCAAGATGTTTTCAAACAAATAAATGAGAGAGTAAACGAAGTAATGGAGGCTCATCCTGAATACGCGGATGATGTTGATAAGCTTAAAGCAAATATTCCTTATATAGGAGAATTGTATTTAGGGCATGTTCGTTATGGAACTTTTGGAAAAAACAGTATAGAAAGTGTACATCCGTTTTTACGTCAGAGCAACTGGATGCATAGAAATTTGATTTTGGCAGGAAACTTTAATATGACCAATGTTAAGGAGCTTTTTCAAAATTTAGTTGAATTAGGGCAGCATCCAAAAGAAATGGCGGATACCGTTACGGTAATGGAAAAAATTGGTCACTTTCTAGATAAAGAAGTAATGCAATTATACCAAGATTGCAAGGCCGAAGGTTATTCTAAAAGAGAGGCTTCGCCTGTTATTGCTGAAAGACTTGATATTGCCAAAATTTTGGCTCGTTCATCCAAAAACTTAGATGGAGGATATGCTATGGCTGGTCTTTTAGGTCATGGTGATGCTTTTGTTTTTAGAGATCCGGCTGGGATACGACCAGCCTATTATTATCAAGATGATGAAATTGTGGTTGTTGCCTCTGAACGACCTGTTATTCAAACCGTTTTTAATGTTCCGTTTGAAAAAGTAAGAGAGGTTGATCCAGGAAGCGCTTTAATTATTAAGAAAAATGGAGAGATTTCTATGAAAGAAATTCTAACTCCAACTGTAAAAAAAGCATGTTCATTCGAACGTATTTATTTTTCAAGAGGAAGTGATGCTGAAATTTATCAAGAAAGAAAAAAATTAGGAAAGCTAATTTTGCCAGCAGTATTAGAATCTATAGATAGTGATACAGACAACACCGTTTTTTCATATATTCCAAATACGGCTGAAACTTCTTTTTACGGTTTAGTTGAAGCGGCTCAAGATTTTTTAAATCAAAGAAAGAAAAATTATATTCTTCAAAATAAAGACACTTTAAATGCTGATACTTTAGATGAATTACTTTCTGTAAAAATCAGAACTGAAAAAGTTGCTATAAAAGATGCAAAACTAAGAACTTTTATTACCGAAGATAGCAGTAGAGATGACTTGGTTGCCCATGTTTATGACGTGACTTATGGAGTAATCAAACCAACGGACAATCTTGTTATTATTGATGATAGTATTGTGAGAGGAACAACTCTTAAAATGAGTATTATCAAAATGATGGATCGTCTAAAACCAAAAAGAATTGTAATTGTTTCCTCTGCACCACAAATTCGTTTTCCTGATTGTTATGGAATCGATATGGCAAAACTAGAAGGATTAGTTGCTTTTAGAGCGGCTTTAGAATTATTGAAAGAAAGAAATTTGTATCATATTGTTGATGAAGTTTATGCTAAATGCAAAGCACAAGAAAACTACCATGACAATGATGTCGTAAATTATGTGACAGCTATATATAAACCATTTACACCTCAAGAGGTTTCAGATAAAATAGCTGAAATGTTAAGTTCGCCTGAGATTAATGCAGAAGTAAAAATTATTTTTCAAACAGTTGAAGATTTGCATATAGCTTGTCCAAAAAACTTAGGAGATTGGTACTTTACAGGCGATTATCCTACTCCAGGAGGTAATCGTGTGGTTAATAGAGCTTTTATGAATTTTTATGAGGGTAAAGACGCTAGAGCATATTAATATTGTCCGATTATCGGGTATGTAGGCACTTGGTCGGATTTATTTTTTAAATCATTAATGTCAAAGTATATTTACTCCACCATAATTTAGTAGGTTAAGTTTATGGTAGATTTGGGGCAAAAAGGGTGAAAGTAACATTTCACCTTTTTTATTGGAATAAAGTCACCTTTTTGATTTTTATTATCCGCTAAGCTCACCTATTGCCGAATAAGCGCAATAAAACTTACCAGATTCCAGTCAACACTTAGTTAAACGAGTTTATTGGGCATTCATCGAATATAATTTAGAAATAGTTTTTTACAATGTACATTTGACTACCATAATTTTTAGTAGGTTAAGTTTATGGTAGATTTGGGGCAAAAAGGGTGAAAGTAAAATTTCACCTTTTTTATTGGAATAAAGTCAGTTTTTTTGATTTTAATATTCTGTTAGAGTATTCATTAATTGTTGAAAAACAGGAATTAAACTTGTTGAATGTTAGTGAATTGCTTATTCAACGACTTTATAAGGCATTCATCGAAAATAATATTGAAATAGTTTTTTACAATGTATATTTGACTACCATAATTTTTAGTAGGTTAAGTTTATGGTAGATTTGGGGCAAAAAGGGTGAAAGTAAAATTTCACCTTTTTTATTGGAATAAAGTCTCAAAAGTAAGTGCAAAAATATAAAACAAAAAAATAGACGAACAAACTTTTAAGTTCATCCGTCTATTCTCAATATTCTTTACTCTGTTTTCTTCGGACTATTTCTCTAAAGCAAAACGTCTTGATACTTCAGTCCAATTAATCACACTGAAAAAAGCTTCAATATAATCAGGTCTTCTGTTTTGATAATTCAAATAATAAGCATGCTCCCAAACGTCCATACCCAAAATTGGAGTTCCGCCACAACCTACTTCAGGCATTAATGGATTGTCTTGATTTGGAGTACCGCAAACATCTAGTTTACCTCCTTTTTGTACACATAACCAAGCCCATCCTGAACCAAATTGTGTAGCACCAGCTTTAGCAAATTTTGCTTTAAATTCTTCAAAAGTACCAAAAGAACTTTCAATAGCCTCTAGCAATTCACCAGTTGGTAATCCTCCGCCATCTGCAGACATAACAGTCCAAAATAAGTTATGATTGTAAAAACCACCACCATTATTACGAACAGCAGCATTAGTTTTATCAAGATTTATCAAGATATTTTCGATAGTTTTACCTTCCAAATCTGTTCCTGCGATTGCAGCATTCAAGTTTGTAGTGTAAGCATTGTGATGTTTAGAATGGTGGATTTCCATTGTACGAGCATCAATATGTGGTTCTAATGCATCATATGCATAAGGTAATTGTGGTAATTCAAAAGCCATAATATAGTTGTTTAATGATTTATAAATATATTTTCAAAATTAAACATTTAACTTTGGAATATAAAATTCTATTTTGTTATAATTTTATCAAATAAAATGATAATACAATTCTGGTTCTATTAATCGCAGTAATTAGGAGCTATTTCCTGCTGTCATTCCAAATCTTTTTATCCCGATGAAAAATCGGGATAAAAAGGATTTTCCCTTCCATCAGGGCTAGGGCATTCAGGATTTCAGAAAACATTAGTATAGATCAGGAAATAAATCGATAATCTACAATCTAAAAAATCCAAATGGAAAGACCTTCTTTCGCCATATACGACGCCTCAGCAGGTTCCGGAAAAACATATGCTCTTGTAAAAGAATACCTCAAAATCATTCTGACGGCACACAAGAATGATGCGTATCGAAATATTCTAGCCATAACGTTTACCAACAAAGCGGTACACGAAATGAAAAGCAGAATCGTAGGCAGTTTGTCTGAATTTGCCAAAGACGAACCGAATTCAAAAGCGTCGGATTTAATGCAGGACTTATCTGTAGATACGGGACTTTCTATAATCCAGATTAAAACAAAATCCCAACAAATCATCAAGCACATCATTCACAATTATGCTGCTTTTGATATATCTACTATTGATAAATTTACCCACAAAGTCATTCGAGCGTTTGCACACGATTTGGGATTGCCTATGACTTTCGAAGTGACTTTGGATACTGAAAATTTGCTAATCGAGGCGGTTGACGCTATTATTGCGCAAGCCGGTGAAGATGAAACCTTGACTAAATTGCTCATCGATTTCACGATGGAAAAAACCGATGACGATAAATCTTGGGATATCTCACGAGAAATTCTAGAAACGGGAAAGTTAGTCTTGAATGAAAATAACCGAAATGAAATTACTCATTTTCAAGATAAATCGATAAGTGATTTTATAGCTGTAAAGGAAAAATTAGTTCAAGTCTGTAAAGATTTGGAAAAAGAAAATGCTAGTCTTGCAAGTGAATTGTTATTGTTGATTGATAAAAATGCAATTGATTTAAAATCATTTTCAAGAGGAACTTTTCCTAATCATCTTCAAAGTATTGCCGATGGAAAATTCAATCCAAAAAACAAAATGTTTCGGGAGTTCGAAGATATTGCCATTAATAAAACAGCAAAAGATCGAGCACTAATAGAAAACATCATCCCAGATTTGTTGAAAAGTCTTGAGGGAATTTACAAAAATTTCGAAAAGAGAAATTTCTATAAAGCCTTCCTGAAAAACATTACGCCTTTATCGTTATTAAATACGGTTAGTAATGAATTGACAAAAATTCAAAACGAACAAAATGTATTGTCGATAACCGAGTTCAATGCAATTATTCACCGTGAAATTCAAAATCAGCCCGCACCTTTTATATATGAACGATTAGGAGAGCGTTACCGTCATTTTTTTATTGACGAATTTCAAGATACTTCCGAAATGCAATGGCAAAACTTGATTCCTCTTATTGATAATGCGCTTTCGGGTCAAGACGATTCTGGACAAAAAGGAACTTTAATGATTGTGGGAGATCCCAAACAATCTATTTATCGTTGGCGTGGCGGTAAAGCGGAACAATTTATAGAGCTAAGTAAAGACCAAAATCCTTTCAGCAATCCTGAAAAAAAACTAGAACATTTAGATAAAAATTACAGAAGTTATTCGCAGGTGATTGAATTCAATAATGATTTTTTTCAATTGTTGTCCAATGAGTTTAACAATGCAGATTATAAAGATTTATACGAAAACCACAGCCGTCAAAAGATAAACAATAAGGTAGGCGGTTATGTGAATATTTCTTTTCTGCCCGAAATTGAATCTTCAGATGAGGATGAAGAGACATTGGATAAAACAGATTTGTACGTGTTGGCTACATTAAATACTATTCAAAAAGTTGTAAAAGAGGGTTTTGAATATAAAGACATTGTAATTCTGACACGAAAAAGAAGCCAGGGAATTGCTGTCGCTAATTATTTAACGGAACAAAGCATTCCGCTTTTGTCTTCAGAAACATTGATGATTCAAAATGCAACCGAAGTTCGATTGATTATTCACATTTTAAAATATTTAAAGAATAGTTCGGATTTGGAGTCAAAGGCTAACTTTTTGCAATATTTGGCGCAAAACAAACAAGATGAATTGCCTGTTCATGATTTTATAGCCAAAGGAATGGAATTGAAGGAGGAAGCAACTTTCGAAAAATGGCTTGAAAACTGCAACATAGAACTCTCTTTTCAAAACATTAGAAAAAAATCATTGTATGAAGCGGTTGAAATAATTATTTCGAAGTTTTTGAAGACCAATGAAAATTTAGAAACTCAATCATCAGCAACGGCTTATGTTCAATATTTTCTAGACATTGTTTTAGAACGAGATGTACGTAATCAAGCTGGGATTTCAGATTTCCTGAATTATTGGGATAAAAACTCAGAGAAATTCAGCATTCCTTCACCAGAAGGTACAAATGCTGTAAGGATAATGACCATTCATAAATCAAAAGGATTGGAATTTCCGGTTGTAATAATGCCTTTTGCTGAAGAGGATTACAATAGAAAACCGAAAGACAAGTTGTGGCTTAACTCTGAAGAGCAGGATTTTGATATGCCGAAAGTGTTAGTAGATAACAGTAGTGCTATTGAAGAATTTGGTGAAGAGGCTTCTGCGGTTTATAATCTAAAAAAGCAGGAAGAATTGTTGGACAATATTAATGTATTGTATGTGGCTTTAACTAGAGCAGAGGAGCAACTGTATATCATTTCTCAAAATGTAAAGCCTAGAAAAGATGGAGAATATCCAAGTAATATGGCCTCATTTTTCATAAAATTTTTGATTCAACAAGGACTTTATGATGAAAATCTATTAGAATATCAATTTGGAAATTCACCAAAATTATCCAAAAAGGAAAAACATATCGACACTACCAAAAATATTCCTGTAGTTTCGGAAATTTTGAATACCAAAAACATAAAAATTGCCCAAAGGGAGGCATTAATGTGGGGAACCCATCAACTGGAAGCTATTGAGTTTGGTAATGTGATACATGAAATACTTTCATTTATAGCAACAAAAAAAGATGTGGAATTGGCAATTAGTAAAGCAATTGAAAACGGATTGATTACAATGCTTCAAAAAGACATTGTTTATAATGCAATTATTGAAATAGTAAATCATCGCGATTTGGTGGAGCATTTCGCCGAAGGGAACGAGGTTTTGAACGAAAAAACGATTATTCAAAAAGAAGGAGGTACTGTTAAACCAGATCGAATAGTAATCAATAAAGCAAGAGAAGTTTTTTTATTGGATTACAAAACAGGTCTCCCTAATCCGAAATACAAATATCAATTGGAAAATTACCAAATGGCTATTGAAAAAATGGACTTTAAAGTGCTAAAAAAAGCACTTGTATATATAGGAGTCGAAATCGATGTAGTACATTTGTAAAAAAATAAATTAATTGTCAACTAGTGAAGTTTATAACTTGTCTGCCCTTAAACTTTAAGATTTAAAACCTAATAAAATGTACGGTAAAATTCAACAACACTTACAATCAGAACTTCAAACAATTGAAGAAAACGGAATTTTCAAAAAAGAAAGAATTATAACTTCTTCACAAGGGGCTGAAATTACTATTTCGACAGGAGAAACAGTTTTAAATTTTTGCGCCAATAATTATTTGGGACTGTCTTCACATCCTGAAGTGGTTCAAGCTGCTAAAGATGCCATGGATACTCATGGTTTTGGAATGTCATCTGTACGTTTTATTTGTGGAACGCAAGATATTCATAAAACATTGGAAAAAAAGATTGCTGATTTTTACGGCACAGAGGATACTATATTATATGCGGCGGCATTTGATGCCAATGGAGGTGTTTTTGAGCCTTTGTTTGGAGAAAATGATGCCATTATTTCTGATAGTTTAAATCATGCTTCTATTATAGACGGAGTTCGTTTGTGTAAAGCGGCTCGTTATCGCTATGAAAACAGCAACATGGAAGATTTAGAACAACAATTAATTAAGGCTAATGAATCAGGAGCTCGTTTTAAGATAATAGTTACAGATGGTGTTTTCTCTATGGATGGAGTTGTAGCACCATTGGATAAAATATGTGATCTGGCTGATAAGTACGATGCTTTGGTTATGGTTGATGAATGCCACGCAGCAGGATTTATCGGAGCAACAGGAAAAGGAACACTCGAAGCTAAAGGCGTTATGGGGCGTGTAGATATTATCACAGGAACTTTGGGAAAAGCTTTAGGTGGCGCAATGGGAGGATATACAACAGCTAAAAAGGAAATAATTGAGTTATTACGTCAGCGTTCAAGACCGTATTTATTTTCAAATTCATTGGCTCCAGCTATTGTTGGTGCGTCTATAAAAGTATTTGAATTGTTAGAAAAGGATACTGTTCTAAGAGATCAATTAGAATGGAATACTAATTACTTTAAAGTAGGTATGAAAAAAGCTGGTTTTGATATAGTAGAAGGGGACTCGGCTATAGTGCCTGTAATGCTTTATGATGCAAAATTAGCTCAAACTATGGCTAATGAGCTGTTGAGAGAAGGAGTGTACGTAATTGGATTCTTTTTTCCAGTAGTTCCTAAAGATAAAGCGAGGATACGAGTGCAGTTATCGGCAGCTCATACAAAAGAACATTTAGACAAAGCAATTCTTGCTTTTATAGTTGTAGGACAGAGACTTGCTGTAATATAATTGTTAAATTTTCTATTTGCGAAGTGTTTTATTTAACAAATTATTTTGATGTTACATAAAATCGTTCTATTTTTGTTTGAAATTAACTAATTGTAATTAAAATAACAAAGTATGAAACATCTTAACAAACTTTTAGTTGCTGTAACGATGATGATGGGATTAAGCTCTCAAGCACAAGACAGTAACAATAAATGGGCAATCGGTTTTGGAGTAAACGCGATTGACTACAGATCTAGTGCTGGTGGTGACTTTATGAGTCATTTTGACCAACCATTTATGGTTAGTGACAACTGGAATATACTTCCTTCGGTTTCTTACATCAACGTTTCTAGATACGTAGGTAGTGGTTTTATAGTTGGACTTACAGGTTCAATTAATAAAATTGATAAGTTCGTAACTGTTCCTAATGTTGTTGTAAATCCTGGAGATTTAATGTACTACGGTATTGACGCAACTGTTACTTATAGTTTTATGGAGTTAATTAAGTCTAAAGTATTAGAGCCTACGTTAAGTGTTGGTGGTGGTTATACTTTCTTAGGAGACGAAAGCTACGGTACTGTTAATCCAGGAGTTGGATTAAATATTTGGTTTACTGAAAACGTTGGTCTTTCTTTATTAGGGACTTTCAAGAAATCTTTCGGAGACAGAACATACGCAGATGGAAAAACTCCAGACGCTCCTTCTTATACTCAATATTCTGCGGGTCTTGTTTTCAAGTTTGGTGCTAAAGATACTGATGGAGACGGAATCTACGATAAAGATGATGCTTGTCCAGAAGTTGCAGGTTTAAAACAATTTAACGGTTGTCCTGATACAGATGCTGATGGTATCGAAGATTCTAAAGACAAATGTCCTACAGTTGCTGGTACAGTGGAATTTCAAGGTTGTGCTGATACAGATGGTGACGGTGTAGCAGATCCTGATGATGCTTGTCCTTCAGTTGCTGGTTTAAAACAATTCCAAGGTTGTCCTGATACTGATGGAGATGGTGTAACAGATGCTTCAGACAAATGTCCTACAGTAGCTGGTCCAGTTTCAAATGGTGGATGTCCTGAATTGGATTCTGATAAAGATGGTGTAATTGACAAAGAAGATGCTTGCCCTACTGTAGCTGGTCCTGCTAGCAACAAAGGATGTCCAGAAGTGACTGAAGAAGCAATCAAAAAATTAAATGAGTTTGCTAAAACAATCTTGTTTGATTCAGGAAAAGCGAGTTTTAAAGCTCAAACTTTACCAGTTTTAGAGTCTATTTCTTCAATTTTGAAACAATACCCATCGGCTAAATTTAGCATTGAAGGTCATACTGATAACACTGGAAAACCAGCTTTAAACTTAAAATTATCTCAAGAGAGAGCAGCTGCTGTTAAAAACTTTTTGATCGAAAAAGGTATTGAGGCTGACAGATTAACTTCTGAAGGTTATGGTCAAACTAAACCAATCGATTCTAATAAAACAGCTATAGGAAAAGCTAATAATAGAAGAGTTGAAGTGAAATTAGTAAAATAATTTCTTTCTAAAATATTTTTGAAAACGCCTCGATTTATCGGGGCGTTTTTTTATTTTTATAAAATGACAAACACTTCTTTTCTAGATAAAATAGCAACGGTAATAGTAACGGAATATCATAATGTACTAGCTGATACTATAGTAGTTTTGCCCAATAAACGAGCAAAAATATTTCTTGTAGAAGCATTGAAAAATCAAACGGTAGAAAACATTTTTTCTCCCGAAATTGTTAGTATCGAAGATTTTGTTCAAAATATTGCTTGTATAAGAACAATTGCCCCTATTGAATTGCTATTTGAGTTTTATGGAGTCTATTTGTCTATTACAGAAAAAAAGAATCAACAGTCATTTGAACTTTTTGCTAATTGGGCAAAAACATTACTTCAAGATTTTAATGAAATTGACCGTTACTTATTAGATCCAAATCATGTTTTATCCTACTTAAAGGATATTGAAGATATCAAGAAATGGGGAATTGAAGTCGAAAATAAAACACAATTACTTGAAAACTACATTGATTTTTGGAAATTGTTGCCCAAATACTACGAGTCTCTTTATGAACATTTGCTTAAAAAGGGAATCGGATATCAAGGGTTGATTTATCGGGAAGCAGTAAAAAACATCAATAATTTTTTAAAGTCGATTCAAGGGAAGCATTTTGTTTTTGCAGGTTTTAATGCTTTGAATGCCTCGGAGGAAAAAATAATCCAGCATCTTATTGCTTCAGATCAGGCCAAGATCTATTGGGATGCTGATCAAACGTTTCTAAATGATCCTTACCATGATGCCGGTTTATTTGTGCGTCGTTTTAAAGAAAGTTGGAAACATTATAAGACTCATCCTTTTGAATGGATTGTCGATGATTTTTCGGCCACCAAAAACATTCAAGTTATTGGTACTCCAAAAACGATAGGTCAAGCCAAAATCGCGGGAAGTATTATAGAAAAAATCAACATTGAAAATCCGAATGCTACACTGGATAAGGTGGCTATTGTTTTGGGAGAAGAGAGTTTGTTGATTCCGTTGTTGTATTCTCTGCCCAATACCGTAGGAGCTTTGAATATTACTATGGGATATTCCAGTAAAAACAATCCTGCACAAATTCTGATTGCCAAGTTGTTTAAAATGCACACCAATGCATTGTCAAGAAGCAATAGTAGTTATGTCTTTTATTATAAAGATGTGTTGGATATTTTGACTCATCCGTTAATTGAACCTTATGCCAATACGAGTGCTTTGGTAGGGATTATCAATAAAAATAACTATACTTTTATCAGTCACCATAAATTATTGGAATTAAATGATAATTCGAGTGATTTATTCTTCCTTGTATTTCAAAAATGGGAGAAAGGTTCGATCGCCGTTTTAGAAGTAATTTCTAATTTGTTGTTAAAGGTTAAGAATAATTTAAGCAATGAAAATGAAGAAGAAAAAATAACGAAATCTTTTGTCTATGCTATTTTTAAAGTGATTAATAAACTGATTAATTATTATTCACAGCACAAAGAAATTGATACGATTGACACATTACACGCAATTTATAAACAAGTGATTGACTTGGCCGAAGTCTCTTTTGAAGGAGAACCTTTGAATGGATTGCAGATTATGGGTGTTCTTGAAAGCAGGGTTTTGGATTTTGAAACGGTTATCATTACTTCTATGAACGAGGGTAAATTTCCGGCGGGTAAATCACAAAATTCGTTTATTCCGTATGACGTGAAGCGTGAATTGGGTTTGCCAACTTTTAAAGAAAAAGACGCTATTTATACCTATCACTTTTATCATTTGTTGCAACGAGCCAAAAATATTTATTTGCTTTATAATACCGAAAGTGAAGGTCTTGATGCAGGCGAAAAAAGTCGTTTCATTACTCAACTGGAAGTAGAGAAACAGCCCAAACATACTTTGACACAGGAAATTTATAACGCAGTTTTACCAGACACTGCCTATTCTCCAATGGTTATACCGAAATCGGAGAAGGTGATGTTGCGATTGAAAGAAATTGCAGAAAAAGGCTTTTCTCCATCAGCATTGACGAGTTATATACGGAATCCGATTCAGTTTTATTTTCAAAAGATTTTAAGAATTAGTGAAGTTGAAGAGGTAGAGGAAAATATTGCCCTGAATACTTTGGGAACTATTATTCACGAGACTTTGCGGGTTTTGTATGAACCTTTTATAGGTAAATTTATCTCCGAATTTGACATTCAAAATTGCATTAAGAAAATTGATTCCGAAGTTTTAGTACAATTTAAAGTGGTTTACAAAGAGGGAGAAATTAAAAAAGGAAGAAATCTATTGGCTTTTGAAGTAGCAAAGCGAAATGTTTTCAATTTTCTAAAAGTAGAGTTAGAAAGCATTAAAAATGGTGATGCTATTAAGATTTTGGAACTTGAAAAAACTTTTGAAAGAATGGTTCAACATCCTAGTTTACCGTTTCCTGTTTTAATTAAAGGAAATGTGGACAGAATTGAAGAACGAAACGGAATAATCAGAATCATTGATTACAAAACGGGTAAAGTCGAAAAAACCAATGTTACGCTTAAATCCTGGAAAGGATTGACGGAGGATCTTAAGAATGATAAAATTATTCAGGTTTTGGCGTATGCCTATATGTATGAAGAAAATGCCAATGGTAAACCTATTGAGGCTGGAATAATATCTTTTAAAAATCTAAAATCAGGATTTTTAGCTTTCAATTTTAAAGAAGAAAAAGAGAGTACTGCTATTATTAATAACGAAATCCAATCCAATTATTTGGAACAAATTGTTTTGTTATTGAATGAAATTTTGGACGTGACAATTCCTTTTGAGGAGAAAATTTTATAACAGAATGAATAGAAAGTGGAGTAATCTATTTGAGTTTTTCAAAAGCACGCTTGCGGTTAATTTTGCAGCTAGTTCTTTTGTTTTTCTTTTTGGAGGCGCAATAGCTTTTAATTATTCGATTCTCAGTTTTGGTTTTGGCTTAAGTTTACTTTTCAAAGAAGTTAATGTTAAAAACGAGTATCTGTTTTATTTCAACAATAAAATTTCTAAAATACAGCTTTGGGTATATTCATGGTGTTTTACTTTAATTTTTTTAGCGGTTTGTTCTTTTGTTTTTAACTTATTAAAGAGATTCTTTTGAAAAATCATTTACTTGAGATTGATAGCGTTCAGAAATCTTTTGACAATAAAAACATATTGTCGGATGTTTATTTAAAATGCGAAACAAATGATGTTATTGGACTTCTTGGCAGAAATGGTTCGGGGAAATCGACTTTACTAAAGATTATTTTTGGGATTATTTCTGCCAATTTTAAGTTTGTTAGAATTGATGGTTGTGTAAAGACCAAGACCAAGGATTTGTTGGATGAAATCAGTTATTTACCTCAGGATAATTGTATTCCTAAAGTGTTTTCGGTCAAAAAAGCCATACAATTATCAGTTCCAAAAGAAAGGATTCTGGAGTTTTATTCAGATGAAATCATTGATTCAATGTTAGACAAGAAGGTTTCTCATTTGTCTGGAGGAGAGTTACGATATTTAGAAATTAAAATCATTCTCAACAACTCTTCAAAATTTGTTTTGTTAGATGAGCCTTATAATGGTTTGTCTCCTTTGATGGTTGAGAAAGTGAATGAATTAATAGCTGCCAATTCAAAAACTAAGGGCATTATTATTTCGGATCATAATTATGAAAATGTAATCAAAGTGTCAAACAAATTGGTTTTGCTCAAAGAAGGTAAGGCACATCATCTGCTTTGTAAAGAAGAACTGGTAGAGAAAGGATATTTGAAAGAAGGAATGCTTTAAATTCCTTTAAAAAAATCAGTAAAAACAGTAAGCAATTCGGCTCGGTTTTCAATCGAACTCATGTGACCGTCCAGAAAAGTAACCAATTCAACATCGGTGCTTTTTATTTGTTCCAAGTTTTCTTCGTAATTGAGAACAGGGTCTTTTTTCCCTAAAATCAATAATTTTGGATAGCTAGTTGTGTGTAATAAGATTTCACGATCCTTTCTTATTTTCATTCCTTCAAGCGAGGCTACGATTCCTTGCAAAGGAGTTTTCAAAGCTTGAATTTTAACTTCTTCGATTTCTTTGATAAGGATTTCTCGATTCTCTTCACTGAACAAATTGGCAATCGATAATCGGATGAAAGTTTCATAATCTTTCTTGACAGCTTTGATGGCACGGTCTCTATTTTTCTTTCTTTCGGGGCTGTCTTCTTTGGAAGTAGAGTTGAGCAATACCAATCCTTTCATTTTTTCGGGATACAATTCGGCGAAAGCCAATGCTACATATCCTCCCATAGAATGTCCCACAAGAATAACTTTTCTAATTCTCAATTTGGATAAAACCTCGTGAACCACATCGGCGTTTTCTTCCATTGTTTGGATATAACCCAAACTTTCGGTCTCGCCATGTCCCAATAAATCGATGGTTATGATTCGGTTTTTTTTTCTTAATTCTGAAACATAAAGATCCCACATGGTTTTGTTTTCTAGAAAACCGTGCAATAAAACTACTGCAGTTCCTTTTCCAGTATCAGTGTACGAAATTTGTGTGTTTTTGAAGATAATTTGATTCATTTGCTGTAAGCTTGGGACAAAAATAATGCTAAAATTTTAAATCTTACAAGAAACACAAGTTCCTATTTATAAAAATCTAAACAGTTTTGTGTTCTGTAAATGATATAATTTTTATCACTGCTATTCGAAAGTCCAAAATAAAAAGAGCCTGAGAATCCATATTTTTGATTTTCGAAACAAATAATACTTTATGAAACTCTTCAGGCGAAACAAAATATCAAAAAACCAGTTATTCGACAAGTTAAATGAACTATGTGGTTATTTTTTCTCGGCTTCTTTCAAAAAGAAATCACTCATTTTTTTAAAAGTAGTTTCATTAAATGTTACGGGCCCATGTTGTCCGCCTGGGACAGTAATAAAATCAGCTAAAATTCCTTTTTCTTTTAAAACTTTTGCAAAAAGTTCACTTTGACAATAGGGTACAATAGTATCTGCATCACCATGTATTATTAAAAAATCAGGATCAGTTTTATCAATAAAAGTAGTGGGACTAAGCAAACTAATCATATCTAAATTATCAGCAGGTTTGCCTCCAATGATTGCAGCTTCTGGTGACTTTTCATCTTTTGGCTTTTCGCAAGCTTCCATTAATGCTAAATTTACAGGACCAAACCAATCAACAACAGCATCAACCTTACTGCTCGATGAAGTATTCTCTCCTAAATTCCCTTCCAAATTTATTGTTTTCTCACCTATTGTATAATTTGTAATACCGTTTGTAGTTCCTGCTAGAGAAGCTAAATGTCCACCAGAAGAAAATCCCGTAATACCAATAAATGAGGAATCTAAATTATATTTTTTTGCATTGGCTCTTATAAACCTAATAGCTGCTTTTACATCATTTATTTGAGCAGGATATTTAGCATCGGAACTTGATCTGTGATTTATTGAAATCACGGCAAAACCAGCGTCTAATAGCGGTTTTCCCATAGCCTGAAACGCCATAGCTTTCATATTATTGGCAAACCATGCGCTGCCGTAAATAATTACAATAATTTTATATGAAGCTTTTTCTGCATTTGGAATATGAATGTCTAGATTGTGATATACCTGCATATCATTTGCATAGTTAACATCAATCCATTTTTTATTAGCGTTTTGTGCAAAGCTGTTAAAGCATAAAAACACCAGTATTAAAGTGATAATTTTTTTCATATTGTTTTAGTTTAGATTTAATTTTTTTCTTTAAGATGCAATTTCTAAAAATTTAAAAACGATTATCCCCGTCCAAAAGATTCCCCAATCCGCCGAGTAAACTTCCTTCATCACGACCATTTCCTCCAGATCTTGGTGCCGATGCGATGATTCTATCCGCCAATCTGCTGAAAGGCAATGATTGAATATAAACCGTTCCAGGTCCGCGTAGAGTGGCGTAAAACAAGCCTTCACCTCCAAAAACTGAATTCTTGATTCCGCCTATAAATTCAATATCATAATCAACATCTTTTGTAAAACCAATGATACAGCCAGTGTCCACTTTTAGAACTTCGCCGTGAGCCAATTCTTTTTTGGCCATCGTTCCTCCAGAATGAACAAAAGCCATTCCGTCTCCCTCTATTTTTTGCATAATGAAACCTTCACCACCAAAAAGACCGCGACCGAGTTTTTGGGAGAATTCTATTCCAACAGAAACGCCTTTGGCAGCGCATAGGAAAGAGCTTTTTTGGCAGATAAATTTCCCTTGAAATTGCGTTAAATCAATCGGAAGAATTTTTCCGGGATAGGGCGAAGCAAACGAAACTTTACTCTTGGTATTACCCTGATTCAGAAATGCCGTCATAAATAAGCTTTCGCCCGTAAGGACTCTTTTTCCGGCATTCAAAAGTTTGCCAAACAACCCCGAACCTTGCTGTTGCGCGGATCCGTCTCCAAATATGGTTTCCATTTGGATGTTGTTTTCCATCATCATAAAACTTCCTGCTTCGGCAATTACTATTTCTTGCGGATCAAGTTCTATTTCTACATACTGCATTTCTTCTCCAAAAATCTGATAATCTATTTCGTGTGCTTGCATGATTTCTCTAATTTAAGTTTTTGAATAAGTCGGATTTAAGCTTAGAATGTTACAGTGTAATTAAGGAGGAGTGGCTCTTAATGATAAAGGCATACCTATCAAAACAATTAGCTATAATTACTAATAGGCAGGCTCGCCTACCAAAAGTATAGGCGAGCCTATCAAAATCGTAGGCGTTACCTATAAAATAGATAGGCGAGCCTGCCAAAACCATAGGCGTGCCTATCTAAAATTATGGCGCGCCTAAACTTATTAATAGGTGCGCCTATCAAAACCAAATGTGATGCCTACAAAATGTATAGGCGCGCCTATAAAAATAATAGGCGATACATATAAAATTGACAGGCGCGCCTATTAAAAAGGTAGGCTCGCCTATCAAAAAAAAAGGTGACGCCTACAAAATCGAGAGGCACGCCCTAATATTATTATGGCGCTCCATAAAATCGAATGTTTTGCATTTTATGAAAACAAAAAAACGGCTCTCATTACTGAAAGCCGCTTTAAAATTTGATATAATATGAATTTACAAATTCATCAAACTTTCGATTTCTTCTACTTCAATCGGGATGTTTCTCATTAAGTTGAAAGGTTCTCCTTTTTCCTGAACAACGACATTATCCTCTAGTCGAATTCCGAAACGTTCTGCTGGAATATAAATCCCTGGCTCAACAGTAAAAACCATATTGGCTTTCATTGGCTCGTGCAATAATCCGTAATCGTGTGTGTCCAAGCCCATGTGGTGCGATGTCCCGTGCATGAAATATTTTTTGTACGCTGGCCATTCTGGATTTTCGTTTTGCACATCGGCTTTGTCAATTAATCCCAAGCCAAGCAATTCAGAAGTCATAATTTTACCCACTTCTACATGGTATTGTTTCCAAAGAGTCCCTGGAGTAAGCATTTTGGTAGCTTCGTTTTTTACTCGTAAAACAGCATTATAAACCGCTTTTTGTCTATCAGAATAACGTCCAGAAACTGGAATAGTTCTAGTTAAATCACTAGAATAATTAGCATATTCGGCAGCAACGTCAAGCAAAATCAAATCGCCGGCTTTACATTGCTGGTTGTTTTCGATGTAATGCAGCACATTGGCATTATTTCCCGAAGCAATAATTGGCGTGTAAGCAAAACCTTTGGAACGATTGCGAATAAACTCGTGAATCAATTCGGCTTCGATTTCGTATTCGGTTACGTTTGGTTTTACAAACGATAGTAATCTACGGAAACCTTTTTCGGTGATATTACAGGCGTTCTGGATTAAATCCAATTCTTCGGTTTCTTTAACCGAACGAATGCGCTGTAATATCGGGTTGCTTTTGGCCACCTGATGCGCAGGATATTTGGCTTTCCACCATTTTACAAAACGGGCTTCACGAGTTTCGGTTTCAATAGTTGCGCGGTAATGTTCATTGGTATTAATGTACATGATGTCTGAATACGTCATCATTTCGTTTAAGATTTTTTCGAAATCCTGTAGCCAATACACGGTTTTAATCCCCGAAACTTCAAAAGCACGCTCTTTGGTCAGTTTTTCGCCTTCCCAAACAGCAATGTGCGCGCTGGTTTCTTTTAGGAACAGCATTTCTCTTTGGTTCTCATAAGGAGCATCTGGAAAAAGCAATAAGATGCTTTCCTCTTGGTCAACCCCAGACAAATAAAAAATATCACGGTGTTGCGCAAATGGCAATGTACTATCTGCCGAAACGGGATAAATATCATTAGAATTAAATACTGCTACACTATTTGGCTTCATCTGAGCCATAAATTTCGCTCTGTTTTTTATAAAAAGAGCACGGTCAATTTGATGATATTTCATAAGAAAACGATTTTGGGTATTGAATATTCAAAAATAGCAACTTTAAAATATAAATTGATATTAATATCGCTTTTTTTAAGTTTTTAATAACGAGTTTTGGGTGAAGATGCGAGTTTAATTGTTAATTTTTGGAGCAGAATGATTTGGCATTTTAGTTTATATTGTTTCCCGCTTTCCGTTACAATCTTTTGTAGAGGCGGGTTTCAAACCCGCCTCTACAAAAGGATTTTCACTGCAATCGGGGCTAAAGGGGAAATATTTTGCTTTTTTGCCATTATTAAAAAAGCCACGAAAGATATAAATCCGTTCGTGGCTCTTTTTGTATTGTCAATGCCTGTGTTAATCAACCCATTTGTAATAACGGGCTCCGATTAAATTAGGAATTTCAGTTTCTATTCTGTCAAGTATCCATTCGTTCTTAGGTTCCTGAACGCTTTGTTTTTGTTCCTTTTTGTGTAGTTTTTCGTAAGTTTCAAAATCGATCTCAAAACTGTTTTCAAGAGTTTCAAAAAGAGCAACATTGCTCACGGCCGATTTCCATTCGGGTTGAATAGTACCTTCAAAAACTTTCGATTTAGAACCGCTTCCATACGCCAGAAAACCGAATTTCTCAGTTGCAATTTCTTTTTTGGTATCATAAAAATGAGCCAAAGTCGAGAGCAATCCCATAAAAATGGAACCGGTATATAAGTTTCCGATTAAAGAAGAAGCCAATTCTGCAGGCTGTAATTTTTCGGAAACAAATGTTTTATAATCATCAGATTTGCTGATTTCTTTCAGTTTGTTTTGGTATTCCGAAGCATTTTCTTCGCCATTTAAGACAGGAGTAGAAGCATCCAAAGCATAAATCTCGGATAGCATTCTTCGGCCTTGAAAAGCATATGGTAAATGCATTACAATACTTTTCCAAGTGCTATAAACCGTTTCTGGAGTGTTTTTTATTTTTTTGAATGAAAAATAAGCTTCTCTTGTTCGATCCATATAACATTGGTTCGAATATTGACCGTCAAAAACAGGCTGGTCCTTGTGAATTTCGATTTCGCTTTCCAGATTATCAAACCAGGATTCGTTGTTTGCGTTCCCTGTAATTTCCTGTTTTGAAATGGTTCTGTATGGTTTAAAGAAATCAAAAACACCTTTTGTGCTTACGCCCCAATGATTTTCAAAAGTGATGATTCTCGGATTGGCAGTAATTAACATGGCAACCGCGCCAGCACCTTGAGTATATTCTCCAGTTGAATTTAAATCGTATTTGGCAAAATCGGTAGCGACAACAATTGCTTTTTTCGTTGGATTGAGCTGCACAAAATCAAGACAGTTTTGAAGCGCATCAACTGCTCCAATACAGGCAAAAGTGAAATCTACCACGTCACATTCCGATAAAGAGTTCTCGCCAAATTTTTGTTCCATCAGGGAAATCAAGAACGAGCTAATGGGTTTTGAACTGTCAATAGCACTTTCAGTCCCTACATATATTCGGGCAATTTCGTCTAGTTTGATGTTATTATCTTGAATCAATTTGGTCAAAGCATTGGCGCCAAAGACAACAGTATCTTGATGAGCGTCAGGCAAAGTCATCTTTAATAAACCTAATCCTTTTTCGAGTTTTTCAGGTTCTATATTTCTAGCTAGGGCTAATGTTTTTATGGGTAAATGCAATTTGGCAACATCAAATGCAATAGCGTCAATTCCAGTTTTCATGAATAAAAATTTATAAGGTGCAAAGTTAAAATTGCTTTAGGGAAATACAATATTTTAAAGGCTATAAAATGGTTGTTTTTAAATTTTTAGGGAATAACTTGTAAACCTTGTTTTGTATTATAGGATTGTTAGTTTTTTTGGCTTTTGCCAAGGAAATGTAATTATGCGTGTAATTTTGATTTTTTTTTAATTCAGATTGTGAATCTGAATAATAAATTTCACAGACAATTATATCCGTTGGAGTAATCGATTACATTTTGTTATAAAAAACAGCTAAACTACGTATTTTTGTACGTATTTAATAAGTATTTTTTACGTACTTTAAAATGATTATAAATTGCGAAGTAAAATTGCATATTTGGTTGTTATTCTTTCTTAATTACCATAAATTTGTGGGACTTTTTAAAAAAATATAATATTTATATCATTATGGCAAAATCTGCAATATTGAAGTCGTCTATAGCTAAAAAAGTAGCAATGGCGCTTTCAGGACTTTTTTTGATTTCGTTTCTATCGCTTCATTTCTTTATTAATTTCGTTTCCGTTTTTAGTAAGGATTCATTTAATGCGATGTCACATTTTATGGGTTATAATCCATTAATCCAATATGTTATGCAACCGATATTGGTTGCTGGTGTAATTTTTCACTTCGTTATGGGATTCGTTCTGGAATTAAAAAACAGAAGTGCCAGACCTGTTGCGTATGTAAAATACGACGGTGCTGCAAATGCTTCATGGGCTTCTAGAAATATGATTATTTCTGGTTTGGTTGTATTGGCTTTTTTAGGATTGCACATGTACGATTTTTGGTTTCACGAAATAGTTTACAAGTATGTAGAAGGAAATGCTATCGAAGAAACAAGATACTATGGAGAATTGGTAGCTAAATTTGAAAGTCCGGTTCGTACAGGATTGTACAGTGTTGCTTTCGTTTTGTTGGCATTGCACCTTTGGCATGGTTTTACTTCCTCTTTGCAATCTGTAGGATTCGATAATAAAATAGGAAAGTCATTGCATAAAATTTGCTATGCTTTTGCAATAATAGTTCCTTTTGGATTTGTTTTCATTGCGCTATTTCATCATTTTAATAATTAATATCAATCTATAATGAAACTAGATTCTAAAATACCAGAAGGTCACATTTCACAAAAATGGACTGATTATAAAGATCACTTAAAGTTAGTTGCTCCAAACAACCGACCAAAAATAGATATTATCGTTGTGGGTACAGGATTGGCTGGTGCTTCGGCAGCTGCATCTTTTGCCGAAATGGGTTATAATGTAAAAGCATTTTGTTACCAAGATTCTCCACGTCGTGCGCACTCAATCGCAGCACAAGGAGGTATCAATGCTGCAAAAAATTATCAAAATGATGGTGACAGTACTTTTCGTTTATTTTATGACACAATTAAAGGAGGAGATTACAGAGCACGTGAAGCAAACGTTCACCGTTTAGCTGAAGTTTCAGGTAATATAATCGACCAATGTGTGGCTCAAGGTGTTCCTTTTGCTCGTGACTACGGAGGAAATTTAGATAACCGTTCTTTTGGAGGTACACAAGTACAGCGTACTTTTTATGCTGCAGGACAAACAGGACAACAATTATTATTAGGAGCTTATTCTTCTTTATCAAGACAAATCGGTTTAGGAAAAATCGATATGTACAACCGTCACGAAATGTTGGAATTGGTAAAAGTTGATGGAAAAGCTCGTGGAATCATCGCTCGTAACTTGATTACTGGAGAATTAGAAAGACACTCTGCTCACGCTGTAATTATTGCGACAGGAGGATACGGAAATGTTTATTTCCTATCTACTAATGCAATGGGATCGAATGTAACTGCTGGTTGGAAAATTCACAAACAAGGAGCTTTGTTCGCAAATCCTTGCTACGTACAAATTCACCCAACTTGTATTCCAGTTCACGGAACCAACCAATCTAAATTGACGTTGATGTCAGAGTCGTTAAGAAACTCTGGACGTATTTGGGTTCCAAAGAAAAAAGAAGATTCAGAAGCGATTCGTGCAGGGAAATTAAAACCAGTTCAAATTGCTGAAGAAGATAGAGATTACTACTTAGAAAGAAAATATCCAGCATTTGGTAACTTAGTTCCTCGTGATGTTGCTTCGAGAGCAGGAAAAGAAGTTTGTGACGCAGGTCACGGAATTGAGGCTAACGATACCAATGAAGGAGTTTATTTGGATTTCTCTACAGAGATTCAATCTAAAGGAAAACAAACGGCTTACGCCAAAGGAAATCATAATCCTTCTCAAGAAGAAATTCTTACATTAGGAAAAAAATGGTTGGAGGAAAAATACGGTAACTTGTTTACTATGTACCAAAAAATCACGGATGAGAATCCTTATGAAACTCCAATGAAAATCTATCCTGCAGTTCACTATACAATGGGTGGAGTTTGGGTTGATTATAACTTACAATCGACTATTCCAGGCTGTTTCGTTGCAGGAGAGGCTAATTTCTCTGACCACGGAGCGAACCGTTTAGGAGCTTCGGCTTTGATGCAAGGTTTGGCTGATGGATATTTTGTGTTGCCATACACTGTTTCTAATTATTTGGCAGACGATATTCGTACTGGAAAAATCTCTACAGATTTGCCAGAATTCGTAGCTGCAGAAAATAGTGTAAAAGAGCAAATCAATAAATTCTTGACTAATAATGGATCTAAAACTGTGGATCATTTCCACAAACTTTTAGGACATATTATGTGGAATAAAGTTGGTATGGGGCGTAATGAAAAAGGTCTAACAGAGGCTATCGAAGAAATTGCTGCTTTAAAAGAAGAATTCTACAAAGAAGTTTATGTTCCTGGTAGTGCAGATGAATTGAATCCTGAATTAGAAAAAGCGCTTCGTGTTGCCGATTTTATCGAATTAGGACAATTGATGGCTATGGATGCTTTACAGCGTAAAGAATCTTGTGGAGGTCACTTCCGTGAAGAGTATCAGGATTCTGAAGGGGAAACGCTTCGTGATGACGAAAACTTCTCGTTTGTAGGAGCTTGGGAAAACAAAGGATACGATGTTACAAAATCGGAACTTCACAAAGAGGAATTGAAATACGAGTTTATTAAAATAGCGGCTAGGAACTATAAATAGGAAATGAACAAAGAAAGATTAGTTATAAAAAACTTTGGACCAATCAAATCTATCGATTTGGAGTTGGGCAAAATGACTATTCTTATAGGAGAACAAGCAACGGGCAAAAGTACCGTTGCTAAAGTTTTGGCAGTTTGTAGGTATTTTAGTTATTTGATTACATCTGTATCAACAGAAGAATCTTTTGTTAATTTTAACAACTCCTTTGAAGAAGGATTAAGAGAATGGGGCTTAACTGATTTTATTCAAAATGATTCAATAATTGAATATGAAAATGAGAATTATTCGTTAAGAGGACGTGGGGAAATTTTGAATATTACAAAATCTTTCATTAATAATATTGAGATACCTAGTAATAAATCAAAATATTTTTATATTGATATTCAAACAAAAACTGAAGAATTTAGTGAATTATTTAATTCTATTGAAGCATTTAAAAAAAATAGAACTGCTGGTGAATTTACTAAAGTACCAGTTAATTTTTATCAAAATGAAGTTTCCAAAGTAATGAATAATCCATTTTATGTTCCGACGGAGCGAGGATTACAATCAATATTTTCATTAGGAAAAAGTTCAATTCAAAACATTTCAGATTCATTATATAATCAATTTGCAAAAATGGATATGTTTGCAAGGAATTTTAAATCTGAAACTGACATTAAACCATTAGAAATTGTTTACAAAAACATTAGTGGTCAAGGTTTTATAAAAAATAAAAATCAATCTGAATATACAAGTTTGATTAATGGAGCAAGTGGTTATCAATCTACAATTCCAGTTGTATTAGCAATCAAATATTATTCAGAAATTAGAAGAAAAAATAAAACTTTTATCATTGAAGAACCTGAACTTAATCTTTTTCCGAAAGCTCAGAAAAAATTAATGGAGTTTTTTGTTGAAAATATTAATACAAATGGTCATTCATTTTTATTACCAACACATAGTCCTTATTTTCTTTCGGCTATAAATGATTTGTTATTAGCCTATAAAAAGGGACAAAAAAATCAAGTTGAAGTTGAAAAAATAATAAAAAAAGAATCTTGGTTAAATCCTGATGATTTTAGTGTTTACCAACTTAAAGATGGTAGGGCTTTTGATATTTTTGATAAAAAAACAGGTTTAATTACTGAAAATATCATTGATGATGTGTCGGATGAAATGAATGATGAGTTTGATGAATTATTGGATATCCGATGATAGAAAAATTGAAAAACACAAACTGTTTTTATCCATTAAAAAACGGTGCCTATTTTATTTATGATAATGATGTAAAAAATGAGCCAGATTTTGTTTTGGAAGAAGAAAGATGGAATTTGAAAATAGTTAATGGAACTAATGATGTGGTTAATTTTTTTCAAAATGATGGGTGTTTAATGAAACACAATGATTTAAAAAAATGTGACTGGCTGTGTCATAGAGACAAGGAGTTTTATTTTATTGAAGCAAAAGATGTAAAAAAGAAGAATAGAAAGATTCAAAGAAACGATGCGGTTGAGAAATTTGATGCCACAATTCCTTATTTTTTAAATTTATATCCAAGCATAAAGACAATGAAATTAATAGTGATAATGAATTTTAGAAACTCAAAAATCACAAACGCAGCAAATAAAGCAAAAGCAACATATTTTGATGAAGAATACAATGCTGAATATAGAGAAACAAATATTTTAGATTTTAATTAAAGAAATATAAAAAAATGAGTGCAGCAAAAAATATCAATATAAGCCTTCAAATTTGGCGTCAAAAAAACTCCAAAGAAAAAGGAAAAATGGAAACATACAAATTGAACGATGTCTCTACGGCAAGTTCATTTTTGGAAATGTTAGATCAATTGAATGAACAATTAGTAAACGAAAGAAAAGAACCAGTTGCTTTTGACCACGACTGTCGTGAAGGAATTTGTGGCATGTGTTCTTTGTATATCAACGGACGTGCACACGGACCAGACACTGGAATCACTACTTGTCAATTGCACATGAGAATGTTCAACGACGGAGATACAATCGTTATCGAGCCTTGGCGTTCTGCAGCTTTTCCTGTAATTAAGGATTTAATTGTTGATAGAACATCTTTCGATAGAATCCAACAAGCTGGAGGTTTCGTTTCAGTAAATACTTCTGGAAACACTATCGATGCTAATGCTACTCCAATTAACAAACAAGATGCAGACAAAGCTTTTGAAGCAGCGGCTTGTATCGGTTGTGGTGCTTGTGTAGCAACTTGTAAAAATGGTTCTGCAATGTTATTTGTTGGAGCAAAAGTTTCACAATATGCATTATTGCCACAAGGAAGGGTTGAAGCTACAGACCGTGTATTAAACATGGTTCGTCAAATGGATGAAGAAGGTTTTGGTAACTGTACCAACACTGGAGCTTGTGAAATTGAATGTCCAAAAGGAATTTCCCTTGAAAACATTGCTCGTATGAACAGAGAATATCTTTCTGCAAGTTTGAAATAATAGCTTTTAAGTATTAGCCAAAAGGCAAAAATAAAAACGCATTCATTGATTTGGATGCGTTTTTTTGTAATTATTAAGCTTATGATAAACTTGTCCAATATTATTTTATATTTACACAAACGAACACTTTTAAAATGAGAAATAAAGCCATCCTTTGCTTTTTTTGGTTTAGTGCTATCGTTTTGGCACAAACAGAATTATTCAATTACAAATGATAAAGAACATAAAATATCTCTGCTTTTTTGCTCTAGTTGCCAGCTGTACATCAAAAACGGAAATAGTGAAATATGGTCAGCACTATCAAAAGTATAATGATTATAAAAGTCTTTCAGAAGCTGTAAAATTGATGCCAGCTGATATTACTACCAAAGGAGTAAAAAGAATATTAGGCGAGCCTATCGATAATGGTTTTGATTGTCGGTATTTGATAGATTCAGTAGGTGTAAATAATTGCACTATTGGAGCCGTTTTTAATATAGATCAAAAAGGCAAAATAACAAATCGCTGGATTGATGAAATTTGCGAATAGTTTTAAATAATAAACATCACCAATCCCATTTTCTAGAATTCTAAAAAGAATCGTAACACTGGAGTAAAGTAGAAGTCCTAAAGGGATTTACCTTGTAAACATTGCTCGTATGAACAGAGAATTTTCTAGTGAATCCGGAAGCATTTCAAAATAGCTAGTCTCGTTTTTTAACAGCAATACATTCTATTTCAACACTCGCATTTTTAGGTAACGCAGCTACCTGAATGGTGCTTCGAGCTGGAAAACCTTCTTTGAAATAACTTCCATATATTTCATTAACTACTTGAAATTGGTTCATGTCGGTAATAAAAATTGTCGTTTTAGTAACATTATTCAAATCGGAATGGTTGTCTTCAAGAATGACTTTTAAATTTTCAAAAATCTGAATGGTTTGTGCTTGAATATCTTCTTTTAAAGCATTTGTCTTTGGATCTAATCCTATTTGTCCAGAAACAAATATCAAATCATTATAAGCTATAGAATGACTATACGGACCAATTGGTGTTGGTAAATTGGAATGATTTGTTCTAACTATTTTTTTCATATTGGTACAGGATGACAAAATCAGGACTACTAGAATAAAAACTATTTTTTTCATGATGTATTTGATTTTGAGTTTAAAAAAAGAGGCTAATCCTTTTGTAGATTAACCTCTTAAATTGATTCTTATTTTTTGATAAAATTCAAAAGTTCTGAGTTGAATTTTTCTAATTCTTCGATGAATAAAGCGTGACCGCTTTTTTCTAAAGGCACCAATGTAGAGTTTGAAATTAGTGAGTGCATTTGCTCTGCTAATTCATAAGAACAGATTTTGTCCAATTTACCGTGCAGGATAAGAGTTGGAATTTTGATTTTTTTCAAATCATCTCTTAAATCTGTATCTCTTAAAGTTTTTAAACCTTCAGCCATTGCATAAGGAGATGCCTGAGCTTGAATTGTTCCTAACCATGCTCCATATCCAGGAGAAACGCTTGTTGCATTTGCAGGGAATATTTGTCCAAAATTATCTAATAATTGAGGTCTGTTAGTATTATTCAAAGCAATCAAACCATCAACATCTGCTTTAGTCCAATTACCATAGTTGAAATCGGCTCTTTTTGTCCAGATTGGTGCTGCTGCTCCAAATAAAGCTAATTTTGAAACGTGAGCGGCATCGTATTTGGCTACATAATGAATTACTGTTGCGCCTCCCATTGAAAAACCTCCAAGTGTTGCATTTTCAATTTTTAGCTTATCCAAAACCACCTTGATGTCATCTGCAAAAACATCGTAGTTGTATTTTCCTCCTGGTTTGTCAGATTGTCCAAAACCTCTTAAACTAATTCCTATTACACGATATCCTTTTTGAACAAAATAAGCATATTGATATTCGTACATCGCATCGCTTAATGGCCATCCGTGAATTAAAACTATTGGCTGTCCTTCGCCAAGGTCAGTTACGTGAAGTTTTACATTTTTTTCTACTTCAATGTATTCTTCTCTACCATAAGAAGCTGGAGTTCTTTTTGTTTGTGCAAAAGATGACACGTTAACTAATAGAGCAGTAAAAAGTCCGATTGATAAGATTAAATTTTTCATGTTATAAATTTTAAAGTTGTTAATTATTGGTTTAATTGTATTGTTATTTTGATATTACAAAGTTGTTATAATTTGGAAAGCGTTACAATGGATGATTTTCTCTTTGAATTGCACTTTTTTCCTTTCTTGAATTTAAGATTTAATAAATTCTAAAATATCGTTATTAATAGTGTCGGCATCAGTAGTTGGCATACCGTGAGAAAGCCCTTTGTATATAATAAGTTTGCCGTTTTTTAAAAATTCAGCTGTCTTAACCGCAGTAGTTGCATATGGAACAATCTGGTCGTCATCGCCGTGAAGAACCAATACTGGAAATTCTGCGCTTTTAAGATCTTCGGTAAAATCAGTTTCTGAGAAAACTTTGATACAATCGTAATGAGCTTTAATGCCACCCATCATTCCTTGTCTCCACCAATTGTCTTGAATTCCTTTTTTCACATTTGTTCCTTCACGGTTGTAACCATAAAAAGGAACAGTAAGGTCTTGATAAAATTGTTGTCTGTTGTTTAAAGTATTATATCGGATATCGTCAAATACGGATAATGGCACACCTTCTGGATTTCTGTCATCTGCAATCATGTATGGAGTGATGGCGCTGATTAGAATTACTTTAGCCACACGGTCTTTGCCATATTGAGCAGCATATCGTATTGCTTCTCCTCCTCCTGTAGAATGACCAACGTGGATGGCATCTTTTAAGTCTAAAAATTCAGTCAATTCGGCTACATCTGCAGCGTAAGTGTCCATGTCATTCCCCTTGTATGTTTGAGTGGATCTACCGTGTCCGCGTCTGTCGTGAGCTATTACTCTGTATCCTTGATTTAAGAAAAACATCATTTGTGCATCCCAATCATCTGATGACAATGGCCATCCGTGGTGAAAGAAAATTGGTTGTCCTGCTCCTAAGTCTTTGAAATAAATTTCTGTTCCGTCTTTTACTGTGAATTTGTTCATGATTTTATTTTTTAAATGTTATTGTTATTTTGATATTGCAAAGTTGCGTCAATTACCAAAGGACATCAATGGACTGTTTTCTCCTTGAATTGCACTTTTTCCCCTTTTGTTTAAAAAGGGTAGTTTATAAAATATTTTCAGTTGAATTTTACTGTTAAAATTAAATTTAGGGAATAAAAAAAGTGTGATTGTAAAACCACACTTTAATAAATCATTTAGCATTGAAGCTAGAACTGCTTTCTAAATGATAATGGTGAAATACCTGTGTTTTTTGTAAAAAACCGAATAAAATAGGCATCATCTTCATAATTTAAACTAAAAGCTATTTCTTTCACAGTCATTGCAGTATGTGCTAAGAGCCGTTTGCTTTCAAGTATAATTCTATTTTTAATGATGTCGTTTGGAGTATCTTTACTTAATAAGCCAATTTTTTTGCTTAGGTTTTTTGGAGTTAAAAACAGCATTTCAGCATAGTCGGCAACAGTATGATGCGTTTTATAATGTTGTTCTACTAGTTTGCTAAATTTTCTTAGAAATTGAACATCTAATTGCTGGTCATTATTGGATAAAAGATGTTGCTGTTTCCAGATTCTCGTCGATTTTAGGATGATGAGCTTTAACAGTATTCGTAACATTTCTTCAGTGTTTGAATCTTCATCTTTCATTTCAGATTGTATTTCCCGAATTATATTTTGAATGTCTGCGGATTGATTTTCATTTAATTGAATAAATGGAATTTCAAAAACATTATTGTAAAGTATTCCATCACAAGCGACTTCCTGATCGTGAAGTTCGATGCAATAAAAATCTCTGTTGAAATGTAATAATAGCTCTCCTCCAGATTCAGTTGTGATAGGTTTTACAATTACTTTTGGATTAATAAAAAGCAAAGAATCAGTCGTAATCTGGAACTCCTGAAAATCAACTTGAATTTTAGATTGTTTTGGTAAAAACAAAACTTTGATGTGCTCGTCAATTTTGATCAATGTGCTTTCATCAAGTTCCTGTTCTGTAAAGTTAATATTGCCAAACTGTTTGTATTTGAATTCTTTGAGCATATTGTTTTATTTATCGTAATAGTCATATGTACCATTATCTTTACTTACCGCAAATATAAACAAATAAAATACTAAGAAATAACTTATGTTACATAAGGAGGCAGATTTATAAGTTTAATATAATTAGATGTGAATATTTTAACAATTAGTAAAAAAACCTTGAAAAAACATCAATAACTCACCAAAAATAGATGTGCTTTTATAATTTATTTTTTATCATTTGAGATTTAAATTTCATTAATTTTATGCTATGAAAATCGCCTTAATTCAATCTTCCTTATTCTGGGAAAACCCAAAAGCCAACCGAAATCATTTCGAAGAAAAAATCAATTCCATCTCCGAAAGTGTTGATTTAATCGTCCTTCCCGAAATGTTTACTTCAGGATTTACCATGAAACCCAATGAAGTAGCCGAAACTATGCAAGGTGAAACTATCGTTTGGCTAAAACATTTGGCGAAAGCCAAAAACACAGCTATTACAGGAAGTTTAGTCATCACCGAGAATGGGAATTTCTATAACCGGCTGGTTTTTGTTTTTCCTTCGGGAGAAATTCAGTTTTACGACAAAAGACATTTGTTTACACTGGCAGGCGAAGACGAAATCTATACTGCAGGCATCAAAAAATTAATTGTGGAATACAAAGGCTGGAAAATTTGTCCGCTGATTTGTTATGATTTGCGTTTTCCGGTTTTTGCCCGAAACGTAGAAGAATATGATCTATTAATTTATGTTGCCAATTGGCCAGAAATAAGAATAAAAGCTTGGGATGCTTTACTCAAAGCCCGAGCTATAGAAAATATGAGCTATACTATTGGAGTTAATAGAATTGGTGAAGACGATAATAAATTTGAATACAACGGGCATTCCCAAGCGATCAATTTCTTGGGAGATTATATCTTAGAACCGATAGAAACTACAGGTGTTTTTATTGTCGAATTAAATAAAGCAGAACTGCTTTTAGCCAGAAAAAAATTTAATTTCCTAAATGATCAAGACTCATTTGTTCTAAAATGAACCCTTTTTAGATTTTTCTTTTTCTTTAGGTTTCTTCTTTTTTGGTTCGGGAGCATATGGAATGCTTAAGTCAAAGGTCTCTTGCCAATCAAAATTAGCATGAAGATCTATTATTTTAGAAAAATAAACTACCTCTTCGGCTTGTCGTTTTTCAAGATAACTTCCCGTATCCCATTCCTTGTTTTTATTGTCGTCATAAATGGCTCGAATGCCGTATACACTTGGCTCAATCAAATTAAATTCAATTTGTGTTTTAGCTTCGGTATATTCGGTTGCTTTTAGAACATCCCCTTTGTCATTGGTCAATTCGATAATAACTGGAAAACGATTCACATTTTTTAAAGAGAGAATTATATTCCCATAATCAGAATAACTTCTAGTCTCCGTTTTGAAAGATAAAGTGTCATTCTTTTTTTCAAAAAAATCGGTAACAGCACCAGGCATCATCTTGAAATTATATTTCTGAGCTTCTTCCATTTTAAAATCAACATATAATTGCTGAGTAAATTCATCGTAAGCTGTAGTAAATGGCACAGCAACCGAGTCTTTGTTGATAAGCGCCATTTTTGTTTTGTCAAAACCCACCAATGGAAGACTTGATTCTAGCGTAAATCGATCTCTAAAATTCAAAGATCCAGCTTGTAGCGCTTTGATGCTCAAAGTATCGTTTTTTTGTTTTTTAATCTTAAAAGTAAAATCTTTTATGACTTTATCTTTTTCAATATGCATCGAAAGAGAATCGGTTTTCAACGGTTTATACCAAACCTGCAAGGAGTCTTTTTTACCCATTCCTGTAATTATAGCAGGAACTATTTCATTATGATTTTTTAAAGTGATTTTTGGCAATTCACCATTCTTTTTACTGCCTTCATAGCCCACAATCAATCGATTTCCAGAAGCCTGACTAGGTTTGTAAACTTTATGAGGAAGTACTTCCTTAAACAATTCCAATTCAAAAACAGTGTCGTTAGGTATCGTAACAATTTGTTTATTAAACCCTATTAGATCGGATTTAGGATTGTATTTGTTATTTTTATTATTGTCTTTAAGAGCTACTAGATAATAGTTTCCAGCTTTTAAATTCTCCAATCGAAACGTTTTCAAACTATCCAATGTGTTGGTAATATAACGTGGATTTTCTTTGTAAATAGTAGAATCATTAAACTTTTCATTTGCTTCATAAAGCATAATCGAAACAAATGAAGCCACTTCCTTCTCATGAGAATCTTTTATTCTCCCGCCAAGGGCCAATGAATCAATATAATCTCCAGTTGAAAATACATATTTAAACTGATTGTAAGGATTCCCCTCATTATTATCGGCAATACTTTGTCCAAAATTTATACTGTAGGTAGTATTGGGCGCCAAAGTATCATTTATAGTAATCGTTAGTGTTTTTGTGGGCGTAGTAGGAAGAACAAGTAATTCATTCTTCATCGGAGGAGAAATAATCAACTGCTTGTTTAAATCTTTAAGCTTGATATTTTCGTCAAAAGTAAGCTTGATTTTATTTCCAGTAAATTTAACAGAATAATTTTCAGGGTAACTAGATTTTAATGTTGGTGCAATGGTGTCTTTCAAACCACCAGTAATGGAGCCTCTTTTGGCACAACTCATAAAAAAAAGAAGAAGCAAAAAGGGTATATATTTAAAATGTTTTTTGAACATAATCAGCTAAAATTTGATTCTACAAAATAACAATTATATTTACTGTAATCGAAATATTTTGCCAATTATTAGGAGCTATTTCCTGCTATCCGCTTGTATCTTTTTATAAGGTGAAGAAAAATCACCTTATAAAAAGGATATCGCTTCTATCAGGGCTAGTAATTGCTAACGAGGTAATCCGTTTAAAAAGATCATTTCTCGTGTGAATTCATTAAATTTGCACCCAAAATAGAACTTCAATGAGCAATATTAGAATTACCAAACAATTTAATTTTGAAACAGGTCATGCTTTATACGGTTATGATGGAAAGTGTAAAAATGTGCATGGCCATAGTTATAAATTATCTGTTACCGTTATTGGAAAACCAATTACCGATCGCGATAACGTAAAATTTGGTATGGTCATTGATTTTTCGGATTTGAAAAAAATCGTAAAAGAAGAGATTGTTGATCAATTTGATCATGCTACAGTTTTTAATGAAACTACTCCTCATATTGAATTGGCCAACGAATTAAAAAACCGTGGACATCATGTGATATTGGTAGATTATCAGCCTACAAGCGAAAACATGGTAGTTGATTTTTCTCAAAGAATCATCAGCAGATTACCTTCAAATATTAAACTTTTCTCTTTGAAACTTCAAGAAACTGAATCATCATTTGCCGAATGGTTTGCAAGCGACAATCAATAATTTATATTTAGTTCATGCAATTATCCAATAATAAAAAAATCTATTTCGCTTCCGATCAGCATTTTGGTGCACCAACTCCCGAATTAAGTTTTCCAAGAGAACAAAAATTTGTTGCTTGGCTTGATGAAGTTAAAAAAGATGCAGAAGCTATTTTTTTACTAGGTGATTTATTTGATTTTTGGTTCGAATATAAAACCGTTGTTCCCAAAGGATTTGTTCGTATTTTAGGTAAGTTGGCCGAAATTCGCGACAGCGGAATCCCAATTTATTTCTTTGTGGGAAACCATGATTTATGGATGGCCGATTATTTTGAAACCGAATTGAACATTCCAGTTTACCACGACAACAAAGAATTTACTTTTGGTGATAAAACTTTTTTAATTGGTCATGGTGATGGTAAAGGCCCTGGCGACAAAGGGTACAAACGAATGAAAAAGGTATTTACAAATCCGTTTTCAAAATGGCTATATCGCTGGCTTCATCCGGATATTGGAATGAAATTGGCACAGTATCTTTCTGTGAAAAACAAACTGATTTCGGGTTCCGAAGATGTAAAATTTCTAGGAGACGAAAACGAATGGCTTATACTTTATGCCAAGCGAAAACTGGAAACTAAGCATTATAACTATTTCGTATTTGGACACCGCCATTTGCCAATGATTAAAGCAGTAGGCGAAAACTCAGAATATGTCAACCTCGGTGATTGGATCAGTTATTTTACTTACGGCGTTTTTGACGGAGAAACATTTGAAGTGAAAAAATTTGAATAAAAATTAAGGTTCTGCTGAAATGCTGTGAATATTTAATTTTTTTCAAACCATTAAGAAATTAAGACTCATTTAGACTTAACGCTTAATAGCCTTAATTTCTTGATGGTTTAGAATTTTGAAGACTTATGTTTTAAATGTTTTTGACTTTTCACTCAAAACCCAGCAGCGACAAAAATTAATTTTCAATTAATAGGTCTTTTCAAAAACAAAATCAATACTAAGTAAGTTCCAATAGAAATAGGAACTACAGTTAACAGCCAGCCTCCTAATCCACAAAGTAATTCAAAAGAAAGATAGCTCAGGGTCTGGAAAAAATTATTTTGAAAAGAATTGATGATTTCTCCTGCGGTATGATGGGTTGACGGCACCGAAAAAATAAATTCTCCCACTCGGATAAAAGGGATTATCAATAAGACTTGTATAGGCCACATTAAATAGCTTATTGCAATCATTATTGGTAAATTCAATTTCTTTTTTAAAGTTAATGCGGTCAGTATAAAAGTTGTTACTCCTAAAATTGGAATTATCGAAAGTGCTCCCGATACAATTACGCTTCGGGATAATTGTATCGGACTTAAACCTTGTTTAAAAAGAGCTGTAATTTTATTCTTTAGGGTATTTATTTTCATTTTTTAGCCATTTGATTCCCTAAAAATTAGATTGAAAATTATTTATGATTTTCGTGTTCTTCCAAGTCTTTTTGTAAATCCAGGGTTCTAAATCCAGGTAATTTGATTCCAGTAAAAATCACTACCAATAGCGTCATGCTTCCTCCAAAAACAACAGCCGAAACTGCTCCCATTAGTTTTGCTGTCAATCCGCTTTCGAAAGCTCCTAATTCGTTAGAAGAGCCTACAAAAATAGAATTCACCGCCGATACTCTCCCTCTCATGTGATCGGGTGTTTTTAGCTGTAAAATCGTTTGGCGGATCACCACTGAAATTCCATCAGCAACACCACTGAAAAACAAGGCAAAAACCGATAGCCAAAACCAAGTTGAAAGCCCAAAAACAATAATACAAACTCCAAAAGCAAAAATTGCCGCCAACAATTTGATTCCCGCATTTTTATAAAAAGGTAAATGAGCAGAAATAAACATCGTCAACAAAGCCCCAACAGCTGGAGCTGCACGTAAAATGCCAAAACCTTCAGGCCCTACTTTTAAAATATCTTGAGCGAAAATAGGCAAAAGTGCCACTGCACCTCCAAAAAGTACTGCCACCATATCAAGTGTTAAAGCGCCCAAAATAGATTTATTGGTAAACACAAATTTCACTCCTTCTTTTAAACTTTCCATTATGGGTTCGCCAATTTTTGGATTTAAAATAGGCTTAGCCGAAATTTGCGTCAAAGTTAATAATGCTAAAATGGAACAGGCAAAAATGGAACACATTGACCAGTGCACTCCAATCCAGGTAATTGAAAATCCAGCTACTGCCGGTCCTACAACAGCACCAATTTGCCAAACAGAACTACTCCAAGTAGCGGCATTCGGATAGACTTTTTTAGGAACAATCAACGATAAAAGAGAAAAGATTGTTGGTCCAAGAAACGATCGAACCAATCCGCCTAAAAAGACCAAAAAATAAATGGAATACAAAACAGTATTAGTAGACCATCCGCTCACAACTTTTGGCCAAGTCATTAAAAACAATCCAAAACTTATTATCGAAAATCCTAAAATACATTTAAGGAGCATTGATTTTTTTTCTTTTTGATCCACAATGTGACCAGCAAATAATGCCATTCCAATGGCTGGAATCACTTCCATTAATCCAATCATCCCTAGTGAAAGTGCGCTTTTAGTTAAACTATACACTTCCCATTCTATAATGATAAATTGCATTGACCAGGCAAAAACCATCGCAAAACGCAATAACAAAAACACATTAAACTCTCTATAACGCAAGGCCGCGTAAGGATCTTTTACTTTCTTACTCATAAATCTTTCTATTTAATATCTTTCAATCGTAACTGAATGCTCACTTTGTCATTCCATTCGTTTTCATCGATGCAATATACGGTATCAAATTCTTTTTGATCGCACGTTAACTCTTTTTTATTTCCTAGTCCAAAGCCAATGGCAGTAAGGCCTTCGAAGTTATTTTGTTTTACAAACAGCTTTAAATGCTCATCCTCAGATCCTAGTGTTTTGGCGTAACCCGTATCTTTTATTTTTTTTGTCAAAAAAACGGGAGTCATATTTAATGGGCCAAAAGGCTCAAATTGTTTCAGAATCCGAATTAGTTTTGGAGAGATGTCTTCAAAATTAATTTCGGCATCAATCGATATTTCAGGAGTTAATTGATCGGGCTGAATGGTTTCTTGAACTGTTTTTTCAAAAGCATTTTTGAAGTTTTGGTAATTCTCGGCTGCCAAAGTCATTCCGGCAGCATACATATGTCCACCAAATTGTTCTAAATGTTCTGAACAAGCTTCTAGTGCATTGTACACATCAAATCCTTTTACAGATCGTGCCGAAGCAGCATATTTATCACCGCTTTTTGTAAAAACTAAAGTTGGGCGATAATACGTTTCTATCAATCGGGAAGCCACAATTCCAATAACTCCTTTGTGCCAATCTTCTTGAAAAACAACTGATGTAAAGTTTTTCTCTTCTTGGTTTTGGGTTATTTGCTGTAACGCTTCTTTGGTAATCTGTTTGTCTAAATCTTTTCGATCAGAATTATATTGTTCAATCTCGGAGGCAAATTGTTTTGCTTGTTCAAAATCAAATTCGGTTAATAATTCAACGGCATGGTTGCCGTGTTTAATGCGTCCAGCAGCATTGATTCTAGGTGCAATTATAAAAACCACATCGGTGATATCGAGTGTTTTCTTTTTTATTTGATGTATTAATGCTTTAATTCCAGGTCTTGGTTCAGCATTAATAACCTGCAATCCGAAATAAGCCAATACACGATTTTCACCAGTCATTGGAACAATATCGGCGGCTATAGCGGTAGCAACTAAATCGAGGTATAATACTAAATCTTCGATGGTTTGGTCTCTATGGCTTCCTAAGGCTTGAATGAGCTTGAATCCTACACCACAACCGCACAGTTCATCATAAGGGTAGCTGCAATCTTCGCGCTTTGGGTCGAGAACTGCAATGGCTTCAGGTAAAACTGGACCTGGTCTGTGGTGATCACAAATGATGAAATCAATGTTTCGCTCTTTTGCGTAAGCGACATGATCAATTGATTTTATGCCACAATCCAAAGCAATAATCAACGAAAAACCATTGTCATCGGCGAAATCAATTCCTTTGAAAGAAATTCCGTAACCCTCTGCGTAACGATCGGGAATATAAGTGGCAACATTTGGGTAATAGCTTTTCAAATAAGACGAAACCAATGAAACCGCCGTTGTCCCATCAACATCATAATCGCCAAATACAAGAATATTTTCCTGATTTTGAATAGCTTTTTCGATGCGTTCGACAGCTTTGTCCATATCTTTCATCAAGAAAGGATCATGTAAATCGTCTAACGTTGGACGAAAAAATTGTTTAGCCTGTTCAAAAGTTTCAACGCCTCTTTGTATTAATAAAGCTGCGACAAATTCTTCTACATTCAAGGCTTGGGCTAAATGTTTTATTTTTTCTTCAGCAGGTTTTGGCTTAATTGTCCAACGCATTTTATATAGATTTGATCGATTCTTTATAACAAAGAGTCTGATTTTGATGAAAATTTATGAGATATAAAACAATTATTTAGAAGTTAATGCTTCTCCTTCAAATTGGATTCCGTCCCAACCTGTTTTCATGAAGTTACGAATGTTTTGATGGTTTGTTCCTTCTGGATCTCCTAATACTTCTTCAAAATAATAAGCTCCAAAACAAGCTAAAGTCTCGGCTACGGATAGTTTTTGCAATAGCGCAAAAGCAAATAATTTGCAGGATCCAGAGTTTTCTCCAGCTGCATTGTGTTGTGTTCCATTATCGAAAGTTGTTGGAGTGAAAATGTAATTTTCCTCAATCACAGCAATAGTTTCTGGGAATGTAATGGTATTTGGTGTTTGTTTTAGTTTTTCTAAAAAGGTATTGATTGTCATGATGTATTAATTTATTCTTCTTCTTTTTGAAATTTATTTTTCTTGGCTTCTTTTACAATTGTTTTTCCTGCAACGACTACAACAATTTCACCGCGCGGAGCTGTTTTTTCAAAGTGTGTCAATACTTCGCGAGCCGTTCCGCGAACATTTTCTTCATGCAGTTTTGATAATTCCCTGCAGACGCAAATAATGCGGTCTTCGCCAAAATAGGTAATGAATTCGGCTAAAGTCTTGACTAATTTATGTGGTGAAACATACAGAATCATCGTGCGGGTTTCTTCAGCAAGTTCCAGATATCTTGTTTGTCTTCCTTTTTTTTCAGGAAGGAAACCTTCAAAAACAAATTTGTCGTTAGGTAAACCACTATTGACAAGCGCTGGAACAAAAGCCGTTGCGCCGGGTAAACATTCTACTGCAATCCCGTTTTCGATACAGGCACGGGTCAGCAAAAAACCAGGATCGGAAATAGCCGGAGTTCCAGCATCCGAAATTAAGGCGATGTTTTCACCGGCTTTCAATCTTGAAATTACATTCTCGATTGTTTTGTGTTCGTTATGCATGTGATGGCTGTGCATGTGCGTACCAATCTCAAAATGCTTGAGCAGTTTGCCGCTTGTTCTAGTGTCTTCGGCTAGAATTAAATCTACTTCTTTAAGAATCCTAATGGCACGAAAAGTCATGTCTTCGAGATTGCCGATAGGTGTAGGGACGATATATAATTTTGACATTTTTCTTGCTTAAAGAGAGGATTTAATAAAATATGATGAACTAAATGCTTTTAAAATGATAAGAATTTTTTCTCTATGATTTCCATAAAACGGTGTTCGTAATCTTCTTTTCCTTCCCAATTATTGTAATCTGGTTTTACCATTTCATCAATAAAACTTTTAGTTTCCAGAAAAGTATCAAATGTTATCAATTGGTTGAGAACACGGTTATAGTCCTCATTGCTTCCGCCAAATAAATGTTTTACAAATGCAATTCGGTCGTTCAATCCAACAGTGATTTCTTTGACTAATTTGTCATTCAAAGTAATCGATTTGGGTTCTTCTTTTTCGAAAGCGGTTTGAGGAGCAGATAAAATAGGTTCGTTTTCAAGTTGAAATGATGGTTCAGTTTTGATGATTTCTGACTCTTGTTTTTTACTTGATGAAGATACTTTTACAAAATCGGGATCGGTATATTTACCGCCAAGAAGATCATCAAAGGAAATTTGAACGGCTTCTTTTTTCTTAGGTGTTTCTTCTGGTTTTACAGGTTCGATTGGTTCGGCAATTGACTCAATTTCTGTTTCTTCTAAAACAAATAAAGGTTTTTCAATTGCAACCTCTTCTTCTAATTTTTCAGCAATACTGTTTTCCGCTTCTTCTTCTTCTACGACAGCTAAAGGTTCAGGAATGATTGGAGTAGTAAGTTCTTCGGTTGCTGCAAGAACTGTTTCTGGTTCAATTTCGCTTTCTTCTTCGTTTACTTCTTCTGCAATAGTTTCGATTACTGGAGTTTCATCTATTGCTGTATTAATAACTGCCGCAGGCTTTTGAAATTCAGGCACAGCGATGTTTTCAAAAAACTCTTTCATTTTCTCTACAACTTCAGCTTGACCTATGGTAGGTTTTGGCTCTCCAAAATGCTCTTCAACAAATCGTAAAACAGCTAATTTTTCATATAATTTTTGTGTTTCCAAATAAAGCTGATTAATGTCAGACTTATTTTTAAGTTGTAAAATTCTATGAGCAATGCTGATTAAATCGGCTTCTAGTTTTTTTTGCATAACTTTTGAAATTATAATGAATATGTGGCTTTATATAAAATTGTTCTTTGTTGGTAATGGATGAAGCGGATTAAATTTCTTTTTCAATTTTATTATTGAAATAAGACCTTTCAAATTTTCGAATTGATAAAAATTATCTACTTTTGAAACGAGGTAAAATAGAAGTTTACCCAATCGATTTATTACCGTTACAAAGTAATAAAAACTATTCATTTTTTAAGCTAGAAAAATACAAAATGTTTCTCGAAAACACAGTAAATCATAAAGAGCAGTTTGGTTGGATTGAAGTCATTTGTGGCTCCATGTTTTCGGGAAAAACCGAAGAACTTATTCGTAGATTAAAGCGAGCTCAATTTGCCAAGCAAAAAGTAGAGATTTTTAAGCCCGCTATAGATACCCGCTATCATGACGAAATGGTAGTTTCTCACGACAGCAACGAGATTCGTTCTACACCTGTTCCAGCGGCAGCCAATATTGCTATTTTGGCACAAGGTTGTGATGTAGTTGGGATTGATGAAGCACAGTTTTTTGATGACGAAATAGTGACTGTTTGTAATGACCTTGCCAATCAGGGGATTCGTGTAATTGTTGCTGGTTTGGATATGGATTTCAAAGGAAACCCTTTCGGTCCAATGCCAGCTCTTATGGCTACAGCGGAGTATGTTACGAAAGTGCATGCGGTTTGTACCAGAACAGGAAATTTAGCTCATTATAGTTTTCGTAAAACCGATAATGATAAGCTCGTAATGCTTGGTGAAACCGAGGAATATGAACCTTTGAGCCGTGCGGCTTATTATCATGCGATGAGGAAAGATGAGGAGCAGAAGTAAAATAACAAACCCTTTCAAATGTTTAAATTTTGAAAGGGTTTATTTTTTAATCAGTTGAATTCCTCAAGGTTCTGCTCGGGTAATTCATTTTCTAAATTTAAGTTCGTTCCTAATTTATTGTTTTTTCAATCTTCTAAAATCCTCGATATACAAACCTTTAGCAGTATTTGTAGGGTTGAATTCAGTAAGATTGCCAATTTTTAAAGACAAAGAGGGGGCGGTGGTTTTTGCTGTAGTTCGTAGAGTTTGGCCCGTAATTAATTCGATGGCTTTCTTTAAACAAGGATCTTTTACGTTACCAAATTCAACCAGGTTTAAGAAAGTACTGTAAGGATTAATTTCGTAATCAGGTGTAATTTTTGCTGGATTTACATCTTTATCTTTGTTATAATATGAAAAGGTAATAGGTTGCAATTGCCATTTGTGTTTGGTGCTTCGATTGGTATATGAGGTATAACCATAAGCAGGAGAATCGTATAGTGTGTTTGAGCCTACGAATTTGCCAACGGTTTCTTCACCTATTGTGATTACGTTAATGTATTTTTTTAAGCATTGTATGGTAAGTTCACTTGCAGAAGCGGTTTGAAAACTTACCAGCACATATATTTTTGTCAGAGCAAGGCTGTTTGTACTTTCTTCTCTCTGAAAAGTTGGCTGGTTATCAACTAGGTTAAAAATTTTTACTTTTTCGGAAAGATTTTCATAGCCATCTTCACTATTGTGTTTATCATTGAAGTCTAAATAAATATATGGTTTATTGGTAAAACTACCGTTAATCATTTGCGCCAAAGCAACTGCCGTTTCTACTGAGCCGCCTCCATTGTATCTTAAATCTAAAACCAATTCGTTAATTCCATCCGACTGCATTTTAGCGAAAGCCGTATTGAGTTCATCATTATAATCTGATTTAAAACCATTAAAAACCAGATAACCAACGTTCTTTCCTCCATATACTTTCTTTTCGTAATAAGCAACTGGGTTTTCGTCTATTTCGGCTTTTGTTATAGTCACAGTTCCTGCTTTGTCTGTGGTTACTAAACTACTGCTTGTAAATTGCACACTTGCTGCCAAAGTAATTGTGAATTGTGTGTTTTCTAGTTGGTCATAATTACTTGAAGTAAGCGGGCTTCCATTTATTTTTGTAATAACGTCGCCTCTTTTCAATCCTGCTAAAGCTGATGGTGAGCCAGGTACAATGTAGTTAATTAAAGCTACCACATTTATGTTAGATGCGTCTTTAGGATAAATTCCATAGCTAAAACCACCTTTTTTTTCGACTTCTGCAATTTTTGAAGCATGCACTATCTCATTACTATTTTCAATCCAGGAAAATCTATCAACAGTTCCTCTTTGATATAGGAGTGAATAAAAAAGCGCATCGGGAGTTTTTCCGTTAATAAAATTGTTATAGACTGCGGTAGAAGCGATTTTGCTATCAGATAAATCGGGAACGTTGGGTTGCCAGTAGTACCAAGAATTCATAGCTTTCCAAACAAAATTGTTAATCTCGTCTGGCTTGGTAGTTGTGGTTTCATTAGAGTCAGAATCAGAATCCTTGTTGCAAGCTGTAAAGGCCAATCCTAGAAACAATGTTATAATAATATATTTTAATTTCATTATTTTTTCAATCGTTTAATTTAAGTTAGATTTGTGTGTATAAAACTCTAAAAGTATGAAGAATAGTATTCCAAAAGCCGTCTTTTTATTATTTTCTTTCGGGATTTTTTTTCTTTTTTCCTGTTCCAGACAACTTTTAGATATTAAAAACCAAACGTATAAAAGTTATAACAGGAATAGTGAGAGAGGATATGTAGTTAGTTTTAAATTAAATAACACTGCTGTTATTCCTAAATCGGTTGTGATTAATGGTATTGTTCAGAATATATCCAAAGCAAACAAAATTGGTGATACTTACCAAGTAAATGTGATTGCACAAACTACCATAATTCATAATTATCAAGTAAAATTAGATAAAAAAGAAAATGGAATTTATTTTGAGAAAAATTCCAATATATTTTTTCAACCTGTAAAATTTAAATTAATCACCGATTAATTTAAATTTTTAATGAAAATCAAAAGGAGTAAAAAATCTAAAATTCGGGTAATGATTCCAAAGGGATTCTTAACTTTAATAAAACTGTAAAATAAGCACTATTCCATTGCTGTTTTTTATAACTTTGATATTCGATATAAATATACAGTTTGCGCATGATGATTTATTCTCAGAAATTAAAGAATGGAATTAAAAACTACTAAACTAATTATCTCAATTATTTAATTTTCTATTTTTCAAATTCAAAATGAATTTATCCCTAAAAAAAATCGCTTCAATTCTAAATACTATAGAAATTGGAAATACCAATGATTTAGAAATTGACACCATTTCAATCGACAGCCGTTCTTTGCAAAACAACGAAAAAACACTCTTTTTTGCATTAATAGGAGCTAATAACGATGCTCATATATATATTAAGGATTTAATTGCAAAAGGCGTTCGGAATTTTGTAGTTACTCATATTCCAGAAGGTCTTCAGGCGAAAGCTAATTTTTTAGTCGTTCCAAATACCTTAACAGCTTTACAGCAAATCGCTTCTTATTACCGAAGTCTTTTTTCGTTTCCAATTATTGGTTTGACAGGAAGCAATGGTAAAACAATCGTAAAGGAATGGCTTAATTTTCTGTTGAGTCCCGATTACAATATTATTCGAAGCCCAAAAAGTTATAATTCTCAAGTTGGTGTTCCGTTATCGGTTCTTGCCATCAATGAACAGCATAATCTTGGTATTTTTGAAGCTGGAATTTCGACTATTTTTGAAATGGAGAAATTGGAAAAAATCATTCAGCCAACTATCGGAATCTTAACTAGTATCGGCTCGGCACATGATGAGGGTTTTGAAAATCTTGAAGTAAAAATTAAAGAGAAAATGTTGCTTTTCAAAGATTCGGGAGCAGTCATTTATCAAAAAAACAATATTGCAGAACAATTTATTAGTTCCAAAACAAAAGCTTTTTCTTGGTCTTTTATAGACGAAACAGCAACTGTTTTTATATCTAAAAAAGAACATACACACGAAAACACCGATATTGAATATACTTATAAAGATACCGTTTCGACTTTGAAAATTCCTTTTGTGGACGATGCTTCAATAGAGAATGTGATTTCGTGTCTTTTGGTTTTATTGTATTTCGAATACGACAGCAAAACGATTCAAAACCGAATCGAATTATTGTATCCGATTGAAATGCGTTTAAAGGTAAAAAACGGAATCAATAATTGCAGTCTGATTGATGACAGTTATAGTTCCGATTTTCAGTCTTTGAAAATTGCCTTAGATTTTCTCGAAAACCAAAAACAGCATCAGAAAAAAACAGTAATTCTTTCGGATATTTTTCAAAGCGGATTGTCTAACGAAGTATTGTATTCTAAAGTGGCCGAATTGATTATTTCTAATAAAATCAGCCGTTTTATCGGAATTGGAGAAACGATTTCAACTTTGAAAACGAAGCTTCCTAATGCCTTTTTTTATAAAAACACCAATGAATTTTTAACGCATTTGGAATCATTGCCTTTCGAAAATGAAACCATTTTAATTAAAGGAGCAAGGTCTTTTCAATTCGAAGAAATCGTTTCGGCATTGGCAGAGAAAACGCATGAAACGATGCTGGAGATTAATCTGAATGCGATAAGCCATAATTTTAATTTCTTTAAATCAAAACTGAAACCCAACACAAAAATGATGGCAATGGTAAAAGCGTTTGGTTACGGAAGCGGTGGATTTGAAATTGCAAAATTATTGGAACATCACAAAGTAGATTATTTGGGCGTGGCTTTCGCCGATGAGGGAATTTCGCTAAAAACAGCGGGAATCAATTTGCCAATTATGGTTTTGAATCCCGAAAACACTAGTTTTTCTGCAATAATTCTGCACCAATTAGAACCTGAAATTTATAGTTTAAAGGGATTGAATGCCTTTTTGAAAATTGCTGAACAAAAGAAATTAAAAGACTTTCCAATACATATTAAGTTAGACACAGGAATGCATCGTTTGGGTTTTGAGGCCAATACAATCGATGATTTGATTTCGACTTTAAAAGGAAACCAAACAGTCAAAGTGAAAAGTATCCTGTCGCATTTGGCCACAAGTGATGATTTGAATCACAAAGATTTTGTACAATATCAAATTAATTTATTTGATAAATTATCTTCTCAGTTAATTAACGAATTGAAAATCAATCCAATACGACATATTTTGAATACTTCGGGAATTAGTAATTTTCCGCAGGCACAATATGATATGGTTCGTTTAGGAATTGGTCTTTATGGAGTTTCGAATGATTCTGAGGAACAAAAGTATCTTGAAAACGTAGGAACTTTAAAGTCTATTATTTCCCAAATTAGAACGATACAATCTGGCGAAAGCGTGGGCTACGGCAGACGATTTATAGCCGGTAGAGAATCTAGAATAGCTACAATCCCTATTGGTTATGCCGACGGTATTGCCCGTAGTTGGGGAAATGGCGTTGGATTTGTAACGATAAAGAATAAAAAAGCCAATATTCTCGGGAGCGTTTGTATGGATATGCTGATGGTCGATGTTACCGAGATTAACTGCAAAGAAGGAGATTCGGTAGTGATTTTTGGCGAAAGCCCAACCGTATCATACATGGCTGAGCAATTGAAAACGATTCCTTATGAAATCCTTACTAGTATTTCACAACGGGTAAAACGCGTTTTTTACCGAGAATAAGAATTATTTTTAAAATAAATGATTATATTCGTTAGTGTTTTTATATTAAAAATAACCTAAAACCAAAAAATTATGGGATTTTTCAAAGATTTCAAAGCTTCCTTAATGAAAGGAGACGTATTAAGTTTAGCTACAGCGGTTGTTATTGGTGGTGCTTTTGGCAAAATTGTTGGCTCTGCCGTTGACGATGTTATTATGCCTATCGTTGGTTTATTAACTGGGGGAATAGATTTTACTCAAAAATTCATTACTCTTGACGGTAATAGTTATGAAACTTTAGCTGCAGCAAAAACTGCTGGTGCAGCTGTAATAACTTACGGAAACCTTGTTCAGGCCATCATCAATTTTGTAATTATCTCACTCTTTATTTTTGTAGTGTTAAGAGCTGCTGAAAAAGCAAAAAAGAAAGACGAAGTAGCTCCTGTAGCACCAGCTGGACCAACACAGGAAGAATTGCTTACACAAATTAGAGATTTGCTGAAAAAATAAAATCTTAGGAACTATTTCAAACCCGCTCTACACTATATATTCTAACTAAACCACTCTATAAACGAGTGGTTTTTCTATTTTGTTTAATTTATAACAATTTGTTAATTTTTGTTAACCCCCTTGTTATCTTTTTAAGATTACTTACTTTTGTCCTTCAAAATAGAAATACACAATTAAAAATATATAGAATGAAAATAGCAGTTGTAGGAGCTACCGGAATGGTTGGCGAAATCATGTTGAAAGTACTGGAGGAAAGAAATTTTCCATACACAGAATTAATACTTGTTGCTTCTGAAAGATCAGTAGGTAAAGTAATTGAATTCAAAGGAGAAAAACATACTGTAGTAGGATTGCAGACAGCTGTTGACATGAAAGCGGATATTGCATTGTTCTCTGCTGGAGGAGAAACATCTTTAGAATGGGCACCAAAATTTGTGGCAGCAGGAACTACTGTTATCGATAATTCATCTGCTTGGAGAATGGATCCGACTAAAAAATTAGTTGTACCAGAAATCAACGCTGACCAATTGACAAAAGACGATAAAATCATTGCAAATCCAAACTGTTCTACTATTCAAATGGTATTGGCTTTGGCTCCATTACACAAAAAATACAATGTAAAACGTGTGATTGTTTCTACGTATCAATCTATTACTGGAACTGGTGTAAAAGCGGTGCAGCAATTCGAAAATGAAGTAGCAGGAATAGAAGGCGACATGGTTTACAAATACAAAATCAACAGAAACTGTATTCCTCAATGCGATAGTTTTGAAGATAACGGATACACTAAAGAAGAGATGAAATTGGTAAAAGAAACCAAAAAAATCTTAAGCGATGACAGTATCAAAGTTACGGCTACTGCTGTTCGTGTGCCAGTTGTTGGCGGACATAGCGAGGCTGTAAACGTTGAATTCAGTAATGATTTTGATGTAAACGAAGTAAGAACTATTTTGAGTCAAACTCCAGGAATTGTGGTTCAGGATAATTTAGACACTTTTACATACCCAATGCCAAGATATGCTGAAGGCAAAAATGATGTTTTCGTAGGACGCATCCGCCGTGACGAAAGCCAAGATAATACTTTGAATATGTGGATTGTTGCCGATAATTTAAGAAAAGGAGCAGCAACTAATACCATTCAAATTGCAGAATACTTAATTGAAGCTAAATTGGTGTAAAACATTTCCAGACATTTTATAAATACGAAAAACTACAACTTTAAACGGTTGTAGTTTTTTTGTTTAAAAAATAGTTTGGCTACGAGTGTCAATAAAAGTAACTAAGAAGACTTTATTGTTTATGATGGAATAAACAAGAGCATTTTGAGCGTCAATTATGCATTTTCTATATCCAAATATTTTAGATTTTGGACATAATTCATTGTGAGTGCTTATTTTTTCCAGTAGTTCATCTACACTTGTTTCAAAGTTTTGAATTTCTTTTATACTCCATTGTTCGAAGAGATAATCAACGACTTTTAAGAAAGTTTCAAGAGAAGTTTCTGACCACACAATCTCCATTAATGCACTTTGTTTTTAATATAATCTGCTATTTTTTGTTTGGCTTCTTTATGGGAATAAACCCTTCCTTCTTCAATATCTTTTTTTCCTTTTTCAATTAGCGAAAGTTGGTCTTCAGAAACAGATTCCGACCAATCCGATTGATCATTTTTGTATTTTAAAAAATCGATATATTGATCTACCTCTTGCAAAAGATTAGCAGGAAGGGATTTAATTTTTTGGTTGATTTTAGAAACAATTGCAGAAGACATAGCTGTAAATATTTAGTTTTGAATTCATTTACTAAAAAAACAAATCAATAGTATTTCAAAGGTAGAATGTTTTTTTCAATTAAGTAAATTTTAATTTTAAAAAGCAATTGGTTAAACCTTTCGCTTTTCCCTACCTTTGCAACGATGAAAAGGAAACAGCTCATAATAAACCTCTCCTTAGTTGTTGCAATATTGTTCTCAATATTGTTCCAATCTTTTGATAGTATAAGCCACCTTCAAGAGAAGTTTTCCGAAAAACAATGTCATCATACATATAATTCTAAAGCGGAGTTAACCCATCAGCATCACAGTTTTGATCATTGTTATGTTTGTCAATTTGGGTTCAGCAATTTTATAACGCCAATAAAATATTCCTATGCATTCTTAGCTGGGAATTATAATATCCCATATTTCTTTACAAATCCAGAATCTGTTTTTTCGTTTTCTGGCAGTTTGTATTCCCATCGCGGTCCGCCAAATTGTATTTAAATAGCTCAATTATTTGGGTTATTATGTTTTTAAAGTAAGCTATTGGCTGGCCATTTTCTTTTTAGAAATTTTGCCGGTTGCTTTATTATTTACAAAATCATTTTCAGTCATAGATCACTTTTTTCAAAGTGATTTAATTGGAAACAATACAATTTATTCAAATGAAACTATATATATTGGCTCTATTGCTAGGGCTTACCACTTTTTTACAGGCACAAAATTCAATCTCTGGAAAAGTTACCGATTCGAAAAATAATCCTTTAACAGGTGTTACTGTTTATACTGCGGAATCACATAAATCAGCCAAGACAGATGAAAATGGAGTTTATACTTTGACCGAACTTCCCAATGGAGAAGAAAATTTTGTGTTTTCATACGTAGGTTTTGCGACTCAAAACAAAAAGATTGTAAAAATCCAAAACACTCAAACAGTGGATATCGTCATGGAAGAAATGGCTTTTCAAATGGATGAGGTTATTGTCTCTACTCCGTTTTCTAAACTGCAGTCCCAAAATGTGATGAAAGTTGACAGGGAAAGTATCAAATCGATGCAGGAAAAAGGGAGTGCCACTTTGATAGAAGGCTTGGCAACCATTCCTGGAGTCTCACAAGTTTCTACAGGAACATCAATAGGAAAACCCGTAATCCGAGGATTGAGCGGTAATAGAGTTTTGGTATATAGTCAAGGGGTTCGATTGGAAAATCAGCAGTTTGGTGATGAACACGGTTTGGGATTAAATGATGCCGGAGTCGAAAATGTTGAGGTTATAAAAGGACCAGCTTCTTTGCTGTATGGCTCAGATGCGTTGGGCGGAGTTTTGTTTTTTAATCCCGAAAAATTTGCTTTGGCAAATACTTTTCAAGGAGATTTTGGGCAACGATTTTTTTCAAATACTCTTGGAAGCAATACTACTTTGGGCTTGAAAGCTTCAACAGATAATTGGAAATACTTGATTCGTGGTGCTTACAATACGCAATCTGATTATAAAATCCCAGATGGAGATCGCGTCACGAATACTCGTTTTCAGGAAATGGATTTTAAAGCAGCAATCGGATATAGCAATGCAAAATTTTCTAGTGTGTTGAGATACAATTACAATAATCTCGATCTTGGAATTCCCGAAGAAGGCATCACAGATCAAACTACAACAAAGAAAACAGCCTTTCCAAAACAAGGAGTTTATAATAATTTGCTGTCTTTGAATAACACTTTGTTTTTTAAAAATTCAAAATTGGATGTGAATTTGGGTTATATCAGGAATGACCGTAATGAGTTTGAAGACAGTGATGTTGCTGTTTTGCACATGATTTTAAACACTTTCGATTATAATATCAAATATTATTTGCCAGCAATAGGCAAAGTAGAAACGATTTTTGGAGTTCAGGGAATGTCACAGGATAATAAAAATCTTGGGGAAGAATACTTAATTCCAAATGCCACAACCAATGATTTTGGAGTTTTTGCAACAGGGATTTATGGTTGGGGATCTAATTCTTTGCAGGCTGGGATTCGGTTCGACAATAGACATTTAGTTTCTGAGGAGCATGGTATTGTTGATGAAGAAGGATATTTTGAAGCGCTTGATAAAAAATATGACAGCTTCAATGCTTCATTGGGTTATAAAACCAATTTCACAACCGATTTGACCTTTCGACTGAATGCAGCAACAGGTTTCAGAGCACCAAATTTGGCTGAGCTGTCTTCGAATGGTGTTCATGAAGGAACTTTTCGATATGAATTAGGAAACCCTAATTTAAAAACAGAGCAAAATGTACAAACCGATTTGGACTTGGAATATAAAAGCACCCATTTCGAGTTTAGCGTGAGTGCTTTTTACAATCATATAAACGATTATATTTATGCTGAACCATCTGGTGCAGAAATTGATGGGTTTAAAGTCTATGATTACATTCAAAATAATGCTAATTTATATGGTGGCGAAATAGCCTTGCATATTCACCCGCATCCTTTGGATTGGTTGCATATTGAATCCAGTTTTGAAACAGTTACCGGAAAACTGCAAGACCGTGGCTATTTGCCTCAAATTCCAGCAAATAATTGGAATAACACCATAAAAACAGATTTTGTAATAGGGAAATGGCTAGAAGAAAGTTTTGCAACATTGAATGTTTCTACCACTTTTAGTCAAAACAATGTAAGCGGATTTGATATTCCTTCGGATGATTACACGTTGCTGAATGTAGGTTTTGGCGGAAAAGTAAAGTTCGGGAAAACTGCTTTTGATGTAAACTTGAACGGGAATAACTTGCTAAACAAAACCTATATTCCGCATTTGTCTCGTTTGGCAACAGCAGGGATTCCAAATATTGGAATCAATGGTGTTTTTGGGATTGCTTTTAAATTTTAAGTATTAAATAATCTATACAAACCCTAATAATTGTTCGTTTTTGGGGTTTGTTTCTGCTATTTGCGCATATTTGCTAGGTCAGTTTTTATAACAAAACCTTTCCGTTGTTAAATTATTTATAATGTCAAAATAATTATTTTGCGCTTTAATAAAAGTAACAGCAATGAAAAGCGAAATATTACAATCTGATATAATTTTAGAAAACGAAAGAGTTTTATTGGTTTCTTTTGAAAACGAAAGAAATATAGAACTCAAATCAATTATTTTTAATGATGAAATATGGAAATACATGGGAATGTATGTTCGAAATGATGTTGATTTTAAAAATTATATCGAAAGTACTTTAAAGCAAAAGACAGACGGAATATGTTATCCGTTTTTGATCATTGATAAAGTCACAAATAAAGTTGCAGGAAGCACCAGATATGGATATTTAAACCATGCAAGTCAAAAATGCGAAATTGGATGGACATGGTACGGTAAAGAATTTCAAGGAACAGGTTTAAATAAAGCCTGTAAGTATGAACTGCTAAACTTTGGTTTTGAAAATATTCAATTTAGGAGAATACAATTTAGCGCCGATCTTGAAAATGAAAAATCCCAAAGAGCAATAGAAAAATTAGGTGCCTTAAAAGAAGGTTTGTTTAGAAATAACTATATCGATTCTGAAGGAAAAAGTAAAGATGATGTTTATTACAGCATTACTTCAGAAGATTGGAAAAGTACTAAAAGAGAATATTTTTCAGAGTTTTTGAATTCGAAAGTTTAATGTTCTAAAAAGAGAAGCCCCAATAGCAAATTGTTATTGGGGTTTAATTTTAATATTCAATCTTTTCGATTTGCCTCATAATTCGAACAATTTTTGTTTTTCTATTGTTGATATAGGATGAGGAACTGGTTGCTTTGTATTTTCTTGGGTTGGGTAAAATAGCAGCGATTCCTGCCGCTTGCTGCATGGTTAAACTCGAAGCGTCTCTTCGATACCAATGTTCGGTTGCGGCATAAGCGCCATAAACTCCATCGCCCATTTCGATGCTGTTGAGGTACACTTCCATGATGCGTTTTTTGCCCCAAATAAGTTCTATTAAAACCGTAAAGTAGGCTTCCAGACCTTTGCGGACGTAGCTTCGGCCCTGCCATAGGAAAACGTTTTTGGCAGTTTGCTGTGATATAGTGCTGCCTCCTCTTACTTTTCGGCCTCTTTCATTGCTTTTGTAAGCTTTTTGCATGGCTATAAAATCAAAACCATTATGGGTCAAAAAGGTTCCGTCTTCGCTGGCAATTACTGCTTTTTGCAAATTCATTGAAATTTTTTCGATGGGTTCCCAATTGTGGCTAAAATGATTTTCTTTGTCAGCACCATTGTTTTCAAAGTAACGAATTACCATTAAAGGAGTGAATGGAACGGGCACAAACTTAAAAAGCACGACAGAAGCTATTGAGGTTCCAAAAAACCACAATAACACTTTCAATAAAAACCATTTTACTTTGGTTATCCAATTACCCGATTTTTTTTTAGCGGGTTTCTTTGCTGTCGTCTTTTTGGGTGTTATTTTGGTTGCCATTTTTTATGCTAAATCTGCTAATTCTGTTCCTATTATACTGCCTATTGCTACTCCCATGCCACCAAGGCGAACGCCACAATACACGTTTTCAGACAGTTGTTCGATAATCGGTTTTTTGCTGTTGCCAATGCCCATGATGCCGCTCCAGCGGTGTTCAATCTGAACTTCTTGGTTAGGCAAAATTACTTTTTTTAATAAGTCTTCCAATTTTTTTTGCACAATTTCTGTCTGACCAAATTCGGTTGTATTTTCGGCTTCAAAATCTAGATTTCTGCCTCCGCCAAGTAATATTCTATCACCTATATTTCGAAAATAATAATAGCCTTTGTCTAAATGGAATGTTCCTTTTATGTCTAAATTTGGAATCGGTTCAGTGATGATGACCTGAGCTCTGGCTGGTTTTACAGCGCCTTTGGTTAATGTATTGGCAAAACCATTAGTAGCAAATAATAGTTTTTTTGTAGTAAAACTAAAATCGCCTAAAGCAACTTCAACACTGTTTTCGTTATCTATATAGGAAGTGAGCGTTTGCTGGTTCAGGATTAAAATGTCTTGTGCAATGGCTTTTTTTAATAAGGCCTGCATCATATTTCCAGTGTCTATTTGAGCTTCAAAGGGATTGAAAATTAAATAGTCGTGAATGTTTCCAAAGCCAAAGCGGTCTACTTCTTTGGCAAAAACATCGGCTTTAAAAAGGGGTTTTAAAATTTCGTTTATAAAAGGCAATTTATTGAAACATTCCGAATAGCTGCTTTCATCTTCTTTTAAAAACAATTCATAACCGCCATAAGGCTTGAAGTCTATTGTGGTGTCACCAAGACTTTTTCTTAATAATTGGAGTCCGCTCCATCTTTTTTGAATGAGCTGAATGACCTCTTCTTCGGTATGTGATTTTAAATCGTCTATGATTTCAGAAATACTTCCAAAACAAGCAAAACCTGCATTTTTAGTGCTGGCGCCTTGAGGCAGCATTCCTTTTTCTATGATTAATATTTTACTGTTCGGGTATTTTTCGCGTAAGCGCAATGCTGTATGCAATCCTACAATGCCACTGCCAATAATAGTGTAATCTATCTGGCTAAACCAATTTTTTAATTCCCAATAGCTTAGTTGCATTTCTTTTTTTTATAAAATTAAATAAATTTTTCAGTTTTTGAATGTTCTTTATCTAATATCCTTCGGAGGTACTGACTTTTTGAAATGTGTAATTGTTTCAAATGAGGTATGGTTTGGCATCATAATTGTGAAGTAAATGAAGGCTTTATAAAAAGATTTTCTCATTAGGAGAAATCTGAAACTAGAAAATTAAATTAAAATATTTTGTTATGTTTGAAAATGTTGATGAGCTCATAGAAGTAAATATGAAGCTATTGTATGCATCGAAATCCCAATATATGATGCGGATTAATTTCAAGGATGAATATGGTTTTAATCTAAAAAATTCTAAAGCTTTTGCAGATATTTTAGTTAAGAAGGGGCTTATCTTATTGGAAAGCGGTCAAGGTTTTCGATGTGATTTGACGGATTTAGGAAAGCAAATTTATGAGAATGGCGGATGGATAAAATATACGCAAACAGCAGATCCATTTTCAAAGATTAATACTGAGGGTATAGTAGATTCTGAAGTAAAAAAAAATAAAAAGGCATTTTTAAATATAATAATGATTGTAAGTATAATTATAGTAGTATTGTGCTTTTTTATCACTCTAATTACTGTTGAGATATTCCATAAATAGTAATTTTTTTACGTTCTTTTTTAGCATTAAAATATTTCAATTCTTTTATGCTTTTTTTAAGTACAGCCCCTTGTTCTAATTGATAATTATATTGCTATATTTGAAAACTGAATATATATTTTCAAGAATTATGAATAAAACACTCTTTTTGATGCTAACAATGATGGGGTTAACAGCAAGTGCTCAAAATGTAATGACTCCCGAATTACTTTGGAAATTAGGACGAATTACTCCTTTAGGAATTTCAAAAGATGGCAAGAATGTTGTCTATAAAGTATCGACTCCTTCAGTCGAAGAAAACAAATCGGACTCCAAATATTATACAGTCGCAATTACTGGTGGTACAGCTGTTGAAATCAACGATACAAAAGAAGTTTTGGCTGATAAAAATAGCTCTCCAGACGGAAAATATTTGGTTTATAGTGAAGAAGTAAAAATTGATAAAGTATTAGGAAAAGACTATTATCCTGATTTAGATAAATCCAATGTCCAAATCTATAATGGCTTAGATTATCGCCATTGGGATACTTGGAACGAAGGGAAATTCAACCACGTTTTTTACAAAGAAAATGTAGCAGGTTCCGAAGGAATTGACATTCTAAAGGGTGAAAATTTCGATAGCCCGCAAAAGCCTTTTGGCGGTGATGAAGATTATATTTGGTCACCAGACAGCAAAAGTATTGTATACGTGTGCAAGAAAAAAGCAGGAACTGAATACGCACTTTCAACAGATACCAATATATATGAGTACAATCTGGAATCTGGAAAAACGGTTAACAGATCCGAGGGGAATTTGGGTTATGATACTGCACCGCAATTTTCTCCTTCTGGGGATTTGACTTGGCTACAAATGAAACGTGACGGATATGAATCAGATAAAAATGATTTAATTGTTAGTTTCAAAGGGATGAAAATGAATCTAACAGCCAACTGGGACGGGACAGTAGATAGTTTCAAGTGGAGCGCAGACGGGAAAAAGATATATTTTATAGCGCCTATTGACGGAACTTTACAAGTTTTTGAGGTTAATTTTCCTGGCTTGACTAAAATTGCTATTAATGTAACACAAGTTACAAATGGTGATTTTGACGTGCATGATTTAATTGGTTTCTCAGGAGAAGATTTAATTGTTACAAGAAACGACATGAATCACGCTCCAGAAATTTTTTCTTATAATTTAAAGAAGAAAACATGGAAACAATTGTCTAATGTGAATACAGCGACTTATTCGACATTGGCAATGAGCAAAACCGAAAGACGTTATGTAACAACTACTGACGGTAAAAAAATGCTGGTTTGGGTAATTTTACCTCCAAATTTTGATGCCTCTAAAAAATACCCAACGCTGTTATTTTGCCAAGGAGGACCACAAGCGCCTTTAACTCAATCATACTCTTTCCGTTGGAATTTTCAATTAATGGCTGCCAATGGTTATGTTGTAGTGGCGCCAAACCGTCGCGGAATGCAAGGTCATGGTGTAGAATGGAATGAAGAGATAAGTAAAGATTGGGGCGGACAAGTAATGAACGATTACCTTTCGGCTATTGATGATGTTGCCAAAGAAAGTTACGTGGATAAAAACCGTTTGGGATGTGTTGGAGCTAGTTATGGAGGATATTCTGTGTTTTATTTAGCAGGCATTCACAATAATAGATTCAAAACTTTTATTGCTCACGACGGCGTTTTCAATACGCAAAGTATGTTTGGAACCACCGAGGAAGTTTTCTTCAACAATTGGGATTTTGGCGGGCCTTACTGGGAAAAAAACAATGCTGTAGCACAAAAAGCATACAATCAATTCAATCCTATAAATTATGTTCAAAACTGGAATACTCCGATTTTGATTATACAAGGCGGAATTGATTTTAGAGTACCGATAGGACAGGGACAAGAAGCTTTTCAAGCGGCTCAAATGAGAGGAATTAAAAGCAGATTGCTTTATTTTCCAGAAGAAAATCACTGGGTTTTACATCCGCAAAATGCTCAAATCTGGCAAAAAGAGTTTTACAAATGGCTTAAAGAAACTTTGTAATACTTAAATTAATCAATATTTTTGTAACAATATTTCATTTTTTGTTACATATATAAAAATCTTAACCTGTTTAAAATGTATAAATTATCAATTAAATCATTTTTTATTGCAGCAACTCTTGTTGTTGGAATGAACACTATGACCGCTCAAGACGGATTGGTCAACTCATTGAAAGTAAATGCTAGCGCAAAAAGCGCTGAAAGTTTTAATTTCACTGATGTGATTAATCTAGAAAATACTTCTATTAAAAACCAAGGTTCTTCAGGAACTTGCTGGAGTTATTCTGCTAATTCTTTTTTAGAATCAGAAATGATTAGAATTGGAAAACAGCCAGTAGAATTATCTCAGGTTTTCTCGGCTCGAAATGCTTATGTCGAAAAAGGGAAAAACTACGTGCGCATGCATGGAGCAGTAACTTTGGGCGATGGAGGAGAATTGCACGATGTAATCAATATGTACAAAAAGTACGGTGCTGTACCTCAATCTTTATACACGGGTTTAAACTACGGAACTTCGAAAAATAAGTTTGCCGAAATGGCCAGCTTGACCGAAGCTATGTTGGCTGCCGTTGTAAAAAATCCAAATGGGGAATTAACTCCAAACTGGGAAAAAGCCTATGCTGCCGTAATTGATTCTTATTTAGGCCAAGTTCCGGAAAACTTCATATACAAAGGTAAAAGTTATACGCCTCAAACTTTTGCAAAAGAAGTTGTAGGGATCAATCCATACGAATATATAGAATTTGCATCTTATGCTAATGAGCCATATTATGCAAAAACAATGATGATGGTTCCAGATAACTGGTCATTTGATTTGGTTTACAACATCAAAATGAATGACATGACGGCTATCATCGACAACGCGTTGAGAAACGGTTATACCGTAGCTTGGGCGTCAGATGTGAGTGAGAAAAGCTTCAGCTGGAAAAATGGTGTGGCTTACGTTCCAACTAAAAAGTTTGATGAAATGACTGCCGAAGAAAAAGAAAACATGTTCAACGGGCCAAAACAAGAATTAGAAATCACCGAAGAAGTACGCCAAAAAGCATTCGATAATTATCAAACAACCGATGATCATGCTATGCATATCGTTGGTATTGCCAAAGACCAAATGGGCAAAGAATACTACATTGTAAAAAACTCTTGGGGAACTACAAATGATTACAAGGGGTATTTGTATGTGAGCAAGAATTTTGTAAAATACAAAACGACTTCATTTTTGGTTAATAAAGGAGGGGTTCCAACCGATATCGTTAAGAAAATCGGAGCTTAATAAAACTAAATCGACAATACTGCAAAAGCCGTCTCAATGAGATGGCTTTTTTTTGATATAAATCTAAATCCTTAATTTTATTATTTATTTTTAGAAGCAGAAAGATTTGGCATTTTTGGAAATATGGGTTCCTGCTCTTCACTATATCTTTTTATTTTTAAAGGAAAAATAAAAAGGATGCCGTTTCGATCAGGGCTAAAAGGAAATATTTTGCTTTCTTACCATCATTCAAAAAAAATCAAGATTCAACCATAGCCAGCGGTTTCAACCGTTGGAGATGATCATAATCGAGTTCAGCTTTAAATAAAAGCAGAAAAAAGAAACCCGAGAACTTATTAAAAGCTGTCGGGTTTAATCTGTATAAAAAATAAAAGCTGTCAAATAAATTGACAGCCTTTAAAAATTATTCTATTGGATTCATTTTGAAAGTATCCATGAAAGCAGTTGTATAATCGCCTTCAATATATTTAGGATCGTCCATCAATTGTCTATGAAACGGAATAGTTGTTTTGATTCCTTCGATTACGAATTCGTCTAATGCTCTTCTCATTTTACTAATAGCTTCTTCACGAGTTTGGGCTGTAGTAATTAATTTGGCGATCATAGAATCGTAATTTGGCGGAATAGTATAACCTGAATAAACGTGAGTGTCTAAACGTACTCCGTGACCGCCAGGCATATGTAATGTAGTAATTTTCCCTGGAGATGGTCTAAAATCGTTAAACGGATCTTCAGCGTTGATACGGCATTCGATAGCATGCATTTGAGGTAGATAATTTTTACCTGAAATTGGCACACCAGCTGCAACTAATATTTGCTCGCGAATTAAATCGTAATCAACGACTTGTTCGGTAATAGGGTGTTCTACTTGGATACGAGTGTTCATTTCCATGAAATAGAAGTTTCTGTGTTTGTCAACTAAAAACTCAACAGTTCCAGCGCCTTCATACTTTATATATTCAGCTGCTTTTACAGCTGCTTCCCCCATTTTATTACGCAATTCGTCGGTCATGAACGGAGAAGGAGTTTCTTCGGTCAATTTTTGGTGACGACGTTGAACAGAACAGTCTCTTTCTGAAAGGTGACAAGCTTTACCGTATGAATCTCCAACAACTTGAATTTCGATATGACGAGGCTCTTCAATTAATTTTTCAAGGTACATTCCGTCATTTCCAAAAGCAGCAGCCGATTCTTGACGTGCGCCTTCCCAAGCTTTCAGTAAATCTTCGGGAGCCCAAACGGCTCTCATTCCTTTACCACCACCACCGGCAGTTGCTTTTAGCATTACAGGATATCCAAATTGATCGGCAATTTCTGCAGCTTGCTCGAAGGATTCTAAAATTCCAACAGAACCTGGCACACAAGGAACTCCAGCTTCAATCATTGTAGATTTTGCAGAAGCTTTGTCTCCCATTCTGTCAATCATTTCAGGAGATGCACCGATGAATTTTATGTTATGCTCTTGACAAATTTTAGAAAATTTTGCGTTTTCAGATAAGAAACCGTAGCCAGGATGAATTGCATCTGCATTTGTAATTTCGGCAGCAGCAATAATATTTGACATCTTTAAATAAGACAAGTTACTTGGAGGCGGTCCTATACAAACGGCTTCGTCAGCAAATTTCACATGCAGGCTTTCGGCATCTGCAGTAGAATAAACGGCTACCGTTTTGATGCCCATTTCTCTACAAGTTCGGATGATACGAAGCGCTATCTCTCCTCTATTTGCAATTAGTATTTTTTTAAACATCTTCTTGAAATTGTAAATTATAAATTATAAATTTTAAATTATTTGAATGAGAATAAAAAATTCATCATTCAAAATTCATCATTCAAAATTTCTTATGATGGATCTACTAAGAATAAAGGTTGGTCAAATTCTACAGGAGACATATCGTCTACTAATATTTTTACGATTTTACCAGATACTTCTGATTCAATTTCGTTGAATAATTTCATTGCTTCAATTACGCAAAGAACATCTCCTTTAGCAATGGTTTTACCAACTTCTACAAACATTGGTTTGTCTGGAGAAGGCTTTCTATAAAAAGTACCAATGATTGGTGATTTTATGGTGATATAGTGTGCGTTTTCAACTACAGCAACTTCTGGTGTAGCAGCTACTGGAGCAATCTGCTGTGGAGCGACAGCTTGCGGAAGAGCGTTTTGAGCAGGTAACTGTTGAACATAAGTTGCTTCGGAAACGTTTCCTTCTAAAGTAGTTCTGATGGTGATTTTAACATCATCCATTTCTAATTTTACTTCTGCAACACCTGAATTTGCTACAAATTTAATTAGATTTTGAATTTCTTTTAAATCCATAATTATTTTTTTTAGTTTAATTTATTTTTTATCGTAGGCCCAAGTTAAGTAAATAGATCCCCAAGTAAATCCACCGCCAAAAGCAGCAAAAATGATAGTGTCTCCTTTTTTGAAAAGGTGTTCAAAATCGTATAATACTAAAGGTAATGTTGCTGAGGTTGTATTTCCGTATTTTTCAATATTCATCAATACTTTGGCATCTTCCAAGTTCATTCTGTGAGCAGTGGCGTCAATAATGCGTTTGTTTGCCTGATGAGGTACTAACCAATTTACATCTTCGTTAGTCAAATTGTTCCTTTTTAAAATCAATTCGCTTGCATCGGCCATATTGGTAACGGCATATTTGAACACGGTTTTCCCGTCTTGAATGATGTTGTGCTTGTTGTCATTTACCGTTTCTATACTTGTTGGCATAATGGAACCGCCAGCAGGTATTTTCAAGAAATCACGGCCTACGCTATCACTTCTCAAGTACTCATCCTGTAATCCATACCCTTCGTAGTTAGGCTCAAATAAAACTGCGCCTGCACCGTCTCCAAAAATAATACAGGTAGATCGATCTTTGTAATCAACAATAGAGGACATTTTATCAGCACCGATTAGCAGTACTTTTTTATATCTTCCAGATTGAATATAAGCAGCTGCAGTTGACATTCCAAAAAGGAAACTAGAGCAAGCAGCCTGCAAGTCGTAAGAGAATGCATTTGTAGCGCCTATAGAAGTTGCTACATATGCGCCTGTTGAAGCTACCGGCATATCTGCAGTTGCAGTTGCCATTAAAACTAAATCTATTTCAAGAGGATCAATATTTGATTTAGCAATTAAATCCTGTGCAGCTTTTATGGCAAGATAAGAAGTTCCTTTATCAGCATCTTTTAGTATTCTTCTTTCTTTAATTCCGGTGCGTGTGGTTATCCATTCATCATTTGTGTCGACCATTGTTTCTAGCACTTTGTTAGAAAGAACAAAGTCTGGAACATAACCACCAACTGCGGTAATTGCGGCTGTAATTGTACTCATTATATGCGATTATTTATTGTCAAATGTTGCCATTTGCAAAATTTTTAAAAGTCTCTAAAATTACAATAAAAAAACCAAACTAATTGTGTTAAGTTTTTCTTATTTGGGGGTAAATTATAAGCAACAAAAAAAACTCTCACGAGGTGAGAGTTCTAGTATAATTTACAAAAACGTATTAAGCAAGAGCTACGACAGATTTATCGATAACAACTTGTCCTCTGTAATACATTTTCCCTTCATGCCAGTAAGCTCTGTGGTATAAATGTGCTTCTCCAGTAATTGGACATGTAGCGATTTGAGCTACTGTAGCTTTGTAATGTGTTCTTCTTTTGTCTCTTCTAGTTTTCGAGATTTTTCTCTTAGGATGTGCCATTTTACTATATTATTTATCCGTTAATAGTTGCTTTAATTTGTCCCAGCGCGGGTCTATGTTTTCTTCTTCTTTATTCTCTTTTTTTAGCTCTTTAATTGTCAGTTCTTTCAGTTTTGTCAAAGCTTCTGTGTTTAAACTGCCATCCTTTATTCCGGGATGTGTTCTTCTTAATGGAATCGAAAGAATTATCAACTCATAAATATATTGAGCGATGTCTATTTCAAATTCCCCAAAAGGAAGTATAAGCAACTCTTCATTGTCATTATTAAAGGTTTCTCCAAATCGAACTATTAGTTTTAATTTTCCTTTAATTGGCAAATCAAAATCTTCACTTGTAAGATCACATGGAACATTAATTGTCCCTTCATGCTTGAAGTTTAACTCTAACAAATTGCTTTGTTTGTCTAAAACAACATTCACTTTGATGTCTGAATTTTGAAATTCATTATAATCAAAGATTTCAAAGAACGCATTACTTATTTGATACTCAAATTTATGTTTCCCTAGCTTCAATCCTACGAAAGGAATTGTATATTCTTTTGTCTTGCTCATTTCAACAACAATTTGCCCTAAACTTCGGGAGTGCAAAGATATAAAATAAATGGAAATCTAATAATGTTATTCACTTTTTTTTGTTTATAACTGTTTTTCTTTTGTTTTTAGGGGCTTTTGGCTGATTTCGGCATATTGATTTCTTGAATTATAGATATCAATAGCTAGGTAAACAGCCTCTTTGAATGAATTATAGTCGGCTTTGTTTTTTCCGGCAATGTCGTAGGCAGTTCCGTGATCTGGGGAAGTTCGTATTTTATTCAGCCCAGCTGTGTAGTTTACGCCATTTCCAAAGGATAATGTTTTAAAAGGGATTAATCCTTGATCATGATATGTGGCTATAACTGCATCATATTTTTCATATTGGTTGCTTCCAAAGAAGCCGTCTGCTGCAAAAGGACCGAAAACAAGAGTTCCTTTTTCAAATAATTTTTTCAAGGCAGGTTTTAAAATAGCGTCATCTTCATTTCCTATAACGCCTCCGTCACCGCAATGAGGATTAAGACCGAGTACCGCAATTTTGGGCTTGTTAATGCTGAAATCCTGAATTAAAGTTTTATTGATCGTTTCAATTTTTTTAAAAATCAATTCTTCTGTCAAATGTGAAGCTACTTCATTAATCGGAATATGATCCGTTAATAAGCCTACCCTTAGGTTGTCTTGCACCATTAGCATTAAAGCATCTCCTTCTAATTCTTGATTTAAATAATCGGTGTGCCCTGGAAATTTAAAATCTTCGGATTGAATGTTGTACTTATTTATTGGTGCGGTTACCAATACATCAATTTCTCCATCCTTTAACGCTTTGGTAGCGGCAACAAATGATTTTATGGCATATTGTCCTGCTTTTTCATCATTAGTCCCGAGGTTTAAATCTATTCCTTCTTTCCAAAGATTGAAGACGTTGACTTTGCCAATTACGATTTGGTCTAGTTTGTCTATGCCATGTAAAGGAACTACTGATTCGAAATTTTTTCTAATGAATGACAATATTTTTACATTGGCAAAAATAACGGGAGTGCACAATTCTAACATCCGAGTATCTTCGAATGTTTTTAGAATTACTTCGCTTCCAATACCGTTTAAATCTCCTATTGAAATTCCTACGATTATATTTTCTGCTTTTTTCATAATGTCCTCTAGTTATTTATTGCTAATTTTGAACTGCAAATTTAGTAAAATAAAACAAGAAATGTTTACAGGAATAATTGAAACGCTTGGTGTTGTCCAAGAAGTTAAAAAAGAGCAAGATAATATTCATATCACGATAGATTCGGCATTGGCCAATGAGTTAAAAATTGATCAAAGCGTAGCTCATAACGGAATATGCTTAACGGTTGTTGCTATAGTCGGCAATCATTATACGGTTACAGCTATTGGTGAAACTATTAAAAAAACCAATATTTCCAATTGGAAAGTTGGAGATAATGTCAATCTAGAAAGAGCGATGAAGTTGGGAGATCGTTTAGACGGACATATTGTGCAAGGACATGTAGATCAAATTGGAACTTGTATAGTGGCTGAGGAAACTCAAGGAAGTTGGTTGTATGCTTTTGAGTATAATGCTGATTTAAAAAACATTACTATCGAAAAAGGTTCAATTACTGTAAACGGAGTAAGCTTGACTGTTGTGGATTCTGGTAAGAATAATTTCAGTGTGGCTATTATTCCTTATACACACGAGCATACTAATTTTCATTCGTTTGTAGTAGGAACGGTTGTTAATCTAGAATTTGATGTAATTGGGAAATATGTTTCTAGGTTGTATGCAAATAAGTAGAGCCGAATAAGTGAGATTATAAACAAAAAAAGACCAATCTAGATTGGTCTTTTTTTGTTTAATTTATAATTATATATAGTGTATACTCCAAAGAATACAGTGATTAAGATTAGTATGGAGATGTTTTGATCTATTGGAAGGTCATCGCCTGGAGGTTTACATGGGGGAATACATGGGGGGTCATCTGCATGTGCGACATATCCGTAAAGGCAAAAAAGCAGAACGCTTATTTTGTATAAAGCTTTGTTTAAAATTGTCTTCATTTTGGGGATGTGGTATTGTTTTTTTTTGTGAATAAGCCTAAGAATGCAAAATTATGTTTTTTTTTATAATTAGAAGGGGGTAAATTGTGATTAAATACAAAATTTTGCGATAAATCCGTTATGCACTCTTTAAAAACAAGTAAAAACCTATAAAATTGTTATTTTTTAGTGAGTTTATTATTTAATATTGTAAAATTATGGATTTATCTATAAAAATATTTAAAAAATAGTTTTGGGTACTAAATATAGGGTTTTAAAGTTTGATTCGTCTTTGATTTTTTTAGAAAAGATAAAGTTGTCTAAATTTTAAAAAAAATTCTGTCCCCTGAAAATAAAAAAGCCTTATAAAGTATTAGTTTATAAGGCTTTTTAAGCTTAAAAAGTGGTCCCACCTGGGCTCGAACCAGGGACCACCTGATTATGAGTCAGGTGCTCTAACCAGCTGAGCTATAGGACCGGTTAAGAGTTTGCAATATTACTACAATTTTTTTATTGCCGCAAGTATTTTTAGGGTAGATTTTTGAATAATTTAGTAAATATGTGGAATCGGTTTTGAAAAGAACTGATTATGAATTGACTAATTTTATTTTATTTCCTGACAGAGTTCAATTAAAACACCGTTCGTGCCTTTTGGATGCAAAAAAGCGACTAATTTATTGTCGGCACCTTTTTTTGGGGTTTCATTTAGGACTGTAAATCCTTCTGATTTGAGGCGCTGGATTTCGGAAAGAATGTCTTCAACATCAAAAGCGATGTGGTGGATTCCTTCTCCTTTTTTTTCTAGGAACTTGGCTATCGGGCTTTCGGGATTGGTGGCTTCGAGGAGTTCTATTTTGTTGGGGCCGTTCATAAAGAAGGATGTTTTTACGCCTTCGCTGGCGACTTCTTCTTGTTTATAGGCAGGTGCGCCAAAGAGTTTTTCGAATAGCAAATTGGATTCTTCCAGATTCTTAACGGCGATGCCAATGTGTTCTATTTTTTTCATTGTGTGATGTTTGCATTTTTATAAATAATTCTAAAAAAGAACTATTGTTTCTCTTTAGCCCTGATGGGAGTGGCATCTCCCGATTTAGAAAAACAAGGCTTTTTTGCCGTAGTTTTTGTTAATCGGGAATATAACGGACAGCAGGAATCCATAATTGCTAAAAGAGCCTAATTTTTCGCTCCTAATTCTGTTTCTAAATCATAAAACAAATATAAAAAACTTTAGGAGTTTATGACTTTGTAAGGTGGTCTCTCAAAAAAATAGTATTTTTGCACTATGGAAACAAATAGACAGAAAAAAATAGGCGGAGTTATCCAAAAAGATTTGGTTGATATTCTGCAAGGTGAAGTGAGAAAAAATGGAATTACAAATTTGATAATTTCAGTATCCAAGGTTGTTGTGACTACAGATTTGTCTGTGGCGACGGTGCATTTAAGTGTTTTTCCTCAAGAAAAAGCAGCGGAAACTTTAGTAGGTATTAAGGCTAATTCGAGTTTGATTAAGCACGATTTATCGCAAAGAGTGCGTTTGCAATTGCGTAAAGTGCCAAACTTAGTATTCTTTATTGATGATTCATTGGATTATATTGAGAAGATTGACAATGCCTTGAAAAATCAAGAAAATCCGATTGAGAATAGAGATTTGTTGGACAAACGCAGATTTCAATAAAGTTTGAATTTCCCTCTTTACATAGCCAAGCGATATATTTTTAGCAAAAGTTCTAATAATGCTATCAATATTATTAATCGTATTGCGAGTATGGGAGTTATTGTGGGAGCAATGGCATTATTTGTTGTACTCTCAGTTTTTACGGGATTGAAAGAATTTAGTCTTTCTTTTACTAGTGATATTGACCCTGATCTTAAAGTAAGCAGTACGCTTGGAAAATCTTTTTTTATTGTACCAGAACAAGAAAAAGAGATTAAGAAAATTGATGGCGTTGCCTCATATTCTAAAGTTATTGAAGAAAGGGTGCTTTTTACTTTTAATGGTAAACAAGAGGTTACATACTTAAAAGGTGTTGATTCTACTTTTAACGCCGTTAGCAATTTTAATAAAAAAATATACAATGGGCAATGGCTAAAACCTGATACGTATCAAGTCGTGGTTGGTTATGGAACTGCCCAAAAGTTCTCTATGGGTTTGCTGGATTATAAAAATGCCTTTGAGGTTTTTGTTCCAAAACCAGGAAAAGGCGCTATTGAAAATCCAGCTCAGGCTTTCAATTCGGCTGATGTTTTTCCGGTTGGAATCTATGCAATCAGTGAAGATTTGGATTCCAAATATGTATTTGCTGATCTCGGTTTGGCACAAGAATTACTGGAATACAAAACCAATCAGATTTCTAGTCTTGAAATAAAATTAAAGAAAGATGCTGACCAGAGTTCAGTTATCGATAAACTTCAATCAATTTTCAAGAATAAAATTACCGTAAAAAATAAGGAGCAACTAAATGAAGCTTTGTATAAAATGCTGAATACCGAAAATATAGCGGTGTATCTGATATTTACACTGGTGATTGTTGTGGCGCTTTTTAATTTAATAGGCGCGCTTATCATGATGATTTTGGATAAAAAAGGAAATCTAAAAACACTTTTTAATCTCGGGACTGACATCAAAGATTTGCGTAATATATTTCTGCTTCAGGGGACTTTGTTGAGTGTTTTTGGAGGTATTATCGGGTTGTTATTGGGTGTTGTAGTTGTATTACTGCAACAGCAATATCAATTAATTATGATAACGGCTACACTGGCGTATCCAGTGGTTTTTACTTTTGAAAATGTTTTAATAGTTATGGCGACTATTATTACGCTTGGTTTTATTGCTTCGCTGATTGCAAGCAGTAGAGTGAGTAAGAAGTTATTGGATTAGGGAAATATTCCCGTAGAGATGCACTGCAGTGCATCTCTACGGGAATATTTTCAAACAACCTCATAATCAGCGTAAGCCTCCTCAATTTCATTCAAAACAGCAAATAATTCCTCTGGATGATCTAGAGTTACTAATTTTTGTTTGAAGGGTTTAAAAGAATGAATTCCTTTGAAATAATTGGTGTAGTGTGGTCTCGTTTCAACAATTCCGAGTCTTTCTCCTTTCCATTCCATTGCCCAAGTGAGGTGATTTCTCACGGCTTCGACTCTATCGGCAACGGTAGGTTTGGCTAAATGCTCACCTGTTTTGAAGTAATGTTTGATTTCGTTAAAAATCCAAGGATAACCGATGGCGGCACGGCCTATCATTATTCCGTCTATACCGTATTCATTTTTATAATGCAAAGCTTTTTCGGGAGAATCAATGTCGCCATTTCCAAAAATAGGCATTGTGATTCTCGGATTGTTTTTGACGCGGGCAATATGCGACCAATCGGAATGGCCTTTGTACATTTGGGCGCGGGTTCTGGCGTGGATGCTTAAAGCAGCAACGCCAATATCCTGTAAACGTTCGGCTACTTCATCTATATTTATGGAGTTGTCATCCCAACCTAAACGTGTTTTTACGGTAACTGGCAAATGTGTGCTGTCGATAACGGCTTGAGTCAAGCGAATCATTAAATCAACATCTTTCAAAACTCCGGCACCTGCGCCTTTGCAAACCACTTTTTTTACCGGACAGCCAAAATTGATGTCTATTAAATCTGGGTTTACGGTAGAAACTATCTTAGACGATAATGCCATTGCTTCTTCGTCACCGCCAAAAATTTGGATTCCTACGGGTCTTTCGTAATCGAAAATATCCAATTTCATTCGGCTTTTGATGGCGTCGCGGATTAATCCTTCGGAGGAAATAAATTCGGAATACATTAAGTCGGCGCCGTGTGTTTTGCACAGTCTGCGGAATGGAGGGTCGCTCACATCTTCCATAGGTGCTAACAGTAAGGGAAATTCGGGTAATATAATGTTGCCAATCTTAATCATCGTCCTTAATTTTTTTGCAAAATTACATCTTTTAAGCGAAAGGATAAAAAACTTAATGACATTAGATAAGTAAGGAGATGATTTTGAATAATTTGCTAACTAATTAAGAGGTATATGTATTACAATTTGTAAAGACTTTGAGGAAATGCTTGAGTTTCCTATTTTGAAACTTTGAAACTGTTGAATTTAGAGTATATTTGCAGATTAATTGTCGCTTTACGGCGTTTGCGTGAGATTTGATATTAAGAGGAGAATAGCCAGTGGCTGTTCGGAATAACATAAGTTAGACATCATTATACATGAAACATATTAGGAATTTTTGCATTATTGCGCATATTGATCACGGGAAAAGTACATTGGCAGATCGATTATTGGGAGCAACCCAAACGGTAACTGCCCGTGAAGAAAAGGCGCAATTGCTTGATAATATGGATTTGGAACGCGAACGTGGCATCACGATCAAGAGTCACGCCATACAAATGGAATATACATATAAAGGACAAGAATACATCTTGAACCTGATTGACACTCCTGGTCACGTGGATTTCTCATATGAAGTTTCCCGTTCAATTGCGGCTTGTGAAGGCGCGCTTTTGATTGTGGATGCCGCACAAAGCATACAGGCACAAACGATTTCTAATTTGTATTTGGCTCTGGAAAATGACCTAGAAATTATTCCGGTTTTGAACAAAGTAGATTTACCAAGTGCCAATCCAGAGGAAGTAAGCGATGATATTATTGATTTGCTAGGATGTAAATTGGAAGATATTATTCATGCTTCGGGTAAAACTGGTTTTGGTGTAGAAAATATATTGGCAGCGATTATCGAAAAAATCCCGCCTCCATCAGGAAATGTTGATGAGCCGTTACAGGCATTGATTTTCGATTCACATTATAATCCGTTTCGTGGAATTGAAGTTATTTTCCGTGTAAAAAACGGACAGATCAAAAAAGGGCAAAAAATTAAGTTCATGGCTACCGGCAATGAATATTTTGCTGATGAAATTGGGACATTAAAATTAAATCAAGTTCCGAAGCAAGTAATTTCAGCTGGAGATGTTGGGTATTTGATTTCGGGTATAAAAGAAGCCAAAGAAGTAAAAGTTGGAGATACGTTGACAGATGCTAAAAATCCAACTACCAATATAATTACAGGTTTTGAAGATGTGAAACCAATGGTTTTTGCCGGAATTTACCCTGTAGATACTGAAGATTATGAAGAGTTGAGAAACTCGATGGAAAAATTGCAACTGAATGATGCGTCGTTGGTATTTTTACCAGAAAGTTCGGCAGCATTAGGATTTGGTTTCCGTTGTGGATTTTTAGGTATGCTGCATATGGAAATTATCCAGGAGCGTTTGGAGCGTGAGTTTAATATGACAGTTATTACCACGGTTCCTAACGTTTCGTATTTGGCTTATACCAAAAAAGATCCTACAACACCACTTGTTGTAAATAATCCTTCGGACTTGCCAGAACCTTCTCGTTTAGATCATGTTGAAGAACCTTTTATAAAAGCAACAATTATTACCAAAGCCGATTATGTTGGAAATGTAATGAGTTTGTGTATCGAAAAACGTGGTTTGATTACCAACCAGACGTATTTGACTACGGAACGTGTAGAGCTTACTTTTGATATGCCGTTGGCAGAGATTGTATTTGACTTTTATGACCGTTTGAAAACCGTTTCTAAAGGTTATGCTTCCTTTGATTATACACCAATTGGAATGAAAACTTCTAATTTGGTTAAAGTTGACATCTTGCTGAACGCGACAATCGTTGATGCTTTATCTTCCTTGATGCATGCAGATAATGCGTATTCTATTGGTAAAAAAATGTGTGAGAAATTGAAAGAATTAATTCCTCGCCAGCAATTTGATATTCCAGTTCAAGCTGCAATTGGTGTAAAAGTGATTTCGCGTGAAACGATAAAAGCCTTACGTAAAGACGTTACTGCCAAATGTTATGGTGGAGATATTTCCCGTAAACGTAAATTGCTTGAAAAACAGAAAAAAGGTAAAAAACGTATGAGATTAGTGGGGAATGTTGAAATTCCGCAAGAAGCATTTATGGCGGTATTGAAATTGAATGATTAGATTTGTAGAGATGCACGGTTGTGCGTCTTTTAGAATATAGAGAAAACCTGATGATGTAAAAATTGTCAGGTTTTTTTGTTTTAATGCAATTTCCTAAAACAGCAAAACTGTATCTTTGAAGTAAAAAAAAGCACAATTATGTTTGACGAATCCCCAAAACGGTTTGACCGCATTGTCGCCATTCTTATTCAGTTACAATCCAAAAAAATTGTAAAAGCACAGGAATTGGCGAATCGTTTTGAGGTTAGCTTGCGAACCATTTATCGAGACATTCGTACACTAGAAGCTTCCGGAGTTCCTATTTATAGTGAAGCTGGTGTTGGTTATGCCTTAATGGATGGCTACCGGTTACCACCAGTAATGTTTACCCGTGAAGAAGCCAGCAGTTTTATTGCAGCTGAAAAATTAATGCAGAAATTTACAGACACAACTCTTGGCAATCATTATGCCTCGGCAATGTATAAACTAAAAGCGGTACTTCGAAGTGATGATAAAGATTGGGTTTCAAGTATTGAATCGAGTGTTTTGATGCAATCTTCAGAGAAACTTTTTAATGATAAATCGCCTAATACTCTAGCCACTCTTTTTGAAAGTATCGCCGAAAAAACACAAGTTATCCTTTCGTATGAAGCAATTCAATCGGATGGAATTACGGTACGGCATATTGAGCCTGTTGGTGTTTTTCACGACAATAACAATTGGTATATGTTAGGATATTGTCATTTGAGGAAAGATTATCGTCAGTTTCGGGCAGATCGTATTCACGGAATCAAAAAAACAGAAATCCTTTTTTCATTAGAACATAATCCATTAGAAACTTATTTGGATAAAAACAAAACTGTTTCAACAATCAAAATCAGGATTCTTGTAGCCAAAAAAATCGCCAAATATCTCTCATCCGAACGAAAATACCACGGATTTGTTTCTGAAAAAGAAGTAGAAGATAAAATCGAAATGACTTTTATGTCTTGTGATACTTTGGAAGGGTTTTCGCGCTGGTATATGATGTTTGGCGATTATGCCACTATATTGGAACCCGAAAGATTAAAAACCAAAATTCTGGAATTACTTGAAAGGAACAAACTAAGGCTCTTATAAAAAAGCTCCTAAAATGAAATTCGTTTTAGGAGCTTTTTTAGTTTTTATCTTTCCCAGAAAAAAGGAGGTTCAATGCCTAACGCGCGCAGATACACATAACCCTGACCTCTATGATGTATTTCATTATCAATAAAATATAAAATATTCTGAATAATCGGGAATTCATATTGACCAAACAATTTAAAGGTTTCATTAAAATCTTCTATCGTTAATTTCTCCCAATACTGATTAATTTCTGCCGTTGCTTCGTCCCATTTTTCAAGATATTGGGCTTTAAAAATTAGCTTTTCTGTTCCTTCTGCATAAGGCTGAATTTCTCGATTGATAATTCCTTTCAAAGCAGGTGAGCCAATGGCTAGAAGTTCATCTGCTAATTTCGAAAATGGACGCATTCCGCCAATTGAAAATTCAAAGAAATCTTTTTCAGGAAATAATTCAATTACACGGCGTGTCAAAGCGCGATGTCCTTGCCAGTGTTTTAATAAATCTTCAGGAGTAATAACTTGTGTTGCTAATGTTTTCATAATTTTAAAGTTTTTGATTTTTTACTTCTTCAAAATTAGATAGGGTTGGTGACAACAGTTTGTCAGTAGCTTTTTATTTTTCGACAAATTATGTAAAGATTAAATATATTGTAAAAGAAATAAAGTTCAAGTGAAGATGTTTACTGGCAGGAATGACATTTTTAGAAGGCAACTATATTATGTTTCAATTAATTTAAATCAATTATTTGAGGATAGACATCCGAGTGCAGTCTTTTGACCAACTAAAAAAACCACTAAGAACGCAAAGTCCTTAGTGGTTTAGTTATTTTTAAAATTATAATTAATCTTCGGAATACATTATTTTAGTTAGCAGATACTTTATCAAAAGAGCTGGTCCAAACGAAATAAATGTAGGGATTAAAAGTTCAATATTCATAAAAGCATCCCTGCTGTGAAAATAAAATTGGCAGGCAAATGGCATTATGATAGCACCAATAGTAAATCCAATCATTGCTGGAATTGCTTTTTTAGGGTGTCCATAGTAACCAGCAAAGCATGCAAGAACTATGGATAGCATAATCATAGAAACACTATTAGCTCCTAGTACCACTACAGATATAGAAGAAACTATTGCTAAACCTAAAGCAATAATGTTTCTGTCTTCATAATCTCTTTTTTCTTTAGCTTTATACAAAAGGTCATGTTTGTAACTTCGTATAACATCCATCACTAGCTCTTTTGCTGTTTGTTGCTCGAATCCTAAATAAATCAATTCGTTTTTTTCGAAGTCGATATCAAAAGCTCCTGCTTTGATCTTGTTTTTTAAGTCTTGTATCTGACTGTAGGTTAATTCATTATTCATGTTTTCTATAATTTTGGGGCATGTTAAAAATATAAATAAAAACACACAATATCAAATTTTTTCTGCCTTTTATCCGAAATTTTTGCAGACTGTATTTTTTTGTAGTTTAATACTTTGTCAATCAATGTGTTATAGGAAATTAAAGATAAAAAAAATAAAATTATTTTAGTTTAAAATAAGCTAATTCACTCTAAAATATAGAGTTACTATTTCAGTTGAGCATAAAAAAAAGTTATAGATAGGACTTAAAAAGCTAAAACCAATTCGGAATAATTTTTTTATTGGATTTTTAAATGCTTTAATCTTATGAAATATAATAGTATTAGAAAATTTAATGATTTAAAATTATCAGGGTTTCTTTTGCTTTCTTTTGTGTTTTCGTTTCAAGGTTAGAGGGACTTTATTTATCTTTCAACCAATCGAATAGTCGCTGAGCATCAGTGCCTTTAAATAATTGTGTTCCTTCATTCATTGTTGCGGCTGATCCGCAGGCAACTCCCCAACGAATTACTTCTTTAAGGCTTTTGTTTTGCGAAAGCGCCCAGACCATTCCACCAACCATGCTGTCTCCAGCGCCAACAGTACTTTTTTTGGCTACATTGGGTGCAGGAACAAATTCATAGTTATCTTTAGTTACCAAAACAGCCCCTTGAGGACCAAGGGAGACCACAACAATCTCGGCTCCTCCTTTGGCAATAATCTGTTTGGCTGCTTCGTTTACTTCTTCCATTTCTAATCGTTCAACACCAATTAATTTAGCCAATTCTCCAACGTTTGGTTTGATGAGATAAGCGCCAGTTTCTAATACTTTTTTCAAGGCTTCACCTGAGGTATCGACTATTAATTTTGCGCCAGATTGTTTTGCTATTTGGGCTATTTTTTGATAGAAATCGGGGGATAAACCTTCATTTAAACTGCCGCTGGCAACAACAAATCTTGATTTTAAGTTAGTAATGGCGTTAAGGAATGCTTGTTCTTCATCTTCACTGATTTCTCCACCTGTAAATCCAAAACGGTATTGTGAATTTGTATTATCATCTACAGCAACAAAACTCTCTCTTGTCCAAGTTTGGATAGGAATAGATTGAAAGGCGATGGATTCTTTAGTGATTAATTCTTCTAGCATTTTTCCTAATGGACCTCCAGATGTAAAGATTGCCAAAGAAGTCCCTCCTAAACGTGAAATAGCTTTCGATACATTGATTCCTCCACCTCCGGCGTCAAAACGTGGTGCTGAACAACGAATTTTTTGTTCGGCAACTAAACCTTTAAAATGAGTACTCTTGTCCAAAGCTGGATTTACTGTGAGAGTAATAATATCGTATGTGTTCATTTTTATGATGTTTTTGATTAATAAAGGTGCGAAAAAAAACATAAAAAACCATTCAAATAAGGGCGAATATTTCTTTGTATATTTGCAGTCTCAAAATTTTGTAAAATCAATAATAATGAATGGAGCGATTGCTTCGTTCTTCCCAATAATCATGATTGAAGATAAAAACCCGCAACGTACCAGTATAGCTCAACTTGGAGAATTTGGATTGATAGACCATTTGACCAAAAATTTCGAAATTACTCAGCCTTCTACACTAAAAGGTATTGGAGACGATGCCGCCGTATTGGATTTTAAAGATAAGAAAGTAGTTGTTTCAACCGATTTATTGATTGAAGGCGTACATTTTGACTTGGCCTACGTGCCTTTAAAACATTTAGGATATAAATCAGTAGTAGTCAATGTCTCCGATATTTGTGCGATGAACGCGAGACCAACCCAAATTACAGTTTCGATAGCAGTATCTAATCGTTTTCCATTGGAAGCTTTAGAGGAATTATATGAAGGAATAGAACGTGCGGCACAGGAGTATAAAGTTGATGTAATAGGTGGTGATACTACTTCTTCTCAAAAGGGATTAATTATAAGTATTACTGCTCTTGGTGAAGCTGATGAAAACGAAATTGTTTATAGAAACGGTGCAAAACAAACCGATTTGTTGGTAGTAACTGGAGATATTGGTGCCGCTTATATGGGATTAAAGGTATTGGAAAGAGAGAAACAAGTTTTTCAAGTCAATCCTAATTCACAACCCGATTTAGACGCTTATACGTATTTGATTGAGCGACAATTAAAGCCTGAAGCGCGTAAAGATGTGCGTACGTTATTACATGCTTTAGAAATAAAACCAACTTCAATGATTGATATATCCGATGGATTGTCTTCGGAGATTATGCATTTATGCAAGCAATCGGGTGTAGGCTGTAATTTGTATGAAGATAAATTGCCAATAGATCCTCAATTTATCAATGTTTGCGAAGAGTTTAATATTGACAGTACTACTGTAGCTATCAATGGAGGAGAAGATTATGAATTGCTCTTTACTATTGCTATGGATGATTTTGACAAAATAAAAGGGAATCCAAACTTCTCTATTATTGGCCACATGACCCAGGAAAGTGAAGGTGTGCATTTGGTAACTCGTGCCAATACGAAGATACCTTTGAAAGCTAGAGGCTGGGATGCTATAAGTGAATAAAAGGATTTGGCAATAACCTATAAAAATCAAAAAGCGACACTGAATGGTGTCGCTTTTTGATTTTTGAAGATGTTATAAAATAATTCCTTTGATCTTTGCTTCTTTAATTAAATCAACATCGCTTCCGTCTTCAATTTTAAATAATTCTTTAAGATTGACTTTTCGTTGTTCGATAGCATGCAATGAAATAGGAATGTATTGAGTAATATCTTTAGTTTTTGTTCCTTTAGAAATGTGGAATAAAATTAATTTGTCAAATTGGTCAATTCCGTCGATATCTTTATTATTTTGATTGGCCATTTTAATTACAGAATGGCTGTAATAAATTTCATCTTTCAAAACGACGTCAAAACCAAAAAGTAATTCATCAAAGGTTAAGTCATTTTTAATCACTAATCCTGCTGGATTTATAGTGTCGATTATATTTTTTATTTTGAGTAATTCAGTATACATGGTAAGCAAAATTATTTTGCAATTAGGCATGTATTCCATGATTAATTTGGCTAAATCTTCACCAGAATGGATTCCTTTTTCTTCATATACAGGCATACTGATATCTAAAAAAGCAACATCAAATGGTGGTGTTTCTGGATCTGTAATGATGTTGTAGCCAGTCATGCAGTCCTTGCCTTGAGTAAATGAATATTCGTAGAAGTCAGGTTTATAACGGGTAATGGCATTTTTATATCCGTCAATTATAAATGGATGATCGTCTACAATTAAAATATTCTTTTTAATTAATTTTTGCGCATTTGAATCGATTGTCATTAAGCAATAGGTTTTTGTGTTTCTTTGATTGGAATTGTTACGGTTATAGAAGTTCCTTCGTCTTTTTTTGATTTTATTTCGAGGGTTCCTTCACATTCTATAGTTCTCGTTTTTATATTTTGGAGACCTATTCCTTTTTTGGTTCGATTGATGTTATATCCTAAACCGTCGTCACTAATTTTTAAAACTAAATTGTCATTTTGTTTTCTAAATTCTACCTTTATTTTTGTTGCATTAGCATATTTGTTACAATTTTGAAGCGATTCTTGAAGAATGCGATATAAATTAATTTTTATAATATTGTCAATAGAATCCCATTTTATAGATGAATCGACATGGGCAAGAAATTTTGTTGAAAATGTTTTTTTCTGTTCTTCAAATAAGTTAGTTACTATTGCAACGAAGTTATTAATTAATTCTGATTTTTCTCTATTCAAATTATGAGATATTTCTCGAATATCTTGCTCAATATTTTTCAGTTCGGTTAAATAATTTAATCGCATTTCGATTCCAGAGTCATCTTTAATTTTATTTAAACCATCTAAATTGATTCGAACACCGAACATTCTGCCAAGAACACCGTCGTGTAATTCCCTTGCTACTCTTTTTTTCTCTTTAATGCTATTGATTTCGATAGCATTTTGTTGATTGATTAATAGATTGTATATTTCAGCATTGGCCTGTTGTTGTTGTTGTTTGAATAATAACTCACGTTGTTTAACTTTTTGATTGTTAATTATGTAAAGTAATAATGCTAAAATGATAAAAGCTCCAAAAAACAACAAAAGTTTCTTGTTTTGACCTTCGAGGTTTGTGTTTTCTACTTTAATTTCATCAGTTTCATACTCTATACGCGAGAATTTTTCGCCAATTTTTCGTTCTGATTTTTGCAGGCGATCATTAATAAGGATGTATTCTTTAGAATATTTTGAAGCATTTTTTGGATCTACAGCTCCCATTTGTTTGAGAGTTTCCAGTATACTTCTCAATCGGTTGGTACTGCGTGATGTCGCAAGTGCCTGTTTTGCGTATTGAATTGCTTTTAAAGTGTCATTTTGAAACGCATAGTATTCTGACAAATGTGTTTTGTTGAGAATTACACCCGAGGTAAGATGTAAACTGTCTCTAATTTTTAGTGCTGTATAAAATAGTTCAGGGAGTTGTTTTGTATCTCTAAGCTTAAATTTGGCATAAGCTAAATTATCCAATAGCATAGCATATAAAGACGGTTTTTCTACAAATAGGTTTTCTTGTTTTAATCCTTCTTCAAAATATTTTTTGGCTTGTCTGTAATTTTTTAAATTTAAATATACATAACCTATATTGTTTAGAGAAGTTGCTTTGGATTGAAATTCTGCAGGTATAGATTTGTCGTCTAAACTGGCCAAAGCCTTATTGTGAAATTCTAAGGATTTGCTGTATTCTTCTCTTTCATTGTATAAAATCCCTAAAAGATTGTAAGACTGATATAATAAATCGTTAGCTTTTATTTGTTTTATAATTCGCAAAGCTTTAAAAATAGTAATTTCACTATCAAATAAATCATTTTCATTGTATCTCAAGTTGGCTCTACTAAATCGTGTTTTAGCAATGTTATAATTGTCATTGAGTTTGAGATACAATTTCTCTGCTTTATAATAGCAATAAAAAGCACTGTCTGAAAAGGAGTTTTTTACATAGTAATCCCCTAAATAGATATAAGCCTTGGCTGTATTTACTGTGTCATGACTGTTATTTGAACGTGCTAAAATGAGTTTAGAGGTTTCAAAATATCCTTTCCAGTCATTCATATTATAATACCGATTGGCTATTTTGAAAAGGTTAACTTTATTAATCGAATCGTCTTTTTGATTAATTATGATTTCAAAGGCTTTATGATTGTATTTTTGTTTGAATTCTTTATATATGCTAATGTCATTTGCTAGAGACAGATATGTACTTAGGCTATCTTCAGGTGACATGATATTTTTTTCGGATTTGTTTTTATTAGTGCAACCTATAAAAACAGCTAAAAAAAAGAACAATATGTAGTAGTTTTTTTTCAATTTCGAATTTTGAATTGTATCAAAAATACTAAATCTTTTTATATAAAAAAAGGCTGTCAATTTTTTGACAGCCTTTTTTTATATTTTGGGTTTTTAGTCTACTTTTCTGTTATCTCCGCTAGATTGTCCACCGGTTCCATCAACTTCAACAAATTGATTTTTAAAAGTGTCACCGCTATAATCTACTTTTCTGTTATCTCCGCTTGATTGTCCGCCAGTTCCATCGCCATATGTGATTGTTGGATTGTTCGCAATTGAAGATGTTAAATCTTTTGGAGAGGCGAATGAAGTTGATACTAATACTAATGTAAATAATCCGATTGTTAAGATAGCTTTTTTCATGATTTCTGGGCTTTATGTTGTTGTTGTTGTTTACGTTTTTGATTCCGTTTGCGTTGGAATTCTTTTGTAAAACTAAACAGTAAGCCTCAATAAACAATTTAAAAACAGCTGTTTATGGTGAAAGGTATTCGTTTGGTAGTGAATGAATAGCAATTTGGAGTAAATGGCTATTTTTAAGTTTCAATATAATTTTCATTTGCAAATTCATTAATTATAAAGTCAATATTTGTTTTGTACGACTTAGAAAAAGGGAGTTTTATAGTGGTTTTCTTAATGTAGCACAAAGAATTTCCAGTATGGATTCTTGAAATATAATTTCGATTTACAATGTAGCTATTGTGTATCCTTATAAACGGATTAGACAAGACAGATTCAAAATGTTTTAGAGTTTTGAATGCGGTTATCATTTCGCCATTTTTCAAATGAATATCAGTTGAGTTGTTATCAGCTTGGAAATAGCAAATTTCGTCAGAATCAATGTATCGATGATCGCCATAAGATTTGACGCATAAAATGAATGATTTTTTACTATTTCTAGATTCAATCTTTTCTAGATTTTGTTTTTCTTTAGAATTTGGATTTTGAACAAGAACTATTTCATCTTCTGTGTTTATTTTATTCAATTTATGAATCAATTTTACAAAATCGATTACTAATAATGGTTTTAATAAATAATCGACAACTTCATATTTAATACAGTCGAAAGCAAAATCTTTTTTCTTGGTTGTAATAACAATTTTTGGTAATTCTTTCAAATACATTAATAGCCCATTTATTAATTGTAGGGATAAATTACTGTTCTTGTCATTAGGATCTATTTCTAAAAATATGAGTCTTGGCATGTGTTCTAAAATTAGATTCACGCCATCTGCATAATTATCAGTTGAACCAAGAAAATTTAATTCTGAAAATTCACTGGCAATTGCCTTTGTTTTCAAAACGCTTTCTGGATCGTCATCTATAATAATGTAGGTGTAATTCATTCTTTGGGACTTAGTTTTTCTTTTTATAAATGTATATGGTTTCTATTTAAAAATACAGGTTTCAAAAGAATAATTCAAATCAAATAAATTGATAATCGTGCAAATAATAAAATAAAAACACTCAAAGTTATGTTTTTTTTATTATAAAAAATAAAAAAGGCAATTAAAATTTAATGGTATTTTACTGTAAACTAACTGTATAGGTTTTGTTGAGTGTTTTTTTTAGATTGTTCTAGTTTAAATTATTTTAAATTTTGTTTGTATATCATCAAATAATTAAGCTTCTTTGTAAGAATTTTAAAACCAAAAAAAGATTAGCTTTTTTAAAATTCTTATTTAACCAAAACTGCATATATAAAATAGCTATTAACAAAATTTTGTTGTAAAAAAACAAAAGTAAAAAGGTAATACAGCATACGATCATTAACAAATAAAATTTACATATGAAAACTAAGATTTTGCTTTTACTCTTGTTAACAATGAGTTCCTATAGTTATAGTCAAGAGAAAGATACTGTTTCTTTTAAGCGAAATGAATTAAAGCTCAATGCTTTAATGTTGTTGGCTGGTGCTGTTGAGGTTACTTATGAGCGATTACTAAATGATGAATCCGGAGTTGGTATGTCTCTATTTGCTAGTTTTGATAAAGATATCGACGTCAAGTTTAGTGCAACTCCTTATTATCGATTTTATTTTGGAAAGAAACCCGCGGCTGGTTTCTTTGCCGAGGGGTTTGGGATGCTCAACAGTTATGAAAACCAAGGTCATAGTAATTATGATTATAATACAGGGGTACTCACTGAGGTTGTTCCAGATAAGAGGGTTGTTGATTTTGCTCTTGGATTTGGTATAGGAGGTAAATGGGTAACTAAAAAAGGTTTTGTGTTTGAGCTAAACGGTGGTGTTGGAAGAAATTTATTTAATAGTTCAAATGATGATGATAATTTTTATGAAGAGGATTATCAAATAGTAGGACGTGGAGGTTTTTCTATAGGCTACCGATTTAATTAAAACAAAAAAAGGCTTCTCGATTGAGAAGCCTTTTGCAATTAAACGATTAAACAAATAACCGATTAAACTTTTATCTACATTTTCATTAACCAATTTTTCATCGAAACTTCATTTTCGATAATTGATTTTAATTCGGAGATAGCTACACGATCTTGTTTCATTGTATCTCTATGACGAATTGTTACTGTTTGGTCTTCGATAGTTTGGTGATCAACCGTGATGCAGAAAGGAGTTCCCAAAGCATCTTGTCTTCTGTAACGTCTTCCTACAGCATCTTTTTCATCATAAGCAACATTGAAATCCCAACGCAAATCTTCGATAATTTTGTTTGCGATTTCGGGTAATCCGTCTTTTTTAACTAGAGGTAAAACCGCAACTTTTGTAGGCGCGAGAACAGAAGGTAATTTTAAAACTGTTCTAGTAGAACCGTCTTCCAGTGTTTCTTCTTTTAGAGAAGTAGCGAAAACAGCCAAGAACATTCTGTCTAAACCTACAGAAGTTTCTACCACATAAGGAACGTAGTTTTGGTTCAACTCAGCATCAAAATACTGTAATTTTCTGCCAGAAAATTGTTCGTGTGCTTTTAAGTCAAAATCAGTACGAGAGTGAATTCCTTCCAATTCTTTGAAACCAAAAGGAAAATTGAATTCGATATCGGCAGCTGCGTTGGCATAATGTGCTAATTTTTCGTGATCGTGAAAACGATAGTTTTCTTTTCCTAAACCAAGAGATAAATGCCAGTTTAAACGAGTTGTTTTCCAATGTTCATACCATTGCATTTCTTCACCAGGGCGTACAAAAAATTGCATTTCCATTTGTTCGAATTCACGCATACGGAAGATGAACTGTCTAGCAACGATTTCATTTCTGAAAGCTTTTCCTGTTTGTGCAATTCCAAAAGGAACTTTCATTCTTCCTGATTTTTGAACATTCAAGAAGTTAACAAAAATACCTTGAGCCGTTTCAGGACGCAAGTATAAATCCATTGCCGTATCTGCAGAAGCTCCTAATTTAGTACCAAACATCAAGTTGAATTGACGCACTTCAGTCCAGTTTCTAGAACCAGTTTCAGGATCAGCAATTTCTAATTCTTCTATTAATGCTTTTACATCTTCCAAGTCACCCGCTCCCAAAGAACGTCCCATTCTTTCCAGAATTTCTCTTTCTTTAGCTAGATATTCTACGACTCTAGCATTGGTTGTGATGAATTCCTGTTCGTTAAAAGCTTCTCCAAAACGAGTTTTCGCTTTTTCGATTTCTTTTTTCGCTTTTAGATTTAGCTTTTCGGCATAATCTTCAATCAAAACATCGGCTCTGTATCTTTTTTTAGAATCTTTGTTGTCTATTAATGGATCGTTAAAAGCATCAACGTGACCAGATGCTTTCCAAGTTGTTGGGTGCATCAATATAGACGCGTCAAGTCCTACGATGTTATCGTTCATTTGAACCATTGATTTCCACCAATATTCGCGTATGTTCTTTTTTAATTCTACTCCGTTTTGTGCATAATCATAGACTGCACTTAAACCATCGTATATTTCGCTTGACGGAAAAATAAATCCGTATTCTTTTGCGTGCGAAACTACATTCTTAAATAAATCTTCTTGTTTTGCCATAGTGGTGCAAAAATATAAAAAGGGAAATTAAAAAAAGAAAAATTGTTAAAGATTCCCTTTATTTTTTTATCAATTTAAACGTTTCTTGTTTTCCTTCTTTTTCAATAACAAGAATATACAATCCCGAAGGTATTCCAGAAACTTGGATTGTTTTATTAGTGGATTTTCCATGGGCTAGTTTTCTGCCTCCAACATCGTTTATGTCAAAGTTAAAATCCGTGTAAGGATAATTGAAGACTTCAACAAAATCTGTTGCAGGATTTGGCGCAATATAAGGCAAGTCTTTAGGACTTAGACTAACAACTGATTTGGAATCTGATATTTTATTTGTGTTTTCTCCGCAGGCTTTTTTAATATAGGACTCTAAACTTTTATTATAATATTTTTTCTCATAGCCCAATGCTCTTGATTTCTGGAAATACTCGCAAGCTTTTTGACTTTGTCCTAAATCACTGTAAACGATTCCGAGGTATTTATTTGCTACGGAGTTCTTGTCATTAATTCGCAAAGCTTCTTTCAGATCTTTAATTCCTAAATCTGTTTTTCCTAATTTATGATAGGCTAATCCTCGAATGGTCCGAAGGTCATCTTCTGCCGTTCCGTATCCATTAACGTATAAATTAGCTTCATTTTCAAAAGCAAAATTGATGCAATCTACGGCTTTTTGATATTGCTCCAATTCCAAATAGGTCGCCCCCAATGCCCAATTAGCAAAATTATGATTTGGAACTTTCTGCACAACTTGGTTCAAATAATAAACGGCTAATCGGTATTCTTGAACGTCAGAAGACAAAAATCCTCCTAAATTAAGGACATGCCTAATTTCTGATGGATTTGTTTGAATCGCTTTTAATTTGTATTCAATTGATAGATTGTCATTCTCAAAACGGGAGTAAATCGATCCAAGACGACTGTAAATTTCTGCTAAATCTCTATCCAATGTTGGGAACTTTGCTTTATTACTGGAATTCAAATTTGTTTTTATATTTTCCAATTGGGATTTAAACGTTAAAAAGTCAAATTCTGCCAATATATTATCCTCCAAATAGATTCGACTTGCTGCTCGGCTACAAAGAAGTCCATAATTATTGGGATCGGATTTTAACTGTAAATTGGTTTTGACAATGTTATCATAATTATAGTCAGTCATCTCTTTGTTTTTAAGATTGGATTCTTTTAAAAGATCCATTCTACGAACCAAAACACCATCTTTAAACAACCAAGTGGTTTTTAATTTTCCCTCAGTTGAAAACTTTTCGCAAACACCGTCCAACACATTGTTTCTTGTAAAAAGGAATCTTTCATCTAGTCCGCCTACAATATGATAGGTTTTTATGCTATCTGCCATTTGATCAATTCCTATATAAATCTCTTTTGAAACGAGACCATTTTTAAAAAATGTTTTTATTACTGAAGACCCGTTTTTTTGTTGTCCAATTACAGAATTGGAACAAATCGCAAAAAGCAACAAGCTATAAACTATTGTTTTTTTTAAATTCATTTTTTGTTTTGATAAAAAAAATTAAATTTATTACGTTGTGTAATAATTATTTAGATGTAAATCTAGTGTAATTAAATATATTATTTTGCATTTTTGTAGTAAAAACCAATGTAAATTCTGTAGAGCTATGTTTAATTCCCTCATCAATCTCTTTTTTCCAAAGGTTTGCGCTGGCTGTAAATCATTTATAGGTACTAATGAATCTATAATTTGTACGGTCTGCCGACATGAATTGCCTCTGACAAATCATCATTTGAATCCCGAAAATGAAGCTTTCAAAAAGTTTTATGGTCGAATTCCGGTCGAACATGTTTCGGCATTATTGTATTTTCACAAGAAGGGAATGGTTCAGGAAATAATTCATAATTTGAAATACAAAGGCCATGAAGAAATAGGAAGTTTGTTGGGCGAATGGTATGCATCCGAATTAAAGGACAATCAGATTGTGAATAATGTGGATGTGATTATTCCTGTTCCATTGCATAAAATGCGATTGAAAGAACGGGGTTACAATCAGGTTACGAATTTTGGATTGGCCTTGTCTGAGAATTTTAAAATTCCATTGAATGACAGTATTCTAATGCGAAAAGTATATTCTAAAACACAGTCAAAGAAAAATCTTTTGGGAAGAACAGAAGGAATTGAAACTGTTTTTGATGTTGCTTTCACCGAAGAAGACACTAATAAACATTATCTTTTAATTGATGATGTGCTGACCACAGGAGCAACTCTTGAAGCTTGTTCCAAAGCATTGTTAAAAATTCCGGGAATAAAAATCAGTATCATTTGTATGGCAATGGCGCATTCGTAATGTATTTTGATTAAACTGGAAAATTTTGTGAGGTTGCGTGAAGGATGAATGCTAATGCCATTATTAAGTTAAGGATTAAAAATAATTAGATTGCTGATTTTTGATTAACGATTTTTGATTTCAGATGTAAAAACTTCGTAAAATCAACAATATAATATTTAACCTGAACCAAATCTGAAATCTAAAATCGTTAATCCTCAATCTAAAATCTCTTGAAACTTACATCTATTTTTGAACATAGGTTTTAAAATACCCACATTCATTGATGATTTCTTTATAATATTTGGTTTTTGAATAATTGGCTTTTATTGTTTTGAAGCCTTGCCAAGCGATAAAATTAGTTTTGTCATCCTGAATGTCCCAAGTCGATAAATTAAGCGAATAATATTTTTTGTTATAGTAATCGTTGCGCTCACATTTGGCAATCATGTATTGGGTTTTGGCTTTTTGCTCGTTGTTTTTTGCGGCTGTAAAAGCTTTTTGATAGTAGGCTTTCGCCAAAGAACTATTGGTAATCATATCTCTGATCGGGTCTCGGAAAAAATCGGGAGCTGAGCCAGAACCAGCAATATTTCCTTCATAAAAAAGGCGACCGTTACCAAAATGTGTGATGTTGTAAAAAGCATGACCGAGTATACCACTGTTGTTGTAGACATCGGTTTGTTTAGCAACATTATCCTGTAATTTTTGAATAATAGTCAGGAAATCAAGCATTGTGTATTTCTTTTTTTGTGGCGCCTGATGGTCGCAATCATGGCAGTCTTTGATGTTTCCGACGAATGGATTCCCATAAAAAACAGTATTTTGAAGCTTATCCGATTGTTTCATAAACGCAATAGCTTCTGGTATTTTGTTCTGGAAAGTGGCTTTGACAGCTTGAAAATAATTGATGTCAGCCAGTTTAATTTCATAAATGGAAGCACCAATTTTTTCTATTTCGGTTTTGTTTTGTTTGGACAAAAAAGCTTTCATGTCGAGAAGTTGCTTTTCGTTATCATAAAAATTAGATTCATGATTGAAAATCTCCGTCATCACAGTGTTTTTTTGTGAACGATATAGTGCTGCCAAATAGTTTTTGCTCCAAGCGGAAGCATTTTCATAGCGGAAATTTTCAATTGGATTTTTAGGCAGTTCCAAATACAACCAAGATAAATCGGCCAAGATGGTTTTCTCGTTTTCGGGATTTAGCTGCTCTATTTTGCTGAGGTTATTTACCAATCTCAATAAACGCACTTGACTGACAGCCAAAGGAGTTTTTGGCATTTTGTCTTCAGCTTGATTAAAGTTTTTGTCGGCCTGCTTGAAATTTCCATTTAGAGTTTCCAGATAACCTGCGGCCATATTCCATAAATAAGGCTGTGATGTCTTATTGGATTCTGCAATTTTTGAAATCAAGTTGATAGTCGATTTACGGATGCTGTCTTTGGTCCTTTTTTTGTTTTCAAGAACAGTTTTATCTTTAAAAGAACGGTCAATTTTATTTTCTTGATTATTGATTAACCGCGTTAATAAATAATCGATATGAGGGTTTTTTGGTTGCAGTTTGTAGATTTCGGCAATTGCTTTTTCTTCGTCATTATAATAGCCATGCAGAGCCCAAAGAGCCGCTTTTTCTTCATCGTTTTTAGCCATCTTTAAAGATTGTTTCCAGTCTTTTTCTTCTTGAGGATGAAAACAATAGGCCGAAACTACACGCATTGTTGAGCATTTATCAAATACTTTGCTGTACAGATAATTGGATTTTGCATACTGTTTTTGCTTGTATTCAATTCCGGCTATGTAGGCTAATGCTCTGTAATAGAGGTTGTTTTTTGGAACTGATTTTTCAGTTTGGTTAAAAAATGCAATCCCATTTGTTTGTTGGTCACTGTAAAAACTGGCTTTGATTGCTAGAAACCAATATCTGTTTTTTAGAAAAGGATCCTTAATCGTATTGTATTTTTGTTCTAATGATTTAATCCATTTGTCATCAGATAGAACTTGGTTTTTTATGGTCTCGTCATAACTCCAAGAATCGAATCGTTGAGTAGAATAGGTTTCAATTATTTGTGCATCATTTAAAAAGAACAAAAAATCTTTGGTTTTAGAATCATCTAACTTTATCTTTTTATTCCATTTTTCAGATGTTTTATTTGCTTTTCCTTTTTTATAGTATATAAATAAATCAGCAACATCAGCACTGCTGGAATCGGTCAGGAAGAAGGTTAAATCTTTTTCATTGATCTTGTTTTCTAAATAGGCGGACCAATCTTTGATGTTTTCGCTATTGAATCTCGTAAGATGTTCCGTATCGAAACCTATTCCATAAAAAACATCCGAAGATAAAAACAGAGGAGAGTAGGATTTATCGACAAAAGTTTCGGGAGTGAAATTAGAATCAAATGACCAGCCCCAATCACCATCTGAACAGGCATAAATAGTTCCGTAAACTAAAAGAGTCAGCCCGCTAAAAGCAATCAATAATTTCTTTAAAAATGTCTTTTTCATAATTTTTTAAATTGAATTCGTCAAGATCGTAAAAGATTATTTCCTTCGGATTTTGAGTTGTATTTTCTTCGATATCATTTGCCATTTCGAGCAAATCATTTTGCGATATTGTTTCTAGCTTTAGCTGGTCATTTTCTTTGTAAAAGATACCTCCCATAAAGGTAGAATTTTTACAAATAAACCAGCTATTTTTTGTTGGAGCAAAACTGCCATTATTTTTTAAATTATTAACATCAATTTTGTTTCTAAGGCCAATTATTTTTCCATCTCTTATATGAATGCCCCACGAATAAATGGGCAACGCAATGTTTATAGGCAAAGGATAGTTTTTTAGACTTGCTAAATAACGGTTGGCAATGTTGCGATCGTATATCGAATTCAGAGAATCTGGTGCAATTGTTCCCATGTTATAGTACATCAGCACGCCTCTGTCCACATTTGGAATCTTTGTTTTCTTGAAATATTTTATTTGATGCAATCGTATGGTAGCCGAGAGTTTTTTATTGAAAATTTTTCTAAAAATCTCAATAAATTTCAAATAATTGTCTTTGCTCTCCAGTGTCCAATCACAATCGATTTGGATTTCTTGAATGGTTATTTTATTTTTTGAATTGATTTGCTGAATGAAACTATATGTTTTTTGAGCCAAATCCATCACATCTAATTTTTTGTCCAGCATCACTTTGTTTTTGATGTATACCACGGGGATAATTTCAATATTAGGAACTGAACCTTCAAATCGGATTGGAGTTCTTGGGAACGGTTTTTGGGTTTGCGGACTTAAATCAATATCAAAATACCGAATGTAAAGTCTCTTGACTTGATTGGCAACCAAACAGTTTTTTTCTTTTGGCGAAAGCCTAAAAACAGTTTTCCAATAGTAAAAAGATACCATAGGAGACTCTTGCTGTTGACAGGAAAAGATGAAACTGAGGATAATTCCAAAAAGTATAATTTTTTTCAAAGAGAAGCAGTTTTAAGGGGAATTACTCTTTTCTGTTTTTGGCACGATTGTATGTCCAATAGGCTAGTAAAACCAATAGGACAAATGGTAAGTAGGAACCAATAAGCACGCCTATTTGATAACCTTCATTAGGGGCATTTTTAATTTTTTCTTCAATGTTTACTTGCAGAAGCAATAGAATAAAAAGTGTCATTGTTATTTAATTAATGCGTTTTTTGTAAAATTCGAAAGCACTAATTTACCAGAAATTGCAGCTCTTTCTTTTAGTAATTTGTCCCAATGTACTGTTCCTTCCCAAAATACTTTTTTCATTTCGGTAAGTGCTTCTGGGTTGTAATTAGCTAGTTTTTTGGAGAAAGAAGCTATTTCAATGTCAAGCTCTTCAGTTGTTTCCAGAATTTTAGCATATAATCCTTTTTGGAAAGCCCATGAAGCTGTTTTCCATTCGTGTGCGGCCAAAGTCATTTCGGACATTGCCATTTTTCCTATTTTTCTGCTTACGGCGGGTTCTATCACAAAAGGACCAATTCCAATAGCCAATTCTGATAATTTGATACTGCTTTCCTGAGTTGCTAAAGCATAATCGCAGGCTGCAATAATACCAACACCTCCACCCACAGCTTTACCTTGAATACGTCCTATGATTATTTTTTTGCAAGAGCGCATCGCATTAATCAAATTAGCAAATCCTGTAAAAAAACGAGTTCCTTCTTCAAGAGTGCTTACCGCCAGCAATTCATCAAAAGAAGCGCCTGCACAAAAAGTTCCGTTACCCTCGCTTTTTAAAATAATCACCGAAACCTCATTGTTGTCACTTAAATAAGTAAGTTCGTTTGTTAATCGATCCAGCAATATTCTAGGGAAAGAGTTACTGGCAGGATGTCCAAACTGCACTGTAGCTATTTTGTTTTCTATGGTTGTTAAGAGTGTTCCGTTTTTATCAGATGTCAGCATAAGGCGTATTTTGATGTAAAGTTAAAAAAGTAACCGAAGCAAAATGCTATTTTTTTGGATTTGAAGAATAGTCTTTTTGAAATTTGCATATTCCTATAATTATATGTTATATTTGCGCCATCTAACTGGGGGATTAGCTCATTTGGCTAGAGCGCTTGCCTGGCAGGCAAGAGGTGGTCGGTTCGAATCCGATATTCTCCACTACTAATTATCAAGCACTTATGTTGAAAAACGTAAGTGCTTTTTTTATGCTTGTTGCACACAATTTGCACACAACTTTTAAAAAGCCATAATTGAACTAAATTAAATATCGCTTAAAAAACATCGAAACTACTCTATGCAATTTCTTAATGTTCTACCAATGAATGAAAGTTCCAATTCCATATAAAAAAAACCGTTAGATAGATCACGTTCTTTTGATATAAATTGACCAGTAGTTTCAAAATAAACTTGCCACTAGATAACTTAGTAGAATATCTTGAACAAAAAAAGCACAAGTTTTGCAAAACCTACTTCATTTTAAGTCTTGTGACGCGTTGTTTTGATAGAACAAATAGAAACCTCTTTTGCTGTTTTTTTTAATGCATTTCCTTATGATATGTTAGACGTCTTTTGATATAGGCATTTGTGTTAACTTGCTCTATTGGCAATAACTCATGTTAATTCCTCAATGTTGTGAAACTGCATTGTTTTTTTTAATCTTTATCTTTAGACTAATAAAAAAATATGAACTGAATTGTTTTTTGTTCTTACGTTTTTTTTTGATTTAAGATTACTAGACAATTTTATTATACGTTAAAATTATTTTGATTTACCTTTTTTGTTTTGCACAATCTGCTTTATAAATTCGCCTTTATTTTTACTTTTTAATTTGCCCAGCTTCATTTTTATTTCTGCCATCAGTTTTAAATAAAGTTCATCAGTTTGTGTATTGTTTTTTCTTAAGTGATAGTAAGACATTATTTTAAGAAATGACAAATCTTTGATGTAATTATTAGTTGACTTTTTTACAAATGTTTTAATTATTTTCGGGATAATCATTTCCTTTGATATCTCCATATAAAAAAACAGACATAAATTTTTCATACTCGGAAATGTTTAGAGTAAGCATGTCACTTTTTATTTTATCTTCAATGACTGGTCTCATTTTTTGACTGCCCATCCATTTGTGTATAACATTTTGGTGCATTAAGGGCAATACGGTTATAAAAAGATTAAAATCAATATTTTTTGGAAAAAAATCAGGCTCTTTTTTATGCTCTAGATAGAATGTAATCATTGCATCACGATATTGCATTAAAAATGAAATCGAGCTTTCTAATATGTTTTTGTATGAGAGTACTTTTGCATCAAAATCATCTATGTCTTCACAATTTTTAAGGACGACACTTGCTAATATTAATATTTTATCAATATTTTTTTTGGTCTCTAAATTGTTTGTTGATGTTGTCAAATCATCATTCGATTTCTTAGGAATAGTCTTCTCTATTGGGGTTTTAGATAATGTCCTGTCAAAAATTTGATCTAACTTTTTTTCATCAAATTTTGTTTGTGAACTTTTTTCATCGATCTGAAAGGTTAGTGATTTTTCTTTTTTTGATTCTAGAACAGAATCTATTTTAGAGTAGTTTTCTCGAATATCTTCGTTAAAATCTGAAAAAGCGACATTTAGTTTTTCTTGTGTAAATACAAGGAAGTCTAAACAATCTCTTTTTAAACCAGTATAATACTCAATTTCTTCTGTATAATTTAGATAATTATCATTTGAGAACACAATTTGTTTAAATTCGGGATCGTAATCGAATTGCAGTGCTAGAAAGAAATGAAATAGAAATGCAGTTTTAAATCGTAATTTGGTATCATCTTCTTCATAAGAAAAAATTCCTCTTTTTATAAAATCCTCAAGAATCTTTTCGGGTTTACCTGAGAATTTATTTTTAAGATAAGTAGTTATAAACTTTAAAAGATCAGTATATTCTACATTGTAACTTAAGTCAGGATCTCCATTGTCTTTCATATATCTAGCAATATATGATAAAAGCCTTTTTTTATTGGTAAAATCAAATGAGTCTGAGTATATGTTTTCAATGTTAGTTTTCTCTAAGATATTTTCGATAAATATTTCTACAAGGACAGAATTGTTTATTGGTTTTTTTTCTTGCCTTTCAAAAATCCACAAAAATAGAGTGACGGATAATGGGGTTTTAGGTAATTTGAAATCGGTAAAACTTTTTAATAATTTTTCCATGTTACCTTGCATGTCTACATCCTTTCCTTCAAACCATTTTGATATTAATAATTTGATTTCCTTACTCGTAAAATCTTGAATAAAACAAAGATTAAATTTGAAAATATCATTATGAATCAAGTAATCAGTTGGGATGGTATTGTCTAGTGCATGAGTAGAAGTGCCAATAATTCTAATATTGTCGTGGGTTTTTATAAATTCTTTTAAAATGAATAATAGTTCACTATGCTCTGATTTGAATGAAATGTCGTCAATTAAAAGTACTATTTTATTTGAACTTAAGAATATGTCTATTTCTGATGCAGAAATTGAAAAAAACTCCCTAAATATTCTTTTAATATCTCGATTTTTAATATCTGCAAATTTTAAAAGTATTGGAAGATAATCAGAAGAAGAAAACTTGGTAATTGCTTCGATGAATATTTTGTCAATTAAAAGCGTTTTTCCAGATTCTCTACTGCCATAAATTAGGTAGTTAGAATTGTCATTTAAGATACTATCGATTGTGTATGAAGTAGTTTCTTCTTTTTTAAAAGAATCTTTGGGGTTGTTTAATATTCTAGGTTCTACAAATATATTTTCTATTGAACATTTAACGCTGGTGTTATTATTTGACATGATAATATGGTCGTTTAAACTTTCAACCACTCTATTTTCGATAGATTGCACTAAATCAATTTTTCTATAATATTCTGCTAATTTTTCATCTTTTAAAATTTCAAATATCTTTTTTCCATCTTCCGTTCCTATATCAGTATTAGGGACAAATTTTTCATGTATTTCAATGTATTTTCTATATTCAACTTGAATATTTGAATGGTTATTGAAGTCGATTATGGTGTAACCGTTTACATAAACAGATTCTTTTGGAGTGTCGGCAATTGTTGAATTGGCGACAGAGATAAATAATCGTCCATTTAAATTTTGAGCATACTCTGAATCTAATTTATGTACATGACCTGTTAGAAGAGTGTCATATTTTTTATAAATCAATGGTTTAATATCGTCGAAGTCGAAATCTATAAAAAATTCTAATGGATGATGAATCAAAGCAATCTTAAAATCACATTCATCTAAAAAGGTTAGTGAATTTTCTATTTGATTTTTTCCAAGTAGAATATTTCCTTTATCATCATCACTTTTACATAGCCATGATGAGTTAAAACAAGAAATACCTACACTTCTATTATCTAGGTTAATTTTAAAGCTGTTTTCGAAATTAGATAATTTTGAATCCGGATAGTCTTTATAAAATGTTTTTTCCCAGTCTTTGTAATTTTCCAATCTTTTTAAATAAATTGATTTTTCTCTATTTGAGGAAATGAATTTATCTAAGCTGTCTGTATTGGTAAGATTACCTTTCATACCAGTTTCTATAATTTCATCTATTTTACTTCTATAAACATCATGATTGCCTGAGATTATGAAGATTTTGTTTTTTAAGGATGGGTTACTTTTCAATATTGTGTTAATGAAGATATCTTCAAAAGATAAGAAGCATAATTCAGGGTCTTTAAAATCAGAGCCTCCCTTGTCAATTAGATCTCCTGTAAATAATAGTATTGTATTACTATTTATATGTTTTTTTAAATCATCAGCAAGAGATTCTATAATTTTAATTTTTTTTGGAGAAGGTGTTTCTGATTCTAAATGAAAATCTGAAATGTGTATTAGTCTTATCATATTAAGAGCGATTAAATATTTATTTGCAATATATAAAAAAAAGATTCTGTATTTTAACAAAAAAACTACTAAAAAGAGTTTCGTGTTTTACTTTTATTTCTGTCAATGACTTATGTATCACTCACTTCCTCTGTTGTTTTCAAAGTATCGCTTTTGGAGTTGCTAAAATTTTGAAACAGTTATTCAATTCTGAAATTTGTATTTAGAATCACACAGCCAAAAATTAGCAAATTTGTATCACACACAATATAGTATCGTAACTAGTATGTCTGTGTAATTATTGCCTATACAGATTTTACTTTTATCTTGCACCTTTTTTCAGAATCTCGTTATATTCCTCAAGTAACTTCAAATACTTATTTTTCCAGTATTCTGTTTGTGATTCTTCTTTTTGATACTCAGAAACAGGTTCGTTTACTGCATTCTGATACGGATTAAACTCTTTAATTTCTTCTGTGAAATCATAATGGATGATTTTACCTATTTGTAGAACCATATCCAGAGAGACGTTATTGTTTTCAAACATTAGATACATCCACCGTCTACTTTTTCCTAATCTTTTAGCCAATTGAGTAATTGTGTAACCACTTTTATTGATTGCTCCTTTTATTATTTCTCCTCTGTGTTGCATGTTTCAAATATGTGTACTTAAGTGAGAAATAATTTTCACCAATAATGCACACATATGTGCATTTTGTGCATATATTTACCGCTACCGTATCAATCTATACACGTTATAAGTGAATAATGTGTGTATAAAGAAACTCAGTGTGGATAGGAGGGAATTAAGAGCCATTATAACAGGATCTTACATTTAACAAAGGTTCTGAAAAAGCAAAAAATCGCAAAATAGAATTTACGCCACAATCTGAATAAAAATACACCATCTGAAAAACAATATTTATAGAGGTAAAAATTGAAACGGCCTAATTGAAAATAGAATTTCAATTATAAAATATAAACGCCATCAATATATCTTTAAATAAATGATCAAATTAAATCCATACAAAGCATTAAATCCCGCATATAGAAAACACAAACCTTTACCAAATGAAGTATTGTCATTTATTGAACAGTTAAAAGAATGTATTACTACAATTAAATTAAGTGATAATAATAATGAAAGTGAAGAGCATATAAAAGAACCGATTAAAAAGTTCTTTCAGTCGACCTTCTACCACGAAAACTTAATTAATACTAAAAATAATATTGATTTAGCAATCTATTTAGACAAGACCATTAAAAGTGATGTTGGTGTAATTATAGAAGCTAAGCGCTCAAAAAACAAAAAAGAATTTATATCTCCAGACAATCTGAATAAAAAGGCATTTCATGAACTATTGTTGTATTATTTTAGAGAACGGATCGACAAAAAGAATAATAATATAAAACATCTTATTGCGACAAACGGACTAGAATGGTTTTTCTTCAAAGCTGAAGATTTTTACAATATATTTTATAAGAACAAAAATCTGGTAAAAGAATATGAGCAATTTAGAGATGGTTTAAAAGACACTTCTAAAAATGAAATATTTTACGATGAAATAGCTACAAAATATATTAGTTCTATTCAAACTCCGCTTCCATTTGTTCATTTTGATTTCACGAAAACTGATTTTGATAATCTTGATGATGATGAACTAAACACTTACTATAAAATTTTCTCTGACGTCCATCTATTGGGACATAGCTTTGGCAATGACAGTAATCAATTAAATAAGAACTTTTACAACGAACTGTTGCATATTATTGGATTGGAAGAAGTTTCTGTTGGAAGTAAAAAAGTAATTGATCGTAAAACAGAAAAAACAAGAGAATATGCTTCATTGCTGGAAAATACCATTTTCACATTGGAAGAAGGAGATAAATTGCGTAATGTAAAATCAATTGAAAATGGTAGTGATAAATCCTTTAATGTAGGACTAGAATTATGTTTAACATGGATTAACCGAGTATTATTTCTAAAGCTTTTAGAATCACAATTAGCATCCTATCACAAAGGAGCAAAGGAATATCGTTTTTTAAACAGCAGTTTTATACATGGTTATGATGAATTAAATAGACTGTTCTTTTCTGCATTAGCTCAGAAAGTAGAAGAACGTAACCCAAGATATGCCGAAAAGTTTAAAAACATTCCATATCTAAATAGTTCGCTTTTCGAACATAGTGAAATAGAATCCTTAACTTTTGATATTTCAGCATTAATTGATGATGAAATGAAAGTATATTCCAATACTGTATTAAAAGATGTGAAAGGCAATAAATTTAAAGGCAAACTAACCACTTTAGATTATTTATTCAAGTTTTTAGATGCTTATAATTTTGCAAATGATGATAAAGGAGAAATTAGTGATGGTCAAGAAAATAAGACACTGATAAATGCTTCAGTATTAGGATTAATATTCGAGAAAATTAATGGTTATAAAGATGGTTCTTTCTATACTCCAGCGTACATAACTATGTATATGTGTAGAGAAACTATCCGTAAAGCAGTAATTCAAAAATTTAGGGAACTAGAAAATGATACTATCGAAACATTTGAAGATTTAAAAGCTTATTGTCATCGTTTTTATAAATCTGAAAATATAATGCATTTTAATTCTATTGTAAACTCATTGCGTATTTGTGATCCAGCAGTTGGGTCGGGACACTTTTTGGTTTCGGCTCTTAATGAATTAATTTGCATCAAAAATGAGTTAGGTATTTTAGTGGATGATGAGCGAATTCCGCTCCGAGTAGATATTCAAATTGAAAATGACGAATTATATATTTCTAATGCTGTTGGAAAATTATTTGAATATACACCAAGTGATACAGAAAGCGCACTAGTACAAAAGGCACTTTTTGAAGAAAAGCAGAGGTTGATTGAAAATTGTTTGTTTGGAGTAGATATAAATCCTAATTCGGTTAAGATTTGCCGTTTGCGTTTGTGGATTGAATTATTAAAAAACGCTTATTATACGGAAGAAAAACAGTTACATACTTTACCTAATATCGATATTAATATCAAATGTGGTGACTCACTAATTAGTCGTTTTGATTTACAGGATGATTTGAAAGATGCTTTTAAAGATAAAGAGGTTAAATACAATTTTACAGACTATAAAAAGGCCGTTTCAGATTATAAAAAATCCAACAGCAAAAAGCGAAAATTTGAAGTGTTAGATATTATTAACGAAATAAAAAACAATTTCCAAAGTACCTTAGATAATAAAATAAAGGATAAGGTTTCTAAAGCGATTGGTGAGTATGAAAATGAAGAAAATCGTTTGAATAATTTGGCATTATTTGAAGAAAAAATAAAAAAGACTGAAAAAGACAACCTTAAAAAGCTTAAAGAAAAAGCCGAGAATTTAAGAAAAGAGAAAGACGAAATCGTAAACAATGCAATTTACAAAAACGCTTTCGAATGGCGTTTTGAATTTCCTGAAGTTTTAGATGATAAAGGAAACTATATTGGTTTTGATGTAATCTTAGGTAACCCACCATACGGCGTTTCAATAAAAGGAAAAGAAAGAGAATTTTTGGTGAATAATTTAAGTAAAGTTCCTGATTACGAAATATATTATTGGTTCATAGATAAAAGTCATAAGATTCTAAAAGAAAATGGGGTAGTATCATATATTATCCCGAACACAATTTTATTTAATGTTTTTGCTCAAAATTACAGATTGGAATTATTTGAAAAATGGAACATAAATGAAATCCTTGATTGTACTGATATCAATATTTTTGAAGATGCAACAGTTAGAAATATTATTTTTCAATTTGTTAAAAACGAGAATAATGATAAATTAGTTTATAGACAAACAAACGATTTAGTTTCTTTTAATGAATTAGTATCAAGAGAAAATCAGGTAATACACAAAAATTTAATTGAGAAAAACAATCAAAATTGGGGTTTGATTTTTAAATTAAGCAAAGAAAAAATTAGCGTTGTAAATAAAATAAAAACCGATACAAAATGCCTTATCGATTTATTTCCTGAAACTAGCCAAGGATTGATTGCCTATGACAAATATAAAGGACAGTCTGAGGAAACAATTAAAAACAGGATATTTCATACTACTATTAAAAGCAACCCAAATCATAAAAAATGGCTTTATGGTGAAGATGTGGTTAGGTATTCAGTAAAATGGAATGAAAAAGAATATGTCGAATACTGCGATGGTATAGCAAACCCTAGAGATCCAAAATATTTCTTTGGAAAAAGAATTTTGATTAGAGAAATTACTAACCCACGAATATATGCTTCATTAACAGAGGAAGAATTGTATAATGACCCTTCAGTATTAATTATTAAAGACAATACTAATAACGAATATTCATTAGAGGTGTTATTGAGTATTTTGAATTCTAAATTGGCGACATTTTACCATTTTAATTCTTCACCCAAAGCAACTAAAGGATCTTTTCCTAAAATTTTGGTTTATGATATTAATAATTTCCCTTTACCTAATAACATAAATACAGAAGCTAAATTAGAATTAGAAAAATATTGCAATAACATCCTTGAAATTAAAAATTGCGATTCTTTAACAAATACCATAGATTTAGATAAAAAAATTGATGCAATAGTCTATGAACTGTATGGATTGACAGAAGAAGAAATTGAAATTGTGGAAGGACGTGAAATAAATACTCTCGAAACTAATTTAATTTCTTTATAGGAACATAAGTTTAATAAAAACCCATCATGAAACCGCTTACAAAATCCCGTTTCAAAACAGCTTTAGAGTGTCCAAACAAGCTTTTTTTTACCTCAAAAAAAGAATATGCCAACAACCAAAATGGAGATTCATTTTTGGTGGCTTTGGCTAATGGTGGTTTTCAGGTTGAAGCATTGGCTCGATTGCACTATCCAAATGGGATTTTTATAGATACCGAAAGCTATGAGTATGACAAAGCGGTTCAACTTACTCACGAGGCTTTACAACAAGAAAATGTGGTAATCTATGAAGCGGGTTTTTATTTTGAAGGTTTATACATAAGAACGGATTTATTGGTAAAAACGGGAAATAACATTAAACTGATTGAGGTAAAAGCAAAGTCCTTTAATCCAAACGACGAAAATACTTTTATAGGGGCGCGTGGTGGCTTGGTAAGTTCGTGGAAACCTTATTTATTTGATTTAGCCTTTCAGAAATATGTAACCCAAAAAGCATATCCTCAATTCAAAGTTGAGGCGTATTTGCTAATGGCGGATAAAACTAAGAAAGCAAACATTAACGGTTTGAACCAACTGTTTAGAATCCCCAACAACGGAAATCCTAGAACAGATATTATTGAGAGGGTTCAGGATCTTAAAGAAATCGGAAACTCGGTTTTATCTGAAGCCAATGTGGATAATATTATCAATGATATCATCAACAGCAAATACAAGTATTACGAAAATCTAAATTTTGAAGAATCCATAACTGTTTTCAGAAAAGCATATCAGGATGATAATTATCTAAACTGGCCTATCCAATTCAGTGCCTGTAAAAATTGTGAATTCAAAGCAACTGCTGAACAGGAAAAAGAAGGAATGCTTTCGGGCTTTAAACTTTGCTTTTCTAAACAATTAAATTGGACAGAAGTAGAATTCGGAAAGCCTAATGCCATGCAAATATGGAACTTCAGAGGTAAAAATATTATCGAAGAAAAGCGCATGTTGATGGAGCAATTAACTGAAGAAGATTTCAATATAAAACCTGAAGCCTATAGAATAGCTCCATCCGAGAGACAATGGATACAAGTAGAGAAAGCAGTTAATAATGACCATTCCATTTATGTTGAAAAAAAATCTTTAAAGTTAGAAATGAGTAAATGGAAATTTCCATTGCATTTCATAGATTTTGAAACGAGTACGGTTGCATTGCCTTTTACTATTGGAAGAAAGCCTTATGAGCAAGTTGCTTTTCAGTTTTCGCATCATCAGTATAATGAGGATGGCTCTATAAACCACCAAAGCCAATACATTAATAATACGGCAGGTGAATTTCCTAATTTTATGTTTGCGCGAGCGTTACAGTCAGCCATCGGCAATGATGACGGTACTATTTTTAAATTTGCGACACATGAAAATTCAATTGTCAATGCAATAATTATCCAACTAGAGGAAAGTAATGAACCTGACAAAGAAGCTTTAATAAAATTCTTGAAAACAATCAGTCAATCAACAAAAAATCAAGCAACTTCGTGGGAAGGAAACCGCAATATGATTGATTTATGTAAGGTGGTAAAAGACTATTATTACAATCCATATACCAATGGTTCTAACTCCATTAAAGCTGTCTTGCCCGCCAGTTTAAACTCAAGTGAGTTCTTAAAAAAGAAATACAGCCAACCAATTGGCAACATTAAGTTAAGCAGTCACAACTTTCCTACTGATCACATTTGGCTACAAATAGAGGGAGGCAAAGTGCTTAACCCGTATAAAATGCTCAAACCTTTATTTGAAAATTGGAATGAAACAGAATTAGAAGATACTATTTCAGACATGGAAAATATAGCTGATGGAGGGTCAGCTTTGATAGCTTACGCCAAATTGCAATACGTTGACATGACTCCTATGGAACGTGATGAGATAACCAGAGGATTATTAAAATACTGCGAATTAGACACTTTGGCAATGGTGATGGTGTATGAATATTTTAAATATGACATCATCAATTCTTAAAAACTATATCTAAATATAACCGTGAATTTTGAATACCTACATTTCTCCTAATTGTTGTCTTTAATACTTGACCTAAAATAAGAAATAAAACATTTTAAAAGAGCAAACCGACATGGTTTGTCAGGCCGAATCATTACTTTAGCTGAAAATAATATTTTAAGTTATGGCTAAAGTTGGATTTTACAAACGCTATTTGTACATCATTGATAGATTGAAATCAGTTCCAAGCAATTTTCAGGATTTACACAAATACGTGATGACAAAACTTGAGAATGATGATTTGGGAGTAAATTTAGAATACTCTTCCCGTACTTTTGAGAGGGATAAAAAAGATATTTTCGACTTGTTTGGAATTTTAGTACAATACAACCGAAAGGACAAGGTTTATTATATTGATGAAGAAGTGGAAGAACCTTCAGTCTCAAGAATGATTGAAGCTTTTTCGATACATCAGGCTCTGAAAGAAGGAAACCAAATCTCGCCAAGCATCTTTTTGGAAAAACGAAAAGCTTTAGGAACCCATCTTATAAATGGTATTTTATACGCTATCCAAAACAGCAGGCAAATATCATTCACGCATACTAAATTTTGGGAAATGAAAATCTCCCAACGTATCGTAAAGCCTATTGCTATTAAAGAATCTCAACACCGTTGGTATCTCATCGCGCAGGACAACGAAGATGGTCAGATTAAAAAATTCTGTTTCGACAGAATCACCGATTTTAAAATTTCTGATATCAAGTTTAAACCAATCGTTTTTGATGTAGAAAAAAACTATCAGCACGCCTTTGGTGTAGAAACTTATGCTCCTGCTCAGAAAATTATTTTAGAATTTTCATGGCAACAAGGAAATTACATCAAATCATTCCCGCTACATTCGTCACAAAAAATAATTTCTGATTCTGTAGACGAATTAGTTATTGAGTTATTCATACATCCTGCCAACGACTTTGTCATGGAGTTGCTCAAATATGGTTCAGAAGTTAAAGTGATAAAGCCGTCCGAATTGAGAGAAGAAGTAAAAAGTAGAATAAGCCAAATGACAAAAATCTATGCCTCTCAGTGATGATTTTGCCCTAATTAGTTTTTAGCGTAAATAGAAAAATCACACCGACATATTTTGGCTATCCTACCTTTCACATTTGCATAAATTCAAAGCTATTGAAATGAAAAAACAATAAGCTTTAGAAATGCAGGTTGATGTCTTCAATGATTTCCCCTGCTAATCCACAAAACAGGAGACAATGATTTCAAATAAGCTAAAAATAAACCTTTTCGGAGAAATTTGGAAACTGAAACAGTTAATCATTCCTAAAAAGTTTATGGAGGTTATAGAAAATTACGCTATTACTAAATCACAATCTATTACGGATGTTATTGCAGACCCTTTTTTTTACCACAAGCTTCAAAACAAGAAAGTTCAATCAGTAGAAGATTGGGATGGTAATTACATTGAGGGTCTACTAAATACACCTAAAAATAATATTGAAATTTGGTACAAAAATAAAAAGGTTCAGAAACTGAAAATTAATGATTTGAATAATGATTTGTTACTCTTTCCGCTATACAATGCTTCTCTTCGTGAATCGAATTCCAATTTGGAAAAAGGAATTTATATAGAGCAAAAAGAGATTGGGATGGTTGGAAGTTTCAATGTCTCAACTGATAGTTTTATTTTAGATGATTTGGCTTTCCAGTTATTGAAAACGAATCATACTGTTCTTTTGGAATCATTGGCTTATAAGAACCAAACACTTTACAGCAAAAACAAAGACGCTTTAATTACTTTTCAAAATTGTTTTGAAATTAAATGAGTAATCTGGTTTACAATAAAAATCAAGGATAAAAATATTTATTTCTCCGACAGATTTTGGCAGTTGACTGAGGTATTTTTGACGCATCAAATTCATTATTTAATAAAAACATCTAAATTCTTAAACAACACAAAAATGAACATACTTTACCTACACGGACTCGAAAGTAAATTAAGTGATCCCAAAAGAGCAATTCTAGAAAAGCATGCTAATGTTATAGCTCCCGATTTGGACTATAAATCAAATCCTAATATGATTGAGTTTCTTTATGAAACTTACCGAAACCAAGATATTGATATAATCATCGGAAGTAGTATGGGAGGTTTTGCAGGTTACCATTTAGCAAATCTATTAGGTGTGCTGTCTCTGCTATATAATCCCGCATTGCCCTACAGAAAAGGAACAGAGCTAATTATTCCTTCACATTTATCGATGAATCATCCCGATACTATGCGAATAGTGTTAGGCGCTCAAGATACCATAATCGATGCAAAAGACAACTTAGCTTTTTTGTCGCAAAACGTTTCAGACAAAACTGATTATACCATCGTTTTTAAACGGGACTTGGCTCATCAGATTCCGATTGCTGTTTTTGAAGAGCAGACCAAAGCTTTTTTCGAATCAATTAAATAAACCTTATGTTGCTACTTAATAATTTTTGCAACAAACAAATCTTAATAAAACATCATAAGAAAATGAAAAAAATAGTTACAACAATTATAATATTGCTTTTACTTAGCACAACAACACAAGCACAAACGAGATCAGTTGAAAATTATGATTACGAGCGAAATTCAGTTTATAGTTCTACATATTCGTCAGACTATTCAATTGCTTGCGATAATAATAGACCTAAAGTAATTAAGCTTGAACAAGGTCAAGAAGTTAAGTTAACTATTATGGACACAATAATGGTTAAACATTTTGTGTACCATCCATCAAATTCAAATAATAGTAAGAAGATAAAATACTTAACTTGGAATGAACTTAACCAAGAACAAAAAGACGAGTATAGAAGAACAATTACTAAACAAAGAAATCGTAATTATTTTGTACGGGATTCCATCGAAAAAGCTGACCAAAATAACAAATTTGTTGCGCGAATAGCGGAACAGCAAAGAATTAAAAAGTTTGAGGAAGACAGTAAACACAAAAAAGACTCTTTAAATTTAGTTGAAAAGAACAAAAATGTTAATGGATGGTCAAACAAAGATTTTGCAGATAACTATTACAAGATGTCACCTAAAAATTTAGTTGTTGTTGAAAGACATGTTAAAGTAGGGGGGTATTTACAAACAACATTAGATAAAAAATATGCATGTCTTTTGTTACCCATATCAGATAGGAACATAAGTTACATAGATTGTGATGTAAACAATTTAGTTAGTTTTAACGAGATTAAACCAATAGACATAATTGAAATTTTAAATTACGGAGAAAATGGAACAGTTTTACTTAGAAATAAGAAAACGGCTCAATTATACATTGGGGATTATAACGTTATTTTTCATCAACATGATATGTTTGATGTAAACTCTGTTTTATTCTCTAAAGTTGTCGAAAAAGAAGAATCAAAAGTTTTAAGTGTTGAAGAAGTTGCTATCCAAAACAGATACAAAAATATTCTTACTACATATAAAACAAAACTCGCAAGAATTAATGCTATTTGTGATAAAAAAGCGTACGAAGTTAGATATACTAACGGTTCTGTTGCTTACGATACTAGACGATTTTCCAAATTAGATAAAAAAGAATACAATGAGCTTGATCTATGGTTTGAAAAGGCAAATCAAACATTATGGGTTGAAATTAGGGAAGATGAAACTATACTAAATGGAAACAATGATATAATGGAGAAATTGTTGGAAAATGATAAGTGGTTAAATCTAAAGGTTGGTTTGGAACAAAGCCAAAGTATAGAGCATATTTATAATTAAAGATTCGTTCAAAAAAATAGTAATTGGGGTAATAAATTTAAGATAGGAACTTAATATAACCCAAAGAGTTGAAGTAATCCCATTGTGTAAAACAATAAACTTAGATAATGGGATTTTACTTTTGGTAAAAATAGAAATACAACGAATACCTATAAACTGAATGTACAAAATGAGTGATGAAATATTTTACAAAGTAGAAGGAACTTTATATCGCAATAATGGAGAGGAAACCAATCTTGTTGATATTGACGAAACTTTTGAAGACAATAACCCTATTGTTGCTAGAGAGAAAGCTTTCAGTTATTGCCAAAGTTATGTAGATGTTCTTCTCCAAAGCAAAGGAGAAGAATATGTGTGTTATGAAAAAGCGGTGACAGTACTCACGGATTTTTTTAGATCAGGGAGAAAGCATCAATTATTACCTGATTTAGTTGATATGGATGATACTAGTTTGAGTGTTTTTATGGTAAAAAGGGTACCCGAAACTTTTCAGGTTTTAGGTAAAACACACTATCAAAATAGATGGCAAATTCATTCTATGGATAGCGAATTTGAGGATTGGAGTGCATCCATATTAAAGTCTTTAATGTATGAATATTCGATTTATGAAAAGAATGGATATGATTGTAAAAACTATGTAGTAACATGCGATACCCTGGACTATTTTACAAAAAGAACTATTCAGCGCATCTTGGAAACACCACGGTTTATTGATGAATATCTTTTTTTGTAAGAACAAATTCCTTGAGATCATTTTTTTTCGCATTTAAGTTGTATTAAAATTAAACTATAGTCATAATAGGTTATAAATAACACAAAAACTAAAGACATTTATTGACTTTAAGATGTATCAAAAATGATACTGCTAAAATTAGCAAGTTTAGATTAGACTGTTTTGATTTTGGTCTAAAGTTGTATTAAAAATCGCATTGGTGGTTTTATAGACAAATATGTCAAAGACTTAATTGATTCAGGGAGATTACATGTGAAATTTAATGTTTAGACTGAAATCATGGAAGCTGGATTGATGCTTTAAATTAACATAAAACAGAAATGAAATGAATTCGTATTGTCAAAGAAATAAAACTGTATATCCCTTATATTAAAAACCATATTATTTAATCAAAATTTAGAAAAAAAGAAACCTTTAAATAAAGGTTATATTTATATTTGAAAACATACTACGCAACAAAACTTAACCGAGTAGAACAAAAAATAACTACATTTAAATTATGAGACAAGTAACATTTAGAGGTACTGGGCAATTGAATGGTCCAGTAATTATTAATAAAACAATTGAAGTAGATATCAAAACAGCACAATCTTTGACAGGCTTAAAACGAGATGACGTTACATCAGCGATTCTTGCGATTCATTACCCCGGAGTAAAAATAAATCCAAAGCAAATAGGATATGAAATAAAAGATATTATAGAACCTAAAACTACCAGAAATCAAAATAGTAATTCTAAACAAACAACTAATCAATACAAACAACAAAAAAAATCTTTTAGTTTTTCAAATATCATATTATGGATATTATTTTTCCCATTTAAATTAGTTTGGTGGGTATTGAAAAACATATGGAAAGATGATCATTTGAGTAAAAGAAAATGGGATAAATTTAATTAGAGATTAAACATGAATTATAAATTAGATTATATATCCAGAATATTACAAAAGACCAGTAAAAAAAGAATTGAAAACTATGTTATTTCAAGAATTTGGCATCAATTAAATAATGATGAAATAAAAATATCTCATCAGCAATTCATACATCGTGGAGATGGTAAATACGCATTAACAGATTTATATTTTCCACAATTAAATTATCATATTGAAGTAAATGAGGAATTCCATTACAAGGATGAAAACAAGATACATATTGATAAATTAAGAGAGGTAGATATAATAAAAAGCACGAAAGGTCACATTGTTAGATTTATTGAGTGCCAAAATGATAAAACATTAGAAGATATTCATTCCCAAATTGACAAAATCATTGAAGAAATTTACAATTTAGTGGATGTACAAAAAAAGGCTAAAATTTTTAAACCTTGGAAAGAAAATGAATTAACCCCAAATTATTGGATTCAAAAAGGGCTAATTAGAGTAGATGATAATGTAAATTTAAAAACAATTGATGATATTGGTTCGTTATTTAATATTCAAATTAAAAATAGAGGCTTCCTAAAACCAGGTGCTGTTAAATTTGCTAAAAATGGTTATTCTGAAATATGGTGGCCAGAAAAAAAAGTAAAAAATAATTGGATAAATGAATTTCATAATGAGTTTGACATTATTACCGAAAGTCATATAGAACCTGTAAAAGCAAAAAGTCATTTAGAGTATTTTGTTTCAAAAAATCCTGAATGCACACGAATAGTTTTTTTTAAATACAAAGACGAATTAGGATTTAATTTTTACAAATTTGTTGGCTGTTTTAAATTTAATAAAGAAAGAAGTTTTGTTGAAAATAAAGTTGTTTGGGAACGTTTTTCAATTGAATATAAACTTTGTGAGAATTAAAACTATCACATAACTATTATAAAGAGGCTTTTTCTATTTCATTTAATACTACAAATGTATCAATATACAAAGTGTATCATTTTAATCTATAAATGTTGTTTGATACAGCGGGGTTTTCGTATCTTTGAAATATAAAATATTAAACTGATACACTATGAAAGTGGTTATTTACTCCAGAGTTTCAACTAATCTTCAAGACTACAAGAGACAGACCGAGGAATTAAAGGATTATTCCAACAAAAAGAATTACGAGGTCGTTAATGTTTTTGAAGAAAAGGTTTCCGGAGGTAAAACGAATGAAGAAAGACCTCAGCTTATGAAAATGATAAATTTTGTCAAAACCAACAAAATTGATAAAGTCCTTTGTTGGGAGTTATCACGTATCGGAAGAAATACTATCGAAGTCTTAAGAACTATTCAATTGCTAAATGAAAATTGTATTTCCCTTTATATCAAAAACCACAACATTGAAACTTTGAATGATAAATGCGAAGTTAATCCGATGTCGCAATTTTTAATTCAGATTCTTACTTCGGTTAGTGAGATGGAAAAAACTCAAATCAGACAAAGAATAAAATCAGGTTATGAGAGTTTTAGGAAAAATGGTGGCGTAGTTGGGAGGAAGATTGGGTTCAAAAAAGATAACGAAACTTTATTATCTGAACACAAAGATGTTGTGAAATTATTAAAACAAGGTTATTCAGTAAGAAAGACAATGAAACTTACCGATAAAAGTAGTGGAACTATTCAAAAGATTAAAAAAATAATATCTGAATAAAGAAATGAATGCTCAAACAAAAAAGGGTTGCTTTTTTTCTCTTTAATTTGCGAAGAAGTTTCAAAAAAGGGTATTAACATTTTACTATTTTTTCTACACAAGGGTTATTGCTATTTCGGTACTGCCGATCAAGCATTTTCTTATAGGCGTCAATAACTTCTGAATGTGAGGTTTTCAACAAGATGCTGGAATAGCGCTTGGTATTTTCTCCTTGGTAGGTTTTTTTAAAATACTTTGTATAAGGTTCGTTGCGCTGTTCTGCACTTAAATAGAATGCATACGAAATTGGTTGTCTTTTAGCTTGTTGTGCATACAATAGTCCAGTAGCGTCACGATGTTGAAATATTTGCCTAGAATAATAAAGCTTTCGACAATGCTTTCCCGTAGTAGGACAAACAAAATATTTAACGAATCCATCACCTATATTTGAAGGGATTGAAATTATGCGTACTTTATAACTTACAGTTTTGTTTATTTCTGTTTCACTTGTGTGAGTTAAAATTAAGTACTTTCCGTTTTCATCTGAAATTGATTCAATATTTAAGCTTATACACAACCCATTTTTTGTAACGTTAATTACCTCAACTGTTTTACGATTATTAAAAAAACCTTTTTTCTTCAGTTCTGTTGTGCTTATTGTTAAACAATTCTCTAACGTCATAATGTTCTCCTTTTTTATTCTGCCTCATTGAAATGATTGCTTAATGAAAAAATATATTTATTGAATTCTAAATTATTAAGGAATGTACCTTCCTTGAATGTCTTAATTTTTTGCATGTTTTCTTTTCTTGATTTTTTATGTTACACCCTTTTGGGGTTATGTGAATTAATTTTGCGTTGTTAAACCTTGTTACCATTGAATTGTTACACCCGTTACATCTATTTTGATGAAATCATGTAACCTTCAAAAAAATAAATAAATTTTGAAAGTATATATGTATATGAACATTGATTTTTTTATTTTTTTTAAAATTTAAAAAAAAATCATAAAATAGATGTAACGGGTGTAACAATTCAATGGTAATAAGGGATAAGAGGTGTAACATTACAATAACAATCATGTAACAGTTACACCTCTCAAACAAAAATGGGATATAAGGATTCAATAAGTTCGCTTAAAGGATATTCCTATAGAAAGCAACATCAAAAGATCATTTTTTAGATTAGTTTTTTTGCTTTGTCAGCCATCGATTTAATTACTGATAAATTCTCATTAAAAGTCCATATTTTACCTCTTGCATATTCCCAATACTTATATGTTGATTCATTTTCGTTGTACTTAAGCCAAATATTAATTAAATCACGAATATTATTTAAATGAAACCATTTCTCATTTTTAAAAGGGTTATCGTAATCGTGGTAAATAGCCAAAAAATCATTTACTCTAAATGGTTTTTTTGAAGCCAATAATGGTTTCAAAATGCGTTCAAATTCATGGAGAATACTATCGTTATTAAATTTAATCATGAAATTATCTTTATCCTTGTTGTAAATTGGTGCGATTATACCCTTATCAAAGAACAACTTAACACACTTAAAAATGAACGAATAAAATCGATTGAATTCAGCTTCATCCCAATCAATAAATAATCTTCGACCAAAATCAGCAATTGGTGTATGATTTTTGTTGTAATAGCTGTTGAATTTAAATTCTATAAAACGCCTATTAGTTGAGTTATTAGCTGATGAATATTGTAGAGCCCAATTAGTCGTTAATAAAAATTTTGGCGAATCTTCGAAATTAATTTGTTCTGCTTTTTTTCCTTTTCGTTGACAATTAATACCCCCTAAAATGTTAGTATATAAATCATCAAATTTAAAATTCTTTTCAACATCGTCGATGATATACAGTTTCATCCCCTTTTGCAAATCATTAAAAACAAAATTATAATTTGGGTCAAATTCTTTCCCTCCTTTTAGGATAGGGACTGTCACTTCTGACAGCCCCTGACTAATTATGGTTTTACAACGTCCACCATTTCGTGTGATACCATCGGCATCTTCATCAGTAAAAACAATGCATGGAGACATTATAGGATTTTTATAGTTATGTGCTAAATATCCAATCATACTCATAAAAGCTTCAAAATGCTCACCGGAAACATTCTTTACTAATTTTTCGAAGTCACCAACTTCATCAGTTTGTTTAAAATCTCGTGATTGGATGACATGCTTAAGGAAAAATCCATTTTTGGGATCGTATTTATGTTCCATAATTTCCCCGTCTTTGCTCATTATCATAAGTCCATTTTTGAATGATAAACCAAAAGTGTATTGAGTGTCTTTATAAAATTTTAATTCATGTGGATCAATTAGTGGTAATGCTTTCATCACAGTGTTTTTGTATTCATGTGCAAGAACATTTTCGACCGTTTTATAGTCACCATTTACTTCATTTATTTCCTTCTTTAATGAAACTAACAAATCCGTTTTGTGATTAAAAGGGTCGATAATATTGTTATTACATTTTATTAAAAGAATTTGATCATCAGGTGTTGATATTCTCTTAATTCCCTCATTGACTAAACAATCACGAATTCTAGTAGGATCGATTTTATATTTACCATCATCATCCCTATAATAAAAGGTTTCGAGGACTTCGGAGTTTAATTTTGGTATGGGTATTTTTTTAACTCCAAATTCTACTTTTCCAAATTTAGTTTGTGTTATGTTTTGTAATAGATTCAGGAAAATACCATCGTGTAATCTTACGTAATTAATTGTATTGCTCACTTTGCTTTCATTGGTTCCATTATTTTTATTTTCATCGATTTCATCGATTTTATCTTTTTTATTGGTTTTCATTGTTTTTCTTAATAAATAGTTCAACAAATTCTTTTTCGTATTTGGCAAAATCTTTGAATGCGCGTCCCTTTTCATAAAAGCGTTCTTCTGTCAATACTTCAACGGCTCTCCCCCCGTATATTTTTTCTAAATCTATAATGCGTTTGTAATAATAATCATTGTTTTTTTTAATTGAATTTGCGTTCAGTGCTTTTGCATATGTTTTTTTTTCCAATTTTTCGTAACATTCGTCTCTGTGATCAGTTCCCAATTCCATGTCAATGAACGTTGGGAATGCCCTTTTAATATCGTATTCTACAATGGGAATTGGTAAAAATCCACGCAAAATCGACGGAATTTTTGTTAAGGGATTGTATTCTCTATTATCTGTAAAGGTGACATTAAATAGGTCATCATCTGTCTTCAAGTATTGATCTTGTAATTTCAAAACCATATAAATGACATAAGTACGATAAGCTGGAATGCTAAACGGATTGTATGTGTCACCGTCTTTTTTCTTTTCGTCAGCTTTTTTGTAATACTTTTCTAAAACTTCAGCATCATATTTGCAGTACTTTTGCTGTAGTTTTTTGCCATAAATAATATAGCAGTTTAAATACTTAATTATGTCGTTTCTTTCAGGAGGATTTTCCCTTAAGAAGTTATAAACAATAATAAAACATTTGTCTCTTTCTGTATGATGTTGCTTGCATTTAAGAGCGTTTTTCATCGAATAATTTTGATTGTTGCTTTTTGATGCTATGTACATTCTCTGGGTAAAATCTTCTTCCCATTCTTTAAGAATATCAACTTTTTGTGGTTTATTTACGAAGTCATAGTACAATGTGTCTATAACCGGTTCAGTTAACGTTACTAGATCGTCTGTAAGTGCTTCGGCCAACTGTTCTTTATTGTCAACTAACGGTTCAGTTAATTGTTCTATAATTTTTTCGCCTTCTTCTTTGTTAATTGATTTTGATTGAAAATCATTAAAGTCAGTTTCTTCTTTTATATTAGGATGATTATTTTCCATATTAATTGTTTTTTTTACAGATTTTTTTTCTTGCAGAATTCGCAAGGCTCATTACATAGTTTGTGTCCGATTTTGTAGATAAATTCATTTCATTTTCAATCCAATCAATTAGTTTATCTTGTTTAAATAGAACACGCATCCCGAATTTTTCAAACGGAATTTTTCCTTCAGAGGTTAACTTGTAAAGTTTCGACTTACTGACCGGAAAACCTTTTTCCAACATAAACTTAACGGCTTCATTAATTGAAAGTCTTTTGATGTTCGGCTCGCTTCTTGGCATATTGCTGGTTAACATTCTTTTGATTTCTTCAACTTCTCTTAAAAGTACTCCTACCGCAAAGGGGAGATTTTCAAAATTTAATTCTTTTGCATTCATATCGAATAAAAATTCGTTACGGCCTTAGATTATCTAAAGCATCTTGCGGTATATACCAGGCATATGTAAAAATGTCATTTATGTTTGCTATAAACAGATATCGTTAAAATTCAATAAGCTGGTAACTTGATTGATATAAAAATATATTTCAGATTATTCCTATACATAATATTGTCTTTGAACGTACCGTTTTACTGTAGCTTAAAGGCTATTCTGGTGTATTAAAAAAAAATTATATTTGCCAGAACAGGTGCTGTTAAAATTCAACAAGTGATAAGTAGATTGGTGTTAAATATATTGTAAGATATTTTTATAATATTTTTATCTTTGAACGTATCGCATAAATTTTGAATATGCTAAAAAAGATGAGTTCGATAAAAATTAAGGAGACTATTAAATTTTTAGAAAAAGAGATTTCAAAGTCAGAAAATTTATTAAAATGGTTAGAATCAGAAGAATCAATAAAATCATTAGAATTTGAATTGATACTTATTAGAGACGAGGTTAAAGAATATCTTTGCAGAGAAGAAGGACAATTTTATTCTCAAGGCGACATTGCTATTGCAGAGAAAGAAATTCTAAAATTAGAAAAATTACTAAAATCACTAAAATCAGATGAATCGATAAAATCTTTAAAAACTAAAGAGGAACTTAAGAGAGATAGGACTCGAATGTTACTTTTCATTAAACAAGAACAATTTTATTTTCAAAGCGACATTGCTGTCAAAATAGGGAGAACTGAAAAAACTATTCGTAGTTGGATACAGAAATATTCGAAAAATGGCTATAGAGGTCTTCTACAAGAAAAAAGAGGAGGAAATAATACTCGCGTAATATCCGATAAAGCTAAAAAGTTTATATCTAAAGCTGTAAAACTTTTCTCTGAAAGAAACTGGGACGCTCATGATCTTGAAATTTCCTTTTTTATTGAATTAAAATCTCTAATTGAAGAGAGTCATGGTGAAAAAATAGACTACCATGCTTTCTATTCCTATTTTAGAAGAAATTATAAAGAGGAGTTTAAATTACTAAGGGAAATGTTTTCGGAAAAACGAAAGATAAAAGCGATTGCTCAAAGGTCAAAGAAACAAGAGGAAAGAGAGTGGGCAGAATATGGATTTTAAACTCCCTTGTTTGATGAAACCTGATAGTAGATTTGTTTTATCCTTTCATAAGATCTTAAAAATCAGTCAACATCTGAGCGTTTTTCTGGCGTTCTTCTTTTTCAAAACTAGCTAAATAACTTTCAGTTGTTTTCAGATCATTATGGCCGAGACTTTCACTAATAGAAGCAATGTTCGCACCACTTCTTTTTAATACAGTTGCAAAGCTATGACGCGCTGTATAAGTAGTTATGTCGCCAATTTTTAATTCTTCTCCTATTTTCTTCATCCGTAAATTTATACGTTTAGTAAGATCTTTTGTGATAGCTTGTTTCTTTTCTGCATTCTCTTTTCCATTTAAATAAGGGAAAATATAATTCTCAGGCTTTGGCTTATTGCCCCACCTATTTATAATATTTTGAACATTCACAGTTACGGATGCTCGAATTTCTTTTCTGTTCTTAGATGTACTCTCCGTTTTTTGTCTTACAAAACAAATATCTCCATCTTTAATATCTTTGTACTTTAATTTAACTAAATCAGCTATATTAATTCCATTGCATAAATAACTAAAAATCCAAAGATCTCTATATCGTTCTGTCGTTTCATTCCCATCAATAAAGTAGAATATTTTTTTAATTTGATCTAATGTCAAAGCTTTTTTAATATTTACTCCTTCCTTTATTTCATATTTATCTTTACCAAAAGGATATTGTGTTTCTTTTATGATTCCATCCCTTTTGGCCTGATTCACTAACGTACGGATCACTCTCATTTGCATTGAGATGGTTGTATAACTTTTATCATTATTTAAAAGATGCTTTTCATACTTCTTTAACCAATCAACAGTTATATTTTCAAAATCAATAGCACTGCTCGAAAATTTCTCTAATGATTTTAGAAGATATTCACTAAGTTGCATAGTACTTATCTTTTCATCACTTTTCAAATTTTCAATCCTAACTTTAAGTGCGCTATTAATAGTATCACCAACACCCCTTCCTAATCTGTTATTAAGTGTCTCCCATGATAAACCACCCTTCTCCGCAATTGCCTCAACGTTTGCTTTGACTAATGAAAAACTATTCTCGATACTTTCTCGGGTTTCTTTTAACGCTCTGCTTTTACCTGTTGGTAGTACTTTCCATTCTTCTGGTGTTAAATCTTTACCTGTAGGATAATATTTTCGTTCTCTTTTATAAGTTACTCGAATCTTTACAGGAAAGCTTCCTTTTTTATTAACCTTTCTGACATCTAACAGTGTGGCTATGGTAATACCATCTTTTGAATAACTAAACATAGGGCTGAATTTAAATAAAGTGTTGCACACAAATTGCACACAAATATAGTAATAAAAAGAAAAAAGCAAAAAAAGAAGGTGAAGAAAATATTATATTTCCCCTTATTTTACAAGGGTTTATAGAAGTGTTGAAAAATGATGAAAAAGCAGGAAAAGTGTCAGATTATGCCTGGCAGGCAAGAGGTGGTCGGTTCGAATCCGATATTCTCCACAGTTTAAACCCGAACATTTGTTTGGGTTTTTTTATGCCTTGTCATGAAAAAAGAAAATAAACTTTAAGAAATATTTAACCATTAAGAAATAAAGATTCATTTAGACTGAACGCTTAATGAATCTTTATTTCTTAATGGTTAAAAAAAAACTCTAACAATACTATCTTCAGTAAAACATTCATATTCGCTATGAATTTTAATTTTTTTTTAGTTAAAACTAATTTTTAGCTTTAATTTCTCAAAAAACTTTTCTTATTTTGTTAGGTACTTAACCTAACTTCAAAATGAAAAAAATTCTATTTCTGATGGCTGTATCTACTTCAATGGTTTCTTTGGGGCAAACTCAAAAAACAAATCCAATAACTTATCCCTTAACAGCAAAAGGCGAAACGGTCGATCTGTATTTCGACACCAAAGTAAGCGATCCCTACCGCTGGCTAGAAGACGACAAATCGGCTGAAACTGCTGCTTGGGTAAAAGAGCAGAACAAAGTGACCTATGATTATCTGTCCAAAATTCCTTTTAGAGAGGCTTTGAAATCCAGACTCGAAAAACTGTGGAACTACGAAAAAATAACAGCACCGTTCAAAGAGGGAAATTTTATTTATTATTACAAAAACAACGGACTGCAGAATCAATCGGTTTTGTATCGAAAAAATGCTAAAGGTAAAGAAGAAGTTTTCTTAGACCCGAATACTTTTTCAAGATTAGGTACCACTTCATTGGGCGGAGTAGATTTCTCCAAAGACGGTTCCAAAGTTGCTTATTCCATCTCCGAAGGAGGAAGCGACTGGCGAAAAGTAATTTTGATGGATGTCAATAATTTCAAAAAACTGGAAGATACTCTGGTCGATATCAAGTTTAGCGGGGTTTCTTGGAAAGGAAACGAAGGATTTTATTATTCTAGTTACGACAAGCCGAAAGGAAGCGAACTATCGGCCAAAACTGATCAGCATAAATTGTATTACCATAAATTAGGAACACCTCAAAAAGAGGATAAAGTTATTTTTGGCGCAGACCAAAAACGCCGTTATGTTGGCGGATATGTTACCGAAGACAACCATTATCTAGTAATTACAGCATCCAATGCTACTTACGGAAACGAATTGTACATTCAGGATTTGACCAAATCGAACAGTCCTATAGTAACGATTGTGGATGATTTTAACAGCGATAATAGCATCATTGAAAACGAAGGCAGTAAATTATTTATTGAAACTGACCTAAATGCGCCCAACAAACGCATTGTGAGTGTAGATGTCAGTAATCCAAAACCAGAAAACTGGAAAGACGTAATTCCCGAAACCGAAAATGTTTTGACACCAACCACAGGAGCTGGATATTTCTTTGCTAACTATATGAAAGATGCCGTATCGATTGTGAAGCAATACGATTATTCAGGTAAATTAGTGCGCGAAATCCAATTGCCGGGATTAGGAACAGCTACTGGATTTGGAAGCAAGAAAGGAGAAAAAACACTTTATTATTCATTCACCAACTATATCACTCCGGGAACTATTTATTCTTTTGAACCAAAAGCAGGAAAATCGGCGGTTTATGAAAAGCCAAAGGTTGATTTCAAAAGCGAAGATTTTGTTTCTACCCAAGTGTTTTATACTTGCAAAGACGGAACGAAAATCCCAATGATAATCACCCACAAAAAAGGCTTAAAGCTAGACGGCAACAACCCAACTATTCTTTACGGATATGGCGGATTCAATATTAGTTTGACGCCAGCTTTTAGCGTATCCAATGCGGTTTGGATGGAAAATGGCGGAATCTATGCAGTAGCCAACCTTCGCGGAGGCGGAGAATACGGCAAAAAATGGCACGATGCAGGAACCAAATTGCAAAAACAAAATGTTTTTGACGATTTCATCGCTGCAGCTGAATATCTAATTGCCCAAAAATATACATCCTCCAGTTTCCTAGCCATTCGTGGCGGATCCAATGGCGGATTATTGGTAGGAGCCACCATGACACAACGTCCCGATTTGATGAAAGTCGCTTTGCCTGCCGTAGGCGTGATGGACATGTTGCGTTACCACACTTTTACCTCTGGAGCTGGTTGGGCTTTCGACTATGGAACCTCGGCAGACAGCAAGGAAATGTTTGAATACATCAAGGGCTATTCGCCAGTGGCCAATGTAAAATCTGGCGTTCAATATCCTGCGACTATGGTTACTACGGGCGATCACGACGACAGAGTAGTTCCGGCACATAGTTTTAAATTTGCTGCCGAGCTGCAGGAAAAACAATCAGGAACCAACCCCGTTTTAATCCGAATCGACATTAACGCAGGTCACGGAGCAGGAAAATCATTGGCAGCAACCATACAAGAAAGTTGCGACATACAAGCCTTTACGCTCTACAACATGGGATTTACAACCTTGCCAAAATAAGATGAGTACTAATTTTTAGGAGCTTAATGTCAATAATTTTTAGATTGAGGATTGCTCCGCCTGTTCGCTTTTCGGCTCGGGAACGATTTATGATTTTAGATTTGGAGTTACTAAATATTAAGGTTGTCGATTTTATAGAGTCTGTAACATCTGAAATCAAAAATCAGCAATCATTTTAAAATCTGAATCTTTAAATTTAATGATATTGAGCTTAATCCTGCTGTAGACTACAAGCTTTTTCATAAAATGCCATTTTTCTAAGGATAAAAAGGAGTCCCGATAGCTATCGAGACTGGTCGCTCTTTTTGTCCAAGAAAAATGGCATTTTATTTCAAAAGGCTTTTCGCTTCCATCTGGGCTATTAAATTGCCTCCAGCTTTAGCTGGAGGAAAAAGGAATCAATGTAAATTGGCTTTAGCCAAACAACATGCTTTTGGCTAAAGCCATTAAATAATTATACCAATCTTATTCCTCCAGCTAAAGCTGGAGGCAATTAATGTTTTTAAGAGATTCCTTCTCGGAATTGACAATAATGTAAAAACCACAAATAGATTAAAAAAGATTAAATTAACCCGTTGGGTGAAATTATCAAAAAAGAGCAATATCTGATGTTTTGTCATTCCGACGAAGGAGGAATCACATCTGCTAATTACGTTATGTGATTCCTCCTTCGTCGGAATGACAAAATCGTTAAGATTAACTAT
>CAUPKA010000008.1:0-138808 GCA_963511725.1 uncultured Flavobacterium sp.
TATATACAAGGACCGCATGTTTCTGTTTCTGAAAACACTATACATATATATAAGGACTAATCCCTCTCATGAAAACCGATTCCATAGCCCTGATAGTAGCGGAAATCCTTGTGAGCCGGGGTTCGGCTCACAAGATTGAAGTGGATAGCAGGTAATAGCTCCTAAATATTACCACTAAGATTAATCGAATCGAATAGCCTTGACTGGAGAAATTTTTGTCACTATATATGATGGTATCAACAATACCAGTGCACAAATTGTTACCGTAAGGAGATTCAACGCTAATACATACCCTAAGTTCAGATATACTGGTGCTTGATTTACATAATAGTTTTCGGGATTTAATTTTATAATTCCGAACTGCTGCTGCAATAACAATAATGAAATCCCAATACCATTACCCCAAAGCAATCCTCTTACTATAAGATAAAATGCATTGTAGAGGAAAATTTTTCTAATCGACCAATTATTAGATCCTAATGCTTTAAGTATCCCTATCATCTGGGTACGCTCGAGTATCAATACCAATAAAGCAACTACCATATTGATGGTTGCCACCAGTATCATTACTACTAATATTACAATAATATTGAAATCAAAAAGCCGCAACCACTCGAATATATAACTATACTTTTCGATAATTGTCTTGGTATCCAGAGTTGAAGATGTCTTTTCATAAACCTGTTCCCCTGTTTCTTTTATTGTATTGAAATCTTTCACAAAAACCTCAAATGCTCCAATTTGATTTGAGTTCCATTTATTGATTCGTTGAATGTGTCTAATATCTCCTATTATATAAGTAGCATCAAATTGCTGGAATCCAGAATTAAAAATACCTGCTATTTTGAATCTTCGAACATTTGGTAATTGATTTTGATCTTCCTTAATAAAGAATGTATTAAAGGAATCACCAACTTTTAGCTGTAGCCGATTGGCTAAGAACTGAGAAATTACAACTTCTTGAGTAACATTTTTAGACAAATCAGGCAATGTTCCAGAAACGAGATACTCTTTTATATTCCCCCATTGATAATCATTACCAACTCCTTTAAAAATAATTCCTTCAAATGCAGTTTCAGTTCTAATAATTCCAGATTTACTTGCTATAGCCTGAATATGACTTACTCCTGGAACGGCATTAAATTTTGGATAAAAATCTTGATTCTTATCAATGGGTGATAATGTGATTTCGGATTGGTTATTATCGTAGTTCGAAATTATAATATGCCCATTGAAGGCCGCAATTTTTTCTCGGATTTTATTTTGCAATCCAATACCAGTAGCCACAGAAACGATCATCATAATCATACCAATAGCAATAGCAGATATAGCAATGTTAATTATTGGAGCCGAAATACTACTTTTATAATCTTTGGCAGTAATAAGCCTTTTTGCAATAAAATATTCTAAATTCAAATTGATTTATTTTGAGGAACTGAACAAATATACATAAAGTTTTTACTTAAGATCTATTAAACCTTTTAGGAACTTTGAACAAGAAATTGTCTCACGAACAAGTAAACAAACAATACTTAGAGCGGTAATTTCTTTTTCATTTCTTCAACAATATTGAATGCTGCTGGACATATTGTAACATTCTTAAGTGTTAGATCCGCAATTTGTTGAAACTTTTTTCGATCTGTATGCGGGAATTCTCTACATGCTTTTGGGCGAACATCGTATATCATACAAGCATTTTCATTATCCAAGAAAGTACAAGGAACGCTTTGCAATACATAATCTTTATCTTCATCAATACGCAAATACTGCTCAATAAACTGTTGTGGTTTTTGCCTTAAAAACTTAGAAACCCGTTCAATGTCAGCCAAAGTAAATAACGGCCCAGTAGTTTTACAACAATTGGCACATTTTAAACAGTCGGTTTTTTTGAATTCAGTATCGTGAATGTCCTGCATTACATAATCTAAATTCTTAGGCGTTTTCTTTTTTAGCTTATCGAAATACTTTTTGTTTTCGATATGCTTATCTTTGGCTAGTTTTCCTAATTCGTTTAAAGCTGGTTTCAAATCCGAAATTTGTTAATGATATCGCAAAAGTACTAAACTTTAAACTTGGAAATTTAAACTTGAAACTAAATTTTATGAAAGACCTTTTCGGAAAAGCCATTCTTGACTATCAAACCAACAACCAGCCCGAAGATTTAATTACAGAAACGACGATTTCTGAAGAAGACGAAATGAGCGTTGCTTATCTTTTTAGAAATTATGATGAAATGCCAAAAATTGAACAAAAAGCACTACAACTAGCAAAAGGAAAAATACTCGATGTAGGATGTGGTGCTGGAAGCCATAGCCTGACTTTACAAAATGACAGAAATCTCGATGTCACCTCAATAGATATTTCAGAGAATGCAATTCAAGCCTGCAAACTTCGTGGTTTGAAAAATGCAACGGTTCAAAATATAATGACGTTGGAAAACGAAAAATTCGACACCATTTTATTACTAATGAATGGCACTGGAATATTTGGAACACTAAAGAAAACACCTGTTTTTTTGCAGAAATTAAAAAACCTTTTAAATCCAAGCGGGCAAATCCTTATTGATTCTTCAGACATTATCTACATGTTTGACGAAGATGAAGATGGCGGAAAATGGATTCCAACAGAAAATGAATATTATGGAGAAACTATTTTCAACATCACATACAAAGGGGAAAAAGAAGAACCTTTGGACTGGTTATTTCTAGATTATAATACATTACAAAATGCCGCTTATGCAAATGGGCTTCAATGCGAAATGCTTCTTGAAGGAGAACACTATGACTACTTAGCCAAACTTTCAATCTAAAAAAAAAAACCAAATGCTTAACAACATTTGGTTTTCTATAAACAATGATTCTTTATATTTAAAATAATCAAATTACCCTTGACCAGTAATTTTTATAGGCACCTCATAAAGAACTCTAACTTTTTTCCCTCTAGTTTCGCCCGAGGTCCATCGAGGAGACTTACTGATAACTCTCTTTGCTTCAGCACCAGTGCCACCACCAAGATCTTTAACCACATTAACATTAGTAACTGTACCATCAATTTCGATAATAAAAGCAACTTTTAAAGTCCCTCCATTTCCTTCATAATCAGGCATTTGATAATTAGCACTAATAAATGTCATGAATGCATTGTTCCCACCTGGAAACTCTGGCCTCACTTCTACCTCCTCATAACTGTAAGGGGCATCATCAACAATAGTGGCAGTTGCCTGTGCCGAAGCAAAATCCACAATAAACAAAGTAATTACAGAAAGTAAAATTTTTTTCATGGGCTAATTCAATTATATTTTATGACTATATTTTAAACAAGTAGGTTTTGGTAAATATATAAAAAAATATACTTATAAAAACAGATTGCATAAAAATAACCAAAAAATATTAACGTATTATCACAAAATTATATTTTACAGTTAATAATTAATTTTAAAAAAGTTTAAAATGCCTAAGAAATTAATTTTAACAAGAAAAACAATAGTAATTACGAATTCAAAATACCAAAATATGTGATTTATAGCCAAATAAAAACGAATAATCAAATCAAAAAAAAATATTGCTAATTACCCGACTAGCATCTTGGCAATTAACAATATTTTTAAAAAGACTGGCAATATAATTTAACGTTATACTTTAAGGGATATTCAAATATTTATGCGTTTGCAATGACACACGCCATTTGGGATTATTCATGACGTATTCAACAATTAGAGGAGTCATCTCTTCCTTTTTGCTCCATTCCGGCTGAAGAAAAAGAATTGCTTTTGGACTAACTTTTTCTGCTTGTTCTTCGGCAAAAATAAAATCATGCTTATTATAAATAATTACTTTCAGTTCATTTGCATTATCATAAACTGTTTTGGTAGGCAACTTATTTTTCTTTGGAGAAAGACAAATCCAATCCCAAACTCCACTTAAAGGATAAGCTCCAGAAGTTTCGATATGAACTTTTAAATTATGGTCTTTTAACTTTTGAGTCAAAGGACTCATATCCCACATTAAAGGTTCACCTCCAGTAATGACTATCGTATCGGCATATTTTGCTGCATTCTCTACAATCAAATCTATTTTGGTCGGCGGATGCAATTCTGCATTCCAACTTTCTTTAACATCACACCAATGACAACCAACATCACAACCTCCTACTCTAATAAAATAAGCAGCAGTACCTGTATGAAACCCCTCTCCTTGAATAGTATAAAACTCTTCCATTAATGGAAGCATAGTCCCTTTATTAACTTCTAATTGAACTTCTTTAGATAACATTATATAAATTTAGGGTACAAATATACGCAATTAAAAGAAACCTAAAGAATCAGCAGAAAACACAATCATAATGAAAAAGAATTAATCAATATCTGTATAATAAAAAAAACGGCAACTATTTCTAATTGCCGTTTTAAAAAATATTTTATTTTAATTACTTTAACGATTTCAATGAACTCAAAGCATATTCATTAGCTGGATCAATAACTAATGTTTTATTAAAATATTCAACTGCTTTTGCCTTATCAGTATTCGCGTAACTAGCTCCCGCAGTATTGTAACTTTCTATTAATTTTTTAATTACAGCAGGTTTCGCCAATTCTTCCGGTCCTTTTTCAGTAACTATATTAACGTAATCATTGTAATATTTTATTGTCATCTCATCATTTTCCAATAAACTATTAGTTCTGGCTCTGTATAAATAAGCGTCTTGAGTTTTAGGAGAAGCCTCAATTACCGCACCATAAGCTAAATCAGCTCTTTGCAAAGCGATTGGATCTGCTTTCACATCCTTTTTTGTATTGTCAAAATACAAACTGTTTCCTAAATAGAAGTTATCCAAAGTATAGTTTTTAGATTCTTTATTTCCAACAGCGATTTCATAAATCACACTAGCTTGCTTAAATAATTTTAACTCGTATAACTTTTTACCAATATCGCTAATATTCATAGCCAAACTATTAGCATCCATCTCTGCTGATTTTTTCACATCAAGAACACCGTTATCAAACAAAGCAGTATCAAGATTTTTTCCATCTTCTCCAATTGCTTTTTTAATTTTAGCAAAACCTAAAACTTGATAATCAAAAGCAATTGTTTTATTTGAAGTATCTGAAATAAAACTTTCCAAAGATTTTATAGCGACATCATAATTTCCATTTTGATAAGCTGAAATTCCTAAATAACGCAAAATTCTAGGATTAACTTTGTCAAGTTCAACCATCTTATTTGCTTCAACTTCTAATGCTTTATATTCACCTGCCAAAACCAAAAAGTCAGCATGACGCATTCTTGAATTTAATGAATAATCCGTTAAATTCAAGTATTTTTCATAATTCACCAAGGCTTTATCAATATACACTCTGTATTTAGAAGGTTCATTTCTACCCCATAAATAATATGTTTCAGCTAATTCTCTATAAACAGGACCATAATTAGCATTGATAGCGATAACTTCATCAAACGCTTTTATTGCTTCAGTATATGCTTTTGCTCCTTTCAATAAAACACCAAGCTGCATTTTTGCTCTAATCAATGTATTATCAATTGTATAAGCATTTCTATAAGCAGAATATGCCTCATTTTGATTTTTATCCCCAAAATAAGCATTACCTAGCGCTAAATTTAATTCAGCATCTTGAGGATTTACTAATTTAGCTTTATTTAAATACTCTAATGCTTTTTTATAATCTGGCTTTAAAGAAAATGTATAAGCACGACCAATATATATATATTCTTGAATATCTTTCTTTTTCAAATCTTTGGTAGCTAAAGCAAATTTCTCTTCAGCTGCAGTCGAATTACCATTATCAAGATCAATTAAACCAAGACCAATATTGTTTAATTTTGAACCTTCAGAACCGGCAAGACCTTTTTGATAATAAATTTTTGCAGAATCAGCATTATTTTGCAATAAATAAACATTACCTAAATAAAAATCAGCTGTTCCATTCGTAGGTTTAGCCGCAATTATAGATTTTAAAATTGTTTTTGCACTTTCAAATTGCTCAGCATCGATAGCTTTCTTTGCTTGATTAAGATCCTGCGCTCGGCCAGTTGCCACAACTGCCAATACAGCAATACTTAAAATTTTAACTTTATTCATCTTTATTACATTAAATTAATTTCAATTATTTCTTTTCATTATTTGACTTACCGTGAATAATATTTAACTTCCTTGTGGGTATTTTATATGGTAACAAACCTGATTTCAGAACAATTCTTTGTCCAATATCGCCTGCTACGAATGAAGATAGTCCCATCCCCAATCCAGAATACCCCTGGCAATTCACAATATACAAATCTCTCAATAATGGATATGATCCTTCTGCAAAATTATTTTGAGAAGGTGCATAATACCCCTTTCTAACTAAACCTTTAACACTTAAAATATTTATGTTCTTAATCACAGATTCCATTGAAGCATCAGGTTGAGACAACCAATTAACACCAACAACACCAATCATACCATTATTTTCAGAAACAAATTTTAAAACTTCATTATTTGTTTTAAAAGTGTATACATCTTTCTCAGGCAAACCCTTCAATCCAGCCAAATTATTCATATAATTTACAGTACTTGAATTCGGATTATCAAAAACTAAACCTTTAATTTTAGAACCTCTATCACCCTTCATAAAACCAATTACATCTTTCAGATTAATTAAAGTATCGTTACTAGATTTATTAGAAACAAAAGCTATGCCATCTATAGCAAATTTAATTATTTTAGGCACAATTTTTCTTTCTTCGAAAAGAATTAACTCTTTTTTAGATAAATTTCTAGCTAATACAACAATACTAGCCTTTTTGTTAAATAATGCGTTTAAGACTTCTGACTCAGATTTAGAAACTAAAGTAAATTTAGCATCATAATTGCTTTCAAACACCATAACCTCGTCTTCAACGATGGGAGTAACTGTCTCATCTACATAAATAGTAGCCTTCCCCTTTAAAATTGTCTCATCATTTAGAGCATTATTTTCATCTTTTTTACAATTAAAAAAAAGAAAAATAAATACGCTCAAAACCAAATAAACATTAAATCTAGACATAATTATTCTTTATTAGCATTATATACACGAAAAAATCGAATAATAGCATAAACAATTAATACAACGCCTAAAGCTATTCTATATTGCATTTGCATATTGAATGGAAACTTACTCCAAAAAATAACCATTATTCCTAAAAAAAAATAAGCTAAGAAAACCAATATGGTTATAACAAGAAGAAATCGCTCAATAAGCGATTTCTTCTTCAAATTGTTAAATAAATTACTCAACATTATTCTGCGGATTGAATAGTAATTGGTAAAGAGTACAAAACTCTCACTTTTTTACCATTTTGCTCACCTGGCAACCATTTTGGACATTTATTCAAAACCCTAATCGCTTCTTTTCCAGTACCATAACCAATATCTCTAATTACTTTGATATCTGTTAAAGATCCATCTTTCTCAACAACAAAAGTAACGTAAACTTTTCCTTTAAGACCTTCTTCTTCAGGAGCTTGATAATTTTTACCCACGAATGCATAAAATTTCTCAATCCCTCCTGGGAATTCAGGTTTTTGCTCAATACCTGCTAAAGAGTGAACACTAGTATCTTCTGCAATAACTTCAACTACAGGACCATTACCAACTTCTTCAACAGTAAGAGGAGCATCCGGATCTCCTTTGATAGTTTCTGAACCAGTTTTCTTGTCTTTAATTTCATCCATTTTTGGTGGATCTTCAGTAACATCCTCAGCCTTTGCAACAACAGGTTTAACGAATTTAACCTGATCTTGTTTAGGCGGTGGTGGTGGTGGTGGAGCAAGATCTTTAGGAGCCTCTACCTTCTTCTTAGGTGGCAGCTTAACTGCTGTAATCTTGATATCGTTATCTGTTTCATCACCACTATCTGGTAAGTAACTCGCTATAAGCGGAGCACTGATAGCTAGACTAAACAGAACACTACCAATGATAAGAGCTCGCATAGAAGTCTTGCGATTCGATTTTCTAAGTTCGTATGCACCATAAAGTTTATTACGCCCCTCGAAAACGATCTCAATCCATTGATTTTTTATTAAATCTAATTTCATTTTTTATAATTATTAGGTTATTAGTAAAAAATTATTTTTTTACTTCTAACAATTTTACTTCTTCAGGTGTAAATTCATTAACAATTGCATAAGAACCAGTCTTATTTACCCCAACTATTGCCATTTCATCCAAAACATCAACCAAATTACGATAAGTGGACTTTTTACTTGGTTTGATAATCACAATCATACCTTTACCTGGTTCACCCTTAGCAGTTGAATACTGCTTTACCGCTTCCATTCTAGATATTAACTCTTTACGAATCCCATCTTTACCATAAGAAAAATCTTTCGGGGTAGCTTTGGGAGCTTCTAACATTCCCATGTAACGCACCAATTTTCCGTTTTCACCAAGCAACAAGGTCATAGTTTTATTTTCATCAACAAGAATATCCTCTTGTGGCTTGTCATCTTTTTCTTTATCTGGCAACGTCAAATCCATGGATTGAGGTTTAGACAACGTAGTAGTAAGCATAAAGAATGTGATTAATAAGAAAGCCAAATCCACCATGGCAGTTAAATCTACCTTAGAGTTTTGTTTTTTACTTCTTACTTTACCACCGCCTTTTTTGCCACCGCCACCGTCGGTATTTAATTCAGCCATTTTATTGTGTCTTTTTTAATTAAAAATTCTTTCCTCTTAAACCTGTAACCAAGTTAAAGCTATTGACCTTTTGATCTTGCAAAAGATCCATTACTTGCTTGATTGCAGGATATTGCTCCTTGGCATCTCCTTTTATTGCAAAATTCAATTCTTTGTCATTAACCTCAATATTTGCTTTACGCGAATATAAAACCCAATCTTTCAACTGATTATCTAAAGAATCTTTAGGTATCCCAGGCTGTCCTGCTTTACTTCTATCTGCTGCTTTCATATTCAAAATTTCTTTTAAATTTTGAATTGGCACACCAAAACTTTCCATTAATCCAAATTCCTCTGACTCTTTTTCAGTAAAAGTAACATTATATTTATCAGCCATAAATTCAAGTGCTTTTTTACGAACATCTTTTCCTTTTAGGTCAAAAAATACAACTGATTTCCCTTCTATTTTACCAATTGTCAACATTGACAAATTATCTGGTGGTAATTTAGTTTGAACAGTAGATTGTGGAGTATCAACAGGTAATACTTCAGGTGTTTTAGCAGTGGCAGTCAAAATAAAGAACGTCAGCAAAAGAAATGCAACATCACACATCGCCGTCATATCGGTAGATGTGGACTTTTTCTTCATTACTATTTTTCCCATTATTTTTTATCTTTTATTTGATATAAACCAATATCAAAATTTAATTTATTGTTTTAAACTACCTCTAAAATGTCTGTAAGTATTTACGATTGTAGTTCCAGCCTCGTCGATTGAATACGTTAAATCATCAATTTTTGAAGTAAAGAAATTGTAAGCAACAATTGCAGTAATAGAAGTAGAGATACCTGTAGCCGTGTTAATCAAAGCCTCAGAAATACCAACCGCAAGAGCAGCTTGATCAGGAGTTCCTGCAGAAGCCAAAGCACCAAACGCTTTAATCATCCCCGATACAGTTCCTAATAACCCTCCAAGTGTTCCTAAAGAAACTAATGAAGAAATAATAGTCATATTTTTTTCTAACATTGGCATTTCAAGAGCAGTAATTTCTTCAATTTCTTTATGAATAGTTTCAGCAGCTTCTTCACTAGTGAATCCTTCTTTTTTAACTTCTTGGTATTTAACTAAAGCAGATTTAATTGCATTAGCAACAGATCCTTGTTGTTTATCACATGAAACAATAGCTCCATCAATATCTCCAGATTTGATACTTACTTGAATTGCTTGCATGAATTTATCTAAATTTCCTTTTCCAGCAGCTTTTGCAATTACAAAAAATCTTTCGATAGAAAATACAAGAACCATTAATAACATACCTAATAATACAGGTACTATGAATCCTCCTTTATAAACTTGTCCTAATGTATTTAATGGATGTCCTTTTTCAATATCTCCACCTTCAAAATTCGTAGGGTCTCCCATTATTTGAGACCAGATCAACCAACCAACAAAAATACATGCTGCAATAATAATTCCTGAAACCATTCCTCCACCTTTTGAAGTGCTTTCTTTTTTAACTTTAACGTTTGCCATTTTTTTAAATTTTAAATATTTATTTTAGTTTTAATAAACTTGTATAGGAGCAAATTTAATTTTTTAGTTGAAATAAAAAAACTTTTTTTTAAGTAATCTTACAATTTATTTTATTCTTAAAACAGTACTACATCGTTTTTTAAGAATAATTGAATATTTTTTTTAAAAATACTTTCAGAATCCTTCAAAAAAAAGGTATTTTTAAGCATTCTGAATGTTTTTATTCAAAAAAGAATCAAAATAAAAAAAGAAATAAATTCATCAAATCAATGCTTTTTTGTGATATTCTTTATAAGAAACACTTGATTATTTCATTTAAAGAATATTTAATACCTTGCAGTTGATATCAAAACCTACTAAACATGAGCAAAAAAGAAAATTTTATTCAACATATAAATGACGGCTATTTATCCAAAGGAGAGAGCATAACGCTTGGTGGTTCTATTCTCGACGGTGAGGTATTGCCTAATACTCCTGTAAAAATCCCGTTAAAAACATTAAACAGACATGGGTTAATTGCAGGTGCAACAGGAACAGGAAAAACAAAAACAATTCAAGTGCTTTCTGAACAATTGTCCTCATACGGAATTCCTGTTTTAATGATGGATATAAAAGGTGATTTTAGCGGCATTGCCACAGAAGGAGAAGAGAAAGATTTTATAAAAGAACGCCATGCGAAATTAAACATTCCTTATTCTCCATCTAGTTTCCCAGTTGAATTGATGACGCTCTCTAAACAAGATGGAGTAAGGCTTCGATCAACAGTTTCAGAATTTGGACCTGTGCTTTTTTCCCGAATTTTAGGTTTAAATGATACGCAGGCTGGGGTTGTTTCGGTTATTTTTAAATATTGTGATGATAATAAAATGCCTTTACTAGATTTAAAGGACATTAAAAAAGTCATTAATTATATAACAAATGAAGGGAAATCTGAAATTGAAGAAAGCTACGGCAAAATATCCACTTCGACTACAGGAACTATTTTACGAAAAATAATTGAACTCGAACAACAAGGTGCTGATTTGTTTTTTGGAGAATTATCTTTTGAAATTGATGACTTACTGCGTATTGATGAAAATGGTAAAGGTTACATTAATATTATTAGGCTAACCGATATTCAAGACAAACCTAAATTATTTTCTACTTTCATGTTGAGTTTATTAGCCGAAATATACCAACAAATGCCTGAGAAAGGAGATGCAGATCAACCTGAATTAGTCATATTTATAGACGAAGCGCATTTGATTTTCAATGAAGCCAGCAAAACATTATTGGAACAAATAGAAACAATAGTAAAATTAATTCGTTCTAAGGGAATTGGCGTTTATTTTATCACTCAAAATCCAATGGATATTCCAAGTGGTGTTTTGGCACAACTCGGACTCAAAATTCAACACGCATTAAGAGCTTTTACTGCCAATGACAGGCAAGCGATCAAACAATCGGCAGATAATTATCCAACATCCGAATATTACAAAACAGATGAAGTATTGACCAGCTTAGGAATTGGCGAAGCTTTTGTGACAGCTTTAAACGAAAAAGGAATTCCAACGCCGCTTGTAGCAACAATGATGCGTGCGCCTATGAGCAGAATGGATATTTTAACTGATACTGAAATTCAAGAAATTAACAGCAAATCTAAATTAGTTAAAAAATATAACGAAGTCCTAGACCGCGAAAGCGCTTATGAGATGCTGACTAAAAAAATAGAATCTGCGCAGGAACAAACTGTCGTTATTGAAGAAACAAAAAAAATAAGCAATGAACCAAGTACCGCAAGTGTAGTTACAAAATCAGTTTTGAAAGTTGTTACTAGCGCTACGTTTATAAGAGGTGCATTTGGAATATTATCAAAACTGTTTAAAAAATAACTGCAAAATGAAAAACTTTATCAAGCTCTTTATTCTTGCCTTAATTTTGAATGGCTGTTCGCCAAAATCAGAAAAAAAGAATTTAGCATATATCAAATTACAAATTGTTAAAACCGAAAAAGACTTTGAAAAATTAATAGCCGAAAAAGGAACAGCAGAAGGCTTTTATCAATTTGCAGATTCCAGTGCCGTTATCAAGAGAGAACACGACACTTTAATCATTGGGAAAACCAACATTAAAAATTATTATTCCAATCCTAGATATCAAAACGTAACAGTTACTTGGTCTCCTGATGCTGTAACCGTTTCCGATGCTGGCGATATGGCTTCCAGCTATGGCAAATATGTCTGGACTTCAAAAGATTCCTCTGGAAAAGAGCAGATTTCAAAAGGAATTTTTCATACGGTCTGGAAAAAACAAAAAGACGGTTCTTGGAAATACATTTGGGATTAGAATTAATTTTTCAGCATTATTATTAAGTTTAGTAAAATTCTCAATAATTTGAAAACAAAGAAAAAAACCAGCACTTAAACCCCTTAAACGAAAATGAAATTTTAAGATTAATCTTATTTTATCAATAGTCAATTTAATATATTTGTTTAAAATCAAAAAAGACATGAAAAGCATTTCAAAAGAAACCATTTTGCAAATGGATAAGATTGAAAAATTAAATTTAATTAATTCATGTACTGGATTTAAATCTGCCAATCTGATTGCCACAAAATCTATCGAAGGCAATACCAATGTTGCTATTTTTAGCAGTGTTACTCATCTGGGAAGCAGTCCATCATTAATCGGATTTATTGTGCGACCAACTACTACTCCGAGAGACACTTATAAAAACATTATGGAAACCGGCTATTTTACAATAAACCATATTACAATTGACATGATTGCCGATGCACATCACACATCTGCCAATTACGAGTCTGGAATATCCGAATTTGACAAAACCAATCTTGAAGAAGAATATAAGGACGAAATCAATATTCCTTTTGTAAAAGGCAGTCCAGTACAACTCTATTGTAAATTTGTGAATGAATACATAATCAAGGAAAATAATACAATACATATTATAGCTTCCATTGAAAATATTTTTTTTGAAGAAGCATTAGAGCATAAAGATGGTTGGCTACAATTGGACAAAGGTAACGTTGTTTCCCTAAATGGTGCTGATGGCTATTTTTTGCCAAAACTTATTGATCGTTTTCAACAAGCACAACAAGACGTTCCAACAAAATCTTTTAGGAAAGACAAAGAATAAAAAATTAATCAAAAGAAAACGGGAATAGTTATAAATGCTATTCCCGTTTTTTTATTTCTCTAATATCCCTTTTTTTAAAATCTGTCCGAAGTGAAACATATCTTCATAGGAAGTATATAATGGAACTGGTGCCAATCGAATGACATTCGGCTCGCGCCAATCCGTAATCACTCCATTTTTCATTAAATAATCAAACAGCCTACGACCTTCTCCATGTAGAAAAACAGATAATTGGCAAGCTCTTTCGGAAGAATTTGCTGGCGTAATAATCTCGAAAGAACCTTGTACTTCTTTGCTGATTTCGTTCAGGATAAATTCTAAATAGGACGTTATTTTATCTCTTTTTAAGACTAATTCATTCATTCCAATTTCATCAAACATTTCGACAGAAGCCAGATAAGGTGCTAATGAAAGTATTGGCAAATTACTTATTTGCCAACCTCCAGCTCCATGAACAGGGTCGAAAATAGGTTCCATCTTAAAACGTCTTTCTTTGTTGTGTCCCCACCAACCGGCAAAACGAAGCAGCTCTTTATTATTGTGATGCTTTTCATGAATAAAACAACCAGATGCATTTCCTGGCCCAGAGTTCATGTACTTATAACTGCACCATGCTGCAAAATCAACATTCCAATCGTGCAATTCTAATTTAATATTTCCTGCAGCGTGAGCCAAGTCCCAGCCTACATAAGCGCCCTGTTTGTGACCCGCTTCAGTAATTGTTTTCATATCAAAAACTTGACCTGTGTAATAGTTTACACCACCTATTAAAACTAAAGCCAACTCCTCGCCTACTTCTTCTATTATTGACAAAATATCATCCAATCGGATGTTGTGTTCTCCTTCACGGCGCTTAATCTCCACAATAACATTCTCTGGTTTATAGCCGTGAAAATTCACCTGACTCTGAAACATATATTGATCTGAAGGAAAAGCTTTTTCTTCGCAAATAATTTTGAAACGTTTTGCTGTTGGTCTATAAAAGGAAACCATCAGCAAATGAAGATTCACAGTCAAAGTATTCATAACGGTTACTTCTGACGGCAAAGCACCAACTAATTTGCTCAACGGATTTGCAAAACGCTCATGGTAGTCCCACCACGGTTTTTTGGCATAAAAATGGCCTTCAACGGCTAAATTCGCCCAATCGCCCATTACCTCATCAATATATTTTTTGGTTCTTTTAGGCTGTAGTCCCAAAGAGTTACCCGTAAAATAAATTACTTTTTTGTCATTGACTTTTGGAAAAATAAATTCGTCCTGGTATTTATGTAAATTATCCTGAGCATCCAGCTTTTGGGCAAATTCCAGTGTATTTTCGAAATCCATCTTTTTATTATTTATGCTGTAAAAATAAAAAAAAGAAAGCACCTAAGTCATAAAAAAAGATAATTCAATAAAAAATCAATCCATTTCGAACCAAATTTTACATTTAAAGCAGCAATATTCTTGTGAAAAGGAATTGCGTTAGAGGTAGAAATGGAAAGTTTTGACCTGAAATCATTTAGTAATACAGCAACGAGGAAGCGACCAGAGGAAGCTCCCGCAGTGCTAGTATTACTTTGATTTCAGGTCAAAACTTGTAATGGATAACCCGCAATACGCCAAAATCCAGATGGCAGTAAATAGTTTTCAGATAGCAAGAATTTAAATTTTAAATTGCATAAAAAAACTCGCCATTGCTGACGAGTTTTAGTTTTATATAAATTGAATATTTTTAGATAATCAACATTGCATCTCCGTAAGAATAGAATTTATATTCTTCTTTGATTGCTTCTTCGTAGGCTCTTTTCATTAAATCATGTCCGCAAAAAGCAGAAACCATCATTAACAAAGTAGATTTTGGCGTATGAAAATTAGTAATCATACAAGTTGGTATGCTAAAATCGTGAGGAGGAAAAACAAATTTGTTTGTCCAACCATCAAAAGGATTCAGCGTGTTTTGTGAAGAAACTGAACTCTCTACGGCACGCATAGAAGTCGTTCCTACGGTACAAATTCTTTTTTTATTGGCCTTCGCTGTGTTTACAATATCACAGGCTTCCTGAGTAATTTTTAACTCTTCAGAATCCATTTTGTGTTTAGATAAATCTTCAACCTCAACTGGATTGAAAGTTCCTAAACCTACGTGAAGTGTAACTTCGGCAAATTTAATTCCTTTAATTTCCAGTCTTTTCAATAAATGCTTAGAGAAGTGCAAACCAGCAGTTGGTGCCGCTACAGCTCCTTCTTCTTTAGCATAAATTGTTTGGTAACGCTCAGCATCTTCTGGAGTTACTTCACGGTTAATGTATTTCGGGATAGGAGTTTCTCCTAGTTCGGTCAATTTATTTCTGAATTCTTCATAAGAACCGTCATAAAGAAAACGCAGCGTTCTACCACGAGAAGTAGTATTGTCAATTACCTCGGCAACTAATGAATCGTCGTCGCCAAAGTATAATTTATTTCCAATTCTGATTTTACGGGCTGGATCTACTAATACATCCCAAAGTCTTTGTTCGGCATTTAGTTCTCTCAATAAAAATACTTCAATTCTAGCTCCCGTTTTTTCTTTATTTCCGTACAAACGTGCTGGAAAAACTTTAGTATTATTCAAAATTAAAACATCACCATCATCAAAATAATCGATAACGTCTTTAAACATTTTATGCTCTATCGTCTGTTTCTTACGGTCAATAACCATTAAACGAGACTCATCTCTGTTTTCGGCTGGATATTCTGCAAGAAGTTCTTTTGGTAAATTGAATTGAAAGTGTGATAATTTCATTTGCTGTTTGTTTAAAAGTTTAAAATTTCAAGTTTCAAGTTATTTCAACTGAACTTAAAAATCTTTCGGGTGCAAATATACGATTGTGAGATAGGCGTTGTCAAGTGTTTAGGTGTTTATTTTTACTCACCTAAACACTAAACAAAAATGAAATGACAACAAACTGAACAAGAGTCTAGGTAAATGACCACTTTTGAACAACTAAAAAGCCTAATTTTTTTAAATCATCCCAAAAATCAGGATATGATTTTGATACTACATCTGCATTATTGATAATAATTGGGACTTTTAGTCCTAGCGGAGCAAAAGCCATCGCCATTCTGTGGTCGTTATAAGTATCAATTCTTATCTCTTGGTTAATATTTTTTGCTGCCACCAATGTCAAACTATCATTGGTTACTGAGATATTAGCTCCCAGCTTGGTCAATTCTATTCGAAGTGCTTCCAATCTGTCAGTTTCTTTAATTTTTAAGGTATGTAAACCTGTTAAGTGACAACCAATTCCTAGTCCTAAACAAGTAACTACAATAGTCTGCGCAATATCTGGTGTATTATTCAAGTCGAAAGTGATGTCTTTATAATCGAAATCTTCTTGTTTTGTCAATGTAATTTTATCTCCTTCAAACTGTGAAGAAACTCCCATTTGCTTATAAATTTCAACCAAAGCCGAATCTCCCTGCAAACTTGTTTCTTTGTAACTCGTTAAAGAAATTGAAGCTGTTTTGGCCAGAGCGACTAAACTAAAAAAATAGGAAGCCGAACTCCAATCGGATTCAACTGTCATTACTTTGGTTTCTACTTCTTTTTTAGGTTTTACTGTTATTATGTTTCCAATAAAACTAGTTTCAATGTTTAAATCATTTAGCAAAGCCAAAGTCATTTTGATATACGGAACAGAAGTTATTTCGCCAACCAATGTCAGTTCAATGCCATTCTCTAATTTTGGAGCGACTAAAAGCAATGCCGATATATATTGACTACTTACATTAGCAGGAATGCTAACTTTGTGTGCAGTAATTTTTTGTCCTTTGATACGAATAGGCGGATAACCTTCTTCTTTTTCATAAGTGATTTTTGCTCCTAACTGTACCAAAGCTTCCACCAAAACTTTAATTGGACGTTCTGTCATTCTTTGAGATCCAGTCAGGACAACTTCACGACCTTCATTAACTGCATAATAAGCCGTCAAGAAACGCATTGCCGTTCCTGCATGATGAATATCTACAATTTCGTCATTCCCACTTAATGCTTTTTGCATTACCTCGCTATCATCAGAATTTGATGTGTTGGCTAAGGTAATATTAGGAAACAATGCTTTGAGCAACAAAAGTCTATTTGTTTCACTTTTGGAACCTGTAATTGCAATTTGATCTTGTAAATCGAGTTGGGAAGTTTGAACTAGTAAATTCATTTTTTTTGAATACGTTGTAATTGGTCTTTGGCAAATTTATTTTAAAAAAAGTAAGAACCAAAGTTTTGCCTTAACTTATAACATTATTTTAGTTTATCGTTGTTTTTATGGCGGTCTTTATCCCGAACGGACTTTAAATCCATCTTCTTATCAAAAGCGGCCTGCAGATCGATTCCTGTTTGATTAGCCAAACACAGCACTACAAAAACCACATCAGCTAGTTCTTCTCCAAGATCTTTGTTTTTATCGCTTTCTTTTTCGGATTGCTCTCCATAACGACGGGCAATGATTCGGGCAACTTCGCCAACTTCTTCGGTAAGCTGTGCCATATTCGTTAGCTCATTAAAGTAACGAACTCCGTGTTCTTTAATCCAAGTATCTACGTCCTGTTGTGCATTTTTTAAGTTCATGGCTGTATTTTTGTGACAAATATACAAATGCACAAAATCATACTATATTCTTTTGAGAACTATTTTCTCATTTTGCTTGTCGATCATTTTTTGATAAAAATCTTTAATTGATTCGTAAAAATCACCCGCAACAATAGCAAAATTTATCTCTTTGGTTACAGCAATCTGTATTTTATTATCTTGCGAATTCACATTAATTGAAAAGGACAATTCCTTTCCTTCTGTTGCAATTTTCATCGGTTTAGGAATTGACTCTACAGTATAGCCTTCTGGTATTTCAAAATTAATATTAAATTTTTCTGATTTGGGATAGCCAAAATAGATAGGCATTTCTCTTTTTTCCTGAACAAAAGGATTATGTGATTCTGTAAAAAACAAAATAGGCTTTACATACATTTTATCCCCAATAATATCACATTGACTATTTCCATTAAAAGCGAATGTCTCTATAATAGGATCTCCTAAACGAGTCTTTTTATTATCAATGGTATACCCTTGAATTTTAATTCCATTTAAATCATTTTCTGTTTTTTCAAGATAACTGTCCGTATCCATTTCTGCATATTTATCTCTAAAACTGTATGCTTCATAATCCGTTAATTGTGATCTGTACCTACCTTCAATTCCTCCGGCTTTATCCAATTTTACCAACAGAGTATAAAATTTACTTGAATTCTTTCCTGGCACTAACTCCACTTCCTCAGAAACCCCATTTTGCTTAATAAGTCTTCCTTTCCAGTTTAAAACATTCAACGGCAAAATATTTTGTGCTGTATATTTATGAGTGGCATCTAATAAAATTTGCTTTCCATCAATTACCACAGCCGCAATAACATAATTAAAACCTGTTCTATTAGGGAAAAACGGCTTCCCATGTTCTTTTGTACTAACTAATACAGGACTTGCATCAAATCCTGCCTGTTTTAATATTGAGATAAGTATAAAATTTATTTCGGCTACATTTCCTGTTTTATTAATGTAAGCCTGTTTTACGCCTTTATCTGTATAATATCCATTATCATTATTCCAATGCATTCTGTCTTGAACAAATTTAAAAACTACAGCTAGCTTTTCTTCCTTAGAATCAATTCCTTTTAAAATCGATTTAGCGTCTTCTAATAGGTAAGAATTCTCTTCTAACTCATTTCCAAATTCTTTATCTGCATAAATAGTTTTGGCTACGCCATCCCAATCTTTCGAATAATTTTTTTCTTTTTCATCCGGAAAATTTGTTTTTTCTAGTTCATGATGCAATGAGGATTGGTAATTTTGAATATTATCAACAAAATTTTCTTCCTTTAATGCTGGAATATTTTCTACGCTGTATTTACTTTTCAATTGATTGAAACTCAACGAAACTGTATGTTGATATTGATCATCATAATGAAGACTTCCACGCGCAACTTTTGAATCTACTTTGAGCTCAACATAGCCAATCTGAATAGGTTTATATGTGAAAAAATAAGGGATATCGGTAGTATATTCAGCTGAATTTACTGGAATTTTATCTTGAAAATAGAATACTGGAAACTTAACAATGTTTTCTGTATTCAAAATATATTTAAACTCTAAAACCGATCCCTCTTTTACATTTGGCAATGTTATAGAGGCTTCGTTCCAATATTCATTCACATTTTTCTTAAAACTTCCTTCACTATTGAGTTTAGTTTTAATAATAGAACCATTCTCTAGGTTATAGGTTACAGCACTGGAAAATGCGACGGTATCATCATTATAATTTTCATATCCGACATAATATGGAACCGTAAAATTAGCCCAATCATAGCCCTCTTTCTTATAAATTTTAATTCGCATAGAAACTTCAGTAATTGCGACAAATCCTTTATCCCTAGTGTACTCAAATCTAGTTTTACCGTTCTTAAATAATATTGCTGCAACAGCGCTGGAATCTTTGGGATGTTGCTTCTCTTTCAATTCTGCGATTGATACTTTTCCTAATTCAAAGTTTTGAGCATTTATCTTTACAAATGAAAACAAAATGAACAAACCTAAAAGAGTTTTGATTTTTTTCATTGTTTACACTTTTTTCAAGACTATTTTTTCAGTTTCCTTTGCAATCATCGCCTGATAATAATCTTTCAACATTGGATAATACTCTGAAGACACTATGGGAGTGTTTATTTGATGGCTAATCGATAATTGCACATTATTTCCAGAAGCACTTGATATAAATTTAAAACTACCAATATTATCTTCCATATCAAGTTGGGATGATTTAGGAAGTGTCTCGACAACATACCCATCTGGTATATTAATATTGACAGTATATTTATCCAAAAACGGAAAACCATAATCAATAGGATATTCTCTTTTCTCTTGTTTGAAAGGGTTGTGTTCTTTGGTAAAAAACAACAATGGATTAATGTACATTTTTTCGCCTATAATTTCACATAGGTTAGTCCCTGTAAAAGAACAGTTTTCTATAATTGGCAATTTAATATCCTTTTCGTTTGTTCTCAAATAGTCAGAAATTTCAATTTTTCCGTTTTCATTTTCCAGCTTTTCCAGATAATCTTCCTCCTTTATATTTTCAATCCTCAATCTGAAACCCATCGCATTATGATCTGTTCGCTGACGCCTCAATTTGCCCGAAATTTTACCAGTAGCATCAATTGCATACATCATCATTACATTATCACCAGACGCTTTTTTGGGCATTAAATCAACTTCTTCCGATGTTCCGTCCTTTCTAATTAATCTTCCCAACCAATTTAAATCTCTAAATGGTAATACATTTGGAGTAGAATATTTATTTGTCGCATCCAACAGTATTAAACCTGTTGGAGTTTCGACTGCAGCAATCACATAATTGAAAGCTGATCTACTAGGAAAAAGTGAAATTCCATTAGAACGAGTACTTACTAAAACAGGATTTGCCGTTAAGCCCGAAAAACGCAACATTGCAGTGAGCATTAAATTAATTTCGGCTACATTTCCTGTTTTGTCTTTATAAGCACTTTTAACTCCCTTGTCACAAGAATAACCGTAATCTTCGTTCCATTTTACAGTAGATTTTACATAATTAAAAACCGATGCTATAATTTCATCTTGTGAAGTTACACCAGCAATAATCGCTTTCAAATCGTTTTCAAAATAACCTGTTTTATTTAACTCTGAATTAAAACCATCATACTCATAAATGGTTTTGGTCACAGAATTCCAGTCTGTCGAATAGGGTTCAATTGGACTGTTTGGATATTGTGTCATCGACAATTCCTGAGCTAAACTCATAGCATAATTATCAATATTATTTACAAACGCTTCCTCTTTTATGGCTGGCATATTATTTATAGTGTAGCTGGTTTTTGTTTCTATATACTCAATTTTATCCTGTGAAAAAGAAGTCCTCGTTGTTGATCCCATTGACCCTCCAATTCTTTCCTTACTGTTAATAGTAAATGATTGCCTCGAATTTTCAACAACCGTTTTTGGGCTGATAAAACCTTTCAATTTTGTATTATAAACAAAATATTCAGGTACATAAGTTTTATATTCCACGTAATCTATAGGGATACTTGTTTGAAAGTCAAATTCTCTTAGCACTCCAATATTATTGGTACTGATAATATATTTAAACTCCAATACAGAACCCTCTTTAACATTTGGCAACGCAATTTTCTTTTTACTCCAATATTTATTAACGTTTTCTACAAATTCCCCTTCACTGTTTAATTTTGTTTTTTCAATTTTTCCACCCACCAAATTATAAGTTGCCGCATCCGAAAAAAATACTTTTTCTTTTATGTTACTCCCTCCTGAAACAAATTGAACTGCTTTATTAGCCCAATCATACCCGTCTTTTTTATAAATTTTAATACGCATGGCTACTTCAGTCACTACTACAAATCCTTCATTTTCAAAAAATTTAAAACTAGTTTGTCCTTTTTTGAACAATATTGCAGCTACAGCCGACGAATCTTTGGGATGTACTTTTTGTTCTAATTCGGCTATGGAGACTTTGCCTAATTTAAATTCTTGAGCATTTACGTTGGAACAAAATAGGACTATAAAAAACAGAAAGGTTAAGCGTTTGATTTTCATTTGGTAATTAGCTTTTGGTTAAAATTATTTTGGCATTGTCATTTCTTGAAATTTGCTCCATAAAAAGACGGTATTCGTCGTATTCCTTATTGGTGTATAGTCCTTTTTTTATAAAAAACTTTCTCTTGTAAACGATATTATTGTTGTCTTTTTTTATAATTTCTGTTTTGTATTCGCCGAATTTTCCATTAATTTCAACATTACTGGGAAGAAATTCGATTGAAAAATTAGTTGGCAAAGCAATTTCTATTTCATCCACATCTACAAAACCTCTTTGGATTTCCATAGGATTTTTTCTGTTTCTAATTCTTTTTACACTATGCGTTAATGGGTTAAAAACATTTACCGCAAACATCATTTTATTAGCCGATACATTGCCATAATTTACAGCTGTTATCTCTGCATTCTCGGTAAAACTTATTTTATCAGTATCATTTTTAAAAGTAATTTTTTTAATTTTTAAATTATTAATAGTACTCCAATAGTTTTTGTAGAAAGCATCCATCTCAGTTGGCGACAGTTTATCATTATGGAATTTTTGATTGTATTGAGATCCTTGAGAAACAATCGCTATTTTTCCCGTAAAATCACCATTTTCGGCAATTGAATATACTCCTTTACCAATTTGAGTATTTTCTTTATCTTCATAAACTTTGGTATGAACAATTTCTCCTCCCTCTGGTTTTATTATAAGTACATCTCTGTCATCCGTAAAATTAGCTTGATATCCAAAAGGATTTACTTGACTGGTACATTCCAAAAAAACATAATCCTTACCATTCGGAATGCATAAAACAACATGATTTCCCTGAAGACTAGAAAAATCAGATTCAATATTTATTATATCTTCATCTCCATACAATTCGGTATAATAAGATGGAACACCAACTACTTCAAGCATTGCTCTAGTGTAATTTGACAATGCTTTGCAATCTCCATATCCTAATCTATCAACATCATTAGCAAGCATTGGTTTAAATCCGCCAATACCAACTTGAATACTAACATATCTTGATTTTTCCTGCATGTATTTATACACAATTCTCGCTTTTTTGATTGGATCTTTTTCATCTCCAACTAACGATTTAATTTTGACTTTAGTTTCATCAGTCAGATTATCTGTTCCTTTTAAAATATTTTCGGAAAACCATATTCCATATTCCTTCCAATTTTTAGCTTTTCCATCAACTCCTTCAAGATTAAAACTTTCTAAACCCATCATCACTTTTGGGAAAACTTTTGAATCAGGGCTATTTACTTCATATTTTTGAGCTAATATATTTGCAGCCAAATAAGAAAGTTGAGTTTCATTATCTACTGTTTTTTTTATTATATAATTTGAAAAGTTAAATTCTTTTTTTTTAAAGCCAAGATTAGAAGGGTAATTTACATTTATGATGCTTTTTTCTATACTTACAAAATAATTAGCAATTGGGCTCCAAACAGGAATGTAAGCCGTAGTAGAAGTTTCATATTCACTTTCAAAAACAAAAGTAAAGGGATATTGTATAGGGGTATAATCCAAAAAAATGATACGATCATCAGAAAATATTGAGAATCCATCCGCTGCACTTTGATCTCTGAAATCTTTTCTTTTTATTTTTTTTATTTCATTTCCTAAAGCATCATAAACTGTTCCTTCTATGTTTTTAATCCTAGATCTTTTGTCATAACCAGCGACTGCCCCTATGGCTCTAATACCTTTTTCATTAAGTACCGTAACAATTCTTGTTTTCTTAATATTCATACTCCGCTGCGAGCCAATTAAAATATCAATCTGATTTAAACGAACAACAGCATTAGCATTTTCTTTGAGACTATCGGAAATAGTTAGAACACTGTACTCACTTTTTTGAGCAAAAAATAATGTTGTAGTAAACAAAAAAGCTATAGTATAAAAGGAGAAAATTTTTTGAGACATAACAGTAATTTAGCTTGGAAATATAAGAAAAATTAGTTTAAATAAAACTTAATTATATTCTTTATTTTTAAGCTATTTTAAGCTAAAAAAAAATCTGGAACAAAAAAGGCCATCCATTTTTGGACAGCCTAATTCTCATTTATTACTTATTGTAGATTTTTACAACGAACGAATAATTCCTTCTTCCAAACCTCTTAATTCTGCCAACCCTCTAAGTCTGCCAATAGCTGAATATCCAGGATTATTTTGTTTTCCTAAATCATCTAGCATTTGGTGGCCATGATCGGGACGGAATGGAATTGAAATTTTGTATTTTTTCTGAATCAATAATAATTCTTTCATTACAGCATACATATCCGTATTTCCATCTAAATGGTCAGCTTCAAAAAAGTTTCCTTCTTCATCACTGCGAACATTTCTTAAATGTATAAAATGAATTTTGTCATCTAATTTTTTAACCATTTCAGGTAAATCATTTGCATTTGAAGCTCCTAAAGATCCTGTGCAAAAACAAATTCCGTTAGATTTATGAGGAGCGCTTGATAGAATGTATTCAAAATCTTCGATTGAGTTTACAATTCTTGGCAAGCCTAAAATATCAAATGGAGGATCGTCTGGATGAATGGCTAACTGCACTCCAGATTCATCTGCAACAGGACAAATTTCATTTAAAAAATAACTCAGATTACTTCTTAAAGCATCTCTGTCAATATTGTCATAAGCCTTTAATGCATTGCGCATCCAGTCTACAGTTATCTTTTTTTCTCCGGGAATTCCAAACATCACTGTATCTGCAATTTCTTGTAATCTTTGCTCAGTAATAGTAGAAAAACGTTCTTTGGCTTTGGCAACGATATCTTCTGGGAAACTTTTCTCGGCATTTTCTCTTTTTAAAATATAAATATCGAAAATCGCCAAATCGACCCAATTAAAATACAAAGCTTCTGACCCATCAGGCATCCTGTAATCCAATTGGGTTCTAGTCCAATCGTTTACCGGCATAAAATTATAAGTGATTACCGGAATACCGCAAGCAGCTACATTGCGAATGCTTTCTTTGTATTTATCGATATATTCCTGATAATTTCCTGTTCTGGTTTTAATGGATTCATGAACTGTGATACTTTCTACCACATCCCAAACTAAACCAGATTCTTCGATTTCAGCTTTTCTTTTATTGATTTCTTCTATTGTCCAAACTTCACCATGAGGCACGTGATGTAATGCTGATACAATTCCTGTTGCGCCTGTTTGCTTGATATAGGATAAACTTACGGGATCATTTGGTCCAAACCATCTCCACGTTTGTTTCATTTTATACATAATTGCTTTCTTTAAAAAATATTAAACTCCACTAAAAATTGTAAAACCGCCGTCTAAAGTTACTTTTGATCCAGTTGCAAATTTAGATGCATCACTTAACAGCCAAACCAATCCTCCAATTAATTCATCCGGATTTCCGAAGCGTCCGTAAGGAGTATTTTGAATTACCAAATTTCCTCTTTCTGTCAAACTGCCGTCTGTATTAGTCAATAAAGTTCTGTTTTGTTCTGTCAAGAAAAAGCCTGGCGCAATTGAATTCATGCGGATTTTATCTCCATAACGTTTAGCAAGTTCTACAGCAAACCATTTAGTATAAGAATCAATCGCTGACTTTGCCAAACTATATCCTAAAACTTTTGTCATTGCCGCAACTGTAGAAACCGAAGAAATATTCACGATACTTCCTCTGCCAACAGTATCTTTTATGGCTTCTCCAAAAATTTGAGTCGGCAAAAGCGTTCCAAACAAGTTAAGATTCATTACTTGCTGTAAAGCATCCATATTCAATTTAAAAATATCTTGATCGGGCTGTACTACTGCATCGGGCATATTTCCTCCCGCTGCATTTACCAAACCATCAATTTTTCCATATTTAGCAAGAACCAAATCACGCGCAGCAATTAAATCTGCTTCTTTGGTAACATCAGCAATTAAAGCAATTGCATTTCCGCCTTTATCAACAATAGCTTTCACACGTTCATTAGCTACTTTTTCATTTCTGCCTAAGATGCCAACTGTTGCTCCAGCCTCAGCAATTCCATTCACAAAAGCTTCTCCTAAAATTCCGGTAGCTCCTGTAACAACAATGACTTTATCGTTTAATAAGAAATCTGTTTTCAATTTTGGTTATTTTAAATTAGTATTTTAATTTCAGTCGCGAAAGATACGGTTTTATTAGGAAAGGAAATTGTTCTAAATAAAAAAAGTGACCTAAAACAGTATCCTATCTTAAAATCACAAATGGGTCAAAAAAAGTTTATTTTCAGATCAGAAAACACCACTTAAACCAATATTCAAAAACCAGAACTCGATTATTATCTCCAAGGTTGAAACTGATGGCTATACCTCATCAGTCATTTACAGCAGTAAAAAAACTGAATTCAAACAAGATAATTATTCCATTAAAAAAACGGTCAATCCTCTTGCTCCGTGTGCTCCTAAAACTAAAGACTGCTCAATATCCGCCGTTTTTGAAGGTCCAGCTATAAAGGTACCAAAACCATATTCCTGATTTCCAATACGGTCATAAGCCTGATGCATTTTGGCTACAATATCCTTTTTATTAACTACTATTGCCAAATATTGCGGAATAAAAGTCGAAACCCGCTGTCCCATAATTTCATCGGTAACCCAAAGCGCACTGTTTTCGGCTACGCCAAAATGTGCTTTAACCAAAATAAGTTCGGCATCCTGCAAAGAATGAGGGTCATCGTTATTCCAATCCAAATTGGCTACTTCAGAAAGTTCTGGAAGGGTAGTTAATATGCGTTTGTTAGTATCAAAATTTCCTTTAATAAAATCAACAATTTCATCATAATTCGATACTTCTTCAAAATCGCCTCCAATGCTTTTTAAAATAGTTTTATATTGTTCTAAAACATCTAAATCAGATTCTTTCAAAGGTTCTAAATTAGGAAGCTCAATCAGTTCTTTTGGCTGATTTTGTTTTATTTTCTGTAAAATAGATTCTTTACTGCTCATCGTTTTTCCCTTTAGTTGCTTTACCATTTTTCTTGTACCATTCTCTAAAAGATTCTTCGGGCACTTCAGGCATTTCACGCTGATCGTACCATTTATTCAATTTATTGTTTACCAGACCAGGTAAATTTTTCATCGCAAAACGACCGGATTTACCAGCAATTTCAAACACCATAGGATTAGCTAGAACAGTCGCCATTGTTTTCATCGCAATAGTTTTCGCTGTTGGAGTATAACCTTCTTTTACCAAAACTTGTCTCCATTTGTATAATTGATCATGGATGTCAATTTTTACAGGACAAACATTCGTGCAGGAACCGCATAAAGTACTGGCAAAAGGTAAATCGGCATTCTTTTTCATATCCAAATTAGGAGCCAAAATCGAACCAATTGGTCCTGCTACCGCATTATGATAACTATGTCCTCCGCTTCGTCTATATACAGGACAGGTATTCATGCAGGCACCACAGCGAATGCATTTCAATGAATTTCTAAAATCTTCTCTCCCTAATTGCGTACTTCTTCCATTATCTACTATGACAATATGAATCTCTTTTCCGTCTCTTGGTTTTTTAAAATGACTGGAAAATGTAGTTATTGGCTGTCCGGTAGCACTTCTTGCTAACAATCTCAAGAAAACTCCTAAATGCTTCCGTTGCGGTATTAATTTTTCAAATCCCATACACGCAATATGAACATCGGCCAAATGCGCGCCCATATCTGCATTTCCTTCATTGGTGCAAACTACAAATTCGCCAGTTTCGGCAACTGCAAAATTCACTCCTGTTAAAGCTGCTTTACGAGTTAAAAAAGTATTTCTCAAACTCTGACGTGCAGATTCAGTTAAATACTGCGGATCAATATTTCCTTTTTCAGTTCCTAAATGCTCATGAAAAGTTTCGCTCACATCTTCTTTTTTAAGATGAATAGCTGGCAGAACGATATGGCTCGGAGGTTCATTACGAAGCTGTACAATATATTCCCCTAAATCAGAATCGATAACTTCTATTCCTTTTTCAGCTAAATAATCATTAAGATGACATTCTTCGGTAAGCATCGATTTGGATTTCACCATTTGTTTTACTTGATGCTTTGTCAAAATAGAATGTACTATTTCATTATGCTCTTTTGCATCAGCAGCCCAATGCACGATAATTCCATTTTTTTGAGCATTGGCTTCAAACTCCACCAAATAATCATGGATGTTTGAAAGCACATTGCCTTTTATTTGCGATGCAGTTTCTCTAAGCAATTCCCATTCTGGAATTTGAAATGCAGATCTATCTCTTTTTTCACGAACAAACCAAAGTGTTTCATCGTGCCAATTGACACGCTCCTCATTTTTATTAAAAAGAGCTGCAGCTTCACTATGCGGAATCGTTTTATTTGAACTCATTTTGCTTGTTTTATTCTTTATCAGAAAAATTCAATACGTTTTCAGTAATATATTTTTTATCGGTAATAATATCAGCTTTAATATTTTTAAGAAAAACATTCTCTACAGGCAATTCTTTCTGCCCCAATATTCTTGCGATAAATTTCACATCTTTAACTTTATAATTTTCTAAATACACATTACTGATTGGTGTAAGTTTACGTTCAATAGTTGGAACTAAATCACGCCATTGGTACAAAACATCAGTTTCAATACCTAAAACTCCTTCAGCAATTTTTCCAGAAGTTATATTTTGAGTATAAATATTTTTAACATAACCGCCTCTCCGTTCATTTGTTTTAATGAATAACAAATGATTAAGTTTTGCTCCATCAACAACATTGCAGTTATCCATAAAAACATTTTCAATTCCCCCTGACAATTCGCTTCCTAAAGCCAGCAATTGATGACCATTTTTTACCGTAATATTACGAATCACAATATTTTTTGAAGGAGTGTTCAAATCCCAAGCTCCTCGGCCACAACCAGATTTAATTGCAATAGCATCATCTCCTTGGTCAAAAACACAATTTTCAATCAATACATTTTGTGACATTTCAGGATCTACACCATCATTGTTATGTCCATGGGCGTACACTTTAAGATTTCGAATTACCACATTCTTTGACAAGAATGGATGAATTGTCCAAAAAGGACTATTCGTAACCTTTACACCTTCCATTAGAACGTTTTCACAACGATTGAATTGAATAAAATGCGGGCGCAAATTAGCAGTATCATTAACCATTTGACGTTCTTCGACAGGTTTACCATACGAAGCTAAATAATACAAGCGCTTTAAGCTTTCCATATGAGCTTTTGGTCTAGCAAACCATTTTGTCCAAAGATCCATTTTTGCTTTTAATTCACCATCACCGGTTATAGCGACTTTTTTACAATTGTAAGCATAAATCAAAGGCGAATAATTGTAACATTCATACCCTTCCCAAGTAGAACGTACGGCGGGTAAATAATCATTAGGATCATCTGAAAATAAAAGGACAGCACCTTTTTCTAAGTGTAAATTAACATTGCTTTTGAAGTGGATTTTACCTGTAATCCATTCGCCTTTTGGGATTACCACAATACCGCCACCCAATTTATTAGCCTTATCAATGGCATTGGCTATAGCTTGCGAATTTTTATTTTTATCGCCTTGTATCGCACCAAAATCGGTAATGATTAACTTTTTGCAATTCTTAAAATTTGGAATGTAAATCGTAGGCATTTCAAATGGAGCTTTCACTTTTATTCCGGTTAAAGTAACCGTTTCTTTTTCAGCATTAAATGAAAAAAAACAAAAGGCGCAAACGATAAATAAAATTGAAATTACCTTTTTCATCGTGTTTATCCTTTTAAAGTGTTTAAAATTTCTGCGATATGAATAGTTTTTATTGGGCTTTTTTGTCTTCTCAAAATTCCTTCCAAATGCATTAAACAAGACATGTCTGCACCGGTAATATAATCAACGTGATGTTTTTCGTGGTCATTGATTCGGTCTTTTCCCATTTTTACAGAAATGGCTTCTTCAGTAACACAAAAAGTACCTCCAAAACCACAGCACTCATCTTTTCGGGACAAGGATACTAAATCTATTCCTTTAATTTTAGTCAATAACTGTCCAGGTTTTGAAAAGGATGGAGCGTTTAATTCACTCATTTGCGAAAGCTTCAATCCGCGTTGCCCATGACAGCTTTGATGCATCCCTACTTTGAACGGAAAATCGCCCTCAATACTTTCTATTTTTAAAATATCAGTAATGAATTCTGTTAACTCGTAAACAGTTGCCCGCATTTTTGCCGCAAGTTCTTTGTTGGTATCGCTGTGCAAATGCTCTTTTACGTGCATTACACAACTTCCCGAAGGGCAAACTATGTAATCAAAATTAGCAAAATTAGCAATAAAGTTGGCATCGCATCCCTCGCTTAAATGCTGGTAACCACTATTAGCCATCGGCTGTCCGCAACAAGTCTGCTTCATTGGAAAATCAACATCACAGCCTAATTTTTGCAATAACTCAAATGTTGCAATACCAATTTTTGGATAAAATTGATCTACATAACAGGGAATAAAAAGTCCAATTTTCATGTGGAAATATTATTTTTTAAGAATATCGAAACACGATATTTCTTAAGATTCATCTCATAGAGATTAGTAATTTTGGTTCCGATATTAAAATAATAAAGGAACCAATTTTTTCATCCTGTAGTTTTCTTTAAGAAACTGGGATGTAATTTGTTTATCAGAAATAACCATTGCCGCTCCTAAAGCTGAGCCTAACGGCGAATGTGTAGATAAAACCTTAAATGAGCTAAAATGATGCGACATCAATTTCATAAAGACATCATTATCAGTAAATCCTCCGTCAATAAATATTTTTTTAATTTTACTGTTTCCAATAGCTTTATTGATAGTATCAACCTGCAGTTCCATCAATTCAATCATCAGCTGATGGTAAGCCTCTTCAAAAGTATCGAATAAAACCAATTCTGTTTTTTGTGGCAATCGCTGCAAAGAAATACCCTCAAATTTAAAATAAACAGCTGGTTTTTCAATTAAATTCAAGTAAATATTCTGGTCGAATTTTACTTCGCGATGATAGCCGTATTCCTTTTTATAGTATTCACAAAGTTTTTCAACCTGCAAACGGTATTCATTACCCATAAAAAAACGGGAAGCCTTAACTCTTTTGCCATCAATTCGCAGGTAATTCAAACAATTATTTGAAATATCTTCTTTATTTAAATTTTCTGTATTAAAAGGATTTAGCGCAATACTCCAAGTCCCTGTTGAAAGTAATAGAAATGGTTTCTTTTTACTTAAAACATAAGGCAGCAAGGCAGATGAACTGTCATGGATTCCTACGCCAATTTTTAACTTCTTATTTCTGTATATTGTATTAATACTGGCAGATGTTGGAACAATAGGAGGTAATATTTTATCAATACCCTCGTCATGCACCCATTTATGATACTCTTCCTGCTCATAATTCCATAAATTAGTATGACACCCGATACTCGTATATTCACTCACTGGTATACCCGTAAATAAATAAGAAAGATATTGTGGCAGGTGCAGACTATATTTTATCTGAGCAAATATTTCTGGCTTAGTTTTTTTGATCCAATAAAGCTGCATACCCGAATTTAACAATCCTGATTGTGGTGGCGAAGCAGTTTCGGCACCAAATGTAAGAGCATCTCCATATTGACTATAAAAGTCCTCCAAAATTTCCTTAGGCAACTCTTTTATGTAATTATAAAGTGGCGTTAATGGCTTGCCTTTATAATCTAAATGCACTAAGCTTGCTCCATACGACGAAAAATTCAAGGTTCTTACATCAAATTCAGCAGACTCTAAAACTGAATCAAAAGTATCTTTTATCCAGCGTTTTAATGCCACCAAATCTTCGGTTTCAAAACCATCTTCATCTTCCGTAAGCGGAAGATTTACATAATCACGATATACTTCATTATACTCCTCGTCAAAAAGGAAAAACTTTTTATTTGTTTTTCCAATATCAAATACTGCATTTACCTTAATCATCATAACTTATAAGCCTGTAGCCATTGTTTTAAGTCCTCTTTCTCCAATAAGTTCTTTTCTTACATTCAAATTACGGTACAATGCAACTGGGTTTATTGCTGCACCATTTCGCAAACGAGCTTCAGCAACTAATGCGCGAACGTCTGTGCGGAAAGCATTTTGCAAAATTTCCTGAGCTTTTACCACATCATTTTCTGCTTGTGCAGTTTCTAATGCTTTTCTATCTACCGAAAGTGCTTGTGCATAAGCAATCATAATCGCTTCAACAGATTGCAATAAATCTTCCAAAGGATCTTTGATATTGTGTGAAGCATCTATCATCCAGCCTAAATCTTTGGCGTGATTCATTCCTCTTGCATCCATACCTTCAACCAATTCATTGAAAATTAAGAATAATTGATATGGTTTTAAAGCTCCAGCTGTTAAATCGTCATCTCCATATTTCGAATCATTAAAGTGGAATCCACCCAATTTATCTTCCATTAGCAACAAAGAAACAATTTGTTCAATATTTGCATTTGGCAAATGGTGTCCTAAATCAACTAAAGTCTTTGCTTTGTCTCCTAATTTTTTCACATACGAATACGATTGTCCCCAGTCGGCAACGGTAGTAGAATAAAAATTAGGCTCAGCACATTTGTATTCTAAAAACAGCTTCCAGTCTGATGGAAGTGCTACATAAATTTCCTGTAAACTTTCTAAAGTATTCTCATAAGCTCTTCTAAAATTTAATTGACCAGGGAAATTTGATCCATCAGCCAACCAAACGGTCAATGATTCAGACCCTAGCTCAATTCCTTGCTTAATCACTTCGATGTTGTGATCTACCGCTTGTTTACGAACAGCTTTATTTACATTTTGCAATGAACCATATCTGTATGAATGCTCCGAATTTGCCTGATCTTGAAAAGTATTCGAATTAACCGCGTCAAACAATAAATTATGCTGCGCTGCTAAACTTTTTATGGCTTTATGATCTTGTGGTATATCCCACGGAATATGTAATGAGATTGCTCCCGAAGCATTATTAAGTGCATGCAGCAAACCTACATCTTCTATTTTTTCTTCTAATGAGCGCGGTTCTCCTCCTCCGGCAAAACGGCCAAAACGAGTACCTCCTGTTCCTAATGCCCAAGATGGAATTGCAATTTGGAAATCAATTAATTTTTGAATAATTGCCTCACTATTCGCTACCTCAGAAACGGTGAAAATTAATTTATTGGAATGACTTTTTAATAAATCGTCATTATGTGAAGCTATTTTGTATGATTCTATTAACATAATCTTTTTGTATTATTAGAGTTTGCAATTTACGTGATTTTAAAGTAAACTAACGTTTGAAACCACCAAACGTTAGCTACTTCTGGTTAAACCAATAAACCAACCAAATCAATATTATCTATAAAAGCCCATCGCTACACCGCCATCTACATTCAAGGCATTTCCTGTTGATTTACCCAACAAGCCTCCTACAAATGCAAAACAAGCATTAGCAATATCATCTGGCAATATAATTTCGTTTAATAAAGTACGTTTGGCGTAATACGCTGGCAATTCTGCTACAGTAACACCGTATGCTTTAGCACGTCCTTCTGCCCATCCGCCTGACCAAATATTTGAATCAGAGATTACAGCATCTGGATTTACCGTATTTACACGAATTTTATCCGCTCCTAATTCAGCAGACATCAAACGAGTTAAGTGTGCCTGCGCCGCTTTGGCCGAACCATAACCAGGATTGTTTGGTCCTGCAACTACTGCATTTTTCGATACAATATTTACAATATCCCCACCAAAACCTTGTTTGCGCATTACTTCAACTCCAGCTTTAGAAACAATAAATTGTCCTTTCACTAAAATATCGTACAATCTATCCCATTCTTCAAGTGTGTGTTCCGCAATAGATTTTGAAATACTAATTCCTGCATTATTGATCACAATATCTACACCTCCAAAAGCTAATGCTGATGCATCATACGCTTTTTCTGCACTAAGTTCGCTAGTTACATTTAAAAGAGTACTAGATACAGCGTCTTTTCCAAACATTTTAACAAATTCTGCTTTAGCACCTGCTAAACGCTCTTCGTCAATATCATTAAGAATAACACATGCACCTTCTTCCGCGAATTTTTTAGCGATAGCTTTCCCAATTCCGCCACCTGAACCAGTAACAAGTGCTACTCTTCCAGACAATGCTTTTGGTTTTGGCATACGCTGTAATTTAGCTTCTTCCAACAACCAATATTCAATATCAAAAGCTTCTTGACGCGGCAATGAAGTATATTCTGAAACAGCTTCAGCACCTTTCATTACATTAACAGCATTAACATAATATTCAGATGCCAAACGAGCCATTGTTTTATCTTTTGCAAAAGTGAACATTCCAACTCCTGGGTATAAAATTACCACTGGATTTGGATCACGCATTGCTGGTGAATTCGATTTTTTGCAAGTATCGTAATAAGCAGCGTACATTTTTCTGTAAGCCTCAAATGCTGGAGTCAATTTTGCTTTGATTGCATCCAAATCAGTTAAATCTTCATTTGGATCTAATTCTAAAACCAAAGGACTGATTTTTGTTCTCAAAAAGTGATCTGGACAAGAAGTTCCTAAAGGAGCTAATTTCTCTAAATCATTAGAATTAATAAACTCTAAAACTCTTGCATCATCTGTATAATGACCAATCATTTTTCTTTCAGATGAACAGAAACCTCTTAAAATTGGAGCAACTTTTGAAGCTTGTAATTGACGTGCTTCCTGATCTAAGCTTTCTAATTTTTGACCTCCAAAAACTGGACGTTTTTTTCCATAATTACTTTCTAAATACTCGGCACATTTTTCAATCACCTCAAGTGTATTCACATAACTTTCATAAGATGTATCTCCCCAAGTAAACAAACCGTGAGAACCCAGCATTACACCTTTTAATTTTTTACCGCGTGCTTCAGCTTCTTCCAAGCAAGCGCGCATCTGCAATCCCAAATCAAAGCCAGGACGCTGCCATCCTACCCAACCAATTTCTCCGTTGAATAAATCTTCGGTAATTTGTTTTCCATCTTTTGCCGCAGCAATGGCAATAGCTGCATCTGGATGCAAATGGTCAATATGTTTGAATGGCAAAAATCCGTGCAAAGGCGTGTCAATTGAAGGCGCTTTTGAAGCCAAATCAAAAATACAATGATTGAATAATTCTACCATTTCATCTTCAAACTCAATTCCTCTGTATACATTTTCAAGATTGCGAAGTCTTTCTAAATATAAAGCCGCACAGCCTGATTTTGTTAATGTTCCAATGTCTCCACCCGAACCTTTAATCCACATTACCTCCGACGCTTCTCCTGTTAAAGGATCTTTATCAGTGATTTTAACTGAAGTATTTCCTCCTCCATAATTTGTTAATCTTAAATCAGCTCCTAATATATTTGAGCGATAAATAAAAAGCGCTACTTCATCCCCAGCTAATTCTTGTGCTTTAGCTTCATCCCAAAGATAACTTACGTGCTTAAAAGTCATATTTTCAGTATTTATATTTGACATTATATATTATTTTATGAATTTATTATTATGTATTATTATAGTGAATTGCCGATTCCTACTAAAACAATTGACAGCATAATCAATCCGATTCCCAATAGAAAAGTATTGAATGTTTTTTGGGAAACTCCAGACCATTCTTTTAAATAAAATCCCCAAAAGTTTGCTGTTAAAATAATTGTTGCCATGTGCAAAATCCAAGAACTGGCTCCATTGCCTAATTTGCTTTCACCCATGCCATAAAAGAAGAATTGTAAAAACCACATAGTTCCTGCCAAAGCCGAAAACATAACGTTCTTGCTTATTGGTGTTGCCTTATTGGTGTAATCACCAAAAGTTTTATTCTTAAAATTAAGATACATACACCAAATAAAATTCGTTGTCAATCCGCCCCAAAGCACAACTATATAAGTTACATTATTTTGAAATAAAGGATTACAGCCGCCAACCACAGCAGCTTCTGCCAAAGGCTTCCCTACTTCTATTCCAAAATTGAAAAAAGAACTCAATATTCCAGAAATCACCGCAATGATTAAACCTTTTACCAAGCTAAATTCTCTATCTTTATCTTCATGTCCTACCGCAAAATCTTTCTCTTTTAGCATTCCTGCTTTTCCGGAAAACGCAATTCCAATCAAACAAACCAAAACCCCCAGCAAAACCAATTTACCTCCAGAAGTAGCAAGCATATCTGTAAAAGAAATTTTCCCTACTGCTGGATAAAAATTATAATATATAGATGGGACTAATGCTCCAAAAGCAGAACAAAAACCCAACACTATTGAATTTCCCAATGACATTCCCAAATAACGAACACCAAGACCATAAGTAAGTCCTCCAATTCCCCAAATCAATCCCATCGAAAAAGCAAGTGCTTTTATAGAAGGTGAAGCCACGCTAATAATTTCAACAAAATTTGGAATGGTTAAATAAGCTGCAATTGGCGGAACGATTAACCAGGAAAAGAATCCCCCTACCAGCCAATAGCTTTCCCAAGCCCAGCCTTTAACTTTTTTGAAAGGCATATAAAAACTTCCTGATGAAAATCCTCCGATAGAGTGAAAAAGAATTCCGAGTATTGATTCCATTTATTTAAAATGTTTTTTTGGTTAGTTGGTTATGATTTAGGATTGTAAAATAATAGAATACAAAAAAGATAACTATCCTGTACTATCCTTTAAACCGAATGATTTTTATTATAGTAGGATAAGTTTTAATCTTTAAAAAAGTGTCTTTGAGTTTTAAAACCCTCATTCAAAATAAAATACTGCCCAAAAGAAAAGGGCTTCTGCAGTAATAATGATATTTTAACCTTATTTTATTTTACTTTAAAATTTTAAGTGTTAATTTTAAATAATCATTAAAATTTTATTAGTAATTATTACGAATTACTGATTTTAAGATATATATTTGTGCAATCGATTACATATTTGATTTTATTTAGACATTACAATACATTTATTGTTTATATTTAAAACAATTTGATTGCTCAAATAAATCCATAAATACCATTTTTAGCTACTGGCTAACAGGATAAAAAACAAATTTAAATTTCGTTTTCTTTATACATTTTTAAAGAAAAAAAACATCTAAAAGCGAAAGCTATGATAAAGATTATTAAAATTGACGAGGACTCGCGTGTCCCAAAATATAAGCAAATTGTTGATTCAATTTTAACGAATATCAGCAATGGAAGTTTAAAAATAAATCAGAAAATTCCATCAATAAATAGTTTTAGTGAAGAATTTTATATGTCGAGGGATACTGTTGAAAAGGCATATAATATTTTAAAAGAACGAAAAATCATCACTTCGATTCGTGGAAAAGGGTATTATATTACCCAAACCAAATTGGTTTCGAAAGTAAATGTGCTGTTTGTATACAACAAATTAAGTTCTTATAAAATGGCAACTTATAATGCTTTCATTAACGCCATTGGAGCAAACGCCCACACCGATTTGCAGATTTATCACTGTGATGAAACTCTTTTTTTGAATTTGCTCGACAAATATGAAGGAGCATACGATTACTACATAATTACTACTCATTTTAAAACAGAAAATTTAAAACACAGCAGTTATACTGATGCGGTTATCGATGCCATTAATAAAATTCCTAAGGAAAAGTTGATTATTATGGACAATATCAAATTAGGAATAAATAATGATGTCATCAAAATTTACCAAGATTTTGATAACGACATTTATAACGCACTGAAGGAAGGTTTAGACAAAATAAAACAGTACACCCGAATAATTTTAGTCTATCCAGAAAAAGCCGTGTATCCTTATCCGAGAAGAATCCTGCATGGTTTCAAGAAATTTTGTGTCGAATTTGAAATCAATTATGAGATTTTAGATGAAGTGTACGACGACATTGTACTCAAAAAAGGTGATTTATTCATCACCATCGAAGAATCGGATTTGGTAAACTTGGTAAAACAAATCAGAGACAACAAAATGAAATTAGGCAAACATATTGGTGTTATTTCCTATAATGACACACCGCTAAAAGAATTATTGGGGATTACCGTAATATCTACAGATTTTAAAATAATGGGAGAAACAGCCGCTCAAATGATCTTGAACAAAGAAATTGGGCAAGTAAAAGTTCCGTTTAATTTCATCTATCGAAAATCTATTTAAAACCAAACCTATTAACACTTTACAAAACAATGAAATTCAAATTAAATCAATTATTATTTCTTGCATTTGCAATCACATTCGCAAATTGTTCGATGAACATTATGGCACAAAATACTGATTCATCAAAGGATTCCTATAGTGGCATTGAATTTAAAATGAACAAAATAAACGAACCAAAAATCCCAAACAATACTGTAAATATTGCTGATTTTGGTGCTGTAAATGGCGGAACCGTTTTATGTACCAAAGCTTTTGCTGATGCCATAGATGCCGTTTCTAAAAAAGGCGGTGGAAAAGTAATCATCCCTCCAGGAATTTGGCTTACAGGTCCAATTATTCTAAAAAGCAATATCGAATTACATGCTCAAAGAGGAGCATTGATCAAATTTTCGCCTAACAAAGATTTATATCCAATTATTCAAACCAGTTTTGAAGGATTAAATACGTGGCGTTGTATCTCTCCTATTTACGGAAAAAACCTTGAAAACGTAGCTTTTACAGGAAATGGTGTTTACGACGGTTCAGGCGAAGTTTGGCGTATGATGAAAAAAAGTAAGCTAACCGAAAGTCATTGGAAAGAAGTTATTGCTTCTGGAGGAGTTTTAAACGAAACAAAAACAAGTTGGTATCCATCAGAACAATACGTAAAAGGAAACCAAAATGCGGATCAAAATGTACGCCCCGATTTAAAAACCAAAGAACAATTTGAAGAAATTCGCGATTTTCTTCGTCCTGTAATGGTTAGCATTCAAAATAGCAAACGAGTTTTATTTGACGGCCCTGTTTTTCAAAATTCACCAGCTTGGAACATTCATCCTTTAATGGTTGAAGACTTGATTATCCGCAACACAACCGTTCGTAACCCTTGGTATTCTCAAAACGGTGATGGACTGGATGTAGAATCTTGTAAAAATGTATTAGTAGAAAATTCTAGTTTTGATGTTGGTGATGATGCAATTTGTATCAAATCAGGAAAAGACAAAGACGGGCGTGATCGTGGCGTTGCCTGCGAAAATATCATTATCAGAAATAACATTGTGTATCATGGACATGGCGGCGTAACTGTTGGGAGCGAAATGTCTGGTGGCGTAAAAAACATGCATGTTTCCAACTGCAGTTTTATGGGAACAGACGTAGGTTTGCGATTTAAAAGCAACCGTGGACGCGGAGGTGTAGTAGAAAACATCTTTATTTCGGATATTTACATGAATAATATTCCATCTCAAGCTATTTCTTTCGACTTGTATTATGGCGGAAAATCAATTGCCGAAAAGTTAGCCGAAGGAGAAAACAATGCTGTAGCTGTAGCCGTTCCTGTGGACGAAAAAACACCACAATTTAAAAATATTGTTATTAAAAACATATATATAAACGGTGCTAAACAAGCTGTTTTTTTACAAGGATTGCCTGAAATGAATTTAGAAAACATCGAAATTTCTAATTTAACAGGTAAAGCCGATAAAGGTTTTTCTATCATTGATGCTAACGGAATTAAACTTAACAACATCAATTTGGACATTAAAAATAGCACCATTTTTGAAATTTACAATGGAAAAAACATGTCTCTAAAAAATATCACTTTCAATTCGGATTCTCCAAAAGCGGTAACTATTGATGGTGAAGCCAGCAAAAATATCGAATTGGTTTCGAACGCTAAAACTGACTTTAGCAAAAAAACCACCGTTGGCGAAAAAGTGGCTAAAGGAACAGTGAAAATGTAATTTCTCATTTTTTATAGATTTAAAAAAGGCAATTTTATCAAAGCGGTAGAATTGCCTTTTTTGATTATTTACTGTTACTAGGAGCGTCAAAACTATCCTCTGATAAAATATGTTTCTAATGATTTATAGTTGTTTTTTTATATATTTAGCAAACATAATCAAAAAGCTGTTTTATGAAGCAAAGCTTAATAGTTTGGGTAGATTAGAGTCTCTTTATGAATGATATATGATAGTTGCCAGTTATGATTGCACAGAATCTTATAAGACATATTAAAATGAAAAATCAAACGAAAAAGTGGCTGATAATTTTTAGTCTTTTATCAATATTAGTTATTGCTTTTTTTCAACTCAATAAGACAATTAAATTAATAGATTATAATTCGATTAAAGTTGAATCGAAAAATGGTCTCCAAATTGAGAAAGTTGAAATTCATCAAGGCTATTTCTCAATTAACAGAAAAAATGATTCTGAATTGTTTAAATATAAAAATCCAAAAATAGTATTTAACAGAAAAGAAACTAATTTGATAAAAACTGAATATGGCGAGAATGATTTTTTAGTTATATATGATAACAAATATTATTTTCAATTTAGAAACTTTGTATACAATGACAATGATTCTGTAAATTATTCTTTTACACTATCAAAAAAAGAAAATATAGTTTTTATAAAAGTCCAAATTGGAGATAATAACAGAATATTCAAAAGAAAAATGAATTTAATAAGTGAAGCCGATAAATATGTTTGTAATACTTTAAAAAATAAGGCACACGGAAGCTATAATGGAATAGAATTCAGATAAAATCACTACTATCAACAGCTAATACAACGGATTTAGGTAATTAGCTTAATGGCAAGTTAGTTTCGTATTTGGAATGATTTGGCAAATTAATAAATAACGCTAATTTAGCCACAAACCATTTTGTTGCAAGAGAACAAAAAACTGTAATATTGAAATCAATAAAAAATGACTGAAATAACTTTTGAAATTAATTCTAACCAAGAAATTTGGGATCTTTTCGATAAAAACCTGAATTCAATATTCATTCATAAATTCAGTCCAAATCAAGTCATTGAATGGTGGAAAACTGATTTAAAAATGAAAAATGGATCGGAATTCAAAAACTTGTCGGTAAGACAAATGGAATTAGATATTCAAACGGATTTAAGCGGTTTAAAAAAAATACTTGAGCTAACTACTTATCAATTGAGAATCTATCAATTTGATAAACCCGTCTCAGACACTCTTATAATTGAAAGATTACCTGAAAAGTCTGTAAATGCGATTTTAAAGCAAAATGGATTAAAACATTACTTCTTTATTGACTATGAATTTATAACTATTGGCAGTTTTGAAAATGATTTTATTAAATCTATTGAAACGAATCCAACCTTTGAGGATAGAATTGCTGAACGAAAAAGAAACCTTTAAAACTAATATTAGCTTTCAACTAACATGACATCTGCGCAATAAACTTGAACAAATGGCTTAATGGGAACCTGAACATTACACATCATTAACCACAGTCTCACTTAAATCTATGCTAACATTCAACAAGAAATACTTCGGCTTAACAATCACTATATTTGCTATAGAAGTTTTAATTGCATTATTTGTTCATGATACTATTATTCGTCCCTATATTGGCGATGTATTGGTAGTGATTCTCATTTACTGTTTTATAAAATCATTTTTAAAATTACCTGTTTTACCTGTTGCGTTATTTGTGCTTCTGTTTTCCTTTAGCGTAGAATTTCTTCAATACTTGAATATTGTCGAAAAACTGGGTTTGCAAAATTCTAAAATTGCTAGAACTGTTATTGGAACCTCATTTGCTTGGATTGATTTAGTATGCTATATTGCGGGAATTATTATTGTTCTTATTGCAGAAAAGGATTTGCAAAAAATAGAAGACAATATTATAGTTACCAACAAAACGTAAAAATGAAAAAGTTTATCATCATATTAGTTTCAATTTTGACCGCAAATGCTTTTGGCCAAAAGAAAACTGAAAAACCAAACGAAGTAAAATCTGAAAATTCCCAAACAATTTCTGAGCAAGACACTATTATTAAAGTCGTTCATGTAATTAAATTTAAAGGCGGAAAAAAACCTGCTTACTTTTTGAATGGAGAACTTATTAATCAAAGTGTCCTAAATTTTTTAGATCCGAATAAAATTGAAAATGTCAAAGTTGAAAAAGAAGATATTGAAATAGGAAATACTAAATATGCAGGCAAAATTATAATTGAAACAAAAAACAATTACAAGCCTAATATAATTTCTTTAAATGAATTAAGAAAAAAATATACAACAGTACAAGAAAACTCAGTAATCTTTCAAGTTGACAATGAAATAGTTGATAACGATTATGAAACGTATGTAGTAGACAAGAATTATATCTTGAAAATAACAATCAATAAACTAGAAAAACCAGATTTAACCCTCATAAAAGTGCTAAGTAAATCAGAGGAAAACATAAAAAAATCAAACGAAATAATAATTCGCGGAGATAGTATTCGTTAAGTGTAAGTGCCTCGATATGGCTATTTAGTTATAGGCATTTTTTTTAGTTCAATAACCCGCACGGCTTGAGGTTCTGCATCTGCCAATCCTTCCCCATCTGCCTGACTTACATTTTGAGAAAAAATATGCAGTTGCGATTTATCTTTCCACAGTTCTTTGTCCAGATTAGGCTCCCATTGCCCTACAGAATAATTCGTGACATCTGTAAGTTTCCATTGTTTTTTTCCCAAATTGGCACTGGCCAAAGTGATTTTATTCTCTCTTTCCTCATCTCTAAAAAGCAAGTAAATCATCGATTTATTAACCAAAATTTCAGGACGCGAAATCGGAATCCTTTTTGTTCCTCCGCCTCCTAAAGTAAAAGGTTTAGTGTGAAAATCAGTATCAATTTTATTCCATTTTCCCTTATCCAAATACACCACTTTATACTGCGGAACTCCATTATCATCCCAATAATTTGCAATATACGGATTTCCCTGCGCATCGACAGCCATAGCCGTCTGATTGATTAAACTGCTCTTTTGAGGAACTGCCCAAGCAATTTCCGCACTGGTTTTAGTTATTGGTAAACTGTATTGCTCTCCTGTAGATTTCTCCCAAGTTTGTCCTCCATCTGCCGAAAAAGCATAACAAATATCATGATTAGTCGAAACATCCCAGCTCTCGCGCCAAACCCAAGAAATATAAATTCCTTTTTTGCCCACGCACATTTGCCAATAAGCAGAGCGTTGATTTTCGCCATCAATTAAATTATTTTGCAAGGAAGTCCATTTTTGAGTTTTCACATCATACGTTTTCACAATCATATTCCCTCTTCCCGAAGCGCCCGAACGGTAACAAAATAGCAGTTTTCCGTCTGGCAGATTATGAAATTCTGGGTAAGTTACCTTGGTTTCGTCATTGCCAGTCATCGATTGTTCTTCCCCTAATTCTAGTCCAAAAGGGATTTTGCTTTTCGCATATCGCAAACGGGTATCATGCTGATCCCAGCTTACATGAAGAAAACCATCTGTATCGACCGCAATGCTGATGCTGTTATGAGCATCTTTTACATTGCCGCTGTAAGGAGTGATAACTTTTTTCCATTGATTGGAATTCAAATTGCGCTTTGCCAAAACCATCTTTCCATCAGGGTCGTAATAAGCGGTAAATTGCCAATTTTTAAAAGTTGTCAAAGCACTATTTCTAAAAATAACAGTGTTGACAGAATTGTTGCTCCATCCCAAACCAACTTCACTTTCATTAGTTTCAAGCTGAGCATGGACTGCTGCACAAAAAAACAGCATCAATAAAGCTAAAATTTTACGGCTGAATCTACATCTGTACAAACTATCGGTGGCTTTCTGTGGCATATATTTTATAAACTTAATACTCTGAATTCTATTATTTATTTTGGAGCAACAACATCAGGCATTTTTGGTTATATGGTTCCTGCTCTCCACTATATCTTTGCTTTTTTAAAGAAAAAAAGCAAAGGATGCCGTTACGATCAGGGCTAAAGACAAACATATTACCTACTTGTTATTATTTAGATGCAATCGAGCTCAGCTTAGTAACAAATATAAGAACAGAACAATTAAATACAAACCAGTACCAACCAGTTTTAGAAAAGTAAAGCGAGAATTTTAAAAATTTTCTAAGGTGTTTTTACCAAAACTATATTTGGCTTTGGAGCAGTCTTCATTCCTTTGCCCATATAAAAACCAGTATGCGGCGGTTGATTGTAACCTACATTTTGCCAAGCTATGCTTAAGCGGTATTGCGGATCGTGCATTAAAGTATATTGCCTAACATCCGTTGGGATTACAGTGCTGTAGATTCGTAATTCGGTATTATCAGTGCTTCTCAAAATCAATTCTTCTCTCCAGTCGCCTAAAATATCAGCCGATAAACCCGGAGTGGATTTGGTTCCATTGTTGGATTGTGCGCCTTCGGCGGTAAACAATCTTCCTTTGCCGTATTTATCAATGTAATTCGAATTGAGAATTTCACGAGATGTATCTCCATCCCAATAAATTAAAAAATTAGTCGATTTTGGTGCTTCGCCAATTTGATTTCCTTTAATGTCGTATAAAAATTTAGACCCGGACCACCACACTTGCGCACCAACTCTAGTACTGTCAACATTATCCGCTACGCCTCTGCCTACATCTTCATCTTCCATTGCCGTAAATAATGTTTTTCCATCTGTTGCCGAAAACAAAACAACACCAGGACCTTTTGTCCCTTCTTCGATTTCATGAACCCCAAAAACTTCCAAACCGGGAATTTCGGGATCCAAATCACTCACGTGCAAAGCATCACCATGACGATAACCAGTAGTGTACAAACCTTTGCCATTATCATCCACACACATCGAACCATAGATAATTTCATCCTTTCCGTCAGCATCAACATCAGCAACCGAAAGTCCGTGATTTCCCATTCCTGAATATGGATTCTTGCTGTCTTTAGTATCAAAAACCCATCGGGAAGTTAATTTCTTATCTTTAAAATCCCATACGGCCAAAACAATTCTGCCGTAATAACCACGGCACATCACCACACTTGGATGAACGCCGTCCAAATAAGCAACACAAGCCGTAAAACGATCTACTCTGTTTCCGTTTGAATCATTTCCTCCATTACCGCCTCGGCCTCCCCAAGCACCAATATCCCCTCTTTCGGCAATATAATCTACTGTTGTAACGGCACTTCCTGTTCGTCCGTCAAAAACGGTAAGATATTCAGGGCCTTTTAAAATTTTACCAAAAGTTCGAGACTTTTCATCAATATCTCTCCAGTCTTTTGAAGCATCTCCAATCACTTTTCCAGTTCCGTCAATGGTTCCATCGGCTGTTTTGCAAACCATTTCGGCTATGCCGTCTCCGTCCAAATCATATACCATAAACTGCGTATAATGCGCTCCTTCTCTAATGTTTTTACCCAAATTTATCTCCCATAAAAATTTGCCTTCCAAAGTATAAGCCTGAAAAATAGGCTGATCGCTCAATCCTAAAAATGAATTATCCTTTCCTATTCCCGTCATGTGAACCACTAATTCATATTGTCCGTCGCCATTCAAATCTCCCACCGAAATATCATTGGCAGTATATCCTTTTATTGCTTTCAACGGAATAGACAGATAATCCTTTATTGTTGCATTGGCTACAATAGTAAAACTGCCTTTGGTTTCATTTTCCTTACCATTTATAACCGTTTTCACAAACCAAGTATTATTTTCTGCAGGATTAGCCGTTTCGTCACTAAAATTTGTGGCTCCAGTAATTGGTTTTTCGTTAAGCAGAATCGCTTTTTGCGTACCGCTTTTTCGATATAAATTAAAAGCTAAATCATCAGGATCTGTACCTAAAACACGCCAGTTGATGAAAAATTTTCCATTTTGATTAACGGCAATAATTCCTCTGTCCAAATTTTCCATTTGTCGTTGTGCCAAAATGGAACCGGACAAAAATAATAGCAGAAATAGAATTCTATTTTTCATAATTTTTTTTGGATTAAAAAATTTCACACAGATTTAAAAATATTTAAGCAGGTTTTTTTAGTTTTCTTGTCATTTCGACGGAGGAGAAATCACACACGTAACTCGCCAAAGATTAGCTGTTTTCTTTGCGGAATTCCTAGTGTGATTTCTCCTCCGTCGAAATGACAAACTATATGCAAAAAACCTTAGCATCTCAGAACCTTAGCAACTTAGTATCTTTGAATCAAAACATCTTCTGAAAGCCTTCGCTTTTTACTTTCCATGTTCCATCTTTCGGGAATCCTGGATTCGGTTCTGTTGAACCTTCCCAGCCGCCGCACATCATGGCAACCGCAGTTAATAATCCGCCATTACCAGGAAGATAAAGCGTCAGTCTTTCTGCTTGATAATTGTGGCCGTTTTTCAAATACGTATTAGTCGTTACTTTCATAAACAGAGCATCAATAGCTTTTTCAGGAAGTCCCAAACGTGCTGCAGACATAGCAGTCATTGGGAAATCCCAACCCCATGTTTTTTGCCAAGACCAAGTATCCCAAACCAAATCGAATGTATTTTTCATTATTTTTTTATCCAATAAAGAAGTCTCAGGAAGCATTCCAAAAGTTCCCAAAACCGATGGATGATCTGTTTTAAATTCAGGATTAGTGTAAGAATCGGTAGCGCTTTCGGTTGCCAAATACACGTTGTTTTGAACTGGCAGCGGCGACAAATCTTTTAGTACCGCTTCCCATTTTTCAGGAACCGTTTGCTTCATTTTCTTTTTCCAAGCAATAGCCGTTTTTAATCCCCAGTTCCAATATGCCAATTCATAGGTTGGATTAAACGTCTGCATCGCCACAAAACGCTCCTGTGCTGGAATTACGCCAGGCCCTAGCATATAGCGTTTTTTGGTTGCGTCATAAAAAGCAAAAGAAGCCATAAAATCAGCGGTGGCAAAAACGCGTTCGCTATATTTTTTCAAAGTGGTTTCCGACTTGGATGATTCATACAATAAGGCAGCATAAGTAATAAAATGAGGCTGCTGCCAAATCAAAAATGACCCTACAGATGATGGACTTTCGTTACCGTCCGGATCTGTCATCTTTTGCCATCTTGCTCCTTCAAAACCCTGTCTTTGGGCAATTTTTTTAGCTTTATCAAATGCATTTTGATACCAGCCTAACGTATTTTCTAAATATTGCGGTCGGTTCCAAAGCGCATAGTGAACCCCGTGCCACCAATGCATTTCTAAATGCGGTTTTCCATACCAGCTGTTGTACGTCAGTCCAGTTTCCTGCGGTGGCATAGAACCGGCGCATTGTATTTTTGTCAAATATTGCGAAAGCACAATTCTTCGTTCCAATTCATTAGCTCGGGTATCAGTGCTTCCTGCAAAATCGACAGCTGCTCCGCTTTTCCAAAAATTGTCATAACCTGAAACAGAACTCTTTTCAACTTCTGCAAATGAAGGAACAATGCCTTTATTTTTAATCGTTTGAATGAATAAACAACTCAATTCTATTGTATTGCTTTTTGAAGGCTCCAGAACAAAATAATGCTTGGCTTTTTCTTTCAACTCCGCAGTTCCTTTCCATTTCAAATTAATATCATACGAAATACTGTCCATTACATGCGTAATTGTCGCTTCCGATTTATTTTTGATTTTCAGGTTGCTTTTGTAATCTTGTTTGCCTTCCCATTTTGTTCCCATATCTGACCAATCTCCTGTTGGAAACGGAATACGAACGCGAATTTTCAAACGTCCTTGTGTGATTAAATCCGACACTACTTGAAATCCTAAAGCATCTTTTGTCTGGTCGCAAGCCGTTACTACTTTTACGGAAGTGCCTTCGACTTCAAAATAACTTTCAATTTTTCCAGTCCATAAATTCAGTTTTTGATTGATCGCTTTGATGTCTTCTGGCTTAACCAAACTGCCGTCTTTCTTGGTAATTTCAAAACCAATATTTCCCAATTGCAATAAATGCGGATTCTGGCGAAACCAGTCGACTGCTTCTTTTTTTCGTGGTGGGCCTTTAATCTGCGTCGAATAGGAAATCTTTCTTCCATACTGATCCACATCTTTCAAAGTCTCCGAAAACTTATATCCGTTAACATTTTTATAGCTGTCCCAGCCCCATTCTGCCTGAGTTCCTAGCGGAATTCCATTTTGATGTTTTTCGGGAAAAGTCTGTAAACCTGTAGCATCAACTGTAAAAGCAAAAGCACCATTTCCAACACTCAGGGAAGCCAAGGTATCGATTTGCGTAATCTTTACATCGTGTCTTGTCACTACTGCTTTTCGGTCAATTTTTTCTTGGGCAGACACACCTATAGAAAACAGCAAAATGCAGATAATCGAATATTTTTTCATGTTTTTAAATTTTAAAATAAAACTATTTAATTAATGTCGCGCTCATCAAACCAATTACCACATCATTGGCAATGGTTTGTATCGAAAAACTTTTTAAGGTTTTTGATGGATTCAACGGAAGATCTAAAATCGTTCCGGCACCGCCATCAATGCCATTATTAGCGAATCCTTTTATTGCTTTATAATCATCAAAAGTGCGGGAAATAATTCCAGACTTCAAATAAACACGCGGCGGTTTTGGTGCATTGGTATTAAAAGCCAATCCATCTACAAAATAATCCTGTTCAATTGGCCACCAATTTTCGGGATTTTTTAGTTCCAATTCTTCCGAAGAACCATCGCTATAATTGACAATTACTTTACCATTTGCCATTCTGCTCTGCATCGGATTGGTCGAACCCGTGAGCATTAAATACAAATGAGACGCTTTACCGCTTAACGGAATGGTTATCTTTTCAGGAAAATTGTCCCACATTGAAGTGAAAACAATATTGTTCTTGTTTTCATCCGATGGCGTTTCAAAAACTATTCCCTCTGGAGTCGTAATTTTTCCATTTGCTTTGGCTTTCGAACGCAAGCCAGAATCATCAATAGTTGGATTAATCAGCGGATAACACCAATTTCCGATTCCCTGCAAAGGCAATTGCAAAGTTGGAGTTTTCGGTCTTGGAGATTCATATTTTTGTTTAAAAATATCAGTCACTTTTGCATTAAAATAAGAAGTTAACGAAACCGTTTCTGATTTTAAATTTTTATTTTCAGGAATATCCCAGCTAATAAATGATAGTGGATAAACGCTTCCATCAGCAGTTTGCAGTTGAAAATTATTCGTTCCTGTAATCCCGTTTTTTAATGGAATTGTAATAACTTCAGTACTGTTTGCTTTAATAGAAACTGCTTCTGAGATTTCTTTTCCAAATGGATTAAAAAGCAATTTCCCATCACCTTTTTTATCCGAATTATTCTGGATAGAAAGCAATAAATTATTAGAATTTACTTCTTTTACAGCAACTTCAAATCTTGGCTTGCAATTGACAACAATAGGTTCCCACCAAATCATTTCGCCTTGCTGTAATTGTACAAACAGTGTTTTATCTCCAATGCTATTTACAATTGCAGCAACTTTATTTTCGGTTTTTGAAATTGAATTTAAAACCTTTTGAGGGTCATACACCTCAATGATTTTTGCTATTTTAGTTTCCAATGCAAAAGCATCTTTCGGATTGTAAATTTCCTGTGATTTAATTTTTTCTAAAGCTGTAGCGTCCCAATTGATTGCAATACTATATTTTTCAGCATAAGGCGATTCAATTATAATTTCGGGCTTTCCAATTCCGTTTTTCGTGATGGTATAATTGGCTTTATTTCCATTAATTGTAATGCTGTTTATTTTTTCTGAAGCACTGTTTAGGATGAATCGCAACCCCATTTTTGCTGAAAGATGATTGGCAATTTCATACGAATCCGTGTTTTTCTCTCTTTTGAAAGAAAAGGAAATGTCTGGAATTTCCAGAGAAGCCGAGTCCCATTTTTCTGGAAATCCGGGTTTAATGGTTAATTGATGTGCCAATGCATCGGGCTGAATTCCAAAAAGTCCCTCAACCAATGTTCTTGCCGTCATTCCGATTGGATCTGCAAAATCTCGGTACAATTCGCCACGTATCGCGTCCTGATACATTAACTGCTCAAAACCACCTGGCGAAGGGCTTAAATACATGCTTTCGACCAAAGCGCTTTCCCACATTTTAAACGCTTTTTCAGAATTGCCTCCTTGCCAAAACGCCAAAGAAGTATGCAATTGCTCTGCCAAAGCCACATTGTTAATCGACCAAGTATACGGCTGCCAATTGGTTGTGCCAATTACATACAAATCTTTTTTGTCCAATCCTTCCACTTGAATTGGAATGTGAGGAATTTGTGTATCTACATAACGAAGCATTTGATAATTCTGAAAAGGATTCGCAAGTTCGGAATCAATGGTATGGTAAATACTCCAAATCGCAGGAGTTTCGTGCAATAACTGCTTACCCATAGCATCTTTATATTCTGCAAAAACACCTTTTTCAGGAATCCATAATTTATCGGCTGTTGCTGTGGCAATTTTATTAGCTTCGGCAGTAAACGGTTTGGCATTTTGCTGTAAAGCAGTCGCAACTGTTGCTGCGGTTTTGTTCGAATAATAATTATAAGCTGACGAATGAATCACGCCTCCACCGCTGTATTGCAAAGCGTCACTAGCCCAAATGGATGCATAAGCGTCATACAAACCATCATTATCTACATCGAAATTTCGTTTTTCCCAATCGAGATGTCTTTGTAGCACAGGCCACATTTCTTTCATGAATTCGGTATCGCCAGTCCATTTGAAATGACGCAGCATTTGATCGAAAAAAACCAAATTCATATCATAATGATGGGCAATTGTATTATTGTCAGGCTTACGGCTGATATAACCGCTGCTAAACATCGAAGTTCCCATTTCTTCTTTTTGACGCGCCAAATTTCGTTCGGCATCAAAAACAACAAGGCCTGTTAATGGCTGTGTAACCTGTGAATTACTGTAACTTGTAAAATGAGTTTTTGCTCTGTCGTGCCAGCCTAAAGGATCGGCAACATACGCACCACGCCAAGCATTTAAATGCATGCGCCAAGCCACAGCACCGTGCAGATAGGCAGGACTTTCCCAAATTCCATCGGCGGCAATTGCCAATGCTGGACCTAATGTATTTATATAAGGATCGGGTGTAGTAACTTTTACTCTGCTGGCTAATTCTTGTGTCTGCTGTGATGCTTTTACAAACAATTCAGCTAGATCTGCTTGACTTTTTGCTTTAGAATTTACGCTTGTATGGAATGACCAAAATAAATCTGTTTTTGAAATCGAATTGATTTTACCAACAATCAAATTCTGTTTTTCGGGAGCTGAAGCAAATAATTGTAATGGTGAATTTTGCTTTTCAGCATTGGCAGTATGCAAATCTGATTTGGGATAAACTCCGAGTAAACTTTTATTGTTTCCTGTTTTTTGTTTATTTATTTCTGAACCATATTCCAGCAAAAATGAATTCTCTTTTATCGTAAATTGATTATTGATGCAATATTCTGGTTTTAAATAAAAAACCGATTCTGGATCAGCCCCAATGTCACCATCTCGGCTGAATTTTCTGCCACTGGCTCCCCCAAAAGCCCAAATTAAAGAAGTGTTTTTATCGGTATCAATGCCAGAAACTTTCAAAACAAAACCTTCTTCTTCTTTCAGCGCTGCTATTTCAAGTTTCAATTTTCCTTTTCCTAAAATAGCATCTTGGATTTCATAAAACATTTTTCCGTTGGCATAACGGGTCGTAATTGAATTGGCTTCGGTTATCCATTTACTGTTTTTTCCATTGGACAGACCTAACTTTAAATTACCTCCCATTCCGGGCATGTACATAGCAAATTCGGGTAAATCTCCGGCCTCCACTCTAAACGCTGTATTCGATCCATACAAAGCACGATTAAATTTCCGAACACCCTTTTTAAGTAAAAAACCATCACCATCCGGCACGTAATGAATTTTACGCGGAGCTGTTTCTTTTATTTCTTTTTTTTGACCAAAAAAGACTGTCGAAAACATAATAAAAAGCAAACAAAGCAGTGAAATCGGCTTAATTTTCATAGATATGTATGGGCAATATTAAACTTTTTTGCATTTTTTTGTTCTAATTAAATATCTCTTTAAACAGAGGTAAAAATCAGTATCTAATAACTAAAAAATTAAAAAAATACAGATTGAATAATAATTAATAACGCAATATTGCTTCTTTTTAAACACTATTCTATCCTGTACCTACCCGTAATTTATATAAAATCAGTACTTATTTAACATTTTAAGCAACCTAATAGTACAGGATAGTATTTAAAAAGCGAACCGTTAGTTTTGAAAATCTATTAACCAAAATTAAATTAAATGAAACCTTTTAGAATCTTTACTTTGCTTGTATTGGTTTTGTGCTCTTCAAATATGCTTTTATCAATGGATAAAAATGTGGATAATCTTAATCCAAAAAGCACGACTACACCCATTAAACCAAAGTTTTTTAATTTTGAGTCTTCTAAAAAAAGCAACAAATTCGTCAATGTATTTTCTGCTGATAAATATGAAGAAAATACTGGATATGGTTTTGATTTTGATACTGCTGAAAATACTGTTTTTACAGCTATTGGTTTAAAAATTACTAAAAGCACTTATTTTTCGATAAAAATTCCCGAAGGAAATTACAAAGTAAAAATCACTTTGGGCAACGATAATAAAGATTCTAACATTACAGTAAAAGCAGAATCCCGAAGAATAATGATTAATCAACTTTTGATAAAAAAAGGTAAATCTGCAATACAAGAATTCAATGTAAATGTTCGTAACAGTTATATTAATGATTCCAATTCAATAAAATTAAAAGACCGTGAAAAAGGAGACTTGAATTGGGATAACAAACTAACCCTAGAATTTTTAGGAACAGCAAATATTCAAAAAATTGAAATTATTCCAATTGAAAAAGTAACCACTATTTTTCTGGCAGGCGATTCTACCGTAACCGACCAAGACGTAGAGCCTTGGGCTTCTTGGGGACAAATGATTCCTCAGTATTTTAACACCAATGTTGTCTTGACCAATTATGCCTGTTCTGGTCTTGCTTTGAGTTCTTTTAAAAGCAGCAATCGTCTGCAAAAAATAAGCTCTCAGATTAAAGCCGGCGATTATTTGTTCATTGAATTTGGCCACAACGATGAAAAAATAAAAGGCCCAGAAAATACTGCCTGGAAATCATATTCAGATTTATTAATCGAATTTATTCAAGCAGCTAAAAACAAAGGGGCTATTCCAATTTTAGTTACGCCTACACAACGTCGCGCCTTCAATACCGACGGAACCTTAAAAGCAACGCATGGAGATTTCCCCGATGCCATGCGTGCCGTAGCTAAAAAGACAAATGTGCCTCTTATTGACATTACCGCAATGACTACCCAATTGTATGAAAAATGGGGAGATAATGCTTCCAGAAAAGCTTTTGTACAATACCCCGCCAATACTTTTCCGGGGCAAACCAAAGCTTTAGAAGACAATACTCATTTTAATAGTTTTGGAGCCAATGAAATTGCACTTTGCGTAATTAAGGGAATTCGTGACTTGAACTTACCTTTACAAAAAGACATTTCAATGCAAACATCAAAATACAGCCCCGAACATCCTAATTACATTTCAAATTGGACATTACCAATGAGTACCCGATTTGAAATCGCAAAGCCTGACGGCAATTAATATTTTTGAATACATTTAAAATGAAAATACAACAAACTTTACAATCTCTTTTTATTGCTGCGATGACTATTGTTTCGGCACAAAACAATTTTGCACAGCAAACGGATAAAGTTTTACTTTCCGGAAAAGATTTTGAACACCCTGTAAAATGGGAATTTTATTGTACCGATGGTAATAACAGTAAAAAATGGACGACTATCAATGTACCTTCCCAATGGGAATTAGAAGGTTTTGGCGAATATACATACGGAAGATGGTATAAGGAACTTAACCAAAAAGAGCCTAGTAAAGAAGAGGGGCTTTATAAATACGAATTTGATGTTCCAAATGATTATAAAGGCAAAGATGTATTGATTGCTTTTGGCGGAGCGATGACCGATACCGAAGTAAAAATAAACGGAAAATTGGCTGGGGAAATTCACCAAGGCGGTTTTTATGAATTTAAATATGACATTACTTCTTTATTAAAATTTGGTGTCAAAAATATGCTGGAAGTTCACGTATGGAAACATTCGAACAATAGCTCGGTTAATGCTGCAGAAAGAAGAGCAGATTGGTGGCTGTTTGGCGGAATTTATCGTCCGGTGTGGCTTGAGGTTTCTCCAAAAACTCAAATTCAGCATATTGCCGTAAATCCAAAAATGGACGGTTCGATCACTATTGATATGAGCCTTAAAAACATTCCTAAAAATACAGTTGTAGAAGCCTCTTTGAAAGGATTGAACGGTGAAAATTTTCAAACTTTCACTTTTCCGATTAAGGCAAAAAGCGTTAAAGAAACAATTACAGCCCAATGGAAAGACATTAAACCTTGGAATCCGGAAACCCCTAATTTATATACACTAGAACTGTCTTTAAAACAAAATGGAACGGTACTTCACAAATTGGACAAAAAAATTGGTTTCAGAACTTTAGAATTCAAGAAAAAGGACGGAATTTATGTGAATGGCACCAAAATTATAATGAAAGGAATCAATCGCCATTCCTTTTGGCCGGAAGGCGGACGAAGCACCAGCAAGCGCATCAGTGTGTTAGACGGCCAATTGCTGAAGGACATGAATATGAATGCCGTTCGTGGCCATTACCCGCCAGACGAGCATTTCTTAGAAGTTTGTGACTCTTTGGGATTATTTGTTTTGAATGAACTGGCTGGATGGCAAAATTCGTATGACACCAAAACAGGAACAAAATTAGTAACCGAAACTGTTGTCCGCGATGTCAACCATCCGTCGGTAATTATTTGGGACAATGGAAATGAAGGTGGCTGGAATTATGATGTGGATAAAGTTTTTGCCGATAATGATCCTCAAAAAAGAATCGTTATCCATCCATGGTCCGATTTTAATGGCTGGGATACGCACCACTACCCTACTTATTTAACGGGTATGCATCGATTCAACAGCGGAGAAAATGTGTTTTTCCCAACTGAATTCATGCACGGAACCTACGACAACGGACACGGAGCAGCTCTTGAAGATTTTTGGACCCGCTACAAACAAAGTCCTTTGTTTGCAGGAGGATTTATGTGGGCTATGCTAGACGAAGCCGTATTTCGTTCTGATTGGAAAGGAGATGCGAAATTTGACTCGAAAGGCTCTTTGGCTGCAGACGGAATTTTGGGTCCGCACCGAGAAAGAGAAGGCAGTTATTATACGGTAAAAGAAGTTTGGGCACCCATTCAATTCGCTCCAAAACAAGTGACAGATGCATTTGACGGCTCCTTTTTGATAACCAATGATTACCTGTTCAGTAATTTGAATTCCTGCAAAATGGAATATAAAATACTGAAATCGGATGCTGATATTCTTTATACAAATGCCGTTTCAAAAGTGCTAAGCACTGGTAAAATTGAAATTCCGAGTATTGATCCAGGCGAAACACGCAAAATTAAATTTAATCTCCCTGCGAACTTTGCAGAGGGAGATATTTTATCGATTACCGCGAATGATCAATTTGGAAAAGAAATCTATACCTGGACTTGGCCTATTCATAAAGCCAGCTATTTTGCATCTAAATTTTTAGTTTCTAAAGCTGTTAAAACTAAAGCCACTGCCACCCGCAACGGAAATGAGGTTGTTTTAAGCGGAGAAAATGTTACCGTGACTTTAGACAGCACGACTGGAGAAATCCTGACGGTTAAAAACGCGGCTTCTGTAATTCCGTTAACGAATGGTCCGCGTCCTATCGGGATGAAAGCCAAACTGAAAGAAGTTATACTTTCGCAGGAAGGCGAAAATGCAGTCTGTACAGTTACCTATTCTGGTGGATTAAACTCCATAAAATGGATAATGTGCCCAGACGGCAGATTTAAAATGGAAGTACTTGCGTTGAAAAATGCCGAGAATGCAGGCGGTTTTGACGGAGCTTATTTTGAAGACAAAATTAATTCATTCGGAGTTACATTCAGTTTCCCTGAAAAAGAAGTTACGGGAATAAAATGGTTTGGAAGAGGTCCTTACCATGTTTGGAAAAACAGAATCAAAGGAACTACTTATGGTGTTTGGGAAAAAGCATACAACACCACTATAACAGGCGAAAGTTTTGAGAATTTGGTTTATCCGGAATTCAAAGGCTATCATGCCAATTTATTGGGAGCAAATCTAAAAGCGGGTGCTTCATCATTTAAAGTTTTTAGTGAATCAGAGAATTTATTTTTGCGATTATTCACTCCCGATCTGCCTAAAAATGGATTCCCAGGAAGTAATCCTCAGCCAGCTTTTCCGGAAGGCGACATTTCCTTTATGTATGAAATTCCAGCGATGAGAGATTTTAAACCATTAGAACAGCAAGGGCCAGAAAGCCAGCCAACAAACATTCGCATCAAAAAAGGAGATGACGGAATATCAATGAATTTGTGGTTTGATTTTAGAAACAATAATTAAAAAATAGGCTGATACCAATAAAAAACAAATCATACCAATATGAAAATTATAAAATTAATGGCTTTACTGTATGTTGCAGTACTTTTTTTTAATTTCACCCAAAAAACTGAAACCAAACCAACCCTTTTCATCGTTGGTGATTCCACTGTAAAAAATGGAAGCGGTAAAGGAGACGGAGGACTTTGGGGCTGGGGCGATTTTATTGGACAATTTTTGGATACCACAAAAGTTTCTATTCAAAATCATGCTTTAGGAGGAACCAGCAGCCGAAGTTTTCAGTACAAAGGATTATGGGAACCGGTTTTTAAACAACTCAAAAAAGGCGATTATGTCTTTATTCAATTTGGACATAATGATAATGGCGCCATAAATGATACGACAAGAGCCCGAGGAACAATTAAAGGCATTGGCAACGAAACCGAAGAAATTGACAACCTGTTAACTCACAAACACGAAATCGTACATTCGTATGGCTGGTACATTCGAAAATTAGTACAAGATGCTAAATCAAAAGGTGCTATTCCAGTAGTTTTTTCACCAATTCCAAGAAACGATTGGAAAGATGGAAAAGTTCTTCGCAACAACGAATCGTATGGATTATGGGCAAAACAAATTGCAGAGCAGGAAGATGTTGCTTTCATTGATTTGAATGATAAAATGTCATTAGAATTAGAAAAAGTGGGAGAATCCAAAGTCATGGGAACTTATTTTTATGAAAGAGACCACACCCATACTTCTGCAAAAGGGGCAGTTTTATCAGCCACAGTAATTGCCAGCGAACTCAAAAAAAGCAGTAATTCATTCAGCAAATACGTTTTAGCGAATCCAAAAATTAAGCTTCCAAAAAAGAAAAAAGTGTTTTTGATTGGCGATTCTACGATGGCAAACAATGGCAATAATGAAAACGCCGTAGGCTGGGGAGTTGCTTTTTCACAGTTTTGTGACACCACACGAATTGATGTCATCAATAAAGCCAGAGGCGGGCGAAGCAGTCGTACTTATGAATTTGAAGGTTTATGGGCAGCAGTCAGAGACCAATTAAAGCCAGGTAATTTTGTTATTATCCAGTTTGGTCATAATGATGCCGGAGCTGTTGACAAAGACAAATACAGAGGTTCATTAAAAGGAAATGGTAGCGAAACACAAATTGTAAACCGTGCTGACAGCATTAAAGAAACGGTGCGCACTTTTGGATCTTATATAGAAAGATATATCAAAGAAGCCAAAGAAAAAGGAGCAATTCCGATTGTAATGAGCCAAACGCCAAGAAACGAATGGCCAAATGACAAAGTAGAACTTCGAGAGGACAGCTATAACAAATGGTCTAAAATTGCCGCCGAAAATCAAGGCGTGGATTTTATTGATCTGAATGTAATTATTGCTAAAAAGTATGAGGCTTTGGGCAAAGAAAAAGTAAAAGCTTTTTTTCCAAAAGACCATACGCATACTGGTCTTGAAGGTGCTACACTCAATGCGCTGACGGTAGCTGAAAGCATTAAAAACTTAAAAAAATGCGCTTTGAGGGATTATATTGAGATTCCGAAAAAGAAGGAATAATCTAAAATTTCATTTAAAAATCCAGTGCGGTAACATAATCTGTTGCTGCACTTTTTTTATGGAAATAAAGCAATAAACACTACAATTAAATGTTATATAATATAGATACAACTGTTTTTAATTAGTACTGTTTATAACTTATGAAAAGGATATTATTTTTAATTATTGTGATTGGTATTTCCCTGCAAGGATATGCTCAGGATGGGCGTGATCATAAATTTAAACCCATTCCTGCTAAAAATACAGAAGACAAAATAGTTATTCCTCCTAGAGAAATTACGCCAAAAAAAGAAGAGTTAGCTGTTGTGAAAAAACCAGATCCTTATCAAATCAATCCTGAAGAACTTTTTAAAAATCCTTATCTGTATAAAAAAACCAACAATTCTGAAGGGATTTTTTACAGACAAAATCAATATTTAGGAAGTTTTAAAACAAAAACATTTACTTCTACTGTCCGCTTTCGGGATGCTGCCTTTGTAGACGGCGATAAGATAAAAGTATATTTGAATGATAAAATGATTCAGCCCGAAGTTAGTTTGAGCGGCGAATTTCAAGGGTTCAAAATAACTTTAGTAGATGGTATCAATAAAATTGATTTTGAAGCTTTGAACGAAGGTTTTGCATCGCCAAATACCGCCCAGTTTGAGGTTTATGATGATAAAGGAGCTGTTATTACGGCAAGTCAATGGAATGTCGGCACCGGCTATAAAGCTACTATTGTATTGATTAAGGAATAAAAATTGGATTGAGTTACAAGCTTTTCAATCCTTAGCACAGCTCGGAAACCACAAAAAAATCAATCTGTTATAATTTCCTTTTTATCGAAATATAGTCTAAAACAATTCCTGTTTGGTTTACCGAAATGGTCATACTTTGCTTTTTAGCATTCGTAACAGAAAAAGGAACTTTTACAATTGCACTGTTTCGCAATACATTTTCTTTCCAAGTAGTATCGCGGTCTTTGGTATTAATTAAAAATGATTTCGATTCATTTTCATTTATTTTGATAAAAACTTCGTTATCAAAATTATTCGAATGGGTTGGCAAAAAATGTACTTCAACCTCATAATTTCCAGTTTCTGGAACTTCAAATTCATACGAAACAGCAGGCTTCGCTTTTTTAAAATAATGCTGGTTTAAAGGAAAAAGAGTCATGGCATTATTGCTGTAACCCAAACCGTTTATAGTTTTCCAATTATAATTTTCACTGTTTTTTGAAGCTATAAATTGGTTTGCCTGAATTACAATAACGTTGTTTATTTTACTATCGATTTCTTTGATCTTTGAGTTTTTTGCCACCGAATCAAAAACAGGCAGATTTCGAGGTTTCATTGACATCATCTGATTCCATTTTCCGTTGCTCATTTTTGTGTTGTAAAATTCCGTAAGCTCTTTTATTTTCTCATAGGCTTGAGATGCCTGCTTATGGTATTTTTCTTTTTGAACCTCATCATTGGCAGTTGCTTCCAAATTCCAATACAAAAATTTAAAATTCATATTAGCTGCACCTTTTATTGGATATTCAACCAATTGAAACCAAGCGTCTATTCGCTCATCTGGGATAAAAGAAGATAACGAATCTACTTTTTTTACCAGTTGCTCATAGGCTTTTATTCTTTCCTCCATTTCTTCTTTTCTGAAATTCGAAGGTTTAATCGGAGTGGTCGGTTCGGTTTGGCTCCAACCCATATATTCTGGTTTTCTGACAAAAGCCAATCGGTAATATTCGGCTATAACTGGGCTCAATTCACTGGCAATCGCAGGCGTAAATTCTCTTGAAACCCATTCTTCTAGATTTTTATTAATCCCATCAAACGGAATACTGTTGATATTCCATGCCAAGTCCATGAAAAACTCCATATTATATTCGGCTGGCTTGATATCGCCCACGTTTACAATCCACATTTTTTTAGCGCCGTTTTGATATGCTTTTGACATTTCGCTCCAAATTAATCCTGGCTGTGCAGTGCTTAACCAAAGAAAATCATGAGGACGTCCCCAATAACTAAGATGGTAATAAACACCCCCGCCTCCTGCTCTTTTTTGCTCTTTTTCATTACTTAAACGACGAATATAACCGTAATTATCATCTGGCCAAACCAAAGTAACATCATCCGGAACTTTTAACCCATTATCATATAATTCCAATACTTCTTTATATGGAACAAAAACCTGCGGGATTTCATTTAACGGTTTTTTAAATGTTTTCGATAACATTTCACGCTGAATCCCAATTATTTTTCCAACCATAGAAATGGATTCCTCTACATTTTTGGCACCCTCCATTTTACTGTCGTGAACCCCTCTCATGCCCAATGTCATGACCACTTCATTATTAGCCGATTTTATTTCGTCTAATCGATCCTGCCAATATTTATTTACTTGAGTGCTGTTTGTAAAATAATTATAATCTCCAAAGCTCTTTTTCCATTCATCGACATTATTTCGAAGCATTGGTTCTGCATGAGAAGAGCCAATTATCATGTGATACTTTTCGGCGATTTCTTTATTTCCGCTTATGGTAAAAAAACCTTTAGTGCACGGATGCATCGCAGGCCAAATCGTATTGGCTTTTAATCTCAAAAGCAATTGAAATATTTTTTCGTACGTTTTTGGACCGATATCTCCAGTTTCCGGCTCGAAAGTTTTAGCTGCCCAAGGCTGTAATCCCCAGTCTTCATCATTCAAGAAAATTCCTCTGTATTGTACCGATGGTTTTTCGATTATTCCTTTTGACGGTAATTGAAGCACGAGTTCTTTTTTGGCAATAGGATTTACATCAGCCCACCATTTCCAAGGGGAAACGCCTAATTTTTCGGCTATTTCAAAAATGGCAAAAACAGTTCCCCTCACATCACTACCAGCAATTATTAAGTTTTGCTCTTCTTTTTTGATATAAAATTTTTCCCATTGATTGGCTAATTCTTTTTGAATGGTTTTAGACTGAAATAAAGAACTTGAAGCCTGACCAATGTAAATTCCATTTTGAGAAATTTTGTCTGCGGAAACAACGTTTAATTTTTTTCCCGTTATTTCTTCCACATCAGAAACCAGCTCATTGACTGCCCAAACCACCAGTTTATCTGTTTTGGGATCAATAAAAATTGTCGCGCTTTCATTTGCTTTTACAATAGAAAAATCAATTGCTTTGCCGTTTTGGCCAAAAGCTGGATTGGTTAAAAAACCAGTTACCGCAATTAAAAAAAAGAGTTGTTTTTTGAACATTTTACTATTTATTTTGGCTGTAGTCTAAATTAATGGTGTTACATTTTTTATTGTTTATGCTTAACTTTAACAGTGAGCTATTAATTGATCAAAAATGTAAAGTCCCTACGGGACAACAGCATGTGCGTGAATTTTTAGCTACCAATATATAATCCCTACAGGATATTGCTCCGTAGGAGCTAAATGTTGGTAGAAAAACAAATTTACCGTGTCATTTGTCCCGTAGGGACTATACAAGACTAGTTCCTTTAGCAGTTTTTAATGTGAATAACAAATTTCATTAGCAACATTCTTTTAGACTACAGCCATGATTTTTATTCTGATTTAATTTTCTCATTCATTTTTGGATCTTTCTTAATCTGCATATCCAATTCCTTCTTCATTTTTCCAAAGATTGTTTCATTCTCAGACAAAACATTATTTTTTTCTTCAGGATCCTTTTCTATATTGAACAGTTCATAATCAGGAATCCCTTTTTTGGAAGGTAAGTTTTGAATTAATTTCCAAGGTTTCTGAATTAAACTAGCCTGTTTATGACCTCTAATATAAATCGCGCGGTTTTTAATTTCTTTATTTTCTGAAATTTCATTCCATATATTTTGCCCCTCTACCGTTTGCGGTAATTTTTCAGCCCCAGCTAATCCTAAAATCGTAGGCAAAAAATCAATCACCGAAATATAGTCTGAATTCTTATAATTTTTTAAATGTCCTTTCCAATACAGCACGCAAGGAACACGAACTGCTCCTTCATAATTTGAAGTTTTCCAATCACGCAAAGGCGTATTATCTCCTAAAGTTGTGTTTGGCCGATGTATACCTCCATATTCTTTTCTGGAATCCCAGTTTTCCATCGCCCCATTATCGCTCATAAAAATAATAAGCGTATTTTCTTCTAATTTTTGTTGTTTTAAACTTTTGAGTAAAATTCCAATGCTGTGATCCAAATGCGCCATTGCAGCATCATAATCCCTGCGGGAACTGTCTTTGGCAATTTTGTTATAAGGAATTTTCCATTTCTCTTCTTCCTGCAAAGGAAAATGAGGCGCAGAGTAAGCTACCTGCAAATAGAAATTCTCCTTTTTATTACGGATTTCCGAAAGCCATTTAATGGATTCTTGAGTAACTAAGTCGGTGGTATGTCCTTTTTCTTCAATGAACTTTCCATTTCTATACCAGCTTTGATTTCCATTTTTGTAAAGATGTGTGTATTGATCAATTTGTCCGTGCAAAAAACCATAGGAATAATCAAAACCATAAGCTTTTGGACTGCTGCTTAATTGTAAGCCTAAATGCCATTTGCCAATAAGTGCCGTTTCATAGCCGTTTTTTTTCAATAATTGAGGTAAAGTAGGAATTGAATCGGGTAGCTTCAATTCGCTTTTATCGCTAATTGGTGCTAAAATCCCCATACGGCTGGCTGGTCTTCCCGTAAGCAAAGACGCTCTTGTAGGAGAACAAGTAGGACTCACATAAAAACGATTGAGCTGCACGCCGTTTTTAGCCAGATTATCAATATTGGGTGTTTTGATTTCGGAACCATTATAGCCTACGTCATTCCAACCCATATCATCAGCAATTATGACAATGACATTAGGTTTAGACTCTTTCGATTTTGTTTTTTGCTGTCCAAACATTCCCGAAATACTCAAAAATGCAAAGACTGAATAAAAAAATACTTTTTTAGAATTCATCATGATTTTTTTTAAAAGAATCAATAAAGTAGAAAAAAGGCTATTTCACATTTGTGCAACAGCCTTTTATAAATTTTAAAAATAACTAATCCACTAATTTACCATTAACTTTAACATTCTTAAAAGTCACGCCTTTAATGGCTGTTTTATCAATTTCAGCATTTTTGGATTCAATATTTAGATTCTCAAAAGTAAAGTCCGTTAAAAATATGTTCGGATCTTTTTGCACTTCATAAAACTTTTCACATTTTAAATTAATATTTCTTAAAGTTACATGCTCTCCATAAGAAGCTGGAGTCTCTTTGCGCCCTTTCATATCAAAAAACTGATTCCATTGATACACTACTAATCCTTTTACGGCAGTTCCTTTAATGTTTTCGACCAAAATGTATTCATATTTTTGAGGAGTGTCCGGTCTCATTTTTAACCACAACAAACGAGAAACATCTGTAACTGAACAATTACGCATAATAACGTTTCTATTATGAATCGATTCACTGCCATTTGTTAATGCCGAATGTGAAAATCCATATGTACAGTCTTCTATAATAATGTTTGTATTTTCTCCATTTCCTTCTTCAGTATCTGCCCATGGTCCTTTGCCTCCTTTTAATGCAATAGCATCATCATTAACCGACATATAGCATCCTTTTACTAGAAAATTTGAACATACATCAATATCAATAGCATCTGTACTTGGCGCTTTTATCTTTTCATGCGGGGAAAAAATATACAGATCAATCAATTTTACATTCGAACATTTATAAAAATGGTTTGTCCAGAAACCTGAATTAATCAGCTTCACATCTTGAAACTGCACATTTTTGGAATTCCAAACAAAAACCAATCGTGGTCTTGAAACTTCTAAATTGGTACATTTTGGATTTTCTTTGCGTCTAGCCCAAAAAGCCTCATAATATTTATAGCCATTTCCGTTTATCGTTCCTTTTCCAGAAATTGTAAATCCATCCAAACCATAAGCATTAACCAGCGCTGGAAAATAATCTAAATTTTGACCTTCCATACGCGAAGGCATAATTGGATAATTAGAAATATCATCCGAACCTTTTAAAACACCGCCCTCAGAAACGTGCAAATGTGTTTTTGGCTTAAAAAATAAAGCCCCGCTCAAGAAAACTCCTTTAGGAATAATTACTACTCCGCCTCCATTTTCAGAAGCTTTATCGATCACTTTTTGAATGGCGACAGTTTGAATTACTGTGCTGTCTTTTTTTACGTCATAATCTGTAATAACATATTGTTTCCCTAATTTTTCTAATTTAATTTTAGACGCATCATTAAACCAAGCTGGAATTTTTGTACCATCAGGAAAAATGTTTTTAGCGTTTTTCTGCGCTGTCGAAATTTGAGATAATCCGATAAACAAGATAATTAATGCGATACCTTTCTTCATTATAATCAATTTAATTTTAGTTTTTATATTTTCTGTTTAACCACGATTCAGGCACATTTATAATACAAATGTTCATCGTTTTATTATCCTCCGAAAGCATTGCCGATTCAAATTGTATTTTGGTCCCTTCCCTATTAAAAGTGGGATGAATGTGATCTTTTGCCGTTTCTTTATGACCTGTCGTAAGCATTACGACTTCGCTTGTTTTTCTATCTATTAAATACAGGCTTCTGGAAAAATCGTCTCCTGTAGCCCACCTTCCATCAGATGAACCGTGAACATGCCAAAAACCACTGCCCGATTTTGTTTGTCCTGCAATAATCATTTCTCTTGTTCTGAGATTAACTATCGCTAAGCCAGTAGGTTTTTCCCGCGTTCCTGTAGCTCCCCAATTACTTTCTTGTCCAGGATTTTCAGGGTTTTTAACTTCTTTACTATCGGTTACTTGAACAGGAGTTTCTTTTTGAATGTCAATTTTTCTGTGTCCCATTATTGCCATTGCGACTTCGTCTTTTCCAATTACTGCTTCGTGAGTCACCCATTCGTAAGGAGCTTCTGGATATAATGGCCGTAAACCCGAACCGTCAGCCATAACTGTCCAAGTGCGCTGCGGTGATTTACCTCCAGTCTCCCAACAAAAAATAATTTCGTTCGCATTCCATGTATTCGACTGAATATGACCTATTTGAAAACCAACAGAAATCACATGCTTAAATTCTCCCGTTTTCAAATTCATGCTGGAAATCCCACCTGGTCCAGCTCCCATATTTCTAGGTCCAAAATCCTTTTCGAGAGTTGTATTTTTATCTAAATATTTAAGGGCTTCCGTTTTACCGACTCTAAAATATACTTTATCTTCATTGGCATCTAAAGCCATATCTCCTGAAGCTTCCATTTCTGACGGGCTTTTTCCGCAGACTCTTTCGTAAACAGAAACAGCCTGCATTTTTCCCACTTTACTATCTTTAAAAACTTTATCCAGATCCACTTCCATTATTTGCATAGCCTTTTCACCTGCATCACGCATAAAATACACTTTCATCGATTTTTGAGCAATACAAAATGTTCCTGAATAACCGCCTTCTGAAACCTGAACGATTTCGCCCGATTTTTCATTGACCGCCATAATCTCTCCTTCAACACGATGGGAACGGAATAATACCCAATTACCATCAGCAGTCCATTGCGGATGCGTTGGATAAATTTTAGAATCCCCTTTTGATTGACTTGTCAAAAACGTTATTTCATACCCTGTTACTGGATCTTTGACAATCTTTTTTTCAGATGGAAACCGTTTTCCTATTTGAGCAAAAGCACCAAATGCAGAGAGCATATAAAATAATAAAAATGCTGTTTTTAGCTCCATCTTTCTAAAATATTATCCCTTTTTTAATTGTATAGAACTGTCATTTATCTCAAACTGACTGTTGTTTAACAGCGCAATCACTTCGGCACCAGCCAATAAAACCGGTCCATAACCATGTGCCGCAAATAAATTTATAGGACGATAATAATAGAATGCCGGGTCAAAACCCATTCCTGTGCCTACACAGGTTCCTTCAACCTGACCTTTGTCATTCACTTTTGACGCTACTGCATTCCAAGCCAATAAAACAGTTGGAGCATAAGTCATTTTATCTACATAACCTCTATTTATAGCTCTGGCAATGGAATAAGCATATATTGCTGTCGCCGAAGTTTCTAAATAAGTATCATTCCTGTCAATTAACTGATGCCAAAAACCAGTACCGTCTTGGTATTTTTGCAATCCAGCAATATGAGCTTTCAGTTGTGCCAACACTTTTGGATATCCTGGATGGTTTTTGGGCAATGTTTCTAACAATTCGACCATAGTCATAACTGCCCAGCCATTTGCTCTAGCCCAATGAAATTGAGGATGCACTTGCATTGACTCTACCCAGCCATGCATATAAAGGCCTTTTTCAGCATTGAACATTCTTTGCGAAAATTGAGTCACTTGTTTTACAGCATCATCAAAATATTTTACATCTCCCGTATACGCACCCATTTGTGCTAATGCAGGAACGCTCATAAACATATCATCAAGCCACAGCGTGTTCATCTGAGGTCTGTTTCGTGCCAAAGTTCCGTCACTTAAACGCTGTTGTTTTTGACTTATGAATGTAATTAAATTATTGATTACCGGGTCTATATTTACTTTTAAACCCATTTTTTTTGCTTTGATAAAGGCTGCACATAACGCTCCTGCATCATCCAAAGCATGTGGCTTAATTACCGAATGTATTGGAGAACCTTCAATGTTTTTTTCATTTGTATTGGCATAAAGATCCGCAATCAGCTGCAGTCTTTTGTTTACATAATTTTCGTAATTTTTATCAGAAGTCTCCTTTGCAGTCAAGAGCATTCCCGCATAAGTTACACCCCACTCATAACTGGTAAGTCTAAATGCTCCTTTATCGAAAGCAATATTGCCGTCAATTTTTTTAAAATCAGTTACTTCTGTATTATCCTTTTTATTTACAACTTTTGAAGCTGTATTTGCTTCTAAAAAAGTATAAACTCTATCCAAAACCGCTTTTACATTTTCTTTTTGAGGAATAATATACGGAGTAGGGTATTCCGGCTGAAGCAAATGCAATGGAGAAGTAACATCATTTGTTTGGGACTGTACAGTTACAAATGCTCCCAAAAAAAGGAAAACGAAAATAGAGTTTAGTTTTTTCATAATTCTTAAATTAAATTATTTTTTGATCCATTATTTTATTTGAATATCGATTTTAGCTGAAAGCTGAGCAGCAAGAGTCGTAACGTATTTCGTAAAATAAGCTGCATCTTTAAAATTTGCATCAGCGCTTAATTCCCAACCCGCCACTGCATAATAACTAATTGGCTCATTATTTTTAACTGTTAATTTAGCCAAATACGAATCGGTTAACTGTCCAGTTTTTGGAGCTTCTATGTATCCTTTGTATATCTTTTTGGGAACAATAATTGTGGTTCCTAATATCCATTGCTTTTCATAAGTTAAATGTCCGTGCTGTATTAAACAAACAAAATCACCCGATACAATTTCCTGTAAAGGATTTGTATTATTAATATTCGAAAGAGCCGCTAAAAACACTTCGTTTCCTTGAAGTCCATTTATCGACACCGTATTTTTATATCCATACATTCCCGGCCAGATTGAAGTCGTTTCCTGCACCTGATATTTTTTTCCGTTAATATCCCAATTGTGGTAATTATAACTTAAAACCGAATTCTCTGGTCCTTCGCTTACAATTTTGAATGTGGTTGTTTCAATGTTATTTAAAGGTTCTTTTGCGGTAATTCCTAATCTTTTTATCTCATTATTTACCAGCAAAGCATAACCGCCTAAACCAGCTGAGTTTCCAACTGGAAAAATATCCCTGCCCCAATCGTACATCTGGTGGTAGTTATCTTCCACTGCGCCTTTACTGTTTATGCCTACATCTTCTGGGGTAATGGCGGGTATTTTTTTTCCAAAAACATCTTTAGCATTTCTTCCGTCCAAATAATGCCTAAATCCTACTTTGTCATTTTCCCAACTTGGACCATCCGTCTGATACCGTTGATACCCTAATGTCGTGTGTACTTCGTTGGCTGGCATTACTTCATCGGTTGCGGGTTTCACTGGCTCATTTTTTCCAGCTCTTTTTCCAAAACGAACACTTGTACGCACCTTAAATTTAGGATCAACAGCAGACCATTTTAATACTAATTCTTTTTTTTCTTTAGCAGTAAAATCAGCAACCAAAAACATTTCATCCCATTTTCCATCGCCATCAAGATCGTTTAGTTGGGCAGGAATAGTATCATTTTGCTGCAGAACGATTGGGTAATTTGTTGTATTTTTTATAAAAGGAAAAGCGCTTCGTTTAATTTCAACTGCCTTTTGAGGCAAAGCAATATCCGAAGTGTTTTTGAGAATAATTTTTGTTGCTGCTTCATTTTTTTGAGCTTTACAACTGCTCAATATTAATACTGTAGCTGTTATTGTTAAGCCAAATTGAATACTTTTTTTCATTTTATTTACTTTTTTCTTTAAAAAAATACTGGGAATTACTGCTCAAAATGTTCGCTTTTCACAAATTTAGCTTTCTTTTTTCTCCATTAAAAACCCATCAAAATACTGCAGTATGACCCTTTTAATTTGTCTTAAATTAATTCAACAAAAAAAACGCTAAACCATAAAGATTATAGCGTTTAAAAAGAAGGCTTGTAAAAACTCACACTTATAGAATTAACTTTCTTTTTAAAAAATTTTAAAACCGCTAACCAACAAAAAACAACCTTAAGAATTATTAAGCTATCACTGATTCAAATATATCTATTAAAGCGGGTAAGAGTGTCCTGTTGTATACTGCTACACACAATTTTTTATAAAATCAATAAATTAATCCAGATGAAAAACTTCTTTTAACGAAGCCGAAAGCGGTGAATTATCCGGATTAGTCTCCATAATATCGCCCATATACGCCCACCATTTTTTCACAATAGGATGATTTGGCAAAAAAGCTTCATCAAAATCAGGACTTAATTTTTGAACTGCAAAAAGAATAAGTGTTTCTTCATCTAAAAAAATACTGTAATCCTGAATTCCTGATTCAGACAGCAAGGATGCTAATTCTGGCCAAATCTCATCATGTCTTTTTTTGTACTCCGCTTCAAAACCCTTTTTTAATTTCATTTTGAATGCATTTCTATACGTATTTTTCATTTTATGGTTTCTTTAAATTTATATAAACAGGATTATCCCTGTGACAAACAATCTCGTTATTTTCCAATTCTAATTCGGCAACCTGAATAGAGCTTCTTTTAGTCTGGGAATTATCTTTCCCTTTATTTTCGGGAGTTCTTCCTGGATGCGTAAAATAAAATATATACGCTTTCCCTCCATTTACAACTACATCAGCATGCCCTCCAATAACTTGATCATCAATTCCTGTGCCTGGAATTTCAAGTATATTTTTTGGCTGTCGTTTCCAGTTGATAAAATCTTCTGAAGAATATACGCTTAATCCGCGCCAAGTATCGCAAATCATCCAGTTTTTACCTTTCCATTGAAAAACTTTTGGTCCTTCTCCACGTTCTTTTACAATCTTTTTACCGGCATCTGTCCAATTATATAAATCGGGACTATCTGCATAATAAATAGATTTTCCCTCATTTTCATTATTGTAATACATACGCCAAGTTCCATTTGGCAATCGAAAAACAGAAGCGTCAATACATCGCTCAGAAGCCAGTTTTAATTTCGATTCAAATTTCCAATCCATTAAATTTTTACTCGTCAAATGAATAATATAGCGCGGAAAATACCAACCCTCGAAAATACCTGGGACAATCGTCAAATACATATGGTATAATCCTTTATACTCAATAATATCAGGCGCCCAATGCGTAATTTTCGGCAATTTGTATCCGATATTACAAGTATCCTTATATGTCCAATTTACGCCGTTTTTTGATTCAGCAATTCCAATTCGAGTGCCATGAACCCAGCTAACTCCTTTAGCTGTAGAATCATTTGCCCTACGATTGGTATAAAACATAAACCATTTTTTCTGCTTTTTGTTCCAAATAACTGCTGGGTCAGCCGCTCCATCAAAAACAGGATCTCGAAACAATGGTTTACCAGCTATATTTTTAGTTTTATTTTCAGCGTTTTGTGCTTCGGCGAAATGACAAAAAAACAGTAAAATTCCGAAGAAAATATTTTTATTTATAATACTCATAAATGCATAATTCATTTGGTAAAATACTATTTCTGATTTTCCCAATTATCAGTTCTAAATGGCGATGCCGGTAAATTTTCGGCATTGAATAAATTTGGATCAGGAACCGCTTTCCAAGCAAATCGAACAGCTATCGGCTTATTCACTTTTTCAGAAGAAACCACTACAGTTTTTCCTTTAATTTTAGCAATTGCAGGATAAAATACTTTGTCCTCGCCGGCAATTTCAAATTCTTTTAATACTTCTCCTTTTTGCAGGAGCCCGGATACAGCATAGTCAAAAAACAATTGAATCTGCTTTTTATCCATTTTCATGTGATTGTATATGGGTCCAGAAAAAACCAATTTACTTTCATTATAAGTTTGAGCACGAGCAATAAGCGACAATCTATAACCAACTGTCTGCTTGTCTATCGGGTGGATATTAGTTTCATTTCCTACATCGGTTGTAACCGCCATGCCACTGTTTTTAATTTTACCTAAAGAAAGTAACTGCGCCTCACGGATGTATGCGTTTTGACCTTTGTGAGGCGCAATCTGAACGTAATAAAATGGAAAATCACCCTGTTTCCAGTTGTCTCTCCAGTTTTGCACCATTGCAGGAAACAAGGTTTGATACAGCAGGGCTTTTTCGGCATTACTTTCTCCTTGATACCAGATAACTCCTTTCATCGTATAATTAATTATGGGGTGCAGCATGCCATTATACAAAACATACGGGTATTTATTTTCATCCGTTTTCTTTGGTTTTTTGAGTTCAGCCGTTGCGGTTCCATTTTTCAAATTAGCATAATACGCTTCTAAGTCCGTATAATATTGTTTTTCTTTTTGAGCACTTTCGATCAGAATTGGAACTAAGTCTTTATTTTCTTCTAAAACTTTTGCCGATGTCCAAGCTTCAGCTTTGGTTCCTCCCCAAGAAGTAGAAATCAATCCAATTGGAGTTTTGATATTTTGATATAAATCACGTCCAAAAAAGTAGCCTACAGCCGAAAAATCATATACGCTTTCTGGAGAACATTCTTTCCAATTTCCTTTAACATCATCTAACGGCTTCTCTGAAGCAATTGTTGTTACTGTAAATAATCGGATTAATGGGAAATTAGCATTCTTGATTTCCTCTTCATAATTTTTCACTCCAGTTTTCCAAGTCCCTTCTTGTTTTCCAACAGGGAAAAACATGTTAGATTGCCCTGAACAAACCCACACTTCGCCTAATAAAACATTATTGAGTATAATTTTATTGGAAGCCTGCAGTATAATAGTATATTTTTTTTCATCTGCTTTTGGAGTCGAAACTTCAACTTTCCAAACCCCTTTAGCATCTGCTTTTGTTTCAACCAATTCTTTTTGCCATCCTAATTGAATTTGAATATTTTCATTCGGTGCTGACCAACCCCACAAATTTACTTTTGCATTTTGCTGCAAAACCATATTATCGCTTACAAGTGCCGGCAATTTTATTTGTGCCTGCAGCATTTGACAAGCAATTATAAAACAGAAAAGCAGCAGTCCTTTTTTAACAATTTTCATATCTTCTTTTTTAGATTTGAGTAGAGGATTTAAAAATACAGGACAACTTTTATATAAGCGTCCTGTACTCACCTGACTATAAAAAAACAAACCGTCTCATAATGAATGAGACGGTTTAGAATATAAATTAAATAACAAAAAAATTAATATCCGGGATTTTGCATTGCCGTTTTTTCGGCTGCTGATAAAGGAACTCCGTTAGAAGTAATTCCATCTAAGAAAGCTTGAGGAATAGGACGCAAAACATGAGTGTCTTTAATATTTGGAGAAGCTTCTGGATTATAAGCCTTAGCTCTAGCTACTAAAGTTTTGGTTCTACTCAAATCTCCCCATCTATGAAACTCACCACAAAGTTCTCTTGTACGTTCATTTAATACTAAGCACAACATTTTGTCATAATCACTGCTGTAACCTAATTTTGCAATTACAGCCAGATCTGGTGCAGGTAATGCCGTAATACTACTAATCGTTAAAGTTGTAGGAGCAGTTGTAGGAACAGCAATATCATTAGACTCATAATAAGAGTTTTCACCTATGTAAGAAGAAGGTAGCCCATTTTGTCCTGATACTGTCCATCCCGCTAAACCATCTACATAGGATGCACGATTTTCACCGGTCTTGTATGTTGCTCTATCACGAACCGCATTAATATAGACTAATGCATCACTAAATGAAGCCGCCCCTGCTTTTGCTAAACGAATTTTTGCTTCAGCTGCCATTAAATACGTGTCTGCAGAACGAGCCAAAATTATATCTCTCGATCCTCTCGTATTTGTTACATCAATCCTAGAACCATCTAAATATTTACTTAAAGATGCAAAATACCTATGTATATCAGCCGAAAATCCAATCTTATCTGCGGCATAAGCTACCGTTACAGTAGGAATTGTTTTTCCCGTTTTGGGATTAATTATAACATCATTATTTCTACTTTTAGCAAAACGAGTATCAGTTGCTGCATTTAATAAATACATAGCCCCTAAATCTCCATTTACATATTTACCCGATGGTTTATTAACATTAAGTTTTGTTTGAAAACTTTTCCAAAGACGAGAATCATTAACCTTATCAAATACATCGTAAGCAAAATATGTTGGAGCCAAACGGCTAAATGGCCTTCCTCCAGCAACGTTACGCAGGAAATATGGCAATTGATCGTAAACAGAAAGGAAATACAAATGCTGCTGATTAGAGCCCGTATTTAATAAACTTGAATTAAACTGACCTGCTAGTATTACTTCTGACAATTTTTCATTAGCTCCATCGGCAACAGTAAAACTCCATAAAGAAGCAAAGTTAGGGGCTAAAGGATGACGTGCAATAACCTCGTCAGACAAAGTAACCACTTTTTGTAGATCAGCCGTTTTTGTTGCTGAATTCCAACTGTCGTTTATTTCGCTTGCACGAGCTAAATAAGCCTTAGCCAAATAATGAGCGACAGCATCTTTTGTAATTTTTGCAGATCCGCCGGCATTATCAAGCAAGTTGTATGCTTGTGTAAAATCGCTTATTATTTGTGTAAAAACCTGCTCTGCAGTTGCTCTCTTAAATTCTGTCTCTATAGCGGAGCTAACATCTAATTTTAATGGAACTCCACCATACTGGCTTACCAGTTTTAAATAATTGAATGCTCTCATAAAATAACCTTCGCCTAAAGCAGTCTTTTTTATAGCATTATTTGTTGAAACGATTGCTGTAGCAGATATTATTAATTGATTGGCATTTCCAATTCCAATATATAAATTATCCCAATTAGTGTTGGCAATAATAGTGTTTGCGTTAGTTGTCGTTATAAAAGAACCAAATCCAGATCCATAAGAATTCCAAATGTAATTTGATGAATCACTGCCTGCTTGAAACTCATCAGTACCTGATTCTGTAGCAGTTAACGGCACTTCACCTGCAAACTCTAAAGCAAAAACCTGATAATAGGTTCCAATTACCAAAGATTGGATTCCTGATTCCGTATCAAAGTGCTCTGTATCGTATGCCGTTTTTAATTCTTCATCCAGAAAACTATCACTGCAGGAACTGGTAAGACCTAATGCAGCAACGAGCATCAAATTAATATATAGTGTTTTATATTTTTTCATAATTATCATTATTAAATTTCAATCTTAAAGTTCTACGTTTAAACCTATAGTAAATCCTCTATTAGAAGCCGTTGACTGTGTATCCATGTCCATCCATTTTGTTTTAGTATAAATCATACCTGGATTCATGATTTGAATGTAAAGCCTTAATTTGTTAACTCCTGCTTTGGCTGCCATATCTTCCGTAAAGTTATATCCTAAGGAAATATTTCTCATTTTTAAGAACACCCCATCTTCGTAGCCCAAAGTTGTAAAGAAAGGATCTCCTGTACCTGTAGAGTAAAATGGTTTTTGATATTCGGAATCAGTATTATTATCAGTGTAATAATTGATTGATCTTTGACTCGTTTTTCCACCTTGATTCTCACCCCCAGCATTGAAAGTATATCCACTTTTTCCATAAATGAAGAATGATAATTCAAAATTTTTGTATCTAAAAGTATTCGTTAATCCCCCAATATATTTTGGATTAGTAGTACCAATTACTACACGATCATTATTCGCATCAATTTTATAATCTCCATTTTGATCGGCGGGTCTTGCGTTACCAAATGTAAAAACCGGAGTTGCTGAAAAAGCATTAAACTTAGCCATTTCTGCAGCATCTTCTGGTTTCCAGATTCCATTTGATGCATAACCATAAACTACATTTTGGGACTCTCCAATAAATAAACTATTAGGAATATCATCGAATTTACCGTTTTGTAATGTTACAATTTCACTTTCTTGGTATGATGCACTTAAATTTGAACTCCACTCAAAATCTTTTGCTTTTACATTTATAGTATTTAATGTAAGTTCTACTCCGTTTCCTTGCGTTTCTCCTATATTTTTATAAGTATCCTTAAAACCTGTAACTGTAGGCACGCTTGCTTTTAATATCAAATCAGTTGTATCACTAGTATAATACTCTAAAGATCCAGCTATTCTGCTGTTTATAAAAGAGAAATCAATACCGTAGTTAAACTGTGCTGTTTTTTCCCATGTCAAATCTGGATTTCCTAAACTTGAATTATTTGCCAGCCCGGAGCCTAAAGGATAAACAATACCAGCCAATGGTGGCTGAGTAGAATAAGGATCAACCGCAGCATTCCCAACAATTCCAAAACCTGCTCTCAGTTTTAATTGATCTATCCAAGAAACATCCTTTAAAAAACTTTCTTGATTCATATTCCACGCCAAGGAAGTACTTGGAAAAAACGCCCATTTATTTCCTTCTGCTAATTGTGATGCACCATCATAGCGTCCAGATGCTGTAAACAGATATTTATCGTCATAACCATAAGTAACCCTGCCCATATATGACAATAAACCTGACTCGATTAAATTAGAAGAATAGTTGCTAAGCGTTACATTCGCCGGAGTCAAAGCATTCCATTTGTTTTCAGGATTTTTAATATCATTTGCAGCCATCTGACTGTCTTCATAATTATAAACAGTTTTACTCTGTAAAAATGTCAAGCCAAAGTCATGCTTGCCCAAAGATTTATTGTAGAAAAGTAAATTATCTAAAGTGTACGAAATTGTTTGCGCTTTAATTAATGAAGCACTGCTTTTTCCGCCAGTTGCCGCAGACTTACCATCTAAATAAGCACCATCACGATAAGAAGTGATATCTGGTCCAAAATTTAATCTGTACTTCAGGCCATCTAAAACAGGAACAAGTTTACCTATATCAATTTGACCATAGAAACTACCAAATGCTCTTAATGTTATACGTTGATCTTGAGAATATTTATCTTCATCAACAACCGTCCTAATAGTAGTATCTCCTCCAGGATTATCAATTCGAACACCATTACTATCATAAGGAACGGCATAAGGTATATTCTGACGTGCCGAAGCATATATCCCAGATGTACCATTAACAGATGTTCTTCCAATATTAGATTGTCCGTATTCATTTAAACTATAACTTGTATTAAGATTAGCCCCCATTGAAAACCAATTTGTTGGCGTAATATCCACATTAGCAATACCTGAATAACGCTTAAAACTCTGTCCCTTTAATGTTCCTGTACTTCCTGTATAACCAAAAGAGCCATAGCCTTTCATTTTTTCAGTTCCTCCACTAACAGCAATAGTATGCTGTTGTGTAATTCCTGTACGGGTTACAAACTTTGTCCAGTCTGTAGTTGCTACTTTAGAACCATCCCATACATCATTACCCCCAGCATCTTTACTCCATCCTTTTAAAATATTTGCCCATGCTGAAGGATCGCTTTTTGCTACGAAAATATTCTCATCATTAGCAAGCGTTGGTGCATCACCTTTTGGAGTACCTTTTGTATCAGCATAATATCTCGACCATCTACGAAATTCAATGTATTCTCCAGCGGTCATCATTGGAGCATTCTCATGAATCTCTTCAGTAGTAACTGCCGAACTATAATTTAAAGTAAATTTACCGTTTTTACCTTTTTTTGTAGTTACAATAATAACTCCATTAGCACCACGCGAACCATAAATAGCAGTTGCAGATGCATCTTTTAAAACATCTATTGACTCAATATCATTAGGATTTAAGAAGTCGATACCTCCAGCATTTGAATCACTGGAATTTGCTATAGTTTGACCTAATAATCCAGACAAAGGCTTGCCATTTATCGGCACACCGTCAACCACATAAAGAGGCGAATTTGAAGCCGAAATAGAACGAGCCCCACGAATAGTTACTTTCCCTACTGTTCCTGGACGTTCATTCGATGTGATATCTACACCCGCGGCTTTTCCCTGCATCGCTTGAACTGCATTCTGAACAGGCCTAGAGCTTATTACATCCGAATTCACACTAATAATAGAACCAGTTAAATCTTTTTTCTTCCTTACTCCATAACCTACAACCACAACTTCATTTAAGGTATTATCAACTTCTTTTAATGAGACATCATAAGTCGCTGCATCTCCCACAGTTCTTTCTTCTGGTTTGAAACCTACAAAGCTAAAAACAAGTATAGATCCTTTTGGAGCATCTATAGAATAAGATCCATCTATATCTGTACTTACACCATTTTTGGAATTCTTAATGTTCACATTTGCACCTGGCACAGGAATTCCTGATGCGTCTTTCACAACACCCTTTACAGTTTTATTCTGTGCATAAAGGGATGAATCCAGCAACGAAATCACCGCTAAAATGAGCAGAAAAATAAATTTGTTTTTCATAAAAGTTAAATTTTAGTTAATTAGTTAAGTCAAATTTATTCAGAACACTTCCCTCCACTATCCTGTACTGTCCTGTATCAACATTTACATATCTATAATTATCAAGTATTTATAACATTATAATTAGATTTTTATCTTTTATACAGTGTGCAATCGATTGAATTGAAGTAAAATGCCGAAAAATATGTTAAAAAATTACAAATTCGTAAAAAATTGCACTTTTTTAAATTATTTATGTTTTTTAAATCATAAAAAAATATCATACTGAAAATTTAATTAAAAACAGTCTATTGCTTAAAAATGAGAACCAATAACAAGTTTAAACTAATATCATTTTGGTAGTGATGCTTATGCAACTTCAGCTGTTTCCAAGTTAAACTTAAATGAGATCATGCAAATACTTTTGAAGTGAAACATCTCGATCTTTTTAGCAACTTTGGAACAACAAAGGCAAGGCTACTAGCCCAATCATTTATTCAAATTAGAATAGTATGTTTTGGCATCTAATGAAAATGCTTACCGTTTTTCTAATCAAACAGGAACAAGACATCCAATGTGTTTTTATTTTAAGTTTTATAAAAAAATTTAAGTGATAAACCCAAAACATACATAACCAAAAAAAACCGCCTCAAAAACTAATTTGAGGCGGTTTAGATTATAAACTAAAAACAATAAAAAGATTAATACCCTGGATTTTGCCAAGCTGCTTTTTGTGCAGTAGACAAGTTAGATCCATCTTTATTTAAGACACCGTCAATAAACGACTGAGGAATTGGACGAAGTTCGTGCTTATTCGCAGTAATGAATTTCGCTTCCGGATTGAATGCCTGAGCTCTTTTAACTAAAGTTCCTGTACGAGATAATGTTTCCCAACGATCCCATTCACCTAACAATTCGCGGGTACGCTCGTTAAGAATAAAATTCAATGCACGTTCCATATCACTCGAAGCTCCAACTTTAGCAATAACCGCCTCATCTTCTGCAGGCAAGTTTGCAGGGAATGATTTCAATGTCAAGTCAGATGCCGCAGTGGTAACCGCTACTCCTGGATTAGACAAATAATATGTATTCATATTTAGGTTTGAATTAATATAATTTGTTCCTGCAGCACCCGTATTTAGAGCGTTTTTTTCAAATGCCTGAGAACCATCACTATAATAAGATCTGTTTTCACCGCTTTTCCATTGAGCACGGCTACGAACAACATTAATATCATTCATTGCACTTCCAAATTGTCCCAGACGAGCATAACATTCAGCACGCAAAAGATAAGTTTCACCAAGACGTGCCATGATTACATCACGATGAGCATTTCCTTTTTCGGCAGTACGCGATCCATCATCTGTTTTATTGATACCAGCAAAGAAATTACAGACTGGTTGATTTTTAAACGTAGGTGCCACATAAACACCATTTTGATAAAGTACTGACGCATTAGGAACAAATTGCCCTACTTTGCTCGTCAAAGATCCAGATGTAGCTTTTTGACGACCAGCAATACTCCATTCCGGCAAACGACCTGCGTTATCCTTCCATGTCGGGTCTTGAACAAAGCAACCAAAGGTAAATCCATTATAAGTATTGTCATTTTTGTCATTCAGGATCATTACAATACCTGGGTCACCCAATTTTACATTATTCGGATTAGGAGTCTTTACGGTATTTACTCCGTAAACGGTCTTAAATGTTTTCCACATACGAGCATCATTTACGTGATCGAAAACACCATAACTATACTCGGTAGGACGACAACGCTGAAAGTCCATCGATCCAATCCAGATACCACGAGCTACCCAACCTCCTGCGAAACTTGAAAATTGAGGAGCAAAGTAATTATAAGTTTGATTTCCGTAACGGCCTTCTGCCGCAAGATCTCCGTTGAATCCAGCAGCCATCAATATTTCATTCAGCTGTTCATTTGGACAATCAATACCAGTCCAGTTAGCGTACAAATCACTATAATTTGGCGTCAAAGCTCCACGAGAACTAATAGCGTAGCTACAAGCATCAACTGCTTCTTTATAATCGTCCGTTTTATAAGCACTATTCCAAGCATTATTACGCTCAGAAGAACGGAACAATAATGCTTTTGCAAGGAAATGAGCAGCAGTAGCTTTAGTCCATGTAATACCTTTACCATAAGTAAAAACTTCACCTTCAAAAAGACTATAAGCATTACGTAAATCAGATATTGCCTGTTTCCAACTATCCTCTTCACTTGAACGAGTAAAATTACGGACAATCGTTTCAACAGGTACTGTTTGAAGAACAATCCCACCATACTGAGCTGTAAGACGATAGTAATTATAGCCACGCAAAAAATAAGCATGAGCCAAACAACGATTACGAACTTTTACATCAGTAATAACTGTTGGTGCTTTTGCAATGATGGTATTGGCAGATGCAATACCAAAATACATCTCATCCCAAAGTAAAGCTGGAGAAGTCGCATTATCGTTGGCCGCACCTGTCGATTTAGTCGCTCCTAATGGACCTAAACGATTATCATAGTTATTCCACATTTCATTTGTCAAGTCATTTGCGTTTGTAAACTCATCGGTACCGTAAAGATTAATTCCATAAGCCCACTCATACCCAAAATGCCATCTAATATTACCATAAAGAGACTCTGTCAAATCTACAAGCCCCTCAGGTGTATTAAAATAAGCTGTCGAATATTTATTATTTTGTTCCTCGTCAAGGAAATCATTTGAGCATGAGGAAGACAACAGTCCCATCATTGCTAAAAAAACGATTCCTATATTTTTAAATTTATTCATTTTCCAATTATTTTAATGTTAGTTTTTTATAACTTATTATTTATTAAAATCCAACTTCAAGTCCCATAACAAAACTTCTGTTATAGTATGTTGCATCTACATCAAAATCATACCAGCTCAAAGATTGATAAATATTACCAGGATTTATCGCCTGCGCATATAATTTCATATTTGCTAAACCAATTTTAGTAGCAAGGTCTTTAGGAAAATTATAACCTAAAGAAATATTACGAATCTTAACAAATGCCGCATCTGTGAATCCAAGGCTACTTGAATATTTATCTTGTGATCCAGATGTTGCCTGCCCAAGACTAGGCTTTTGGAATTCTGCACCTGTGTTTGATGGTGTCCAATAATCCGTTTCGCGCTGATTTGAATGAGATGTCATTGCTTCTCCTCCTAAAGAGGCCATATACCCCATACGACCGTACATTTCAACACTCAATTCAAAACCTTTATAACTAAATGAGTTATTCCAGCCCATTGTCCAATTAGGATTGCTGTTTCCAAGAACTACTCTATCAGCTTCTGTCATTTTGTAATCCCCATCTTGATCTTTAGGACGTACATTACCTACCGTAAATGTATTTCCAGGGACAGCATTCCACTTAGCCATTTCAGCAAGATCTTCAGGAGTGTTTTGCCATATTCCAAGGTTATCAAACCCGTATTGCACATTAATTGATTGTCCAATAAACCTTCTATCGCCTATCATGTCATTTTTCCCATAAGCCAATTCTTCTATTTTATCTTTTTGCCAAGCACCAATCAAACTGGTTTCCCAACTAAATCCACTTTCTGTCTGTACCGGAATTAAATTAAGCGTGACCTCAACACCTTTATTACTTGTCTTGCCGATATTGTCATATGTTGTAGCAAAACCAGTTAATGTAGGAATAGCAACCTGCAAAAGCAAATCATTAGTATACGACTTATAAGCCTCAATGCTACCGTTAATTCTGTTACTTAAGATGCCAAAATCAATACCCAAGTTATATTGCGTTGTTTTTTCCCATCCAAGTTCCTTGTTAGCCATTGCAACTAGGTTTTCTGGTTTTGTATAATATGGTTCATTAGTAGTATACCCCATTTCGTTAGATATTCCATTGAAAGGAACGTAGATCGAAGTGATGGATCCTTTTGATGCATAAGGCTGTACACCTGCGCTACCTGTTGTACCAACACCTAAGCGAAGTTTAAGGTTTTGAACCCAATTTACATCTTTAAAGAAATCCTCCTTATTGATACGCCATCCAAGTGCCGCCGATGGGAAAAAATCCCATTTGAATCCTTCTGCCAACTGAGAAGCCGCATCCCATCGCCCTGACATTGTCAATAAGTAGCGCTCATCATAACCATAGCTCACACGACCCATATAGGACGTAAGCTGGCGTTCAGTAAGTCCAGAACTAATACCTACTCTATTAGCAGCATTAGTAACATCTACAGTACCAAAAGCATTCCATAAAAATTTTGAATTAGGCACATTATTGGCATTCATCGATGAATTTTCACTATTCCAAGATGATGCGGTCTGTAGCAATGTAACACCAACATTGTGTTTCTCTGCAAAAGTACGGTCATACGTTATCATATTATCTAAAGTCCATGAAAAATCACGACGGTTTTGAAGCCTAGCATAATTTGCTCCAGGTATTCCTCCAGCTCCCATTTTATTTACAGATGTTCCATCAATATAAACACCCTCTCTCCAATGACGGAAATCAGGTCCAAAATTTAATTTATAACTAAGCCCTTTCAAAGGCTTCCAAATCTTGCCAATATTTAGAGCAGCCGAGAAACTACCTAAAACACGCATCGTTTGTGACAATTGAGTACTTTTGTTCCATTCATTCATTATGGTATAAATACTGCTTTCCCCTCCAGGATTGATTATTAAGTTACCATTTGTATCATAAGGAACCGCCATATTATAAATTGATTTGGCAGCCGCATAGATTGAATTAGCTCCTGTACTACTAGGCCCTTGCAAAGTTGACATACCATAATCTTGCTCACTCCATGATGTATTCAATGAGAAAGACATTTTGAACCAGTCAACAGGAGTAATATTAGTACTAAGTTTTGCACTGTAACGTTTATATGACTGACCTTTTTGTGTACCCTCATTATTCAAATACCCGAATGAACCATAACCGTTCACTTTATCTGAGCCACCACTTGCACTCAAAACGTGCTCAGTTGTAATTCCTGTTTGGGTTACAAAGTCTGTCCAATCAGTATTCGTTACTTTGGAAGGATCCCAAGTACCGCTAGCCCAACCTTTCAATACATTGTCTCTTGATATTTGTCCATCTAATGCGCTGTCAAAAATCAATTTGTCATTTGCATAGGTAGGAGCATCTGGACTTGGATAGCTATTTGTAGCAGTTGAAGCATTATATGCTGCAGTACGTCTGAAATTTATAAAATCTTCGGCACTCATAGAAGGTGATCTGTCAACAATATCAGATGTTGTAACAGTTCCAGAATAGTTTAAGCTGAACTGGCCGGGTTTACCTTGTTTTGTAGTAACAATGATAACCCCATTAGCACCACGAGAACCATAAATAGCAGTTGCAGAAGCATCCTTAAGGATATCGATAGTTGCAATATCTTTTGGATTAAGCGTTTCGATAGAAGAACCTGACATTAATGGCACTCCATCAACCACATAAAGAGGATCACTATCCGCCGTTATCGAACGTCTACCACGAATACGAACCGTTCCAACAGTTCCCGGACGCTGACTTGATGTAATATCCACACCAGCAGCCTTACCTTGTAAAGCCTCAATCGCATTATTTACAGGTCTAGAAGTTAAAGCTTCTGCGCTAATGCTTGATACTGACCCTGTTAAATCTTTCTTTTTAACACTACCATATCCAATAACTACTACTTCATTAAGTGTTGCACTTTCTTCTCTTAAAGTTACACTTAAAGCATCCGAAGTTCCAACGACTCTTTCCACTGTTTTTGATCCGGTAAAACTAAAAACCAAAACATCTCCTGTTTTAGCTTCAATAGAATAATGTCCATCAAAATCAGAGCTGGCTCCTTTAGCAGCTCCTTTAATTTTTACATTTGCTCCAGGAATTGGTAGCCCCGAAGGATCTGTGACTATTCCTTTTATGGTTTTATTTTGCGCATATGTTACCGTCTGTAACAACGCAAACAAAACCATAAAAGTCCAAAAACTACATTTGTTTTTCATAAAAAAGTTAAATTTGGGTTAATTTATATTGCCCAAATTTATTTAGAGCGAAAACACTTTGTATCCTGTAGTATCCTGTGATAACACGGAATTCTCACCATAAAAAAACCTTAATTCTTTATAAGAACAACTCATTTAACTATCAATCAAAAAGTTAGATCTTTATTAAGAATAGTTCAAAATTTTTAATTTTTTTGTTTCATTAATAAATTATTAACAACAAAAAATAAAAAATAACGAAAAAAGTATAATTCTATTAAACAGGATGCAACAGGATACTCTTTTGAGCATACAATCTTAATTTTACTTTTATAAATATTCTTTCATACTTTAATTATATTCAACTGTAAATGACTCTTAAAAAAGCTTGTGTATTTGGGTTTATAACCTTAACATTTTTTTTAGAAGTTTCTGCACAAACGGTATCAAAATTCCGTTTGCAGGAAATAAACAATACCAATCAGCCTTGGGCTCGATGGTGGTGGATGGGAAGCGCCGTAGACAAACCCAATCTCAAAAAAAGCTTAATTGATTTTCACAAAGCCGGAATTGGCGGTATAGAAATTACTCCCATATATGGCGTAAAAGGCGAAGAGAACAACTTCATTGATTATTTGTCGCCAAAATATATGGACATGTTAGGCTATACAGTAAAAATTGCTGATAGTTTACATATGCAGGTCGATATGGTTCTTGGAACAGGATGGCCTTATGGAGGCCCTCAAGTCTCGCTTCCTAATGCTGCAACTAAATTAGTTATAGAAAAATACCAAGTTCAAAAAAATGAACAATTTAATAAAGAAATACAAGCAGACCCAGAAAAGGAGAAAATCCCAGCACAACTATTATCAGTTTCAGCTTATGGCGCCGATGGTTCTTATTTAGATCTGACAAGTCAATTAAACGGAAATGTGCTGAATTGGAAAGCAAAAAAGACAAACTACACTCTTTACGCCGTTTTTGCAGGCAAAACAGGTCAGCAGGTAAAAAGAGCAGCGCCAGGTGGTAAAGGATACACTTTAGATCATTATTCCGAAGAGGCTCTTAATGCTTATGTAGTTCCTTTTGATAAAGCATTAACAGGATTCGAAGGGAAATTACGAGCTATTTTTAACGATAGCTATGAAGTTTACGGAACCGATTTCACACCTTTGTTTCTTCAGGAATTTGAAAAACGCAGAGGGTATGATTTAAAAAAGCATCTTCCTGAACTATTAAGTGAGAATGACAACGAAATAGGCAATAGAATAAAAAGCGATTATAGAGAAACAATTTCTGATTTGTTATTGAATAAATTTGATCTGCCCTGGACAAAATGGGCAAACAGCAAAAAATACAAAACCAAATTACAAGCACATGGTTCTCCTGGAAATTTAATCGATTTATACGCTTCCGCAGATATTCCTGAATGCGAAACCTTTGGCTCTATGCCCTATGACATTCCGGGTTTTAGACGTGAAAAGCAAGATATCCGCGAAGGCGATGCCGATCCTGTAATGCTAAAATTTTCATCATCTGCCGCACACATTTCTGGAAAACCATTAGTCTCTTCAGAATCATTTACATGGTTGAGAGAACACTTTAAAACTGCCTTGTCGCAATGTAAGCCCGAAGTAGAAGATTTATTTTTAAACGGAGTCAATCATGCTTTTTTACACGGTTCTACTTATTCTCCAACTAAGGCAGCATGGCCAGGCTGGAAGTTTTATGCTTCCGTAAATTTTAACAGCAACAATACCATTTGGGAAGACGCTTCTAGTTTATTTTCTTATATTGCTAATTGCCAGTCATTACTGCAACAAGGAAAACCGGATAACGAAATTTTATTGTACTGGCCTATTTATGATGTTTGGAACAAATACGACAAAGGTTCCTTGTTTATGCAGTTCAAAATTCATTCTTTATCTGAATGGCTTTATGGGACTTCCTTTTATGACACTACTAAAAAATTAATGAGTAAAGGATACGGTGTCGATTTTATTTCGGATGCCTTTATAAAGCAAGCGATTGTAAAAGATGGAATAATTATTTTGCCGGGCGGCAGTTTCAAATCGCTGGTCGTTCCTGTATGCAAAACAATGCCTTTGGAAACCTTAAAAAAATTAATCGCTTTAAAGAAAAATGGAGCTAAAATTATTTTTGAAGGACTGCCCGAATCAGTTCCTGGATTTAATGAATATGAAAAACAGAATACCGAATTACAAAAAATACTAGCCGAGAATAAAAGCTTGACACAGCCTACTTCTGACATTTTTCAAAGCTTAAGTTCAGAGAATATCAATCCTGAAAGTTTAGTTCAAACTGGTTTAAAATTCACACGAAGAACTCTTGACAACGAAAAATTATATTATTTAGTAAATCATACTAACAAAACTATTGACGGAATGATTCCGTTGCAAATTGGCAATAAAGAAGTAGTTATTTATGACCCATTAACTAATCAATACGGAAATGCAGCTGTGCAAAAATCAGATATTCAAACATTAGTAAAATTACATATCGAACCAGGGAAATCATTAATTTTGATTACAGAAAAAAGTGCTTCAGTACAAAAATGGAACTATTGGGAAACAGCAGCTGTTGCAATTCCTTTAGACGGAAAATGGCAGTTGAATTTTGATAAAGGAGGTCCAGAACTTCCACAGCCAGCCACTTTAACTGCTCTGGAATCTTGGACAAAATTATCTCCGCAAGCCGAAGCTTTTTCCGGTTCTGCTACTTATACTTTACAATTCGATAGTCCAAAAACTACTGCCGAAAATTGGAGTCTAGATCTTGGCGATGTTCGCGAAAGCGCTAAAGTCTGGATAAACGGCACTTATATTGGCACGGCTTGGTCTGTCCCTTATAAATTAAATATCGGTAAATTAAAAGCCGGTAAAAATGAAGTTAAAATTCAAGTTACGAATCTGGGTGCCAATAGAATTCGCGATATGGAAATCAAAGGAATAGAATGGAAAATATTTTATGAAATCAATATGGTTGACAAAGATTATAAAAAGTTTGACGCGACCAAATGGGATCCAACTCCTTCTGGATTGTTAGGTCCAGTTTCCATTACTCCTTTAAAAAATGAAATCAAGAATTAAATAATTACCAAAATGAAAAAAATAGTTTTGTTTATCACGGCAATTTTAGCCTATACCACTGCAACACAAGCACAACAAACATTTGACAAAAAAACAATATTGGCTCAAATGGAATTGGCTAATAAATATTTTATGGACAAATGGCCTGATACCGGCAAAACCATTATTACCAACAAAGAACGCCCAAGTAACATTTGGACTCGTGGCGTGTATTATGAAGGATTGATGGCTTTACATGAAATCTATCCAAAAGACATTTATTATAACTATGCTTATGATTGGTCGGAATTTCACAAATGGGGTTTTAATGGCGGAAACACAACTAGAAATGCAGATAATTATTGTGCTGCTCAAACTTATATTGATTTATATAATTTAGAACCGGATGCAAAAAAATTAAAAAATACTAGAGCAAATATTGCAATGCTGCTCAATACGCCTCAAAACAATGACTGGTCATGGATTGATGCAATACAAATGGGAATGCCTGTTTTTGCAAAAATGGGTGTTCTGGAAAAAGACAATCGCTATTTCGAAAAAATGTATGAAATGTACATGTTCTCCAGAAATAATCATGGAGATCATGGATTGTTTAATGCAAAAGACGGTTTATGGTGGAGAGATGCCGATTTCGATGCACCGTACAAAGAACCAAACGGAGAAGATTGTTACTGGAGCCGCGGTAATGGCTGGGTAATTGCCGCTCTTGCAAAAGTGCTGACAATAATCCCAAAGGACGCTCCTCACAGAGATCAATATGTAAAAGATTTACAGGCGATGGCCAAAGCCTTAGTGCCAATCCAAAGAGTAGACGGATTCTGGAATGTAAGTTTACATGACCCTACTAATTTTGGAGAAAAAGAAGCTTCTGGAACTGCCTTGTTCGTTTATGGCATCACTTACGGAATCAACAGCGGTATTTTAGATAAAAAAATCTATTTGCCAGTTATCCAAAAAGCTTGGACAGCATTAACAACAGAAAGTCTGCACAAAGACGGATTCTTAGGGTTTTTGCAATCAACTGGAAAAGAGCCAAAAGATGGTCAGCCTTTAAACTATGATAAAATCCCTGATTTTGAAGATTACGGGTTGGGCTGTTTCTTGTTAGCTGGTTCTGAAATTTATAAAATGAAGTAATAATAAACTAAATTTTAGAAGCAATAGCATAAGGCAATTTTGGTTATATGGGTCCTGCTCTTCACTAAATCTTTGCTTTTTTAAAGAAAAAAAGCAAAGGATATCATTTCGATCAGGGCTAGAGAAATAGATAGTGATTTTTTGTTATTATTTAAAAATCAAATCGTTAATAATATCGTTCTTTCATTTGCAGAGAAATTTAATTTAAAACAGTAAAAAAGGGAAGTTTAGCAGCTTCCCTTTTTAATGAATATTAATTCGGATCGTTATGAAATATAAAATTTTACTTATTCTGATTTTTTTAAAAAGCTTTGTTTTGTCTGCTAAAGAATTTTATGTTGCTCCTCAAGGAAATGACACTAATGACGGCAGCATTACAAAACCCGTCGAATCCATAAAAAGAGCGCAGGAATTAGCCAGTACTGGGGATATTGTTTATATAAAGGGCGGACTTTACACCATGAGAGAAGAGCAGATTGCCGAAAAAAAAGGAATTTGGGCTTATGTTACTAATTTGGATAAAAACGGTATTTCTTATTTAGCATATAAAAATGAAATCCCTGTATTTGATTATAAAAATATTAAACCCGCAGATTATAGAATAGTGGCTTTTTTGGTAAGCGGTAATAACATTCATATAAAAGGCATTGAAGCAATAGGCATTCAGGTAACCATTCAAAAACACACCCAATCAGAATGTTTCGAAATTAGAGGAAACAATAATACATTGGAACAAATAAAAATGCACGAAAATATGGCAATCGGAGTTTATATGCTGTCAGGTTCAAACAACCTGATATTAAATTGTGATGCTTATAATAATTGGGACTCTGTTTCCGAAGGCGGAAAAGGCGGAAATACCGATGGTTTTGGCGCTCATCTCCAGAAAGGAAGCATCAATAATATTTTCAGAGGTTGCCGTGCTTGGTTTAATAGCGACGATGGCTTCGATTTAATCAATAATGCCGAACCTGTTTTAATAGAAAACTGCTGGGCTTTTTACAATGGCTACTCTTCAGATTTTGTAAGTCGTGCTGATGGAAACGGATTTAAATCCGGCGGCTATGCCAAAGGGCGAAATCCTTATAGCAACCTTATTGCTAATTTCACACCAATTCCCAAAAACACAATACGGTTTTGTCTTGCGGTTGGGAATAAACAAGGCGGTTTTTATGCCAATCATCATTTGGATGGAAATTATTGGCACAATAACACTGCCTATAAAAACAGGGTAAACTATGACATGCTTAACTGCGTTGCATTAAACCCAAATGATTTTGGAACTGATGGCCCCGGCTGGAATCACGAATTGGTAAACAATTTAGGCTTTGCTGCCAAAGTAAAGGAATTAGGAAACATCGATAAGTCACGTTGCGTGCTGAAGAATAATTCTTTCGATTTAGCTGATAATTCCGTTACGGCTTCTGACTTCTTAAGTCTTGATGAAGCTTTGTTGACCGCACCAAGACAAGCCGATGGAAGTCTTCCTAACAACGATTTTTTAAAGTTAGCTCCTTCAAGCAAACTTATAAATGCTGGAACAAATATCGGATTCCCTTTTAATGGAACAGCTCCTGATCTAGGTTGTTTCGAAAAATAATAAACAATAAAAATTAGTATATGACAAATGATTTAAAACGTTTTTTTTGTATTTCGTTATTGATAATTTTCTGTTTTTCTGCATATTCACAGGAGTTCAGCAGAAAGAAATACAATTTTAATTCGGATTGGAAATTCAAGGCCGAAGACCTCAACGGAGCCGAAGCAATTGATTATAAAACTTCCGACTGGACATCAGTAACACTTCCTTATGCTTTCAATGAAAATGAAGCCTTCAAAAAAGACATTACACAGCTAACTACTGGAATTGTTTGGTATCGAAAAAAATTCAAACTGCCGGAAGGCGCAAACGATAAAAAAATCTTTGTAGAATTCGAAGGTGTTCGTCAAGGTGGAACAGTTTATGTAAACGGACAAAAAGTAGGTTTGCACGAAAATGGTGTTATGGCTTTTGGATATGACATTTCAGAATTAATTAAACCGTATCCTGCCGAAAATACCATTGCTCTTCGTATTGATAATGACTGGAAGTATAAAGAACTGGAAACAGGATCTACTTTTCAGTGGAATAATAATAATTTTAATGCCAATTACGGCGGAATTCCAAAGAACGTTTACCTTCATTTAACGGATAAATTATACCAAACGCTTCCGTTGTATTCTACTCTAAAAACAATTGGAACTTATGTTTATGCTTCTGATATAAATATTCCCAAAAAAACAGCTTTAATAACCGCAGAAACCGAAGTTAAAAACGAATATCCTATAGCAAAAACCTTCTCATATCAAGTTCAGGTTTTTGATATTGATGGTGAAAAAATAGGAGACTTTTCGGGATTGAATGCAACATTAAATTCGGGTGAAACCAAAATTATTAAGGCATCAAAAGAATTAGAAAATTTACATTTCTGGAGTTGGGGTTATGGATATTTGTACACTGTAAAAACCATTTTGAAAATTGACGGTAAAGAAATTGATGCCGTAACTACTAAAACCGGTTTTAGAAAAACTGCTTTTAGAAATGGTGAAGTAGTGTTAAACGACCGAGTGCTTCAAATGAAAGGTTATGCGCAACGAACCAGCAACGAATGGCCTGCAATCGGGATGTCTGTACCAGCTTGGCTGAGTGATTTTAGTAATCGAATGATTGTAGAGAGCAACGGCAATTTAGTGCGATGGATGCACGTTACACCTTGGAAACAAGATGTAGAATCTTGCGATAGAGTTGGTCTTATACAAGCCATGCCCGCTGGTGATGCCGAAAAAGATTCAAAAGGAGTGCAATGGACGCAACGTGTTAATTTAATGCGCGATGCTATAATTTATAATCGAAATAATCCGAGTATCTTATTTTATGAATCAGGAAACGAAGTAATCAGCGAGGATCACATGCGCGAAATGAAAAGTTTGCGCGATACTTATGATCCATTTGGAGGAAGAGCCATCGGTTCACGTGAAATGCTGGATAGCAAGGAGGCCGAGTACGGCGGAGAAATGCTGTATATTAATAAAAGTGCCGGAAAACCTCTTTGGGCAACCGAATATTCCAGAGATGAAGGCTTGAGAAAATATTGGGACGAGTTCTCCCCTCCTTTCCATAAAGAAGGAACCGGCGGAACAAATCATTCCAATGTTAACGGATCAAAAGTGGCAGATGCAAGTTCGTATAACCATAACCAAGATGCGCATGCGATCGAAAATGTTGTACGCTGGTATGACTATTTCCGAGAGCGTCCTGGAACTGGAAAAAGAGTAAATTCCGGAGGCGTAAATATTATTTTTTCGGATAGCAACACGCATTTTAGAGGGGCTGAAAATTACCGAAGAAGCGGAGAAGTTGATGCAATGAGAATTCCAAAAGACGGTTTCTATGCACATCAGGTAATGTGGGACGGCTGGGTCGATATCGAAAAATACAGAACCCATATTATAGGACATTGGAATTATACTAATGACGTAACAAAAAATATTTATGTGGTCTCTTCGGGAGCCAAAGTGGAGCTTTTTGTTAATGGTAAATCCAAAGGTTTTGGCAAGCAAAGCACACAATTTTTATTTACTTTCGAAAACATTCATTGGGAATCCGGTTCAGTGAAAGCGGTAAGCTATGATGCAAACAATAAAGTACTGAGTGAAGATCAGAAAACAACTTCGGGAACGCCTTTTGCAATTCGATTAACTTCTCATATCAGTACTCAGGGATTATTGGCTAATGGCGCTGATGTTGCTTTGGTAGATGTCGAAGTGGTGGATAAAAAAGGAAATCGCTGTGTTCTGGATAACAGTTTAATCGAATTTTCTTTGAACGGAAATGCGGAATGGTTAGGCGGAATTGCTCAAGGTCCAGATAATTATATTTTATCTAAGACATTACCTGTAGAAAATGGCGTAAACCGAATTATGATTCGCTCTACTTTGAATGCAGGAGAAATTACTGTCTCTGCAAAATTTAAAGGATTGCAGTCGGCTAGAGTTGTTTTGAAATCAAAACCTTTCTTAACCAAAAACGGACTTACAGAACAATTGCCTAGTGATAAAACACCTTCTTATTTAGGCAGAGGCGCAACGCCGGAAACGCCTTCATATACTATAAAAAGAACTCCGATTTTTATTAGTAGCGCAACAGCGAGTGCAAATGCTGATGATGTGAATAAAAGCTATGATGATAATGAATTGACAGAATGGGCAAATGACGGAAAAATCAGTACTGGGAAAATCACCTATACTTTAGCAGAACCAGTAATAGTAAATGAAACTGTAGTGAAATTTACAGGCTGGCGCAGTAAAAGCTATCCAATTCGTATATTGGCTGATGGAAAAGAAGTATATCGCGGCAATACAGAACAGAGTTTGGGTTATATCACCATTCCGTTAAAGCCAGTATTAGCAAAAGAAATAACAATTGAACTGACAGGATCTAATTCTGAAAAAGATGGTTTCGAAACTATTGTTGAAGTAGATCCAAACAAAGAATTAGATTTATTTAAAGATAAAGAAGCAACGAAAACCAAAGGCCAGCTACGTATTGTAGAAATAGAATTTTATAAAAAGAATGATGAACAGAATTAACAAAATGATGCTTTTTGGATCAATACTTTTTTTAGGATTGTCCATTAACTGTTTTTCGCAAGAAAGTGCCGCATTTCCGCTATGGAATCAAATCCCGGGAGCTATTAAAAATGATGCTTATAAAGAAGAACCTCGACTGGATGCTCAAGGAATCCGAACAGGAATCAGGAAAGTTACAGAGCCAACTTTAATGCCTTTTTTGGTCGAAAACACTTCAGAAAAAAATGCTGCGGTTATCATTTGTCCTGGCGGTGGTTATTCCGTTTTGTCTATTGATAAAGAAGGAATCAATGTTGCAAAATGGTTTAATTCGATAGGCGTTTCGGCTTTTGTGCTTAAATACCGCTTGCCTTCGGATGATATTATGACAGATAAAACCGTTGGTCCGCTTCAGGATGCACAAGAAGCAATTCGAACATTACGCCGAAACGCGGTAAAATGGAATCTGGATGTTGCTAAAATCGGAATCATGGGATTTTCGGCAGGCGGGCATTTGGCTTCAACTGCATCGACTCATTATTTAGATAAAATATACGATAGCAAAGAAGATATTAGCGCACGACCTGATTTTTCGATGCTAATCTATCCTGTAATTTCAATGGAAAATGGAATCACTCATAATGGTTCCAAGGAAAGCCTTTTAGGGAAAACAGCTTCTGCTGATTTGATTGCGAAATATTCCAATGAAAAGGAAGTAAACGAAAATACGCCTCCAACTTTTTTAGTCCATGCGACAGATGATCATGCTGTTCCCGTAGAAAACAGCATTAACTATTATTTAGCATTGAAAAAAAACAAAGTTATAGCTGAGATGCATTTGTACCAAAATGGAGGTCATGGTTTTGGTTTAGGTACAAAAGGAACCAACACGGATTGGCCGACTGCCTGCAAAAAATGGCTGATAGCTAATAACTTTTTAGATGAAAAACCAACTTATTTATTTTCTTATTTTAAAGAAAATGGAGAAGACGGACTGCATCTTGCCTGCAGTACTGATGGCTACGAATGGAAAACTTTAAAAAATGACACCTCTTTTTTAACTCCAGAAGTTGGAAAAGATAAACTAATGAGAGATCCATGCATTATTAAAGGCGGCGACGGATTGTTTCATATGGTATGGACGGTGAGCTGGACAGATAAAGGAATTGGATACGCTTCCTCCAAAGATTTAATTCATTGGTCAAAACAGGAATTTTTGCCTGTAATGGCTCATGAAGAAAAAACAAGAAATACTTGGGCTCCCGAAATCACTTTCGATGAAAAGTCAAAAACTTATATGATTTATTGGGCTTCTACCATTGACGGCAAATTTCTGGAAACAAAATCGGAAGAAGAGAAAGGATACAACCACAGAATTTATTATACAACAACAAAAGATTTCAAGAAATTCAGCAAAACAAAACTGCTGTACGAGCCTGGATTCAATGTGATTGATGCTACTATTTTAAAACAAGACAAAGGTTATGTAATGTTTCTAAAAGATGAGACAAAAGTACCTGTTCAAAAAAATCTTAAAGTAGCTTACAGCGATAATCTGACAGGACCTTACACAAAAGCAAGTGCTCCAATTACAGGAAATTACTGGGCTGAAGGACCGACAGCAATCAAAATTGATAACAATTGGGTTGTTTATTTTGACAAATACACTCAAAAAAAATACGGAGCTATAAAGCAAACTGAAACGGGCTGGGAAGATATTTCAGATAAAATTTCATTCCCACAAGGAACACGCCACGGAACTGTTATTAAGGTTAGCACAGAAATTATTGCCAACCTGAAAAAAGAGTAATTAATTTATCGGGGATTATTTTAACTAAATTTAAAAGAATATTATAAGAGAACGATCAAATTGCTCTTTTATAATATTCGTTTAAATTTTGATTTAATGTTTGGAGAATTTTTTAAACAATTTACTATATTGTTATGTTCTTTTTGAAGTAATTTACCAATGAGTTTATAATCTTTTGGTTTATAAATATGTTCAATAACTTCAATAGTTTGGCTGGTAATTAATGCTGCATATAGATAAGTATCTAATGGAAACCCAAAACCACATTCAGTAATTTGAACTTTATTTTGAAAAAAGTAACAACCAATTTGTTTCTCGGGAATATTAATACATCCGTGTTTTTTATCAATATCTGCTGGAATGTAATCTTTTGAGCTTGGCAATGAAATTAGCATTATACCAGCTTGATTACATTTTAAAACTAAAAAATATTTTGATTTTGCTGGGTTTCCATTTTCAAAAAAATATTCATCAAAGTATAATAAATTCCTTTCTTCAAACATGCTATTGATTTAATGAAGAAACGAAATTTAAAAATTCTTTATGTTCGTTATAAAATGCAAGCTTTTGAGCATCATTTTTTATTAATTCTTTAAAATCAATTTTTAAGTTTGTTGTAGGAATTTCTTCATTTAAAAGTAATTCTAACACGCCATACTCTTTCGCAGTATTATACCAAAGTGAATTTTCTCTATGTGTGTATTCAACCAAATCCTTACTATTTGCTCCTGAAAAATCTTTAATAACATTGTCTAATAAAGTAATATCGGAGTCTGAAAACTCATCGTCATTAAAGACAGAATTTTTATCAAAAGTAAAACCATTTCTAGTATTTCTTTTTTTAATAAAATCTTTTAACAGAATTGGTTCTTCGGTAAATTCTACATATAAGTTTTGACAAACAGGGCCAAATTTCCAAACCTCGAAATCTAAGTCAAAAAAAGGCATTCCACGTTCCTTAATGGACTTTTCTTCTATTATATATACCAATTTTAATAAACTAGTTTTTTGAAGCGAACCCATTGCATCAATTAAATAAATTATAGTATTACCTAATTTTTCTATTTGATCGTGAGAATATTTAATGTTATTTGTCATAGCTAAATGATTAAGCAAGTAATACATTCATTATTAGAAACATAAACTTTTAATCGGGATGCAAATGTAATCGGTTTTATCATAACATATAGTAAATTTACAAAAAAAACTCGAATCCTTAACTTACTCTCTATTTTTACTATCCATTACAATAGTAACTGGACCGTCATTGAGTAATGCAACTTTCATGTCAGCACCAAAAATTCCGGTTTGGACTTTCTTGCCTAATTCCTTTTCCATTTGGCTTACAAAATTTTCATACATCGGAATGGCAACTTCAGGCTTTGAAGCTTTTAAATATGATGGACGGTTTCCTTTTTTGGTGGAAGCATGAAGCGTAAATTGTGACACAACGATTATATCACCATCAATATCTTTTACTGAAAGATTCATGACATCATTCTCATCACCAAAAATGCGAAGATTAGTTATTTTTTGGCCAAGCCAATTGATATCTTCCTGTGTATCGGAATCTTCTATTCCTACCAAAACTAAAAGTCCCTTTTGGATTTCAGCTACAATTTTAGAATCGATGGTTACGGAGGCAGAGGAGACCCTTTGGATTACAGTTTTCAAAATAATGGTGAATTGTGAATGGTAAATTGTTAATTATTTCTTGATGTGATTTTGTTTGCAGTTATTATAATCGAGGCTAAAATTTTATTGATTTCAAGAATATCAAAATTTAAAGATTGAAATTGAACTTCATTTAGATAACCCGATTAAAATAACAGTTCCAACCAATAATCAGTTTCATTAGCTTCTTTTTGTGCAATGGCTAGCTTATGAATAAAATCAGGTTTGCTTTCTGCTTGTTCAGCTTCTCGAACCAAAGCTTCTATTGCAGTTCCACTTCGTAATAGTTGTTTACTTAAAACAAATTCTTTCTTTTCAGAACTTAAAAATTGATATAATTTTACAATTCTTAAAGCAAAACTAAATGACTTCACCTTAATTACATTTTCAGACATAATTCACAATTCACAACTATTTCCTAGTTTCATCACTTGCTTTTCGATCTTCATCATAGGAATCAACGCGGTAATTCTCATCATCGCCTTCCAAAATTTTAAGGTAACTATTGTAACGTGACCAAGCGATCTCATCTTTTTCTAAGGCAGCTTTTATGGCACAATGCGGTTCTTCTTTGTGCAGACAATTATTGAATTTACATTGCTCTTTCAGCTTAAAAAACTCTGGAAAATAACCGCTGATTTCTTCCTTTTCCATATCAACGATCCCGAAACCTTTGATTCCAGGAGTATCAATTATTCTGGCATCAAAACTCAAATCATACATTTCGGCAAAAGTTGTAGTGTGCTGTCCTTGCTTACTGGCTTCAGAAATCGTTTTGGTTTTTAGATGTAAAGAAGGTTCTAAAGCATTGACCAAAGTTGATTTTCCAACTCCCGAATGGCCTGAGAACATAGTAACTTTTCCAATCATCAATTGTTTTAATTCCTCTACTCCTTTATTTGCAGTAGCGGAAACCCGCAGACATTGGTATCCAATTTCCTGATAAACGTGCTGCATATACAATTGTTCGTCTAACGTAGCATCGTCAAAAGTGTCAATTTTATTAAAAACCAATATCGTTTCGATTCCGTAGGCTTCAGCAGTTACTAAGAATCTGTCTATGAAATTAAAAGTAGTTGGAGGATTATTGATGGTTACCAAAAGAAAAACACGGTCAATATTCGAAGCAATAATATGCATTTGATGCGACAGATTCACGGATTTTCGAACGATGTAATTTTTTCTGTCGTGAATTTTATGGATCGTTCCAGTAACAGTGTCTGATGTTTCTTCGAGTTCATAATCGACAATATCGCCCACAGCAATTGGATTGGTGCTTTTAATTCCTTTGATTCGGAATTTCCCTTTCATACGGCATTCTATAAAATCGCCTTGTTCGGATTTTACGGTGTACCAGCTTCCTGTAGATTTGTAAACGAGTCCTGTCATAGAGGATTTTTGATTGAAGATTAACGATTTTAGATTTATGATTTAAAACCTAACATTTTGCAAAGATAAAGCTTTGTTTCAGGTTTAAAGTTTAAAGTGTGTGTTTTTTGAATACCTGTAAACCTGAATTCGATTTATATGAATGTCTGTGACTAATGCCAATTCAATAAAATTAGCTGCAGATTGAAACATTTTCAAATAATCAGTGATAAAAAAAGATGATCATCATGTCTCTTCAAATACACCATAGCCAACGGTTTCAACCGTTGGTGATTATGAAGAAAAAACATCATTACATTTCCCAAGGTTGAAACCTTGGGCTATAGTTGTATTAGCATCACAGTTCGTGACTCGATTTTGACATCAAACTGGCGAAGCAAAATCTCTCCCTTTAGCCCCGATTGAAGTGGAAATCCTTATAAGCCGGGGTTCGACTTATAAGATTGTAGCGTAAAACGGGACGATATTTCCAAAAATGCCAAATCTTTCTGCTCCAAAAATTTATAAAACAAAAATCCCCGCATTCTTAACAAATACGGGGATTCTGTTTTTAAAAAATTTTGAATTATGAATTCAATACTTTTTCTTGGTGACCAATACTTTCTTGGTGGATGTCTTTGAATAATCTCACGATAAATTCTTCTGTCAATCCTTTTTTAGCACCTTCGGCAATCATTTTTTCTTGGATTTCATTCCAACGGTTGTTTTGTAAAACAGCCACGTTATTGTCTTTTTTCACTTGTCCAATTTCGTCAGCCACTTTCATTCTTTTTCCTAATAAGTCCAATAAATTAGCGTCAAGCACATCAATATTAGCTCTTAATTTGGTCATTTTTTGATCAAAATCATTATCACCGCTCACTTTTCTTACTTTCAAATCTTTGAAGATTTGTTTCAAAGCATCTGGAGTAACTTGCTGCGCTGCATCAGACCAAGCATTATCAGGATCATTATGAGTTTCGATAATCATACCGTCATAATTTAAATCCAAAGCTTCTTGAGTTACTTCAAGAATCATATCACGGTTTCCTGTAATATGCGAAGGATCGATGATTAATGGTAAATCAGGGAATTTATTTTGCAATTCGATAGCAATCTGCCATTCTGGAATGTTTCTGTATTTAGTTTTTTCGTAAGTAGAAAAACCTCTGTGGATTACTCCTAATTTTTTGATTCCAGCAGCATATAAACGCTCAACGCCACCCAACCATAAAGCCATATCTGGATTTACAGGGTTTTTAATCAATACAATTTTATCAGTTCCTGCCAATGTATCAGCAATCTCTTGAACCGCAAAAGGATTTGCAGTTGTACGAGCACCAACCCATAAAACATCAATATCATTTTCCAAAGCCAATTTACAGTGAGCAGCAGTAGCTACCTCAGTACCCATAAGCAAACCAGTTTCTGCTTTAGCTTTTTTCAACCATTTTAATCCAATTTCTCCAACACCTTCAAATCCTCCTGGACGAGTTCTTGGTTTCCAAATACCTGCTCTAAAAACGCTAACGTCTGAGTCTTTCAATTCATGAGCAATTTTCAATACTTGCTCTTCAGTTTCAGCACTGCAAGGTCCTGCAATTACGAATGGATGAGACAATTTGAATTCGTTCAACCAATCTCTCATTTCTTTTTTATTTTCCATCTTTTCTAGTTTTATTCTTTTAATTTAATTATTTTAGTTTTCTTTTTTTTGACTCCTACGCAATGGGCTATTTCTTAGCATTCATCCCGTTTAATATCTCTCTTATCTTATTAACGCTCTGCATCTCATTATAAATCGCCTCATAATCATCATTCACTAAAAGCTCTTTAAAATTAGATAAATTAGCAATATATTCTTCTAATGTTTTGACTACCTGTTTTTTGTTTTGCTTAAAAATTGGTGTCCACATCGCCGGCGAACTTTTGGCCAAACGAACCGTGCTTTCAAAACCGGATCCAGCCATATCAAAAATATCCTGCTCGTCCTTTTCTTTATTGATTACCGTTTTACCAAGCATAAACGAACTGATATGAGATAAATGCGACACGTAAGCAATATGTTTATCATGCGATTTTGGATCCATATAACGGATTCTCATTCCCAGTTCTTTAAACAGTTCCAATGCTTTTTCCTGCAATTTGAAAGTCGTTTTTTCGACTTCGCAAATAATATTCGTTTTCCCTTGAAACAACCCTTTTATCGCTGCCGAAGGTCCCGAAAACTCAGTTCCAGCAATTGGATGCGCAGCAATAAAGTTTCTTCTTTTCGGATGATTAACTAATGCTTCACAAATTGGTGTTTTAGTAGAACCAACATCAAAAACAATAGTCTGTTCTCCAATAACGTCCAGCACTTTTGGCAAAACTGTCATCGCTACATCTACTGGCACCGAAACAATCACAAAATCAGCTGTTGCCAAATCCTCAAAACTGGATTCTTTATCAATCACTCCCAAAGCAATTGCTTCTTGAACGTGTTTTTCGTTGGTATCAATACCGTGAATAGTCGCCTCAGGATACAGCCCTTTGATGTCCAGCACCATCGAACCCCCAATCAATCCTATTCCTATTACGTGTACATTCATTTTATTTAAAGTTGTTGGTTGGGTGTTGTTGGGTGTTGGTTCGAACTATCAACCAACAACTATCAACTAAAATCTATTTATCGCTTCTTCTATTTTCTCTTCTTTCACACAAAGCGCAAATCGGATATATCCTTCTCCATTCGAACCAAATATTGTTCCCGGAGTGATAAAAATAGATTTCTCATATAATATCTTGTCTATAAAATCCTCTGCCGATGTGATTCCGTCAGGCAATTTTGCCCAAACAAAAAGTCCAACCCCTTCTTTATATACTTCGCAATTCAGTTTCTCTGCCAATTGTTCTGTAAGTGCACGACGTTTTTTATAAACTTCGTTCATCGAGTCAAACCAAGATTTATCGCTTTTCAAAGCCTCAACAGCTCCTTTTTGAATCCCGTAGAACATACCGCTGTCCATGTTGCTTTTTACTTTTAGAACCGCATCTATAAGCGCTGCACTTCCTAAAACCATTCCAACTCTCCAGCCAGCCATGTTAAAGGTTTTACTCAAAGAATTTAATTCCAATGCTACTTCTTTAGCTCCTTCAACCTGCAGTAAACTCATTGGCTTATCATTCAAAACAAAACTGTACGGATTGTCATTGATTAATAAGATATTGTGCTTTTTGGCAAATGCTATTAATTTTGCAAACAATTCCAAACTCCCTCTTGCTCCAGTAGGCATGTGCGGATATCCCAGCCACATAATTTTCACTTTTGCCAAATCTAATTTTTCCAAAGCTTCAAAATCAGGTTCCCAATTATTAGCTTCTTTCAAATCATAATAAACCGGCACAGCTCCAACAAGATTCGTTACCGAAGTATAAGTTGGATAACCTGGATTTGGAATCAAAACATGATCTCCCTCATTTAGGAAAGCCATAGAAATATGCATAATCCCTTCTTTTGAACCAATTAATGGTAAAATTTCAACAGCTGGATCTAAGGCAACTCCATAGTTATTTTGATAAAAATCGGCCATTCCTTTTCTAAGTTCCGGCAATCCTTGATAACTTTGATATTGGTGTGCATTTTCGTCCTGCATCGCCAAAACTACGGCATCGATAACCGCTTGCGATGGTTTTAAATCTGGACTTCCAATTCCCATATTGATAATCGGTTTTCCTTCTGAGGCTAATTGTCTCACTTCTCTCAGCTTGGATGAAAAGTAGTATTCTTCAATTATATCGAGACGTTTTGCTGTTGTAATCATTTTTTTATGCTTTAGGCTTTAGGCTATATGCTTTAGGCTTTTTTATTTTTTTCTTTCTAACTTTTGACTTTAAGACTGACTATGGTTTGGTATTTTTATATTCTCCCAATACTTTAAAATACTCAGCCATAATCTGCATTAATGATTTTGCTTTGGCGAAATCTTCATATTTCTCAAAAGTGACATCTACGAAAAATGAATATTTCCAAGGTGTTTCAATTTTTGGCAACGACTGAATTTTAGTCAAATTCAATTTGCAGTCACTCATTACATTCAAAACTGCTGCCAAACTGCCACGTTTATGATCCAATTCAAATTTTATCGAAGCTCTGTTTATTTCGCTTTCCGGCACAAAATGATTCTCTCTATTGATAATCACAAAACGAGTCATATTATTGTTTATCGTTTGAATTTCGGGAGCCAAAATTTCTAAATCATACATTTCGGATGCTGTTTTACTTGCTATTGCAGCAATCCCTTTTAGCTGTTTTTCGTGAATTCTTCTAGCAGTTTCGGCTGTATCTTTGTCTTCAACTAGTTTTATGTTTGGGTATTTTTTTAAGAACTCCATACATTGCAACAATGCCATTGGATGCGAATGCACTTCCTGAATATCTTCTATTTTTTGACCTTTCAAAGCCATTAAATTTTGATGAATACTCAAATAATGCTCTCCTATTATGTGCAAATTATTTTTATCAATTAATGCGTAATTTGGAATTATTGGTCCAGCGATAGAATTTTCAATTGCCATTACCGCCTGATCTGATTTTCCCGAAATCAAACTAGCTACTAATTCCTCAAAAGACATGCATTCATCAACGCTCACTTTCGCATCGTAATATTCCTTAACCACTTGATGATGGAAAGATCCTTTAATTCCTTGTATTGCAATTTTCGTTCTCATTGGGTCAAAAAAAAATCCTGATTTTCATCAGGATTGTATATTAGTTTTATTTGTTTCTTGTTCTTCAAATAACCATAGCACAATCCCTTACTTCCTAAAGAAGAAATAAAAAGAGTTGCTAAAATAAAAACGGTTATTAGACATTGTATTGTTTGTGTTTCAATTATTTGATGCAAATGTATAACTTATTTCGGCTCGCCCAAAATAAAAATAATATTTTGTTTAACAAAAAAAGATTTCTTTGTTAAACTAGTTTTAAAATTACTATTCCACAAAAAAGAAGCTCTCTGAGTAATTAAAATTATTGATTTCAAAACAAAAAAAGAATTTTGAATTTTGTTATAACACTATTAAACAAAAAAAGCACTCGATAAACGAGTGCTTTTTCATAAAAACGAATACTATTTGGTATTAGAAATTTTTAGAAATTCCAACACTTGCTTGTTTTCCAAAAGTGAAAGCAAAAGTATTTGTAGCATCACGTGCTCCATCATACTTCAATGAATCGTAACCTAAACCTCCGATAGAGAAATTAAGACAAAATCCTTTTTTCATGTCAACTCCAATAGCAGGAACTAAACCAATATAGAAACCATCAGCTTTTGCATCATTTGAAAATGGTACATTATTAGACGATTTAGCAGTTTGCATTCCAACTCCAAAATCACCAAATACAGAAAACACACCAGCAAGAGGCTGAGAATAACGGAAGAAAGCCCCTAATTTAAAGCTGTTATCTTTATATTCATAACCATCTGTTTCCTTTGAGTTTCCAACAGCAGCTTCAATACCAACCGTCATATTATCTGCAAATTGGTAACCCACTTTAGGAGCAAATTCGAAATAACTAGCTTTTTCATCTCCAGTGTTTTGTGAACTGAACCCAATATTTCCTGCTACTAATACAGTTCCTTTTTGAGCGTTTGCAAAGCTTACGAAAGCCAATGCAGCAATAATGATTGCTTTTTTCATTTTATTTTTTTTTAAAAATTAATACTGTGCCATTTTCAATAACTATGCCATCATCTCTGTTTTTAGCATTTTTTTTATCGGAATAACCACATATATTTAACGTTTAGGTTGTTGCGAAATAAAAATTAACATGTCAGCTTTGTCATAAGCCAATCTTTTCTATTTACTAATGAGATAAAAAGAAAGTCATGTAAATAGATGTAAAAAAACATATCGAAAGTTATGGTGTCCAAAAAGAACTTGCCAATATTTCATTTTCGGAAAAAAAAGTAAAACAGCAGATTTTCAAGGCGCTAATGAAGCTGAAAGTAAACTTTTATTAAAAGTTCTACACCTTGTCTATACGCCGATGAAGGAGTAGCACTTGTAAATGACTTTGGCATAAATACTCAAGAAAAACATGTCAGCTTTGTCATAAAACAATCTTTTCTATTTACTTTTGTGGCAAAAAAGAAAGTCATGTCAATAGAAGTAAAAAACATATCGAAAAGTTATGGTGCTCAAAAAGCATTGGACAATATTTCTTTTTCTGTAAAAAAAGGAGAAATTGTTGGTTTTCTAGGGCCAAACGGTGCTGGTAAATCGACTTTGATGAAAATTTTGACCACTTATATCAACGCAGATTCAGGTGTTGCACTAGTAAATGGATTTGATGTAAACATTCAGGAAAAATCGGTACAGCTTTCTATTGGCTATCTGCCGGAACACAATCCTTTGTATTTGGATTTATATGTTAGAGAATATTTGGCTTTTAACGCCGATGTATATAAGGTAGCGAAATCAAGAATTGAAGAAGTAATTCAGCTCACAGGTTTACAAACCGAGAGCCATAAAAAAATAGGACAATTATCCAAAGGATACCGCCAACGTGTGGGATTGGCCAATGCCTTACTGCACAATCCCGATGTTTTGATTCTGGACGAACCTACAACCGGATTGGATCCGAATCAATTGGTTGAAATCAGAAATGTTATCAAAAACGTTGGTAAAGACAAGACCGTTTTTCTTTCAACACATATTATGCAGGAAGTAGAAGCGATTTGTGACCGTGTCATTATTATTGATAAAGGACACATCGTCGCTGATAAAAAATTAGACAACCTAATTTCTTCCGATAAAGAACAGGTAATCGAAGTAGAATTTGATAAAAAAGCGGAAGAAGATCTTATTGCTCAAATTCCTCATTTAAAATCTTTCAAAAACACTCAAGGATTTTCTTGGGAATTGACTTTTGTTTCTGACAAAGATATGCGTCCAACGGTTTTTGATTTTGCCTACGACAATGGTTTGAAAACTTTACAGCTCAACCAGAAGAACAAAAATTTAGAAACTGTGTTTAGGGAAATCACTAAATAAGTTGGCAGACTACAGGTTTTAGTTTGCAGAATATGGATAAAAAACAAGCTCATTTAAAGTGATTTTAAACGAGCTTGATTTTTTATAGAATAAAATATTATTCAATCCCCAATTCAAAAACACACTCTTTCATTTCTTCAATTACAATTTTAATGTCGTTTTCTGTCGTTCTCCAATTCACAAACGAAGCTCGGATTCCTTTGTGATTTTGGTAAACTGTAGGCGTCATGAATACTCTGCCTTTATCATTGAGATGTGTCAAAAATAAATTTACTTTTTGCTGATTGTGTTCTCCTGCCAAAGTAAAACAAACGTTATTGAGCCGTGTTGGAGCCAATAATTCAAAGTTTTCGTTTTGTGTAATGAAACTGTCAAATTGCAATGCTCTTGCAACACTATTTTCTACAATATCTTTAAATCCCTGTTTTCCATAAGCCAATAACGAAAACCAAACTGGCAACGCTTTTAATCGTCTTGAATTCTCAGGCAAGAAATTCAGGTAACTAAAATTCTCCAACGGATCGCCCAAATAAGGAGCATTCGAATTTTGAAACGTTTCGATTTGAAGGTTTATGTGCTGTTCTTTTACCAAATAAAAAGCACTTTCGTAAGGAACATTGAGCCATTTGTGACAGTCAATCGTAATACTGTCGGCATTTTCCCAACCGTTTACCAAATGTTTGTATTTTGGAGAACAAGCAGCGAAACCACCAAAAGCAGCATCAATATGCCACCAAAAATTATACTTTTCTTTGAGTTTTGCAATTGCATTAAAATCATCAAAATCGGCGGTATTGACTGTTCCTGCGCTTGATATTAAAATAAATGGCTGGCCGTTTAATTCTGTTATTTTTTTCTCTAAATCAGAAACATCAATAGCTTCCCGATTGCTTTCGATTGTTTTTAATTTAGTAAAATTTTGACTTCCAATTCCTAGCATTGACAAGCATTTTACCGAAGATGAATGTGGTGTTGCAGTCAGAATATTTAAAGGAGCTGTAATTCCATTTTTAGCAAAATCATGACCCAATTGCGTCCCGAACCATTGTCGAGCAACTGCCAAACTTGTAAAATTTGACATCGTAGCACCCGTTACAAATCCGCCTAAAAATGATTTTGGCAAAGCCAATAATTGTAGCAATAAATTAATGGTTTCTATTTCTATCAATGCCGAAACACCTCCCTGAGCTTTTGTGGCCTGTGTATTTTGGTCATAAATAGTCGTAAGCCAATCGCCAGCTATTGAAGCCGGTGTAGCTCCTCCAGTTACAAATCCCCAATACCTTGGCCCTGCTTGTGAAACCAATAAAGATACCAAACGCTCCTTAAATTCTTTCAAAGCTGATAATGATCCTAACCCAGAATCATTTAGATTTCTGTCGGGTGTTATTGTATTTTGGGTGGAAGTGGAAACATCATCAATAACATTCAGAAAATCAATTCCATGCTGTTTTACTTGTTCAAGAATATTCTCAATATCTTGTAAATCTTGTTGAAGAGTTGGATTCATTTCAATTTTTAGTTAGAAAATTCAATTTGCTAATATATAAAATTACACTACTTAACTTACAAAAAATATTTTATTAAATAATTATTTATTCAACCTTAAAATCACCTTCTAAACCATTTTCAGCATGAGAAGCAATCCAAAATTTGAAATCTCCCGGTTCTACTTTCAGTTCCATTTTATCATTATAGAAAGCTAATTCGGAGACTGGAATTGAAAACTGTACCGTTTTCGATTCTTGTGGTTTTAATTCAATCTGCTGAAAATCTTTAAGTTCCCTAATAGGCCTGACAATGCTTCCAACCATATCACGCACATACAATTGTACAGTTTCTGTTCCTGTATTTTTTCCTGTGTTGGTGATAGTTGCCGAAACCGTTAATTTCTCATTATACTTAAGCGTCTTTTTTTCGATTTTTAAATTATCATAAGAGAAAGTCGTGTAGCTCAATCCAAATCCAAAAGGAAACTGAGGCTCATAACCCGCATCAAGATAGTGAGAATTATTTCCTAAAGAACTTTGCCAAGCCTCAATAGGAATATCCTGAATAGCTACAAAAGTTTTTGGGTCTGCTGGTCTTCCTGTATTCGGATGATTATAATAAATAGGAATCTGACCCACTTCTTTTGGCCAAGTCACAGGAAGTTTTCCTGAAGGATTTACTGCTCCCAACAATATGTCGGAAATTGCCGGACCAGCCATAGTTCCTGGATGCCAAGCCATAATCAAGGCATTTATTTTTGGCAAAACAGCTCCCAAAGTTATCGGTCTTCCAGCCATTAACACTAACACAATTGGCTTTCCTGTTTTTTGCAATTCTGCTATTAATTTTTCCTGTAAACCAGGCAGATTAATATTGGCTCTTGAATGTGCTTCTCCTGAAAGAATAGCTTCTTCTCCAGCAAAAAATAAAATTACATCTGATTTTTCGGCTTCTTTTATGGCAGATGCAAACCCTTCTTCTGATAGTGACCTGCTGTGTGAAAGTCCGGGAGCGTAAAACACATTATTTTCACCAAAACTACTTTGCAATGCTTTCAGCGGCGTTTGAGAGTCTTCCTTTTTTCCGTCAAAAATCCAAGTTCCTAATTGTTCTCGTGAAGCATCTGCCAATGGACCAATTACGGCTATTTTTTGATTTGATTTTAATGGCAGAATTTGCTTTTCATTCTTTAATAAAACACAGCTTTTACTGGCGGAAGTTCTGGAAGTTTGCAGAGCATCAGCATTTAATAATGAAAACTTTTCGCGGTCTTTGAAATACGGATTTTCAAAAACTCCGGATCTAAATTTTATTCGAAGAATATTACGGACCATTTCATCTAATTGCTTTTCAGAAATTTTATTTTCAGCAATCAGGCTTTTTAAATGATTGGCATACGACAAACTGGTCATTTCCATATCAAGACCTGCAGAAGCAGATTTAAATGCTGCATCTTTTTCATCTGCTGCATAACCGTGCGGAATCATTTCTGTAACGGAATTCCAGTCACTAACAACAAATCCGTCATATTTCCATTCTTCTCTTAGGATTTTTTTTAGCAAAAAACTATTTCCAGAAGCGGGAACTCCATTAAGGTCATTAAAGGAAGTCATAAAACTGGCCGCTCCAGATTTTGCAGCCGCTTCGAAAGGCTTTAGGTAGATATTTCGAAGCAATGATTCTGACATGCTGACTGTGTTGTAATCTCTTCCACCTTCTGCAGCTCCATAGGCAGCAAAGTGCTTTACACAGGCTAAAATCTGACCAGGAACTGAAGGATCCGTACCTTGGAATCCTTTTATATAAGCCACTCCTAATCTGGATGCCAATAAAGGATCTTCACCCGGTGATTCTGCTATTCTTCCCCAGCGTGCATCCCTGGCAATATCAACCATTGGAGCAAATGTCCAGTTAATACATCTTGAATAGGATTCATTTGCTGCAATTTTAGATGTTTTCTCAACCAGTTCCATGTCCCAGGAAGCGGCTAATCCTAAAGGAATCGGAAAAATTGTTTTGTATCCGTGAATGACATCCCTGCCAAATAATAACGGTATATGATTTGGACTTTCCTCAACAGCAATTTTCTGCAATTCGAGGACAAGACTAGGTTCAGTAAGATTTAAAACAGAACCAACCAAACCTTTTCTAACTTCATTTTTCAGCTCTTCAGACAATCCTTTACTTCGGCTAGAAGTTCCTTTTAAGCAGGCTTGACCAATTTTTTGATCAATGCTCATGCCTTTTATGATTTTGTCTATTTTTTTCTCAATCAGTTTATTTGGTTCTTGACCATATATACTTGAAAATATCCAAAAAGCAACCAATGAATATAAAATTTGTTTTGCAGTTAATGTTTTCAATAGAAGAGATTTTTTTGATTAAATACAATTATTGTCCAACAAAAAAAGCCAAATTCATGGCTTTTTAAAATATCGCATTTTATTTTTTCAAAAAAACGATTTGTAAATGTAATTATTTTTTTACTTAATCTTATTCCAAAAAAACTAACTTTTTGGCAAAGGCGCTCCAACAGCAACATCACAGCGATGCCCAGTTTGTCCGTGTGGAGGGTTCATTCCTTCTGGAGTTTCAGTATTTGCAGAACCTGATGGCAATAGTGGAATCGGAGGCTGTACTGTAATATTTTTACTTTCTTGACCTGAAAGTGATGGATCTGTTGCAGCTACAGCAGGTTTTGAATTTAATGGTGCTCCAACTGCAATATCGCAACGGTGATTTGGCTGTCCGTGTGGCGGATTCATTCCTTTTGGCGTTACTGTTTTTGCAGTTGCCGATTGTGTAATTGTCTGCACTTGTGGCTGCACTTGATTGGGCTGCTGTGTAGCAGCTGTCCCGTTAACTGGAGAATTCAATGGTGCCCCGACTGGGATATCGCAACGGTGATTTGGCTGTCCGTGTGCAGGATTTACGCCAGCTAACACTGAAGACGTCTTAACAGCGTTGTTTTCATGAAATAAATTATGCTGTTGCGGAGCAGTTTGCTGTTCAGTTTGTGCAGTTGCCAAAGTTTGCTGCGTAAAAGGCGTGATTACCTTAGGGACAGTTTTGGCCGTTTCCTCATTGTTTTTACAAGAGATTATTGTAATTGCAGTGGCTAAGAAAGTATAATAGATGGGTTTCATTGGGAAAAACTATAATATTAGAATCAAATATAACATTTTAATGCTAAGCTCCAAAATTGGTCTTTTGGCGGTTCATAAATTCTTAACTGCTGAAAAAATTATTCTCTGCTCCTAGCCCTGATCGAAACGATATCCTTTGCTTTTTTTCTTTAAAAAAGGAAAGATTTAGTGAAGAGCAGGACCCATATTTCCTGAAAATGCATAATCTTTCTGCTTCAAAAAATAATTATCATTCTCTAACCAGTCTGGTTTAGCATTATATTAAACAATGAGAATTTAAATACTTTTATCTATTTAATTTACTCAATAAAACTAAAAAACCTGACTCGCTATCTGTCTGATATTTTCTGATTTTCCCATAGAATAATAATGCAGAACAGGAACTCCGGCAGCTTTCAATTCTATTGACTGCTGAATTGCCCATTCGATCCCGACTTGGCGAATTTCAGCATTATTCTTGCACTTTTCTACAGCATTTATCAAATCTTCCGGTAAATCGATACGGAAAATTTGAGGCAGAATCTGCAAATGTTTTTGAACGGCTATAGGTTTGATTCCCGGAATAATAGGAACTGTAATCCCCATTTCTCTTGCTTTGGCAACAAACTCAAAGTATTTAGCATTCTCAAAAAACATTTGGGTCACAACATAATCGGCACCTGCATCAACTTTTTCTTTTAGCCTTTTCAAATCCGACATTAAAGAAGGTGACTCTAAATGCTTCTCTGGATAACCGGCAACTCCAATGCAGAAATCGGCTTTGTTGTCAACGTCCATAACATCGTGCAGATACTTTCCGCAGTTTAATTGATTGATTTGGGCAACCAAATCTACGGCAAAATTATTTCCTCCCGCTTTTGGCACAAAAGACTGTTCGTCTTTCATAGCATCACCACGAAGTGCCATTACGTTATTAATTCCAAGATAATGACAATCCACCAGCATATACTCCGTTTCTTCTTTGGTAAAACCTCCGCAAAGCAAGTGCGGTACGGTATCTACTTGGTATTTATGCTTAATGGAAGCACAAATCCCCAAAGTCCCCGGACGCATTCTGGTTAATTTTTTATCCAATAATCCGTTTCCTTTATCCACATAAATATATTCTTCGCGAGAAGTTGTCACATCTATAAATGGTGGTTTGAACTCCATCAACGGATCGATATTGTCATATAATTCCTGAATGCTTTTACCTTTTTGTGGCGGGATAATTTCGAAAGAGAATAATGTATCTCCTTTGGCTTTTTCTATATGTTCTGTTACTTTCATTTTTTTATAGTTGAAAGTTGATGGTTGATGGTTGATGGTTGAAAGCCGACAACAATATCCATTAACTAAATTTTATTTTTATAATAGTTTATAAATCCATTTAAAAGCTTTTTACAACTTTGCATTTGTTCGAAAGCTTTATTAAAATCATTTTCTACAATATATTTTTGATCTAAAGCTAAATAGTATTGCGTTTCTAATTCATATAGAGAACCTCTTGCAATATGCAGGAAGTGTGCAATGTGTCTTTAGAAGTTTGTCGCCCACAACCTTCTGCTATATTCGAAGGTATTGAAACTGCCGATCTTCTCATTTGATTTGTTAAACCAAACAATTCTTCTTTTGGAAATAATTTAGATGAATCATAAAGTAAATTCACCAATTTTCTAGCTTCTATCCAAACTTCTAATTTATTGTATTCCATTTTTTGGTTGTTGGTTGATAGTTGTCGGTTGATAGTTTTTGGATGTTGGTTACAATCTAACAACCAAAAACTATCAACCATCAACTAATTAGTCCGCTATATTTGGATTCAGCCATTTCATGGCTACTTCGGTTGAAACACTTCTTCTTTTGGCGTAATCAATCACTTGGTCTTCTTTTATTTTTCCAAGACCAAAGTACCTGCTTTCTGGGTTTCCAAAATAGTATCCTGAAACCGATGAAGCTGGCCACATTGCCATACTTTCGGTCAAGGTTACTCCTATTTCTTTTTCTACATTTAAAAGTTTCCAAATCGTTGGTTTTTCCAAGTGATCTGGACAAGCAGGATAACCTGGCGCTGGACGAATTCCTTTATAATCTTCTTCAATAAGCGCTTGTTTGCTCAAAACCTCATCGGCTGCATAACCCCAAATTTCTTTACGCACTTTTTCGTGTAAATACTCAGCAAATGCCTCTGCAAAACGATCCGCCAAAGCTTTAACCATAATCGAATTGTAATCATCCAAATCCTTTTCGAATTCAGCCGCCCATTCGTCAACGCCAAAACCGGTGGTTACACAGAAAGCTCCCATATAATCTACTTTCCCGCTCTCTTTTGGAGCAATAAAATCGGCCAATGCGATATTTGGAGCTCCTTTTGTTTTTTGCGACTGCTGACGCAAAGTCAAGAATGTCTGCAATGGCTTTCCATTTTCATCACTCAATTCAATATCATCATCATTGATTTGGTTCGCAGGGAAAATTCCGTAGATTCCTTTGGCTTGCAATTTTTTCTCTTTCAAAATCACTTCCAGCATCGCTTGTGCATCAGCAAAAACTGAAGTCGCTTGTTCGCCCACAACTTCATCCGTTAAAATCGCTGGATATTTCCCGAACAATTCCCAAGTTCTAAAAAACGGCGTCCAGTCAATATATGGAACCAACACATCCAAATCTATTTCGACAATTTGCTCGCCGATAACCTTTGGTTTTACAGGTTCAAAATGCCTCCAATCCAATTGCAGTTTATTTTTACGAGCTTGCTCAATCGTCAAGAAATTCTTGTCGCGCGAACGGTTCAAAAATGTTTCTCTAAATGCATCGTAATCAGCACGAATATCGCTTGCATAAATTTTTCTGTTGTGATCCAATAAGTTTCCTGCCACTGTAACGGCTCTCGAAGCATCGTTTACGTGAATCACGGTTTCTCTGTATTGTGGTGCAATTTTTACGGCAGTATGTGCACGTGAAGTGGTTGCACCACCAATCATTACAGGGATTTTCATCCCTCTTTTATCTAATTCTTTGGCGAGATACACCATCTCGTCCAATGACGGCGTGATTAATCCGCTCAATCCAATAATATCTACTTCATGTTCTATAGCCGCAGCAATAATTTTTTCGGGAGGCACCATAACTCCAAGATCTACGATCTCATAATTATTACAAGCCAATACTACCGAAACAATATTTTTACCAATATCGTGTACATCTCCTTTTACGGTTGCCATCAGGATTTTTCCGTTTCCTGATTTGTCGCCTACCTGTTTAGCAGCTTCAATGAATGGCAATAAATAAGCCACAGCTTTTTTCATTACACGAGCCGATTTTACCACTTGTGGCAAAAACATTTTACCAGAACCAAACAAATCTCCAACGACATTCATTCCCGTCATCAAATTGATTTCGATAACTTCAATAGGTTTTGTGGCAGCCAAACGTGCTTCTTCAACATCAATTTCAATAAAAGCATCCACTCCTTTTACCAAAGAGTGCGTGATTCTTTCCTGAACCGTTCCCGAACGCCATTCTTGTATAGCAACTTCATTGCTTTTGGTATCACCTTTTACATTTTCGGCAAAATCCAATAAGCGTTCCGTAGCATCATCGCGTCTGTCCAAAATTACATCCTCAACGTGTTCCAACAAATCTTTTGGAATCTCATCATAAATCGATAACATTTCTGGGTTTACAATTCCCATTGTCATTCCGTTTTGAATAGCGTGGTACAAGAAAACCGAGTGCATCGCTTCTCTCACCGTGTCATTTCCTCTAAACGAAAACGAAACGTTACTCACCCCACCGCTGATGTGTGCGTGCGGTAAATTTTCCCGAACCCATTTGGTTCCCCTAAAGAAATCCAAAGCATTCAAGCGGTGTTCCTCCATACCGGTCGCTACGGGGAATATATTCAAATCGAAGATGATATCCTGTGGAGCAAAATTTACTTTGTTGACCAAAATATCATACGAGCGTTGGCAAATTTCAACTCTTCTGTCAAAATTATCGGCTTGTCCCACTTCATCAAACGCCATAATAATGGCTGCAGCTCCGTAACGTTTGATTAATTTGGCGTGGTGAATAAATGCTTCTTCTCCTTCTTTCAACGAAATTGAGTTTACCACACATTTTCCCTGCACAACTTTCAAACCAGCCTCAATTATTTCCCATTTCGAACTGTCGATCATAATGGGCACACGAGAAATATCCGGCTCGGCAGCAATCAAATTCAGGAATTTGGTCATCGCATAAGCGCCATCAAGCATTCCCTCATCCATATTGATATCGATGATTTGTGCTCCTCCTTCTACCTGCTGTCTGGCAATATCAAGTGCTTCCTCATATTTTTCCTCCTTGATCAATCGAAGGAACTTTCTCGAACCTGTTACATTGGTTCGTTCCCCAATATTCACAAACACGCTGTTTGGCGTAATGATTAAAGGTTCCAATCCTGATAATACAAGGTTTCTTCTATGTTTATTGTGTCCCATTTTCTTATTTTGAGTTACTAAGTTTCTAAGTAGCTTAGATTCTAAGTTTTTATTATTGTGTCTACGGTCTAAAAAACTGTAGTTATATTTTATTTTAATTTCAACTTTATTTGAGCGTGACCACAAGGGTCGGGCTATTCGTTCCCGCTTTTTTTCTTGATGAAAAAATCAAGAAAAAAGAGCTCCACTGCTATCCCTCACGCAAAAGTGCTAAACAACACCTTTATTTTTATATCCACTTTATTTTTTTCATTACAACAATCCTTTCAGCATTTCGGTATCTGGCAAAATGTTTTTATAGGCATCCGGTAAATCATTATAGGTTTTATACGTAACCACTCCCATCGGTTTCGAGGTGTCCCTAAATGCAAATTCTACTATTTTATTGTTTTTTTCTTTGCAAAGAATAATTCCAATAGACGGATTCTCGTGAGGCTGTTTTACCATTTCGTCCAACGCCGAAAGATATAAATTCATTTTCCCTACATATTCCGCCTTGAACTTTCCTTTTTTCAATTCAATAGCGACCAAGCTTTGAATTTTTCTATTAAAAAACAACAAATCTATAAAATACTCTTCGTCTTCAATAATCAACCGGTGTTGATTCCCAATAAAACTAAATTCAGACCCCAAAGCCATTATAAATTTTTTGATGTTCTGCACAATAGCATTTTCCAAAACACGTTCGTTTGGTTCTTCATCCGCATCTTCAATATTTATAAAATCCAAAAGCATTTCGTCTTTAAACGCCATCAATGCTTTTTGTCTAAAACTATTTTCAGACAAAGTGGTTTGAAAGTTATGTGCTAGTTTCCCTTGCCGTTGATACAAGTCCGATTTTAAATGGTGTTTTAAGGTTTCGTAACTCCAAAACTCGGTTGTTGCTTTTTGGATATAAAACAAACGCTCTTCAATAACACTTTTCTTTATTATTTCCCTATGATGAGAAAAACCAAGCTTTAAAAAATGTTCTACGAATTCATTTTGCAATTCAGCAGACTCCATCTGCTGAATTGTAAATCTATCATTCAATTCAGCAGTTGGCAACTGACGATTTAACTCTTCCTCCGAAAATTGAAAAAGAGGTGCTTTTTCATCTATCAAAAAAGGTTTCATAACTTCCCACTCTTCATAGAAAATGCGCATATTTCTAATATTCGTAGCCGAAAAACCTCTCAAACCATGAAGTTCTTGCTGCAACAGATTTGAAATACTGTCAATAGCTCCTTTTCCCCAATTTTTGTTTCGGCTATGAAACGATACATATTGACCAATTCCAAAATACAATTTTAATAATTCCTTATTTGCAAGCGCAGCAGCTTCGTAACGGCTTTTTAAAATCGCCGTTTTTATTTGCTGTACTACCTGTAAATAATTATTATCTCCTTGTATTTCCATTTATTATTTTCTTTTTTCAATAGAATAAATTGCATTGTTGTAAAATATATAGTTCCTACTGAACTCATCCTCTTCTCCTCACAGCTTGTCATTCCGACATAGGAGGAATCTCATCAAGTAATTCACGCAATGTGATTCCTCCTCCGTCGGAATGACAAACTAGACTTATTCTCTTTGCGGACACGGATTGCAAATCCGCGCTATCGGATTTTGTTTTATTTAAAACCTTTTATTTTATTCTTCGTGCTAGCAGGAGATAAATCATTTTTTAATCACAATCATAAGATGATATTATAATCAAATCATTTTCTTTTACTTCTATTTTTAAATCTTCCGTAAGTCCTATTTCTACAGAAAATTTAAATACATTGCCCGATTTTCCATCAAAAACTGGAATCAAAAACTTACCCTTATCTTCAACAATTATATAATCATTTACCATTTGATGGTAAACCTCATTAAATTTAAATTTCCTATATTCTGTTTTATGATTAAAACAACCATCCCAAGCAATTTCTGTTTCAATACCGTTTTTGTAAATCTTGGTTTTAATTATTTTAGGAAAAACTCCGTTTTTAGTTTTAACATTTACCCTAGAAGACTTTTCACTTATCAAATTGCCTAATAAATTAAAGTATATTTGTCCTTCTTGTGCTTTTTTAAAGTCTAATTTTTGATTTGTCAAATCAGAGCTAAAAACAAAACCATTTATTCCTTTTACTTTAGTTTTAACCCATTTCCCTATTAACCCAAAATCATCTTTAATTTTATAAACATCTTTTGTTTCAAGATAACTTTCGGCATTTAAAACAGCTCCAGTCTTTAAAACGGTTACAACTTTTGATTTAAAAGAAGCTTGTTCATACACTTTTGCTCCCAATTTATTTATCACATACCATTCAGATGGATGCGTTTTATTTTGAGAAAAAGTTATATTCACAATCAAGGTTAAAAACAATAAAACCAATCTTCTTTTCATAAACAGTTATTTTTACATCACCGCCGTCGAAACCCTCGGCTTATAATCCTTGGCAATATCAGCAATCAATTTGATATGGTTTGGGGTTGTTCCGCAACAACCGCCTATGATGTTTATTAAATTATCGTCTAAATAACTTTTAATTTGTGCTTGCATTTCCTCTGGCGTTTCATCGTATTCCCCAAAGGCGTTTGGCAATCCAGCATTTGGATGCGCCGACACGTTGAAAGAAGTGTTATGCGACAAAGTCTGCAAATACGGTTTCAATAAATCGGCACCAAGGGCACAATTGAATCCTACACTCAACAATGGAATATGCGATACCGAAACCAAAAAGGCTTCCACCGTTTGACCAGAAAGTGTTCTTCCCGAAGCATCGGTAATAGTTCCTGAAACCATTATTGGAATATCAAGATTGCGTTCTTCTTTTACTTGTTCGATGGCAAAAAGTGCTGCTTTAGCATTTAAAGTATCGAAGATTGTTTCCACCAAAAGTAAGTCGCAACCGCCGTCCATTAAGGCTTCAACTTGTTGCTTGTAAGCTATACGCAAATCATCAAAAGTTACAGCTCTGTATCCTGGATCGTTCACGTCTGGCGACATACTCGCCGTACGGTTTGTCGGGCCAATTGAACCGGCAACAAAACGAGGCTGGTTTGGATTTTTGGCAGTGAATTCATCAGCTACTTCACGGGCAATTTTTGCCGATTCGTAGTTCAATTCATAAACGTATTCTTCTAGGTAATAATCCGCCATTCCGATGGTGGTTCCTGAGAAAGTATTGGTTTCTACAATATCAGCTCCTGCTTCAAAATAAGCGGCGTGTACGTCTTTGATTGCCTGAGGTTGTGTTATGGATAATAAATCATTATTCCCTTTCAGCGGATGCGGAAAATCTTTGAATCGTTCGCCGCGAAAATCTTCTTCGGAGAAATTATAGCGTTGCAGCATGGTTCCCATTGCTCCATCGAGCACGAGTATTCTCTTTTTTATTTCTTCTTGAATTGTTGACATATTTTTTATTTCTCGCAAAGACGCAAAGGCGCTAAGCTTTTTAATTACTATTTTTCCAAAAATTCCTAATTCTAACTCTTTAGCCCCGATTACTTCACATAGCTTCTATTTTCATAGGAGTTCAATGAACTTCGTTTGCAGTGAAAATCCTTTTTGTTTTTTCTTTAAAAACAAAAAAGATTACTTCACTTAACTTTTATTTTAAGCGGAGTTCAGTGAACTTCGTTTGCAACGGAAAGCGGGAACATTGACTGCAAAAAATGCGCCAATCATTCGCTCTAAAAAATTATCGAAATGTTAATCAGGAAAAGGTTTGAAAAATACGTTATGTATCTTGTGTTATCTATCCGCGCAATGCGTGGTAGAATGTAGCACCTTTCCCGTAAGGACGGGAGGTTGCTAAGGTTTCATCGGGTCTTTTCCCTCCGCCTTTCGTGATAACTTTCAGTAAAAAAAGGAACTGTGCAAAGAAACGACATAGCGCCGATACTCGCAAGTATCGACGCTATTTTTTTGATTTTTGAATGTTGATTAACGATTTTTGATTTAAGATTTCACTTTGCTACAGAAATCTTAAATCGTTAATCTAACATCTACAATCTGAAATATTTACACAATAGCTTTCACTACTGCTTTTGGAGCTTCTTTACGAGTTCCGTCGAATCCGTCAACTCCGGAAACAGTGGTGTATTTCATCACATATTTTTTACCTGGATTGATAATTTGGTATGCCGCTTGACACATTAATGTGGCTTCGTGGAATCCGCAAAGAATCAATTTCAGTTTTCCCGGATACGTGTTTACGTCACCAATAGCGAAAATTCCAGGAATGTTTGTTTGGTAATCCAAAGCATTGTTTACTTTGATCGCATTTTTTTCGATTTCTAATCCCCAGTGTGCGATTGGACCTAATTTTGGCGTCAATCCAAAAAGTGGAATAAAATAATCACATTTGATGTTTTGATGTGCACCGTCTTCTTCAACATCAACTGATTCTAAATGTTCTGCTCCGTTCAAACCTATTACTTCACCTGGAGTGATCATTTTGATTTTTCCGGAATTTTTCAATTCCTGTACTTTCTCTACAGAATCAAGAGCCCCTCTAAATTCATTTCTGCGGTGAATTAAAGTTACCTCTGAAGCAACATTAGCTAAGAAAATACTCCAGTCCAAAGCAGAATCCCCTCCTCCAGAAATCACGACTCTTTTGTCTCTGAATTTTTCTGGATTTTTGATAAAGTATTTCACTCCTTTGTCTTCGTAGAATTCGATGTCTTCAATAAGTGGTTTTCTTGGTTCAAAACTTCCCAATCCTCCAGCAATAGCTACAACAGACGCATGGAATTTCTTTCCTTTATTTGAAGTGACAATAAAACTGCCATCTTCTTGTTTTTCGATAGTTTCTGCACGCTCTCCAAGAGTAAATCCTGGTTCAAACTGCTTGATTTGTTCCATTAAATTATCAACCAAATCACCAGCCAATACTTCTGGAAATCCTGGAATATCATAGATTGGTTTCTTTGGATATAATTCTGAAAGTTGTCCTCCCGGCTGCGGTAAGGCATCAAGAATATGACATTTTAATTTTAATAATCCTGCTTCGAAAACGGCGAATAGACCTGTTGGTCCAGCTCCTATTATAAGTATGTCTGTTTTAACCATTATATTTAAATTTTACTTCTTATTATTTTTTTTATTTAGCGCAAATAAACGAATGATTTCATTTTCTAAATATGACTAATATCAGAGAATTTTATCCGTTGTTTTTATATTCTATTCTCTATATTCTAATTTCTGCTTACTTCTTTTTCAATGCTTCGGTGATTTTGTTCATTCGTTTCATCGGGTTAAAACCCGACGCTATTAAATAAATCTTTCCTGAAAAATTACTCTTTATTTTTCAATGCTTCGGTAATTTCGTTCATTCGTTTCATCGGGTTAAAACCCGACGCTATTAAATAAATCTTTCCTGAAAAATTACTCTTTATTTTTCAATGCTTCGGTAATTTCGTTCATTCGTTGCACTTTTTCTTCGAAATTACCTTTCAGCTTTTTTCGGTATTCGTTTAGGTTTTCGACCATTTTATTGACATCCTCTGGAATTACTTCTTCAAAAAACTCCCTTAATCTTTTGGCAGTCGTTGGTGATTTTCCGTTAGTAGAAATAGCGATTTTCACGTTTCCTTTGGTTACAATTCCACCCAAATAATAATCGCATAAATCGGGTGTATCGGCAATATTGCAAATCAAATAACGCTTTCGAGCTAACTCATACACTTTTTTATTGATTTTCAGATCATCGGTGCAAGCGATAACCATGTGTCGTTTTTTTAGCATTTTTTTCTTGAACTTCGCTTTGGTCAATTTTACCGAAGGATGTTTTTCGACTAATGCTTCCAATTCGGGCAAGAACTTTGTCGCCACAACCTCAACATTGGCATTGGGACTGGATTTCAACATAAAAGACAACTTTTCTAAGCCTACATTTCCGCCACCTACAATAAGTACATTGATGTTGTGCAGTTTTAAAAAAATAGGATATAATTCGTTCCGTTCTTGGCTTTGAGCTATGGGCTTTGAGCTTTGAATTTGCGATTCTTCCATATTACCTTTTTCTATATACATTTGCTTTTATATCTTGATTTCTTTTGATACAAATTCCTCGTAGAATCCTTTTAATTTGTTGCTTTCTTTTACTACTTCTCCAATTATGATAATCGCTGGCGAACTTAAATTCTTTTCGGCAACTACTTCCTGAATGGTATCGATCGTTCCTGCTCCTATCTTTTCGTTTACTGTCGTTCCGTTTTGAATAATCGCTACAGGAATTGCTCCTTTGGATTCTTTTTGAAATAGCGCCACAATTTGTGATAGTTTGCTCATTCCCATCAGAATCACAACTGTTGCTGATGATTGTGCTGCCAAGGCAACATCTGCAGATAATTCTCTCTCTGAAGTTGTTCCTGTGATTACCCAAAAACTTTCTGAAACGCCTCTTTTTGTAATCGAAATGCCTTGACTTGCCGGCACTGCAATTACCGATGATATTCCAGGAACTACAAATGTAGGAATTCCGAAACTCTGTGCGTATTCTATTTCTTCGCTTCCTCGTCCGAAAATAAAAGGATCTCCTCCTTTTAGACGCACCACATTTCCATACGTCAACGCATTGTCAACAATCAACTGATTGATTTGGTCTTGCGAATATTCGTGACAACCAATTCTTTTTCCCACAAATATTTTTATGGAATTTTGAGGAGCATGGCTCAATATTTCTTCATTAGCCAATGCATCATACAAAACCACGTTCGCTTCAGCCAATGCTTTTGCGCCTTTTAGCGTAAGCAAATCCGGATCTCCAGGACCGGCACCAACTAAAGTTACTTTGGGCTTTATGATATTAAGCATCAGCTAAATCTTTGGCTCTATAGGTTTCAATTTTGTCAAAGAATTCAATTCCTTGTTGAATATATGTTTTAGCAAAAGCTTCAGAAGGCTCGTTTTTATTGATTTGGTAAACCAATTCAGCAAAAGTTGAGTCTAATTGAATTTTGTTTCCTTCAATAAAAACAGTATCAAATAAATCTATAATTCCGGAATGTGTATTTGTTTTTTGGTTTTCTGCTAATAAGATTGCTTTAGCTCCATTTACAAATCCTGCATACGTCTGATAAATAGAATCTGACCATTTTCCGTCTGCAAAAGATTCTTGAGCTACTGTCAATTTATCTTTAGCTTCTAACAATAAAGTCGCTACTAAATCAATAACAACACCAGCACATTCTCCAACTCCAACTGCTTTTACATAGTTATCGGCATTACCCCAATCTACGAAATCAGCTTCGGTTAAATTTGTTATATCCGCTAATGGTTTCAAAAATTCATAGAAATATTTCTCGCCTTTAGCATCATAATAATTCAAGAATGATTGTCCGTTTCCGTTAGCTTCAAAATCATTTAAGATATAACGCAAAGCATCAGGTCCTCTTCGGCTTGGAATTTTGATTACTTTATCCGAAAAACGTCCTTCTCCATTTCCTAATCTTCCTCCTCCCAATAAAACTTGTAACGCTGGCGCCACTAATTTTCCTGAGTTGATAGACATTCCCTGAAAACCAATTGCAGACATATTGTGCTGTCCGCAAGCATTCATACAACCACTGATTTTGATTTCAATTTCTGTGTTGTTGCTGTATTGCGGGTATTCTGCTTTGATTACTCTTTCTAATTCATCTGCAATACCAGTACTACTTGCTATACCTAAATTACAAGTATCAGTTCCTGGACAAGCTGTGATATCTCCAATGGTATCATATCCTAAACTAACCATTTCTAATTTGGCTAATTCTTGGTAAAAGAAAGGAAGATTTTCTTCTTTAATATTACGGATAACGATGTTTTGTCTTAATGAAAAACGCAATTCGTTAGCTCCATAATTTTTAATCAAATCGGCTAATAATCTTGCTTTGTCAGTGTAAAAATCTCCTAACAGCACTTTTACTCCAATTGCAACATATCCTGCTTGTTTTTGTGCAATTACATTTGATTTTTTCCAAGCTTCAAAAGCTTCAACATCATCAATTGTTACTGATGGTACCGCTAATAAAGGTTCTGTAATTGCCCCTTCAAACGCAGTAGTATCTATTTCGTAAGAATGAAAAGGCAATGCTTTTTTCTCTTCATCCACTAAACGTAAAAACTCCTCACGACCTAAATCTTTGATTAAGAATTTCATACGTGCTTTCAAACGTTTGGCTCTTTCTCCGTAACGGTCAAAAACTCTGATTATTCCTTCCGCAGTTGGGATAATCTGGTTCACTGGTACAAATTCTGAAAGCAATTCAGCGTGACTTGGCTGTGAACCTAAACCTCCTGCAAACATTATTTTGAATCCTTTTTCGCCATTTACAATTTTTGGAATAAATCCTAAATCGTGCAAATAACTCAAAGCGGTATCTTTATCAGAAGATGAGAATGATATTTTGAACTTACGTCCCATTTCCTGACAGATTGGGTTACGCAATAAATATTGGAACAAACCGTGTGCATAAGGTGTCACATCAAAAGGTTCGTCAACATCTACACCGGCTAATTCACTTCCTGTAATATTACGAACTGTGTTTCCACACGCTTCACGCAATGTAATATCGTCTTTGGCCAAGTCTGCCCAAAGCTCAGGTGTTCTGTCTAAACTCACATAGTGAATCTGAATATCCTGACGGGTTGTAATATGCAAACGCCCTGTAGAATATTTATCAGATACTTCCGTGATTCTATTCAATTGCTCGCTAGTTACTTTTCCGTAAGGCAATTTAATACGAATCATTTGTACGCCTTCCTGACGTTGACCGTAAATACCACGCGCTAAACGAAGACTGCGAAAACGCTCGTCGTCAATTTGTCCGTTGCGGAAAGAAAAAATCTTTTTCTCTAAATCGATAATCTCTTTTTGTACAATCGGATCTTCTATTTCTGTTCTAAAACTTTGCATAATTTTTTAGTTGTTGGTTGTTGGTTGATGGTTGTTGGTAGCTTACTATCAACTAAAAACTATCAACCATCAACTATTTTATAAATCCTACTCCTGCAGTTGTATTGGTTGCGGCATCAATTAAGATGAAAGCTCCATTCGATTTGTTATCGTTGTAAGCATCAAAATAAATGGCTTTGCTTAATTTAATGGTTACTTCTCCAATTTCATTTATTGCTAATTGAGTCGCTTGAGTTGTTCCAGAATAATCGGTTGCGATTACGTTTTTCACACTGTCAATTTTTGCCAAAACTCTATTCGTGTTGTGCTGCACAAAATATTTTGCGCCTGCCACTAATTTCTTGCTGTCCATCCAACAAACTGTTGTTGTAATGTCTTTTTCAATTTTAGGAAGCTCGTTTGATTTTACAATCATATCGCCTCTAGTCACATTGATGTCATTTTCTAATTCGATTGTAACAGAAGAACCTGCAGTCGCTTCATCAAATTGTTGGTCAAAAAAGTGAATATTAGTCACTTTAGATTCTGTTAAAGAAGGCAATACTGTAACGGCATCTCCTACTTTAATATTGTTTCCGTATAATTTTCCGGCATATCCTCTAAAGTCGTGATACTCTTCCGTTTTTGGACGAATTACTGTTTGCACTGGGAAACGTGCTTGTCCATTATCGTAAATATCTTTTGGTTCTAAAGCTTCTAAATGCTGCAGAATAGTTTGTCCTGTGTACCAAGGCATTTTTCCTAATGTTTCCACCACATTATCTCCTGTCAAAGCACTCAACGGAATGTAGCTTACGTTTTGTTCTTTGTAAGCACTTTTTGCATTTAAAGCTTGGAAATCTGCTTTGATTTTGTTGTATACTTCTTCAGAATAATCAACCAAATCCATTTTGTTTACCGCAACAATCACATCTTTTACTCTCAATAAATTATTGATAAAAAAGTGACGGTATGTTTGCTCAATAACTCCTTTACGAGCATCGATCAAAATGATGGACACTTGTGAAGTAGAAGCTCCTGTAACCATGTTACGAGTATATTCTACGTGACCCGGAGTATCGGCAATGATGTAACTTTTTTTCGCAGTTGAAAAATAAATATGCGCTACGTCTATCGTGATTCCTTGTTCTCTCTCGGCAACCAAACCATCGGTAGCCAAAGAAAAATCTAAATAATCGTATCCTTTTTGCTTACTGCTTTTTTCTATTGCTTCTAATTTATCGGTAGTTAAGGATTGAGTATCATACAATAATCTCCCGATTAAAGTACTTTTTCCGTCATCTACACTTCCTGCTGTTGCTATTTTTAAAACTTCCATTCTTTTTATTAGTTATTGGTTGTCGGTTGTCGGTTGTTGGATTTTAACACCAGAAACTAAACCACTCAAAATATTAAAACTTCTTTTTATGAAATTGGCTCTGATTTCATCATTGAACTATCAACTAAAAACCATCAACCAACAACATTTTTCTAAAAGTATCCTTGTTGTTTTCTTTTTTCCATAGCGGCTTCAGAACGTTTATCATCGATTCTGGCACCTCTTTCTGAAATAGTCGAAGATCTGATTTCGCCAACTACTTCGGCAATTGTTGCAGCATACGAATCTACCGCAGCCGTACAGCTCATATCTCCAACAGTTCTAAAACGAACAATTCTTTCTTCAATTTCTTCATCTTCTTCTTGGTAAACAAAAGGAGAATGTGACCAAATCATACCGTCTCTAATAAATACTTTACGTTTGTGTGAAAAGTAAATTGAAGGAATTTCGATTTGTTCTTGTTCAATATAACTCCAAACATCCAATTCTGTCCAGTTTGAAATTGGGAAAACACGAACGTTTTGACCATTTTCAATTTTTCCGTTCAAAAGATCAAACAATTCAGGGCGTTGGTTTTTTTCATCCCATTGTCCAAAATCATCACGAACAGAGAAAATACGCTCTTTCGCTCTTGCTTTTTCCTCATCACGACGCGCTCCACCTATACAAGCATCAAATTTAAATTCTTCGATAGCGTCTAATAATGTAGTTGTCTGCAAGCTGTTTCTGCTGGAGTATTTTCCAGATTCTTCAACCACTTTCCCTTCGTCAATAGCATCCTGTACGTTACGAACGATTAATTCCAATCCTAATTCGGCTACCAATTTATCTCTAAAGGCAATCGTTTCAGGAAAATTATGTCCTGTATCCACGTGTAACAATGGAAAAGGAATTTTTGCTGGAAAAAATGCTTTTTGTGCCAAACGCACCAATGTAATTGAATCTTTACCGCCTGAAAAAAGCAAAACGGGTTTGTCAAATTGAGAAATTACTTCTCTGAATATGTAAATTGCTTCGCTTTCTAAAGCATTTGTTTTTAATACTGAACTCATTATTTATTTGTTGATTTGTTGATTCGTTTTTTGTTGATTCGTTCTTTTAAGTCGTTGAATTACCTCAACTATTAAACTATTTCCCGATTAAACAATTAAACAAATAACCGATTAAACTTTTTAAACTTTTATTTTCCGTGTAATCCGCATTCTTTATGACTGGATTCCCATGACCATCTTCCTGCTCTGATGTCTTCTCCTTCGGCAATTGCTCTCGTACATGGCGCACAACCAATACTTACAAACCCTTTTTTGTGTAAAGCGTTTTGTGGCACGTTATTATCATCAATATATTTTTGAACATCTTCCAAACTCCATTTCAACAATGGATTGAATTTTATGATATTGAAATGGGCGTCGTATTCAAATGCTGCCAAATCATTTCTATTTTCTGATTGCTCGGCTCGTAAACCGGTAATCCAAATCTCATTTCCTTTCAAAGCCTTGGTCAACGGCGCTACTTTTCGAATAAAACAACATTCTTTTCTGTTCTCCACCGATTCGTAAAAACTGTTCGGTCCTTTTTTATTCAACAAATTTTCTACATCGCTAGCTTCTGGAAAATAAGATTGAATTGCTACTTTGTATTTTTTAATCGTTCTATGAAAAACATCATAGGTTTCTTGAAACAATCTGCCAGTGTCCAATGTAAAAATGGTAATTGGCAAATCGTTTTTGGCAATCAAAGCAGTTATTACCTGATCTTCCTGACCAAATGAAGTCGAAAAAATCACTTTCCCTTTATATTCATTAGCCAAAAAAGCCAAAGTTTCCTCAATCGTGAAACCGGCTGTTTTTTCTAATAAAGTATTTGCTATCGCTGCACTCATTTTTTATTCTTCTTTTAATTTTAAATCTATTACCCTATCGGCTTACTAGATTACTTTGCAAAAGTACTACTTTTTTTTAAATTCAAAATTATTTTTAAATAAATTTTAATAGTTAAAATGCAATATCTGCCAAAGAGTTACTTTCAAGAACCCTTAACGTATTGTCCCTAACCTGAGTCATTAAGCGTCTTGCAGCACAAGTAGTTTCATCATCACAATCATCACATTTTTCATAAAAATTGTGACTTGCGCAAGGAAGCAGTGCAATTGGCCCTTCGAGAATGCGATATACTTTGGCCATACTGATGTCTTTTGGGTCTTTTATCAAGTAGTAGCCACCGCCTTTTCCTTTTTTGGCACCTAGAAAACCTGAGTTTCTAAGCAATAATAAAATACTTTCCAGAAATTTAATCGAAATATGTTCATTTTTTGCAATTTCGGCAATAGCAACGGGTGTATTATCTTTTTGGCGAGCCAAAAAAGTCAGTGCTTTTATTCCGTATTTTGTTTTCTTTGAAAGCATTGTGATTTAAGATTGCAGATTAGCGAATGCTGATTTTTGATTTTATTTGTTTACGAAACTACAAACTTTATCCTTTTATCAGCAAATTGTATGAATCTTTTTTAAAATTTCATTGCAAATTGAAGTTACAAAATCTTTTTCAGTATAAAAATCGTGTTCCTTATTTTTTATGATTTCAAAATCTATCGAATGTGATACAAACCAATTATTATTTGGTTTATTGACGTCATTTTCTCCATAATAGAGTTTTATTGCTCCACTAGGAATTTCATCCTCATACCGCAATCTTGTTGACGAAACCGCAAATAAACTTCTAACATTCAATCCCTTCAAAGCTGCTTTCCAAGCAATTGTTCCGCCAATACTAAAGGACAGAATATCAATTTGATTCTTTTCAGTTTTCAAAAGATTAGCAACGGCTTTTTCTATTCCACAATTAATAAATTGATTGTGGAGACTTTCGTCGGTATAATTGGTTTTGTCAATTTCTCCCAATTCACAGCAATCATAATATTGAATTTCGAATTTATCCTTCAATAATTCAATATAATCTAAAATCCAAGCTGATTTTTCCTTTCCCCAGAGATCCGATAAAATGATTAATCTTGGTTTCATAGGATACAAAATATTTTAAAATTATTGATTATTGCTCTTTTTCTTTTTTAGGATAATAGCAAAAAAGCAAAATCTCTCTCTTTAGCCCCGGTTGAAGTGGAAATCCTTTTGTGCTGGGGTTCAGCACAAAAGATTGTAACGGAAAACGGGACGATATTTCCTAAAATGCCTAATCTTTCTGCTCCAAAATCAACAAAACCCACGGTTGAAACCGTGGGCTATGTATATAATTATAAAACTTTATGAAAGCGCCTGCTCTAAATCGGCGATTACATCTTCTACAGTTTCGAGTCCAACAGAAACACGAACCAATCCATCTGTAATACTCACTGCCAAACGTTCCTCAACAGTTAATTTACTATGAGTGGTGGAAGCTGGATGCGTTACGATTGTTCTTGTGTCTCCTAAATTTGGCGACAATGAACACAATCTTATTTTGTCTAAAAATGCTCTTCCCGCTTCTATTCCTCCTTTGATTTCGAAGGCAACAATGTTACCCCCTAATTTCATTTGCTTTTTGGCCAATTCGTATTGTGGGTGCGATTTTAGGAATGGATATTTAACGGTATTTACATTAGGATGACTTTCTAGAAAGGCAGCTACTTTCAATGCATTTTCACAATGTCTATCAACACGGATAGCCAAAGTTTCTAAGCTTTTCGATAATACCCAAGCATTAAAAGGAGATAATGAAGGGCCAGTAAGTCGAGAAAACAAGTAAATATCTTTGATCAAATCTGCATTTCCAACTGTGATTCCGCCTAATACTCTTCCTTGTCCATCGATCAATTTAGTAGCCGAATGCACTACCAAATGAGCTCCCCATTTTATTGGTTGCTGAAGGTAAGGCGTGGCGAAGCAGTTGTCGATAATTAAAATCAAGTTATGCTTTTTGGCAATCGCTCCCAAAAGTTCCAAATCAATAATATCGACTGCAGGATTGGTTGGCGATTCGGCAAAAAGGATTTTCGTATTTGGCTTTATAAAACTCTCAATGGTTTCTGGTTTATTAAGGTCAAAATAAGATGTTTCGATATTCCACTTTGGAAAATAATTCACAAACAAGGAATGTGTTGCCCCAAAAACACTGCTAGCAGAAACAATATGATCTCCCGATTTCAACAAAGCCGCAAAAGTAGAATAGACCGCAGCCATACCCGATGCAAATGCAAAACCAGCCTCGGCACCTTCCATTTTGCAAATTTTATCTACAAATTCGTTGGTATTTGGATTGCTGTATCGGCTGTAAATATTTCTGTCTTTCTCGTCTGCAAAAGAAGCACGCATGTCTTCGGCATCTTCAAATACAAAACTAGACGTTAAGTAAAGAGGCACTGAATGTTCTAAATATTGTGTTCTTTCTAATTGGTTACGGATGGCTTGTGTTTCAAAACCAAATTCTTGTTCGTTCATTGTTATTATTTTTCAAAGAGTTGTTTCACAAAGATTCGCAAAGAAATTGCTGAGATTCGCAAAGTTATTTCTTGTAATCTTTCTATAAAAAGACTCTTTATTGTTTAAAATTAAAGTTTTAAAAGTTGGTGAATTTAGATTTTTGCTAATTCCTCTCCATTCAAAACTACTTTATAATGTATCGTTGCATTTGGTTCTAATGTTTTGGAAACTGAACAATATTTCTCGAAAGAAAGTTGTGCCGCTCTCGACGCTTTTTCTCCGTTGATTGGTCCTTCCAAATAAAAAACTACATAAATATCTTTGAATGGTTTTGCTTCGCCGACTTGTACACGTTCGCCTTCTACCTCAGCTTTGAAATCCGTAATTTCCTGACGCTGTTTCTTTAGAATCGAAATCATATCAATCGCGCTACATCCTGCAACGCCCATTAATACCAATTCCATTGGGCTTGCACCCATATCATTTCCGCCAAATTCTGGACGACTATCTACATTTACGACATGACCTCTTTCATTTTTTAATTCAAAATGGAAGTTATCATTTACTCTGTTTAAGGTTACTTTCATTGTTGTTTTTTTTATTGAACACTGATTTTTTATTTTACTTTATATGTAATCATCGCACTTTTGATTTGCGCTTCTTCAGTTATTTCTGGATACAAAGAATAACTCGGAGCTATGATGGATTCTACTTTTTGAGCCGTAATTTCAATTATCGCACTGATTGGAAATTTATCGGTAAACAATGTGGTCAACGGTTTTGATTTTATTCCAAAATCAGCATCTTTTTTATAAATGATTTTGGCCTGTCCCTTAATTTTAAATCCCTTTTGAACAAAAACATCTACAAAACTAACACATACATTACTGTTTTCTAAAACATTGGCGACACTATTTGGTGAAGCGATATTTGCAATGAGTATTTTATTATTTTCAAAATGGGTAAACATTTCCTTTGGAGAAACACTTGGAAAATTATCCTTGTCTGATGTTGCCAACCAGCACAAAACACTTTGCTCGATATATTTTATAACTTCTTGTGTAAACATATATTGATTTTCAAACACGGATTCAACAGTTATCATATCTTTCAATCTAAAAATCTAAAATCTTAATATTTGATCTTAAAGAAACTCAATTATTTGTCGAGTAAGTTTCTTTGGTTCCTTCATCTTAAATTATTTCTTTTTACTTTTCTTCGGTTTAGCAACAGATTTACTCACTGGTTTTGCCTCCATTTTTTTATTACAATTATTTTTTTCGGAAAGTTCAATTAAGCGGTTAATCAAAGTATTTTTTTTAAAATTCTCGTTATTTACTGCTGTCAAAAAAGCGGGACAATCTTTAAATAAAAGTTCACAATGTCTTCTAACCGATTTATCCATCCCTATATTCACAGAGTTCATAGAAGATAACATAAAAACAAAAAACACGCCATCTTCATTCTCTTTTCCTAAATATAAAAGAGTAGCACCCGCTGCTCCTGTAGTAGTTCCGTTGCTTGGATTATATCTAAAAGTAGATTGTAGGGCATCTGTTGCTATCTTAATACCTTTAGAATAAACTACATATAACCAATATTTTTCAGTCCCTTTTTTTATACCATCTTCACCCTTGTCTCTATGTATAAACAATCTGTCAGCCTCATATTTATTTCCATCTTTATCAGTGTACTCTATTTTTTTAAGATCTTTACTTAGAATTTTCTCTGTGTCTCCTTTTTCAGTAAGTCTAAATTTAACTTTAGAATCTTGGATTTCAACCATTTCAGCGAATCCTTTTTTTACAGTTCCATTTTCAAAAGTTAGTACTGCTTCATAATATTTTGCCTGCATAGTAAACGAAATCAGACATACAAGAAGATAGATTTTTTTCATTTATTTTATAATCTTAATTAGTTAGGGGTATTATTAATTTTAATATCTGCTTACTAAAAACGGAACATTGTTTCTTATCCTTTATCCGATAATCTCAAAATATCTCCAAAAACTCCTCTCGCTGTAACAGCCGAACCTGCTCCTGCTCCTTGAATCACGATAGGTCGATCTCCATAAGATTCTGTGTAAATTTCGAAAAAAGAATCCGAACCTTTCAATCCGCCTAAAGCAGTTTCCTTTGGCACCGAAACCAGTTTCACTTCCAGATTTCCTTTGTCGTTTTGCAAATCACCTGATAATTCCCCGATGTATCTTAATACATGATTTGGTTCTTGATCGGCTTTTATTTTATCATAAATAGGATCAAACTCTGTCAATTTATTTAAGAAATCAGAAACATCTCCTTCACGCAAATGCTCCGGAATTAAGTTCTGAATCGAAATCTCTTCAAACTCGTTTTGCAAATCCAATTCTCTCGCCAAAATCAATAATTTTCTACCCACGTCGTTTCCGCAAAGGTCTTCTCTTGGGTCTGGCTCGGTATAACCGTTATCGATAGCTTCTTTTAATATTTCGCTGAATGGAGCGTCTTTCGCAGAGAAATTATTGAATAAATAACTCAATGTTCCTGAGAAAACTCCTTTTATCTTGGTAATGTTTTCACCCGATAGGTGCAATAATTTTATCGTATCAATCAAAGGCAAACCAGCACCAACATTGGTTTCATACAGATATGTTTTTTGATTGTCTTCCAATACTTGTCGCAACTCTTTGTAAAAAGCATAACTCAACGTGTTCGCCACTTTATTGGACGAAATTAAGTCAAAACTATTTTCAGCCAATTTGATATAATTTTCAACAAAAGTGGCACTTGCCGAATTGTCAATCGCAATCAAATTCTCCAAGTGATTTTCATTGGCATAAGCAATAACATCATCAATAGTATATGAAGTACCATTAGTCTGAATTTCATTTCTCCAATTTGGAGAAACGCCATCTTTATTTAAAAGCACGCTTTTGGAATTGGCAATTGCAAAAACATTCAGTTTGATTCCTTTGCGTTTTTCGATAGCTCCAGCCGATTCCAAAATTTGGTTAATCAACGTTCCTCCTACTAATCCGTGACCAAAAATTGCAATATTTATTTTCTTGGAAACCCCAAAAATCTCTCCGTGAATTACATTCAAAGCTTTGTTCAACTCTGATTTTCTAACCACCAAACTCACGTTTTTACCCGTAACCGTGTTGTTGAAAAGGATAGGAACAATTTTATTTTTGATTAAAGCTGTATATGGCTTGTGAAACGTGCTCAAATCCTGCCCAATTATCGAAATCACCGAAACATTATCGGTTACCGAAATTTTATTAACGTCTTTAGAATAAAAATCATTTTCAAATTCTTTCTCTAATTCAATCATTGCTTTTGTAGCCAAGTCAGCATTGACCACAAGTCCAATTCCACGTTCCGAAGAACCTTGCGAAATAATGCTCACGCTAATATCATTATCTCCCATCACTCTAAAAATACGGGCATCAACACCTGTTTTTCCAAGTAATCCTCTTCCTTCCAGATTCACCAAAGCCACATTCTCTAAAACCGAAAGTGTTTTAATTCCTTCTTTATCTGCTCTGGAAGTTATTAATGTCCCTTGATTTTCGTGATTGAAAGTATTCAAAATACGAAGCGGAATATTTTTTTCTAATAAAGGAATAATAGTCTTCGCGTGCAGAATAGTTGCGCCAAAATTGGCCAGCTCATTCGCTTCGTTAAACGTCAAATGGTCAATTTTTTTAGCATCCAAAACCAAATCAGGATTCGCTGTATAAATTCCGTCAACGTGAGTATAATTTTGAAGTTCGGTTGCATCAAGATAATTTGCCAGCAACGAAGCCGTATAATTACTGCCGTTTCTGCCTAATGTTGTTGCTTCATTTCTATTATTAGAACCAATAAAACCGGTAACAACGTTCACCGTTTCTCCATTATGTTCCTTAAAATAAGCGATCACATTTTTTTTCGAAAGCTGTTCAACCGGTTGTGCGTCTCCGTAATTTGAGTCCGTTTTTATCAATTCTCTAGTATCCGAAAAATTGGCCTTTATGCCATTTTTGATCAAAATAGCTGTAAGCAATTTAGCCGAAATCAGCTCTCCTTTCGAAAGTACTTCGTCCTTAATTTTCACGCTGTAATCTCCAATCAGACTCACTCCCTCAAAAAGTTTTTCCAACTTATTGAACTCCGCAGACAAGTCAACATCTGTATAAACATCTTGCTGATAACGCTTAAAATCTTCAAAAAGCGGTTTATAATCCCCGTTTTTAGAAGCCAAAGCCAATATATCCTGTAGCTCGTCTGTTGCATTTCCACGTGCCGAAACTACAACTGCAATCTGTTCTCCATTATTCACTTTCCCAGCAATAATTGCCACAACCTTATTGATTCCGTCCCCGTTTGACAAAGACTTTCCTCCAAATTTTAATATTTTCATCTTGATATATTTTCTAGCTTAAAAAACTCCTTTAAGCAAATTGTCTAATTGTTTATATTCAATCAAGAAAGCATCGTGTCCATGAATGGAATCAATCTCTTGAAACGTTACATTCTCTTTATATTTTTTCAATGCTTCGTAAGTCTCTTTATTCTCATTTGCCGAAAAAAACAAATCCGAATTGATCCCGATAATATGAATATCTGCTTCTATTTTTGATGCAACCGCAATAAATGATTCTCTATTTCTAGCAATATCAATTGTTTTCAGTAATTGATTCATCAATTTATATGCCGAAAGTTGAAAGCGTTTCTGTAATTTCTCTCCGTGATGATTCAGCCAGCTTTCGATATTAAAAATCGCTAATTCTTCGTTTAATGTTCTATCAAATTTTGCTTTAAAAGACTCTGGCGTTCGATAACACAGCATCGCATGAATGCGGGCATCCTCTATTGGCTTAGCCGAATTATTCAAAATTTGTTCCTGCAAAAAACAATTGGCGATAAGCCAATCTGTCGATTTCCAGTCGGTTGCAATCGGAATTAAGTGTTTTGTAATTTGTGGTGATAATGCAGCAATTTCCCAAGCAATTCCGCCACCTACAGATCCTCCAATAATAGCATACAACTGATTAATCCGAAGTGATTTTAAACCCTCTATAAATAATCTGGCAACATCTCTGGCTGTGAAATCCAAATAATTTTCGATAATAGTATCGTCAAAACCATTTCCTGGCACATTAAAAGCCAGTATAGTATATTTATTGGTATCTATTGTTCTTTTTTCACCTATGAGTACATTCCACCATCCTTTTAAACCCACAACTTGGGAATTCCCTGTTAAGGCGTGATTGACCAAAACTATTGGTGCCGTATGCAATGCTGGTCCAAAAAGCTGATAACTTAAATTGATTGAAGCGTAAATAGCACCACTCTCGGTAGTGAAATTTTGTATAGTAATTGTAGTTGGTTTATTTTCCAATTTCAAATCTTTATTATTTTTTTGATTTGTACCTGGAAATATTATAAAGAAAGTTGAAAAAAAACTAGATGATTTTTTTTGTGTTATCTTTCCACGTTTGGCGTGGTAGAATGCAGCACCTTCTTCGATAAATCGAAGGGTTGCTAAGGCTTCATCGGGTCTAATCCCTCGTCCTTTCTTTATAACATTTCAATACGTTTCTGAACTTAAAGGTGCAAATTAACTACAATTTTACGAAACAACCAAATAATTATTCAACTCTTCCTAGAAACAGCCATTCCTCATTAATAAAAAATTTGCCAAAAAGTTCACTTATTCTCACGCATATCTCTTAATTACAAAAAGAATATGTCGTGTTTTATCCGTGAAATTCTTGGCAAATAATTTTAACCTGAACATTTCCCGAGGTACCTGTTTTGTGCTTCAAATAAAAAGAGTTTCATTCTCTTTTGAATACATGTGAAACAGTAAAGAATTATTACCTCTTCTCTCTTTCAAATCGAAGTTTTCATCCACGTCAAACCTTGGGTGATTCAATTCGTTTTTTGGATTAAATGGCTCTACGCTTATCGTTTTTAAAATTGTCCTTTTGAACAACTCTACTGTATTTCTGATGTATGATATAGTTTTCATGATATTGTAATTTTATAATTAATTTTTACTAACGGCTTATATATATATTTATACTCTTATTTTTTTAGCATCATGAGCTTGCTTTCTAAAAAACTGCTTGACGCTTTCTCTTTTGATGCAACAAAAAAAGATTGACAAACTTGTTGTGTGCATTGCCTTTGATTTTATTTTTTTAGAACTCATAATTTCCTTTTTTAAATTTTTAGCTTTTTATTTTTCAGTAAGACTGTAAAAACAAAAAACCCTTTTAGACACATATCCAAAAGGGTTTTAAGCTGTATATAAACTTATTCTTTTGGAATCAACAAATACGGGCAACCATCATAGCATTGACACACATCATCTTCATCTTCTTTGCCTTGCAAATGGAAATCTTAATAGTGTAGAGTTGTTGCATATTTAATTATTGTTTTACTTAATCTTATTATTGTTTTAATCTTGAAAAAATGACTTGAGAAATGGCTAAAAAAAAACCTCCCAACGAGTTGGGAGGTTTTTGCTATATATTATTTAATTTAAAATAAAGCTATATACACCTCCCCTTACAGGTTTTCACCTGAATGGCTTTTTTAGACATATTACATAGATTAAATTTCATTTTTCTGCTTTTTTTATTTTGTTGAACAAATATCTAAACTTTTTTTCAATTTTCCAAACACTAAACGTAAATTTAATGATAAATAAATATTTAATTAAAATACTAACTCTTTAAAAATAAGCGCTCTGCCAAATTTCAACAAACAATTTTTGATAAATCCTTGAATTTTCTAACAAAATTTTCTCATTTTAAAACCATTACCTGACTGTAAATTAAGCCGAAAAGAGAAAATCTTGATACTTTGAGTGTATTGTTTGGTAAAATAAAATCCCTATTCCTCCTAACAATGTTATAACTAAATGCAAAAGTGGATTTGGGGAAAAAGAGAAAGCCAGATAACCAATAATAATACCTCTCAAAAAATCCAAATGAAAAATCCATTTCTTTTGATCCAACATTGCTCCTGTAGCAATTACACTCAAAATAATAAAGACCGTAATTAAAAAAATATTAAAGGCTGGTATAAATTCTGAAAAGAGAATTGTCAAGAACAATATCATCATTGTTACAATTGTTTTGGCAATAATTGAATTTGTCAGCTTCTTTGAATATTTAACATCAATATCAACAGTTTTTTTAGAAAACTTCCTTTCCAGAAGCAGTCGTATTCTTGCATCAATATCATTTGGACCTCCAAAAATTACTTTTGCTTTTTGTTTTATTGTTTTGGCCATTCTAAAGGCTACTGCTAACTCCAAAACATAATGGAAATGCTGCCATAAAAAACTATAACTCCCCAATGACTTTGTTAATCCAAATTTAGGTTCTGTAGTCTCTTCTATAAAGGTTCCAAAAATTTTATCCCAGATAATTAACATGTCTCCATAATTTTTATCCAAATATTCTGGATTGCTGCTATGATGAACTCTATGGTGTGATGGCGTAACAATAATATATTCCAGCCAGCCCAGTTTTCCAACTAGCTGTGTATGCGTAAAAAATGGATACGTTCCATGAATTAGCAATAATACAGTAATCATCTGTGCATTGAAACCAATAATAGGCAGCACACACCAAAACAAACCTCTGGCAACAGCCTGAAAAACTGTTATCCTGGCTGCCGCCGTATAATTAAAATCGTCACTTTGATGATGTACAATATGTGATGCCCAGAAAAGATTAACAGTGTGCCCAAATCTATGATACCAATACCAAAGCAAATCTGTAGCAAAAAACAAAAGAATCCATGTTGTAGCAGTAGATTCTATTGAAAAAATCGAAAAATTTGCATTAAGCCAAGAGAAAATAAAGAAAAAAGTCCCCGTAGTCAAAAGGTCTGCAATACGCTCAGCTATTCCAACATTAATATTGGCAATACTTTCATTAAAATGATGAAGTTTTTTATTTTTTCTTACACTAATATAATATTCCAAAAACATAAATAATGCAAAAAATGGAACTGCAAGAGCTATATAATTTAATTTCATTGGATGTTTTTTATTTGCTTTAGAGCCAAATTGTTTCTTTTATTTTTATTTTTTCACTTACTTTTAGAATATCCACGAGAATTCCCCTCGCTATAGTCTCTGCCTTTTTTCCTGAATTGTCTCCACGAACAACAATTGGATTATTCCCACGAGATTGAGTATAAATTTCATAGACCGTTTCAGTCCCTTTTAATTGACCAATAGCAGAAGATACCGACTCTGAAACCAACTTGACTTCAAATTTATTTTCTGGAATCGAAATCTCTCCGACATATCGCAACACTTCATTTTTTGACTGAGTGATTTTGGCAACTTCAAAATCTTTATCCAATACTGTTGCATTAGATAAAAATTTGGATTTGAGACTGGATTCCTCCAAGCGATGCGACAAAAGTGAAGTAGTTTTTATATCTAAAAACTCTATTTCTTTGCCCAGCTCTCTTGCTATAACCAATAATTTCTTAGCCACTCCAATCCCCGAAAGCTCTTCTTTGAAATCAGCCTTTAACAGGCCTTTTTTATCCGCATCATTCAATACAGTTGAGAAAGATACGTCTTCTGACGAGAACCTATTAAAAATATAGCTCAGTGAATCTGAAAAAACACCTCTTATTTTAGTTATTTTTTCTCCAGAATAATACAAATCACTTATGATTTGCAAAACAGGAATCCCTGCCCCAATATTAGTTTCATACAAGAAAGTCTTATCAAACTTTTTTAGATTTCTTCGGATTTCTTTATAGAAATCAATATGCAAAACGTTTGCGCTTTGATTAGCGGCAACTATATCAAATTCGTTTTGAATTAAGGGAATATAATGTTTAACTAGTTCGGAGCTTTCAGTAGCATCAACTATTATTACATTTTCAAGTTCCTTATTTTTTACAAATGAAATAATATCTGCTATCGTAAAAGGAAATGCTAATTCATCGAAATTGGCTTCCCAATTATTTTTGACTCCTTCTTTTTCAAAAAAGGCCAAAGTGGAATTGGTTATTATGGGGAAGCGCAAATCAATATTTCTCTTTTCTTGATAAAATTGCTGACTCTCAACAATTTGATTTATTAAAGCGCTTCCCACGCTTCCAATTCCAAAAAGGATTACGTTTATTTTAAGCGCTGGCATAAAGCTGGTGTTTATGATAGTTAAAAATTGGCTTTAAAATATCTGACAGCTGATTGAATTCTATCAAATAAGCATCATGCCCATGAATAGATTGAATTTGATGATAAAAAACATTTTGCTTTTTATTGGTCAATTCCCTGTAGGTTTTACGAGTTTCCTCGGCAATAAACAAATAATCTGAATCAACAGTTATAAGATGAATATTGCTCTCAATAGCATTTGCCACTGCTAAAAAATCAGGTCTATTTTTAGTGATATCAATTGTTTTAAGCAGATGATTCATCAATTTATAAGCAGCCAATCGGTATCTGTTTTTCAATTTAAAGCCATGATCAAGCAACCAATTCTCAATTTTCAGAGCTGACAATTCATCTAATTTGCTTCTTCTAAACCTTTGATTGACATATTCTGGAGTTCTATACAATAACGTAGCATGCAAACGGGCGTCAACTATCGGATCATCCGAATGATTGAGAATTTGATCTTGTATTAAGACATTTGCAATAACCCAATCAGTAGCTTTCCAATCTGTTGCAATCGGAATCAGATTCTCAATTTTATCAGGCTGTAATGCGGCCATTTCCCATGCTATCGCACCGCCTAAACTACCGCCAATTACGGCATAAACATTTTTCACTTTTAAGAAAAACAATCCTTCCCAAAAGATTCTTGCAATGTCTCGTACACTATAATCTCGATAATTATCGATTAAATTTTCGAGATTGTCATCATATCCATTTCCTGGGATATTAAAAGCTATTACTGTAAAATAGTCTGTATCAATTGCTCTGTTTTCGCCAACGATACCACTCCACCAACCTTTTTCTCCAGTAACTTTAGAATTTCCTGTCAAAGAATGATTTACTACTACAACGGGAGCAGTCCCTAATGGTCTCCCAAAAACGTGATAAAACAAAGGAAGATATGCCTTTTGTTTTCCTATTTCTAAATCAAAATTAAAGAGATCTATTTTTTCTAAATTTTCCATTTTTGAATATTTTAAAAATTAACATTTACCTGAGTTCGACTGCAATTGTAAGTGACGGCAAGAATGCACTATATTTCCTTTTAGCCCTGATCGTAGCGATATCCTTTACTTTTTTTCTTTAAAAAAGCAAAGATTTAGCGAAGAGCAGGAACCATATAACCTAAAATGCCTGATTTTACCTCTCCAAAAACAAATAATCGAATTCAGTTTTTTTGTAAAAACTACCTTAGGCTAACAATCCAAGTAGCTAAGGCAGTTTTAACTAACAAAAAAAACACAATATCAAGCTAATTGTGGTGCTTTGATGGTTTCAAAAACAGCTTTTAAGTCTGCTTTTAAATCCTCTATATCTTCAAGTCCAACTGATAGTCTTATTAAATCTTTGGTAACGCCAGTTGAAATTTGTTCCTCGTCTGTCAACTGCTGGTGCGTGGTGCTTGCAGGGTGAATAATTAAGGATTTGGTATCCCCAATATTTGCCAGTATGGAAAATAGTTTTGTGTTATCTGTAACTTTTTTGGCTGCGTCAAAACCGGCTTTTAAACCAAAAGTTACAACACCGCTTTGACCTTTTGGTAAATATTTTTGAACCAAAATATAATACTTGCTCGATTTTAAACCAGGGTAATTTACCCAAGCTACTTCATCCTGAATCTCTAACCATTGTGCTAGTGCCAAGGCATTTTCACTATGTCTTTTAATACGCACTTCTAAAGTTTCTAATCCCTGAATGATCTGGAAAGCATTAAAAGGACTCAATGCAGCACCATAATCTCGAAGTCCCTCGATACGTGCTTTTGCAATAAAAGCAGCGTTTCCTAATGCTTCGTGATATATCAAACCATGATATCCTGCTGAAGGCTCTGTGAATTCCGGGAATTTTCCATTTGACCAGTCAAATTTCCCAGCATCAATGATTACTCCTCCTAATGAGGTTCCATTTCCTGAAATATATTTGGTCAAAGAATGGATAACAATATCAGCTCCATGCTCAATTGGGTTCAATAAATATGGAGAAGCGACTGTATTATCTACTATAAATGGAACTTTGAATTTCTTTGCTTCTTCCGAAATTGCTTTTAAATTCAGCACATCGAGTTTTGGATTTCCTAGACTTTCTACAAAGAATGCTCTTGTGTTTTGTTTCGCAGCAAGTGTGAAATTTTCTGGATCTGTAGCATCTACAAATGTGGTGGTAATCCCCAATCTTGGCAATGTTACTTTCAATAAATTATAGGTGCCGCCATATAAGCTGCTAGATGCTACAATGTGGTCTCCGGCTTTTAGCAACACTAACAAAGCAGTCGATATTGCTGATGCTCCCGAAGCTGTAACTACCTTTAGATTTGCATAATAAATTATTCGTAAATTTAAATTAACAACCAAACTGACAAAGTGCACCATTGGTACTACAAAGTTTTTAGACTTATCCGCTGATTAGGACTTTGTCAGTTTATATTGAACAAGCATCAAA
>CAUPKA010000009.1:0-133841 GCA_963511725.1 uncultured Flavobacterium sp.
AAGCAATCTTTGATAAGTAAATTTTCTAATTCCGGGCCGCTCGTGGTCATTTTTTTTTTAATGGCAGACCGCCTACCATTATACCCCGTAAATATAAATCTTAAAAGCGGTATTTCAAAGTTTTTAAAAGCGAATGCCCTGGCAGATTATTAAAACTCTAATTATTGTTCTAACAGCGCAACAATCACTTACTGCTCAAGAGACAAAAAAAGAAGAGAATTTAAAAGACAAAAAATATACCATCGAAAATTGTGTCAATCATTTTGAATTGGACAAAGCAAAAAAAACAAACGTTGGATATCAATACTGGTTTATTGACAAAGATTTTGCTAATGGCAATACAATTAAAATGAGCATTGTAAATCCTCATCAATCCACCCATCCGCCACACAAACATATTCAAGAAGAATTCTTTTTTATTTTAGAAGGAACTGCTACTTTTTATTTGGATGGAAAAACTATAACAGCAGGAGCTAACACCAGTTTTTATTGTCCTTCCAATATAGAACATGGAATTAGCAATGCTGGAGACACAGAGTTGAAATATTTGGTTATGCAAAAATATCCCAAAGAATAGGTTATTTCTTTTTTAGAAGATTAATAATTAATAGCTAAATCAAACTGTTTTCCTATAATTTAAAATCGCCCAAAAATTAAAAAACAAAGCAAAACAGGATAATGCCAAAAATTGTGTGCCAAGTTCTGAAATTCCGCTTCCTTTTAGATAAACCATGCGCATAACCTGCATGAAATATTTCAATGGATTAAAAATGGTTATGTATTGCGCCCACTCGGCCATGCTGTTGATTGGTGTAAATAATCCGCTCATTAATATCAAAATCAACATAAAAAAATACATCACAAACATCGCCTGCTGCATCGTATTGGAATAATTGGAAATGACAAGCCCAAAACCCGAAATTCCCAAAATATAGAGTGCAGCAAAAAAATAGATGGTTCCCAAACTGCCCGCTGGAGACAATCCGTAAACGGCATAAGCCAAACCAAAAGCGATAGTAATTACCGTAAATCCGATTATCCAATACGGCAGTAATTTTGAAATTATAAAAGTAAACTTTGGGATTGGAGTCACATTAATTTGCTCCATCGTTCCGGCTTCCTTCTCCCCAACTATATTCAAAGCGGGAAGAAAACCGCAAAGCATCGTCAGAACCATAACCATCAAAGCCGGAATCATATAAATTTTATAACTCAGATGAGGATTAAATCGGTTTTGGGAAACAATTTCTATAATTGGAACCTTTGTTTGTGTTGCCATTTGAATCCATTTTTCACGCACTTCTGAAGAAAAATCGGTAACGATGCCCGAAAGATATGCACTGCCCAATCCTCCTTTGGTGCCGTTCACGGAATTGGCAGAAATCAATAAATGCGCGGTTTGTTCCCGAACCAAATCCTTTTCAAAATTGGCAGGAATTTCCAAAATAATATCGGCATTGTCTTTTTCAATTTGATGAAGCGCTTCTTTGGAATCAGCAACAACCGAAGTCAGCTTATAGTAACCGGACGAAATAACCTTTTGTACCAATTGATTGGAATAACTGCTGTGATCATTGTCAACCACACACAAATTTATATTTTTAATCTCAAAATTGGCTGCAAGCGGAAATACCAACAAAACCATGACCGGAAACATAATAATCATCCGGGGAATGAACTTATTGCGAACAATCTGCTTGAATTCCTTTTCTAATAAAAACTTTATCATAACGACTACTCTAAACGGTTTTTAAAATTTTTCAAACTTACTCCAAGAATTAGCACGACCATAAATCCGAGTATTAGCAATTCCTTATAAATGGTAGAAACTCCGGTTCCTTTAATCATAATATCTTTAACGGCAATGATGTACCATTTTGCCGGGATGATATTGGAGAGCAACTGCAATGGCAAAGGCATATTTTCGACAGGAAAAATCATTCCGGAAAGCAACATTATTGGCATCATAAAAATCATTCCTGCTATCAGCATCGCCACAATTTGTGTTTCGGCAATGGTGGAAATCAGCAATCCTAATGAAAGAGCAACAAAAATAAAAAGCATCGAAAGGACTATAAGCCAAAATAGGCTTCCTGCAACAGGAACTCCCAAAACAAAAACTGCCAACAACAACACCGATGTAGTGTTGACACAAGACAATAAAAAGTAAGGAACCGCTTTGGCAAGTATAATATAAATAGGCTTCAAGGGCGAAACAAGCAATATTTCCATAGTACCCATTTCCTTTTCCCGAACGATGGCAATAGATGTCATCATCGCACAAATCAGCATCATGATAAGCCCTAAAACTCCGGGAACAAAATTATAGGCATCTTTCATTTGAGGATTATAAAGCATTTTCACTTCGGGAAAAATCTGAAAAGGGACTTTCATCCCCTGCATTGCATCCTGCTGATAATCCATTATGATGGCTCTGGCATAATTGGTTACGGCAGTAGCGGTATTGGGGTCGGTAGCATCGGCGATTAACTGAATATGGGCACTGTTCGAATGCAGTAAATCGGACTCAAAATTTTCGTCGAAAACAAGTATCAGTCCGATTTTGCCTTCTCGAAATTCATGTTCAATTTGGGAAGGATCACTGAGATATTTAGTGATTTCGAAATATTTACTGGAATTTATGCGTTCGATTATTTTTCTTGAAGTACTGCTTTTTGAAGGATCGTAAACCGCCACCTTAGAATTTTTGACTTCGGTTGTAATGGCAAACCCAAAAAGAAGGATTTGGCAAATAGGCATCAGCAAAAGGAGCATCATTGTCCGCAGATCGCGAAAAATATGCAGAAATTCCTTTTTTACAAATGAAGTAAACTGTTTCATCATTAATCTTCCTTACGGGTTGCTTTCCTTGCTAATTGTTGAAATACCCCATCCATATCATTGGCACCATATTGGAGTTTGAGGTTCTTCGGGGTGTCCAAAGCGCTTATTTTCCCATCGACCATAATAGAAACACGATTACAGTATTCAGCTTCGTCCATATAATGTGTGGTGACAAAAACGGTTATCCCACGAGCAGAAGCTTCATAAATAAGTTCCCAAAATTGTCTTCGGGTCATCGGATCCACGCCTCCTGTGGGTTCGTCTAGAAATACAATTTTTGGATTATGAAAAATCGAAACTGAAAAAGCCAATTTTTGCTTCCATCCTAATGGCAAGTCTTTAACCAAAGTATTTCTTTCTGATTCAAAATGTAACGTCTTCAACAACTCATCCGTTTTTAGGGCGATTTCCTTTTCGGGCATTCCGTAGATTCCGGCAAACAGTCGTATGTTTTCCCATACTTTAAGGTCATTGTAGAGTGAAAACTTCTGACTCATATAACCTATGTTTTTTTTGATTTGTTCGGGGTTTGTTTCAATATCAAAACCCGCCACAATTCCTTTGCCCGATGTGGGTTTACTCAAACCGCAAAGCATACGGATGGCAGTGGTTTTACCAGCTCCGTTTGCACCGAGAAAACCAAAAATTTCTCCTTGATTTACTTCGAATGTAACGTCGTCAACAGCAGTAAAATTACCAAAGCGTTTCACAAGATTATTGACCGTAATAGCTTTCATATATCTTTTTTTTATTAACCGAAAAATACGCAAGGTTTTCATCTCAACCTGTATTACGTAAGGTTCGCAAAGCGTTGCGTCCTTTGTGTTTTTCAAAAAGAAACCAAAATCGTTGCGTTCTTTTCGGTTAAAATTATTTTAAATCTAAACTCATATAACAATCTTCAATTTTGGGTTCGGTTTGATGAATAGTAATATTTGTGTGTCCATTTTTTATCAAAAAAGATTCTAGTTCGTTTGTTGAAATTGGCTCACTTTTGAAAGTAAAGTGATGGGAATCGCCAAACGCAAAACAGGACTTGACATTTGGGAACTGCCTGATGTCTTTCAATAATTTGTACATATCATTGCTCTGCACCGACCACATCGACGCTCCGAAGTCCTTGACCATATTTTGAGGCGTATCGATTTTAAGTATTTTTCCCTCGGCAATCAATGCAATGCGGTCGCACAAAGTGGCCTCGTCCATATAAGGCGTAGAAACCAAAATGGTAATCCCCTGCTCTTTCAACTTTTTGAGCATTGCCCAAAACTCTTTTCGGGAAACGGGATCGACGCCCGTGGTGGGTTCATCGAGAAACAACACCGACGGTTTGTGAATCAAAGCGCAAGACAAAGCCAATTTTTGTTTCATTCCCCCCGAAAGTGCGCCCGCTTTACGGGTTTTGAAAGGCTCGATTTGTTGGTAAATATCTTTTATGAGATCGTAATTTTCTTTGATTGTGGTATTAAAAACTGTGGCAAAAAAGTTAAGATTTTCTTCGACGGTCAAATCATGATAGAGCGAAAATTTCCCGGGCATATAACCCACCCTTTGCCTGATTGCCTTAAAATCTTTGACCACATCATAGCCATCAACGGATGCAGTTCCCGAATTGGGTTTCAAAAGTGTGGTCAGTATTCTGAAAATAGTGGTTTTACCTGCTCCATCGGGACCAATCAAGCCAAATATTTCGCTTTTATTGACCTGAAAAGACACATCGCGCACAGCCGTTATTTTTCCGTGGCCATACGTTTTTGTGATATGGTTTACATTGATGGGAATGCTGTTCTCGGGATTGTTCATTTGCAAGTCTAATAAAAATTTTATACTAATTTGCTTCGCCTATTCGCTTCACTCGGATGCACTACAAAATGCAATTATATTTTCACCATTAAGAAATTAAGTTTATTAAGGGTTGAAGAGTTGATATTTTTATTTGAAAGCTCATTAAGATTATTCTCCTATGACGATTCTTAATGAACTGACAAAGCAATCAAAATAGAATCTCTTAATAAACTTAATTTCTTAATGGTGTAATTTTTGTTCACCTGCTTCGCTCGTGTCCCTTTCTCTTTTTTTTATCAAAAGACGACATCACCGTACATCCCTATTTTTAAAGCTCCGTCATTTTTTACACGGATTTTCACGGCATAAACTAGATTCGCTCTTTCGTCTTTGGTTTGAATCGTTTTGGGCGTAAACTCGGCTTTGTTGTTGATCCATTCTATTGTACCTGTATAGGTTTTGGATTTGCCTTCTTCTGTGTCCACGTTTATTTTGACACTATTCCCTATTTTTATTTTAGCAAATTGCGAGGCGGTGATGTAAGCTCTCAATTTGATCGTGGACAAATCGGCTATTTTATAAATGGGTTTGCCGATGGTTGCCATTTCATACACATTGGCATATTTGACCAATACTGTTCCCGAAACCGGATTCGTTATTTTACATTTCTTAATTTGGTCTTCAACCTGCGCCAATTGAATACCAACAGTACCGCTTTGTTCGTTAAGATTATTAGTCGTGATACTCAATTGACTCCTCAAAGCGTCAATTTTAGATTGTATAATGGCAATCCTATAATTCGCATCGTCAAGCTGTTTTTGGGAAGCCACATTTCCTTTAACTAAATTTTCAATTCTTTTTCTGTCTTTTACTGCATTTTCAAGTTCTTTTTGCAAAGCTTCAATTTGAATTTTACTGTCCGGACGACCTGATAAAATTACTTTTCCACTTTGTTTTATTTGCATTTTAGATAAATGCAATTGGGTGCTGTCAATATAACCTACTTTTTGTCCATTCTTCAACACGTCTCCTTCATTAATATTCAGTTCCAAAATTTTCCCACTGGCTTCGGCCGAAACAATTGTTTCCGTGGCTTCAAAAGTTCCTGAAGCTTCATTGACATTTTCGCCATTGCCACAGGAAGAAAGGGCTACACAAAAAACTATAATGCTTATTTTATAATAATTGAAATTCATTTCTGCCCATTTAAAATTAGTTACCGCTTATCGTTTTGTAGTTGTAAATGCTCATCAGCAATTGGACATTGTGCAAGGCCTGATTCCCAATCGCCTCGCTTTCTTTGTTCATCACAGACAGCAGATCATTCATTGAACACAGCCCGTTGTCATACATTAGTTGATGTGATTTTTTGATATTGCTTTTCAGTTTTATGATTTCGGCGTCCTTGGCAATAATTGCTTTTTGTTTTTCGATGTCGTTGTTGGCTTGTGTCAACTGCAGTTTGTTGTTGAACAAAAATGTTTCCTGTTGATTGTTGATTTTGTCCATTTCGATTTTATCCAAATCGGTATTGTTGCTGTTTTTATAGAGTCCCGCAGTGCTCCAAGACATACTGATTCCCGCAAGAGCCAATCCGTTGAACTTTGACTGTCCAAAATTAATTCCTGGCCCTATCAAAACGCCCGCACCTAATAAACCGATTTTCGGTATAAGTGAGACCTGATTTATTTTGGAACGGGACTCGGCAAGTTTTAATTGATTGGCATACAAACTCAATTCAGGTCTGTGATTACTGAGATTATCAACCGTTTCCATCATTACGGGTTTTTCAAGCTTTACATTTTCTCCCAATTGCTCTCCCATTAGATAGGACAACATTTGCACATAACCTTTGCGGGTATAATTGAATTCAATTTTTTTTTGTTCCAAATTGAGTATTTCAGCCTTGACTTCATCCACATCTGAGGCATAGGTCAATCCGTTTTCTTTTGAAAGCCGAACTTTATTGAATCCTCGATTCAACTCTTCGTATAAAATATCCAATTGTTTATTTTGTTCGTCGATTAACAAAATTCCAAAAAACAATTGATTAATGCGTTCGCGAATGGAATACAGCGCAACGTCAACACTTGATTTTTCGACCTCTGCTACCGATTTTACAATATCTTTTTGAGTACGTGTGGCTCCTCCATCCCATATCGTTTGGTTGATTTGGGCAATCCCGATAAACTGCGCTTTATTTTGTCCTGAAGAAGTAGAAGCCGGTGTCGAAAATTCAGGCAATCCTCCAAAAATGTATCCGCCTATTCCCGTCAGGCTTACCTGCGGAAGATAGGCCTTATTCGCGTTAGAAATAGTATATTCAGACGACTTCGAAATCAAATCGTACTGCTTGATTAACGGGTAATTTGCTTTCGCTTTTTCCTGACAGCCATCGATAGTTATTTGTCCGTTTGCCGTACAAAAACCAAAAAACAGAAAAAATAATAAGAGTTCTTTCATTTAGGTTTCAAATTTTAATCTCTTTGGCTTTGCAAATTTGGTCGTCATTTTCTTAGCTCCATTATAACGAATATACAATTTTTTTGGATTGAAATATTTGATTAAATCATTTAGGATATTGATAATCAAAGTATATACATTTTAGGATAGTGTAACTTTCTTTTGCATTATAACTATTTATACTATAGCACTAATTTATTAACCATATTGAGTTATAAAAAAGTTAATTAACATCTGTGATTCAAAAAAAACAATACTTTTGAAACACTTTAAAATCAAAAATCAAAAAAAATGAAAAACCTAATCACCATTGTAGCAGTAGCTCTTTTTTCAGCAGGTATGAATGTAAGTGCTCAAGAAACAAAGCCAAAAGAAACTGCTAAAAAAGAAACTGTTAAAAAAGAATGTTCTGCTAAAGAAAAAAAAGCATGCGACAAATCTAAAAAGTCTTGTTGTTCTGCTAAAACTACAAAAAAAGCGTAATGTAATTAATTTATAATGCCCTAAAAAGAGTGTTGAAGTAATTTGACACTCTTTTTTTTGCAATCTAATTTGCAATTAAAATCATAAGCCATTGCATTCAATAGCTAATCCAAAACCATTTTTGGGCAACCATTTGTTGATGATAATGTCCAGATCATCTTCTATTATTGGCTTTGAAACATAATCATTCATGCCAAACTCTAGACATTTATCTTTTTCACCGACCATAATTCCTGCGGTCAAGGCAATAATAGGTACTTCATTCCCATTTTTAAGTGTCCGGATTTCGAGAGCCGCTTCATATCCGTTTTTTATAGGCATTTGAATATCCATTAAAATCAAATCAGGTTTGTTTACTTCAAATTGCTCAAGCCCTTCCTGACCATCCCTTGCCTCCAAAATAATAGCATTTGGAACAATTCTTTTTACTAAAGTTTTAGCCAAAAACATATTAATTTTATTGTCTTCAACAATCAAAATTCGATGGGTATCTAATTTTTTTTCTTTACTTACTTTTTGAATTAATTTAGATGTTGTCAATTCAATAAAATTATCTTTAATAATAGGTTGTGCTTTTTTTAACTTTATAAAAAAGAAAAAATCACTTCCGTCGCCATATTTACTTTTCAGTTGCATGTTGCTTTTCATTAATCCCAACAACAAATTAGAAATTGCCAAACCTAAACCTGTACCTCCAAATTTTCTGGAAGTGGCACTATCTTCTTGAACAAATGAATTAAAAATTTTCTTTTGATTATAATGCTTGATTCCAATACCGGTATCCTTAATAGAAAATTTTATAGTTGTGTGTTTTTTGCCTGCTTTAACTTGTTCTACATCCAATCTAATATATCCGAAAGAGGTAAATTTTAAGGCATTACTAATTAAATTCACTAATATTTGTTTCAATCGGATTGAATCTGCATGTATATATTGCGGAAGGTCTTCTTCGATTGAAAGGGTTAAATCAATGTTTTTCAGATTGGCTTGGTGTTTAAACAATTCGATTACTTGATGCAACAGTCTAAAAAGATCAACGTCTTCAAAGTGCAAATCTAATTTACCCGATTCAATTTTTGAAAAATCAAGTATATCATTAATGATTTCCATTAACGAATTGGCCGAAATATTGACCGTTGACATATACTCCAATTGGTTTTTTTCGAGTTCTGTTTTCATCAATAAATCGGTAAAACCTACAATCCCATTTAATGGTGTCCGAATCTCGTGACTCATATTAGATAAAAAATCCGATTTTGCTTTATTGGCCTCTTCCGCCTGAATTTTAGCCTTTTTTAGTTCTTTATTGGTTTGTTTTAATTGCTCGTTTATTTCTTCGTATTCAATATATTTTATGTACAGATCTTTTTCGCTTTCTTCGGCCTTTTCTTTAGCCCTAATCAATTCTAATTCCAATAATTTGTCCTCGGTAATATCTCGAATAGTTCCTAAAACTACCGAAGGTTTGTTTTCTTCGTCCCATTTTAAGCTGCCTATTCCATGCAGCCAACGCTCTTTTTTATCGTTCACTCTTATTATTTTGTATTCCCTGTCAAATGCTTTTCTTTTATTAATCACTTCTTCTTGAAAATAAGTAACCAAACTTTCTCTCCAGGCTGGATGCAATAAAGCCAACCAACTTTCTTCATCCAGATCATAATCTGCATCAATGCCCAAAATAGTATTCAACAAATCGGTACGCGTCCATTTTCCTGTGTACATATTTATACTATAGGTTCCAATTTGAGCAATGTTTTGAGTTTCTTTTAAAAACAACTCACTTTCTTTTAGTTTTATTTCAGCTTTTTCCCGTTCGGTAACATCTCTTACAAACAATAATGCTTGCTTTTCTGGAAGTTTAACAGATTCAATTGACCAGAGACGTATGGAAGCATCACTATGAATAAAAGGGATAATGGCATTTGAAGTTCCTTTCAAAAAAAGAGTTTTAAAAACCGATTCAATATTGGGCAAAAAATTCGATGGAGTTAAATCAATTAGTGATTTTTTCAATAATTTTTTTTTCGAATATCCTGTAATCTTTGATGTTGCAGGATTCACCTCAAGAAAATGTCCCTCCTTATTGACTACCATAACGCCATCGGGCGCATTTTCTACATAGTTTCTAAACTTAGCATCACTTCTCTGTTCCCGCTCTTTTTCTTTAATGCTTTCAACTTCTTTTTCTTTCGCTAGAATTTCACTTTCAATTCGTTTTTTTTCGGTAATGTCTTGAGCAATTCCTTTCAAGGCTATAACTTCATTTTTATCGTTTAGCACTGGAATTCCTGTACTATAAATCCATTTTATGCGATTGTTTGGAAACAATATTTTATGCGTTACTTCATAAGGCTGTTTACTTTGTATGCATTTATTTATCCTGTTATTCAATAACTCTTTATCTTCTTCGGTGAAATAATTTAAATAGTTATCAAATAAAGGACCGCGAAGGCTTTTCTCTATTTCAAAAATATGATACAATTCATTGGACCAAACCAACTCATTATTTACAATATTGAATTCCCAACTTCCAATTTTAGCAATTTTTTGAGCGTCATTCAATAAACTTTCGCTTGCTGATAATTGCTCTTGAATTTTTCTAATTTCAGTAATGTCTCTACCTATGGAATGCACTAAGTTTTTGGAAGGATTTATAATAGAAGTCCATTGCACAGATATGAGTTCTCCTTTTTTTGTAATGATTCTATTTTCAAAAATTATGGTCGTCCTTCCTTTTAAAAGTTCTTGTACTGCAAACTCTGTTTTGGGAATATCATCTGGATAAATGTAATTGAGAAAACTATTCAGCAATAATTCTCTTTTGGAGTAGCCTAATTTATCAATGAATACAAGATTAAACTCTTTCAAATTTCTATTTAAATCCGAAACACAAATAAAGTCTGAGGTTTCTTGGGCAAAAAACTCAAAATTGGCAATAGAATCAATCTTCTTTTGCAATAGCGAAATCGTATGTTCTTGCTTTTTTGCTTTTTGTAACAATTCTTCAACAGATGGTAATTTTTCTTTCATATCTGCAAAATGTATTAGTTATAAAATCATATATGGAATCGTTTTTTTGATTCGTATAAATAATTAGCATTGGATAATAGCATTTAAAATAGTATGTACAATTTATTACAAAATACTAATTTGAGATTATTGATAAAATTTTGTGGAAAAACAAGAAACTAAAGGTATAAAATTATTTGACACAACGCACTAATTCACAAATAATTAGAACGCATTTTATATTAAAATGATAAAAAAAGCATGCTAAAAAAATGCATCTGTTAATTGGAGTGCTTATACAGTTCGTTTTTTCTCTTTTTAATAAAAAACACAAATAAGGATATTACTTATAAAACAGCAAATCATTATTATTATTTTCTTTTTGAGTGACCTAATATATTTTTATTAATGCAAAAAAAGTCCTTTTGGGACTTATTTTTTTAACCATTTGTGGAGTACTTTTTCTAAATCATCGTGTACTATTGGCTTGGTAATATAATCTGACATTCCGTGGCTAATGCATTTCTCTTTCTCGCCATTTAAAACTCCAGCTGTCAAAGCAATAACCGGAATATGCATAATAGTTTTGGATTTTCTAATGGCAGCAGTAGCATCATAACCATTTTGAACAGGCATCTGAATATCCATTAAAATAAGGTCTGGAAGTTCAATTTCGGAGAGTGCGACAGCGTCATAGCCATTTACAGCTTCAATTATAGTGCAATTGGCAACAATCTTTTTAACTAATGTTTTTGCCAAAAGCATGTTTATTTTATTGTCTTCGGCAATTAATATCTTATAATTATCCAACAAATTTGAAGGTTCGAAAGATTTGTTCCTTTCAAAATTTATTTCAATAAACGGATTGCTTTGCTTTTGTTTGAGTTTTTCAAAAGCAATAATAAAAAAGAATTCACTGCCTGCTCCATACGAACTAGTCAATTTTAGCTTGCTTTTTTTCAATGCCAAAAGCTGACTTGAAATAGCCAAGCCCAAGCCAGTTCCCCCGTATTTTCTTGTAGTGGTATTATCTGCTTGAATAAACGATTGAAAAATTTTCTTCTGGTTTTGAGTCTTAATGCCAATTCCTGTATCAACTACCGAAAATTTAATCTTCGAAATCATGTCGTCCGTTTCAGTTTGTACAATATTTAGCTTGATATGCCCCGAAAAAGTAAATTTCATAGCATTACTCAATAAATTCACTAATATTTGTTTTAGCCTAAATGAATCTCCTAATATAAATTGCGGGATAGCATAATCGATATGAAGCAACAAATCAATTTTTTTATGATTGGCCTCGTATTTGAATAAGTTTATTATTTGATTTGACAATTCGTACACATCAATTTCTTCCGAAATCAGCTCTAACTTACCTGACTCAATTTTAGAAAAATCAAGAATATTATTAATGATTTCCATTAATGTATTTGCAGATTCATTTACTGTCGTGAGATATTCTAATTGGTCTTTATCAAATTTTGTTTTCAATAACAAATCCGTAAAGCCAATGATTCCATTAAGAGGAGTCCGTATTTCATGGCTCATGTTTGCTAGAAAATCAGACTTTGCCTTGTTAGAAACTTCTGCTTTTTCTTTGGCTTTTATTGTATTTTCAATTTCCTTTTTTTGAGTAATATCTTGAACAACTCCTTTTAGAGCAACTACATTATTATTGCCGTCTACTACTGAAACTCCTGTACAAAAAACCCATTTTATGGTTTTATTGGGCAAAATAATTTGATGCTCCATTTCATAAGGTACCTTATGTGCAATGGTATGATTAATATTTTTTCTTAACTCTTCGGCATCTTTTGGGTAAAAACAGGATAAGTATTTGTTGTAAAGTTCTGAATCGTTTGGTATTTTTTTAAATTCAAAAATTTTATATAATTCGTTGGACCAGTTTAACTCATTAGTAATTAAATTAAAATCCCAACTTCCAATTTTTGCAATTTTTTGGGCTTCATTCAGTGATCTTTCGCTGGATAATAATTTTTCCTGAGTTTTTCTAATATCAGTAATGTCTCTAGCAATCGAATAAACTAAGTTATTGAACTCATTAAAATTTGCTTTCCATTGCAAAATAACGAATTCACCATTTTTTTTAATATACCTATTTTCAAAATCGACTATTGGAGAATTTTTTGCTAAAGATTTAAATGTAGCTGAAGTAATTTCTAAATCATCTGGATGAATAAACTCAATAAATGGCCTAGATAATAATTCTTCTCTTGAATATCCAAGCACTTTAACAAAAGAGTCGTTAACGACTTTGAAATAAGCATTAGATCCTACTATGCATCCTAAATCAGGTGAATCTTTTATAAAATATTCAAAATTGGTTATGTCCTGCTTTTCATCATTTAACTCTTTTATTAGCAGTTCCTGCTCCTTAACTTTTTTAAGAAGCTCTTCATAACTAAACTCTTTTTTTGACTTTTCCATTATCAAACCTTAAATAATTACAACTTCAATGTCTCTTTTTTTGTATAAATATAGGATAGTCTAACAAAATAAAAAACATCAAAATAGTTAAAGAAAAAAAATAGTCTAAATTTAATTCCATTTAGCTTATTAATGCAAGGTTGATTTTGGCAATAATAGCAAAGAAAAGCTATTTTGATCATGAATCCCCGATCACCAAAATGTTCCCGCAATTATCTTTGCTTTTTTCTAAAAAAGAAAAGATAAAACGAAGAGCAGGAACCATAATAATCAAAAATGCCTGATATGGCTGCTCCCTAATAAATAACGAAATCAGTCTTAAAATAATAAAAGGATTTTTTAAATGCTTAAGTAACAACTGAAAAAAATCCTTTTTATAGGTACTGCTCACAATATTTTAAGCGTCCTGTTCTTCCTCTTCCAAAACGGTTTCGAATTCCATAGGATCTTCAAAATCAGTTTCTTTTACAATTACTGGTTTAGAATCTTTGCGGGCGTTAAATTTTTCTAGTTGTTCCAATTCACCATCTTCACCCGAAAAATAAGGAAAAACATCCATAATAGGAGATTCGGAAATAGCAGGAATCGAATATTCGCCCATCGTCGTTTTCATAACATGAACTGTATTGTCAAAAGCTTCTTTTACATCGTTGGCTTGAATCAATAAATACATATTCGATTTTCTTTCTTTACCGCTTTCTTCGTCATAAGCCATTAAGGAAACTCTTGTTTTAAACCAGCGGTCCGTATTTTCAAAGGGATGAATCTCGGCATAATTGGCCATTTTAATATTAGTGATTTTAAATTCTTCACTAATATAAGCAGACATCTCTTGGGTAATTCGGCTCTCTGCTTCTGTATAAGACAAAGCATCTACCAAATAAGGTTCTGTTGTAATCTTTTGTCCACCAGTTTCATCTGTTTTTCTGTACTTGACTTTGCATTCATACCAAATTGTGCTCATAATTTTTTTTTAAGGATGTCAAAGATAGATTTTAAAAAAAAATAAACATCCAATTTGCAAAATAGATATTCACAATTTTTATTAAACTAAAAATCAAGCAGATAATAATTATTTTATCGAAATTTACAATTAAATTATGTTAATTCAAGTCTAATTTATCTTAGCAACAATTGTTAAGATAAAGTTAAAATAAAATTAAACAAGTGTTTAATTTAAACAAGTGTTTAATTTTGTGCCATTAAAATATAAAACTGTGGAAAACGATTTAAACGAGAAACAAATTCAGATTTTACAAGTGGCCGAAACGCTATTTGCCGAAAAAGGATTTGATGGCACTTCGATTCGGGACATTTCGAAAGAAGCGAAGATTAACGTCGCCATGATTTCTTATTATTTTGGCAGTAAAGAAAAGTTACTAGAATCTTTGGTCTTATATAAAACTTCTGGACTTAAAGAACTTTTAATCGATTTAATAGACGAAGAACTAGAGCCAGTCGCAAAAATATTCAAGCTAATTGACCTTTATATCAATCGTCTTAATTCCAACAAAGGAATTTATCGCATTTTACATTTTGAATTAGCGTCTAAAAAAAGAATTTTAGAATTAGAATCTTTTTCAGAAATAAAAAAGGCAAACCTAAAATCATTGGAAATTATAATTCGAGAAGGTCAAGCCAAAGGCGTTTTTAGAAAAGATGTTATTATTGAACTCTTAACTCCCACAATTTTAGGGACTTATTTTCATTTTTATATGAACAAACCTTTTTTTGAAGAAATTTTAGGACTAAATACCGAAGAAGAATACAATACTTATATAAAAACAACTTTAACAATGCACATTCAACAAACCATTAAAGCCCTCTTGACATATGAAAGTTAGTTATTTAATGCTCTTTGGAGGTTTTTTCATTGGAATTTCATCCATCAATGCCCAAGACAAAACCAATTTAAAGCTGGAAGACGCTATACAATTGGCTTGGACAAAAAGCAATGAAATCTCATTGGCAAACACCAAAGTAGAGACAAAAAAACAAGAATTACAATCGGCCAAAAACACTCAATATCCCGATTTAAAAATTACTGGACAATTTCTGCAATTAACCGAACCAACAGTTAAACTAGAAGTTGATGCAGGATCAGGAACGTTTCCCGCACCTGACAGAATGCTTATTGGGCAAGCGAGTTTAAAACTTCCTATTTATGCAGGAATGAAAATTCAAAACGGCATAAAGCTTCAGAACAATTTGTACCAAGCCGAAAATGCAATGGCATCTCAGACTAAAGAAGATGTGGCAATGAGAGTTATAAACTACTATGCCAGTTTGTACAAAGCGCAAAGAACTATTGAATTATTGAAGGAAAATCAAAAAAGCGCCGCACAACGCGTTACAGATTTCATTGCTTTGGAAAAAAATGAAATCATTCCGCGTAATGATTTATTGAAATCCCAACTTCAGGTTTCCAAAATTCAGCTGTCTCTTGATGAAGCGTTGAATAACGAAAAAATAATCAATTACTATTTGGTTACTTTATTGAAATTACCGTCAGAAACAAGATTGGCGATAACAGAGAGTGATTTGATTAGCTTTTCGAAGACTTCAATACCTACAGACGAGCAACCGGCTTTTCAAAACCGTAAAGATCTGGAAGCTTTGCAATTTCAGGAAAAAGCAACCCAAGACAACATTAAAATAGCCAAAGGAGATTACTATCCTGCTGTAGCTTTGACTGGCGGATATGCAGCCTTGAACCTAAACAATGTTGTAACATTAGAAAACGCAATGTTTATTGGTGTTGGGCTATCGTATGATGTCAGCGGTATTCTAAAAAATGGAACTCACGTAAAAATTGCCGAAAGCAAAGCACTTGAAGTAAAAAATACACAAGAACTTTTGAAAGACAACATTAGAGTTCAGGTACAGCAAGCACTTACCAATTATGATTTGGCAATAAAACAAAATGCCGTTTACAATCAAGCGGTTGAACAAGCAACTGAAAACTACCGAATCGTAAAAGATAAATACGAAAACGGACTTTCGGATACTAATGATTTATTGGAAGCCGATGTTGAGCAACTGAAATCTAAAATAAGTGAAACGATTGCCAAAGTAGATGTTATTCAAAAATATTACGAATTACTTTCGGCTACCGGACAATTATCACAAACCTTCAACCTTTCAAAAATATAACCAGCCATATCATGGAAAAGAAAAAAACAAACACAAAATTCATCATAATCCTAACTGTTTTAATCCTAGTTGGAGGAACTTACGGAATCTCAAAATACCTTCATTCGCAAGGACACGAAGAAACGGATGATGCTCAAATAGAGAAAAACATGAACCCGATAATTCCAAGAGTTTCGGGATATATCAGTAAAGTATATGTTAAGGACAATGATTATGTAAAAAAAGGAGATACTTTATTTACCATTGACAAAAGAGATTACCAATTAAAAATTGAAGAAGCAAATGCTGCATTTGTAGCTGCAGAAGGCGGATATGAAGTAGCCAAAGAAGATATCGGAAGCGCTCTTGCAAGCGTTGCCGTTTCGGATGCCAATGTTCAATCGGCTGGAGGAAATATCGAAACTGCAAAAATTAGATTAGGAAGAGCAACTAGTGATTATGTTCGTTACGAAAACTTATACAAAAATCACTCGATCACTAAACAGCAATACGAACAAGCATTGGCAACCAAACAAGAAGCGGAAAGCCAAGTGCGTATTTTACAGCAACAACAAAAAGCGAGCGCTTACCAAAAATCGGTAATTGAAGCAAAATCTAGAGTTAGCAATAAACAAACTCAAGTAGCTGCCGCTAATATCAATAAAGCAAAAGCATTGCTTGAAGCAGCTCAATTAAACTTGACTTATACTGTTGTAACTGCAGCTATCGACGGTCAAGTTTCTAAAATTGACATTCAGCCGGGACAATTGGTACAACAAGGACAATCTTTATTTTATATCATCAATAACAATGAAGCTTGGGTTGTGGCTAATTTCAAAGAAACGCAATTGAACAAAATGGTTATTGGCCAAAAAGTAACGGTAAAAGTAGATGCTTATCCTGATTATCACTTTGAAGGAACGCTTACTTCATTCTCACCAGCAACTGGATCTCGTTTTTCATTGCTTCCTCCTGATAACGCAACAGGAAACTTTGTAAAAACCATTCAGAGATTACCTGTAAAAATAAGCTTGAGTGCTTCAAACGATCCTAAAAAAATAGAATTGCTTCGTCCAGGCATGAACGCTGACGTAGATGTTCATTTGAAATAAATCATTAAACATATAAGCCATATAAGTTTTTAGTTGGTACAAAAACAAGTAAAATTAATAGTTCATTTAAGAAAGATATTTCAAAGAATGGTTTTAACTTATATTCTCTTTTTTAATCACATGCTTTGATAAATTTTAAAAAACTTATATGACTTATATGTTAAAAATAAAAAAATTTAGTGCTGATTATTTTAGAATAGCGAATAAATAAAATTCAAAATGGTACAAAACCAAGAAGACGATTTAGTAGAATACGGCATTAACAGGGTCATCATCACGATAACCTGTATCATGTGTGCTTTGCTCGAAATTGTAGATACTACGATTGTAAACGTAGCTCTAAACAACATGAGAGGTAGTCTTGGTGCTACCCTAACCGATATCGCCTGGGTAATTACCGCGTATGCAATTGCAAACGTAATTGTAATCCCAATGACGAGTTGGTTGTCGCAACAATTTGGTCGTCGTAATTACTTTGCAACCTCCATTGTCATTTTTACAGTGGCTTCCTTTTTGTGCGGAAATGCAACAAATATATGGGAACTCGTTGCCTTTCGATTCATACAGGGCCTAGGAGGAGGCGCCTTGCTGGTAACCGCGCAAACCATCATTACCGAAAGTTATCCCGTAGCCAAAAGAGGAATGGCACAGGCGATTTACGGAATGGGAGTTATTGTTGGACCCACATTGGGACCGCCATTGGGAGGCTATATTGTTGACCATTTCTCATGGCCATTCATTTTTTACATCAACATTCCAATAGGTATTATAGCTACTTTACTAACCATTGGTTATGTAAAAAGCCCAAAATATGGTGACAAGCTAAAAGCAAACCAAGTCGATTGGTGGGGAATTGGACTCTTGACCGCTTTCATCGGTTCTTTGCAATTTGTATTAGAACATGGCCAGCAGGACGATTGGTTCAACAACAGTATGATTGTGACCTTAAGCGTAGTTTCTGTCTTTGGATTAGTGCTGTTTATATGGCGCGAACTCACCTATAAGCATCCAATTGTAAACCTGAAAGTATTAAAAGACAGTAACCTTAGAATCGGAACCATTATGTCTTTCATTATGGGATTTGGATTGTATGGATCGACATTTATCATTCCAGTATACACCCAATCTCTATTAGGATGGACAGCTACCGATGCAGGTTTATTGTTAATCCCAAGCTCCATAACAACGGGTATTATGATGCCTTTTATAGGTAAAATGATTCAGCGTGGAGTACCTCAAGCCTATATGGTTGCAGTAGGATTCCTAGTGTTTTTTCTTTTCACCTTTTTGATGCGTGGTGTAATGACACCAGATACTGGCGTTGAGCACATGTTTTGGCCATTAATCCTTAGAGGTGTTGGTTTAGGATTATTGTTTGTGCCAATTACCACTTTATCATTGTCTACTCTTAAAGGAAAACATATTGGTGAAGGTGCGGCGTTTACGGGAATGATGCGTCAATTGGGAGGTTCTTTTGGTATTGCCATCATTACCACTTACCTCACTAGGCTAAATCAGGAACATCGCGTGAATTTGATATCCTATCTTGACCAAAGCTCTCTCAAAGTGCAGCAAACTGTTCATCAATTACAGATGGGGTTCATGTCTAAAGGATATTCTACCAATGAGGCTTTGTCCAAAGCCTATAAAGTAATCGAAATGAAAGTGATGGCACAAAGTTCTGTACTCTCATTTATGGACATTTTTATGTATCTCGGAATCCTATTCCTGCTGTGCATTCCTTTTATTCTTTTGATCAAAAAAGGTAAAAATAAAATAGATCCGGCCGAAGCGATGCACTAGATTTAAGATTGCAGAATTTAGATTTTAGATTTTAGATTGAATAATTAGAAGCAGAAAGATTAGGCATTTTCAGCCAGCATTGGTCCCGCTATTCGTTGCAATCTTTTGTGCCGAACCTCGGCACAAAAGGATTTTTACTACTATCGGGGCTAAAGAGAGAGATTTCGCTTTTTGCCAAGATTGAAAAAAATAATGAGCTCTGAATTTCACTAATCAATAAGTGAGATTCGGAGCTTTTCACGTTTTGTAGGTTTGTAACTATTATTTTCTATATTTGAAATAAATACAACTACGCAGTTTTATCAAATCAAGATAGCTCAAATTTTGATGGATTTGAATCATTTTATGACTGGTATATAAGTTGTGTATCACCTTAATATCTTCAATAAACTATGAAATTACTACAATCTATCTTTACTAAAATAATAGCCCTTTTTATATTTACAACAGCTACAGCACAAACTCCAGCTAACAATGTCGCATTTAACAAGTTTTTAGACAAGTACTATGAAGAGGATTCTATGTTTTATCCACTTGGACTAACATCTAAAGGAGATAATCGGTTTAATGACAAACTGCCCAATACCATTTCTGTTGCATTTTTAAAAAAAATACATGATTTTAATATTAAATACCAAAAGCGTTTACAGGCTTTTGATAGAGAATCACTTAATTCCTTTGATCGTATTTCGTATGATATGTTAAGTAATGATTTCAAAAGATCATTCGAAGGAGAACAATTTCATTTTGAATATATTCCTTTTGATCAACGTGGCGGGCTACCTCTTTATTTTCCTTCACTTGGTTCGGGCAATTCCTTCCAGCCATTTAAAACGGTAAAAGATTATAAAAACTGGCTTAAACGAATTGACGCTTTTACAGCATTTGCTGATACTATCATAGCTAATTTTAACAAAGGCATTGCCAGCGGAATGGTACTTCCAAAGTCATTGGTAGTCAAAATGATTCCGCAACTTCAAGCACAAACGGTAGCCGATACTGCTCAAAATATTTTTTATAAGCCTATTCTGAATATGCCTTCTACTTTTTCTGCAGAAGAAAAAAAATCACTCCGATTGGCTTATCAGAAAGCCATCAATACCAAGATTATACCCATCTATACAAAATTGGCACAATACCTTCAGAACACTTATCTTCCTAAAGCTCGGCTAACCTCTGGTTATAACAGTTTGCCAAATGGTGATGCACTATATAAATATACAGTAAAAGAATTTACTACAATTGATAAAACACCCGAAGAAATACATCAATTAGGACTGAGTGAAGTGGAAAGGATTACTCGGGAAATTGAAACGCTTAAAAACAAGATTGGCTTTCTGGGCAGTATAACTGACCTCTTCAATTATACGCTTACCGAAAAAAAGTTTTTTCCATTTACTACCGATGAAGAGGTACTCGATGCCTACAGAAACATACTGCCAAGGATAGAACCCAACCTAAAAAAATTGTTCAGTCATGTTCCAAAAACCGGTTTCGAGGTTAAGGCAGTGGATAAATTTAAAGCAGCTTCTGCTTCTGCCAGTTATCAAAAAGGTACTGCAGACGGCAGTCGTCCCGGTTATTTTATGGTGCCTATTCTTAATGCCTCCCAATACAATAAACTTGGAATGGAAAATCTTTTCTTGCATGAAGCTATTCCCGGGCATCATTATCAAATATCGCTTCAGTTGGAAAATCTGTCATTACCTCAAATGCGACAAAACGCTATTTATTCTGTTTTTGCTGAAGGATGGGCATTATATGTTGAATCATTAGGCGAAGAATTAGGGCTATATACTGATCCTTACCAAAAATTAGCCGCTTATAAAAGTGAAATATTCAGAGCCATACGCTTAGTTGTCGATACAGGTATGCACACGGGCAAAATGACCCGTGAAGAAGCCATAAAATATATGATGGAAAAAGGAGGAAAAGAAGAAAAAAGTACGACATCAGAAATTGAAAGATATCTGGCAAATCCTGGTCAGGCACTCTCCTATAAAATTGGGGAATTGAAAATGAAGGAATTAAAAGCAAAATATCAAAAAGAACTGGGAAACAAGTTTGACATCAAAAATTTTCACGATGCTGTTTTAAAAGTAGGTTGTGTGCCGTTACCAGCTTTTGAATCCTATATGGATGAATGGGCAAAGGAGCAACTTAACCCCAAGCCCACAAAGTAGTGAAAGACAACAGAAACAAAACTAACAGACAAAATGAATAAATTTGACTTTAATAATAAAAGATTTGCACTTATTCAAAATTCCGATAATGGGCAAGTGAATACAGAAACCATTTTTAATTATAAGCAGGACGACAATCTTGTAACTGCTGACTATTTTGGAGGAACGATAAAATACGGAAAAATTATTGCTGCATTAAAAGGTTACGAATTAAACATGCTTTATCAATGCTTAACAACAGACAATCAATTGAAAGCAGGTAAAGCATTAGCACAAATTACGCTGACAGAGAACGGAAAAATTAAATTGTCTTTAGATTGGGAATGGCTGACAAACGGAAACGATAGAGGAAAATCTGAATACATAGAAATTGAATAAAAACTAAAAAGCTGTGATAATATTGAAACTATAGATTTTTATTTTGAACAACAGACCCCTAATAACTCAATCTATGGTTAAAAAATCAAAACAACTTTGTGCCAAGGAAATATTATATGCAATAATACTGAATAGTAAAACATGAACGAACAATTAGTATTTCGGTTATGCATCAGCGTATTAATATCTATCTATAGTGGTCTTCCCGGGCTATGGATCGCAGAAATCATATGAAAAACAAACTGCTCTTTTTTTTATTCCGCTAAAAATTTTGAATTAACTAAAAATGTTGGCTTTTATAAACGCTTGAGGCTTGATTTCTTCACATACTGCGTAAAGAATACTTTTTTTAGGCACTGCAATACAAAAATTCGGATACCGAAAAAACCAGATATAAATGAAATTGATAATCTGCTTAATGAAATAACAATATCCGAGTTATGTCACATTTTTGGATTTATATTTGTGCTGTTATTTCAAATTACAGCTTTAATCTTGGGTTTATACGACATGTTTTTCTCTTCCCTAGTATTCAATACGATATTCAACTTATACCCTATTTTACTTCAGGAACGCAATAAATTAAGACTTAGAAACTTTCTGAAAATTTTAGAACATTAAGCTAGAATTCACGTAGATACCTTCGTAAGTTTGAATTTAGACTTTCTGCAATCAAAAATCGTTAATCAACAATCTGAAATCCTTTTATCTCGTAAAAACCAAGTTATTCCCTTTGGATAAATTGGCATCAAACTGGTAGCCTTCGTAATTAAACCCTTTTAAATCATCAAGACTTTGGGTATTGGTATCCAAAATATAACGCACCATCAATCCCCTAGCCTTCTTGGCAAAAAAACTGATTATTTTCAGGTTTCCATCTTTGTAATCCTTAAATTCTGGGGTAATAACAGGAACTTTCAAAGTCTTCACATCCACAGCCGAGAAATATTCGTTACTCGCCAAATTGATAAACAACTCTCCTTTTTTAAGTTCCTTATTCAAGGAATTGGTTAAATTCTTTTTCCAAAATTCATATAAGTTTTTACTTTCGCCAATGGGTAATTTCGTTCCCATTTCGAGGCGATAAGGCTGTATTAAATCCAATGGCTTCAAATATCCGTACAAACCCGATAAAATCCTTAAAGTATCTTGAAGTTGTTCCAGTTTCTCCATCGGAATCGAATAAGCATCCAATCCTGTATAAACATCGCCGTCAAAAGCATAAACTGCAGGACGCGCATTTTCGGGCGTAAAAGGAGTTTTCCAATCTTGGTTGCGTTTCCAATTCAAATCGGCCAATTTCTCAGAAATCGACATCAATTCTGATAAGTTTTTGGGTGATTGCTGTTTTAAAACTTTATGAACCAGTCTGGATTCTTTTAAGAAAGAAGAGGCTGTATGTTGCGTTGTCGGTAATTCTTGTTCGAAGTTTAACGATTTGGCTGGAGAGAGTACAATTTTCATATTGGAACTGGGCTTTCGAATTCTTTTTTTTAGTGATTTCAAAAGTACAAATTGAAATCTAGAATTCGGAAACAATAAATTGAATTGTTTAATGCAACCATAGATTTTTAAAATGAAGTTGCACAAGAGTATCGTGTCGATTATATTTGGCTGGGTGTTTGGGAAGAAAATCACAGCCCTTACAATTTTATGCCAAAAATGGTTTGTCAGATTCGATAAATCTATTTCTATTTTAGCCAATGACCAAAAACCAATTTATTAATGAAACTACAAAAAGACCAAACCCTAATGAGCAACATTCCCCCATCAATAACAAAAAATTCGAAATCCATACTCAATGCCGCCGTGATTGTAGCTGCTCTTGGCTATTTTGTAGACATTTATGATTTATTGCTTTTTGGAATCGTTCGTACCGACAGTCTAAAAGATCTTGGAATAACAGGAGATGCTATTCGGGATCAAGGGGAATATTTGATTAGTATGCAAATGTTCGGAATGCTTTTCGGCGGGATTTTATGGGGTGTTTTAGGAGACAAAAAGGGGCGAATATCTGTTTTATTTGGTTCAATTTTACTGTATTCGGTGGCTAATATTGCCAACGGAATGGTAACTACTGTTGACGGATATGCGTTTTGGAGGCTGATTGCAGGAATTGGACTTGCAGGAGAATTGGGTGCCGGAATAACTTTGGTTGCCGAATCCTTACCAAAAGACAAACGCGGTTATGGAACTATGATTGTAGCTTCAGTTGGCGTTTCGGGAGCGGTTGCTGCTTATTTGGTCTATCAATTTTTTCAGGATTGGCGCTTATGCTATTATGCCGGTGGCGGTCTTGGCATCCTTTTATTATTTTTACGAATCAGTATTACCGAGTCGGGCATGTTTAAGCAAGTACAGCAAAGCGATGAAAAGAAAGGAGACTTTCTGTCTTTGTTTACCAATTCAAAAAGATTTTTAAAATACCTCCAATGTATACTTATTGGAGTTCCGCTTTGGTTTTTGGTGGGCGTTTTGATTACTTTTTCACCGGAATTTGCAAAAGCTCTTGGTGTCCATCAAGCCGAAACCATAGCAGCCGGAAAAGCAATTGCCTTTTGCTACAGCGGTTTAGTTTTTGGAGACATAGCCAGCGGATTATTAAGCCAATGGCTAAAAAGTCGAAAAAAAATCATGGGTTTGTTTTTGATTTCCAACCTAATCATGGTTTTTGTCTATCTAAATGCTTACGGAATTTCGGCTTCAACTTTCTATTTGCTTTGTTTTGCAATGGGGGTTTCCGTAGGTTACTGGGTTTTGTTTGTAACCATAGCTGCGGAGCAATTTGGAACCAATATCAGAGCTACAGTAACTACTACAGTTCCTAATTTTGTCAGGGGTTCGCTTCCGCTAATTATTTTGATTTACAGTTTTTTTCGTGACCGTCTTTTTGAAGGTGATATCCTCAAAGCCGGAATGATTGTTGGCTCTTTATTATCATTATTTTCCTTACTGGCATTGCGGAAATTAAAGGAAACCTTTCATGTTGATTTGGATTATACTGAGAGCAATGATGAAACCTTTATTTAAACCAATTTCGCACAGACTAAAACAAATTCCTGAATATTTGTTATATTTGAATGAAATTTAGAACATGAAGTTATTTTATACAATCCTTTTTTGTATCCTATTTCACATTGGATTCGCACAATCAGCAGATCAGTATTTCGAAAAAATCAGAAATAATGAAGCTGAGCTTACAGCTTTTTTTGCCCAAATGCCCAAAGGCGGCGATTTACACCATCATTATTCCGGTTCGATTTATGCAGAACCATTATTAGCTCACGCAATCGCCAAAGATTTCTATCTCAACACGCAAACCATGACTGTAAGCCAAGAAAAACAGGATGGAAATGACTGGGTATTATTTTCGACTTTGCAAAAGAACGGTGAACTAGATGTTTACAAACAAAAAATAATGCAAAAGTGGTCCATCAAAGACTACAACAATGTTGATTACCCTTCGGATAAGTTATTCTTTGAATCCTTTATGAAATTTGAGCCTGCTACAAACAACAACTTTGAAGCTGGTTTATTGGAATTGAAAAACAGGGCCGTCAAAGAAAATGTAAGCTATATCGAAACCCAATTATCGACTATTCCCTGTGCTATAAAAACAGATGATTTAGCTAAATACAACACACAACTAAGAAAATTGGCGGTAAGAAAAAACGAAAAAGCAGTTATGCAATCTTTGGATTCCTTGTATGCTGTTTTCATTCAAAAAGAAGCCAAAAAATACGCTGTCGATTTCAACACCAACTTTGTTGCCAAAATGCACAAAGAACTCAAAATCGACGATAGCCAGTTTACAATGCGCTACCAAAATTTTGTTTTACGATTCATGGAACCAGTCGATTTTTTCAAAAATTTAGTCGTAGCTTTTATCTCGGCTAACAGTAGTCCGCTGATGGCAGGAGTCAACATCGTTTCTCCCGAAGACGGCGAAACTTCCATGAAAGATTATTGGCTTCACATGGCTATGTTCAAATATTGCCATAGCCGTTTTCCGAAGGTAAAATATGCAATGCATGCTGGAGAACTTACCTTGGGATTAGTTAGCCCTGAGGAATTAAGCTGGCATATCAATGCAGCAGTTTATATTGCTGGCGCCAATAGAATTGGGCATGGAGTGGATATGGCTTACGAAGAAAAGAGCTATGATTTAATGCATTATATGGCAAAAAATAATATTCCTATAGAAATCAATCTTACTAGTAATGAATTTATTTTAAAAGTAAAAGATAACCGCCATCCTATCCTCTTGTACAAAGAATTTGGCGTGCCAATAGTCATTAGTACTGACGATGCAGGAATATTGCGAACCAATATGACCGAACAATATGTTTTACTTGCTAAAAGATATAAAACTATTTCCTATACCGATATCAAGCAGTTTGTTTACAACAGCATCAACTACAGTTTCATACAAGATCCTAATGTAAAAAAACAATTAGTTCAAGATTTAGATGCTCGTTTCAAAACTTTTGAAGCTAATTTTCCAATGAAGTAAATTGGAATACTAAATCACAAATAAAAACATTTCTTCATCCATCTGGCCTAAACACTGTTTTAAAAACATGTTTTTTGTCATTTCATTAAAAAGATAAACAAAATTTAACATTTATTAAAAACAAAAGTTATATTTGAAAAAAAATATAGTCTTTTGACTACTTATTTTTATTAACTAAATCTTAACCAACCCCTCTGAAAAATGAAGAAAACTGCATTGACCATCATTTCTTGCCTGTTCACTTTTTTTATGTATTCTCAAGACGAAAACGAACTTAAAAAATTGGATTCTATTGAAAAAACTTTTAGATACGAACATGGCTCTATTAATCTAAAAAACGGCATAGGAAAAATAAATATTCCAAAAGGTTTTAAATATCTAAATCCAGTACAAGCAGAAAGAGTGTTGGTTGAGTTATGGGGAAATCCAAAGGGAGAAAATCTAACATTAGGACTGCTATTACCCGAAAACCAAGGAGTAATGAGTCAAAACGGATATGTTTTTAATATTCAATATGATGAAATTGGACATGTTGAAGATGATGATGCCGATGATATAAATTATGATGATCTGCTGACCGAAATGCAAAAAGAAACAGTCGAAGAAAACAAAGAACGCCAAAAAGCAGGATATGAGCCTGTGAGCATTATCGGCTGGGCTGCAAAACCATTTTATGACGAAGACAGAAAAATTCTGCATTGGGCCAAAGAGATAAAGTTTGGAACAAGTACAATTAATACATTAAACTATAATATTAGAATCCTTGGACGAAAAGGGGTTTTGGTATTGAATGCTATTGCAACCGAAAATGATTTGCCTCTTGTTCAAAAGGATATTAACAAAGTATTAGACATAGTTCAATTCAATGATGGATATAAATACGAAGATTTTGACTCTTCGGTAGATGATGTTGCCGCTTGGACAATTGGAGGACTAGTCGCTGGAAAAGTTTTGGCTAAGGTTGGTTTCTTAGCTGTAATTGCCAAATTTGGAAAACTAATTATATTGGGACTTTTAGGTTTCTTTGGTGCTTTCAAAAACAAAGTAAAAGGATGGTTTTCTAAAGATAAAGACAATGAAAATGAAGAAGAACCAAGAGAACTAGAAGAATCTGTAGCTCAAATTGAAGAAACAGAAGAAACAGAAGAACCTAAAACAATCGATAGAGAACTTTAAGAAACTTTATTTCAAGCAATTACAAGCCTCATTTTTGAGGCTTTTTTTATTGAATAAATCTTCTTTCAGATTTGCATTATTATGGCTAATTTCACCAAATTTGACATTTTACATCAATACTCGAAAAATGAAACATTGGGACATCCTTTTATCCAATCAAGTTGATAAAAAAAGCTTCATAGACACTTTATTATCAGGGAAAATTCAAGGAAAATTATCGATTTTTAATATTTTAAACGGAATCTTATTTTCTGATATTGCTATTCAAAAATTAATAGAAGAAGAATACCTGCACGACTCAATTGAAGCCACCACTGACTTCCACCGAAACCTCCGTACCTTTTCATCGGGAGAACGAAAAAAGGAATTTTTAAAATATTGCCTCAAACAAAATCCAGATTTTATTATTCTAGACAATCCTTTGGATCATTTGGATCTTGCTTCGCGAGTAGAATTTACAAATGCGATTGCAGAAATATCACGTTCAGTTCGTATTATTCAATTGGTAAACCGAACTGTTGATTTACTTCCTTTTATAACGAATAAAGCTCAAATAAATGATAATTCATTTGAATTGAAAGACATAAACACAATTGACCATCATTCACTAGAAAATAATGAATATAAAATACCTATTCACAAAGAGGTTTTTAAAGACGGCGTTTTAATAAAAATGAATGGAGTATCTATTTCCTATGATGAAAGACCCATTATTGACAATCTTTTCTGGACTATTAAACAAGGTGAATTCTGGCAGCTTATAGGTCCGAATGGTTCTGGAAAAAGCACTCTTTTATCATTAATTACGGGAGATAACACCAAAGGTTATGGCCAGGATATCGAACTCTTTGGCAGAAAAAAAGGCAGTGGCGAAAGCATTTGGGAAATCAAGAAGAAAATCGGCTCTTTCTCAACATCCATGACCGATTTATTCAACAGAAATACAACTTTAGAAGAAATGATTCTCTCCGGTTTCTTTGATTCCATTGGTTTGTACCGACAGCCAACTACCTTACAGCGAAAAATTGTTTCGCAATGGCTAGATTTAATCGAAATGACTCCGTTGAAAAACAAAATTTTCAATCGGCTTTCTATTGGTCAGCAAAGAGTTGCTCTTATTACCCGTGCGGTTCTGAAACATCCCCCATTACTGATTTTAGATGAACCGCTTGAAGGACTGGACGATCATAATGTGGCATTGGTAATACAGCTTATCAATACGATTAAAAAAGAGACCAACATTACTATTCTATTTGTTTCTCATCGAATGGAGCCTAATCTTGCTCCTAATTCAGTTTTAGAATTGCAGACAAGTTCAACGGGTTCTAAAGGAGTTATAAGACCATTTATTTAGTAAATTACAATTCCCCATAAACAATTCCGCAATCAAAGTCATTGCGAGGAACGTAGCAAACACACTAAGAAATGCAGTCAAAGCTAATGAGATTGCTTCGTTCCTCGCAAAGACATTCGAACGAAAAAAATAATAACAAAGAAACTTTATCTCTCTCTTTAGCCCTGATAGAAGTGGAAATCCTTTTTATTTTTTCTTTAAAAATAAAAAGATTACTTCACTTAAATTTTATTTTAAGCGGTGTTCAGTGAACTTCGTTTGAAACGGATAGCAGGAACCATGTTTCCAAAAATGCCTTATTCTTCTGCTCCTAAAATAAACAACTAAAATCTAAGCTAATTAGAAAAATACTACTTTATGGGGTAAGAATGATTCTATAAAATTTGTAACTTTTATTCTAGCATCACGTATAATAACTTTAACTTTAAATCTAAAAAACTCATGGGTCCATTTATGATTGCTCTTTTAGTCTTCGGGCTAATTATTCTTTTTTCTTCCTTTTTTACAGTAAAACAGCAGACTGCTGTTGTTGTAGAACGTTTTGGTAAGTTTTTGAGTATCCGAAACTCTGGATTACAACTCAAAGTTCCAATTATTGACAGAATTGCAGGTCGTGTAAACTTTAGAATTCAACAACTGGATGTAATCATTGAAACACAAACGAAAGATAATGTATTTGTTAAAATGAAAATTTCGGTACAATTTAAAGTCATTCCTGAAAATGCATACGAAGCATTTTATAAATTAGAATATCCTCATGATCAAATTACAGCTTATGTTTTTGACGTAGTTCGTGCCGAAGTTCCTAAACTTATTCTGGATGATGTTTTCGCAAGAAAAGATGATATCGCTGTTGCTGTAAAAAGAGAATTGAATGAGGCCATGATGGCGTATGGTTATGATATCATCAATACTTTGGTTACAGATATTGACCCAGATATTCAGGTAAAAAATGCAATGAACAGAATTAATGCTGCCGAAAGAGAAAAAACTGCTGCTATGTTCGAATCTGAAGCGCAAAGAATTAGAATTGTAGCAAAAGCAAAGGCTGAAGCCGAAAGTAAAAAACTGCAAGGTCAAGGTATTGCAGACCAAAGAAGAGAAATTGCACGCGGGCTGGTAGAAAGTGTTGCAGTCTTGAACGAAGTAGGGATTAATTCGCAAGAAGCATCTGCCCTGATTGTAATTACGCAGCATTATGACACTTTGCAAGCCATTGGTGCCGATACGAATTCTAATTTAATTCTGCTTCCAAATTCTCCGCAAGCGGCAAGTGATATGCTAAATAGTATGGTAACTAGTTTTACAGCTTCAAACATTATTGGAGAAGAAATGAAAAAACAAAAACCACGCGTTAAAAAAGTTGATCATACATCTATAGATTATAATCCGTCGGATACTTCAAATCCAAACCCAACTGAAACTGAGTAAATAGTGAATAGTAATTAGTCCTTAATAATTAGCTTGATTAGGACGCATAAAAAAAAGAGATACTAAATATAAAAATTTTAGTATCTCTTTTTTTATGCTTTATTTTTTGTTTTTAACTCCTAAACAATTACTATTCAGTAAGGGCTAATTACTATTTACTATTTACTGTTCATCATCTACCTGGTGCGATTTCGAATATCCCCTCCATTTCTCAATACAGTCTTGAAAATCTTGAGGCAATTCAGTATCGAAACGCATCATTTCTCCAGTATTAGGATGTACAAAACCAAGTGTTTTTGCATGTAATGCTTGTCTTGGCAATGCTTTGAAACAATTCTCTATAAATTGCTTGTATTTCGTAAAAGTAGTTCCTTTCAAAATCAAATGACCGCCATAACGCTCATCATTAAAAAGCGGATGCCCAATATGTTTTAAGTGCGCACGAATCTGGTGTGTTCTTCCTGTTTCCAGTTTGCATGTAATCAAAGTCACATACCCAAAACGTTCCAGCACTTTATAATGTGTAATTGCAGGTTTTCCTATTTCAGGATCTGCAAAAACAGCCATTTGCATGCGGTCTTTCAAATGTCTTGCTAAGTTTCCTTCGATAGTTCCAGCCTCTTGAGCAACATTTCCCCAAACTAGGGCAACATATTCTCTTTCGGATGTTTTGGCTTCAAATTGTTTGGCCAAATGAGTCATCGCGGCTTCGGTTTTGGCAATAACCAATAATCCAGAAGTGTCCTTATCGATTCTGTGAACCAAACCTGGACGTTCACTGCTGTTCATTGGTAAATTCTCAAAATGAAAAGCCAATGCATTCACCAAAGTCCCAGTATAATTCCCATGACCAGGATGTACTACCAATCCAGGAGGTTTGTTGATTAACAAAAGTGCCTCATCCTCATAAACAATATCCAGCGGAATATCCTCTGGATCAACCCTATTTTCAAAAGGCGGATGCGATAACATTACCCGCACTACATCAAAGGCTTTTACTTTATAATTGGACTTTACCGTGGCATCGTTCACAAAAATATTTCCATCCGTGGCGGCATTCTGAATTTTATTTCTTGTGGCATTTGGAATCAGACCCATCAAATATTTGTCAATTCGCAAAATGGTCTGCCCTTTCGGAACTTCGAACCTGTAATGCTCAAATAACTCTTCGTCTAAATCTTCTATTGGTTCAATATTATTGTTCATTCGTTGGTGTTTGTTCTTCTGTTGGAACTGCTGTACTGTCCACTACTTCTTCTTCTTGATAACTCTCTTTTCCATCTCCCAAAACCAAGTCAATTTTGGATGCTTTCAAAACTCGATCTCCTACTTTCAGATTTCTGCCTTTATATCGCATTTCCAAAACCATGTCTTTTCCTAAATTAGGAACATAAGTAACTGTCCCTGCCTCAAGTCCTAAAGCTTTAAGCGTAGGCACTGCCTCACGATACGTTTTTTCAATCAAATCTGGAATTCTCACAGATGAAAACCCAGATGAATTAATCTTAATATATACTTTTCTACCTACTTTCACCTTTGTTCCAGGCATAGGATCTTGCTCTACAACACTGTATTTTGGATAATCGCCTCTAAAATCAACACTATCCAACAATTCATAATCCAAATCTAATTCGTCCAATTTATCTTCAACTTGTTCCTCGGTCAATTTTCTCAAATCAGGAACCGAAATTTCATGCCCATGATCAGTTGTAAAAGTCAACCAATGCATAAATAAATAGGCTAAAACTGCAATAATTGCAAATGCAATCGCCACTTGTCCAAAAAATACGCGACTCGTAAGATATTTTTTTAAGCTCATAAATATTTTTATTTCCTGCAAAGATAAAGCTATTTCGTTTCAAAAAAAATGATAATTTTGTTTACAATCCGTTTTAATCGTTTAATCGATTAAACGTTTAACCGATTAAACAATAAATATGAAAAACATTGCCATCATCATGGGCGGCTATTCAAGCGAATACAAGATCTCACTCATCAGCGGAAACGTAGTCTACCAATTCTTAGACAAAACAAAATACAACGGATTCAGAATCCATATTTTTAAAAAAAAATGGGTCTATGTTGATGACAAAGACAATGAATTTCCAATCGATAAAAACGATTTTTCAACAACCGTAAACGGAACCAAAATCACTTTCGATTGTGTTTTTAACGCCATTCACGGAACACCAGGCGAAGACGGATTGATGCAGGCTTATTTCGAATTAATTGGTCTGCCACAATCTTCATGCGACTATTACCAAGCGGCATTAACGTTCAACAAACGTGACATGCTTTCTGTTTTAAAACCTTACGGAATCAAAACCGCGATTTCTTACTATTTGAACAAAGGCGACAACATCAATACTGCCGAAATTGTGAAAACCGTTGGTTTGCCATGCTTTGTAAAACCAAATAAATCGGGTTCCAGTTTTGGAATTTCTAAAGTAAAAACCGAAGCTGAATTACCAATCGCTATCGAGGTTGCCTACAAAGAAGATAATGAGATCATTATCGAAAGTTTCTTAGACGGAACCGAAGTTTCTGTTGGCGTTATCAACTATCAGGGAGAAATAATTGTTTTGCCTATCACCGAAATTGTTTCAGAAAATGATTTCTTTGATTATGAAGCCAAATACCAAGGAAAATCACAGGAAATTACGCCTGCCAGAATCTCCGAAGAAATGACTCAAAAAGTAAGTGAAGCAGCAAAACGTGCCTACGAAGTATTGAAAATGAAAGGTTTCTCAAGAAGTGAATTCATCTTTGTGAACGGAGAACCACATATGCTGGAAATGAATACTATTCCAGGATTAACAACAGAAAGTTTAATTCCGCAACAGGCCAAAGCAGCCGGAATTTCATTGACAGATTTGTTTACCAATGCGATTGAGTTAGCGCTTAATTAAGTTGCTGAGAATCTAAGTTTGTGAGTTGCTAAGACTCTTAGCAACTCACAAACTTAGATTCTTTAATATTATACCTTGCAGGAAAATCCAATAACAACAAAAAAATAAATTTTTCAAAAATGATGGTATTGGTTGGAACAAATGATATATGTTTATTAAAAGGAACGATTCCTAATACAGAATGTCCGAATTGCAATTTTCATTCAGCGATAGATTATAGCATTTTTGCTAGATATACCTCATTAACATTTATCCCATTATTTCCTGTTGGCAATACAATAAATATTGAATGCTATAACTGCTCAACAGAAATTGATTTTAATGAATTAGATGAGAATACTAAAACAAAACTCATTTATGAAAACAAAAAAGCAAACCAAAAAAGACCAATTTGGCTATTTTCTGGTATCATTATATTGATATGTTTTATTGTATTTTATTTTCTCAACTTATATCAAACTAGTAATGAAACAGCAGTTTTAGTAAAAACTCCAGCTCTTGGAGATGTTTATAATGTAAAAGCTTCGGATGGATATTATTCAACAATGAGAATTGATAAAGTAACAAATGACAGTGTTTTTCTTACTCAAAATGATTATAATGTATATTTACAGTCAGAAGTTGAAGAGATAAACAAAACAGAAAATTATACAAACCATAGAATTAATTATTCCAAGAAGGATATATTAAAACTATATGATAACGATAAAATATTCTCAATTACGAGAAAATAAAAAATCTTAGCAACTTAGAATCTCAGAATCTTAGCACCTTAAAAAATGAACAAAACCAGAATTGAAGCCTTTAGCGATGGCGTATTAGCTATTATCATTACTATAATGGTTTTAGAAATAAAAGCACCTGAAGAAGATAGTTTTGAATCTTTAAAACACTTGATTCCAGTTTTCTTAAGCTACGTTTTGAGTTTTATTTATGTTGGGATTTATTGGAACAACCACCACCACATGTTTCAAGTGGTAAAAAAAGTGAATGGCTCTATTTTGTGGGGCAATCTTTTTTTACTCTTTTGGCTGTCCTTGATTCCATTTGCAACAAGCTGGATTGGAGAACATCATTTTGCGGCAGTGCCTATGAGCATTTATGGCTTTGTCCTGCTGATGTGTGCTATAGCTTATAATTTGCTTCAAAATAAAATCATAAAGTTAGAAGGAAAAGATTCGATTTTGCACCGCGCAGTCGAAAAAGATTTAAAAGGTAAAATATCAGCATTAGCCTATCTTCTTGCAATTCCCTTGGCTTTTGTCTCGCCTTGGATTTCTGGTCTGCTTTATATTGCAGTAGCGATGCTCTGGATTATTCCAGATTCGAGAATTGAAAAACAACTAAATTAAATTGAAATGAAAAAAGCCATATTCCCGGGATCGTTTGACCCTATCACATTAGGTCACGAAGATATCATCAATAGAGGCATTTCGCTTTTTGATGAAATTGTAATTGCAATTGGGGTCAATGCCGAAAAAAAATACATGTTTAGCCTCGAAGAAAGGAAACGTTTCATTGAAGAAACATTCAAAAACGAACCCAAAGTTACGGTCATTACTTACGAAGGCTTGACCATCGATTTATGCCATAAAATCAAAGCTGACTTTATCCTAAGAGGACTCCGCAACCCAGCCGATTTCGAATTCGAAAAAGCAATCGCCCATACCAACAGACGATTATCCAAAATAGAAACTGTCTTTTTATTGACCGCTGCCCGAACTTCCTATATCAGTTCCAGTATCGTGAGAGATGTTATCCGAAATCATGGTGAATATGAAATGCTTGTTCCAAAAGCCGTAAGGGTTAAATTGCATAAGTAGTGTTGATTAGTTGCGAACTACAATGAAAAGAATTGGTAAATAAGGAAAAACAAATTTAAAATGAACTATTTAAACGAAATTAATTCTGAGGGTTTTGCAATTATTAACAAAGTTTATTCCGAAAATGAAATCAATAAAATAATTTCAGAAATTGAAAAAATTACAGAAAACGAAACTGCAAACTCAACGTTTAGAAAATCTGACGATTTATTTGCAATCAGACAATTTCACAAAGAAATTCCAGAAACACTAAGTTTTATTTTTAACCAAAAATTGAGAGAAATAATAAAATTAAACTTTGGCGAAAATTATTTCATAACTAAATCTATTTACTTTGACAAACCAGAAAAATCGAATTGGTTTGTTGGTTATCATCAAGATTTGACAATTTCGGTTAATAAGAAAGTAGAAATTGAAAATTATCAGAATTGGACAACCAAACAAAATCAATTTGCCGTTCAACCACCAAAAGAAATTCTAAAACAAAACTTTACAATAAGAATCCATATTGATAAAACAACGAAAGAAAACGGAGCGTTGAAAGTATTAAATAAATCGCACAAAAAAGGAATTATTAGAACTGAAAATATAGAAGTCGAAAAAGAAATGGAAACGATTTGTGAAGTAGAAAAAGGTGGTATAATGATAATGAAACCTTTACTTTTTCATGCATCAAACAAGACTACAAATAACGAAAGACGAAGAGTAATTCATATTGAATTTAGCAATCAAAAGTTACCAAACGAACTAGAATGGAGTGAAAAAACTAATTATAACTTGAACTAAACGTAATTATTGCCAATCTGTCAACAGCTGCTACAATTAATTTGAGCTATTGCCTTAATTTGTAAATAGTTTTCCGTTTGTAAATCTTGATAACTGAACACTCACAACCCAAAAAACATAAACTTGCAAAACCTGCCATTTAAGCGTAATTTCGCATCCTAAAAAAAACACAACCTTTATAATGAGCTTCGAAAGAGAATTAAATAAACGCAGCGGTTCACAATGTGAATTATGCGCTGCCACCGAAAACCTAAAAGAATTCCAAATATTGCCTACCAAAAAAGGCGGATTGGACGAAAGCATTTTTGCTTGTGCAACTTGTATTGACCAAATTGAAAATCCTGGGCATGAAGATTTAAACCACTGGAGATCTTTGAACGACAGCATGTGGAGCGAACATATTCCGGTTCAAGTTGCAGCTTGGAGAATGTTGAGTCGTTTGCGTAAAAATGGATGGCCACAAGAGCTTTTGGAACAAATGTATTTTGACGAAGACACTTTAGAATGGGCGCAAGCCACAGGCGAAGGAGAAGATGATGAAAACAAAATCATCCACCGCGATGTAAATGGGGTTATTTTAGCGCATGGAGATTCGGTTGTGTTAATCAAAGATCTAAAAGTAAAAGGATCTAGTATGGTGGCTAAACAAGGAACTTCGGTACGTAACATTCGTTTGGATCACGAAAATGCCGAATACATTGAAGGAAAAGTAGATGGACAACAGATTGTGATTATTACGCAATACGTCAAGAAAATTTAGTATTCAGTGTACAGTTTTTTTAGTGTTCAGACACTCTGAAACTATTATCTGATTAAACTTAAAAAAGTTTGAATAAAAAAAATCGTTAACAGAAATTGTCTGTTAACGATTTTTTTATGCTTATCAATGTTTTACTGAATACTAAAATTCTGAACACTGAACACTAGTTTTTTTAGCTTTTTTGAAATAATTTTTCAACTTGCTCTTTTGACAATGGCTCAGAAATATGAGTTGAACCAACTTCTTTGTTTGAAACCATAAACTGTACCGTTGTTTTGTCTGAACTTGCAATGTAGTGCAACCAAACAAAATTATTAGGCAATTCTAATTTTACATCATTCAAAGGACTTGCTGTAAATCCGCCTGTAATGATTTTATAAAGACTTTGATATGCATTATCGACATTTTTAAAAGTAAAAGCTTTTAAAGCAGTCTCTCCTCCATCTTCACTTGGGACAGTTGTGTAAAAAAAGGTAAAATCATCTCCTATTTTTTGCACATAAAAACTATTATTTATTCTTCCTAATTTTTCAACTGGCACAGTTTCAATAACTTTAATTTGGCTAAAGCCAATAGCACTAATAAATAAAACAGCAATCGCAATAACTTTTTTCATAATTTATTTGGGGTTTAATGATATACTCTATCTAGGTAAGTATTTGCCAGCAAACATAATAATAAAAAAAATTAACTCCTTTATCAATCCTTTTTTTTATTAACATAAAATCAATTATTTTGTTTGTAATTTCAATTCTAGAAAACAAATAACATTAAATAAATCATTCTAAAAATCTTGCTTTTGAGCTATTTAAACACAAATTCCATTGCTTAATTCACATTAACCACCATGTAATTAGGATCTTCTATAATATTTACATCAATAATTGCTTCAGCATTTTTTAACAGCAGAATACAATCTGGGCTTAAATGCTGCAAATGCACTTTTTTTCCAAGCTTATAATATCGCTGTGTGACTGTATTCAAGACTTCAATAGCCGACATATCGGCAATACGGCTTTCTTTGAAATCAATAATTATTTCATCTGGATCATTGGAAACATCAAACTTTTCAGCAAATACAGCCGTTGAGGCAAAAAATAGAGGACCATATATTTCGTAATGCTTTACTCCGTTGTCATCCAGATATTTTTTTGCCCGAATTCTTTTGGCACTTTCCCAAGCGAAAACTAAAGCAGAAATAATAACTCCAATCAACACAGCCAATGCCAAATTATGCAATAAAACCGTTATTAAAGCCACTATTACAACAACAAAGACATCATGATTCGGCATTTTATTGACGATTTTTAAACTAGCCCATTCAAACGTTCCAATAGCAACCATAATCATTACTCCCACCAAAGCCGCCATAGGCAATTGCTCAATAATGGGTGCGCCAAATAATATAATTAGAAGAATAGTCAATGAAGCCACAATCCCAGACAAACGCGCTCTTGATCCCGCCGAAAGATTCACTAAGGTTTGAGCAATCATAGGACATCCACCCATCCCAAAGAAGAAACCATTCAAAATATTAGAACTTCCTTGTGCAATGCATTCACGGTTTCCGTTTCCTTTTGTTCCGGTAATTTCATCGACTAGATTTAGAGTCAGCAATCCTTCGGTCAATCCAACTGCGGCCATAATCAAGGCATACGGAAAAATCAGTTGTAAAGTATCCCAGTTAATTGGAATATTCGGAATATGAAATGGCGGGAAACCACCACTTATCGAGGCAATATCTTTCACCGTTTTGGTTTCAATTCCAAAGAAAAAAACCACAGCAAATACAACAATAATGGCTATTAGCGAAGCTGGAACTGTTTTGGTCAATTTCGGCACCAACATCACAATCCCAATAGTCAAAACCACTAAACCAGCCATAATATACATTGGAATTCCTGAGAGCCAAACAGTTTCATTATTGACAATCGTTTTAAACTGCTCCAATTGAGACATAAATATAACGATAGCCAATCCGTTTACAAATCCAAACATCACAGGATGAGGCACCAAACGAATAAATTTACCTAATTTAAAAATTCCAACCGAGATTTGCAGTGCTCCAGCTAAAGCTACAGCAGCAAAAACATATTCTAAACCATGAGATTTCATCAAGGCGATTAGCACAATAACCGTTGCTCCTGCCCCTCCCGAAATCAATCCCGGTCTTCCGCCAAATATTGCTGTGACAAGACCTGCTATAAAAGCCGCATACAAACCCGTCAATGGCGGAAAACCTGCTAAAATTGCAAACGACAACGATTCTGGAATCATTGTCATTGCCACGGTGAGACCCGCTAAAACTTCAGTTTTATAATTTACTTTATGCGAGAAATCAAATAAATTAAATAGTTTTTTCATAACCATATAGTGCTTTGATACCATTTTCAAAAAACAAAATAGCACCAAAAATTTCGATAAAATATTTTGAAAATAATTGTTGTACAAAAAACGAATTACTCTTCCTCCTTCTTAATTACCTTTCTGGCAACTTCGATTTTAAATTTCTTGCCTTTCATTTTTTCATCTTTGATATTATGTAGCAAGTCTTTTACTTTATTGAATTTTACTGCAGCAAACGAAATAAAATCTTTCACTTCGATTAATCCTAAATCACCTTTTTCGAGTTTTCCTTTTTGAGAAAAGAAACCTACGACATCAATTTTATTCAATTTATTTTTCTTTCCGCCACTGATATAAATGGTTTGAAATTCAGGTGGCTTTGGCAAAGCTGTACTGTTTTCTACATTTAGAATTGGCATTCCGTAATCAACATAGTCTAGTTTTTTTTCGCTTTCATTTACAATAAGATAAGCAGTCCCCGAAGCCTGCATACGAGCAGTACGGCCGTTTCTATGGGTAAATTCATCTTCTTTTAAAGGCAAATGATAATGGATTACATGTTTCATTTCGGGAATATCCAAACCACGCGCAGCCAAATCGGTAGTAATCAAATAACTCATGCTCCCGTTACGGAATTGAATTAACGATCTTTCGCGTTCTTCCTGATCCATGCCTCCGTGATAATAAGTAGCATAAATTCCTTTTTCATTCAAAGTGTCACTAATACGTTCTGCAGCATCACGATGATTACAAAAAACAATTGCCGATTGTGATTTTAAAGAACAAATCAGGTTAAACAAACTTCCTAGCTTGTCTTTATCTTTGGAAACCACCATTTTGGTAGCCAAGTTACTTTCCTTTTCTTCTTCGGTTGGTATAAAATCCAATATTGTTGGATTCACAACTCGAGTATATTTTGGAATTTCAATATCCGATGTGGCCGAAACCAATACACGTTTATTGAGTTTGCTCAATTTCCCTATAATAAAGGACATTTGCTCATGGAAACCCAATTGCAGGGATTTGTCAAACTCGTCCAAGATTAAAGTTTGAATTTTGTCTAATCTGAAAGTGCCTCTGTCAATATGGTCTGCAATTCGGCCTGGAGTTCCTATCAAAACGGCGGGTGGATTGCTTAAGTTTTTGATTTCTGTATCAATAGAATGCCCGCCGTAGCACACATTTACTTTGTAATCGGTTCCCATTTTTTTCCAAACTTGTTCAATCTGCAAACCTAATTCACGCGACGGAACCAGAATTAAACATTGAACAGATAGAATTTCGGGCTGTAGCATTTCGAAAATTGGCAACAAAAAAGCTAATGTTTTTCCAGAACCCGTTGGAGAAAGCAGTAAAATATTATTGTCATTTAGAATGACATCTTGTGCAGTTTCCTGCATTTCATTTAGGCTTTCGATACCTAAATTCAATAATATATTGTTGGAATGGTGTTTCTTATTCATTTTGCAAAGGTAATCAAAAATAACACTTTGCTTTCTAAACTTGAATTATCCATTTTATAGCACTGAATCTCCTGTTTTTTTTTGATAATGTCAATCTATTTAACTCAATATCATTAATTTAATAGATTTTATATTAAATTAATGATATTGAGTTCAAATTTGGTGTGGCTAAATATTATATTGTCAATTTTACAAGACTTACTGCGTCTGAAATCAAAAATCAGCAATCCAAAAAAAGCAATTGACTATAACTGCAAAAAGAGTTATTACAATATCCACTTTATAAATTACTCAACTGAAAACGACTTATTTGATTGTTTTTTCTTCTTCAAACAAAAGCTTAATGTTTTCATAGGAATTTTGCAGCGCTAGTGGGATTTCGCTTGGCTTAAGCCAGGCCACTTTTTCTATTCCTTCTTCTAATTGTCCCTTTGGAGTGCCTTCAAAAGTGGATTCCATCTCAAACCAATGGGTAATTTTTAATTTATATTTTCCGTTTCGTTTAAAGACATGATAAGTTTTTTGGAGCTTTTTAATAACTTTCAATTCATTTACTCCAGTTTCTTCTTCAACTTCGCGCATAGCAGTTTCTTCAATTAGCTCTCCTTTATCGGTACCGCCTTTTGGTAAATCCCATTTTCCATTTCTAAAAATGAACAAAACCTCTCCCTTTTTATTATATACCAACCCTCCTCCAGCTTTATTTACAGGAATTTTTGCTTTCAACGTTTTCATAATCACACTTTCGTCAGGGTGATAGAGATACGCTTTCTTAATTTTATTTTGAAACATTTTTACAATAACCTGTTCGATATCAATACTATCAAGCAAGAAAAGTTGAAAATCAGTTTCCTTTGAAATTTGATTTGTCAAAAAAAGTGGTTTGTCGTTAACAAAAACTTTATACATTTGTATTATGATTTTTAATAAAGATACAGCCGAAAAAACAGCCGAATTGCTTTTGCAAATAAATGCAATTAAATTGAATCCAGGAAATCCTTTTACATGGGCTTCTGGATGGAAATCGCCTATATATTGCGATAATCGTTTAATCCTCTCGTTTCCAGCCATAAGGAATTATGTTAGGGATGAATTTTCTAAGAACATTGAGAAACAATTTGGTAAACCAGATGTGATTGCCGGTGTAGCCACTGGAGCAATAGGCATTGGAATGCTAGTTGCCGAGAGCATGGGATTGCCTTTTGTATATGTTCGCCCAGAACCCAAAAAACATGGTCGCCAAAACCAAGTAGAAGGTTTTTTGCAAAAAGGACAAAGCGTAGTAATTATTGAAGATTTAATCAGTACTGGAAACAGCAGTTTGCTTGCCGTTGATGGCTTACGGGAAGCAGGAGCAATTATAAAAGGAATGGCTGCAATATTCACTTATGGATTTGATGTTGCGGACCAAAACTTCAAAAATGCTAAAATCGATTTATATACACTGAGTAATTATCAAAATTTATTGAATTTAGCAGTTGCAAAAAGTTATATAACCGAAAAAGAAGAGCAAACCTTGAGAGAATGGAACGTTAGTCCATCAACTTGGAACATATAATTTCAAACTGCTTAATTTAGAATACAAACAAAATACAACTATGAATTTAGAAAGCCCGAGGGTTACCGTTGAAAAATCTGCTCAAGAATTATTCGATTTATTAAGTGATGTAAAAAACTTCGAGACATTAATGCCAGATAATATTGCGAAATTTGAAATTACCGGCGAAGAATCTTTTATTTTTGGGTTAAAAGGAATGCCCGAAATTAAATTAAAAATGAAAGATAAAGTAGCTCCTAGCAAAGTTGTTTTGGGCGCGGCAAGTGACAAACTTCCTTTTACTTTGGTGGCTAATATTGATGCTGTTTCAGAACAATCAAGTGCTGTACAACTAAATTTCGAAGGTGAGTTTAATGCAATGATGGCAATGATGATAAAAGGTCCAATTTCGAAATTTATTGAAACTTTGGCCAACAACATGACAAAATTATAATTTATTTGTTTAATCGTTTATTTGTTTAATCGTTTATTCGATTAAACAAATAAACGATTAAACACTACTTTCAATACAGCATCTGTACTTCTTTTAGACTGTATTCACAAATAGAATCGTCCTCTAATTGAATTTGAAGCTTACCCATAACCGAAACACCTTTTATAATACCCATAAAATTAATTTCATTTTCACCAGCGAAAGCAGTAGGCATCCCAATTTTAAATAATTCATTACTATACTCTTCCCATAAAGAAGGAGCTTTTACAACATAATCAGCAATTATTTTTTTTATTTTTGATACTATTGAAAAAAGGATTTCCTCTTTGTCAAATATAGTATCACAAACCAAGGCTAAAGAAGAAGCTCTAGGCAAATTTTGAAATTCCGTTTGATTCACATTCAATCCCAATCCTACGATAGATGTAATTGTACCATCCCCTTTAATGCTGTTTTCTATCAATATGCCACCAATCTTCTTGTTAGCTGACATAATGTCGTTAGGCCATTTAATACTTAATTCAGGAATATTATATTTTTTTAAAGTCCGAATAACAGCAAGCGAAACCACAACATTAAGATTAAAAACACTTTCATAATCAAACAAAAAATCCTTAACCAAAACACTCATAATAAGATTCTTACCCGGTTCAGAATCCCATTTAGAACCCATTTGCCCTTTCCCTTTTGACTGAGTTTCAGCGGTAATAACTGTGAAATTCTGAACCTCTTGTTTGTTCGACAAACCTTTTAGAAACTCATTTGTAGAATCTATGGCATCGAGTTTGATTAACTTCATTTGTATTTATTTTGCAAAACATAATTTAATATTATGTTAAGGTTCAAAATTAATCACAAAAAATGGTAACTTTACAAATTCATATAAAAAAATACATGGCGAAAAAGATTATAAACAATGATGCCCTATTGGCAAACATTATAAAAGGAATAGAAGAAGTAAAAGGAAGTGATATCGATATTTTAGATTTAAGAGAAATAGACACTGCTGTTTGTGACTATTTTGTAGTATGCAATGGTAACTCAAATACTCAAGTGAATGCTATTGTTAATTCAATTCAAAAAACAGTTTCAAAAGATTTAAAAGACAAACCTTGGCACGTAGAAGGTTCTGATGTAGCCGAATGGGTATTAATGGATTATGTTCACATAGTAGTGCATGTATTTCAAAAACACATTCGTGAATATTATAACATAGAAAGTCTTTGGGGTGATGCCAAAATCACTAAAATCGAAAACAAATATTAAAGAAACAATCTTCTAATGGCTAAAGAAAATAACCCAAATTCAAATAAATTTAAGGTAAGTCCTTGGTTAGTATACACTGCAATCATATTGATTTTTTTAGCAATAAGCTTTGCAACTGGTGGATCTAACTTTCAAGAACCTGCTCAATTAACGTCTTCTAAATTTAATTCATATTTAGAAAAAGGACAAATTGAAAAAGTAATTGTTTACAACAAAAGTGAAGCCGAAGTTTTTTTAAATCCTAAAGCCTTAAGCGATCCTGAACATAAAAAAGTCGCTAAAGACATTTTAGACAGACCTAACAAAGGGCCTCATTATTCTTTTGACATTGGAAATGACCAAATTTTTCAAACCAAATTAGAAAAAGCTGTCGCCGAAGGCAAATTGAAAGACTTTAATTTTTTACCAAAAAGTAACTGGACAGATATTTTAATAAGCCTATTGCCAATCATAATTATCATTGGTGTTTGGATTTTTATTATGAGAAAAATGTCTGGTGGCCCAGGAGGCGGAGGCGGACAGATTTTTAATATTGGAAAATCAAAAGCAAAACTTTTTGACGAAAAAACCGATATCAAAACTACTTTTAAAGACGTAGCTGGATTAGAAGGTGCTAAAGAAGAAATACAAGAAATTGTAGAATTCCTTAAGAACCCTGAAAAATACACTAATTTGGGAGGTAAAATCCCTAAAGGAGCATTACTGGTAGGACCTCCAGGAACAGGAAAAACTTTATTAGCCAAAGCCGTTGCAGGAGAAGCACAAGTACCGTTTTTCTCTCTATCTGGTTCTGATTTTGTGGAAATGTTCGTAGGAGTTGGAGCTTCACGTGTACGTGATCTTTTCAAACAAGCCAAAGAAAAATCACCAGCTATTATTTTCATTGACGAAATTGATGCTGTTGGTAGAGCTAGAGGAAAAAGCAACATGTCTGGCGGTAACGATGAAAGAGAAAACACTCTAAATCAATTACTAACTGAGATGGATGGTTTCGGAACTAATTCTAATGTAATTGTTTTAGCAGCGACCAATAGAGCCGATGTTTTAGATAAAGCTTTAATGCGTGCCGGCCGTTTTGACAGACAAATTTTTGTTGATTTGCCAGATATTCGAGAAAGAGCAGAAATTTTTCAAGTTCACTTAGCTCCTATCAAAAAAGTAGAAAATCTTGATCTTGATTTTCTAGCTAAACAGACTCCAGGATTTTCTGGTGCCGATATTGCTAATGTTTGTAACGAAGCCGCTTTGATCGCAGCAAGAAACAACAAAACAGCAGTAGACAAACAAGATTTTCTTGATGCAGTAGACAGAATTATTGGAGGTCTTGAAAAGAAAAACAAAATTATTACTCCTGAAGAAAAAAGAGCAATTGCTATTCATGAAGCTGGTCACGCAACAGTAAGCTGGATGCTTGAACACGCTGCGCCTCTTATTAAAGTGACAATTGTGCCTCGTGGACAAAGTTTGGGAGCTGCTTGGTATCTTCCTGAAGAAAGACAAATCGTAAGAACAGACCAAATGTTAGACGAAATGTGTGCTACTATGGGAGGAAGAGCTGCTGAAAAAGTTACTTTCGACAGAATTTCGACTGGAGCACTTAGTGATTTAGAAAAAGTAACACGTCAAGCTCGTGCCATGGTAACAATTTATGGCTTGAATGACAAAATAGGAAATGTCACTTATTACGATTCATCTGGACAAAGTGAATACAGTTTTTCTAAACCTTATTCTGATGAAACTGCTAAAATAATTGATGCTGAAATTTCAGAATTAATAGAAGGACAATACAAAAGAGCAATACTAATTTTAGAAGAAAATAAAGATAAGCTAAATCAGCTTGCTGACATTTTAATTGAAAAAGAAGTAATCTTTAAAGATGATTTAGAAACTATATTTGGAAAAAGAACTTTCGACAAAAACTTGGGTGAAGTAGTTTCATAATTTAAAAATTAACAAATATTTAAAATCTTAATTCAAAACCTCGTTTTGAATTAAGATTTTTTTATCTTTGAACGTTTTCAAGTAACACAAAACGATTAGTAACAAATTATGAATCTTTTTAAAAAATTATTTGGTTCTAACGACCCTTCATCTGATGAAGGCAGGAATGATAATTCAAATAAGCCAAATCCAGATATTAACTCCCCTTTGGATGAACAATTCATCTATAATTTTAAAAAAAATGGCGGAAAATTTTTATACTGCGAAAACTTAAATGAAGTAAAAGAACAATTTGAAAATATACTTGAAGAAAATGATTGGTTTGAATGCGAAGCTTTATGCTATGAGCCTAACTTGTTTTTTTTATTAGATGAAAACAAGCTTACTTACGGTCAAAATATAAATCCTAAATTTTTATTATCCAGTTGTGAAAACTTAGTTACAGAGGAAGGATCTATTTTATTTTCATCCAATCAAATTAAGCAAAAAAAACCTAATGACTTACCCGCTAATATCGTAATTTTGGCAAAAACAAGCCAGATTGTTGAAGGTAAAAGTGATGGCCTTAGTGCTATTCGAAAAAAATATTTAACAGAATATCCAACCAATATTACAACTATCAAATATTTCGAAAAAGCCAAAGAGGAAGATTTCACTCAGTATGGAAGCTCCGCAAAAAATTTATATCTATTGCTCTTAGAAGATCTTTAAAATGAATGAAACACTAAAAAGATCAATATCTGGGGCTGTTTATATTTTATTACTAATAGCCTCAATACAATACTCTATAGAAACCTTTTTTGTTCTATTTGGAGTTTTTTTATTAATAGCAGTAACAGAATTTTGCAACTTAGTACACTTAAACAAGATTGCTCCAATTATAATAGCCTGTTCTTTCTATTTCTTTTTTTATAAAATTGCTATAGCCGAAAAAGGTGATGGCTTTTTATACATACTGAGGTATAACAGAAATTTTGATTTAGCAGTGTTATTTTTATCCCTTATCGTTTCTTTGAAATGTATCGTATTTCTATTCGATAATAAGAATTTAAAAGTAGATACCTTTTCAAAATTTGCTTATTTAATTGGATACATCATTCTTCCTTTTATTATTATTACAAAAATACCTTTTGGAATTAAGGGTTACAATCCAAACATTCTGATTAGTATTTTTATCTTAATATGGACCAATGACACGTTTGCCTATTTGGTTGGAAAATCAATTGGAAAACACAAATTATTTGAAAGAATTTCTCCTAAAAAAACCATTGAAGGATTTCTTGGCGGTATTGGATTTGCATTAATTGCAAGTTATTTTATTTCAAAATATTTTTTAATGCTTCCAGAAAAGAACACCTACATTTGGCTTATAATAGCTGCAATTGTTGGTGTTTTCGGGACTATTGGAGATTTAGTTGAATCCAAATTCAAACGGATTTCAGAAAAAAAAGACAGTGGAAACATCATGCCCGGCCACGGAGGCATCCTAGATCGACTAGATAGTGTTATCTTTGTAGCACCAATTATATTTTTATTTTATCAAATTTTAAATTATGTTTCATAAAGAAGGAACTCAAAGTATTTTATTAGGCACTATTGTAACTGCCATTGTTTTTTTAGCATCTGATCATTTTATCCATACTGAATGGATTAAAATGACTATTCAAATTGTAACTTTATTATTATTGATTATCATTTTACAATTTTTCAGAAACCCGAAAAGAACTGTAGAAATCAATGAAAATCACATTATTGCTCCGGTAGATGGAAAAGTAGTTGTTATAGAAGAGGTATTTGAAGGCGAATATTTTAAAGACAAAAGAATTCAAGTTTCAATATTTATGTCTCCAATAAATGTTCATGTCACTCGTTATGCCATAAGTGGCCTTGTAAAATTCAGCAAATACCATCCTGGTAAATTTCTCGTGGCTTGGCATCCAAAAGCCAGTGAAGAAAATGAAAGAACAACCATTGTTGTTGAAAATAAAACTTTTGGAGCTATTTTGTACCGTCAAATTGCTGGTGCATTAGCAAAGCGTATTGTTAATTATGCGCAAGAAGGCATGCAAGTAGTACAAGGTACCGATGCTGGTTTTATTAAATTTGGCTCAAGAGTTGATATTTTTTTACCTTTAGGCACTCCAATTAATGTGGAACTGAATCAAAAAGCAATTGGAGGAAAAACTATAATTGCAATTAAAGCTTAATGATCGAAGAAGATTTAGAAAAACGATTTCAAGAAGCTGTAGAAATCGCTTCTTTTATGACACAAGCATCTTTACCTCAAGATGTGCAACTACGTCTTTATGCTTTTTACAAACAGGCAACATTTGACAAAAGCAATTTTAAAGTCACAGACAATTCTGACTTAAGAAATGCTTTTAAAACCAATGCTTGGATCCAAATTAGCCATCTTACACAAGATGAAGCCAAGGAAAAATATATTAAATTAATTCATTCCCTAATAAAGTAATCGTATTATTTTTATGAAAAAAAACACTTTTATCTTAGCAAGCCTGCTCTTTATTTCGGTCTTAGTTTCTTGTAATGAAAAAAAAATGACTGAGGTTGTAGAAGTTCCACTACCAACAGTACAAGAAAAAATAAAAATAGGCAATCCAAATGATTTAAAAGCAAATGAAGGCTCATTTCAATTGGAAAAACTATCTTTTGGCTATGATGCGTTGGCACCAGACTTATCCGCCTTGACATTAGAATCCCATTATAAAAATTATTTATATTACACCAATAGTCTAAACAAAGTAGTTTTAGGGACAAAATTTGAAAACCTTACTATAGAAGATCTACTCAAAACATTAGACATTAATGATCCTATAATACGCAATAACGCAGGAGGGTATTACAACCATAGTTTATATTTCAAGAGTATTTCTCCAAAAGCTGGTGGCGAACCAATAGATACATTAGCCTCAAAGATTACTAAAGATTTTGGTTCATTTTCTAATTTCAAAACAGTATTTAAAGAGACTGCAAATAAACAATTTGGATCGGGTTGGGTTTGGCTGGTAGTCGATAAAACAGGTGTACTCCAATTAACCACAACACAAGACCAGGACAATCCATTAATGACGTATGCTCCTGTTGTTGGATTTCATGGAACTCCAATTTTAGGAATCGACCTTTGGGAACATGCCTATTTTATGGATTACCAATACAAAAAGAAAAATTATATTGATGATTTTTTTAATATAATAAATTGGGAAAAAGTAAACGAAAATTACACAGCAACTTTCAAAAAGTAATATAAAAAAAGCTGATATCTAAAAAATATCAGCTTTTTCCTTTGTAATACATTGTACAAACACACATTCAAAACAAATCTATATTTATCTAAAAAAACTTAGTAAGCAAATATTACAACTTATAAATAAAAGATTCTAGTGGCTTAATCGTAATTGAAGCTTTACCTTCTCCATTTACAACTTGCAACTGAATTATGCTATTACCGTACAATTGGTCTTTTACCGTATAACTTCCGTCTTTCAAATTCCATTTGCTGATTATATCAGCTGGAATTTTCAAATCAAAACTATTACTAGCATCCGAAGAAAAATTAGTGACAACTATTAATTTTTCATTATCTGACCAGCGAACAAAGGCATACAAATGGTTAGGATCATATCCAAGCCCTGCATGACGATTTACCTCTTGTAGATCCTGAAATCGCCCCATTACCGCAGAACTTTTTCCAGCGAAATTCAATAATCTTTTGTGAAAATCGCGCAAGTCTTTTTCGCTTTGCGATAATTTCCCACCGTCAAAAGCACCATCGTTCATCCATCGTTGATGATTAGGAACGCCTACATAATCAAAAATAGATGTTCTGGAATGAGAACCAAATCCACCATTTTCATTTCCAGCCTCCCCTACTTCCTGACCAAAATACACCATAATTGGCGCTGAAGTTATCATTGCAGAAACGACCATCATTGGCTTCCCTTTTTCGGGAGAACCTGCAAATTCTGGACTTGCCAATCGCTGTTCATCATGATTATCCAAAAACTTCAACATGTGAATATCAATATCTGCTAATCCGTTTTGAATATAAGATAAACCATCTGGAGGTGTTTTCCCTTGGATAATATCTTTCAATTTATCATAAGTCTCTACTTTATCATACAAATAATCCATTTTACCTAAGTGGATATAATTGCGGTATTCTTTTGGATTGTATACCTCTGCCATTAAAAAAGCATCTGGATTTACATTTTTTATTGCTGAGTTCATATAGCTCCAAAACTCATAAGGAACCATTTCGGCCATATCGTATCTAAAGCCATCAACGCCTTTAGCTGTCCAATACAAAGCAATATCCTTGAATTTAATCCAAGAACTAGGCACGCTTTTGTCTTTCCAAAAATCAAAATGTTCTTTATAAGACAGTTTATCATAACCAATCGGCAGTTCTGTAAAATCTTTTGAACCATCGGGCCGAATACCATAATTTACCTTAACCGTTTCATACCAATCGTTTTTATCTGGTTTTGCCAATCGAGAACCGTTCCCTGTCCATTTAGCTGGATTTTCATTAAATTTTCCATCAATAAGCGGGTTGTTTTCTCCGTTCAAAGGTTTTTCACCATCTGGCAACTGGAATGGGGTATTTGGGATGTAATAAAAATTATTATCTCTTTTGTATTCTACAGATACATCATCATCTGCACCAAAATCCCTTACCCCTTTCGGATTGCTTTTGCCTTCATATTTACGGGCAATATGATTGGGAACTATATCAATAATAACTTTAAGATTTGCTTTGTGAGTACGTTTTATCAATGATTCAAATTCTTCCAAGCGCTTTTCGGGATTGACTGCTAAATCTGGATTTACATTATAATAATCCTTAACTGCATAAGGAGAACCAGCTCTACCTTTTACCACTTCTGGATCATCATTTGAGATTCCTATTGCAGTGTAATCTCGTATCACGGCATGATGCGGAACGCCTGTGTACCAAATATGGGTAACGCCAAGATTTTTTATTTCCTTCAGTGCTTTGTCTGTAAAATCATTAAATTTTCCAACACCATTTTCTTCAATTGTTCCCCATGGCTTATTGGTTGTGTTTTTGTTACCAAACAATCGGGTAAAAACTTGGTAAACTACAGCTTTATTTTCAGAAACGGTTTCTTTCTTTTGTTCACTCATTTTTACTTCTTTAGTTTTACATGCTACAGCCATAAGCAAAATACTTATTCCTGCTATTACTATTTTTTTTGTGATCATTTATTAAATTATAAAAAATTAAAAATATACAATTAACACCAATTTTATACTGGAATCAATCTATAAATTTAACGATTTTTTCAAAAAAATAACCACCAAAACCTGCCGATTGGGATTAGCTTACGGGTTAAAAAATCACTACAACGTAATAGCTAATTCTTTTGTTTATAAATATTTTTTACAAAAATTCCGTTTATAATTCTAACCTAAACTTTTATAAACCAAAGTTCTGTTATTGTGTTTTTATTTTTTAGATAATAGCAAAAATACAGAATCCCAGCTCCTAGCCCCGATAGGAGTGGAAATCCTTGTGAACCGGGGTTCGGTTCACAAGATTGCAGCGGATAGCGGGACTATATTTCCTGAAATGCAAAATCTTTCTGCTTCAAAATTAAAAACTAACTCAACTTATAAATAAATCCTAATATCTATAGGGTTTGTTTCAATTTTCATAAATTTACAAAAAAATTTAGACCATTGAAGAAATCTTTATATTTCATTATCTATAGCTTAGTATCACTTAGTGCAAATCTTATTTTGGCACAAACTCCAAAAAAAATTCATGTTGAACAATCTGATTTTGCAGATATGGATAAGGACAAATATCCAGGTGCTCTTTTACTAACTGGAAATGTAAAAGTAAGCCATGATGGTGTGGTTCTGACCTGCAATAAAGCTTATTTTTTTCAAAAAGAAAATTATTTAAAAGCTTTTGGAAATGTACAATTGGTACAAGGCGATACTTTGTATTTGAATAGCAATTATGCTGAATACAGTGGTGAATTAAAAAAAGCTTTTGCAACAGGTAAAGCTGTTATGAGTTCACCAGACGCCACTTTGGCAACTGACACTATCAATTTTGACCGAAATGTTCAAGAAGTATTTTACAATACAAACGGAACCATTATCAACAAAGACAATACTTTAAAAAGCAAATCTGGAAGATATTATGTTACCCAGAAAAAATTTCAATTCTTAACGGCTGTGACGCTTACCAATAAATCGTATGAAATCAAATCCAACCACTTGGATTATTACAGCAATTCAGGGCATTCTTATCTTTTTGGTCCCTCAACAATCACCAGTAAAACAAATTACATTTATACCGAGAAAGGGTTTTATGACACCAAAAAAAATCTGGCACATTTCTTAGACAAATCCTATATCAAATATGATGATCGAGTCATAAAAGGAGACAGTTTGTATTATGACCGCAATAAAGAATTTGCCTCTGCAACCCGGAATGTAAAAATAACCGATTCTGTCAATCGTGGTGTAATTCGAGGACATTATGCCGAAATGTACAAAAAGAAAGACTCTATGTTTGTGACCAAAAGAGCTTTGGCTGTCAACTTTGTAGACAATGACTCAGTTTATATTCATGGGAAAAAGCTCATGGTTACTGGAAAAGAAGGCGACAGAATCATTCGAGCTTTCAATAATGTACGTTTTTACAAAACTGACATGAGCGGAAAATGTGATTCAATCCATTCCAGTTCTAAAATTGGATTGACAAAATTGATAGGAAACCCAATACTTTGGAATGGAGAAAGTCAAGTTACTGGTGATGTGATGCATCTCATTGGAGATAAAAAAACACAAAAACTAGATTCTCTCAAAGTGCTCAATAATACTTTTCTGGTCTCGAAGGACACTCTTGGGACTGGATATAATCAAGTAAAAGGACTAAACTTATTTGGAAAATTCCTAGACGGAAAAATTCATGAGGTTGACATTATAAAAAATGCGGAAGTGATTTATTACTCGAGGAATGAAGCCAAAGAACTCATTGGAATCGACAAAAGCGTGAGCAGTAAAATCAATATTATTTTTGATAAAAACGCCATAGAAACCATCACGCGTTTCAAACAAATAGATGGCATACTTTATCCCGAAGCCGAATTGCCAGAAAATGCCAGAACCCTTCGAGGATTCAAGTGGCGGGGTGATGAAAGGATAAAATCCAAAGAAGATGTTTTTAGCAAAGAAGAAAATGACGAGGAACTCAAAGTCATTGAAGCTACTAAAAAAGACCAAGCAAAAGAAAGTGTCCCAATGAAAGTTCGAAAAGAAACTTTGAACTATGACAAAAAGAAGTCGAAGAAGTAATCAGTAGGCAAATTTCAGATAGCAGATTTTAGATTGCAGATTGCAACTTAAACGATTAAACTTTTAAACAATTAAACCCTTTCAAAAAGTGAATCCTGATTTTATAAAATACCAAGCACAAACTTCACCATATCCATTAGGCATGGAAGTTTCGCATGCTATTGGTTCCTATATATTTGACACAAACAATAAAAAACATCTTGATTTTGTTGCAGGCGTTTCCGCTTGCACCCTTGGACATCAAAATAAAAGGGTAAATGATGCGATAAAAGATCAATTGGATAAATATTCGCATGTAATGGTTTATGGCGAATATTCACAAAGTCCAGCTGTTGAATACTGCAAATTAATGGCTTCACTCCTGCCAGCTCCTTTAGACAAAACCTATTTGGTCAATTCAGGAACTGAAGCAATCGAAGGCGCATTAAAACTTGCCAAAAGAACCACAGGAAGAAGTCAGCTTATTTCGTGTCACAATGCCTATCATGGCAATACTATGGGATCGATGAGCGTAATGGGGTTTGAAGAACGTAAGCAGGCTTTTCGCCCCTTGCTTCCAGATATCGATTTTATAACTTTCAATAACGAAGCCGATTTACAAAAAATCACTACAAAAACAGCTGGAATTTTACTCGAAACCATTCAAGGTGGAGCTGGTTTTATTGAGCCTCATAATGACTTTTTAAAGAAAGTAAAAGCAAGATGCATCGAAGTGGGTGCGTTGATGATATTAGACGAAATTCAGCCAGGATTTGGAAGAACAGGCGCTCTTTTTGGATTTCAAAACTATGATGTTGTCCCAGATATTGTTGTAATGGGAAAAGGAATGGGAGGCGGAATGCCAGTAGGTGCTTTCACTGCCTCATCGGTAATGATGGATTTACTGACCGAAAATCCAAAATTAGGTCACATTACCACTTTTGGAGGGCACCCTGTCATTGCGTCAGCTTGTCTAGCTACTTTGAAAGAATTAACTGAAACCAATCTCATTGCAGCTACTTTAGAGAAAGAAAAGCTCTTTAGATCGCTTTTGGTACATCCTTTGATACAGGAAATAAGAGGAAGAGGATTAATGCTTGCAGCTATGACTGCAAATGCTGACATAACGAATGAAGTGATTCTAAAATGCCAAGACAGAGGCTTAATTCTATTTTGGCTTCTGTTTGAAGGCTGTGCCATCCGAATTACTCCTCCATTGACTATTTCTGAAGAAGAAATTCGAGAAGGCTGCGCTATAATTCTTGAAGTGATGAATGAAATTAACATTTAAGAATTTAGATTTTTGGTTTTTGATTTTTAGAAAATAGAACATAGATTTTAGAATATAGATTGAATTGACATTGCTATTACAATTTTCATTGAAAAACCTGTTAATTAAATTGTTCACAACAAATAGAATTCTTCCTCTTTTAAACAATACGTTTCCTTAATTTTAATTTAGGATAATTTAAAAACACACAGTATGCAATTAAGCAACGAAGAAGAAGATTATAACTTATCCCTATCCAAATTTGAGTCCATGTTGAAAACCAACAAAGTACTCTTTTTTGACTCCGAAGAATTTGAAGAAATCATTCTTCATTATCTCGATATGGGCAAGTCTGCATTGGCCAAAAAAGCTTTAAAATTAGCTTTGGAACAACACCCAAGATCTAGTGGCCTTAAATTAGTTCAAGTAGAAATGCTAATTTATGACGACAAACTCGAAATAGCCGAAAAGCTATTGAATGAGTTGTACGCTATCGAACCTACAAACGAAGAAATATACATTCAGAAAGCTAATATTTGCTCCAAAAGAGACCAGCATGAAAAAGCTGTTGAAATGCTTAAAATAGCATTGCAGTACACAGATGACTATGCCGATGTTTACAACTTAATTGGTATGGAGTATCTTTTTATGGACAATCTCGAGTTAGCCAAAGAAAGTTTTATTAAATGTCTCGAAGAGGATTTAGAAGACCAATCTGCTTTATATAATGTGGTCTATTGTTTTGAATTTTTAGATCAAAACCAAGAAGCAATTACCTATTTAAATAAATACATCAACAAAAACCCTTATAGCGAGATTGCATGGCATCAGCTGGGGCGTTTATATTATGGTGTGAAAGAATACGAAAGTGCCATTCGTGCCTTTGATTATGCCACATTAATTGATGATGAGTTTCTTGGCGCTTTTATGGAAAAAGCAAAAGCATTGGAACGCCTAAAAAAATATGACCTGGCCATTGAGAGCTACAACAGAACACTGGAACTCGACGATGCGACCTCATACGCATTACTTCGAATAGGAAAATGTTATGAAAAATTAGGCAACAAAGTTTTAGCTCTTAAATATTTCAACAAAACAGTCCATGAAGATCCGTTACTGGACAAAGGCTGGATTGCGATTACCGATTTTTATGTACGCCAAAAAAACTTCCAAAAAGCATTGTTTTTTGTCAATAAAGCTTTAGCTATAGATAGCCAAAATAAATTATATTGGAAACGATTTGCCGCTATCAACAAACAAATGAACTTGTTTGAAGAAGCTGAATTTGGATATAGAAAAGCGGTAGAATTTGGAGATTATCAACTTGATACGTGGTTATTTTGGGTAGATATTCTTCAATTTTTAGGTGAATTCGAAAGTGCTATTCAAACATTGCTGCAGGCTTCAGAATATTTTCCTGAGGAAAATGAAGTAGAATACCGTTTGGCGGGATTGTATTTCATGCTTTCAGACAACATCAAGGCAAAATTTCACTTGAGCAATGCTTTGCGTTTAAATTATGACAATTACATTCTATTGGAAGATTTATTCCCAGTCGTTTGGGGAAAAAAAATGGTGCGAAATTATATTGACAAACATAAAAAACAATAATGACGGAAGTTTTAAGAAGACGTTTTGGTTTATTAGGCCGTAATATTAGTTATTCCTTTTCAAAAGGATACTTTACAGAAAAATTCAGCAAAGAACATTTTGAGGGTTGCTCCTATGAGAATTTCGACATTCCCGAAATCAATTATTTTACTGAAATAAGAAAAAACAACACCGATCTTAGTGGATTGAACGTAACTATTCCTTACAAACAGGAAATACTACCTTTTTTGGATAAATTGTCTAAAAATGCTACAGCAATTGGAGCTGTAAATACTATAAAATTTACCAAAAAAGGAAAATTAAAAGGATACAATACCGACTATTATGGTTTTTTAAAATCATTAGAGCCTTTATTGCAACCGCATCACAAAAAAGCTTTAATTCTAGGTACAGGTGGCGCTTCAAAAGGTGTTGCTTTTGCATTAGACCAACTAGACATTGCCTATACTTTTGTATCTCGTGAAGCTAAAGAAAACTGCATCGATTACAGTTTAATTAACGCAACCACTTTTGACAATTACCAAATCATTATTAACTGTTCTCCAGTGGGAACAAGTCCGAATATCGATTTATTTCCACTTATTCCGTATGATTTTTTTACAGAAAAACACATTGCCTACGACTTAATTTACAATCCAGCCGAAACCCAATTTTTAAGCAAAGCCAAAGCTCAAGGTGCTCAAATTAAAAATGGTTTGGACATGCTTATTTTTCAAGCAGAAAAAGCTTGGAAGATTTGGAATAAATAGGAAACAGTCTCGTAATACTATTTTAAAAATAGATTTACAATACAAAAGCCCTCAAAATGGAGTTCCGTTTTGAGGGCTTTCTGCATAAAAAAAAGCGACCCTTTTGAGGCCGCTTTGAATGTTTTCACAACGGAATAATCCTTATTGTGAATTGCTTCAAAATTGTACTGCAATGATACAACAAAAAAATTATTATCCGAATACGGTTTTCCGTAAACAGGTTAATTTTCTTTTGATTAAATTTCGAGATGAATTTAGATAACGAGAAAAATCATTATAAAATATAGTTAGAAATGAAGAAAATATTAGGATTGGATTTGGGAACGAATAGTATTGGGTGGGCGTTAACAAATAATGACTTCAATAATAAACTAGGAAACATTGAAGGATTAGGAAGTCGAATAATCCCTATGGCACAAGATGCTATGGGTAAATTTGATAGTGGAACACCAATTACCACACAAACAGCGGAAAGAACAAAATATCGAGGTACTAGAAGATTAGTTCAACGCTTTTTGTTAAGAAGGGAAAGACTTCATAGAATTCTACATATTCTTGATTTTTTACCTAAACATTATTCCGAAGCAATCGATTTTGATAAAAAGTTTGGACAATTTAAGCCAGAAAGAGAAGAAAAATTATCTTTTTATAAAAATGAAAGTGGTAAAAATCAATTTTTATTTTTAGAGAGCCACCAAGAAATGCTTTCTGAATTTCAATTAACAAATCCTGATTTAAAACAAGTTCCTTATGACTGGACAATTTATTATTTAAGAAAAAAGGCATTAACCCAAAAAATTCATAAAGAAGAATTGGCTTGGATACTATTGAATTTCAATCAAAAAAGAGGCTATTATCAATTGCGTGGTGAAGAACAAGAAGAGAACAAAAACAAACTAGAAGAGTTTCATACCCTTGCAGTTGTTGATGTTATTGAAAGAGAAAAAGGCAAATCAGGAATCTGGTATAATGTAATTCTTGAAAACGGTTGGATTTATAAACGAGAAAGTAAAATTTCATTATTTGACTGGGTTGGTAAACAAAGGGATTTTATTGTTACTACGGAATTAAATGATGACGGAACTGTAAAACTAAACAAAGACGACGAAGAAAAGAGAAGTTTTAGGTCTCCAAAAGAAGACGATTGGGGATTAGTAAAAATCAGAACAGAACAAACTATTAACCAAAGTGGTAAATCGGTTGGTTTTTATATTTATGATGCACTTTTAAAAAACCCAAATCAAAAAATAAAAGGCGAGTTAGTTCGAACCATTGAAAGAAAGTTTTACAAAGACGAACTATCAAAAATTCTTAAAACTCAAATTGCATTTCATAATGAAATTTTAGGAGACAGAAAGCTTTATAAAAAATGCATTGATGAATTGTACAGGCATAATGATTCTCATAAAAACAACATTAAAGACAAAGGATTTGACTATTTGTTTTTAGAGGATATTATCTTTTACCAGCGTCCACTTAAAAGTAAAACGTCTTTAATAAGTGATTGTAGTTTAGAATTTGTCCCTATTAAAGATAAAAAAGGTGTTTTAGCAAAAGATACTAATGGAAAACAAGTTGTAAAACCTTTGAAATGTATTGCAAAATCAAATCCTATTTTTCAGGAATTTAGATTATTACAATTTGTAAAAAATCTAAAAATTTACAAGAAAGAAATTATAAATGAAATTGATGTAACCAATGATTATATAAAAACGGAAGAAGATTTAGTAGAATTATTCGATTGGCTAAATGATAAAGCTGAAATTAGTCAAAAACAATTTTTGGCATATCCAAAATTTAAATTAAAAGAAGACAAATACAGATGGAATTTTGTAGAAGACAAAATCTATCCTTGTAATGAAACAAGGAATCAATTTTTGAATGCTATTGCAAAAATTGACATTGATAAATCTTTTTTTGATGCAAAAAACACTCAAGATTTATGGCATATTTTATATTCAGTTACTGATAAAATTGAATTATTCTCAATAAATACTGAAACTGGAATACAGTCTGGAGCTCTTTCTACATTCGCCAAACGACATAATTTACCTAACGAATTCGTATTAAATTTTTCTAAAATAAAACCTTATAAAAAGGACTATGGTTCTTATTCTGAAAAAGCAATAAAGAAATTATTGACATTAATGAGAAGAGGTAAAACTTGGAATCAAGATGCAATTTCTGATAAAGTTACAGCCAAAATTATTGCTATTAAAGAAAGGTTAGAATCTATAAATTATGATGTGTCAATTCTTGAAAAAGTTTCTGACAGCGATATTCCAAAACAAGTTTTAAAAAGTTTTATAAATTGTAATGAATTCAACAAAGGCTTAAATACTTATCAGGCTTCGTATTTAATATACGACAGACACAGCGAAGCAAGTGATATTTCAAAATGGAAAACTCCTGCTGATATTGAACATTTTTTGAAACACTATTTCAAACAACATTCACTCCGAAATCCAATTGTAGAGCAAGTAATTACAGAAACATTGCGAGTTGTAAAAGATATTTGGCAACATTATGGCGAAGGAAAAGAAAATTTCTTTAACGAAATTCATATTGAATTAGGGCGTGAGATGAAGAATAATGCTAATGATAGAAAAAGAATAACAGAAACTATCAATCAGAACGAAAACACAAACTTGCGAATCAAAGCCATTTTAACAGAATTAAAAAATGATGGTATAAATGATGTTCGCCCTTATTCTCCAAGTCAAATAGAAATATTGAAAATATATGAAGAAGGTATTTATAGTAGTGAAAACAGAAAAGAAAAATTAGAGGAAGTTGATAAAATTAGAAAAAATGCAAAACCAACACCTTCTGAAATTATCAAATATAAACTTTGGCTGGAACAAGGTTATATTTCGCCTTATACTGGAAATATCATACCATTAAGCGATTTGTTCACAACCAAATACCAAATCGAACACATTATTCCGCAATCAAGATTTTTTGATGATTCTTTATCAAATAAAGTTATTTGCGAGTCTGCAATAAATCCAAAACCATACAAAGACAATCAAACGGCTATGGAATTTATAAATAATCAGGGAGGTAGAATTGTACCTGAATTATCAACTAATTCAAGAACAGTCAAAATCTTTACAAAAGAAGATTATGTTAAACATATCACTAATTATTACGGCAAAAATAAAAGCAAGCAAAAACGATTATTGACTGAAGAAATTCCCGAAAAATTTATCGAAAGACAATTAAATGACACCAAATACATCAGTAAAATAGTAAAGAATCTATTGAGTAAAATAGTTCGAGAAGACGATGAACAAGAGGTAACATCAAAACATATTGTTTCCTTAAATGGTTCCATCACTTCGAAAATGAAACAAGACTGGGGTTTGAATGATGTTTGGAATAACATCATTACACCACGTTTTGAACGATTGAATGCAATTACTAATTCTAACGATTTTGGTAGAATTGAACTCAAAAAAGATGAATTTGGAAACAAAGGCAAACAAGTTTTTCAAACTACTGTCCCAGATGCAATTGCAAAAGGGTTTTCTAAAAAAAGAATTGATCATCGCCATCATGCTTTGGATGCGTTGGTAATAGCTTGTGTAAATAGAACTCACATCAACTATTTGAATAATCTAAATGCTAAAGATGAAGATGACAAATCAATCAAACACGAATTAAGAAATAAGCTTTGTTTTAAAACCAAACCCGATGCAAATGGAAATTACAAATGGGAATTTTACAAGCCTTGGGAGAATTTTACAAAAAAAACTGAAGATGAATTGAATCAAACTATAATCAGTTTCAAACAAAATACTAGGGTTATCAATAAAACGGTAAACAAATATCAGGTTTGGAAAGAAGAAGATGGTGCAATGAAAAAAGTTATCGTTAAACAAACTAAAGGAGACAATTGGGCTATTAGAAAACCAATGCACGCAGAAACCGTAAGTGGAAAAGTATTCCTAAAGCGAATTAAACAAAGTCATATTACCATTGCAAATGCAATTGAGCAAATAGAATTCATTGTTGATAAGGAAGTTAAAAAACAGCTAGTTACAAAAATTAAACAATATCCTAACAACATTGATGGTTTAAAAAAACATCTTAAAGCTTTCCCTGTAATGATTGATGGAAAAGCTATTGATAAAGTTCAGATTTATGAAACTATAGAAGCTACAGCAACAAGAAAAACACTTGATAATACTTTTGATGAAAAAAGAATTGAGAAAATAACGGATACTGGCATTCAAAAAATTATTTTGAATCATTTGAAACAAGAAATATATCAAAATGCAATTGATGAAAATGGTAAAAAAATTCCAGCCAATGAAGTTGCTTTTTCTGAAAATGGTTTAGATGAATTGAACAAAAATATTACAGCACTAAATAATGGTAAAAAACATCAACCCATTAAAAAAGTTAGAGTTTTTGAAGAAGGTGGTAAATTTAGTTTAGGACAAACAGGAAATAAAACTGATAAATACGTTGAAGCAGCAAAAGGAACAAACTTATTTTTCGCAATTTATCAAGATGAAAACGAGAAACGAAATTATAAAACTATTCCTTTCAATGAAGTGATTGAAAGGCAAAAACAAGGATTAAATTCTGCTTTAGAAACAAATGAAAACGGAAATCGCCTTTTATTTACCCTTTCTCCTAATGATTTAGTTTATGTACCCACAGAAGATGAAAAAGAAAATTTAACAACAATTAATTTTAATAAATTATCAAAAGATCAAACTCAAAGGGTATTTAAAATGGTAAGCTTTAGTGGAAATCAGGCTTTTTTTGTTTCAAACAATATTGCTACATCAATTGTAGATAAAATGGAATTTTCAGCCTTAAATAAAATGGAGAAATCTATTGATGGTGTAATGATAAAATCTTTATGCTTAAAACTAGAAGTTGATAGACTTGGAAAAATTAAGAGAATCATCGGATGATAAATTATTATTGCAAAAATCAATAGGATTGGGTTTTAACCCATTCAACAATGTAAAACAATCCAAATAGACTTTAGCCAAAACATTTCAGCTAAAGCCTAATTAGAGATCAATTTAAAATCTCTCCATTTGAAAATGGAGGCAATTCAGAAAATAAAAATAATTAAATGACAAGAGGCAACTTCTTAAGAAATCTAATTGGCTTTTATGGCATTGCTTCCCTTCCGCTAGAAATGGTAAAGCAGTATCAAAAAGTCTATCTTTTACAATGTTTTGTGAGAGGATTTCAATATTATGAAGGACCTAAAATAATTAATCAAATCAACAGTAGTGGCTTACTCGAAATGGTTCGTGAACCCGACAATAAATACGATCCTTGTGCGATAGCATTGCATTTCAACAATCAAAAAATTGGATTTATACCAATGGAGAGCAATGAAGTGTTGAGTGTTTTACTCGATACCAAATTATTGGATTTACAAGCAGAAATAACCCATATAAAACCTAATGCTTCGGATTGGGAAAGCATATATGTTGCTATTTATGCAATGACCGAAATTAAGGACCGCCAAATTCAAGAAAACATTGAACCTTATACTCTACTGGAAACTCCCGAATACTACACGCTAAAATCAAATCACAATACCTATACAAGAGTATTTCTGGAAAACGAAAATGAAATTTTAAACGGTGAACAGTTTTATGAAACTTTAGTTAATAATAGCTCCACTGATGCCGTTTATGATTTAATCCATTATGCCTTTGACAATGGTCAAGAAATGGAAACGGTAGTAAATGAATCCAGAATGGTAATTCAAAAGAATTCTATTCCAAAAGACATTTCAATTTCAGATATTGAAGCTACATTAAATGATGAAATACTAAAAATAGAAAACATTTTTGAAAACGATGGTTATATCATTGCCAATATCAATAAAGTAGCAACAATTCCTGACCGAATACAAAGTTTTGAAAAATTAATAGACAAACACGGAAAATTATTTTACGAAATTATTTTCAAAAATTAGGTGCGTTCAATAGGATTGGGCTTTAGCCCATTCAACAATGTAAAACAATCCAAATAGGCTTTAGCCAAAATATTTCGGATAAAGCCTATTTAAAAATCAATTATTATATCCCTCCAGCTAAAGCTGGAGGCAATTCAAAAATGAGCAATTGAAAAACAATATACAATTTAAATAACCTATTATGCCTTTTATCAAAACCTACATCCATTTTGTTTGGAGTACAAAAAACAGGATTTCTTTTTTGGACAATAAAGAATTAAGACAAAAAGTTTGGCATCATATCAAAGAAAACGGCAAAGAGAAAGGAATTTTTGTAGATTTTGTTAATGGATATTCCGATCATTGTCATTGTTTGGTTTCTTTGGGTGCCGATCAAACCATTCAAAAGACAATACAACTGATTAAAGGAGAGTCTTCATTTTGGATTAACAAAAACAAATTGTGTTTGGACAAATTCGAATGGCAAGATGAATATTTTGCAGTTTCGGTTTCGGAATCTATACTTGACAAAGTTCGAAATTACATTAAAAACCAAGAAGAACATCATAGCAAACAAACCTTTCAAGAAGAATATGATGAATTTATAGATAAATATCAATTTCAAAAAGAATAGAATTTGGCTAAAGCCATTTTCAAAATCAATTATCACCCCTCCCTTCCTCCAGCTAAAGCTGGAGGCAATTCAAAAGCTGGAGGCGATTTAAAAACCAGATACAATTCAAAAAAAGGACGATTTTAAAATTGGAATGAATTCAAAAATCAATAGGATTGGGCTTTAGCCCATTCAACAAAATATAAAACAATCATTTTTTACACCAAAGTAATGATAAAAAGAACCCTTTTCTTCGGCAACCCAGCTTATTTGAGTACCAAAAATGAGCAAATAGTTATCTCTTATCCTGACAAGGAACAAGAAACCAAAACTGTGGCTATCGAAGACATAGGTGTAATTGTTCTAGAAAACCAACAAATCACAATAACGAATGGTTTGCTTGAAAAACTAACCAATAACAATGTGGCACTAATCAATTGTGACCAATACCACTTACCTATTGGCTTATTAATGCCGCTCAACGGACACACCGAACAAAGTGAACGATTCAAAAATCAAATTAATGCTTCTGTCCCGCTCAAAAAGAATTTATGGCAACAAACCATTAGTTCCAAAATAATGAATCAAGCAGGTCTGCTCAAAGAAAAGGGAATTCCGTGCCGAAAAATGGAACTATGGGCAAAAGAAGTTACATCGGGAGATGCGCTTAATCATGAATCGAGAGCTGCAGTTTTTTACTGGCAAAACCTCATCCCAATAGAAAATTTCACTAGAGGACAAAAAGGAATTCCACCTAATAATCTATTGAATTATGGTTATGCCATTTTAAGAGCCATTACCGCAAGAGCCATTGTAAGCTCTGGAATGTTACCTACTCTTGGAATCTTTCATCGCAACAAATATAACGCCTATTGCCTAGCCGATGATATTATGGAGCCCTATCGCCCGTATGTGGACTTGATTGTGTGTCATATTATGGAAACCGAGGATTCATACGACGAATTAACAACAGATATTAAAAAACAATTGTTAAGTATTGCCAGTATAGATGTTTTTATTGACGGAAAGAATAGTCCGTTGATGGTTGCGATGAGTAGAACTACACATTCCTTACACGAATGTTTTGAAGGAACAGCAAGGAAAATTTTATACCCTGTTTATGTATGACGAACATTACACCCGTTTAAATCAATATAGAAGTTTGTGGATATTAGTTTTTTTTGATCTGCCCACCGAAACACGCAAAGAGCGTAAAATTGCCAGTGGATTTCGCAAGAAATTATTGGACGATGGTTTTTCTATGTTCCAATTTTCGATCTATATGCGGTTTTGCGCCAGTAGAGAAAACTCCGAAGTTCATACTAAACGAATAAAAAACAATCTACCCGAACATGGCAAAATTGGCGTAATGCAAATAACCGATAAACAATTTGGAATGATGGAGCTTTTTTATGGAAAAAAACCTGTAGAAACGGATAAACCTTCACAACAATTAGAACTTTTCTAAAAAACAGGATTCTAAAAAAGTACAACTACCTGTACCCCAGCAGACAAACACAAGTCTTTTCCATTTTCAAAACAAACCCATAACTACCAACATATCAAACAATTAACTCGCGGTATGTTGGGAATTATAAGCTAAAATACAATTTTGAAAGCAATTCACAACACTAATATCAATAGTCACAATGTTATCCAAGTTGGGAATTATAAGCTAAAATACAATTTTGAAAGCAATTCACAACACGAAATAGCGGATTGCGGTGTGAAATATAGTTGGGAATTATAAGCTAAAATACAATTTTGAAAGCAATTCACAACTATGCGCACGAACTTCGTCATTATAAAGTTGTTGGGAATTATAAGCTAAAATACAATTTTGAAAGCAATTCACAACCGGAACCGATAGAACTCGGAGTACTTGGTTGTTGGGAATTATAAGCTAAAATACAATTTTGAAAGCAATTCACAACTGTAATCTTTGCCCTCTGTTCTTGAAACTGGTTGGGAATTATAAGCTAAAATACAATTTTGAAAGCAATTCACAACTAGCATCAATTTCAAGACCTGCTAATCTATGTTGGGAATTATAAGCTAAAATACAATTTTGAAAGCAATTCACAACTATACCCTAGCATTGTAGGTATTGGTTTTAGTTGGGAATTATAAGCTAAAATACAATTTTGAAAGCAATTCACAACCAAGAATGTGAATTTGTTTTTGCTTACTCGGTTGGGAATTATAAGCTAAAATACAATTTTGAAAGCAATTCACAACAAGATACTTCATCGCCAACTCTTCAGACTGGTTGGGAATTATAAGCTAAAATACAATTTTGAAAGCAATTCACAACTTGTTGTTTACTACTAACTTCATTTTCTCTGTTGGGAATTATAAGCTAAAATACAATTTTGAAAGCAATTCACAACGGACCGACATAAGTATTTATTTCTTCTTTGGTTGGGAATTATAAGCTAAAATACAATTTTGAAAGCAATTCACAACACGGATGCTTTGAATATAGATTACCAGCTTGTTGGGAATTATAAGCTAAAATACAATTTTGAAAGCAATTCACAACAACATCATCATCGAGATCGTTAACGATTGCGTTGGGAATTATAAGCTAAAATACAATTTTGAAAGCAATTCACAACGTTGGGAACTACTACATAAACATGCGACCAGTTGGGAATTATAAGCTAAAATACAATTTTGAAAGCAATTCACAACGAATTACCGGTCTTATATATGAGTGGAATAGTTGGGAATTATAAGCTAAAATACAATTTTGAAAGCAATTCACAACCGAATGCTCAGACTTCTTAGTAATGTACTTGTTGGGAATTATAAGCTAAAATACAATTTTGAAAGCAATTCACAACTTAGTCCTCCAGGAGTTGCAATAGTAGATAGTTGGGAATTATAAGCTAAAATACAATTTTGAAAGCAATTCACAACCTGCTCTAAGCTTTCATTCCATTTTTTTTGGTTGGGAATTATAAGCTAAAATACAATTTTGAAAGCAATTCACAACTAATATCGCAAGACCGTTGCAGAAATGTGGGTTGGGAATTATAAGCTAAAATACAATTTTGAAAGCAATTCACAACTGTTTGCAAAATTATACACACTCACTCTGGTTGGGAATTATAAGCTAAAATACAATTTTGAAAGCAATTCACAACACCCGCTTTCAAAGCGTCTTCTGAAAGCTTGTTGGGAATTATAAGCTAAAATACAATTTTGAAAGCAATTCACAACAGGTCCTAAATGAATGATATTGCATTTATCGTTGGGAATTATAAGCTAAAATACAATTTTGAAAGCAATTCACAACTAGCAATGGATTTAAACATTTTTTAAACTCGTTGGGAATTATAAGCTAAAATACAATTTTGAAAGCAATTCACAACTTACACGGAGTTTCTTATTACCAATACGAAGTTGGGAATTATAAGCTAAAATACAATTTTGAAAGCAATTCACAACTAGTTCTTGGAATAAAATCAGGGACGGCTTGTTGGGAATTATAAGCTAAAATACAATTTTGAAAGCAATTCACAACCATGTATTTAAGGTAGTTTCATAATGAAAAGTTGGGAATTATAAGCTAAAATACAATTTTGAAAGCAATTCACAACGCACCTAGATATGAAGAAGCAGGACAATTTGTTGGGAATTATAAGCTAAAATACAATTTTGAAAGCAATTCACAACACATTTCCATTCCATATTGTGAAATAAACAGTTGGGAATTATAAGCTAAAATACAATTTTGAAAGCAATTCACAACAGACTATACCACTTTGTGTTGCATAAACTAATTGGGAATTATAAGCTAAAATACAATTTTGAAAGCAATTCACAACAACACCAAAACTTCAAAAAACAAGCTACAAACTAGAAAGAATCCAAATTACATCAATTAACGAAGTGTTTTCTTATGTAAAAAGCCGTAAACAAAACTTTTATTTTGTATTTTGACGCACCTTTACTATCTTTCGCATTCAAAAAATAAAAACCTTATACATTTATAAAATGTTAGAAGAAAAGAACGATAACCTGTCTCTTCACGAAAATGAGACAGACGGAAAAACAGCAAATGAATTGCAAGAAACAATTCAATCTGAAACGCCTATAGTAGCCGAAACTGAAATCAGTGATTCTGTGGCAGAGGAAAATACAGTGAATCCTGTTTCCGAAGCTACAATACCAACTGAAATTGTACCAAACGACCACCAAGAAGTTATTGATGCCATTGCAGACACAAATGCTGAAGAAAGTGAAGATGAAACGCTAAAAGAGCGTCATGATATTCCGATGCTCGATTATGATGCATTACCTATGGAAACGCTTGTAGAAGAATTGAAAAATTTGGTTACAAACGAAAAAGTAATGTCTGTAAAGGAGCATGTTGAAGAAATTCGAAAAGCATTTTTAGCCAAATACAACCACCTAATTGAAGAAAAAAGAGAAGAATTCAATCAGGAAAATCAAGATCCTAATGAAGAATTTCAATACCATTCTCCGTTAAAAACAAAGTTCGATCAATATTACACAATCTATAAAGACAATAAAAATGCCCATTTTAAGAGTTTACAAACCAATTTAAAATCCAACTTGGAAGTTCGATTGGCTATTGTAGAGGAATTAAAAGAATTAATCAATCCGCAAGCCAACATAAAAGATACTTTAAATCATTTTAATGAATTAAGAGATCGTTGGAAAAATGCAGGTTCAATTCCAAAAGACAAATACAATCACGTTTGGAATAATTATCATTTTCATGTCGAAAATTTCTACGACTATTTGCACTTGGACAGAGAAGCAAGAGATATTGATTTCAAATACAATTTAGATCAAAAACAAAAAATTATAGCTCGTGTTGAAGAATTAATTAACGAAGCTGATGTCAACAAAGCTTTTAGAGAATTACAAGATTTACACCGAATCTGGAAAGAGGATATTGGTCCTGTTTCTAGGGAACATAGAGATGAAATTTGGAACCGATTTAGTGAACTAACAAAAAAAATGCACGATAAACGTGAAATTTTGTTCGAAAACTTAAGAGGAACTGAGCTTGAAAACTTAGAAAAGAAAAAAGAAATTATTGCCAAAATAGAAGTTTTAGCAACCGAAAAAGTAAATGCTCATTCGCAATGGCTGGCACAAATTGAAAAAGTTGAAGCGTTGCGCACTGAGTTTTTCTCAGCTGGAAAAGTTCCATCAGATGTAAATGAAGCTACTTGGGCTGCATTCAAAACAGCCGTTAGAAATTTCAACAGCTTCAAAAATTCTTTTTACAAAGACATCAAAAAAGATCAAAACGACAACCTGAATAAAAAAATTGCTTTGGTAAAAAAAGCCAAAGAATTACAAGAAAGTGTCGATTTTGCTAGTACTACTCCTATCATGAAACAAATTCAAGAAGAGTGGAAAAAAATAGGCCATGTACCAAGAAAATACTCTGATAAAATTTGGAACGAATTTAGAGAAGCCTGCAATCACTATTTTGACAAATTAAAAGAACAGAAAAACGTAGAAAATGTTGATGAAGTTGAAGCTTTTGACAAAAAGAAAGCCTACTTAGAAACGTTAAGAGAATTTCAATTGACTGGAGATCACAAAACCGATTTGGATGCCATCAAATTACATATCGAAACTTGGAAAAACTTTGGTAAAGTTCCATTCCCAAGAAGACATATCGAAGGGAAATTCAACAAAATCCTGGATGCCTTATTTGAAAAATTAAGCCTAAGTAAAAAAGATACCGAAATGATGCGTTTCTCAAACAGAATGGATCATTTATCAGAGAACAATGATACTAGAAAATTGGACAATGAAAAGATTTTCTTGATGCGTAAAATTGAGGAAGTACAAAATGAAATTTTCCAATTAGAGAATAACATTCAGTTTTTCACCAATACAAAAAATGCAAAAAAAGAAAATTCAATTGTATTAGAAGTTCGAAAAAATATCGCTATTCACAAAGAAAGCCTTGATGTTTGGAAAGAAAAATTAAAACAATTGAGAAATTTGGGTCAAGAATAGATTTAAATTAAGTTGCTAAGATTCTAAGTTAAAACCCAACTTATTTAATTGTAACATCTTTTGATACTTAAAAATACAGCCTCAAACCAAAAGTTTGAGGCTTTTGTTTTAAATAAGACCAAGAAATAAGTATTTTAACTTTCATTTACCATAAAAACCTCTCAAATCAAAAACCTATTCTCTATTTTTGCAATATGAAAAAATTTTGGAAATTTATCGTATTCACAGGACTGTTAATTCAGTTCAGTTTTGCCTATAGCGCAAATCACGACTCTACGATTTCTTTTCCAAAGGGAAACAATTCTGAAATTAATAAAGAAAGCCTAAGTACTTCTCATTTCGTTCTGCCTAGTGTAGAAAGAGGAACTCCTGATTTAAAACACAATAACCGCATTCCTGTCGGTTTAGGCGAAAACACATTACTCCCGGTATTTTCAAACTTTAAAGAAAATAACGTTAAAATAATTTTGTCAGACCAAGACATCGACAGATGCTCTAAAGTCTCGATTTTACTTTTTCCCTTCCATTATTTTTGGTGATTTAATATCATGATTCTGTTTTATAAAAGTTAAAACAACTTTTAATTCCTTCTTGACTCTATCAAATCAAGAAAATAAATCATTATATAATAAATTACAAAAAAACAAAAAAATGGACACATCAGTAACCATAATTGGTCTTATAATTACAATTTTAATAGGTATTCCGTTAACTTTAGTCTTTCGCTCTAACATAACAAATAGAGCAAAAATAAATGAGATAAAGAAACAACACAGCCAAAACAATCGTTATAACTTTGAATTAACCGAAACACAGAATAAGAAAATTTTATCAATGGATCAAGAAAATAAAGGTTTCCTTTTTATTGATTTCAGCTATAAAGAAGAAACTGCTTATTTTGTAGATTTAAAAAACATTCTTTTGTGTAACCTATTAACAACTAATGAATCTAAATCAAGTACAGTCACGAAAGTAGAGATAGAACTAGTCCATAAGAACACTATGAAAAAAGAAATGATTCCAATTTATAATATCGAAAATCATTTTTTAGACTTCAATTGCTTATTTGAAGATCATAAACTGGCAAAAAAATGGGTTGGCTTAATTAATGAAAATCTATAAAAAATTCTACAAAGAGGTTCTAGCGAGCCTCTTTGTTTGTATATAGCTAATAAAGAATATGATAATTATCATTTTTATACTTAAAAAGTCAAGCTAATTTTGATCTTCACATAAAATGTATATTTATGAAGACCTCACTTATTCAAAAATACAATGTTCCTGGGCCACGTTATACAAGCTATCCTACGGTTCCTTATTGGGATGAGTCAGGATTTACTAATGAAATTTGGGTACAAACCCTCAAAAAATCATTTCAGGAAAGCAATAACAAAGAAGGCATCAGTTTGTATATTCATCTCCCTTTTTGCGAAAGCTTATGCACTTTTTGCGGTTGCAACAAACGCATCACCAAAAATCACGAGGTCGAAAATCCATACATTGAAGCTGTTTTAAAAGAATGGACGCTTTATTGCAAAATTTTAGGAGAAAAGCCCAAAATTAAAGAAATTCATCTAGGAGGAGGAACGCCAACATTTTTCTCCATAAAAAGCTTGGAAAACTTAATGAATGGCATATTATCACTTGCCGAAAAAGCAGAAGGCTATGAATTCAGTTTTGAAGGGCATCCCAATAATACAACTCTTGCGCATCTGCAAAAATTATATGATTTGGGTTTTCGAAGAGTGAGTTTTGGCGTTCAGGATTATTCCGAAAAAGTCCAAAAAGCCATTCATAGAATACAGCCTTTTCACAATGTCGCCAAAGTTACTTTTTGGGCAAAAAACATTGGTTATACTTCAATAGGACACGACATTATCTTTGGCTTGCCATTTCAGGAAGTTCAAGATGTCGTTGACACGATCGAAAAAACAAACTCCTTACAGCCCGATAGATTGGCTTTTTACAGCTATGCACATGTGCCGTGGATAAAAGGTAATGGACAACGAGGATTTCACGATGAAGACATTCCGAAAGATGATGCCAAAAGAAAACTATACGAAGTTGGAAAAGAGTTGCTTTTTGAAAATGACTATTATGAAATTGGAATGGATCATTTTGCTTTAAAATCAGACAGTTTATACCATTCCTTTGAAGACAAAAAATTACATCGGAACTTTATGGGATATAGCTCTTCAAAAACCCAATTAATGATTGGTTTGGGTGTTTCATCGATAAGCGACAGCTGGTACAGTTTCTCACAAAATGTTAAAAATCTCGAAGATTATTACCAACTATTGGAATGGGATAAATTACCAGTTTACCGAGGTCATTTATTATCATCTGAAGATTTAATAATTAGAAAACATATTTTAAATTTAATGTGCCAATTTGAAACCAGTTGGGGAGATTCAGCAAATTATGTCCCCGAAATTCCAGAAATTGTGATTCAACTGAAAGAAATGGAAAGCGACGGTCTATTGATTATTGGCGACAACAAAATCATTGTTACCGAAGAAGGAAGACCTTATGTACGAAACATCTGCATGGCCTTTGACTTAAGATTAAAAAGAAAAGCACCAGAAACGGCATTGTTTTCAATGACAATTTAGAAAAAGTTACTGAGACACTTAGAATCTTAGTAACTTAGAAACTCATCAATGACAATTGGCTTTTTCCTGTACAAACAAACTCATATTGGAAGGAGAAACATAAGGAATTCCGAGTCCCAAGCCTCTTAAAATAAACAATACGCCAATTATAACCCCAACATACGGAATTACTTTTTGAATTCTATTCCGAATTGAAACGGTCAAAAATGAATTAATATATACCACCAAGCTCATCATAGGTACTGTTCCCAACCCAAAAAGCAACATATATAATATGCCAAAACCGGCACTTTGCATGGCAACAGCTCCGAATAAGGCGACATATACCATTCCACAGGGTAAAAACCCATTTAGCAAACCAATAATAAAAATAGATTTGAAGCTTTTATTTTTAAAATGACTGCCTAAATTTTGCTTGATTTTTGAAATCCAACCATACACTGGTTTCGAAAAATTATATCGAGCAAAAATCTTTTCAGGAATCAGAATCACCACAATCATCGCAACTCCTATAAAAATTGACAATTGTTGCTGGATTCCAGCCAAAAACAAGCCTTTGCCCAACAATCCAAAAAGCAATCCTATACTTCCATAAGCTATTAACCTTCCCAAATGGTAGGTAATGATTTGAATTACTTTCTTAGCAGGATTATTTCGCTCCACAGGCAACATCATAGCAATTGGACCGCACATTCCTATACAGTGAAAACTACTGATTAAACCAAATAAAAAAGCGGTGTAAAGCATTAAAGTTGATGGTTCATGGTTGATAGTTGTTGGGATTATTAATGCGAAAAGAAACATCATTATCAAGAGAGTCATATTTTTTCATCTTGTCTCTTGCATCTTGTCTCTTGCATCTTGTCTCTTGCATCTTGTCTCTTTCATCTTGTCTCTTGACTCTACTTAATATAAATCTCTTCTTTCGTCAAATAAGACTTCCCTTTATATTTCCATTCCATATTGATTTTCCATTCACCACCAATCAGCTTATCTTTAGGAATAAATAAAGAAGCCGAATCCAGAAAAGAAAGAGGTACTTGAAAATCAAATTTCTTATTGGAAGGTCGATAAAGAGCAATAGTTCCTTTGATGTCTTTTGGAGTAAAATAAGCTGGAAAAACAATCGTAATACCTTTGACATCAACTGTGATTACCGGTTTCTCTTTTAAATCATGTGCGTTTTGTATTCTCGCCATTTCATCTTGAAAATGCACATCATGCTTGTAATACTCTTCGACTACCAAATCATTATCGTATTTACTGTCTGTCTGCACTTTTATAACAAAATACATAATAAAGCTAATAAACAATGCAAATGCAATCACGATATAAGTTCCCCAATTAATTTTCATTTTATCTATTTTATATTATTATCTGAACTATTGATACTTAAAAAAACGAATCAAATTAGTCAAAACTGCGCGGACTTAAAAAACTAGTATGTGTTGTTTCTATTTTTTTATTTCCTTCATAGAGATCAATCTCTAATTTAGTCCTGTCACTTTCCAATAAAAACCTATTAATTTCTATGAACATAGTTCCGCTAGACATTTTGTGTTTAGGCACTTTTAATTCCTGAACACCAACTACCTTCAAAGTTCCTTTAATTCCAACCAATTTAAAGTGCAAATCATTGATATCATGATTTGTTTTATTAATGATTTTAAAAGTATAAATATTACTGATATTCTCCCCTTTATGCTGAAATAACTGCCCTGGCAATCTTAGAATAGTAGCTTCAACTTCTGTTCTTAAAAATAGCAAGCCTGAAAGTACACCAACCAAAATAACCAATATTGCAGTGTAGCCTTTCATTCTGGCTGTAAATTTAAATTTAGCCTTAGTCTCTATTTCATCTTCCGAAGCATAGCGGATTAGTCCAAGCGGTAAACCAACACTTTCCATTATAGTATCACATTCGTCAATACAAGCCGTACAATTTACACATTCGAGCTGGACTCCGTTACGAATATCAATTCCTGTGGGACATACATTAACACATTGCTTGCAATCGATACAATCTCCTTTTCCTGAAGCCGCTCGGTCTTCCTGCTTATTGAATTTAGCTCTACCTGTTTCTTTTTCGCCACGAACAAAGTCATAGGCCACATTAATTGATTTTTTATCCAATAAAACCCCTTGCAATCTTCCATAAGGGCAAGCGATAATGCAAACTTGTTCTCTAAACCAAGCAAAAACAAAATAGAAAACACTTGTAAATATCAATAATGACATAAAACTGCTGGAATGCACCAAAGGACCACCTTCAATCAAACGAAACAATTCATCACTCCCGATTAGATAGGCTAAAAACACATTGGCAATTAGAAATGAAATCACCAGAAACGCAAACCATTTTAAAGCTTTCTTCCTAATTTTCTCGCCATTCCATTCTTGCTTCTCCAAACGGATTTGTGCTCCTCTGTCGCCTTCTATCCAATATTCGATTCGGCGGAAAACCATTTCCATAAAAATAGTCTGCGGACAAATCCATCCACAAAATATTCTCCCAAAAATAACTGTAAATAAAATAACAAATACGACCCCAATCACCATAAACAAAACAAAAATATAAAAGTCTTGTGGCCAAAAAGGAAAGCTAAAAATATTAAACCGACGTTCCAAAACATTGAACATCATGAACTGGTTTCCGTTTATTTTTATAAAAGGATTAGCAATAAGAACTATTAATAAAAAATAGCTGACCCATTTTCTATATTCGTAAAACTTACCAGAAGGTTTTTTGGGGTAAATATATTTTCTATGACCTTCTTTATCAATAGTCCCAATGGTGTCTCTAAAAGATTCGTCCAGATTACTTGACATTTTTTTGTTTTTAAATACTAAAAAAGAGCTTTCTCAAAGTAGTGAATTTTGATAAAGCCCTTCATTTTTTAATATATTATTACTATTTTACTTGAGTACCGTCTGTTGCAGTAGCTTGCGCTCCGTCTTCTACCCATATATCTCCATCTGGAGCTTTTGGGTCTTTTGGATTACTGCCTTTCAGTGATATTACGTAACTGGCAACTGCCTGTATTTCTTTTGGTTTCAAAGTAGCTTTCCAGGCAATCATTCCTTTCCCATCTCGACCGCCATTGGTAATAGTATGAAACAAATTCTTAATTCCTCCACCCAATATCCAATGATCATCGGTTAAGTTTGGACCAATTTGTCCACCAGCATCAGCACGATGGCAAGCAGCGCAATTGGTTTCGAAAATAGTTTTCCCTGTAGTCAAATCTGCTGGATCCATTAACAAAGTTACTGTTTTTTCATCCATCAAATCGGGAGCTGTTTTCATATATTCAGCCACTTCAATTTTGGCTTGAGCCATTTCGCTTTTCAATTCGGCTTCCTGATCTGGCGCACCCATAATTTCATAACGAACTAAGTATATCACAGAAAAAACAATACAGGCATAGAATAAATATACCCACCATGGCGGTAAATTATTATCTAATTCTTTGATACCATCATAATCATGATCCATCAATAATTGTTTTTCATCTTCAACAGAATCAGATTGAGTAAAACTTTGCATCACTTTTTTGTACCAACTATCCTCTTGCAAACTTAAAACTTGGGCATGAGCTAGTTTCTCTTTTTCATCATCTGATAACAAAAGATAACTAATTTTATCTACTGCTGCCAGTGTTATTTCGACTGCAATCAAGAGGAAAAGAAAGACAAATAAAAAGACCGCAACCATAGGATATTTAATAAATGCCGGACGATCTCCAGAATCTATAAAATATTCCATCAACCCTAGAATGAAGAAAAATATAAAAAGGACTCTTATATATGGTGGAATTAATTTTTTCATTATTTATATGTTTTGAAATTGTACAATTTAATCTTCTAATGGGATTTGGCTTATTTCATCTATCGTCTCTTTTTTATAGGAATAAACCCAAAATCCTAAACCAAGAAAAAAGAAAAAGAAAATCAGCAACGATAGTATTGGAAAAATTTCGACTCCTGCAATGGTCTCCATATTGTGTTTAATTTGTTCGAACATAACATTTACTTTTAATTATTCTTTTACTTTTATATCTGTACCAAGTCTTTGTATATAAGCAATTAACGCCACTATTTCCCTTTCATTCATTGGAACAAATTTTTCACCTTTAGCCAAAGCTTTTTTCTTGCTGTCCTCATAACTTTTTACAAAATCAGGATCATTTTTAAGGCTTTCTTCAATGGCTATTGCTTGAGTTCTTAAATCTTTCAATCCGTTTGCAACTTGAACATCGGTATAAGGAACTCCAAGAGTAACCATGGCTTTCATTTTCTTTTCGGTCATTGAAACATCCATAGCTTTATTGTCAAACAGCCATTTGTAGCTTGGCATGATAGAACCTGCCGAAATACTTTGAGGACTCCAAAAGTGATTGAAATGCCAATTGTCGTTGTATTTTCCACCTACTCTCATTAGGTCTGGACCAGTACGTTTCGATCCCCATAAAAATGGATGGTCATAAACAAATTCTCCTGCTTTAGATTGTGGTCCATAACGCTCCACTTCACTTCTAAATGGACGAACTGATTGCGAGTGACATCCCACACAACCTTCACGGATGTACAAATCACGCCCTTCTAACTCTAATGGAGAATACGGTTTAACACTTGAAATAGTTGGGATATTTGATTTCACCATAATCGTTGGAACAATTTGAATAATTCCGCCAATTAATATTGCGATTGTCGCGAATATGGCCATTTTGATAGGTTTTCTTTCCAGCCAAGAATGGTATTTCTCTCCTTTCAATCTTCCTTCACTAATAGTTTGTAAAGCTGGCGCTTCTGCCAATTCATCTTCAACTTCCTCACCAGCTCTAACAGTCTGAATAATATTGTAAACCAATGTCAGCATTCCGACTAGATATAAAGTACCTCCAATGGCTCTCATCCAGTACATTGGCATGATTTGGGTAACGGTTTCAAGGAAATTACCATAAGTTAAAGTTCCATCTGGATTAAATTGTTTCCACATAGAAGCTTGGAGAAAACCAGCCAAATACATTGGCAATGTATATAATATAATTCCAAGGGTTCCAATCCAGAAATGGAAATTAGCCAATTTGGTAGAATATAAAGTAGTTTTTGTCATTCTTGGAATCAACCAATAAATAATACCAAAAGCCATAAAACCATTCCAAGCCAATGCTCCAACGTGAACGTGAGCAATAATCCAATCTGTATAGTGGGCAATTGCATTTACATTTTTAAAAGAAAGCATAGGCCCTTCAAAAGTAGCCATTCCATAACCAGTCATAGCAACAACGAAAAACTTCAATACTGGCTCTACACGAACTTTATCCCAAACTCCTCTTAAAGTTAATAGTCCGTTAATCATTCCACCCCATGATGGAGCAATCAACATTACAGAGAATACAACTCCTAAATTTTGAGCCCAAGTAGGCAAAGCAGAATATAATAAATGGTGTGGACCAGCCCAGATATATAAAAATATTAATGACCAAAAGTGAATAATGGATAATCTATAGGAATATACAGGGCGATTGGCCACTTTAGGCACAAAATAATACATCAGTCCCAAAAATGGCGTAGTCAAGAAAAAGGCAACCGCATTATGACCGTACCACCACTGCACCAAAGCATCTTGAACTCCTGCATAGACAGAATAACTCTTCATAGCAGAAATAGGCAATTCCAAACTATTAAAAATATGCAAAACCGCTACCGTAATAAATGTGGCTAAATAAAACCAAATAGCAACATACAAATGACGCTCTCTTCTTTTTAGCATCGTACCAATCATATTGATTCCGAAAGCTACCCATATTAAAGCAATGGCAATGTCAATAGGCCATTCAAGCTCTGCATATTCTTTTGATGAAGTATATCCCAATGGAAGTGAAATAGCCGCCGCAACAATTATTAATTGCCAACCCCAAAAATTAAGGTTACTCAAGAAATCACTGTACATCCTTGCCTTTAACAATCGCTGCAACGAATAATAAACTCCTGCAAACATTGCATTACCAACAAAGGCAAAAATTACTGCATTGGTATGTAAAGGTCTCAATCTGCCAAAACTTAACCATGAAATACCCTCGGTCATGTTTGGAAAAAGGAACATAGTAGCCAGTATAAGACCAACCAACATCCCCACTACTCCAAATAGTATGGTAGCATAAATGAACTTCTTTACAATTTTGTTGTCATAATAAAATTGTTCCATTTCCATATTTATAATTGTTTTTAAAGTTGTTTAAAAAAAGTAATAGCAAATGAGTAAAAGATTAAAGAGTAGTTTAACTCTTAATTTCAGATTTATTTTGGGAAGGTTTGATCAATTCATCGTCAAAAAGCATTCTGACAGATGGCGTGTAATCATCATCATACTGACCTGATTTGACTGCAAAAACAAATGCAATAAAAAATCCAATGGCTACAAAAATGCTGATGGCAATCAATAAATAGATAACACTCATATTCCTAATTTTAAGTTAACAAAATTATAGATATCACTTTTTACAAAAAATGACAATTATCATATTAAGTCTAATATGTTAAAAATATGGGGGAAACTAAACAATTCCTTTATTAAACTATTTTATTTTTCTCGAATAATAATTACTCATCAGTGTTACAAAGCTCACTATTGTAATGGTACTCAACGGCATAATAATTGCCGCGACCAATGGCAATAGATTTCCAGTTATTGCAAAAGACAATCCAACAACATTGTACAAAAGTGATAATATGAAGCTCATTTTGATAGTTGTAATAGCCTTTTGGGATAATTTTAAAAAATACTGAAGCCTTTTAAACTCTTTTGCATCCAAAATAGCGTCACAGGCCGGTGAAAAAACATTAACGTTTTCGGATATGGAAACCCCCACGTTGCTTTGCGCCAAAGCACCAGCATCATTAAGCCCATCGCCAACCATCATTACATTTTTACCCTGCTCCTGCAGAACCTTTATAAACTCCAATTTTTGTTCGGGTTTTTGATTAAAAATCATTTCGGTTCCTTCAGGCAGGATCGATTCCAACAGACTGCGCTCCCCCTCATTGTCACCTGATAAAACTTTCAGCTGATATTGAGAACTCAGCTTACTGAACAATTCAGGTAATCCTTCTCGATATTGATTGTTAAAAATATATTTTCCAAAATATTTATCTCCAATTTCAACATGAACAGCTGTTTGTTGCATCACCTCGGTTTCTTTTGTACCAATAAAATCCTTAGAACCCATTCGCACAGAAATTCCATCAATTTCTGCCTGAATCCCTTTACCGGTAATCTCTTCGAATGCATCTAACTTTAGCCTTTTTGTTTCAGGCAAAAAATCATACAGCATTCTGCTCAAAGGATGATTGGAAGCCCGAAGCACACTTTTGAGCATGACTAAATTAGATTCTGTAAGTATCTCTCCTTCATAAGCAATATTCGATTTTGTGTTCGTAGTAATAGTTCCCGTTTTATCAAAAACAATCGTGTCTACTTTGGCCAATTGTTCAATTACCAAAGCATTTTTGAGATAAAAATGTTTATTGCCAAAAATTCGCAGCATATTCCCCATCGTAAAAGGGGCAGTCAACGCTAGTGCGCAAGGACAAGCAACAATCAATACAGCTGTAAAAACGTTGAAAGCCGTATTAGCATCGAAAAAAATCCAATATCCAAATCCTGCAAATGCTATCAATAAAAGGATTGGTGTAAAATAACGGCTAATGCTGTCAGTGATGGTTTTGTGTTTTTGCTCTACTTTTTTCTGAAAAACATCATTACTCCACAATTGAGTCAAATAACTTTGGGAGACCGAATGTAAAACTTCCATTTCAATAACTTTTCCAATTTGTTTACCTCCTGCAAAAACTTTATCTCCCGATTTCTTGGTAATTGGAACGGCTTCTCCTGTAACAAAGCTATAATCAATTTCCGCTTTATCCGATATTAAAATACCATCAACTGGAATCAATTCTTGGTTACGAATCAACAATCGATTCCCTTTTTCGATTTCATAAACTGGAATACTTTCCTCAGTAGTGTCATTATTTATTTTGGTAATGGCTATCGGAAAATAAGATTTGAAATCTCTTTCGAAACTAAGAAAACTGTAGGTTTTGATTTGAAACATTTTCCCCAATAACATGAAGAATATCAAACCAGTCAAACTGTCAAAAAAACCAGAACCATAATCCATTACAATATCAAATGTGCTCCGAACAAACATAACAACAATTCCTAAAGCTATAGGAATATCGATATTGAGCATTTTGGATTTTATGCTTTTAATAGCCGAAACATAGTACCCGCTTGCCGAATATAAAAAGGAAGGTAAAGACAAGGCAAAAATTAATCCCCTGAAAAAAGGACGGTAATTGTCCAACCAAAATTCCTTTACTTCAAAATACTCCGGAAAGGAAAGCAACATGATATTACCAAAACAAAAGAATGCAACTCCAAGTTTATAAGTCAAACTTCGGTCAACATTATTTTTCCCTGTTTCATAATTTTCTAAGCTGATATAAGGCTCATAGCCAATAGAACTCAACAAATGAACGATGCTTTTTAGGGAAACAAGCTCAGGATTGTAATTGATTCTGACTTTCTTTTCAGGGAAATTAACCTGAGAAGTGTTTATGCCTTTTTGAAGTCGCTGTAAATTTTCTAAAATCCAAATACAGGAACTGCAATGTATATGAGGAATGTTCAGTGAAATAATAGCTGTTGAATCTTCTTTAAATTCTAATAATTTAGAAACAATACTTTCATTATCTAAAAAATCATATTTCCCATTAATATCTTGTGGAGTTGCGCCTGGTGATTTCTCGAAGTCATAATAACAGGTCAAATCATTTAGGCTAAAAATTTCATAAACGGTTTTACACCCATTACAACAAAATTCTTTTTCATCAAATACAATTCGTTCATCTTTAATAATATCTAAACCACAATGAAAACAGTTATTTTTATCCATAAATAAAATCCAATTAATTTCAGTGCAAAATTCACAAATTGAATATGTCTCGACAATGATATTTATCATATAAAAGTATAACTTTGCATGAGAAAATCCAATTTCGTTATGAGTAAATGTGAGCAATGTATCGTAAGAGAATTTAGTTCTTTAAAAGCACTAAATAAAGATGAACTTATCAAACTTTCTGATTGTAAAACCTCTAGAATAATCAAAAAAGGAGAAAGCATTTTTGAAGAAGGAGAAAACGTGAACGGCATATTTTGTATTAAAGATGGTGTCTGCAAATTGACCAAATTGAGTCCAAACGGCAAAGATCATATTGTTAAATTGGTGACCAAAGGGGAATTATTGGGCCAGCGTTCTATGATAAGCGACGAACCTGCCAATTTGAGCGCTGTGGCTTTAGAAGATATGCAAGTTTGTTTTATACCAAAAAATGAAATACTGGGATTCTTCGATAAAAACAATCAGTTTTCGATGAATGTCATGAAAACGATTTGCGGTGATTTGAGATTAGCCGATGACCACATGGTCAATATGGCTCAAAAATCAGTCAAAGAACGACTAGCTGAAACCTTGATTTATCTACATGAAACTTTCGGCACAAATACTGATAAAACCTTAAAAATACAGCTCTCCAGAGACGAATTAGCCAGTATGATTGGCACCGCTACCGAAAGCTGCATCCGATTATTATCTGATTTTAATAAACTTGGGTTAATTGAATTAGTGGGTAAGAAAATCGTCTTGAAAGATATTAATAAGCTAAAAAAGATAGCTGATTAAGTATTAATTAGTAATGCGAATCAAGAGTTAAAAATCTATTTTTTGTGCCGTTAGGCACTGAATATTGGTAGTAAAATAAATTCTCGATGCGCTCAATGTCCCGTAGGGACTATACCTTTTTACATCATTTGACATGAATAGGAGTTGTTTAGTCCCTAACGGGACAAAAATGCGGATGAAATTATTTTTCTACCAATATTCAGTGCTAACGGCACATTTCAAACCCTTGATTCGCATTCCTAACAGAAATTTTCTATTACTGAATTCTGATTACTGTTTTCTGAATACTAAAGCTTCTTCGCTTCATTCCAAAAAACATCCATCTCGGCAAGAGTCATATCCATCAATGGTTTTCCTAATTCACCTGCTTTGCTTTCTAAATATTGAAAACGCTTAATGAATTTTTTATTGGTTCGTTCCAATGCATCTTCAGGATTGATATTCAAAAATCGGGCGTAATTAATCATCGAAAATAAAACATCGCCAAACTCGGATTCCATTTTATCCTGATCTCCTGCTTTTACCTCATCTTGCAATTCCTGCAGTTCTTCCTGTACTTTGTCCCAAACCTGATGCGATTCTTCCCAATCAAATCCGACTCCTTTTACTTTATCCTGTATTCTGCTGGCTTTAACAAGAGCAGGCAAACTCCTTGGAACTCCTTCAAGAACTGATTTTTTTCCTTCTTTTAGTTTTAATTTTTCCCAATTCTGTTTTACTTCTTCTTCATCTTTGACAACAACATCGCTGTAAATATGAGGGTGTCTGTGAATGAGTTTTTCACAAATATCATTACACACATCTGCTATGTCAAAATCGTTGGTTTCACTTCCTATTTTGGCATAAAAAACAATATGCAACAGCAAATCCCCCAGTTCTTTTTTCACTTCGTTTAAATCGTTATCTAAAATTGCGTCTCCTAACTCATAAGTTTCCTCGATGGTAAGATGACGAAGCGTTTGTATCGTTTGCTTTTTGTCCCAAGGACATTTTTCGCGCAAATCGTCCATGATATTCAATAATCGTTCGAAAGCTTGGAGTTGGTTTTGTTTAGTACTCATCGTGTTCTTGGTTTTGTGTAAAAATAAGAAATCCTGTCAGGAAAATATCTTGACAGGATTAAAATATATTTTGAATAACTTTTAAAATTACTCTTTTTTAGCAGGCGCTTTCTTTGCTGGTGCTTTTTTAGCAGGCGCTTTTGCTGTTTCAGCAACAACCTCATCTGCTACTGGCGCAGTTTCTTCAGCTTCAGCTACAACTGGAGCTTCATCAACTAGCAATCCTTTTGCTTGAAGCGTATTGTACCAGTTAACAATTTTCTTAACATCTGAAGGATATACTCTTTCTTCGTCATATTCTGGCAATACTTCTCTAAAGTAAGTCATCAACACAGCGTTGTCTTCTTTATGAGAAATGGTTTGGCCTTTATTTTCTTTTTTGGCAATATTTTGGATGATTTCAGCCAAAGGTTTTTCTCCCTCGTAAGTATAAATAGAAATCTCAGACAATAGACTTACATTACTTTTTAAACTTACCGTTACTTTTTTTCCATCCAATAATGATTCTGCAACAAAACCTGTACGTGTTTGTACTTTTAAAACATATAAACCTGGCTTTCCAGAAATGGATAATATTTTCTCTAAACTCATTTTATTCTTTTTACTTATTTTTTATTTTTCCTTCAACCCAAACCTCTGTTAATAAGAGGAGAAATATTTTTTTTATTATCTTCCCTTTTTGGCAAAAAACTTCATTCTATAATCTTGAAATGTTTTTCCTTCGATAATGTTTTTTAATTTCTTTTGAATCAATCTCTTCTTCAAAGATGAAATTTTATCTGTAAACAAAACCCCTTCAATATGATCGTACTCGTGTTGAATAACTCTAGCAATCAAACCATCAAAAACTTCTGTTTTCATAACAAAATCTTCTTCACAATATTCAATCGTAATTGTTGGTTTTCTAAATACATCTTCACGTACATCAGGAATACTCAAACAGCCCTCATTAAAAGCCCATTCTTCACCTTCTTCTTTTATTATTTTGGCATTGATAAAAGTCTTTTTGAAGCCTTTCAATTTTTTTTGTTCATTAGCTTCTAAATCATCGTCTTCACCAAATGGAGTTGTATCGATAATAAATAAACGTATTGCCAATCCCACTTGTTCTGCTGCTAAACCTACACCACTTGCAATGTACATGGTTTCATACATGTTTGCAATAACTTCTTTTAGATTTGGATAATCCGGAGTCAGTTCCTCCCCTACTTTTCTTAAAACAGGGTCACCATATCCTATAATTGGTAATATCATTTGATCATTTTTTTATTAATATCTAGTATAAATACAGGAAGAAAATCCACTTAATTTAGGTTGACAAAAGTAATAAAAAAAAAGAAAGAACAATTTATCTCGCTATAATAATTAGTATATTTTTGTAATATTACACTAGTAAACATTAAATAAAAACACACAAAGACGTTTATAACTTACCTTTGCATCAAATCAAATTACATGATTGCCAAAATAGAAAGATTCACGGACAGCACCTATTTTACGAACGCATTAAAAGCAACAATATCTGCAGTGATTCCGGTATTAGTCTGTACTTATTTTGATCATTTTGAAATAGGTTTCACTATTGCTCTTGGAACATTTTTGACTTACCCATGCGACATTCCAAGCAGCTTGAAACATAAAATAAACGGAATCATTGTCACTGCATTTTTGGTAGCCGGAGTCAATTTGTTAATTAATCTTACCTACCCCATTCCTTTTATTTTTTATCCGCTTTTCCCTATATTAATATTCGTTTTAGCGATGCTGTCCGTATATGGGCAAAGAGCCACATTTACATCCTTTTCGGCATTATTGTCTGCATCATTATCATTTGCACACATGCATACTGGAATTGAAATGGTCCAATATTCGGGTTTGATACTTGCAGGAGGATTGTTTTATTTAATTATTTCATTGCTGTTTCATTATATAAGACCCTATCGCTATGCCGAATTACAAGTTGCCGAATCTATTAAGCTAACAGCCAAATATCTTAAGCTAAGAGGCGATTTATGGACTAGCACTGCCGACAGAAAAGTAATTCTAGAAAAACAATTGCATCTGCAAGTTGAACTCAACGACATACATCATAATATCCGAAGAGTTCTTATTGGAAAACAAATTAACGCTGTTTCCTCTAATCAAAATCGAAAAATGCTGATAGTCTTTGTTTCTTTAGTAGAAATATTAGAATTAGCTTTATCCACTTCTTTTGATCATAACAGATTGCATCAAAAATTTGAAAAACATCCTAAAACCCTAGCAACATATCAAAGCCTAGCCTATAATTTGGCTTCAACATTAAAACAATTATCAAAAAACATAGTAAAAAAAACCAATTATATCCCTGAACATACATTACGCAAGCATCTATCTGCCTTAGAAAATGCTATCAGCGAATATGAAAATGAATTAGGAAAGGCCGAAGCTTCCGAAGGTGTCTTGATGCTGAAAACCATGCTTGAATATGCCGAAAATCAAATCGATAAAATCAAAATCATAGAACGTGCTTTTACATCAGTATCCAACAATTATGATTTTAAAGGAAAAGACAAAGATTTAGAGAAATTTTTAACCCCACAATATTACCCTATAAGTACATTTATTGAAAACATTAGTTTTTCGTCGACGATATTTAGACATTCCTTACGATTGACTGTTGCTATTATTTTAGGAGGATTAGCTGGTAAATTTCTTCCTTTTCAAAATGTGTATTGGATTTTAATGACAATCATAATTATCATGAGACCTGGTTATGGATTGACCAAACAACGAACCATACAGCGAGTCATCGGAACTATTATTGGTGGTATCATTGCATTCAGTATTTTGGCGTTAGCTCCCAATTATCTAATATTAAGTATTTTGGGAATTATTTGTATGCTACTTGGTTTCGCCTTTGCACCAATCAATTATACGGTAAGCGCCACTTTTGTAACTATGTATATTGTCTTTATATACGGCATATTAACAACTGATTATTTAGATGTTATTCAGTTTAGAATCATTGATACGGCAACAGGAGCGCTATTAGCCTATTTTGCCAATCATTTTTTATGGCCTTCGTGGGAATATATCAAAGCACCTGAATACTTAGAAAAATCGATTATTGCCAATAGAGATTATTTAAAAGAAATTTTTATTTATTATACCCAAAAAGGCGAAGTTCCTACCTCCTATCGTTTGGCAAGAAAAAATGCTTTTATTGAAATTGGAAATCTTATGGCTTCGTTCCAAAGGATGTCACAGGAACCAAAATCGAAACAAAAGAATATGCTATTGCTTTATAAATTGACGGGACTCAATCATTCTTTGCTTTCATCGACTGCTTCATTAGGAACTTATACTCAATCACACAAAACCACGCCTTCATCAAGAGCACTTACGATTGTGGTCGAAAAAGTGCTTAAAAACTTAGACCAATCAATTGCGCTTTTAGAGAACGAGATCATTCTTGATTTCGATGAAATCACTAATGAAGAACTAGCTAATCGATTTACCGAATTGAAAAATATTCGTCAAAACGAATTAAAAGAAGGAAATAAAATAGACGAAGAAGCTTTTGCTTTTAAAATGCAGGAAGCTCAATTGGTTATAGAACAGTTAATCTGGCTCACTAATTTATCTGAAGGAATTTTAAAAAACACCAAAAAACTAATGGAGGATTGAGTAAAAAAAGAATGACAGCTTTTGGTTTCGAATGGAAGAAACCAAAAGCTGTCATTTATTATTTATTGATTTAATTTTAAAACTTCAGCAGTTTTGTTTCTAAGACTTGTCAAAAGTTCTGGGTTATCATTTAAAGCCTGACCAAAAGAAGGAATCATAGCTTTCACTTTTTCCTGCCATTCTGGAGAATTAAATTGCTCTGGGAAACATTTACCTACCAACTCAACCATAATAGAAACTGCAGTTGAAGCTCCAGGAGAGGCTCCTAATAAAACGGCTAGAGTTCCATCATGAGTGTTGATAATTTCGGTACCAAACTCTAATTTTCCAATTAACTCTTCGTCTTTTTTGATAACTTGAACTCTTTGTCCTGCTCTTTCCAATTTCCAATCCTTGGTTCTAGCTCCTGGCACATATTCACGTAAAGCATTCATTCTATCTTTTGGAGATTGACGTACTTGCTCAATTAAATATTTAGTAAGCGGAATATTTTTATACCCAGCAACAATCATTGGAATTACGTTATCTGGTTTTATTGATAAAGGCAAATCAGAATACGATCCGTTTTTTAAGAATCGGGTAGAAAATCCTGCGAACGGACCAAAAAGCAATGCTTTTTCGCCATCAATCATTCGAGTATCAACATGCGGAACAGACATTGGTGGCGCACCAACACTAGCTTTTCCATATACTTTAGCTTGATGTTTTGCTATTACTTCGGGATTTGTACATTTTAACCATTGTCCACTAACAGGGAAACCACCATATCCTTTTCCTTCGGGTACGTTTGCTTTTTCCAATAATGGCAGTGAACCTCCGCCAGCACCTATGAAAACAAATTTGGTATATACTTTTTTCTTTTGATCAGAAGCCAAATCAGTGATTTTTATCCTCCAAGATTTATCTTCTCGCTGTTTTAATTTTTTAACCTCATGGCTGTAGTGTATAGTAACATTATCCAATTTTGTCAAATAACTGAACATATCTCTGGTTAATGTACCGAAATTCACATCAGTTCCAATTTTCATTGAAGTTGCAGCTACTTTTTCATCTGGATTTCTACCTTCCATTACTAAAGGCATCCATTTTTGCAGTTCAGAAAAATCAGTACTAAAAGTCATTCCTGAAAAAAGAGGATTTGATTGTAAAACTTCAAATCTATTTTTAAGAAAAGTAACATTTGCATCACCCCAAACAAAGCTGATATGAGGAACGCTTTTTATAAAATCTTCTGGAGATGAAATTTTTCCTTCCTGAACTAAATATGACCAAAATTGTCTTGAAACCTCATACTGTTCGGCAATACTGATGGCTTTATTTGGATTTATTGTTCCATCAGCACTTTCTGGAGTATAATTAAGTTCACAAAAAGCCGAATGTCCAGTTCCTGCATTATTCCAAGCATCTGAGCTTTCTGCGGCAGCAACATCTAATCTTTCGTAAATATCAATCTTTAAATCAGGTTGTAATTCTTTTAAAATCAAACCTAGAGTAGCACTCATAATTCCTGCACCAATTAAAACTACATCTGAATTGGATCGTATTGTTGTATCGGACATTTTTGTGTGTTTTTAAGAAGTTGCAAAATTAGCTCTAAAAATTACAAAAAAAAATTATTTTTCAGTTACAAAACGTTCAAAAAACATAACGGTTTGTTAAATTAATCACATTATTTTCGATTCAAATAATCCTGAAGCATAATTGTCGCCGAAATTTCATCGATAAGTGCTTTGTTTTGACGCTGTTTTTTATTGAGTCCGCTATCAATCATTGTCTGAAAAGCCATTTTTGAAGTAAAACGCTCATCAACCCGAATGACTTTCATATCTGGAAAATGATTGGTAAAATGCGTTACAAATCCTTTGATTATTGAAGCGCTTTCAGATGGTTCACCATTCATTTGCTTGGGTTCGCCAATGAGTACGGCTTCTACTTTTTCTTTAGCAAAATAATCTTTTAAAAAAGTAATTGCAGTTACTGATGGAATCGTAGTCAATCCCGAAGCTATAATTTGCAATTCATCGGTAACAGCTATTCCTGTTCGTTTTTGTCCGTAATCTATGGAGAGTATTCTTGGCATTTTAATTCTTATAGTTTATTAGGATTTATAATTTTCAATCTTTTAATATTGCTGAAATCTTTATCACTTGTAATAAGTATAAACTTGTAAACCAACGCAGTTGCAGCAATAATAGAATCAAAATCCCTAATTTTATATTTTTTACGAATTTCAATAATTTTCAAAACAACTTCTTCCGTTAATTCGAAGACCTTACAATAAGAGAGATACTCCTGCATAATTTCAATTTGTCTTTCATCCGCATTTGGCAAAATAGAAAGTTCAATTCTTGTGGCTATTGAAATTTGAGGAATCCTAATATCATCTATTAACAAATTAGCCTCAAATGATAATTTGTCATCAAGATAATCGATAATTGCATTCGTATCAAGTAAATACATTATCGATCTTCGTTTAAAAAATCCTGAATATCATTGTATTGCTTGTCTGAAAAATTAAGTTTTCCTCTCAAATTTCTAATCGGATTTTCAACAACAAAATCATCCTCAGCGGTAATTGTTATTTTTACTTTATTAGCAGTAAAGTCTTTTGGCAACACCATATCCAAATGAAGAATATGATTTTTGATAACGACTGTTTTGGTTAAGACATCCATAATTGGTATAATTATTTAAATTAAAAATTCATTTATCAACCAGTTCATTTAATTTTCAAATTCTGAAATTATTTCATCAAGAGATGCTTCAACCTCTTCTATTGTATAGAATTTTGCAGTACCATTATGAATTTCTGTTAATGCCAAATCTAACTTAAACTTATTTTTCCAAAATACATCATCCTTCAAAATTTTCGTATAATCATCGGGTAAAAAATGACTCAAAGATTTCAATATTTCAAGTTTCTCAACAGCTGAATATTCCAATCGAATCGTTTCCATAATTCTTTTATTTGAACTACAAATATATAACATTTTCGCTCCATTTCTCTTTTTTGCTATCGGTTAAAAATGGTATATTTGCCAAAAATTTTATCAAAAATGAACGAATTACAATCCATAATAGAACAAGCTTGGGAAAACCGCGCTTTACTGCAAGAAACAAAAACTACTGAGGCAATCAGAGAAGTCATTGAATTATTAGACTCCGGAAAATTGCGTGTTGCCGAACCAAAAGGAGACGGATGGCAAGTAAACGAATGGGTAAAAAAAGCTGTTGTAATGTATTTCCCTATTCAAAAAATGGAAACATTGGAAGCTGGAATCTTCGAATATAATGACAAAATGTTGCTAAAAAGAGATTATGCTGCCAAAGGAGTACGTGTAGTTCCTGGAGCTTCTGCTCGTTATGGTGCATATATCTCTAGTGGAGTAATTATGATGCCAAGTTACGTAAACATTGGCGCATATGTCGATTCAGGAACAATGGTTGATACTTGGGCAACTGTTGGAAGCTGTGCTCAAATTGGTAAAGACGTACATTTAAGCGGTGGTGTTGGAATTGGTGGCGTTTTAGAACCATTGCAAGCTGCACCGGTAATTATTGAAGATGGTGTTTTTGTTGGATCAAGATGCATCGTTGTTGAAGGCGTTCACGTAGGTAAAGAGGCTGTTCTTGGTGCTAATGTGTGTTTGACTGCTTCTACTAAAATTATTGATGTTACGGGAGAAACTCCTGTAGAAATGAAAGGTTTTGTACCTGCTCGTTCGGTAGTAATCCCTGGAAGTTATACTAAAAAGTTTGCCGCTGGTGAATTCCAAGTGCCTTGTGCATTAATTATTGGGACTCGTAAACCATCTACTGATTTGAAAACGTCATTGAATAACGCTTTGCGCGAATATGATGTAGCGGTATAAATTCTAGATTGCAGATTTAAAGATAAAAAAATGGAATAACTCTTTTATGTTAGCAAAGAGTTATTCCATTTTTTGGTTCTACCATCAACTGTGTGGGTAGTCCATAAATTAAATAAAAAAAAGTTAGCCACAAATTACACTAATTCACACTAATTCACACTAATTCTTTAAAATTCAAATAAATTAATTCGTGGATAATTCGTGACCCGAGCGATAGCGAATTGGTGAAGCAAATTCGTGGCGAAATAAAAAGAACCCGCACAAATCATGGCAGAACCCATTTTTAAGTCTTATTCGTTTTTTTCTCTTTATTCATTTATAAATACTTTGAGAAATCGTTTTATTAAACTTCAAAGAGTCTTTAACTTAATCTGTTCCACAACTTTTTTGCTAATGGTTAAAAATGGTATATTTGCCGAAATTTTAATGAACTACTTCTTTTTTATTGACAAAGTCATATAAAAGTAAAAATGATGCTACAAAACGAAAAAATGAATTTAAAAACTTCTTACCGCTCCGATATTGATGGATTAAGGGCAATTGCTATACTACTCGTACTAATTTTTCATGCAGGGTTTCCCTTTTTTTCTGGGGGATTTATAGGTGTCGATGTCTTTTTTGTACTATCTGGATTTTTAATAACTTCATTAATTGATACAGAAATAAAAGAAAAGAGATTTTCATATAAAAATTTCTATCTAAGAAGAATCCGACGCATCATTCCTGTTTTAGTTTTCATTATGTTAATAATCACTATTCCAGCTTGTTTCTTCTTATTTGCTGATAATCTAGAAGCATATTCTAGAACATTAATTTACACGCTATTATGTACAAATAATTTCCATTTATACGTTAATTTAGGCGATTATTTTGCAGAAAACTCAGATTCAATACCGTTTTTACACACATGGTCCCTTTCGGTAGAAGAACAATTTTATTTCTTTCTTCCTCCTTTCCTACTCCTCCTGCATAGAAAATTTAATTTACATAAAAGGCTTTTAATCATTACATTACTCTGCCTTATTTCACTACTTTTCTCGGTTTACCAGACCCATTCCAATCCAAGAATGGCTTATTTCTTGTTACCAGCCCGTCTTTTTGAACTCACAATTGGCTCGTGTTTAGCCATGTATTGGAATCTATTACCAAACTTGAATAAAGTCAAAAACAACATTCTGTCTGTAATTGGGCTTGCTCTCATTATTATTCCTGCTATAATCTTAAATAAATCAAGTTTATTCCCTGGATTGAATGCCTTTTGGCCATGCTTAGGTACAGCAATTCTAATATTCACGGGTAAAACAGAACAAACCAAAGGAATAATAAACCGATTAATCCAAAATAAGCTAATGGTTGGAATAGGGTTAATTTCCTACTCATTATACCTGTGGCATTGGCCAATTTTTGTACTACTTAAATACATCGGAATCAATTTTGATGGAACAATCCGTATTGCAACCATCACACTCGTTTTTGCACTTTCTTATCTGTCATGGAGGTTTGTAGAGCAACCTTTTAGAACAACCTTAAAATTTGATTTCAAAAAAACTATACTAGTTGTATTTCTTCCTTCTTTAGTAATAATAGCTACAATATATGGGATTCTCGATGCAAAAAACGGATTTCCTCAACGTTATCCAACTCTATCTGAGTTCAATCCTAAAGAAAACTATCCTAACAAAATCAGAAAGGAATGCTTTGACAAATTTAAAATAGGAAACTGCGACGATTGCTACTTAGGAGTAAAAAAAGACACTTTAGACGGCTTATTAATTGGCGATTCATTTGCTAATCACACAGCGGCATTCCTTGATGTTCTTGCAAAAGATGCAGGACTGTACATACACGACAGTGCTGCAGGAGGTTATCCTTTAATGGGGCGATTATATGACAATGGAGATTTATATGATGGACAATATCCAATAGACAGGATGAATTATGCTAAAAAATTCAAAACGATTTTCATAGCAAGCAACTGGGAATCAATATCGAATCAAAAAAACAAAACAACATACCGATCTATCCTGAAAAATCTGGAAGAGTTAATAAAATTAGGCAAAAAAATTGTGATTTTTGACCCCTTAAGAAACACAACTGAACTTAATTTACACAAAGCTAAATTAATAAAAGGAGGGTTACCTATTTATTTCTCTGAAAAAAATATCACCATCCCAGAATACAAAAGACCAACGGATTATATTGTTTACGAAATGAAACGAAAATTCCCTTCTATAATTGTAATAGATTTGAACGAAGTAATGTGCCATAACGGAAATTGTGAAATTGAAATAAACAATACAATTGTATATAGAAACATAAATCACCTCAATACCAGTGGGGCTAGATTAATAGGTGAAGCATACCTAAAAACACACAACAACCCTCTAAAAGAAATAAATAAACAAATCAATTAAAAAAATAAAATTCCAATTCCAATTGAATGTTCGATTGGAAATTGTTTTTTATTTGCTTAACTAATTAAGTTTACAGCCTCAATTAAATCTCATAAAACCTTGGATCTATTCCAAAAAAAAAGACAAACACATTTCATTCAAATATTAATTACACAACACTAAAAAAAAGCACCTCATTATACTTCTTTAAATATCAAGTTCTAAAAACAATTCCAAAAATGAATAATCAAAATAAAATCAGCATAATACTCCTTAAACGATTACTATTAGTAACCTTAATTTATCAATTATCAAGAATCCTGTTTTATTTCATGAATACCTCTTCATTTCAAAATTTTGATTTAAAAGTGATAAAAGGCGGGCTTTTGTTTGATCTTGCTGCAATAGCTTATTTGAATATCATCTTTGTAATTGCACATTTAATTCCAGGTAATTTTAAGTACAAATTGAATTACCAAAAATGGCTTAAAATATCATTTTACGCTGTAAATCTTGTATTCATTGCAACCAATTTTATTGATATTATTTACTATCGATTTACAGGGAGACGAAGTACTTTTAGTATGATTACTGCCAAAGGAATGGAGCATGAAGCTATTGGACTTATTCCTTCTTTTCTAAAGGAGTTTTGGTATATTGCCGTATTATTTCTTGTTTTCAGTGTCCTTTTCTGGAAATTACTACCTAATTTCAAACAGTCAAGTTCTATTGAAAAACTAACAAAAAGTGTCCTAATAAAACAATACTCCATTTTAATTCTTGCAATTGCAGTTGGACTCCTTGTATCACGTGGTGGATTTCGAAAAAAACCAATAAAAATTGTTGATGCAGTAGTATATGGCGAACTTGGAAATTCAGCATTGATTCTAAACACCCCATTTTGCATCTTAAAGACCATTGCCAAGAAAGAAGATATTGAAAAAGTGCATTACTTTGAAGAAAAAGAACTGCTTTCCATATACAACCCAATTATAAACTTAAATCCAGGCAAACCAATAACCAAAAAAAATGTAGTTGTAATCATTTTAGAAAGTTTTGGCGATGAAAATGTTGGTAGAGGTTATACTCCGTTTCTAGATTCTTTGATAACAAAATCATACTATTTCAAAAATGGTTTTGCTAACGGAAAAGTCTCCATAGATGCTGTTCCTTCCATATTGTCCAGCGTACCTAGTTTAATGAACAACTCCTTTATATCGTCTAGTTTTTCATTAAACAAAATAAATGGTCTTCCAAAAATTTTAAAAAAGGAAGGATATCGCACTTCTTTTTTTCACGGTTCTTTTAACGGAAGCCAAAATTTTGATCAATATGCTAAAGTAGCAGGCTTTGATCAATATTATGGAAAAGACGAATACGATGGTAAAGAAGCATTTGATGGAAAATGGGGGGTTTATGACGAAGAATTTATGCAGTTTTTTTGCAACAAACTAACTAGTTTTAAGCAACCTTTCTTTAGTTCAATATTTACTATTTCATCACACAACCCTTACCGCATTCCCGAAAAATACAAAGGAAAATTCCCTAAAGGCACAACGGATATACATGAAAGCATTGGGTATTCTGATTTTGCTTTGCGAAATTTTTTCAATACTGCGAAGAAACAAGCGTGGTACAAAAATACTCTTTTTGTAATTTCATCAGACCACACATCATCTGCTGGCGATCATGCCATTGACAAAACTAATATTGGAAAATTCAGCATTCCGATTCTGTTCTTTGACCCCTCGAACCCTGAATTTGTTGGTGTTAACCAAAACAACTTTCAACAAATAGATATTATGCCAAGTATTTTGGATTACCTAAATATCAAAACAGATATCGTTAGTTTTGGCAAAAGCTACAAATCCAAAAACAATTTTGTTGTCTATTATCTTCAAGGAACCTATCACTACATTCAAGATGATTATTATTTGGCGTTTTCCAACAACCAGCCAATTGGTTTATACAATTGGAAGAAAGATATTTACTTAAAAAACAATTTATTGAGCAGCAATAAGCAAAGAGCTAATAAAATGTCTCAATTTATAAAGGCATATATACAAACCTTTTATGAACGGGTGACCAATGATGCTTTAACACTTAAATAATATTTAAAAAAAAACTAAACAGCAACAAAAAAACCAAATTTTAATTGTTTTAGCCAATTGAAATTTGGTTTTTTAATTTTGATAATTATCGTATTGATAATTGATTTTTTTTTCTTCAATTTGTAATCTAAATAAATACAACTATTACGTAAATGAAAATTCTAGTTATACAACAAAAAATGATTGGTGATGTTTTAATTAGCTCCATCATTTGCAATAACCTAAGAAAAGCATACCCAAAAGCACAAATAGATTATTTAGTTTACGAATCAACCACTCCTGTCTTAGAAGGGAACAACAGCATTGATAATATCATATTATTTCAAGAAAAACACCGCAAAAGCAAGGCAGCCTTTTTTAAACTTGCCCTTGAAATTAGAGCCACGAATTATGATTTGCTTATTGATGCCTATTCAAAACTAGAAAGTTGGTTAATTGTATTTTTAAGTGGTGCCAAAAGAAAAATCTCCTACAAAAAGAAAGGAAGAACGTTTTTATATACTGATAATGTCCTTTTTGAAGAATTTCCAAAAACTAACTTAGGATTAGCTATAGAAAGAAGACTTTCATTATTAGAACCACTTAATTTAAAAACAGAAATAGATCCACTGCCAAAGCTTTTTGTTACCGAAAAAGAGAATCATCAAGCCTTGCAACTTTTTGAACAGCACAACCTTAACAAGGACAGAAAAACAATAATGATCAGTCTTTTAGGAAGTGAAAAACTAAAGACTTACCCTTTAGAATATATGGCTAAAGTGGTAGATACCATTGCAGACAATCAGGATGTAAACATACTTTTTAATTACTTTCCAAAACAAATTGAGGACGCAAAATTAGTTTTGAATTCCTGTAAAATTACCACACAAGAAAAAATATATTTTAATCTTTTGGGAAATGACCTAAGATCATTTATTGCCATTATGAATCAATGTGATTTGATTATTGGTAATGATGGTGGCGCTATCAATATGGCAAAAGCATTAGAGAAACCCTCCTTTATAATTTTTTCTCCCTGGATTGAAAAGAAAATATGGGCAACTTTTGAAGATGGCCTTGCGCATAGTTCGGTACATTTGAATGATTTTAAAACTGAACTATTTTTTGGAGTTTCAGAAAAAAATCTCAAGACCGAAGCTTTAAAATTATATAAAGATTTTCACGCAGCGTTATTTGAGAAGCAATTAATTTCTTTCCTGACATACAACCTCTCAGATAATAAAAAAAAAAGCCTTCAAATATGTAATACCAAAAGACCTTCGCTAACAGCTTTAATTATTACTTATAATGAAGAACGCAACATTAAAGAGGCTATAGAAAATATTTCTTTTGCAGATGAAATTATAGTAGTTGACTCATTCAGTTCCGATCAAACTATTTCAATAGCTAAAAGTTTTAAGCTAGTAAAAACAATACAGCACCCATTTGAAAACTTTGCTTTACAACGAAATTTTGCAATAAGCCAAGCTACAAATCCCTGGATACTTTTTATTGATGCTGACGAAAGATTAACTCCAAAGCTTCAACAGGAAATCATTCAAACAATTCAAAAACGAGATGCATATTCTGCTTATTATATGTCTCGTTCTTTTATGTTTAAAAATTCCAAATTACTATTCAGCAGTTGGCAAACTGATAAAATCATTCGATTATTTCAAAATAATAAAGCCTGCTATTCGGAACAAAAAATTGTACATGAAAAACTGCTGGTAACAGGAAAAATTGGTAAACTGAAAAATAAATTAACACATTATTCGTATAATGATTATTCCAGTTATAAACAAAAAATGATACTTTACGGCCAACTTAAAGCTAAAGAAGCTTCTTCAGTAGGAATAAATCCAACTGTTTTTCACATTTACATTAGACCAATCTATCAATTTATTTATCAGTATTTTATACGATTAGGAATTCTTGATGGTAAAAAAGGCTTAATTATCTGTTATTTGAATTCATTGAGTGTATATGTTCGTTTCCAAAAGCTAAAAAATTTAAAATCTAAAAATTAAGATTTCCAAAATTTCAATTTCTTTTTCAATCGTTGTTTTTTAGCGAATTTATCCTGAAACTCCTGGGTATAAAACCACATTTTTTCAAAAATTTCAGCTTCTGTTTTTACTGGATAGCATTTTGCATACTCCTTACTCATTGTTGCAATCATTCCCTTTTGAGGTGTTAATCGAGAAAGATTTTTCATTCGTTGCTCAAAGTCCATTTGAGCATGAAAATTCATCCTATTCAAATCGACCAAGAAAAATTCGTATTTTCCTTCTATCGTCTTTTTTATCAAAGTATTCCCAGGAGAATGATCCAAGAATTCAACCCCTTTTTCATGTAAATGGAATGAAAACTGAGTAAATTGTCGCAAAATATTCTCATGATCTGAAAAATCCGGAATTTCGACCAACTCTCTATATGTCAAATCGCATTCGAGATGTTCACTGGCATAATAACTGTCTTTCAAACCAATCCAATTGTAATTCTCAAGGTAGGCAATAGGTTCTGGTGTTCCAATACCTTTTTCTAATAATAATGTTGCATACTCAAAAGAACGTCTGGCTTTTGACTTTCGAAAATATTTATAGGCAACTTTATTAACCAGATTGGGAATCTTGAAGGATTTTATATTGATTGTCTTTCCTTCTAATTCAAATAATTTGATGGTGTTTCGCTGACCGTTCCCAAAAAGTTTTCCTTTTGAATCAAAATTACTTATACAATCCGTAATTTTTGAAGTAGTATTGAAATAAATTAGATTTATTTTAAAATTCATAATTGATTTTTTATAATTGACAAAAATACGCACAGAATTTTAGACTTCAAATAATAATTGTAATTTCATGAAAAAATTAAAGTTTTCATTAGGAAAAATGGCTTAAAAATCAAGTTTTTCTAACAGGAAAAGTAAGTGATGAAGGTAAGCACCAGTTGGCTCTTCGCTAAAATTAGTGGGATTCAAAAGGCATCTATAAATCAATGAATAGATTTGTAATTATCGCAAAATACCCTTTAAAAGCCAGTACTTATTTAAACTTTAATTTCCATATCTAAACAACCCAATTTGGTTTTCCACTAATTTTGACGAAGAACCAAGCCATTTTTTATAAAAAACTCTAAAGCATTTCTTTTTCCTTCTATTGGGGAAGGGGTTGGAGTACCTTCTATAAAAGCCATGTGTTTTGGAAAACCTATATTTTTATCCGACAAAACCTCATTACCAGAAATAGGTGGTGATGTAGCAAACTATTGGGCTTATCTCGAGCCCGAATACATGAAAGAGGTCGTATTGAATGGATTAAGTGATTTTGAAAAAGATAAAGCAAACTCTATTCAAAAACTTACAGAAAGAGCCTTGTCTTTTGATTGAAAAAACGGCTGGTTAATATTTAGATGTTTATAGAAGTTGTCTTAAATAAAATAAATGTGCTCTAATTGTAATTTTAAAGATCTGCAATAAGTTCAGGCGTTCCGTTTCTTTTTCCAATTAATAATGACAATAATGTTGCATATAAAAAAAATCTAACTTTTTTACATCATAAAACACTCATAATCAATCATGTTACTCGATTAAAGATTTTAATGGATTTATCATTAAAGGTCTTTCCATCCTAATTCGAATAATTCCGAGATGTTTTTTTTATTGCCATCGAAGAGTTTTTCTGATAAATTGAAATGATTCATAAAAATTCACTATTTCGTTTCCTTCTGTTTTAGAATTTTTAATGATGTATAATACCCTCTGTTATCGACTATTTTTTTTAACGCTTAAAAAAAATCAGAAACTCACAATAATTCATATAAATTCAACAAAAGTAGCTTTAATATCTTATTTTTGCACCATTTATCAGGATTTAACTATAACTTAAAAACACTTTTACAGTAATGAAAATATTAAATATCACATCTATAACAGAATTGAGAGGTGGTGATGTACAAATGTATACCGTTTATAATCTTCTAAAAAGTAAAAAAGATTTAGCCCAATATATATTATGCCCTGAAAACTCAGTCTTAGCCGAGATTTGTAAAAAAGAAAATGCTGCTTTTTTTACGTATAAAAAAAACAAGCTAAAACTGATAAACCTTATTATTGCTATAGTAAAAATATGCAAAAAAGAATCTATTTCGGTTGTCCACATTCATGATTCTTCTGCCTTAAATGCTGCTTTAATCGCAATGAAATTTCTAAAGAAATCTACTAAATTAATCCTAAGCCGAAAAAGAAATAACAGAATAAAAAATAAATACCTAAACCGATACAAATATTCGCATCCAAGTATAAAAAAAATCATCTGTGTCTCTAAGGCAGTAGAAAATATTTTTGAAAACATAATCCAAAACAAAGAACGTTTACTAACAATTTATGACGCTATTGATGTGGCAAAATTTGCCCAAAAAGAAAATACATATCTCTTGCACCAAGAATTTAATTTCTCGCCAGAAAGTAGAATCGTTGGAAATATTGCAGGATTGACCAGTCAAAAGGACATTTTTACTTTTATAGATACTGCCCGAGAAATAATGGACAAAAAACCGATTGAATTATCTATCAAATTTGTTATAATTGGTGATGGCCCCTTAAGGTCTGAACTAGAAAATTATGTTGCGATAAAGAACCTAAAGGAGGATCTTTTTTTTATGGGTTTTAGAGATAATGTTCAAGAGCTTCTACCAGAATTTGACATTTTCCTTCTGACATCCTTGACTGAAGGACTTCCATTAACTATTTATGAAGCATTTGCAACAAAAATCCCTGTAGTAGCCACAAATGCTGGAGGAATCGGCGAAGTAGTAAAAAATGGCAAAACTGGATTTATAGCCAATTTAAAGGATACTGAAAACCTTGCAAAAGGGGTATTACGCCTTTTAAATGACAAGCAACTTTCTGAAACCATAAAGACAAATGCATTTGAATTGGTTTCAAAAAACCATGATTTAAGTGTTATGAAACAAAACTATTATTCCCTTTATTCCTCTTTAAAATAGATTTTACACATATGAAATATGATTATTTAATTATTGGTGCTGGTCTTTTTGGAGCTGTTTTTGCTCACGAAGCTAATAAAGAAGGAAAAAAATGTCTTGTTATAGATAAAAGAAATCACACAGGAGGAAACATCCATTGCGAAAATATCGAAGGAATAAATGTTCATAAATATGGAGCCCATATTTTTCATACCAATGATAAAGGACTATGGGACTATGTAAATCAATTTGTAGAATTCAACAACTACATAAATTCTCCAATTGCTTATTCAAAAGGAAAGTTTTATAACTTACCCTTCAATATGAATACTTTTTATCAACTTTGGGGTACAAAAACACCAAAAGAAGCAAAAGAAAAAATAGATCAACAAATAGCAATCTATGGCGTAGAAAATCCTCAAAATTTAGAAGAACAAGCCTTAAGTCTTGTTGGAAAAGACATTTACGACTATTTTATCAAAGAATACACTGAAAAACAATGGGGTAGAAAAGCAAACTTGTTACCTGCTTTTATTATAAAAAGACTACCTATTAGATTCACATTTGACAATAATTACTTTAATGACAAATACCAAGGAATACCGATAGGTGGATACAACAAGCTTACTGACTCTCTGTTAAAAGACATAGAAGTACTGACAGATACCGATTACTTTACCAATAGAGACTATTTTAATAATTTATCAGATAAAATTGTTTTTACTGGAAAAATCGATGAATATTTTGATTATAAACTAGGTGTCTTAGAATATCGTTCTTTGAATTTTGAAAATGAAATACTAGAAACAGATAATTTTCAGGGAAATGCTGTTGTCAACTATAATGATGCCAGTTATGATTTTACAAGAATTATTGAACACAAACATTTTGAATTTGGCAAACAAAAAAAGACCGTAATTACAAAAGAATATCCTCAAGATTGGGATTTAAATAAAGAAGCATTTTATCCAATAAATGACACCAAAAACCAACAAATTTTTGAGGAGTATAAAAAATTAGCTCAAAAAGAACCTAATGTAATTTTTGGCGGAAGGCTAGCAGAATACAAATATTATGATATGCATCAGGTTATTGCTTCAGCTTTAGCCACTGCAAAAAAAGAATTTAATATTACTTAATATGAAAATATTTATTGTAACACACAAACCATTACCTTACTTAAAGAATGACTTGTACGAACCAATTCAAGTAAATAGCAATGTAAATCCTATTATCTATGATGGCATTATGCAGGATAACACTCTTGATAACATTTCATCCAAAAACGATAATTTCTGTGAACTAACCGCTACATATTGGCTCTGGAAAAACCTAGAAACAACTGACTTCATCGGACTTTGTCATTATCGAAGATATTTTAATTTCTACCCTAATCAACTAAGTTCCAGACCATCTTGTCAAAAAAAAATCACAACTGCTAAATTAGCAAACCACAAAATAGCTAAACTAGATACTGAGAAACAAAGGGTTAAAATCATCAATGATTTAAAAGATCACGACATAATTTTACCTAGATCCCGAAAAATGAAGATGTCAATCACTGAAGATTACATTTCAAATCATCGTGAAAGTGATTGGGTAAAAACAAAAGAAATTATAATCCGTAAATATCCTGATTTTAAAGAAAGTATATCTAAATATTTAGACAACAATAATCAATTTTATCAATGTAATATGATGATCACAACAACCAAGATATGGAATGATTATCACACATGGCTTTTTGACATACTTTTTGAACTAGAAAAAAACATTGTAATTCCAGAGGACAACTTCCAAAGAAGAATTTTTGGGTTTGTATCAGAAAGATTACTTAACCTTTATATTCTTCATAATAAATTTAAAATTAAGGAATATCCTCTTTTATTTATTACAGATTGAATTTAAAATTAATACAAATAGATTGTTAACTATTTTTTTTCAGATAAACCGAACAACACAACAATCATACGAAACTTCACACTTAATAACATTATGAATACTAAATTTTGGTTAATAATTTCGCTTCTAATTGGAAGCAATATAATCGCACAAAATATCTCTGTTGGCTCAATAGATATGACAGAGACCCGATTACGAAATGAACAATTACTAGGAAGAGTAGATTCATTGGTATCCTTTTCATTGCGTCCTTTATCACAAAGTCTGTTATTAAATAATGAAACTCATTCAAACAAAAATTTAAAAAACAAAATTAGCTTTCAAGCACTCCCAATCCGTCTTACCCAACAATACAATACCTTTGCTCCTTCGGGATGGAATGATGGTGCTATGATTCCTGCCAAAGGTTACCAAACACTTCTAAGCGCCGGATTTTATGCTAAATATGGGATTTTAAATGTGCAAATAAAACCCGAATATGTTTATGCTACAAATCCATATTTTGAAACATTCCCATTAGATGAAACAAATATAGCACGATCTAATCATATTTATTATCTCAATTATTCGGATTCACCAGAGCGTTTTGGAGACAAAGCCTACAGTAAGCTATTTTGGGGACAAAGTAGAATTAGCGTTGATTATAAAAGTATGTCTATTGGAGTCTCTACCGAAAATCTATGGTGGGGACCTGGACAAAGGAATTCTCTTATTATGAGTAATAATGCTCCTGGTTTTTTACATTTTACTCTTAATACACGAAAACCAATAAAAACTTTCATCGGAAGTTTTGAAGGACAATTAATCACTGGGAAATTAAAAAGTTCTGGTTTAGATGTATCAGATGAGCAATATATCATTGATGGAGTAAATCTTGAAGATAGAGTAAATCTTAAACTCCCTAAAGAACAGGATTGGCGCTATTTATCTGGACTTACCATAAACTATCAACCTAAATGGGTTCCTGGTCTATTTATTGGCCTAAATCGCGTATTCCAAATCTACCATAATGATTTAGACAGCAGTTTTTCTGATTATTTCCCTGTAATTACTCCTCTTCAAAAAACAAAATTGAAAGAAGAAGATGCTAAAGCTCGTGATCAAGTTTTTTCTTTATTTTTTAGATGGGTATTTAAAGAATCTAAAATGGAAATATATTCCGAAAATGGATGGAACGATCATTCACAAGATTTGATGGACTTCATCGAAACACCTACTCACTCAAGAGCTTTTTTAATTGGGTTCACAAAGATTTTTGCATTAAATTCTAACAAAGACAACTATTTAAAATTTAATTTTGAAAACACCCAAATGCAACAAAGCGCAGAGCGAATACTTTTCCCGGCAGGCACTTGGTACACACATAGTCTGGTTCGTCATGGTTATACGAATCAAAGCCAGATAATGGGAGCTGGTATTGGACCATCAGGAACTTCACAAACTTTAGATTTTAGTATTTGGAATAAAGATAAGGTTTGGGGCTTTCAATTTGAACGCTATGTCCATAATTTAGATTTTTACTATGATACATATCCTGATTATCGCCATAAATGGGTTGATTTATCATTAAATACTTATGCTTACCGCAAATATGGGAATTTCGACATTCAAGCCAAACTAAATACAACATGGATGGCTAATTATCAATGGCAATTAAATAACACTAAACTCAACTTACAATTTCAGCTTAGCCTGCAATATCATCTGTAAAAAAAGTTTACAAATCGTCTCTTTCAAACCTGATCTGTTTTTAACTTATCGGGCTTGTTGTATAATCGTTATTCAAAACAAGATGTCCTTTTTTTTCAGTTTACAACTTAACTTTACTCTAAAAATTAATGGCTCTTCGCCATAATTAGTGGAAAATCAATTTTCGATAGCTACCACATTTGCTAAATCTGCCAAATCTGCGGGATGCATTCTAAACTACTTCCCGCAGATTTGGCAGATTTAGCAGATTTTGTTGATGTTTCACTACAAAATGCCTTTTTTGAATTCCACTGTTTTAGGCGAAGAACAAAATTAATTCTAACCCATATTTTCTTTAAACCCGCATTTTAATAACTTCAAATAAATATCTTTGCAACTTAGTAAAAACGAAATGGACATCAATCAAGAAGTATTAAAAGCATTCGAAGTCATAAAAGAAGGCGGGATCATCCTTTACCCTACCGACACCGTTTGGGGAATTGGTTGTGATGCGACCAATCCAGAGGCAGTTGCAAAAATCTACAAACTCAAACAAAGAGCAGAGTCCCAAAGCATGATTTGCCTGATGAATGGCGAAAAAATGATCTACAATGTTTTCAAAGAGGTCCCTGAAGTTGCTTGGCAAATTATGGATTTATCCGAAAACCCAACGACATTAATCCTGGACAAACCCCGAAATGTAGCACCAAATATAATAGCGCCAGATAATACTTTGGGCATTCGCATCGTCAAAGAACCTTTTTGTTTCAAACTGATGGAGCGCATGAAAAAACCATTAGTCTCTACCTCAGCCAACATTTCCGGTCAGCCCACTCCAAAAAATTTCAAAGAAATTAGTCCCGAAATTATAAAAGGCGTTGACTATGTCGTAAATTTGCACCACGATAAAATCGCAGGAAAACCTTCAACAATCATTAAATTAACTAATGATTCTCAGGTAAAAGTGATCCGGAAATAATTTACATTATGGTTTGTCATTTCGACGAAGGAGAAATCACACAACCTGAATTACTTAATAAGATTTCTCCTTTGTCGAAATGACAAAATACAGAAAATGAATGAACTACAAAGAAGCCTTAAATAATAAAATATTCGAAGTCATTTCGGAAGCGTCTCAAGAACTTAATGTCGAAAGTTATGTGATTGGCGGTTTTGTACGTGACTTACTTTTAAACCGAGACTCAAAAAAAGATATTGATATTGTCGCTGTAGGAAGCGGAATCGAATTAGCTTTAAAAGTCTCTGATTTACTTCCAAAAAAACCAAAAGTTCAGGTTTTCAAGACTTATGGAACTGCCATGTTGCGTTTTGAAGATACCGAAATCGAATTTGTAGGCGCTCGAAAAGAATCCTATAATCTCGACAGCAGAAACCCAATTGTTGAAGATGGAACATTAGAAGACGACCAAAACAGACGTGATTTTACCATTAATGCTCTGGCTTTATCATTAAACGCTAACAATTTTGGTAATCTTTCAGATCCATTTAATGGTATTTCCGATTTAGAAAACAAAATCATAAAAACACCTCTCGACCCGGACATCACTTTTTCTGATGATCCATTACGAATGTTAAGAGGAATACGATTCGCCACTCAATTGGGTTTTGAAATTGATCAAAATTCATTGGACTCAATTACCAAAAATTCCGAACGCATCAAAATCATTTCCGGAGAACGAATTGTCGAAGAATTAAATAAAATCCTTTCTACAGATAAACCATCCGTTGGATTTTTATTATTGTTCAAAACTGGTCTTTTGGATATCATTCTTCCCGAACTTACTGCCTTAAATCAGGTTGAAGAAATTGAAGGTCACACCCACAAAAATAACTTTTACCATACTCTTGAAGTTGTCGATAATATTTGTCCCAATACTGATGATGTTTGGTTACGCTGGTCGGCTTTACTGCATGATATTGGAAAAGCACCAACGAAACGCTTCAACAAAAAGCAAGGCTGGACTTTTCACGGACACGAATTCCTTGGCGGAAAAATGGCAAAAAAGATATTTGAACGCCTGCACATGCCATTAAACCACAAAATGAAATTTGTGCAAAAAATGGTTATTATGAGTTCCCGCCCAATTGTTTTAGCACAAGATATTGTAACCGATTCGGCAGTTCGTCGTTTAGTTTTTGACGCTGGTGAAGATGTTGAGAATTTAATGACACTCTGCGAAGCTGACATCACTACCAAAAATCCTAACAAATTCAAGAAATACCATAGCAATTTTGAAATTGTACGCAAAAAAATTGTAGAAGTCGAAGAACGCGATCATGTCCGCAATTTTCAACCGCCCATTTCTGGTGAGGAAATTATAGAAATCTTCAATTTGAAACCTTCCCGCGAAATCGGCCTGCTGAAAGAAGCCATTAAAGAAGCCATACTTGAAGGAGAAATTGCCAATGATTATGACTCGGCTTATGAATTTATGATGAAAAAAGCAGAGAAATTGGGCTTGAAAAAAGTTTAACTAGCGTTTATAATTAACTGCAAAAATTTTATTTAATTTTACTAAAAATTAGAAAATATGAGTACTTCCGATTTAAAATTAAAATTGATAGCACAAATTATTGCGATTGATGATCGTTTTCTTTTAGATAAAATTGAAGAAACCATAAATCCCTATGAATCATCGTTCGTTAGTGAACCAGCTTTAACTTATGAAAGAATTAGAGTTTTTTCGAAAGAAGAACAACGAAAAATAAACCTTGCTGTTCAACAATATGAAAATGGCGAATGTATTTCGGATGAAGAAGCTCAAAAAGAAATTCAACAATGGTTAGAAGATTAATTTGGTCTATAGAAGCGCGAAATTCAAGAAAAAACATTTTTGAATATTGGAATAAATCAAGAGCTTACAGCCGAAAACTAAACTTACTTTTCAATACCCATTTAAAAAATGTCATACAGCTTCCTGAATTTGGCAAAACTACATTTAGAGAAGATTCAAAATTTATAATTGTAAGTCATTTTGAAATTATTTACAAAACAACCCCAAATGAAATTGTTGTCCTAGACATCTGGGACACCAGACAAAATCCCCAAAATTTCCCAATTCAATAAAAATGAAAAATAACAAATCCGTAATTATCTGGCTCCTTTCGGGTTGCTTTTTAGTTTTTATAATGGTTGTAGTGGGCGGTATCACCCGATTGACAAATTCCGGTTTATCAATGACCGATTGGCATTTGGTTACCGATACTCTTCCCCCTCTTTCCGAAACCAAATGGCAGGAAGCTTTCGACCAATACAAACAATTTCCTGAGTACCAAAAAATCAACGTCCACAACGATTTTACACTTTCCGACTATAAATTCATCTATTTCTGGGAATGGTTTCACCGTTTCATCGGAAGAATAATCGGACTCGTTTTCATAGTTCCTTTCTTCTATTTCTTAATCAAGAAAAAAATTGACAGAGCCACTTTGAACAAATGTTTTATCCTTCTTGGAATGGGAGCATTACAGGGATTCTTCGGATGGTTTATGGTAAAAAGCGGTTTGGTTGACAATCCAGACGTAAGTCATTTTCGCCTTTCCCTGCATCTTACCTTTGCCTTCATCACTTTTGCCTACACACTTTGGGTGGCGTTGGACCTAATTTATCCCAATAAAAAAGCGCCAATTGTTCCATTAAAAAAAATAGCCCGAATCACATTAATTCTTTTGCTTCTCCAAATTATCTACGGAGGCTTTGTCGCAGGTCTAAATGCTGGACTCATCCACAACCATTGGCCAATGATGAGCGACGGACAATTCATTCACGACAGTGTATTCATTGAACAAAAAACACTCTTCCTGAACCTTGTCGAGGGAAAAAGCGGTGTGCAGTTCGTTCACAGAACATTGGCGTACGTAGTGGTGGGATTCATTTTATTCCTGTATTTTAAAGGCAAAAAATATAACCTCAACGCTCAACAAAAAAACGGATTGAATGCTTTAGTAGTAATTGTCTTTCTGCAATTTATTTTAGGTATTTACACGTTGCTATATAGCGTACCGCTTTGGCTAGGCCTATCACACCAAGTCAATGCTTTCTTTCTGTTAACCGCAATGACCTACACCCTGCATCGACTAAGCAAATAAATTATCTAAAAAATCAGGAGCGAAACAATAGGCTTTATCAGCAAACATGGATTCCTGCTGTCCGCTATATTCCTCGCAAAAAAAGCGAGGGATACCACTTCCATCAGGGCTAAAAAGGCAGCATAGTCTATTTTTGGGAATACAAATACTAGATGTCCTGTAAAGCTTTTTCAAACCTTTTAGGTATGAACCCTAATAACAAAAACACCTACAAGGTCTGAAAAAAAAACTTACAGGAAAACTAACAAAATATTTCATTCACCAATAGTTTTATTTCTGTTTAAGTAAACTCCGTGAAAATAGAGTTATTTTTGCAGTTCGGCTTTATTATCTAACCCTCCTGTTTTTCGTCAAAATGTCTAAACTTGCCCCACAATATCAATTTCTCGATTTATCCGATTATGGGAGACCATTTGCTATATTTTTTGCAAACCGATTAAAAAACACGCGTTTCACTCCCATACACATAACCCTACTTTTTGGTGTTTCGGGTTTGATTGCCATTTATTGCATTTTGCGGGACCACTACTTTATTGCCTCTTTTTTCATCATTTTAAAATCGATTATCGATGCCGTTGACGGTGAACTTGCACGCGTCAAAAAAACGCCATCATACACTGGCAGATACCTCGACAGCATATTCGATCTTATCTTGAATTTTTTGTTTTTGACAGCCATTTGCTATGTATCCGAAACTACTTTCTGGCTTACTGTTTTGGCATTTATCGGGATACAGTTGCAGGGAACTTTATACAACTATTACTATGTGATTTTGAGAAACAAATCGGCTGGAGGGGATGCAACCAGTCAAATTTTTGAGGACAAATCACCCCAGGCTTTGCCAGGAGAAAGTCAAAAATCGGTCGATATTTTGTTTGCGATTTACACAATAGTCTATGGTGTCTTTGACAAAATAATCCACACTTTGGACAGTGATGCCCACAAGGTAAAAACATTCCCAAACTGGTTTATGACGCTTGTTTCCTTATATGGATTAGGCTTTCAGTTGCTGTTAATTGCCGTTCTTTTGCCTTTGGGCTGGATAGAAATAATTGTTCCTTTTTTCATTGCCTACTCAGTGTTGATTTTTGTTTTGATTGGAATCAGGAAGGTTTACATCAAATAAAAAAGAGTAAAAACAAACTTGTCTTTACTCTTTCTCTACATTTTTTGAATGCATTAAGTTATTTCTTAGCCTTAATCGAACAGCCTATGGCTTTTGTGGTTTCTGGTGAAGGAGTTTTTCCACTTTCCAAGGCCACAATAGCATTTTCAAGATATTTTTCTTTTACGTCTTTGGCGCTGTCCACGTTATCATCGATGGCTCCAATATATTTTACAATTCCATTTTTATCCAACAAAAAAGCATGTGGCGTTTTTGTGGCACCATATTGAGGATATATTTTTTGCCCCTCATCAAACAAATATGGAAAAGCAAAGCCTTTTTCTTTGGCTCTCACTTTCATTAATTCAAAACTATCATCAGGCTCTACGGCTGGATCGTTGGGGTTAATTGCTAACAAAATGTATCCTTCGGGTTTGTATTTTTTGGCCAAAGCATTAATTCTGTCTTCGTATTTCACGGCGAAAGGACAATGATTGCACGTAAAAACGACAATAAAGCCTTTTGCTCCTTTAAAATCAGACATACTATAAATTTTCCCATCAATCGATTTTAATTTAAAATCAGTGGCTTTGTCGCCAATTTTATAGGGAGTTGGCGTATCAGGAGTAAATCCCGCAATGAAAAAAACGGAAACAAATAATAAGAGACCTGACAAAATTTTCATAATATAAATAGTTTAGTTAATATTCATGTTCACATATTCCTTAAGTTCCTGATAGCTGGAAAAGATTTTTTCGGCAAAAATTTTCTTTCCGTTTTTGATAATTAATGTCGCTGGTATTGACCCCGACCAATCCTTACTTACTGTCGGAAGCCAAGTATTATAATCTTTATCGGTAAGAAAAACCACTTCGGAATTAATCTTCCTTTTTTTCAAAAATGGGAGCAATTTAGTCTCATATTGGTTCTTGAAATCCAAACTTACCAGCACCACTTTTACGCTTTTATTTTCCAAATTTAATTTTTCAAAATAAGGCAATTCCTTCACGCAAGGAGCACACCAAGTAGCCCAAAAATTGACCACATAAATAGTGTTTTTATCACTCAAAGTTGCTCTTTCTAAAGTGGCATAATTATCAAAAACGGCTACTTTTTGAGCAACAATTGCATTCGAAAATAGAAGTGGAAAAATTAAATACAGTAAATATTTCATCTTAAAAAATTGATTTATGAGTAACCGAACGAAAGTACAATCTTTAAATAATTTTAGGGAGATGATTAACAAAAAATTATCAGTATCCGAATAAAATTCAAAACCTAGAAATCTCCCAAAAAGAGAAAATGCCTTTCCAGTTTTTGAAATAAAAGAGACGAGCATCCTTTAAATTCAAGATCTCCGATTTCACCCATTCGTTTGTTTTAAGCAAAAAAAAACAAGAATTGAATCTTGCTTCTTCGTTTTAAAAATTATTGAAATTTAGGCCTATTCAGACCCGTTTCTGACTTTAAAAACCATCATAAGAAAAATCTATAGACAGTACTCAACTAATACAAATTCAGTATTTTAAAATAAATTATCTCAATTATAATTTTAAGTTATTTTCAGCCAATCCAATTTTTGAAATCCGACACCTTTTCTCGGCTTACAATCACTTCATCCTCCTTATAAGTGGGCAAAATTATCTTCAATCTCGAATTGCTGTACACCACAATTTCTTTTATTGCCTTGAGCGAAATAATGAATTTTCTGCTGATTCTGTAAAAATCTGCAGTGTCCAATTCTTGTTCCAAAACTTCTAAAGTGCAATCCATTAAATAGTTTCTATTGTCGAAAGTATGAATATAAGTTCCCTTATTTTCGCTAAAAAAACATTCAATCTCATCGGTGGAAATCACTTTGAGATACTGTCCTATTTTTACGGTAAATCTTTTTTTGAATGTTTTTTCAAAGGGGTTGGAAAACATTTTTTTGATTTGTTCAAAATCCAATTGCAAAGAATTTTTCCCTGCAGAAAGTGTTGACTCAAAACGGTCTTTGAATTTCAAAACAGCTGTCTCCAAATCATCCTCATCAATAGGTTTCAAGAGGTAATCAATACTATTTAATTTGAATGCTTTTAGTGCATATTCATCATAGGCCGTTGTGAAAATCACAGCACTTTTTATGTTTATTTTTTCGAAGATTTCAAAAGACAAACCATCGGATAATTGTATGTCCAAAAATATTAAATCAGGGTGTTCATTTTTCGAAAACCAATCAATTGACTCTTCTACAGAATGCAGCATGGTCTCTACTGCAATATGCAGTTTTTCAAGTTTTCTCTGTAACAATCTAGCTGCTGGCTTTTCGTCCTCGATAATTAATGTAGTCATTTAGTAAAGTACAAAAGTTTAAAAAATTAGTTTAAAAATCACTCCCATTTATTGGTATTTTCTTTCTCTTTTTCCATGATTTTTTGGATTTTCTTTTGTTCCCAATCACTACTAAAAAACACATCGCGCCCAAATACTGAAAAAGCGTGAATCAATACTCCTAAACCCCAATAAAATGCTGTATAATAAGTATGCAAATCCAGCAACCCGCTTTCTTGAAATCTGTTCCCAATAAAATCTCTATTCAAACTAGAAATGATAATAATTACATTTACAATAAAATAAACTTTTAAATGCGAATAAAATCCTTTTACTCTTTTTACCTTTTTGTATGCAATGTTATAGCTTTCATCTGTGCTAAATTCTCGCGCATCATCTTCAAAAATGTGTCTTCTAAATCGTCCCATTTTATATTGAGTTAATTATTGCCATTTGCTTTTATTCTCTTTCTCTTTTTCCATCAATTCCTTGATTTTTCTTTCTTCCCAATCTTTTCCAAAGCCCGGAAATACCTCAAAAACTTTCAGTCCATGAAAAAGAACTCCCAAGCCCCACCATATTAAAGGCCAATAAAACCATAAATGCCCTGGCGTTGTCCATAAATTAATAACAATCAAAACTATATTGACACCAATATAAGATGTTAAATTCCCATAAAATCCTTTTATATTCTCGACTTTCTTTTTTGCCGAGTAATATCTATCTTCTTCGTTATAATTTATTTCCATAATTACTCCCATTTTTGTTGATTATTTTCTTTTTCCAGAATCTCTCTGATTTTTCGTTCTTCCCATTCCTTATTAAAAAAAGGAGAATGGCTAAAAGCTTTCAATCCATGTAAAACAATTGGAATTCCCCAGCCTAACAAACACCACCAAAAGTATATATACCCCGGCGAAGTCATAAGATTTACAACTATTACAATTGGATTACAAAGAAGATACACAGTCAGATGCTGATAGAATTTCTTAATTTCTTCAACTCTTTTATGAGCTTGATAATAACGTTCTGCTTCTGTATAATTTTTCTCCATCTTATTTCCAGGATTGTTTGTTATTGTCTCTTTCCATAAACTCTTTTATTTTTCGTTCTTCCCAATCTGAGCTGTAACCAAAAACTTTAAAAGCATGCATTACAACTCCAAATCCCCAGCCTAAAGCCGAAAACCAAAACCATTGAAATCCAGGAGAAAAAGTTAAATTCACAAAAATCAAACACGGAATCACACAACAATATGAAATTACGTTTGCATAAAACCCTTTTAATTCTTCCACTCTTTTTTTAGCTCTGAAATACGCTTTATTTTCGTCGCTATAATCTGCATTTGTTTCCATAACACTGATTTGTTTGGTTAAAATTGGAATCCTAACCGTAAAGGTTTGTTCATTTTGTTCAATCAATACCTTTCTACTGGTAATGATTCCGTAACGGTCAACAATATTCTGTAATCCTACGCCCTGACGGCTCTGGATTACTTCCTTCTTTTGAAAATTATTTTGAATAGCCAAATAATCCCCATCAATGAATATCCTGATATGCAACGGTTTTTGTTCGCTAACCACATTGTGTTTTACTGTGTTTTCCAATAGCAATTGCAACGATAGCGGTACCACTTTTGCATCTGTCATTGCGAGGGACGAAGCAATCCATTCCTCTTGATTTGGCAATTCATAAAATAAGCTGTTCTCGAAACGCATTTTCAAAAGGTTCATATAGGTTTTTGCAAACGACAGCTCTTCGGTAACCGAAACCAATTCTTTGTCTTTTTGTTCCAATACATATCGATAAATTTTAGACAAAGAAGTAGTAAACCGTTGTGCGTTATCTTGATTTTCCTCAATCAAAGAACTTAATACATTTAAACTATTAAAAAGAAAATGCGGATCAATTTGATTTTTTAAAGTTTCGAACTTTGCATTGGCTGTTCCGGCTATGATTCTTTGCTGTGTTACTTCTGTTTTTGAGGCTTGCTTCCATTTCACCATAAAACTTCTGGCCTGCATAAAAGTCGAAACTCCCAAAGATAAAATGATGTAAAACAAATGTGTCCATAACATATTTTGATTAAAAAATTCATCCAAAGGCATTTTCCGCAAAATGATAAAAAGGAAATAATTAATTCCTAAAACCGCTGGAACTGTATACAAAAGAGTAGCTATTACTCCATAATAAACTCTCAAATTCGTCTGTTCGAGCCAATCCCATTTTTTATCCAAAAGAACATTAAGAAACCCATTCCCAAAACCCAGCCCGAAAGAATAAAGACAACTTAAAAAGAAGGTAAGTAATACATTTTTTATGTTTAAATCAGTTCCTAGGAAAACAGAGAATATTACCGTAAAAAACATAGAAATCTTGAAACACATAATTGTTCCGCTTCTCAAATTTCCAAATGTATTTCTGTAATCTTTCATATAATCAATTTAAATTATTTTTTAGGTTAGAACCAAATATTTGAAAATGCAAGTTGTGCATTGATTTTGTTTCTTATCCAATTAAACATTTTCTTCAAAACTAATTTTCCAGTTAATTCCAAACTTATCAAGAATAATTCCATAATAAGAACCCCAAAATGTCTCAGTCATAGCTAATTTAATTTTGCCTCCTTTCGAAAGTTTTTTGAACAACTTATCCGCCTCTTCTCTTTTATCAGTATTAATTGTCAAAGAAAAATTATCATAGGAAACAGCCTCTTTATATGCTTCAGAATGATCAGCTCCCATCAATGTAGTTTCCTTGCTAATTGGTAAAGAGACATGCATGATTTTATTGTCTTGTTCCTGAAATATATGCTTATCCGTTTGGGGTACATCTTTATAACGACCAATAAATTTAAATTCAACTTCAAAAACGGACTTGTAAAAATCAAATGCTTCTTCACAGTTTCCATTAAAATACAGATATGGATTTATTGTTATCATAAATTATGCTTATTATGTATTTATTCAATCGTTAAAATTAGTTTTTATTATTTACAGTTTTTTTGACTTTCTAGCGCTCTTTCCAATCCCCATTTTGGTGAGAAAGCCGTTTCTGGTTTAAAAGTAGCAAAAAGTTCGACAGCTTTATCAATCTGAGCACATAATGGTTTAGTATCAACACCAGTCCATTTTGCTCCTCCCAACTGATAATCTGCTTCACCAAAAACAGCTCTTGGGTTGTTGGGATTTAATGCCTTCGCTTTAGCATAATCCTCCATTATTTTGCCCGAATATTTTTGAGCGTTTGTCATCGGGTCTTGAACAACCCATGCTGTATAAAGTAACGCTTGCAAAACATATAACTCTGAATTGTTTTGATCTTTTATGAATTCAACATCAAGAGCATCCTGTGCTTTTGTCAGCATCAAATCGAGTTTTGTTTTGTCTTTTTCTGTAAAAGCCGAAGTCGTATTTATTAAAGCAACATAATAATTTGGCAGCCAGCTATTTTTTTCAGCGGCGGCAATTCTCTCGTACATTGCCGAAGCCTCTGTAATTTTTCCTTCTTTCCAAAGCCCCGAAGCCTTGCCCATTCCTTGTTCAAATTGTGTTTGTGCAGATAATAAACTGCAGATAAAAAAAGCGATTGTAGTGATGATTTTTAACATGACATTTAGTTTTTTAGTTATTATTATTTTTTAATGGTTTTGATGATTGAAACGGTCAATAATTTATAGTTCAAATGTATTTCAGTTCCAACGAATTTAAAATTTAAAACTACCCAACTGTAGATTTCTGAGGATGAATTGTTTTTTTTAAGTTTCTGAGACTCTAAGTTGCTAAGCTTCTAAGTTTTTTCAAACCCTTTAAACGATTAAACAATTCCCTAAAGATTCTTCAACTGATTATCGTTTTTATTCTGGCTAATTGTCCAGAAGAAACCAATAAGAAAAAATCTATCAGCGGTAGGCGTAACAGCTTGTCTTTTATAAACTCCGTTTGCATCTGGCAATTTAGCATAATCGTATCCGTAAACATTTTGGGTTCCTAAAATATTCGAAACTGAGAAAAAGAATATTTTTTGCGTTGTCAATAAATACGCCCAGCTTAAACTCAAGTTGTTATATGCTTTTGTTTTTCCATTCATGAATTGTGCTTGATTTGGATCATTATAAGGTCTTCCTGAGCTATAACTATTAGTTAAACTAACTTGTGATTTCCAATCGGTTATGAAATATTTTGTTACAACTGACAAACTGTGATTGGCAATGAAACTTGGAGTTGCCATAGTTGGAAAATTTTTATAATCTCTTTCCGAGTCGATGTACGAATAAGAAATCCAGTATTCCAAGTTTTTATACAAATTGCTGTCTCTCCAAAATAAATCCAATCCTTTTGCATAACCCGAGCCATTATTGCTGAAAAATGAGTTGTACTCGATGGCTTTCGTATCGTATTGAACCAAATTACTGTAATCCTTATAATAAGCCTCGGCTCTAAAAGTGGATCCTGGTTTTGTAAATTGGTAATTTAATATATAATGCTGCGCTTTTTCGCTTTCAAATTGATGGTATTTTGAATACTTGATGTAATCAACAACCGGAGTTTGAGAAAAATCGCCATAAGCAAAAGAAAATTGACTGTTTTTAGAAACTTTATAAGCCATAGAAGCCCTTGGCGCCAGATTAGTTTCCTCTAATAAACTATTATTGGAAAGTCTCAAACCAAGTTTTAATGCCAGGTTTTTCGAAAATAAAATATCTCCTTCAGTATAAAAAGCCGCAATATTCGAATCGTATCCATTAGAAGCTTTAAACGCAATATTGTTGTCAAAATCTTCATTGTATTTTGTAATAAAGTAATCTGCTCCAAAAGACAATTTAAAATAATTTGAAACATTTTTTCTCAGTTTGAATTTCAATTGAGCTGCATTTTCTTCGCTGTTAATATCATTTATATCATACTTAATTTTGTTATTCGTGTAACCGTAGCTAACTCCCGTTGTCATTTCCCACCCAGTTCCAATAGTCCCTTTATAAGAGGCATTCAAATAAAAATTATTATTATTTAAATCGGTTCTGATTGGATCAGCAAAGTTTATATTTTTCTGATTCAAATCGAATTTTTCCGAGTCGAATGCGGCATATAATTTAAAAGTGCCATTTACAAAATGATAGCGATATACGGCCTCTCCACCTAAAGATTGATAAGGATGATTCCAATCAATATTTTGAGGAATTGCAGCCTGATAAGGAGCCAAATTGATATAATTAGTATTAATGCTCAACGAACTTTTTTTCCATTTTTGAGTATTTCCCAGCCCTAATCCAACTGTCATTAAAGCAATATCTGTTCTGCTTTGATCGGCTTCATCTTTAGTATTCAAAAGCAAAACACTAGACAAAGCTTCCCCATATTCAGCAGAAAAACCTCCAGTAGAAAAAACGATTCCGCTAAACAAAAAAGGCGAAAATCGGCTTCGGGTTGGTACATTATTAGTTGATGCTCCATACGGCTGCGCAACACGAAGTCCGTCTACAAAAGTTTGGGTTTCGCTTGCTTCTCCTCCACGAACAAACAAACGTCCGTCTTCACCAACAGATTGTGTCCCGGGCAAAGTCTGCAAAGCAGCAACAATATTCCCTGCTGATCCCGCAGTTGTAACAATATCTAAAGGCTTAAGAACTGAAACCCTAGCTTTATCACCAGATTCTAATGTCCCAGCAGTTATAACAACCGCGTCAAGAGCATTTACATTATCTTTTAGCTTAACGGTTTGATTTTTAAAATTAGTAACATCGATTTCTTGCTTGTATGTGTCATAAATTAAAAAGCTCACTATCAAAAACTGATTTCCTGTTGCTTTTGTTTCGAAAGAAAATTCACCTGTTCCTGAACTTGTCGCTCCGTCATAAGTTCCGTCAATGTAAATATTGGCTCCCGCAACTGGTTTTCCTTTTTGGTTGGTGATTTTACCAGAAATAGTGTTTTGGGAAAATAAAGTAATACTAAATAAAGTGGCTAATGCTAAAAAAATGGTTTTCATGATTTTTATAATTCTGATGGTTTTGATGCGACAAATGTATTTTAACAGTTTTAGTTAAAAAACATTTAAAAACCCAATTGTAGAAATTCGAGGATGAGTTGTCAATTACTTATTTCGTATCTTAGCAATTAGGTTTAAAACTACAAATTTTTAGATATGTTAGAAAGTAAAAGAATATCGAATTTATATCAATCCATTTATAATGGAGATCCATGGCTTGATGTTACTTTGGTCAACACACTAAAAGATGTAACTGCTGAACAGGCCTACAGGAAAATAAATCCTAATTTGAACACAATCTGGGAAATTGTCAATCATCTTATACAATGGAGAAGGAATATTTTGAAGCGTGTTCAAGGTGAAATAATCACCACTCCAGACCATAATTATTTTGTGCCCGTTATAGACCCATCTGAAGCGGCTTGGCAACAATCACTGCAAAATTTGGCAAAATCGCAGGATCAATGGAATACTTTTTTAGCTTATTTTGATGATGGCGATTTCGAAAAAATATACCTCAACAACAATCATACGTATTACGAACATATTCACGGAATAATCCAGCATGATGTTTACCATCCCGGACAAATTGTTATTCTCAAAAAGTTAGTTTAATATTCTAAAAAAGAAGTTTATATGAAAAATAGTATTCTTTCAATCGCATTTTTATGCATGACGGCAACTGGATTTTCGCAGGAAACCGAAACCAAATATGATGAAAAACTCGCTAAATCCCTAAATGCAGACGAACTCGGTATGAAGCAATACGTGTTTTGCATTTTGAAAACCGGAAGCAACACCACCGCAACCGCAGAAGAAAAAGACGAATTCTTCCAAGGACACATGGCCAACATAGGCCGACTTGCAAAAGAAGGTAAACTGGTTTTAGCTGGACCTTTTATGAAAAATGACAGAAACTATCGAGGACTTTTTATCTTTAATGTGGGCACCATCGAAGAGGCAAAAACGCTTGTCGCAACCGATCCCGCCGTAAAATCAAATCTTCTAGAAGCCGAATTGACTCCTTGGTACGGAACCGCAGCACTGATGGAAACATTGAAGATTCATGAAAAAATAACCAAAAACAAAATCTAGTTTTTTCATTTTAGAATCAATTTTATTCCAAAAAACTTAAACTAAGAAAAAATGCCACACCTTTTAGCAACACTCAGAAATGTCCCTTTTGAAACCATCAAAGAAGTTTTAGAAAATGACAAAGCCTTTCATGCTTCCGAGGAAATGTATTTAGAACATATTTGGCAAAATGCCGATGATGAAAACGAAGTATTGTTCATTTTTAGAATCAATTCTATTGCCAACACCAAAAAACTTATTGAGAAGTTACACAACAAAGCGTTGGAAAAAGATCCAAATGCTAATTTACCTAATATGACATATCTAAAATGATTACATTAAACAAAATACACCATATCGCTTTAATTTGTTCAGATTATGCAAAATCTAAACAGTTTTACATTGATGTTTTAGGCTTGACCATCATTCAGGAAATCTATCGTGAGGAACGTCAGTCTTATAAATTAGATTTAGCTCTAAATGGAGAATACATCATTGAATTATTTTCGTTTCCAAATCCGCCAAAACGTCCTTCAAGGCCGGAAGCCACAGGTTTAAGACATTTGGCTTTTGAAGTCATAAATCTTGATGAAACAGTTGCTTTCCTGAACTCCAAAAACATCGAATCAGAACCGATCCGAATTGACGAAATGACTCAAAAAAGATTCACTTTCATAGCAGATCCCGATGAACTTCCGATTGAATTTTACGAACGATAAATTACCAATTTGACAATTTTAACATTTTAAATAACAGTATTTATTCTTTGGTTATGAATTTGATTGCCTAAATTTGCGAATCGCATAAAAAATGCGAATCAAAAAATTTTACTTCTGATGAATAAAACGGCGCAAATCAAAAAAAATCATCAATTTATTAAACTCCGAAAATTAGTTATCGTTTCCATTTTAATAGGCTTTCTTTCAGCCTTTTTGGGAATTTCACTCAAAAAAATCACTGAATATTATGAGGAAATATTCTTTCATCAAGTTACAGTAAATCCGCTTTTTTATATTCTTTTCCCCGTTTTTGGACTTTCAGTAATTTATTTTTTAAGACAATATCTTTTCAAAAAAAAGGAAAACAAAGGCATCAAAGAAGTTTTTGAAAGCACGGAGTCAAAATCAAAAAACCTGCCCACTTACAAAATCCCATCACACTTTATAAATGGTTTACTAACTGTAATTTTTGGCGGTTCTACCGGAATCGAAGTATCAACGGTCGTTGCTTCGGCTACTATCGGTTCAGTAGCCCAACAAAAAGAAAATGTATTTCGCCAGTACAAAACAGAATTAATTTGCGCAGGAGTTGCAGCAGGAATCACCGCTTTATTCAGCAGTCCTATTGCCGGAATTTTATTTGCCCTCGAAGTTATCTCCCGAAAAGTAACGCGTGCTTTTATCATTTCAAATGTAATCGCGGTTTCCATCGCTTTCGGATTGCTTTCGATATTAAATGAAAAACCATTATTTACCGTTTCCATTACCACTTGGCATCTAAAAGCGATTCCTTACTTCATCCTTTTAGGGATTTTGGCAGGGATAAATTCGGTTTATCTCACCCGATGCGTGTTGTTTTTCAAATCCCAATTTTCAAAAATAGATACCCATTATTATAAAATCATATTAGGTTCGGTAGTTTTAAGCGTTTCCTTATTTATTTTTCCGCAATTATACGGAGAAGGATATCACTCGATAAAAGCAATCTTTGGCAATTCAGCCGAAATTCCATTAACGATAACTTTGGCGCTGACATTCATAGGAATATTAATTCTAAAACCAATTGTAACCTCCATAACATTAGCCTCTGGTGGTGACGGAGGCGTATTTGCACCCAGTCTTTTTATTGGTGCTTTTTTAGGATTACTGTTGGCATCTATTCTAAATACTTTTTTCAATACGCAGGTAATTCCGGTAAACTTCATGATTATAGGAATGGCCGCTGTCCTAAGTGCCAGTATCCACGCGCCATTTACGTCCATTTTCCTAGTTTGCGGATTAACGAATGATTATACCTTATTCATTCCTATTTTGGCAGTTTGCCTAATTTCAAAATACACGGCAAAAGCAATTTATCCGTTTACGGTTTATTCCTATTCATCAAGTTTAGCAAAATAATAGTTTTACCATGCCAGTTCAAAAAATAAAGCGAACCTATCGCAAAACAAAATACATCCTTTACAAAGAAACTTTAGTCGATTTTAAAGAACAATTTTGGTCATTTTTAGGCTCGTTTGTCGGCATCGGAATCTTAGCTTACATACAATCCATTCACTTTAAAGGGAATGATGCTGTATATTTAATTGGTTCTTTTGGAGCTTCCAGCGTTTTAGTTTATGGCATTATTCAAAGTCCGTTTTCGCAGCCCAGAAATCTCGTTGGAGGACACTTAATTTCAGCCATAATAGGCGTTACTGTTCATAAATTAGTACCCGATATCATTTGGATCGCCGCTCCCCTAGCCGTTTCATTTTCTATCATTTTCATGCAAATCACCAAAACCCTGCATCCCCCGGGAGGAGCAACCGCACTTATCGCCATCATCGGATCGGACAAAATAAAAGCCTTGGGATATATGTATGTGTTCTCCCCGGTGCTGATTGGTGTCCTGATTTTGCTTCTTACAGCAATAATCTTTAATAATATGACTCCGAGCCGATCATATCCAAGCCATAGCACCTACCACAAACACTATCATAAAATCAGAAAACGATTAACCGGAAAAAAGTAAATTCTATTTTAAACTAAGTTCAGTTATTGATTTTGGAGCAGAAAGATTTGGCTTTTTTCAGTCGGCATTTGTCCCGCTATCCGTTGCAATCTTGCGAGCCGAACCCCGGCTCACAAGGATTTCCACTGCTATCGGGGCTAAAGGGAGAGATTTCGCATTTTTGCCATTATAAAAAGAAAATAGAACTAACCTAAGAGTCTTCAAAACAAACACATGTTTTGTTTTTACCGCAGATTCGCAGATTTCAAAAAATCATATCATAAATTAACCGCCTTCAGCAGAATTAACACGCACGAGCGAAGCGAACTGACGAAGTAAATTAAAATTAGAAATTTTAATTTTCAAAAAATTAATCAGCGAATCTGCGGTCATTTTTTAAACTCATGTGTTTACCCTAAATCAGCCCCCGACAAAATCTTTTCAACAAATCCCAATTCGGAAATCTGAAATCTAAAATTAAACTTTACATTTGCTCTTTCAATAAAAACAAAGATTATGGTTTATAAATTCAGAGTCATTCTAGATGCCGAAGAAGACATTTTTAGAGACATAGCAATACTTGCAGAAGACACTTTAGAAGATTTACACAACGCTATTTTCAATTCATTTGGCTTCGACGGAATGGAAGTAGCTTCTTTCTACACCTGTGATGAAACTTGGAATCAAGAGGATGAAATTTCTATGTTTGACACTGGAGATGTTCCAGGCGAGCAAAAAATCATGGGTGACTATCAGCTATCCGACATATTAGACGAGCAAAACACCAAGATAATTTATGTTTACGATTTCATCAATATGTGGACTTTCCTAGTAGAACTAGCCGCTGTTGAAGAGCAAGCTGTTGGAAACACATACCCAGAAACAATATTCTCACACGGAGAAATGCCAGACGAAGCCCTCGAAAAAAACTTTGAAGCCGATGATATGCACGACGACATCTACGGCGAATTTGAAGATGATTTGGACCAAGACGATCTAGACATGTTTGAAGGAGACGACAGCTTTGAAGACTACGGCTTTGAGGAGAATTGGAATTAAAACAAAACGACAATAAGAATCAAGAGCCAAGAATAAAGACTTTAATTTCGTCTTTTTTCTTGGCTCTTTCATCTATCATCTTTAAAACAAAACTAAATGATCAACCTGTACAACACGCACATTGAAACGTTATCCATACACCGTGTGGGAAACATGAGTCGTAACGAGCCTCTTTTTTTATCGGAAGAACCATTTAAATTGAACGATGAAATCGTGCCTTTGATGAAAGAGTTTTTCTTTAAACCGTTTAAAGAAAAAGAAGAAAATTACTTTCAGTTTGCTCACGAAGTGGATTTGGATTACAATGACATGTTTAAATATGCTACCGAAATTTTCAGCAATCCAAATTCTTTGCATGAGGTTTCCAAAAAGATGACCAAACACCTTTTTGAGCAGTCCAATCATCCGCATATTAAAAATGGCGAGGTATATGTGACTTATTTAACCAATTTAAGCATTGACAATAATGTGGTGGATGCCATTGGTATTTTCAAAAGCGAAATCCAATCCGACTTTTTGCAGTTTGAAGAAAAAGGAACGCAATTGGAAATGATTTTGCAGCACGGGGTAAGCTTAAACAAATTGGACAAAGGCTGTTTGATCTTTAATTACAAAAAAGAAGAAGGATACAAAATTCTTTCTGTGGACAGCAATCGTTATGATGCCAGATATTGGTTAGAGCATTTCCTTTCGGTAGATGCTTTTGAGGATGAAAATTTCATCACAAAAAAATATTTAAAATTCTGTCAAGGTTTCGCCAAAGATGTTGTTTTCCCTGCTGAAGACAAAAAAGAAGAAGTAATGTTCATGAACCGTTCCGTGAATTATTTTGCAAAAAACGATCAGTTTGAAGAAACTAATTTTTTAAATGAAGTTTTGGACAACCCAGATTTGATTCCTGAATTTAAAAATTACAAAGTTGACAAAGGAGAGAAATACAGCATTGAAGATGTAACTTCATTTCCTATTGCGAATGCTGCGGTAAGCGACGCAAGAAAATCAATTAAAAACGTAATCAATCTTGATACGCATATCCAAATCAAAATGGATTTTATCAATCCGGAAAGTGCCGAAAAATTTGTGGAAAAAGGCTGGGACGAAGAAAAACAAATGTATTATTATTTGGTTTATTTCAACAAAGAAGAAAAATCATAATTTTTGATTTAAAATAAGATAAACTCCTAAATAGAGATTATAATTTACATTCCTCAATTGCTTATGCAGTTGGGGATTGTTTTTTTTATAACAAAAAATAATTTAGACAAGAATAAACGAACTTATTTGTAAGATTTAAACTTCTTTATGTGAAAAAAAGTGCTTTTTATCGATTTTATTTGAAAGATAACAAAATTTAACATATGTTTGTTAAACACTTATATCCCCCACATTATGAGCTTCTTAGAAATCATGTCAAAATTTGTTGACAAAAAAACCGCATGTTCCATTTTTGGACATAAAATAGTGACTGTCAGAAACGTTACTAATCATTTTAAAGAATACAAATGCACAGTTTGTCAAGTAGAATTAACAAACGATCTACAGGATAAAAAAACATTTTTGACTCCGCAGTTAAAAGAAATAAATGAAACTTTATTGAATCATTATACAAGAAAAAATCTTTCTTCGATATAATTAGCCCTTAGTAATTAGTAAAGAGTAATTAGCCTTTGATAGTATTATAGATGTAAGGTCTAGAATTTCAGCTAATTACTAAAAACTATTCACTAATCACTGTTTTTGTTAAAATCCTGGTTTGAATAAATTAGCGCTATTGAAGTTTCTGGTAACAAATTCAAAAGCGGCGCTCAATACATTTCCCATTGATTTTGCATTTTTAAAATTGATATCGTTAGTATAACGATACAATTCCAGTTTTAGCTGACTAAGATTTTCTTCGTTGGAAATAAAGTCATTACCCATAATTTTCATCAGAATCTTAATTCTGTTTTCGGCAGTATTGATTCTTTTGGCCAAAGCTGAGCGCTCTTCATTTTTATATTGCTCTATAGATCTGTCTTGGAGTTTTTCTTTTACATTTTTAATCATAGGATAATTTTCCTTGAAAAACTGAGGTCGGTACACTTTGAAATTACCTTCAAAACATTGCTGGTCAAAATCAATTGGTCTGATTTTATAGACAACCTGATCAAAATCGTGAATCGGGATCACTACATAATTATACGATCTCATATCTCCCAATAAACGAATCATACATCGCTCGTTGAACTTTACAAATTCTTTTGCTATTTGAGACTTTTCGGTTTCACTGCATTTATCCAATAACGTCTGCATAAAAACATCACCAGGAATTCCAGTAATATGCTCTTCTATCAAAGTGTCTTTGAATACTAGGAAATTTATTTTGTAGGGTGATAATAAATGCTCCAATTCTAGACCATATACTCTGGAAGCATCTGCTTTTTTGATATAAAAATAAGTGTAGTTGTCATTCAGGATATTTCGCACTTTGATTCGAAATGGCTTAGAATTTCCAAAAGTACAATAGTCAATCGCATCCACATTTAAGTATTGCAGTATATCGGTATTTCCATCCGAATAGAGCAACGAATAGACTTTTTTTAAGTTTAAATCAATTTCTTCCCGCTCATATTCATTGTAATAAACTCTAATCCACAAAGTGTCTTGGTCGTTTTTATCAAAAACATTAATTGAACCTGAGAACCGCAAAAGATCATCATAAATTATTGGCTCTTTTGACACGAGGTCAAATCGTTCCAAGTAATTCAAAAGCGCATTATTGATAGGATAACAGGGTTTTTTAAAAAACATTAAAGGCTCGCTCATTTTGGATACATTTATTACAAATTTACATTAAAACCCTTGTTTATTCAAGGTGTTGACTTTATTAAAATCACAAAACTTTGAATACAAAAAGCATATTTCTAAAATAAATGACATTGTCTTATTTATCGCTAGTTTTTTTGCGTGAGGGATTAAAGTGGAGCTCTTTTTTCTTTATCAATTGCCTCGGGTTTAAACCCGAGGCAATTGATAAAGAAAAAAAGCGGGAACGGAAAGCCCGACCCGGAGTTTTTTACGGAGGGACACGCCCACATGAACTTAACAGAACTGATGAAGTAAATTGAAATACTGCTGTTTTTGAATTAAACGACAAAAAATCAACGGCATGAGTAACAAAAAACAAACTAGCTCGTCCTATACAAAAAACGATATACTTTGGAAACAATACTTTCAATTCAGAATCTCAACAAACGTTATGGAAGCCTTCAAGCTTTAAAAAATGTTTCATTAGAAATAACAAAAGGCAATGTTTATGGTATTCTGGGTCCTAATGGAAGCGGAAAATCAACTACTCTAGGCATTATTCTTAATGTTGTCAACAAAACTTCGGGAGAATACAGTTGGTTTGGCGGTAATCTTGAAACGCACGAAGCTTTGAAGAAAGTGGGAGCTATTATTGAAAGACCCAACTTTTATCCCTACATGACCGCTGAGCAAAACCTGAAATTGGTTTGTAAAATAAAAAATATTGATTACTCTAAAGTTGATGAAAAACTGGAATTGGTAGGCTTGACCGAAAGAAAAAACAGTAAATTCAGCACGTTCTCTTTGGGTATGAAACAGCGTTTAGCGATTGCTTCGGCTTTGTTAAACGACCCGGAAATTTTAATTCTGGACGAACCAACCAACGGATTGGATCCGCAGGGAATTCACCAAATTAGAGATATTATAAAACAAATTGCATCCAAGGGAACTACCATTTTATTAGCTTCTCACTTATTAGACGAAGTCGAAAAAGTATGTTCGCATGTTTTGGTTTTAAGAAAAGGCCAAGTGCTTTATTCTGGCCCAGTTGACGGCGTTTCTGCAAATGAAGGCTTCTTTGAATTACAAGCTGATGATACCGAAAATTTAATTCGAGTTTTACACACACACCCAGCAATTGATAAAGTTACAACTACCGATGCAAAAGTTTTAGTTTATTTAAAAAGCAAATTAGAATCAAAAGACCTGAATCAGTATCTTTTTTCTAATAATATTTGTCTGAGTCATTTGGTAAAACGCAAAAACAGCTTAGAAGAACAGTTTTTAGAATTAACGAAACAATAGCAAAAATCAATTTCAATTTCAAAAAACAATAATAACGTACTAAGAACTTTTTAAACTAATCACTAAGCGCTATTTACTAATCACTCTCAATATGAAACGATTACTCTCTATAGAATTACAAAAAATTTGGTTAAACAAAGCCAGTCGCGTATTGACCTTAACCTATTTTATATTACTTTCTTTTATTGCTTTGATAGCCTCCATTAAATTTGAAATTGGTTCGCTTCATTTTCAGGTTGCCGAAATGGGTATTTTTAACTTTCCATACATCTGGCATTTCAATACCTATGTTGCCGCTGTTTTAAAACTCTTTTTGGCAATCGTAATTGTCTCGATGATGGCAAATGAATACAGTTACGGCACTTTAAAACAAAACCTGATTGACGGATTAAGCAAAAAGGAGTTCATACTTTCAAAATTTGTGACCATAGTTCTGTTCTCGCTATGTTCGACAGCTTTTGTTTTTATAATGACCTTAATTCTTGGCTATAGCTTTTCCTCTTATACAGAACTAAGTATTGTTTTCTCGGATTTGGATTATCTTTTAGCTTTTTTTGTAAAACTGGTTGGATTTTTCTCTTTCTGTTTGTTCTTGGGAATATTAGTAAAGAGATCAGCATTTGCATTGGGTTTTCTTTTGGTTTGGAACATAATAGAAGCAATCGCTAAAGGAATTTTGAACTTTCGTCTTTTCCCGGAAGGCAAAATAGCCAGTTACATCACACAGTTTTTCCCATTGGAAGCGATGTCAAACTTAATCGTTGAACCCCTTTCTAGAACTTCCTTGGTTAAATCAATTGGCACCCAAATGGGCGTTGAAAACATCAAAGATTACAGCGTTCACTTTTTTGACATTACAATCGTTTTAGGCTGGACAGCTATTTTTCTATTCCTATCTTATAGAATTTTAAAAAACAGAGATTTGTAGTATCTTTGTATATCATGAATCCTCCAAAATTATTTGCGCTAGCTATTCTTTTGTTTAACTTGAATATTGCAAATGCTCAAGTTATCACAGTAGATGACACCAAAACAGCCCAACAATTAGTTGAAAATGTTTTGGTAAATAGTAATTGTGCCAATGTTTCTGGATTTAATGCAAGTGGCAATACTTTTACTGCAGGACAAAACAGCTACGGATATTTCAATGCGGGAAGCAGTAATTTTCCACTTAAAGAAGGCGTATTATTAAGTACTTTCAACAGCAAAACTGCAATTGGTCCTTATATAAGCAATCAAATTGGCGGTGGCAACAAATTATGGGTTGGCGATGCCGATTTAGATCGAATATTGGGAATAAAAAGTGTAAATGCAACTGTCCTTGAATTTGATTTCACACCCTTAACCAATTTTATCAGCTTTAATTACATTTTTGCTTCCAATGAATATCAATCTTATTTTCCTTGTGCTTTTTCGGATGGTTTTGCTTTTTTAATTAAAGAAAAAGGAAGCTCAAGTGATTATAAAAACATTGCGGTTATCCCAGGCATCAATATTCCTGTTTCTTCTAAGAATATTCACCCGATTATAAATTCGGTCATAGATTCACAAAATATTACCCACTCTGGCTGTAATTCAATTAACGAAACGTATTTTAATGGTTTTAACAACAACACAAGTCCAGTCAATTATAGTGGCCAAACTATAAAACTGAATGCTCAAACCGAAGTAATCGCTAGAAAAACCTATCATATAAAATTAGTAATCGCAGATGATGGTCCAGAATATTATGATTCAGCAGTTTTCCTTGAAACAGGAAGTTTCTCAGCAAAAATGGATTTAGGAGCAGATCGTACAAGTGCTGGCAACAACCCTATTTGCTTTGGCGAAAACTATGTAATTGATACTAAACTATCAACCAGCTACACATACGAATGGTATAAAGACGGTTCAGTAACTCCAATTCCAGGAGAAACAAAACCATCACTTACTATTACTGATACTGGAACTTATAAAGTAAAAGTGACTTTATTTCCATCAATTTGTATTGCCGAAGATGAAGTAAGAATTGAGTATGCTCCCCAAATTGTATTAAATAATTCGACTTTATATCAATGTGATAATGATGGTGACGGCATTACCATTTTTGATTTAACCAAAATGGATAATGCAATTAAAAATAATAATCCTAAACTAACAAATTTGGCTTATTACACTTCATTAGCAAATGCTCAAGGAAAAATTAACCCAATATTAAATCCAGCTTCTTTTAAAAATACAATTGCCAATCAATCTCTTTATGCACGAGTAAATAATGAATTTGGCTGTGTCAATTATACTCAATTAAATTTGGCTATAGCCAATAACCCAATCGCTCCTCAAAATCCAATTGAAACTTGCGATACAGATGCATTGCAGGATGGAATAGCCCAATTTGATTTAAACGCAAAAGTTACTCCTCAAATCACTAACGGACTTCCGACAGGATTAATCGTCGAATATTATCCTACTCAAACTGATGCCATTATACAAAAGAATCAATTACCCAATTTATTTACTAATACGATTCCCAATCAGCAAATAATTTATGGTAGAATTGTAAATGGTCCTGATTGTTACAGCATAACTCCCGAAACACTTGTCGTTAATACTTTTAATCCTCCAAATTTTGAAGAAACAACTTCTTTTTTATGTGATGGTTCCAATACCATTTTAACAGTCGATAGCGGTTATGCTGACTATTTGTGGAGTAATGGAAATAAAACCAATACAACAACTGTTACGGCTCCAGGTCAATACACGGTTACTGTTACAAATACCAAGAGCTGTCAAAAAACCAAAGAATATATTGTAAAGCCTTCTGGAATAGCAACAATTACAGATGTAAAAGTTAATAATTTTGCTGGTGCCGAAAATATGGTTTCAATTTACTATATTGGCAATGGAAATTTTGAATTTTCATTAGACGGAAACTTTTATCAGGACAGTCCTATTTTCAATGACTTGAAGGCAGGAACATATTGGGCAACTGCGAGAGACAAAAATGGTTGTGGCACATCTGCTTTGTACAAATTTTATGTACTTGATTTCCCTCGCTTTTTTACCCCAAACAATGATGGTTACAACGATACTTGGAAAATAAAAAATTTAGATGTTCTTCCAAAATCTACCATAACTATTTTTGACCGTTATGGAAAACTAATAAAACAGCTGAATGCTACAGATAATGGCTGGAATGGCACTTATAATGGAAAAGAATTACCTGCTGATGATTATTGGTTTGCTATAAATTTTGATGACGGAAAAACAATAAAAGGACATTTCTCTTTAAAGAGGTAGTTTAAAAATATTTATATCTGATGAAAAAAAAATTACACTTATTTTTTATTCTTTTAACTATAAACTGTTTTGCCCAATTTAGCAAAACGCATTACATTCCACCTTTAGTTTCAGCCTCAGGAACAGCAGAAAATCATTATTTATACATCTCAACACCTAGTCTAGTAAATGTAAATTTTAAAATCATAGCCAATGGCGGGAGTGTGATTTCTGGAACTGTAAACAGCACTAATCCTTATCGATATAGTATTGGCACTGGTGATAATACTCAATTATTTACTCCAGCAACAATAACAGGAATTATAGCCAATAAAGGATATATAGTAGAAGCAGAAGATTTAATATATGTAAGTATCAGAGTCAATTCGGGATTAAGCAATGGAAATTACAGCCACGCTGGGGGCTTGGTCTCCAAAGGAAATAGCGCACTAGGAACTACATTCAGACTAGGTGCGATGCTAAATCCTCTTCTTGACCCAACCTTGCTAAACTTTGCCTCAATACTTGCTACAGAAAATGGGACAAAAATCATCATTTCAAACCTTCCGAACGGAACCAGACTTTTAAATAGGCCAAGCGTTACTGGCCCAATTACTGTTACTCTTAATAAAAATGAAAGTTATGTCTTGGCTTTACAAAATTATTTTGATGATGGTCTCATTTCGAATAGTTCAAAAATAATTGGCGCATTAGTTCAATCAGACAAACCTGTTGTTGTAAACTCTGGTTCATTTTGCGGCAGCAATAGTAAAGAAGTACGAATCCAAAATGGCCTAAGTCTTCCCGTAGGAAGAGATGTAGGTTTTGACCAAATTGTTCCTTTAGAAAAAACAGGAAAAGAATATATTTTTGTAAGAGGAATTGGAACAAACGAATTGGAACGTGTTTTATTGGTAGCCCATTCGGATCAAACGCAAATTTTTTTAAATGGAGACGCAACAGCTCCAATCGCAACACTTAATAGTGGAGAATACCTTGCTCTAGATGGAAGCCAATTCATAAATGGCAATATGTATATTACGGCAAACCAGAATTTATTTGCTTATCAAAGTATAGGCGGGTCAAATTCCCCTGCCAATCAAAACATGTTTTTTGTACCTCCTATTAATTGCTCAACTCCCAATACTGTAGACAATATTCCACAAATACAAGCCATTGGAAGCACTACTCTAATGGGTGTTTTGAATATTGTAACCGAATCTGGAGCTACTGTTTATTTAAACAATACCCTTATTACTGATTCTCCAACTGCTATTACAGGAAACCCTAATTTTGTGCGGTACACTATAAATAATTTATCTGGAAATATTGCTGTAAAATCAACTAAACAGGTATATGTTTCCTATTTTGGAACTAATGGCGCAGCTACCTACGGAGGGTATTATTCGGGTTTTGATTTAAAACCCGAAATTGTTTCAAGCAAAATTTCACTCACCACTTCCTCTTGTATTCCAAATGTTTCCTTAAAAATAAATACATTATCATCTTATGATACTTTTCAATGGTATAAAAACGACATTCTAATTCCTTTTGAAACACTCAATAATTACAAACCAACCCAACCTGGTTTTTATCAAGTAAAAGGAAGCATTTCTGGCTGTGTCAGTGATGTTTTTTCAGATAAAATTCCTGTAAGCGAATGTCCAATAAATAATGACAATGATTTAGCAAATGATAATATCGATGTTGATTACGACAATGACGGAATCTTAAACTGTACTGAATCCTACGGAAACAAGAATATTGACAGCTCTAATCCAAATTCCGGAGTTGTGACAGCAGGAACTTATACTAATTCTTTTACAGGCACATTTACCAATACCACACCAGAAGCTTCAGTTCCATTTAAAGGAAATTCAGACGGAAGTTTTGTAACGGAAGTCATGGCTGGAAAAGGATTTTCGGTTGCTTATAAATTAGACTTTATAAAACCTATAAATCTTAGTTTAGAGTATGTTTCAACCGCTAATACAACCGATTTATTGAATACGGATTCTGAATACATCATCAATTCAGATATAGACAAAACCGTAACCGTTTTGAATCCTACCGATCAGCTATTAATTGACACCAATTATGATGGAATTTATGAAAGCGGAGTAACTCAGTTTTCTTCTTTTGAAATTCATTTTAGGTTAAACGGAAATACACCGCTTACTGCTGGAAGCGGAACTTTTTCATTTCAATCGTATCAAACCAAATCCTTTAGAATTACCCATAAAAACCTTCTGGATAACATTGGAAACAAAACAACTTTTAAACTTACTGCAACCTGTATTCCTATAGATAATGATGGCGATGGCATACCAGATCAATTGGATTTGGACTCAGACAATGACGGCATTCCTGATAGCATAGAAAATCAAAAAGCTCCAAAAGCCCTATCAAATACGGATACTAACCTAAACGGATTGGATGAAATTTTTGAGCCAGCATCTAATCCAATTGATACTGACAATGACGGCATAGCCAATTATCTGGATTTGGATAGTGACAACGATGGAATTTACGATTTGGTTGAATCAGGAAGCAATGCTCCAGATGCCAATAAAGATGGAATCATCGACGGACTCCCTACTGCTTTCGGTGCAAATGGATTATTTGATGCTCTAGAAACAACTCCAGATAGTGGTAAACTTAAATACAATCTTGCCGATACTGATGGAAAGGGGGACTTTAATTACATAGATTTAGACAGTGACAATGATTTATGTAATGATGTGATTGAAGCAGGATTTCTGGATGCAAATGGAGATGGAATTTTAGGTTCTGTCATTCCTCCTACAGTTAATGCAAACGGCAAAATTACCAGTGGCGTTGGTTATACCATCCCCAATAATAATTATATCCTTTCCGCTCCTATTGTAATAACTTCAGAGCCATTAGCCAATCCAACTTGCGAATTACAAGACGCTAAAATCAAATTAATAGATAATGGCGGTAATACCTATCAGTGGCAATTATCCACAGATGGTGTGAATTGGAACAATCTTACTAACAATGCAACCTACTCTGATGTCACAACAAGCACATTAACGATAGTAAAGATTACAAACACAATGAGTAGCTACAAATACAGAGTCCAATTAAACAAAATAGGAAATTCTTGTGGTCTGACTTCTGCAGAAACTTCATTATCAATTTATACTTTACCGGTAGTTAAAAATGTGACAATAATACAATGTGATGATGACACTGATGGTATTTCTAATTTTAATATAACCGAAAAAAACAGTTTTATTTCTGCCAATTATGCTAATGAAACTTTTAGCTATTATACCACTTTTACTGGTGCAGATACCAAAGATACAAATACACATATTGCAAATCCAATTGCTTTTACAAGTACAAATAATACTATTTGGGCAAGAGTAGAAAATTCTAATGGCTGTTTTAGCGTAGCTCAATTAAATCTAATGGTTTCCACCACACAAATCAGCTCTTCTTTCAAAAAAATTATTGAAGTTTGTGATGATTTTATTGATACTGCAAATGATGACAAAGACGGTATAGCTGCATTTGATTTTAGTGCTGTAGCCACAGATATTAAAAACTTACTGCCTTCGCCTTCCTCAAACTACACTATAAAATTCTATGCAAATGAAACCGATGCCTTGGCAGAAACCAATATCATTCAAAACCCATCCAATTATAGAAACACAACAGCAAACCAACAAGAAATTTGGGTACGCGTGGAGAGTAATTTAGATAATGCTTGTTTTGGATTAGGCCCTTACATCACTCTTCTTGTAAACGCAAAACCTAATATTAACACCAACAATAATAAAGATGAAAATCAATTAGTTTGTTCTAATTTACCAAGTTTTTTTATCACTCTCAATGCAGGTATTGTTGACAACACACCAATAATCGATTACAATTATATTTGGACAAAAGATGGCATAACGATTCCAAACGAAAACAATTACACTCTTGATGTCAATGAAGAAGGTGCTTACGCTGTGATAGTGTCCACCAATAAAGGCTGTGACAGAACACGATCCATTAATGTAACTGCTTCTGATATTGCCCATTTAAACTCTGTATCGATCTCAGATTTATCAGACTCTAACAGTATAACTGCAAATATTTCAGGACAAGGCGATTACGAATACAGTATAGATTTACCTACTGGCCCTTTTCAGGAATCCAATTACTTCGATAATATTTCGCCTGGAATTCATGATCTCTATATTAGTGACAAAAACGGATGCGGAATCATTAAAAAAACTATTGCCGTACTTGGTATCCCAAAGTTTTTTACTCCTAATAATGATGGTTATAATGATTATTGGAATATCAAAGGAGCGGATGAAACGTTCAATACTGGTGCGAAAATTTTTATTTATGATCGATTCGGTAAGCTAATCAAACAAATTGTTGCCTCAGGAAATGGCTGGGATGGTACTTATACAGGAAACCCAATGCCAGCCGATGATTATTGGTATACCATAAAATTGGAAGATGGACGCGAGGCTAAAGGTCATTTTTCTTTAAAGAGATAATAAATCATGATAAAGTTTATCGGCATAAGCTTATTTATCTACAGTTTGGGATTTGCTCAAAATCCGAATATAACTGTCAATATTTCGGTTTTAAAATAACACAGGAACTGCTAAACTTAGCTCTAAAGAAACATTTTAAAAAGAGGTTTATAAAACTACCTACAATAAAATCAAATTTAATTCAAACAAAAAACCCATTCAAATCAATGAATGGGTTTCTTCTTTATTATAAAATAACAGAATTAGATTTTAAATCTTTTTCTATCAGTTTCTGTCAAATAGATTTTTCTCAAACGAATAGATTTTGGAGTAACCTCTACATATTCATCTTTTTGAATGTACTCTAAAGCTTCCTCAAGAGAGAAAATAATCGGAGGAATAATTCTAGCTTTTTCATCATTACCAGAAGAACGAACGTTAGATTGTTTTTTCTCTTTAGTTACGTTTACACACATATCATCACCTCGAGAGTTTTCTCCAATTACCTGACCTTCGTAAATTTCGGCATTTGGCTCAACAAAAAACTTACCACGATCTTGCAATTTATCGATAGAATAAGGAATAGCTTTTCCTTTTTCCATAGAAATCAATGAACCTTTGTTACGTCCAGCAATTTCTCCTTTGTAAGGTTCGTATCCTATAAAACGGTGTGCC
>CAUPKA010000010.1:0-111033 GCA_963511725.1 uncultured Flavobacterium sp.
AATCGTAGAGTTGTACAACAAATAATAATTGACTTAGTCGAAATTTATGGCAATATTTAATTTTCAGAAGCCCGATAAAGTTATCATGATCGATTCAACCGATTTTGAAGGTAAATTTGAATTTAGACCTTTAGAACCTGGATATGGATTGACTGTTGGTAATGCACTTAGAAGAGTTTTGCTTTCAGCATTAGAAGGTTATGCAATTACATCTGTTCGCATTGAAGGTGTAGATCATGAGTTTTCTACTATTTCAGGAGTTGTTGAAGACGTTACCGAAATTATCCTTAATCTTAAACAAGTACGTTTCAAACGTCAAATTGAAGATATAGATAATGAATCAGTTACTATTTCTGTTTCTGGTAAAGATCAATTAACAGCTGGTGATTTTCAAAAATTTATTTCAGGTTTCCAAGTTTTGAATCCAGAACTAGTTATCTGTAATTTAGATAGTAAAATTAAATTAAATTTTGATTTAACTATTGAAAAAGGTAGGGGATATGTTCCTGCTGAAGAGAACAAAAAACAAAATGCTGCAATAGGAACTATATTTACTGACTCAATTTTTACTCCGGTAAAAAATGTTAAGTATGCAATCGAAAACTTCCGTGTAGAGCAAAAAACAGATTATGAAAAATTGGTTTTTGAAATAAAAACCGATGGTTCAATCAATCCTAAAGATGCTCTTACTGAAGCTGCAAAAGTTTTGATTCACCATTTCATGTTGTTTTCTGATGAAAGAATTACACTAGAGGCTGACGAAATTGCACAAACAGAATCATATGATGAAGAGTCATTACACATGAGACAATTGCTTAAAACTAAGCTTGTTGATATGGATCTTTCTGTTAGAGCATTAAATTGTTTGAAAGCGGCTGAAGTTGATACACTTGGTGATTTAGTATCGTTCAATAAAAATGACCTAATGAAATTCCGTAATTTCGGTAAAAAATCTTTAACGGAACTAGATGAACTAGTTGCAATTAAAAATTTGACTTTCGGAATGGATTTAGCAAAATACAAACTAGATAAAGAATAAACTACTTCGTATTTTGCTCTCCATAGAGGATTGAAGCAAGATGAAGGTTTAAAAAAAAACACGTCATGAGACACGGAAAAAAATTCAATCACTTAAGCAGACAGACTGCACATAGAAGTTCTATGTTGGCTAATATGGCTTGTTCTCTTATAGAGCACAAACGTATTAACACTACTGTTGCTAAAGCTAAAGCGCTTAAACAATTTGTTGAGCCGCTTATAACAAAATCAAAATCTGATACTACTCACAATCGTCGTATCGTTTTTGCTTACTTACGTAGTAAATATGCAGTAACTGACTTGTTCAGAGATGTTGCAGCTAAAGTAGGTGACCGTCCAGGTGGATACACTCGTATCATCAAAGTTGGAAATCGTTTAGGAGATAATGCTGATATGGCAATGATCGAATTAGTAGATTTCAATGAACTTTACAACGGAGGTAAAAAAGAAGTTAAAAAAGCAAAAAGCCGTCGTGGTGGAAAAGCTAAAAAAGCAGATGAAGCTACTGAAGCTCCAGTTGCTGAAGCTGAACCTACAACTGATGCAGCTGAATAATTATGAAAATAATCATTCAATAATAATTAAGGATAAACTATTTATAGTTTATCCTTTTTTTTTGTAAAATAAATAAGCATTTTTTTGTCAAAGCTTAAAAAATGACAAATGGTTTTGCAGTTTGATTTTATAGGTTATTCTTTTTAAAACATTTTATTGTCATTTTGTTAGTCTGTAGTTTACTGTTTTAAATTGACTGAATTATTCCTAAAAAACATTGCGTCCACTGTTTTAAAAATTTAAATTTGCACAATATTAAATTACATATGAAATATACAACACGAAAAAGCGCTATTCTTTTATTAAGTGACGGAACTATTTTCCATGGTAAATCAATTGGAATCACTGGAAAAACATTTGGTGAAGTTTGTTTTAATACTGGTATGACTGGATATCAAGAGATTTTTACAGATCCTTCTTATTTTGGTCAATTAATGGTTGCTACAAATGCTCATATTGGAAATTATGGGGTAAATGATGAAGAAATAGAATCAAATAGTATAAAAATTGCTGGTTTGATTTGTAAAAATTTTAGTTTTAATTATTCTAGGGCTGATTCATCGGGTAGTTTAGAAGATTATTTCGCTAAACAGAATTTAATTTGTATTTCTGATGTTGATACACGTGCGTTAGTAAGCTATATCCGTGATAATGGAGCGATGAATGCTGTAATTTGCACTGATGATACTTCAATTGAAGAATTGAAAACGATGTTAGCAGAAGTTCCAGATATGAAAGGATTGGAATTAGCATCTAAAGTATCCACATTAGAGCCTTATTTTTATGGAAATGAAAATGCTACATATAAAATTGCAGCTTTGGATTTAGGAATAAAAGAGAACATTCTTAGAAATTTAGCAAAAAGAGATTGTTATATTAAAGTTTTCCCATATAACGCTTCTTACTCTGAATTAGCTTCTTTTAATCCGGATGGTTTTTTCCTATCTAATGGTCCTGGAGATCCTGATCCTTTGGATAGTGCAATACAAGTTGCCAAAGAGATACTTCAAAATAATAAACCTTTGTTTGGTATTTGTTTGGGTCATCAAGTTATTGCTTTGGCAAATGGTGTTTCGACATATAAAATGTTTAATGGGCATAGAGGGATAAATCATCCTGTAAAAAATATAATCACAGGCAAAGGAGAGATTACTTCTCAAAATCATGGTTTTGCCGTGAATAAAGAAGAATTAGATCAACACCCAGATTTAGAAATTACACATTTGCATTTGAATGATGGAACTGTGGCAGGGATGCGAATGAAAAATAAGAATTGTTTTTCTGTGCAATACCACCCAGAAGCTAGCCCCGGACCACACGATTCTTCTTACCTTTTTGATCAGTTTATAGAAAACATCAAATCTGTATAAGACTAAAACGTTATCGTTAATAAATAAAATTATATTAGGGTTTTAATAATAAAGACTAATGAATTTTTTTATTTAATTTTGAATAAAATACAAATTAATAACATATAAAATAAGAATAATGAGTATTATTGTTAAAATTCACGCAAGACAAATTTTTGATTCAAGAGGAAATCCTACAGTAGAAGTAGATGTAGTAACAGAAAACGGAGTTTTAGGAAGAGCAGCTGTTCCTTCAGGAGCGTCAACTGGTAAATTCGAAGCCGTTGAATTACGTGACGGAGGAAAATCTTTCTTAGGGAGAGGTGTTTTAAAAGCTGTTGAAAATGTAAATACTAAAATTGCTGAAGAATTAATTGGTTTTTCAGTTTTCGAACAAAACTTGATCGATCAAGCAATGATCGATTTGGATGGTACGCCAAACAAAGCAAACTTGGGAGCAAATGCTATTCTAGGAGTTTCTCTAGCTGTTGCTAAAGCGGCTGCTAATGAATTAGGATTGCCTTTATATAGATATGTTGGAGGTGTTTCTGCAAATACATTACCAGTTCCTATGATGAATATCATCAATGGAGGTTCACATTCTGATGCACCTATCGCATTTCAAGAATTTATGATTTTCCCAGTAAAAGCAACTTCTTTTACACATGCTATGCAAATGGGAACTGAGATTTTTCACAATCTTAAAAAAGTATTACATGATAGAGGTTTAAGTACTGCTGTTGGTGACGAAGGAGGATTTGCTCCTAACTTAGCTGGTGGTACAGAAGATGCTTTAGATACCATCAAATTAGCAGTTGAAAAAGCAGGTTATACTTTCGGAGACGAAATTATGGTAGCTTTAGACTGTGCCGCTTCAGAATTTTATGTTGACGGGAAATACGATTATTCTAAATTTGAAGGTCCAACTGGAAAAATTAGAACTTCTGCAGAGCAAGTAGATTATTTAGCTGAATTAGCTGCTAAATATCCAATTATCTCTATTGAGGATGGTATGGATGAAAATGACTGGGATGGATGGAAATTGTTAACTGAAAAAATTGGTACTAAAACACAATTAGTTGGTGATGATTTATTTGTAACCAATGTAGAGCGTTTGTCAACTGGAATCGAAAAAGGAATTGCAAATTCAATTTTGATTAAAGTAAACCAAATTGGAACTTTAACGGAGACTATCGCAGCTGTAAATATGGCTAAAAATGCGGGGTATACTTCAGTAATGTCTCACCGTTCAGGAGAAACTGAAGATAATACAATTGCAGATTTAGCAGTAGCTTTAAACTGTGGACAAATTAAAACAGGTTCTGCTTCACGTTCTGATCGTATGGCAAAATACAATCAGTTATTAAGAATTGAAGAGGAATTAGGGAATTCTGCATATTTCCCTGGTCTAAACGCCTTTAAAATAAAGTAATTGTAATGGATTTATAGTAATTGAGCCATTCATCTATGATGAATGGCTTTTTTATTGAATTTTTAACAAATTCATTATCTAATAAGTTTTTAAATTACTTAGAAATTACTTAGATTTGGTAAATTATAAATTAAATTTTATTTCAAAAAAATATGTCAAAAATAGCAATATTAGAAATTGACGGTAATAGATTTGAGCTTCCAGTTATCGTAGGAAGTGAGAATGAAGCAGCTGTTGATATTAGTAAATTACGAGATATGTCTGGTGTAATTACACTTGATCCAGGTTATAAAAATTCGGGTGCTTGTAAAAGTGAAATTACCTTTTTGGATGGAGAACTTGGTATTTTACGTTATAGAGGATATTCAATCGAGGACTTGGCTGAAAAATCTCATTTTTTAGAAGTTTCCTATTTAATAATTTTTGGTGAATTACCTTCTACTGAAAGATTAGTACAATTTGAAAACGATATTAGAAGACATACTTTAGTAAGTGAGGAAATGAAAATTATCTTGGACGGTTTTCCAAGAACTGCTCATCCAATGGGAGTGTTGTCTGCTTTGACTAGTGCTTTAACAGCTTTTAATCCTAAATCTGTAGATGCAAGCAATGAAAAAGACATGTATGATGCGGTTTGTAAAACTATTGCTAAATTTTTAGTTATTGCTACTTGGACTTATAGAAAAAGTATGGGATATCCTTTGAATTATTATGACAATACAATAGGATATGTTGAGAACTTTATGAGTTTGATGTTTAAGTTGCCTACAGCTCCATATACTGCTAATCCAATTATTATTGATGCATTAGATAAATTATTTATTCTTCATGCAGATCATGAGCAAAATTGCTCTACTTCTACAGTAAGAATGGTAGGTTCTTCACATGCTGGTCTTTTTGCTTCAATTTCTGCTGGGGTTTCTGCATTATGGGGGCCATTACACGGAGGTGCAAACCAAGCTGTTCTTGAGATGTTGGAGGAAATACATGCTAATGGTGGTGATGCTGATAAATATTTAGCGAAAGCAAAAGATAAAAATGATCCATTCAGATTGATGGGATTTGGGCATAGAGTTTATAAAAATTTCGACCCAAGAGCAAAAATCATCAAGAAAGCTGCTGATGAAGTGCTTTCTACTTTGGGAGTTAATGATCCTATTCTTGATATTGCTAAAAAACTTGAAGCAGCAGCATTAGAAGACGAATATTTCAAGTCAAGAAATTTATATCCGAATGTTGATTTTTATTCTGGAATTATTTACAGAGCTTTAGGGATTCCAACAGATATGTTTACTGTATTATTTGCAATTGGAAGATTACCAGGCTGGATTGCTCAATGGAAAGAAATGAGAGAGAATAAAGAGCCAATAGGTAGACCAAGACAAGTTTACACAGGTTATCCTTTAAGAGAATATGTTAAATCATAAATTATAAAATAGATTATCAAAGCTTCACTTTTCTAGTGAAGCTTTTTTTTTATCTTTGGTAAAATTTATAACAATGATTGAGTTAAATGTTAAGGATGAAACTTCGAGATTAAGGACAGTAGTATTGGGATCTGCAATTAGCAATGGATCTACTCCAAAAATTGAAGAAGCTTATGATCCTAAATCTTTAGAACATATTTTAGCTAATACCTACCCAATTGAAGCTGATATGTTGGTTGAAATGGAAGCTTTTAATTCTGTTTTTAAAAAATATGGAGTAACTGTTTTACGTCCAGAAATGATTGAAAATTACAATCAGATATTTGCTCGGGACATTGGCTTTGTGATTGATGATGTATTTATTAAATCAAATATTTTGCCAGATCGCGAAAGAGAATTAGATGCCATTCAATATATGATTGATCAAATAGATCCTGTAAAAGTAATTCGGCCTCCAGAAGAAGTTCATATAGAAGGAGGGGATGTAATGCTTTGGAACGATTATATTTTTGTTGGCACATATAAAGGGAGTGATTATGCGAGCTATATTACGGCAAGAACCAATATGCATGGTGTGAATTTTATAAAAGGATTGTTTCCAAATAAAATTGTAAAAGAATTTGATTTAGTAAAATCTAGAATCGAAGCGCGTGATAATGCATTACACTTGGATTGTTGTTTCCAGCCAGTTGGGAAAGGCAAAGGGATTATTTATAAAAGGGGTTTCAGAGAAGAAACTGATTATATGTTTTTGGTAGATCTTTTTGGTAAAGAGAATTTATTTCATATTACAAGAGATGAGATGTATAATATGAATTCTAATGTGTTTTCAATAGATTCTAATGTGGTTGTTTCTGAGAAAAACTTTACTAGATTAAATAATTGGCTGCGTGCAAATGGATTTATCGTAGAAGAAATTCCGTATGCCGAAATTGCCAAACAAGAGGGATTGTTAAGATGTTCTACTTTGCCATTAATAAGGGATTAATAGTGTATTTTGAGCTTATATTGCTTAACTTTAGACAATACATTTTTAAATAATAAAACAATAAGAATATGACACAAACAACAAACTCCATTTTGATGATTCGGCCAGTTGCTTTTCGGATGAATGAGCAAACGGCAGTGAATAATTACTATCAAAAAGTTTTAGATGGTCTTTTGCCAGCAACAGTAAATGCAAAAGCACAACAGGAATTTGATGTTTTTGTTGACAAGCTTCGTGCTGTTGGGGTAGATGTAACGGTAGTTGATGATGTAGAAAACGCAGACACTCCGGATAGTATTTTTCCAAATAATTGGATTTCTTTTCATGAGAATGGGGACGTAGCACTTTATCCTATGTTTGCAGAGAATCGTCGTCTGGAACGTCGTGAAGATATTCTGGATATTTTGGAAGAAAAAGGATTTGTAATCAATAATATTATGGATTATACATCTGCCGAAGAAGATGGTTTTTTCTTAGAGGGAACAGGAAGCTTATTATTGGATAGAGAAAATGGCAAAGCATATTGTGCTCTTTCGCCAAGAGCAGATGAAGAATTGTTTATTGAATTTTGCGAAGATTTTGAATTTACGCCAGTAATTTTTGAGGCTTTTCAAACAGTAGATAAGGAGCGAAAATTAATTTATCATACCAATGTCATGATGTGTCTTGGCGATACATTTGCAATTATCTGTGCAGATTCTATTGATGATAAAAAAGAACGAAAAATGGTTCTTGATAGTATTAAGGGTGATGAAAAAGAAATTATTTTGATTACCGAAGAACAAGTAAATAATTTCGCGGGTAATATGCTTGAAGTAAAAGGTGCGGACGACAGAAGGTATTTGGTAATGAGCGCTTCGGCTCATCAAAGTTTGACAAAAAAACAAATTGCCCAATTGGAAGAGCATGTAACAATTCTGAGCTCAAATTTAGATACAATTGAAGCCTGTGGCGGAGGAAGTGCTCGCTGTATGATGGCAGAGATTTTTTTGCCAAGAGAATAAAAGATAAGTACCAAAATTCAAATCCCAAATTACAATTGCTAACGTTATTGGAATTTGGGATTTTTTATTTTCTACAATTACATCAAATTGCCTTTAATAATATTGATTAGTGCACTAACAATATATTGAATGCCAATTGCAATCACTATAAATCCTACAATTCTAGATATTGCAACAATACCTGATGCTCCAAGTATTTTGGCTAAATAATGAGCACTTCTCAAAATAATGAAAATAGCAATTGCGATTGCCAAAATGGCCAAACTAGCAATTATAAGTTCGTTAGTCTCATGATGTTCTTGATAAAAAGCAATCAATAGAGATATTGAACCAGGACCGGCAAGCATCGGTATTGCCAAGGGTGTTAAAGCAATATCATTTCGTTTTTGAGCATCGGTTTCTATCTTTTTATTGATACCGCGCTTTTTATTGAATTTGCCAGAAAGTAAAGAAAATCCTGAGCTCACGATAATTAATCCTCCAGCAATTCTTAAAGAATCAATACTGATTCCGAAAAAGCTTAAAACATATTTCCCAATGAAAAATGAAATTATAAGGATTAGAAAAACATTTATAGATGTCCATAATGATATTCTTGAACATTCTTGTTTGGAATCACTTTGGGTGAGACCGACAAAGATTGGGACGGTTCCAATGGGATTTAACACAGAAAATAAAGCCACAAATAAGTAAATAAATAAATCCATCCAGTCTTGATTTTTGATTGTAAAATTACAATTTTCTCTATAACTAACTTTAAATAAGGGTTAGATTATTGTTTATTTCAATAAAAGACGATTAAAATTGAAAAAAAGCCATAAAAGCAATGGTGTTTTGATTGCGATTCCATAGTACTCCAACTTTATAATGTTGAATGTGGGTTTAAAACAACTATTTAGTTAGAGCTTAATGGTTTTTGATTACTTTTGCACTTCATAAAGATTTACAATGATAAAAAATAAAAAGACATTAATTATTGGTGCTACTACAAAGCCAGAAAAGCCTGTTTTTAAAGCTATTGAAATGCTTGTAGCCAAAGGGCATTCAGTTCTTGCATTAGGACAAAATACAGGAGAAGTTGCGGGTATAAAAATAAATACGAAAGCAATTCCAGTCAAAAATATAGATACCATTTCGCTATATATAAATTCTACGCGTCAAAGAGATTATTATAATTATATTGTAGAAGTCAAACCTAAACGTGTTTTGTTTAATCCAGGTACCGAAAACCCAGAGTTTTATCAGTTATTGGAATTAAACAATATAAAATTTGAAGCTGCTTGTACATTGGTTTTATTGACATTAAATAAATATTAATTGGATCTATTTACGTCAGTTCGCTTTGTTTGTGTCCAGCTGTCCGCTATGCCTTTTTTATCTCTGAAAAAAAAGAGATAAAAAAGGTAATTGCAATAGCAATTGGACCATCTGGGATAACCCATAACAGTCAATTGTTTTGAATTGAAACAATTTGATATTTTGAAACAATTTGCTTTTCCTGAAAAATTAAAATTGGTTTATTTCAAAGTTAGATAGTGTCTCAAAAATTGGTTTAATTTTCTAAATGACAGTTTGTCAAATTGCTTACTTTTGTACCCATGGAATTTTCTTCAAAATTAATAGAAAAAGCAGTTAATGAAATGTCTCAATTGCCAGGAATTGGTAAGAGAACTGCCTTGCGATTGGTTTTGCACATTTTAAAACAGCCCAAAGAGCGGGCTACTTTTCTGGCTCAAGCATTGGTTACAATGCGGGAGGAAATTAAGTATTGCAAAAGCTGTCATAATATATCGGATAGAGAAGTTTGTGAAATTTGTAGTAATCCAAGTCGTAATCATCAAATTATATGTGTAGTTGAAGATATTCGCGATGTAATGGCCATCGAAAATACTGGGCAATTTAGAGGGATTTATCATGTCTTAGGTGGCAAAATTTCACCAATTGACGGAGTAGGTCCGAGTCAGCTTACTATTACTGCATTAGTAGAAAAAGCCAAGTTGGGACAAATCAAAGAGATTATTTTTGCGTTAAGCTCTACTATGGAAGGGGATACTACCAATTTTTATATCTACAAGCAAATAGCTGATTTACCGATAGTAGTTTCAACAATTGCCAGAGGAATTGCTGTTGGAGACGAATTAGAATATGCCGATGAAGTTACCCTTGGTCGAAGTATCTTGCAAAGAGTACCTTTTGAGAAATCATTAAAAATCAATTAAACTATTTATTAAGTATCATATCTTTTTAAATAGTAATCTAAAAACTATATTTGTTATTAAATAAATACGAATGAACAAGCACTTAGTCTATATTTTTTTATTTATCAGTGTATTATTTACATCCTGTATACCAGTAAAAGATTTGGTTTACCTTCAAAAAAAAGACAATTCTTCAAATGAAAATGCAATTGCAATGGTGGAGTCTAAGCCATATCGTTTGCAAACGCATGATGTAATAAGCATTTCTATCAAAGCTTCAGATCCAAAACTAGTAACTATTTTCAACCCAACTGCCAATGGTTCTCCGTCAAGCCAATCAGAATCAGGTTTGTATTTTGACGGCTTTACAGTAGATGATCATGGCAATATTAGAATTCCTGTTTTGGGAGAGATGAACGTGATGGGATTTACTTTGGAAGAAGTTCGTATCAGTATTGAAAAACAATTGTTAGCAGACTATTTTAAAGATGATGCCAGTATTTTTGTAGTGGTAAAATTAGCAGGTTTCCGTTATACTATAAATGGTGAAGTAGGGAGCACAGGAACGAAAACTTTGTTTCAGGAAAAAGTAAATATAATGGAGGCTATTGCCAATGCTGGAGATATTACTACAACTGGTGATAGAAAAGCCGTAACAGTTATTAGGCAAACTCCCAATGGTACCGAAATGAAAGACCTTGATTTAACCAATATGAATGTGATGAATTCACCGTATTATTTTTTGCAACCAAATGACTATATTTATGTAAAACCGCTCAGGCAAAAAACATGGGGGACTGGTAGTACAGGAATTCAATCTTTAACAACGATTATTACACTATTGTCTTTAGTTTCTACCACTTATTTATTGCTTAAAAAATAAAATCAATTCCCCAAATATGTTAGATATTAAAGATTTTGCAGTTTTTGAAAATGTTCCAAGTTTTGATTTTAAGGGATTTTTACTTAAAATATTAAGCTATTGGAAATGGTTTTTGATATCTGTATTTTTAGCCTTAATGATTGCTTATCAGGTTAATATACGTAAAGAAAAAATTTACAGTATTGAAACTTTAATTTCGGCTAAAGAAGAAACCAATCCTCTTTTTACCTCAAGCACTAATTTGGTTTTTAATTGGGGAGGTGCTTCAGATCAAATTCAAACTATTTTAACAACATTGCAATCTCGTTCTCATAATGAGTTAGTTGTTGATAAATTGCAATATTATATTGATTATCTGGTTCAGGATAAGTATAATCTTATTGATGCCTATGGCTCAGTTCCTTTTCATGTAGATATTGATAAAAAACAAGGACAAGTAGCAGGAACTCTTATTGGAATTAAGTTTTTAAGCGAAAATGAATACCAAATAAAAATACTTTTTGAAGGATCTTCTGTTTCGGTAATCCATTATTCAGATAACAGTTACGCTAATACCTCTGTTGTTCAAGGAGAATTTGTTATGAAGTATAAAGTTGGGCAACAAGTCGCATTGCCTTTTTTGAATTGGAAATTGCAAATAAACGACAACCCAGGACTCTACAAAGGAATTGAGTATTTCGTTCGATTTAATGACTTTAATGGAACAGTTGCAAATTATAGAAATCTGAATGTTAGAGCTGATGATAAAGGGAGTTCTATAATCACTTTGGGAATGCAGGGCACTAATAAAGCCAGGATGGTTGAGTATCTAAATTCTACTGTAAAGATGTTGATGAAAAGACAGCTAGATAATAAAAACCTGTTTGCAACTAATACTATTAATTTTATTGACAGCACACTTGTTGCGATGGAATCTCAGTTAAAAAAAACAGGGGACGAGCTAAAGTCTTTTAGAAAAGGCAAAAATATTTTTGAAGTTGAAGGGGATGGGGGGGCTAAGTTTTCGGATAAAATTCTTGATTTTGATGTAGAGAAGGATGCTGTAAATAGAAAAATTACTTATTATAATTCTTTAAAATCGTATTTAAAAAATAGTGTAGATTATTCAAAGCTTCCGGCTCCTTCTGTGGCGGGAATTGAAGATCCTAATATTGTTGTCAATGTATCTAAGCTAATAGCACTTTCTACTCAAAGATCAGAAATGGCTTATGCAGTTAAAAGTGAAAAAATATTTCGAGATTTTGACAATCAAATGGAAGCTATTAAGAATGTTTTATTAGAAAATATTAATACTGCTAAAGCATCTTTGCAATATGATTTGGCTATAGTTGAAAGTAAAATTAATCAAACAGAAAGTAAAATCAAGAACCTTCCGGATGATCAGCAAGAATTAATTAAGATTAAAAGGAAATATGATTTGAATGATAATATCTATAGTACTTTTCTACAAAAAAGAAGTGAAGCAGATATTGTAAAAGCAGCAAATTTATCAGATATTCATTTTATTGATCCTGCAAAAGATGTTGGCGGAGGACTTATAGGTCCTAAGACTGGAGTGAATTATATTTTGGCTTTGTTTCTTGGTTTACTATTGCCCTTATTAGTTATTACGGTTCTTTTTTTTATTAATAATACTATTTATAATCCTGAGGATGTCAGCAAATTGACATCTATTCCATTAATTGGTATTGTTGGTGTTGATCCAGATAAAAATAGTTTAGCAGTTTTTGACAAACCAAAATCAGCATTATCCGAATCCTTTAGGGCCATTCGATCATCTCTTCAGTTTTTGTACAAAAAGAATAATGTGGAAGGAGCCAAAACGCTCATGATAACATCATCAATTAGTGGCGAAGGGAAGACTTTTTGTTCTATAAATATAGCAACTGTCTTTGCTTTAAGTGAAAAAAAGACTGTAATTGTTGGAATGGACTTAAGAAAGCCAAAACTATTTGGAGAATTTAATTTGGATAATTCTGTTGGAGTTGTGAATTATTTAATTAAAGATAAAACTTTGAGTGAAATTGTATATCCAACTTCAATTCCATTTCTAGATGTGATATTGTCTGGGCCAATTCCTCCTAATCCGTCTGAGCTAATTTTGAATGATGGAATGAAAGAATTGATGGATGAACTTAAAAGCAAGTATGATTATATTATTCTTGATACACCTCCAATTGGTTTAGTAGCCGATTCACTTGAACTGACACAATATTGTGATGTTACTTTGTATATTGTAAGGCAAAATTATACAAAAAAAGAGATGATAACATTGCTGAATAATAGGATGAGCCGAGGAGAACTTCATAATACAAGTATCATTTTGAATGGATTTGAAAATAAAGCTAAGTATGGAGGAGGCTATGGTTATGGCTATGGATACGGTAATAATAATTATTCAAATGGCTACCATGAAGTTGAAAAGAAAAAAAGTTTAATGGAGAAAATTATTATTAAGAAAAAGAAGTAGCTTACAATTAAAAATAATAATGTAATGACTGAAAATAATAGAAAAACAATTCTAATTACTGGAGGGGCAGGATTTATTGGGTCTAATTTATGCGAGTATTTTTTATCCAAAAATTACAATGTAGTTTGTTTAGATAATTTTGCAACGGGTCATCGATATAATTTAGAAGATTTTCTTAATAACGATAATTTTGTCTTGATTGAAGGTGATATACGAAATTTAGAGACATGCCATCGAGCAGTAAAAGGAGTTGATTATATTTTACATCAAGCAGCATTAGGATCGGTTCCAAGATCCATAAATGATCCGATAACAACAAATGATGTTAATGTTTCCGGTTTTTTAAATATGTTAGTCGCAGCAAGAGATGCCAATGTTAAACGATTTGTTTACGCAGCAAGTTCTTCCACATATGGAGACTCTATTGGATTGCCAAAAGTAGAAGAAGTTATAGGGAAGCCGCTTTCTCCTTATGCTATTACCAAATATGTAAACGAGTTGTATGCCGAAATTTTCAGCAGAACTTATGGGTTAGAAACTATAGGTTTGCGTTATTTTAATGTTTTCGGAAGGAAACAAGATCCTAATGGGGCTTATGCGGCAGTAATTCCAAAGTTTGTAATGCAATTGATGCAGCATGAAAGCCCAAAAATAAATGGAGATGGGAATTATTCACGAGATTTTACTTATATCGATAATGTCATTCAGATGAATGAGTTGGCAATGATTACGGAAAATCCAGAAGCAATAAATACAGTTTACAATACCGCTTATGGAGATCGCAATACATTAAATGATTTGGTAGGTTACTTAAAAACATTCTTGACCGAATATGATTCTGAGATTGCAAAAATAAAAATCGAATATGGTTCTAACCGAGCTGGAGATATTCCTCATTCATTAGCTAGTATCGATAAAGCCAAATCAATTTTAGGATATAATCCTAAATTTTCCCTGCAAGAAGGTTTGAAGGAAGCGGTGAGTTGGTATTGGGGAAATCTTGGTAAAAATAAAGAATAGAAGATAAAGATTGATAATATGAAAATTACAAAAATTTGTTGCATTGGGGCTGGATATGTTGGTGGTCCAACTATGGCTGTTATTGCGCAAAAATGCCCTCACATTCAGGTAACAGTTGTAGATTTGAATTCAGATAGAATTGCTGCATGGAATGATGAAAATACTGATAATATTCCAATTTATGAACCTGGTTTAGATGCTATTGTTGCTGAAGCTAGAGGAAGAAATTTGTTTTTTTCGACCGAAGTTGATAAGGCAATAGATGAGGCTCAAATCATTTTTATTTCCGTGAATACACCTACAAAAACGTATGGTAAAGGAAAAGGAATGGCCGCTGATTTGAAATATATTGAATTGTGTGCAAGACAAATTGCTAAAGTAGCTAAAGATAATAAAATTGTTGTTGAAAAATCCACTCTGCCAGTACGTACTGCTGAAGCTATTAAAAGCATTCTTGATACAACTGGGAATGGCGTTCAGTTTCAAATACTTTCAAACCCTGAGTTTTTGGCTGAGGGAACTGCTGTTGAGGATTTGTTGAATCCAGACAGGATATTAATTGGCGGGGATAGTTCGGTTGAAGGAGAAGAAGCTATTCAAGCTTTGGTTGATGTCTATTCGAATTGGGTAGATACTGAGAAAATATTAACAACGAATGTTTGGTCATCAGAGTTGTCAAAATTGACAGCAAATGCTTTTTTGGCTCAAAGAATATCGTCTATCAATGCGATGTCTGAGCTTTGTGAAAAAACAGGAGCCGATGTTAATGAAGTTGCTAGAGCAATTGGAATGGATAGTCGAATCGGACCTAAATTTCTTAAAGCTTCAGTAGGATTTGGCGGTTCTTGCTTTCAAAAAGACATATTGAATTTGGTTTATATTGCAAAATCGTATGGATTGAAAGAAGTGGCCGATTATTGGGAACAGGTAATTATTATAAATGATCATCAAAAGCGTCGTTTTTCAAATAATATTGTACAGACACTTTATAATACTGTTGCAGATAAAAAAATTACATTTTTGGGTTGGGCATTTAAGAAAGATACCAATGATACTAGAGAATCTGCGGCGATATATGTAGCAAATGATCTGATTAATGAGCAAGCTAAAATTGTGGTTTACGACCCTAAGGTTTCGAGAAAGAAAATAATAGCTGATTTGGATTATTTAGAAACTAGAACGTCAGAAGAAAATATGAATAGTATTATTACTTATGATGATCCGTATCAGTCTTGTGAAAAGGCTCATGCCATTGCAATACTTACAGAGTGGGATGAATTTGTAAAATACGATTGGCAAAAAATATACGATAGTATGCAGAAACCAGCTTTTGTTTTCGACGGAAGAAATATATTGGATAAAACATTATTAGAAAAAATAGGTTTTATATATCAGGCTGTTGGTTCATAATTTTTTATATTTATAATAAAAATAAGATTAAAAAAATGATTAATTGCTGCATTAGGAGTCACTAAAAATAGTGATTTTTCACATTTATTAATCATTTAAAAAAATATATTTTCATTGGCTATTAGGTATTTATACTTTTAGTTTATGAAAATATTTTTTTTGGGTTTAAAGGTGTTTTTTCGCGAAATCGGGGGTTTAATTTTAGTATCTTTGTCAGCATAATTTACAGTAGAATCCTATTTTGTTAAAATGTTATTCTTTGAATCTGTTTTTATAATTGAAATTTAAAAACCAACAATAGCTTAAAAAATTGAATAAAGACATAAAAATTGCAGTAATAGGTTTGGGGTATGTTGGTTTACCTTTGGCTCGATTGTTTGCTACCCAATTTTCAGTTGTGGGTTTTGATATCAATCTGTCCAGAGTTGAAGCATTAAAATTAGGAATAGATAGCACTCTTGAGGTTGATAATGAAACTTTGGAAAATGTATTAGTCCAAAAAGGAAGTGATAAACCAGGATTGTTCTGTACTTCAGAAATAAAAGACATTGCCGATTGTAATTATTTTATCGTTACGGTACCTACGCCAGTTGATAAAAATAATCGCCCTGATTTAACACCCCTATATAAATCTAGCGAAGCAGTCGGTTCTGTTTTGAAAAAAGGAGATATTGTCATTTATGAATCTACTGTATATCCAGGAGTTACTGAAGAGGAATGTGTACCAGTCTTAGAAAAAATTTCGGGATTGAAATTTAATATCGATTTTTTTGCAGGATATTCTCCAGAACGCATCAATCCAGGAGATAAAGAACATACAGTAGATAAAATATTAAAGATTACTTCAGGTTCTACTCCTGAAATAGGAAAAAGGGTAGATGAATTGTATCAATCCGTAATTATTGCAGGAACCCATCTTGCACCTTCGATAAAAGTGGCTGAAGCGGCCAAAGTAATAGAAAATTCACAGCGAGACATTAATATTGCTTTTGTAAATGAGCTGGCAAAAATCTTCAATCTTTTAGATATCGATACAACAGCTGTACTTAAAGCAGCTGGTACCAAATGGAATTTTTTGCCTTTTAAGCCTGGCTTAGTTGGCGGACATTGCATTGGCGTGGATCCTTATTATTTAGCACAAAAAGCCCAAGAAAAAGGTTACCATCCAGAAATTATATTGGCAGGACGTCGTTTGAATGACAGTATGGGCGAATATGTTGCTTCGCAAGTTGTGAAGCTGATGATTAAAAGAGGTATTACAATCAATGGAGCTAGTTTATTGATGCTGGGTATTACATTTAAAGAGAATTGTCCAGATGTTCGGAATACTAAAATTGTAGATGTCATAAAAGCCTTGGAAGATTATGGGATTCAAATTTCTATTTTTGATCCATGGGCCAATCCATTTGAGGTGAATCACGAATATGGGCTAAAAACTATAAATGAAAAACCGAATACAGTTTTTGATGCCGTAGTTTTGGGTGTAGCTCATGAAGAGTTTTTAGATTTAAACATTAATTCATTAAGAAAAAAGAGTAGTATACTTTATGATGTTAAAGGAGTTCTGACTGATGAAGTAGATGGTAGATTGTGAGAAGTTTATGAATAAATTAGATACATAATAAATTAACTACAATTAATTTAAAAAAATAAGATTATGAAAAAGATACTTATTACAGGAGGTGCTGGTTTTATTGGTTCGCATGTCGTAAGACGATTTGTTACTACCTATCCAAATTATCAAATTTTTAATTTGGACGCTTTGACTTATGCGGGAAATTTAGAAAACATAAAGGATATTGAGAGTGAATCCAATTACACTTTTGTAAAAGGAGATATTACTGATGAAAATTTTATAGATAATTTATTTAATGAACATTTGTTTGATGGAGTGATTCATTTGGCGGCAGAATCTCATGTTGACCGCTCTATAGAAGATCCTTTGGCTTTTGTAAGAACCAATGTGATTGGTACTATGAATTTATTAAATGCGGCTAAAAAGTCATGGTTAGGAAATTTTGAAGGAAAACGTTTTTACCATGTAAGTACTGATGAAGTTTATGGTTCACTTGGAGCTGAAGGGTTGTTTACAGAAACTACTCCATACGACCCTAATTCACCTTATTCAGCATCCAAAGCAAGTTCTGATCATTTTGTTCGTGCCTATGGTGAAACCTATGGATTGCCTTATGTTATTACAAATTGTTCTAATAATTACGGTCCTTTTCATTTTCCTGAAAAACTGATTCCACTGTTTATTAATAATATTATCAATAACAAACCATTACCCGTTTACGGAGATGGGAATTATACAAGAGATTGGTTGTTTGTAAAAGATCATGCTGTTGCCATCGACTTAGTATTTCATGATGGGAAAAATCATGAAACCTACAATATTGGTGGCTTTAATGAATGGAAGAATATTGATTTAGTTAAAATTTTGTGCCAAATCATGGATCAAAAATTAGGTAGAGTGAATGGAGAATCTGCTCAATTAATTACCTATGTGAAAGACAGACCAGGACATGATTTACGTTATGCTATTGATGCTTCGAAAATAAACACTCAGTTAGGATGGAAGCCGTCTGTAACTTTTGAACAAGGATTAGAACATACAATTGATTGGTATTTAAATAATCAAGATTGGTTGAATAATGTGACTTCTGGCGCTTATGCTTCCTATTATGAAAAACAATATTCTTAGTAAAATTTAGATTTTAGATTTTCTTGTATTAAAATTAAAAAAATGAACTGGTACGTAGTTTATACAAAACCCAAATGGGAAAAGAAAGTTGCGGAACGGTTGAATGAAATAGGGATTACCGCCTATTGTCCATTGATGACTAAATTGAGCCAATGGTCAGATCGTAAAAAGAAAATACAAGTACCAATGTTTAATTCTTATATTTTTGTGCAAATCGATGAAAAACAGCGGAATGTTATTTTTGAAGTCCCTGGTGCTATTCGATACTTGTTTTGGTTAGGGAAACCAGCAATTGTAAAAGAAAAAGAAATTCAAATCATTCAAGATTGGTTGAATGAGCCAAATGCTTTTGAGGTAATAGTAGATAAATGGCAAAAGGGAGATAAGATTGTATTAGAATCAGGCCCTTTTTTGGCACAATCAGCAATTGTACAAGATATACAACCGAACCATTACGTACTTATTTTAGAATCTTTGGGATGTATCCTTAAGGTTAAAAAAAAATAGTTTAATCTTTTTTTGTTCTAAGGTGTTTATTTAAAATGGATTATGAAACAATAGGATTTGATTTATTATTAATAAGATTAGAGCCTCAAAACAATAATTAAAAGAGGTAATAAATCCTTTTTTTTAATATAAATTTGCAAATTCTTAGAAAAATATAATTGTGACCAAAAAAATGGGACTCATAAGGGCGAAGCCGTGTTGAGATTTTTTTGTTAGATAGATAAATAAATAAAAATGTTTTAACCATCTTTCTAGAGATGTTGTAAAATCGCGAAGAGTTCAATTACGACTGTTTGAAATGAAATTTAGTAATTTCATAGTCCATTAAAATAAATTAATATTAGCATTAGCAATGAAAAAAATAATTACAGGAATTGTCCTTATTATAGCTCTTTTTCAGACTAACTCGATGTTAGCTCAGGATATTTTAAAAGGAAGTGATTTGAGTACTGTAAAAGTAGATTATCTATCGGATAGTGATATCGCAAAGATAAAAACGCAGTTGCAAAGCAATAATGTAACAATTGATCAAGCTGAGTCTATGGCTTTATCTAAAGGGATGAGTCCGACAGAATTTGCTAAATTAAAAAAACGTTTGTCTCTTCCAGAAGCTTCCAAAGCTGAGGTGGATAAAAAAACGAATAAAAAGAAATTAAAAGATACAGATTCACAAGATGAGGAAGATGATAGTGTAGATACCCAACGTAAACAAGAAAAAATTGAAAACAAGAAAGTAAAAGACAGTTTAAATTCTCTAGTTTTTGGATCAGAATTGTTTGACAATCCTACCTTGAATTTTCAGCCCAATTTAAAATTAGCAACACCTGTTAATTATGTTTTGGGGCCGGGAGATGAATTACAAGTGAGTGTTAATGGCGTGCAGGAGTTTGATGACAGTGTACCTGTAACGGTCGAAGGAAAAGTAAATATTCAATACGTTGGACAAATTTCAGTTTCTGGAATGACTATTGAAGCTGCAACTCAAAAAATAAAAGGAGCTATTTCTAGAATTTATAGTACTGTACGCTATGGTCAATCACAGGTTACAGTTAGCTTAAGCCGTATTCGTACGATAAAAATTACTATTATTGGGAGTAAACAACCGGGGAATTATTCTATTTCTTCATTGGCCACAGTCTATAATGCTTTGTTTTTAGGTGGAGGACCAGGGAAAAACGCAACTTACAGGAATATTGAATTAATTAGAAACAATAAGATTTATAAAAATATTGATATTTATCGATTTTTGGTGAGTGGCAATCAATCGGATAATGTAGGTTTAAAGGATAATGATGTCATTCGTATTCCAGCATACACCAATAGAGTAACAGTAGAAGGAGAAGTAAAACGTCCCGGTATTTTTGAAATGAAAAAAGGAGAAAATTTCTCTAATCTGTTGAATTTTACTTCTGGATTCAATGAATTTGCTTACACAGCATCAGTTAATGTTTTGCAAAAAACTGGGAAAGAATTCAAAATAGCCGATATTAAAGCTTCACAATATAACAGTTATGTTCCTTTGAATGGAGATGTGTATCGCATTTCTAAAATTTTAAACCGTTTTGAAAACAGAATCATTGTAAATGGAGCTGTGTTCAGACCGGATACTTATTCTTTTTATCAAGGAATGAGAGTTTCGGATTTGATTCGTCAAGCCGAAGGATTAAAGGAAGACGCTTATCTTAAAAGAGCTAGAATTGTTCGTTTGAAAGCGGATCTGACTTATGAAAATGTTAATGTTGATTTGTCCAAAGCGATGGCTGGTGATTTTAATGCTGACATAGCATTAAAGAAAGAAGATGTCGTTACTGTTTATTCTATTTTAGATTTTAAAGAAGAATATAAAGTAACTATTGATGGAGAAGTGAATAAACCTGCTGAGTATGATTATCAGGATAATTTAACGCTTAATGATTTGATTATTGCAGCAGGAGGCTTAACGGGTTCTGCATCTAAGAGAGTTGAAATAGCGAGAATGATTCGTGCAGAAGATATTGATGATACCAATCCTAATAAAGTAGAATTGTTTAATGTCGAAATTACTCCAGATTCGAATGAGCAGGCTTCTAGTTTTGAATTAAAGCCTTTTGACGTGATTAATATAAGAAGGATGGCCGTTACAGAAAAGCCTGAAATGGTAATCATAAAAGGTTCTGTAGCTTATCCAGGAAAATACGTTTTGGTGAACAAGAAGGAAAAGATTTATGATGTTATCAAAAGAGCAGGAGGATTAACATCAACAGCTAGTTTAAATGGAATAAAAATAAAAAGGCCTATCAAAAAAGAGCAAATTGAAGATTTAGAAAATGTAAGCCTGAATTTGGGTAAAAAAGACAGCATACAAGATAAATTAGAAAAGAAACTAAAAGAGGATTTGAAGTATGCTACTATTCCAATAGATTGGAAGAAAGTAACGAAAAACCAAAACAATAATGCCAATGTGACCTTATTACCTGGAGACGAAATCGAAATTTCAGTTTTCAATGAAACCGTTAAAGTGGCAGGGAATGTTTTATTAACTTCAGAAATCCCATACGTAGAAGGAAGAGGGTTTAATTATTATTTAGATGCGGTAGGAGGTGTAGACGCCAAAGGATGGAGAAAGAAAGCGTATATTATTTATCCTAATGGCAAAGCATCGGTATCTGGATCTTTTCTGTTTTTTTTCAGATCTAATCCAGAGATACTTCCTGGTTCTCAAATAGTGGTCCCTGAAAAACCAGAAGGCAAAAGGATGAGTGCGGGGGAATGGGTGAGTATAGCCAGTGTTTTGGTGAGCATGGGAGTTCTTTTGGTAACAGCTTTGAAGCCATAATTATTTGATTTAAAATTATTTAAGAGTTTAAATCAGTTTAAAGTTTAAAAGTAAAAATTTTCAGAATTAGGCTATCACTATACCTAATTTATACCTGAAAACTATAGAAAAATTATGGAAAAGCAAATACCTAACGACGAAATATCTTTAAAAGAGTTATTGGAAAAATCTAAAGAATGGTATGCCTATTTATTGTCCCAATGGAAAATTATTGTATTGGCAGGAATTGTAGGTGCTGTTTTAGGATTGACTTATTCTTTTATAAAAAAGCCAATATATACAGCTACTTTGTCTTTTGCATTAGAAGACGAGAAAAGTGGAGGGGGAGGATTGGGAGGAGCTTTAGGCTTGGCGAGTTCTTTTGGTATAGATCTTGGAGGTGGCGGTGGCAGTATATTTACAGGTTCTAATTTGACGGAATTATTCAAATCCCGTACTATGGTAGAGCAGACTTTACTGACTCCAGTTACTGTAAACGGAAAAGTAATTTCTTTAGCCGAGATGTACATTCAAAATAACGAATGGAGGGATACTTGGAATGATAATCCTAAATTTAAAAATATTCAGTTTTTACCCAATACTAAACGTAAATATTTCACTCGAGTTCATGACAGTATCTTAGGGATAATTTATCGAAATTTATCAAAAAACTCTTTATCCGTTGCCCAAAAGGACAAAAAAATTGCCATTATTTCGATGGATGTCGCTTCTACTAATGAATTGTTTTCTCTTTATTTTTGTGAAGCGCTTGCTAAGCAGGTAGGTCAATTTTATGTATCTACCAAAAGCAAAAAAGCTCGAATGAATATGGAAATTTTGGAACGCCAGACTGATTCTATTCGTGCCGAACTTAACGATGCAATTACTGGTGTTGCTGTTGCCAATGATAATACTTTTATGTTGAATCCTGCTCTTAACGTGCGTCGTGCACCATCCGCCCGCAGACAGGTAGATGTTCAGGCTAATACAGTCATACTAACAGAATTAGTAAAACAATCTGAATTGGCTAAAGTAACATTGCGTAAAGAAACCCCATTAATACAAGTAATTGATCGACCTATTTTACCATTGCCCAACGAACGATTTGGGAAAGCTAAAGGCTTGATTTTAGGAAGTTTTTTAGGTGTTTTTTTAGTTTTATTATATTCGATTTTGCGAATATATTTGACAAACTCTTCATTAATTAAAGAATATACCTAGATATTGAAATTTATTTTACTGGAATTAATTGTATTGCCAGTGGCTCTATTTAAAGAGTTTTGGGTGCGAAATGGTGTGAAAAAGTGATTTGTAATTCAAATAACAGAATTGCAGAACTAATTCAGGAAACTATAAAAAAAAACTTATTGTTGGTTTAAAAGAAAGATGAATATAAAAAAAAATTATATATATAATACTTTATTGCAGATTACCAATGTTTTATATCCATTAATAACATTTCCTTATATTTCGAAAGCTATTGGGCCTGAAGGGATGGGGAGATTTTCTTTTGTCATGTCTATAGTTCAATATTATATAATTATTGCGGCATTAGGCATTTCTGCGTACGGAGTTAGAGAAATAGCAAGATTGCAGGATGATAAATTAAAAAGAGACAAGCTTTTCAATGAATTAGTAACAATAAATGCGATTAATTCGGCTGTTTGTTCTCTCATTTATTTATTGACTTTTTTTGTAGTCCCCAAATTGCAAAATGACATTAACTATTTTTTATTTTCGATAATTTTTATTCTGTTAAGTTTTACAAATGTAGATTGGTTTTTTGCGGGAATTGAGGAATTTAGATTAATTACTTTAAGAAATGTTATTGTTAAAATTTTTACAATAATTTTAATGTTTGTCTTTGTAAAGAGCGAGAAAGATTTTGTTTATTATTTCGCGCTTTCATTTCTTGGATTATTTATTAATAATTTCATGAATTTCTTTTTCTTAAAAGATGAAATTAAATTTTCATTTGTAATAAATTATAGAATGCACTATAAACCTTTACTCCTACTTTTTGCTACTATTTTTGCTACTAGTATTTATAATTTAATGGATACAATAATATTAGGTCTTTTGAGTAATAATTTTTATGTTGGATTCTATAATGTATCTGTCAAGTTATATCAAGTTTGTCTACCAGTGGTAACTGGTATGGGTTTAGTTATGTTACCTAAAATGTCAAATGCATTGTATCGGAATGACATGTTCGAATATAATAGTTTAATTAAGAAATCTATTAATTTTCATTTCTTTCTATCACTACCTATTGCATTATTTATTTATCTCTTTTCTAAAGATTTAATTTTGCTCTTCGCCGATGAAAGATATTTACCTGCAGTTTTGTCTACACAAATTTTAGCTCCTTTGATTGTTATAGTTGGTTTTGCAAATATTTTAATTTTACAAATACTAAATACTATGCGATTAGAAAAGTTTATGCTTTTATCTGTTATAACTGGATCTGTAACAAGTTTGGTTTTCAATTTTTTACTCATTCCTATCTATTATCATATTGGATCATCTATTGCTACTTTTTTAACAGAATTAATTGTTTGTCTTACTTTAGTATATTACGTTTATAAAAAAACTTGTATTCGTTATAATTTAGAAACTATTCTTTATAATTGCTTGTCGTTGATTCCTTTTTATTTTGTTCACTTGTACTTGTGTACAAGAATAGAAAATATTTTTATTAGGGTAGGTTTGATAAGCTTTATAGGTTTAGGTTTATATGTATTAATATTGCATATAGTTTTTAAGAATGAATTTATTAAGTTGGCGTATAGTAGCTTTATAACTAGAATAAAATGAATAGAAGTTGTTTAAAATAATGTCATGTATATTCATTTTCAACATTCGTGGAATTAAAGGGTAATAAGGAGTACTAATTATTGTATGTTTTAGCTTTAAAAAATGGTTAAATGACTCTATGTTTTAGAAGTATAATCATTTTTGATAATTATGTGTATTGACAAGAATTTGTAGAATTTACTTCATTTAAGGTTGAAAAATTGGAAATATTATCTTTTGTAGAGATCACGAAAATGGATTTAAATATGAAAAGGATTTGGATAAAGAAATTAATGAATTATTTTACTGATGGTGTGAGCTAATCATGTAAGATGATTGCTTTTTAAAAGTTATTGGAAAATTATTTGTTGTTTTTTTTCATGTATAATGCTAAAGTTCTCTTTTTGTTTTTTCAATACCAATCTATTTAATAATTTCCAAGATTGAGATTCAGTTTATACTAATTTTAATATGATTAAATGGAAAATTTCAATTATATCTCATAGATGAATTTTTGAAGTTAGAGATGGAGAAAGTATTCATTTAGAACATGTTTTGTTTTTTTAATATAGAAAAAGTGACAAAAACTAAAAAGCTAGTCTTATGGATTTGCTTCTTATAATTTTTGGTAAAAGTGTTAAATTGTTTGACTTTCATTATGAACAAAAGAGTATTAGATGCCTCGTAATTTGAATTTGTTAATTATAACTTCAACAGTTAGTGTTAATAGTTGTCTAACTGTATTGATTGATCCTAAAATAAGATTACAACAGTATGTTGACAGTATTCTTTTTTATTTAAATTCAAAAAAAATTGACAGAATAATAGTTTGTGATAATAGTGGATTTGACTATTCAGTTGTTGATAAAATAAATGCAAAGGCCATTAGTAATAATAAATTGATTGAATTTTTAAATTTTCATGGTTCTGAAAAAAAAATTAAAGAATTTGGAAAAGGTTTTGGAGAAGGAGAAATAATGAATTATGTTTTTGCTAATAGTAAATTTATTCAGAATGAAACTTCTTTTTATAAAGTTACAGGTAGAATTCAGGTCTTAAATATTGATTCTGTCATAAGAAAAGTTGATGCAAGTGTAAATTATTTTCAAATGATTGGTATAAACCCATTCAATGTTGTAAATAAAGTTGACACAAGATTTTATCATTGCACTGTAAACGCATTTAAAGAATATTTATTAATTTCTTATCCTTTTGTGCAGGATAACGAAGGTTTTTTTTTAGAACATGTCTATTATAATGCACTTAATAGTAGGAACGTGATATATAAAAATTTTAATATTTTGCCCAATATAAAAGGTATATCTGGAAGTACTGGTGTATCATATGATATAAAACCTTTGCGTTGGTTTGTTTCGAAGAATATTTATTCGATTTTTAAGTTTCTGAATGTTTTAAAATAAATCAATGTAAAAACAATAATGTTCTTATCGAATTATGATTTAAGAGAATAAATTAGAATGTAGTCAAAAAAATCTAAATATTCTATTCTTAAGAGCTTAATTTATTTAGAGAATAATTTTTAAAAAAGAAAAAGCATTTATCTGGATTTGGTAAAAAAATGATGTTGAATTGTTTTTTTATATTATTAAATATAATAATTGGAAAAAGATTTTAGCAATGTAAAAATGGAGAAAATATCTGATCTTTTAAACTTAAAAAATGTGTGTAAATCTTATGGATTCTATAGATTTTTTTTCTACTGCAAAAACCAATAAAATGTTATATGGTCATTTTATATCATTAATGTATTGTATGGATAATTGTTATATTCATGCCTGATCAATTAAATTCATTGCCTTATTTGATGTTTTTATTTGTTTTGATTATTCTTTTTTTTAAAGCAAATGAAAGTATTATCGAAAATAAGTCAAATTTTAATATTCGTATTGTCACAGTTTGTTTCTTCTTGTTTTTTTTGGGTTTAAGAGGACATATTTACAGCGATTGGGTCAGTTACTATCCGAAATTTCAAATTTTGCCTACTTTTTGGAGTAATTCTAGTATAATGCAAGAGGTTTTTACTGGTGAAATGGAACCCGGATTTATTTTGTATTCGGTTCTTATTAAAACCTTTTTCCCAAATTATTTTATTTGGATTATTATAAACACACTAATAGATTTATTGATATTAGATAAAATATTTAAGATACATACAAAATATTATGTTCTTGCTTTCATAACGTTTTTCATTTTTAATGGTTTGTTTATTGAATTTAATTTGTATCGAAACTCAAAAGCAATAGTTCTGTTTTTATTATCTTTAAGGTATCTTCAGAATAAAAAATTTATACCATATTTATTAATTAATCTAGTCGGTGTAACTTTTCATTATTCAGCATTATTATTTATTCCTTTATATTTTATTCTTAACAAAGAAATACCTCGTGTTGTAGTTTGGTCAATTTTTATCATTTCTAATATTGTATTTATATTTCATTTAAAATGGATCAATTTTATATTAGGTGATTTGGTTACATTTATAAATATAAGTATGGTTTCAGAAAAAATGACTCTTCACTCAGAAATTTCTAAGGAGGCTGTATTTTCATTCGGATATTTTGAGAGAATTTTATCGTTTCTACTGTTTACGCTATTTTACAATAAGTTAGTAGAGAAAAATACAATGAATCGAATTTTTTACAATGCATATTTATTCTATTTCATACTTATCCTAAATTTGTCAGAGGTTAGTACTTTTTCAGAAAGATTTTCAGTTTTATTTGTTTTCTCATACTGGATTCTTTACCCTAATATTTATGCCTTAATAGAAAAAAAACAGAATAAATATATTTTTTTAATCGTATTCTTTACTTTCGGATTACTACGTACTTATCAAGGTAATATTAATCCACTAGCCAGATATGACAATCTTTTGTGGGGAATAGATAGCTATGATGATAGAAAAATTGAATTTGAACAATATTCGACAGACTAATTATGTTTTCGACACATTTAGAATTAGTCAGTCTCTCCAAATTTATTTGATATTCTATAGTACCTAGTTTACATTATTAAGACCATTTTATGACACCTCAGAAATTACCTTTACTAAGTATTATTACAGTAGTATATAATGCCGAAATTTTATTAAAAGATACACTAGAAAGCGTTGCGATCCAAAAGCAAGACTGGATAGAATATATTGTAATTGATGGAAATTCAACAGATAACACATACAAAATTGCAAAGGAATATGATGGGATTATAGATGTGCTTATTTCAGAAAGTGATTCAGGTATTTACGATGCTATGAATAAGGGGGTTTTAGTTTCAAAGGGGGAATACATTTCTTTTTTAAACGCAGGGGATATGTTGGTTAATAATTTTACTGAATTAGTAAAAGATAAACTAAACATGAGAAGTGATGCGATTTCTTTTGGTATTAATTTGAAATTAAAAGATGGTAATTTAATATCGATAATGCCTGATAAATTTGATAAGTCGAATTTTAATCCTCAACACATGTATCTGCCTCATCCAGGATTATTAGTCAAAAAATCAGTGTTTGAAAAGATTGGTCTTTTTAATACTAATTACAAATCTTCTGCAGACTTAGATTGGGTTAATAGAATATTACAAAATCCGAATTTAATTATTGAGTGTGTTGAAAAAGCATTGGTGATTTTTTTGGCAGGAGGCGTAAGTCAAAGCATTACTGCATACAGAGAATCAAAAGACATAGCTATTAAATTTGGAAAATCTAAACTAGCATCAAATTGGATTTATTTTAAGCAAGTGGTGCTATCCCTATATTTAAAAGTGAAATGATTAGGACATAATCTAAAATAATTGTTTTATCCAAAAATAATAATAAACACAAAAAACTAGCTTATTAAAGTTATGAAAAAAAATGAAATTTGTTCAATAATTTGCTCTTTCAATCCTGACTACGAGAGACTGCTTGCCTTATGTAAAACTTTGTGCGTCTTTTCAAATGTATATATTGTTGATAATTCACTTAATTTAAATAAAAGATTTTTTGATGACTACGAAGTAAATATAATTTTGCCAGACGAAAATTTGGGAACGCTGAAGGCATATAATTTAATAATTAGTAAATATCCCGATTATAATTATTTTTGGCTATGGAATCAAGATACTATTATTTCAGAAGAATCTGCTAAGCAGTTTCTAGAAGAATCGCAACACCAATTTCTTAAATATGAGAATGTTGTTGCAACAACAATATTTGATAAAAAAAATCGAAGACATCCTTTTAAAAGTGATGTAGTGTTAGTTAAAGAATCTACAACATTATTTAAATCAGATAGAATTAAAACAATAAGCAATAATTGGTTTGATGAAAATCTTTTTATGGATTATGGGGACTGGTGTTTTTCTCAAACAATTATAGATGGTGAAGGTAAAATAGTTGAAATTAAGGGGATTGAATATGCACATGTTTTAGGAGAACCAGAGAGTACTGTATTTGGTAATCTTAATAGATCTTCTGAAAACAGACTTTATATGCAGGGATTAAACAGTATTTATATATATAAAAAATATGGTCTTTTGTCGTTTATAAGCCTACTTTTAGTAGCGAGAATGTTTTTTATACCTTTAAAAAATATCTTGTTTAAAAAGTACTTTGAGCGAACAAAGGCATTTTATGGGGGTATAATTGATGGGTTAAATGGTAAATTATCAATAGAATTTATAAAAAAAAAGTAAAGATGAATGTTTTAGTTACAGGAGGAGCAGGGTTTATAGGAAACCATTTGACACGCAAATTATTAAATTCAGGTCATAAAGTTATTATATACGATTCTTTAACAACTCAGGTTCATGGAGAAAAGCCAACTTTTGATGTTAGTGTTTTTAATAGCGATGATGTAAAATTCGTTAAAGGAGATATCAGGGATTTAATTTTACTTGAAGGTTTGCTTAAGGAATGTGATGCAGTAGTTCACTTAGCAGCAGAGACTGGTACAGGACAATCTATGTATCAGATTAAACATTATTATGATGTTAATGTATTAGCAACAGCAGCATTATTTGAAATGATTTCTTTGAAACATAAGCATATAAAAAAGATTGTATTTGCATCTAGTCGTTCTGTATATGGAGAAGGTGCTTATAAGCTTAACGGTGAATTATATCTCCCAAGTGGAAGGTCTTCATTGCAAATGCGAAATGGTAATTGGGATTTAAAAGGTAAAAATGGTGAAGAATTAGAGTTAATAGCTACTCGAGAGGATGTGCAACCTGTTCCTAGTTCAATTTATGCTGCGACAAAATTAGCGGCTGAACAAATGGCAAAAATTATTGCAACAACTTATGGGATACAAATCACTTGCTTACGATTTCAAAATGTTTACGGACATGGCCAATCTTTAAAAAATCCCTATACTGGGATAATATCAATATTTGCAAATAGACTAAGAGAAAATTTACCTATAAATATTTTTGAAGATGGTAAAGAATCTAGAGACTTTGTTTATGTTTCTGACGTAGTTGATTCGATTATTTTGTCATTGAGTACAGAATTAGAAAGCGAAATTATTAATATCGGCTCAGGTGTTCCAACAAGCGTTTATTCGATTGCAAAAATGCTAAAAGAGAAACTCAAAAGTGATTCGGTTATTCAAATTACAGGTGAATTTAGATTAGGTGATATCAGACATTGTTATGCAGATTTAAACTTAGCAAATCAAACAATGAAATTTTCACCAAAAGTGGACTTGAATGAGGGATTGCAAAAGTTTTGTGATTGGGTAATAACGCAACCAATAGAGGTTGATAAGTCTGAAAGTGCACTTAGTGAATTGATTGATCTTGGGCTCGGCAAGTAAATGTTGTTTTTAAACCTTTTAGAAATTAAAAAAAAATCAAGTAATACTTATGTTTTTAGTATTAAAGTAACATTTTACTTTGAGGACTTTAGAAAATGACAAATAAAAATAATAAAAAAATTCATTTCATTATTGAAGAATTTAATTCTTCTGGTGGATTAAAGATTGTAACTTCAATTGCAAATGCTCTTTCAACAAATGGCTTTATTGTTGATGTTATTGTTTTCAACAATGTGAATCCTTCTTTTTATGCTTTAGATAGTGCAATTACAGTAAAAAATATATCAAAAAGCAAATCGAAATTTAAAATTACAAGTGCAATTAATTCAATAAATGAAATAAAGAATGTTGAAGGACTTGTAGTGTCTACTAATTTTCGCCTAGCTGTTTTATGCTATCTAGTACTTTGGTTGCATAATAAATCAAAAAAGCTGACCTTTTTAATTCAAGGCTTAGATTCTATATCGTTAATTGATTTGACACAATCAAATCGCTTTTATAAGGCAATTAATAAATTTTTTTATGTGATTTCAAAAAATATAAAAGTAAAGAGGATATTTGTTTCTAATTATATAGCTACTAAATATCAGAAGGAAGGAGTAGTGATTCCTAATTATGTTAACGATATTTTTTTCAAAAACAATAAAGATTTGCTATTTGGTAAAAAAGAAATAACTATAGGAGTGGTTTCAACAAGTGCTCTAAATAAAGGATTCGATTTTTTCTTGGAATGCAATTCTAAAATTAGAGAAGCCTTATTTAATAATGAGTATGAAGTTAAATTTATTTGTGCTACTCAAGATAGAAAACTGGTTTCCTCCATTTCGCTTGAAGATGTTGAATTTGTTTTTCCTAAAAATGAAACAGAAATGAGCTCTTTTTATTCTAGGTGCGATGTGCTTTTATCTTGTTCAATATCAGAAGGTTTTAATTTGCCTGTTTTAGAAGCTATGGCCTCTGGTTGCATCGTTATTTCAACTGATGATGGTGCAGTAAACGATTTGATAACAAATGATATAAATGGATATGTACTTGATAAAAGGGATGCATATCTCTTCTCGTCTAAATTATTTGAATTGCTTAAAGATGAAGATAAAATAAATAATGTTTCTAAAGAGGCTAGATTAAGAGCCGCTAAATTTTCAAAGGTTTTTTTCGATGAATCTTACTTGAAATATTTTAGAGACACTTTGTAAGTATAGAAAAAATATAAATATGAATAAACACGCATTAATTATTGGAGGTGCAGGCTTTATCGGAAGCCAATTATGCAGAGTGTTACTTAATCTTGATTATCGAGTAACAATAATTGATAATCTTTCAAGAGGTAAGATAGAATATGTGGAAGATTACGCAACGAATGATAAATTTAAAATTTTAGAGTTTGATATTGCCAGTAATTCTCAATGTGACAAAGCTTTCACTGAAGCTGCACAAATTGAAGATATCACTGAAGTTTGGCATCTTGCAGCTAATTCTGATATTCCTGCAGGTGTATCTAATCCAGATATTGATTTAAAAGATACTTTTTTAAGTACTTTCGAGATTTTAAAAGCAATGAAGAAATTTAGTGTTAAAGTGATTAATTTTGCATCGAGTTCTGCAATTTATGGAGATTTTGGTGATGAAGTGATTCATGAATCTATTGGTCCATTATTACCTATATCTAATTATGGAGCGATGAAACTTGCATCTGAGGCTCAAATTTCAGCAGCATCTGAAAGTTTTTTGGATAGAGCAAATATATTTCGTTTCCCTAATGTTGTTGGTGTGCCGGCTACTCATGGTGTAATTTTGGATTTTGTAAATAAGTTGATTTCAAATAAAAATGAATTACAGGTTTTGGGAGATGGAACACAACAAAAGGCGTACTTGCATGTGTCCGATTTGATTGATGCAATGATTTTGATTTCAAGTCAATCAATTAAAGAAAAGGTACAAATTGTAAATATTGGGCCAATTGATAAGGGAGTTACCGTTAAATGGATTGCAGAGCAAGTTATTTTAAGAGTAAATACATCTGCAAAAATTTTATATGGACAAGGCAATAAAGGTTGGGTTGGAGACGTTCCGAAGTTCAATTATTCTACAGAGAAATTGAATTCATTAGGTTGGTATCCTAATTTAGGCTCTGAAAAGGCTATAAAAAGAGCAATTGACGAAATCGCTTTACAGTTAGGATTGTAAATTAATTAATTAAAAAATTGTTTTAATTGAAACAAGATAAAGAAAATATAGATGTCGTAATTTTAGCTGGCGGAATGGGATCAAGGTTGAAATCCGTCACTGGAAATTTACCAAAGCCTATGGCATCATTGCTTGGAAAACCTGTTCTTGAACACCAGATCGAATTATGCAAAAAATTTGGATTTTTCAAAATAGCGCTTTTAGTTCATTATGAATATGAGGTAATAAGCGACTATTTTGCAGATGGAACTAAGTGGGGAGTTGCAATTTCTTATATTGTTGAAAAAGAGCCTAGAGGTACAGCAGGTGCTTTATCTGATGCATTGGATTTTTTAACTGATCAAATTTTAGTCTTGTATGGTGACACATATTTAGATGTTAATTTAAGGTCAATAATTGATTTTCATTACAAAAATGAAGCGGCGGTGACCCTAATGGTTCATCCAAATGATCATCCAAATGATTCTGATTTAGTAGAAATTGATGCTAATTCTAAAATTCTTAAAATTCACCCTTATCCACATGTTGAAAACATGTATTTGCCTAATTTGGTTAATGCAGCACTTTATGTTATAGAGAAGGATGTATTAAAGGGAGCTGTCCCTCAAATCGGAAAATATGATCTTGCAAAACATACTTTCCCTAGTTTAATTAGTGACAATAAAGGCATTTTTGGTTACATATCTCAAGAATATATAAAAGATATGGGTACGCCTGAAAGGCTGAATAAGGTCGAAAGAGATATTATTGTAGGGTTACCTGAAAAATTATCTACTCGTCATTTAAGAATGGCAATATTTTTAGATAGAGATGGTACCATCAATGAAGAAGTTAATCATCTTTCTAAACCAGATCAATTGTTACTTATTGAAGGGGCAGGAGAAGGCATTCGTAAAATTAATCGTTCAGGTTTATTAGCAGTTGGAATTACTAATCAACCAGTACTTGCAAGAGGAGAAGTGACTTGGGACGGAATGCAAAAAATTCATTACAAATTAGATCATGATTTGGGACTGAAAAATGCATATTTAGATAAAATTTATTTATGTCCACATCATCCTCACAAGGGTTTTTTAGGAGAAATTGCAGAATTAAAGATAGAATGTAATTGCCGTAAACCAAAAACAGGGTTAATTGATTTAGCAGTTGAAGAATTGCAAGTAGATAGAACAAAGTCCTGGTTCATTGGAGATACTACTTCAGATGTGCTAGCCGGAAAAAATGCTGGATTACGTACTGTTCTTTTAAGGACTGGTCATGCAGGAAATGATGGCAAATATTCAGTAAAACCGGATTTTATTTTCCCGGATTTAAAAGGTGCTATTGATTGGATTATTGACGATTATGGGTTATTGGTAAAAAAAATAATGCCTATCGTCCCTTTAGCAAGTGAATCCAGAGTGGTTTTAATTGGAGGTCCAGCTCGATCAGGAAAAAGTACAACTGCAAGAATAATGGAAGAATTACTTAAGCAAATTGGAAAAACAGTTCATGTTATTTCTTTAGACGGTTGGCTTTTACCAGTTAAAAATAGAAATGAAGGAACAGGTGTTTTAAGTAGATATGATATGCTTAATGTTCAGAAATTTGTGAAATCTTTCTTAAACAGTAGTAGAAATGATTTTGACATTCCAATCTATGATCGATTACAACGTAGTTCGAATAATTATGATTCCATTTCAATTGGACCTGATGATATTGTAATATTAGAAGGTGTAACTGCATTGATGGATGATTTTTTGTGTTCAAATTCAAATACCAGAATATTTGTTGATGTAGATGATGTTGAAAGAGAAAGACGTTTGGCTGAAGATTATGCATGGCGTAATGAAGATAAAGATATTTTAAAACAGAAACTGGCTTCCAGAATGTTAGATGAAATTCCAGCGGTGAGAAGAAGTGAAATTAACTCTACTCATAAAATAACAAATTAATTAAATAATAAATGATTATAAGTAAAACTCCATTACGCATGAGTTGGGTAGGAGGAGGAAGTGATCTTCCTGCTTTTTATAAAGAAGAATTAGGAGCAGTATTGTCAACAAGTATTAATAGATACGTGTATGTTGCTTTAAATCCAAAATTTGACGGTAGAATTCGACTTAATTATAGCAGAACAGAAGAAGTTGATTTCGTAAGCCAAATAGAGCACCCAATATTTAGAGAGTCATTACTGCATATGGGAATTAAGGGAGGTATAGAGATTGCTTCTATGGCAGATATTCCTTCCAAGGGCTCTGGTTTAGGATCTTCAAGTTCATTCACTGTTGGATTGTTAAATGCACTAAATGCATATAAAAATCAATTTAGTTCTAAGGAAATGCTAGCTAGCGAAGCATGCAATATCGAAATATTGAAATGTGGAGAGCCAATAGGCAAACAAGATCAATATGCCGCGGCTTACGGTGGAATAAATTTAATTAAATTTCATTCAAACGAATCGGTTTCAGTAGACCCAATTATTTGTAGTCCAGATATAATGCAAATGATTGAGGACTATACTTTAGTTTTTTTTACAGGAAGAACTAGGAGTGCATCAGAGCTACTAGCACAACAATCTAAAGATTTAGTTTCTATAGATAGAAAGCTCTTGATGCGCCGAATGGTTGAACTAGCGTTTGATTTAAAAAATGAACTGGAAAGCAATTCGATCACTAATTTTGGTGAAATACTTAATGAGAATTGGGTTTTAAAATCTCAATTAACTAAAGGAATTACAGATCCTGAAATTGATTTCTGGTATAACCAAGGAATGAAAAATGGAGCTTTAGGAGGTAAATTGCTAGGTGCTGGTAATGGAGGGTTTATTATGTTTTTTGCTCCTCCAGAAAAACATGATTTTATTGCCGAATCTTTGAAGGATTTGCAACGTGTAAAATTTAAATTGGACATGACTGGGTCGCAAATAGTGCACTATCAACCAAATACGAATAAATAAATTATATTATGACAACTAAAGTTAAATTTACAGTTAAAAACTATTTCGATTCTCATAGTTCATTATTTGAGAAAATGGATATTTCTAAAATTAATGACGCTATTGAATTGGTGAAATATAAGTATCAGCAAGGAAAAAAGATAATTACTTGTGGAAACGGAGGAAGTGCTTATACGGCTTCACATTACATTACTGATTGGAATAAGATGGTTAATATTGCAACGGGTAACAAATTTCATGGTATTTCATTATGTGATAACATTGGTTTAATAACAGCATTTGGTAATGATTTAAATTATGACGAAATTTTCTCTGGGCAATTGAAGTCAATAATGGAACCTGGGGATTTGTTAATTGCTGTTAGCGGTAGTGGCAACTCTCCAAATGTAATTAAAGCTATAGAATATGCAAACTCTATTGGAGCTGAAACTTTAGCAATAGTTGGGTATGATGGAGGTAAAGCAAAAGAAATTGCTAAAAATTGTATTTGGATTCCTTCATATGATATGCAACTTTGTGAGGATATTCATTTGATGTTTGGTCACATGGTGATGAAAGAACTATGTGGTAGTGATATTAAATCTTGAATCATTTATTAAAAATGGATTATCAATATATTTCAATAGTTATACCAGTTTTTAACGTTGATACAAAAATTCTTAGTAAAAGTTTAGAAAGCATTTCTAATCAGACATATTTATTTTTTGAAGTAATTATTGTTGATGATAGTACAGATGTCGACTGCTCTAGGTTTTGTTTAGATTACTGTTCTTCTGATAAAAGATTCAGATATTTTAAAACTCAGGAAAGATTAGGTTTGCCTAAATCATTAAACTTTGGTATATCCGTTGCAGAGCATGACATAATTGCTCGTTTTGACTCTGATGATATTTGTTTTTTAAACCGATTTGAGTTGCAAATTAATTATTTGAAGAGCAATAATCAAATCGACGTTTTGGGAGGATCCATCGAAATAATTAATAATTTAGAAGAAGTTCAGTCTATTCGTTCGTATCCTGTCGGAGTTAATAGAATAAGATGGAAGATGCAGATTGACTGCCCAATAGCGCATCCAACAGTGATGTTTAAAAAGAAGTTGGTCAGTGATTATGGAGGTTATAATGAAACTTTCAAATTTGCAGAAGACATTGAATTATGGTTAAGGTGGTTAAATAAAGATGTGAAGTTTTCAAATTTAGAAGCACCTTTGGTCAAATATAGGCAAAATGAATTTATTAGAAATAGGAAGCATTATAAATATTTTTTAAATGCTCGCTTACGAAATTTTAATTTTAAATTTATTCCCATTAACTTTTTCGGAATTTTTATTTTGCTTCTTGCACAAATTATTCCTAATAATGTCATGGGTTTATACTATAAATTTAAATATTGGGATTAATTAAATTATGAAAATTACTATTACAGGTGCTACAGGTTTTGTAGGTAAGAATCTTCAAGATTATTTAAAGGCTTCTCATGAAATAAATTCGATGAATGTCCGGTATATACCCAATCAAGAGTTTGAATTGAAAGGGCATGCTATTATACACTTAGCAGGAAAAGCTCATGATTTAAAAAAAGTTTCCAATCCACAAGATTATTACGAGGCTAATTTTGAATTAACCAAGCAATTGTTTGATGCTTTCTTAGATTCCGAGGCGACAGTTTTTATTTTTATGAGTACCGTAAAAGCTGTTGCTGATACAGTTGATGGTGTTTTAACAGAAGATAGTATTCAGGATCCTAAAACCGATTATGGCAAAGCTAAATGTCAAGCTGAACAGTATATTTTATCAAAAGAATTACCATCAGATAAACGAGTTTATATTTTGAGACCTTGTATGATACATGGGCCTGGTAACAAAGGAAACCTAAATCTACTATATAAATTAGTAGCTAAAGGTTTTCCTTGGCCATTAGGAGCTTTTGAGAATAAACGCTCATTTTTAACGGTTGAAAATCTTTGTTTTATAATTAAAGAGTTATTAGAAAATGAAGATGTTCCTAGTGGTGTTTATCATTTAGCTGATGATGAATCTTTATCAACTAATGAATTGATAGAATTAATAGGTGATAGTTTAATGAGAAAAAGTGTTATTTGGAAGATACCATCAGTTTTAGTTGTAAGAATTGCTAAATTAGGCGATTATTTATATCTGCCATTAAATTCGGAAAGATTACATAAATTAACAGAAAGTTACATAGTCAGTAATGCTAAAATTAAAAAAGCAATACGGAAAGAGCTACCTGTTTCTGCTAAACAAGGACTTGTTAAGACAATTAAATCTTTCAAAACAAATTAAAAATTAAAGAAATAAAATCATCATTTATTTGGAAGAGTATTAAGTAATTTAAGTTGCTTTGAATATAATCTTGAAAGCTTGTAGAAGGATTTTTTAAGCTGTAGTGGTAAAATCTATGTAAATTAACTTTAATTTCCACGATACAAATTGCTTTTAATAAATTATGATTATTAGGGAATAAAAAATCTAGTAATTAAAATGTAAAAAAACAGAATCAGGCAGGCATAGACTTTTTAACAATTTAGGATGGTGCTAAGAGAATAAAATTAAAAAACAGTCGTTATTGTTATTGTTTTTCGATTATCTTTGTTAATATGTCATCAAAAACAATGATTCCTTGAGAAAGCTTGCTTATTATTGATTTTTTTAATCTGTTATGAAATACACAAGTTTTTCGAATAGCTTTAGCTAAGGAAATAGTTGAAGGTTTGGTAATTAATTTAAATAATTTATTTTAAAAATATTATGACAGTAGAAAAAACACCAATTCAAGATTTAGTAATTATAAACCCGACTGTTTTTGAAGATAGCAGAGGGTATTTCTTTGAGGCTTATAACAAAGCTAAATTCAATGAAAACGGAATTGCTTATGAGTTTATCCAAGACAATCAATCGTTTTCCAAAAGAGGAGTAATTAGAGGATTGCATTTGCAAATCAACCCTTTTGCACAGGCGAAGTTAGTACGTGTGTTGCAAGGAGAAATCTTGGATGTAGCAGTAGATTTGAGAAAAAATTCTCCAACTTATGGTCATCATGTAAGTGTGATTTTAAGTGAAGAGAATAAAAAACAATTGATGGTTCCTCATGGTTTTGCCCATGGATTTTCTGTTTTGAGCGAAACGGCTTCAGTGATGTATAAAGTAGATCAATTGTATAATAAGGAAAGTGAAAGAGGGATTCGTTACGATGATCCTACTCTGGCTATTGATTGGAAAGTAAATCCCAATGAAGTTATTGTCTCAGAAAAAGATTTGATTTTGCCTAGTTTTGAATCAATTGATTGGGAATTTTAAGAAGGAGTAAAAAGTTGATAGGTAGTAAAAAGAGAAACCAAAAATAAAGAGAAAAGCTTGAAAAAAATATTAGTAACAGGTGCCAATGGACAGCTAGGGTCGGAATTAAGAAAATTATCTATTCAGCAGAATAGGTACGAATGGGTTTTTACCGATTGGCAGGAATTAGATTTGTGTGATTTAGAAATTTTAGAAGTTAAAATTACTCAAATAAATCCTGCAATTATTATTAATTGTGCGGCGCATACGGCAGTAGACAAAGCAGAATCAGAGTTTGAATTATCAGATGTGCTTAATCATCAATCAGTGAGTATTATGGCCAAATGGAGTTATGCCAATAATTGTAAATTCATTCATATTTCTACCGATTATGTCTTTGACGGTACTGCTTCAGTTGCGTTAAAAGAAGAAGCTGTTACAAGTCCAATCAATGTATATGGTCAAACCAAATTAGCGGGAGAAATCGCTTGTATGCGTGAAAACCCTAATGCAGTTATTCTTCGCACTTCATGGGTATATTCTAGTTTTGGAGCTAATTTTGTAAAAACGATGTCTCGTTTGATGAAGGAAAGAGATAGTCTTAATGTCGTAAATGACCAAATTGGCAGTCCTACTTATGCGGCTGATTTAGCACAAGCTATAATGGCTATTATTGCTCATGACCACTGGCAAGCAGGGGTCTATCATTTTTCGAATGAAGGAGAAATCAGTTGGCATGAATTTGCTTTGGCTATTCAAGAAATCGGAGGTTTTGATTGTTTGGTTTCGGGTATTCCCAGCAGTGCATATCCAACTCCAGCAAAACGCCCACAATATTCATTATTAGATAAAACTAAAATTAAAAATACATTTGGAGTTGTTGTTCCCGATTATAAAGAGAGCCTAGCTAGATGTATGGAATTATTGAAAGAAGCTTAGTTTTGCATTAAGGCTTCATATGATTTTACTCCATTATAAAAAGACAAAAAAATGAAAGGAATAATACTTGCTGGTGGATCTGGCACCCGTTTGCATCCATTAACGCTTGCCATGAGCAAGCAGATGATGCCTGTTTATGATAAACCAATGATTTATTATCCATTATCAACTTTGATGATGGCTGGGATTCATGAAATATTGATTATTTCGACACCACATGATTTACCAAATTTCAAAAAATTGTTGGGCGACGGATCGGCAATTGGTTGTCAATTCAGTTATGCAGAACAAGCAATTCCAAATGGATTAGCGCAAGCTTTTGTCATTGGCGAAGAATTTATTGGTTCGGATAGTGTTGCACTAGTTTTGGGAGATAATATTTTCTTTGGAGCAAATATGCATGAATTATTGCAGTCTAATACTAAACCTGAGGGTGGAGTGGTTTTTGCTTACCATGTTTCGGATCCGGAAAGATACGGGGTAGTGGAGTTTGATAAAAACCTTAAAGCACTTTCTATCGAAGAGAAACCATTAGAACCTAAATCAAATTACGCAGTGCCTGGATTGTATTTTTATGATAATTCGGTGGTGGAAATAGCCAAAAATATAAAGCCAAGCGCTAGAGGTGAGTATGAAATTACGGATGTAAATAAAGTATATTTAGAAAAAGGAGCTTTAAAAGTTGGAATTTTGAGTAGAGGTACCGCTTGGCTGGACACAGGAACTTTCAATAGCTTAATGCAAGCTGGACAATTTGTGCAAGTTTTAGAAGAACGTCAAGGGCTTAAAGTAGGCTGTATTGAAGAAATAGCATGGAGGCAAGGATTTATAACCGAGCAACAATTAAAAGATTTAGCAACTCCTTTAAAAAAATCAGGTTATGGTGAATATTTACTTGGTCTTTTGAAACACAAATTATAATTAATCGTTTGCTTTTAATTTTTAGAATTGTTAAAAATTAAAAGCAGACATTTAAAGTTAACAACAGATAATAGTTTACATGATTTATATTGCGTTATTTTTTCTATTTATTGGAATTGAATTGATTTATTTTAAAGTCGCTGATTATTTCAATATAATAGATAAACCTAATAGCCGTTCCTCGCACAGTTCAATTACTTTGAGAGGCGGAGGGATTATTTTTCCTTTGGCCATTCTGGTTGCTTGCTTACTAGGATATGTTTCTTTGGCAATAACATTAGCGGTAGTTTTGGTTGCTATTGTTAGTTTTATAGATGATATAAAGCCTTTGTCTCAATTACCTCGATTTGTTGCTCATGCAGTGGCTATCAGTTTAGTTTTTTATGATTTGGGATTATTTACTCAAGCGATTTGGGTCTTGCCTATAATTTTTGTTTTGTTGATAGGTTGGGTGAATGCTTTTAATTTTATGGATGGCATCAATGGAATTACTGTTTTGTATGCATTTGTTACCATTCTAAGTTTTTCTTTTTTAGAAATTAATAAGGATAGTTTACCATTATTAACCACTATGGGATTGTCCTGTTTTGCATTTGGTTTTTTTAATGTTAGAAAAAAAGCTAAAACATTTGCTGGTGATGTTGGAAGTATTAGTATGGCTTTGTTTTTGGGTTATTTTATGCTGAAAACAATTTTAGACTCTGGTCAAATTGGATATATTCTGTTTTTGTCTGTGTATGGGATTGATGCAGTGATTACTATCTTTACCCGTATCAAAAAGAAAGAAAATATTTTTCAGCCACACAGATCTCATTTGTATCAATATTTGGCTAATGAATTAGGTTATTCTCATGTTGTAGTATCCTTATTGTACTCAGGAATACAATTGTTAATAAACATACTGTTAATTTATTTGCAAGAAATTGGAGAATTATCACTTTCAATTATTGTTTCTTTTTTAGTATTTCAAATCTTGTTTTATGTATGGATTAGAAATAGAGTTATTCAAAAAATTACTTTAGAAACAATTTAATGATTACCGTAACTATAAAAGGGTAACCTTTTTACTAAATTAGTTTCCATTTGCAACCAACGATAAAGCGTTTTTTTGATATTTTATTTGCAGTATTAGCTCTTTTTCTCTTTTTTTGGTTACTGCTTCTAGCTTGGTTTATAGCAATCATTGATACTCGAACGAATGGAGTTTTTACTCAAGTTCGTATTGGTCAATATGGGAAACGATTCAAAATTTATAAATTAAGAACAATACAGATAGATCAAAATTTGGAAGGGTTGCAAGTATCTAAACGGGGTCAATTACTTCGAAATTTTAAATTAGATGAGTTGCCCCAACTTATTAATGTATTGAGAGGCGAAATGAGTATTGTAGGACCAAGACCTGATGTTGAGGGCTATTATGATTTGCTGGAAGGAGAGAACCGAAAAATTCTTGAATTAAAACCTGGATTAACTAGTCTAGCTTCTTTGAAATATTATGATGAACAAGCATTGTTAAATAAACAAGTTAATTCTTTAGCTTATAATGATAATGTTATTTTTCCGGATAAAATAAAAATGAATTTGGAGTATTATAAGCATCAAAGTTTTTATAGTGATTTAAAGATTATTGTTTCCACTTGTAAGTTTATCTTTCGAAGAATAAATTTTTAATCTTATTCTTCGAAAGGTTAGGTTGTAAAACATAATGTTAGCTGTTTTTTAAGGCGCTATTGTTACTTGTTATGTTAATTGTTTACGAAGAGTTGTTCAGTTCATTTTACTAAGAATAATAAATTGTATTTTTGTTTTTATCTATAGTAGTTTAAAAATTTAAAAAGCCATATAATATGTCAAAAAATTCCATGGATGCTGGATTTTTTTCTAGGGATAATTTAAAATTAAGTATACGTAATTTGAGTTATTTGCCTAGGTGGATTATTGTGATGATTGATATTTCAGTTTTGACAATAACCTTTTTCTTTACTTTACTTATTTTTAGAGGAACTGGCTTGAAATATATCAATACAGTTCACGATGTGTTTTTTACAGTTTGTTTTTTTGCATGTAATATTTTCTTTTTTTGGTTATTCAGAACTTATTCGGGGATTATTAGGCATTCATCTTATAACGATGCAGTGAAGCTGTTGTTTTCGCAAATGTCAGTTTTAGTAGTGTTCTTGTTTTTTAATTTCACCTATGAGTTATTATATAACGAAAGAGTTTTTTTAACAACTGCTCTTTTCATTAATATCTTGCTTTCATTTTGTGGTTTGTTTTTATATCGTGTCGTTGTTAAACAAACTTTTGAATTGTATTTGTCGGATAAAAATGCAAATAAATTAATAAGAACAGTTATTTATGGAACAGATGCTAATGCAATCTCAGTAGCTAATGCCTTGAAATTTGAAACTCCTAGTCGTTTTAAAATAGTTGGCTTTGTAGACAGAAATAATCAAAATGCTTCCAAAAGGATGTTGGATCTGCCAATACTAATTCAAAGAAAAAAATTGCCCTCTTTAATGCGGTCTGTAGGAGCTGAGGCAGTTATTATGGCAGATAAAAGTATTGGTAAAGAAGAACAATTGATTATTGTAGATCAATGTCTAGAATTTAATTATAGAGTATATACAGTACCTTTGATTACCGATTGGGAAAATCAAAAGGAAATTTCTCAAAAGGTAAAGAATATTCAAATTGAAGATTTATTGGAAAGAAAACCAATTGTTTTGGATAATAAGTCTATTTCAAAACAACTAAAAGACAAAACGGTTTTAATCTCGGGTGCTGCCGGTTCTATAGGGAGTGAAATAGTTAGACAGGTTTTAACATTTAATCCTAAAAAGGTCATTATTTTGGACCAGGCCGAAACTCCTTTGCATCATTTAAGTCTTGAATTAGAAAAATCACATTCAAAATCAAAAATTAGGAATGTCATTGCCGATGTTAGAAATAAAGAGGCGATGAATAAGGTTTTTAAATTATATAAACCACAAGTAGTGTATCACGCTGCAGCATACAAGCACGTACCTTTGATGGAAGAAAATCCATCTCAAGCGATATTAACCAATATAGAGGGCACTAAAATTCTTGCAGATTTAGCTTGTCAATATAACGTGATAAAATTCGTAATGGTTTCTACTGATAAAGCAGTAAATCCAAGTAATGTTATGGGAGCCAGCAAAAGAATTGCCGAGAAATATGTGCAATCTTTACAAGTAAAACACCAAAAAGAAGACAAGGAAAATGCTACGAAATTCATTACCACCCGTTTCGGAAATGTTTTAGGATCTAATGGATCTGTAGTTCCTTTGTTTACAAAGCAAATCGCTAATGGAGGTCCTGTTACAATTACGCATCCCGATATTATACGTTATTTTATGACGATTCCGGAAGCTTGTCAGTTGGTTCTAGAAGCAGGATCCATGGGTAATGGAGGTGAAATTTATATTTTTGATATGGGTAAGCCTGTTAGGATTTTAGATTTGGCAAAAAAAATGATTAAGTTGGCTGGATTTATTCCGGATAGAGATATTAAGATTGAAATTGTAGGTTTGCGTCCTGGAGAAAAATTATATGAAGAACTGCTTAATGATACTGCAAAAACAATTCCGACATATCATGAAAAAATCATGATAGCCGAAGAAATTCAAGATGAGTTTGAAAATCTGCATGTTGATATTAACGAGCTGATAGGAATAGCTAATTTCTTTGACAATGATGATATAGTTGCGAAAATGAAAGTAATCGTTCCAGAGTTTAAAAGTATGAATTCAACTTTTGAGATTTTGGATAAATAAGATTTTAAAAATGCTAACAGAAAAGGTTTGCAAGATATTCTTGTAAACCTTTTTTAGTTATAATAGTGTTTTTATGGTTATATTAAAATTAATGATACACTTCACTTGGTTCTTCGCCTAAAACAGTGGAATTCTAAAAAGGCATTTTGTAGTGAAACATCAACAAAATCTGCCAAATCTGCGGGAAGTAGTTTAGAATGCATCCCGCAGATTTGGCAGATTTAGCAAATTGGTAGCTATCGAAAATTGATTTTCCACTAATTATGGCGAAGAGCCTACACTTTTTAAAATTGTATTTTTGCTTTTATAAGTAATATATAAAAAAGGAATAACTCCCATCGATAATTTTGTAATCTCATTAGAGATTTTAAAATCACTAGATGTTTTTAGTTCTGTAATAAAAAAATGAATCTAGAAAAATATATTTATACCAGTTCCCAATAGTAATAGTTTTTGGGATGTAGTAAAAGTCAGTTTAAAAGGATATAAAAATTTCTTTTTTAGCTAGTCAATTATATTATCCATATTTTGGTTTTTTGACGGTTCTTCTGGCATTTGGCAGGTGATAATAGAAACTGTGTTGTTTCTTCTGTGCAGTAGATTGTATTTGTGGCGTTCTTTTTTTGCAAAACCAATAAAAATATAGGTTAACAGACAGTGGTTTTCTTTTGGGTTTTCAGTAGTTAGCAGGATGTCTTGTTTTTCGGATTCCTTAGAACAGACGATTTCTTCGCCATAGCAGGTTTCGAAATTGTCATTGGCAAAATCCCAGTTGGCTGTTGCTAATGCCAGATGGACATGAGTTGCTTCCTCTGGCCAGTCTAAATGGATTTTGGGTATAAAGTCCGCTATTTTTAAGGTTCCTTGTTCCGGGAAATGTTCGAAGCCTGTATGCAGCACTTTTGATAAGGGCTTGTTTTTATTACCTTCAAATCCAAGCAGCATTTCGTGGAGGAATGGCGATTTCATGCCTTCTTCCAATGTTCGTTTTCCTTTTGGATTTAAGCTGTCCTCTTTCAGGATTTCGAGTATTATTTTATTGGCTCTGCCTGCAAAGCTAACGTCTTTTGATTTTTTATAGAACTGCACTGCCAATAGACGGAATATCCTTGATTTCCGAGAGGCGTATCCCATTTCTTTTCCTTGGTCCCTGATCCGGTCGTAGATTGGATTTGCCATGAATTCTTTTGAAGTCATGAACTTTTCTCTTTTCATTCTGGCAATATTGCCCTCGGGCGTGTTTACAAAATTTATATCGTCGAGAGTTCCTGAAAGTTTAAAAGGTGCGATTACTTTAGCCATATTTAATTATTTGGAATAAAAGTATGAAATTAATTACAGTTTTTATTTGTTGTCAAAAAATAAATCAACGATTCGGAAGATTTAATTCATTTTTAAGCATGGAAGACGGTCTGTCTAGTATGAAACAATTGATCCGTCCTGAAATAACTATACAGATTTTATTCTTTTTCATGGTGGTAAGCTTAAAATTTAACAGCGAAGTTCAATCTTTGAAAAGGATAAACTATTTCACATGTGACTATAATATCTGACAAAAAGGATATTTTACGGGATATTTTTTTATCTTTGGAATTCAGACTTTTTAATCCAAATGGCTTTATCTTTGAGCCTTTAGAAAATCGCTATTCGTTATGGAACAAAAAATACATCAGGGAAGAAACGTAAAACGTTTTAGAGAGATGCTTGGTATCAAGCAGGAGGCATTGGCTTATGATCTGGGAGAAGACTGGAATCAGAAGAAAATTTCTATGTTAGAGCAGAAAGATGTTATTGAGGATAGTCTGCTTAAACAAATCTCAAACTCATTAAGAATCCCTGTTGAAGCTTTTCAGAACTTTGATGAGGAACAAGCAGTAAACATCATTTCTAATACTTTTGGAGAACACGCTTTCAGTAATTCATTTAATTACGGAACAATTAATATCCATCCGATTGAAAAATTGATTGCACTACACGAAGAAAAGATTGTTTTGTTCGAGCGAATGCTGAAAGAGAAAGATGAAATGATGCAACGACTTGAAAAACTAATTAATAAATAATTATTTATAAAAGATCTATTAATTCAAACAAAAAGAGACCCGAAGGTCTCTTTCTTTTTTGGTAATGTGGTCAAAAATAGCTGATAGATTTTCATTTTAGACTGATTATATTTCAAAATCAAAATGAAGAGGAAATCGGCTCTGCTTAGGAGTAATCAATCAGCAATAGATTTGTTGTACCTAATGGCTAAAAAAACTATCCTAAGTTTGATTTCTATAATACAGCTGCCATTTGAGGAAGTTCTCGCAGTTTACCAAACTTAATCCTCTGTGAATATTTAGACTGCCCTTTAAATCCCTAAAAATGATTCCAGTGAATTCGTGGAACTGGGTATCTTGTCGTCTTTCAAGTACAGGAACATATTAGGCGGTATCTTCTTTATTACATTTAGGTATGTTTACTTTTATTGTTTGTTTTTTCGCACACAAAAAACTGTAAATTGTCTTTTTTAATAATTAAACTCATAAGTTAATTTAAGTATATTTGCCGATAAAAATTTCGTTTGAATTCAACTGATTATGTGAGTATGGATCGCGAAGCGATGCCGTTTATTTGAAGGTTGTGTCTGGAAATTGTTTAAAAAAGGAATTCAAAAAAAATCAGTTATTGTTTTTGGTTTGCAATCAAAATATTGAGATTGAGACCAGTTTATATTGAAGAAATATGAAAAAGCTGTTTAGAGACTTATTTCAATACAATAATTAAATGTTGCAGATAGTATCACTCTTTTTTAAATTGTAATTTTGTGCCCTTAAATAATGATAAGAATGTTATCAATTTTAATTTTTTACCGTCTCTATTAATGAATACTAACACTACGTCAAATACCGATTGGCTATTTGAAATAACTCCAAAAAACAAATTTTTTACTCTAAACCTTAAAGAAGTTTGGCAATATAGAGATTTGCTAATGCTTTTTGTAAAACGAGATGTAATTACAGTTTACAAACAAACTGTTTTAGGGCCGCTTTGGTATTTGATTCAGCCTTTATTTACTTCCATTACTTTTACTATAATTTTCAATAATGTAGCAGGAATCAACACAGGGATAATACCACCATTTTTATTCAATTTGGCAGGAATAACGGTTTGGAATTATTTTACTGCCTGCCTGAATGGTACTTCTAATACTTTTGCAAGTAATGCTGGGATTTTTGGGAAAGTTTATTTTCCTAGAATTATAACACCGTTGTCAATTGTAATTTCTAATTTGATAAAATTTGGAATTCAATTTTTAATTTTTGTTGCTTTTTATATTTATTATTACAGCCAAGGAGCCGATTTAAGAATAAATGTTTTGGTTCTGTTTTTTCCAATTTTGATTGTAATGATGGGGATTTTGGGACTAGGATTAGGAATGTTAATATCTTCGCTGGTAACCAAATATCGCGATTTTAGTAATTTAATTGGTTTTGGAGTGCAATTGCTCATGTATTTGTCGGCAGTAATGTATCCAATGGAATTGATAAAGCAGAAAATACCTGAATATGGCTGGCTGGTACAATATAATCCATTGGCGTATTTAATAGAAACTGCTCGTTATATGTTATTGGATGTTGGAAGTATTTCTGTTTGGGGGTTGATTTATACAGGGAGTCTAACTGTATTAGTCTTTTTTGTAGGGCTTTTGATTTTTAATAAGACTGAGAAAAGTTTTATTGATACCGTATAAAAGTCAATGGCAATATCAAAAATCAATTTCAATATTCTCAAATATCATTTTATTTCTAATCTAATTCTAAATTGAAAGACATAATATTAAAAGCCGAAAACATTTCCAAACAATACCGTTTGGGACAAGTAGGTACAGGAACGCTGAGTCACGATTTGAACCGATGGTGGCATAGCATAAGAGGTAAAGAAGATCCTTATTTAAAAATAGGAGATGTCAATGATCGTTCTACCAAAGGAACTTCAGAATATGTCTGGGCGCTTCAGGATATTAATTTTGAAGTAGAACGAGGTGAGGTTTTAGGTATTATTGGTAAGAATGGCGCGGGTAAATCGACTTTGCTTAAGATTTTATCGCGAGTGACAGCACCAACAACAGGAAATATAAAATTTGGAGGGCGTGTAGCTTCATTACTTGAAGTAGGAACAGGATTTCATGGCGAAATGACGGGGCGTGAAAATATTTTTTTGAACGGTGCTATTTTGGGAATGACTAAGAAAGAAATAGCCTCAAAGCTGGACGAAATTATAGAATTTTCCGGTTGTGAACGATACATAGACACTCCTGTAAAACGCTACAGCAGCGGCATGTATGTGCGATTGGCTTTTGCAGTAGCCGCTTTTCTCGATCCCGAAATCCTGATTGTCGATGAGGTGCTAGCTGTGGGAGATGCCGAGTTTCAGAAAAAAGCCATTGGCAAGATGCAGGATATTTCTAAAGGGGAAGGAAGAACTGTGCTGTTTGTGAGTCATAATATGGCGGCTGTGAAACAGTTGTGTACTAGAGGTATTGTGATGGAAAATGGTAAAGTGAAATATGATGGTAATATAGATAATGCTTTATCCAAATATTTAGAGATAAATTCAAGGGATGAGAATGTTTCTAAAATAATTTATGAAGATGATGTTGATAAAGTAACTCAGGTTTTAAAAGTAGAATTAAAGGATATGAATAAGAATAATGTGATTGAATATTTTACCGATCAGGATATATACATTCATATAACTTTAAGGAACACTATTCATCAAGAAAATGCACGATTAAATTTTTCTATTTTGGATAAATATGAAAATTTGATTTTTATAAACCGTAGAGTGTTAGATTTTATAGGCACTAGTACTTGGATTGTTAAAGTCCCTAGAAATGTTTTGATAGCAAATTCTTATATTATTTGTTTTGCCTTAGATATACCTAGAGTTAAATTATTGGATTTTCCTCAAAGGAAGTTGAATTTAAATATCATAAATCTTGCTCAGGAAGAATTTAAAGATGGAGATGTTGAAAATGGAATTTTTAAAATACCAGTTGAATGGAAAATATGAAAAAGAAAATTTTGTTACTTTCAACAGGTGATGTAAATGGTGCTTATGAAGCCATTTATAGATTGTCCAAATTTTATAAAAGTGAAGGCTATCAAATAGCAATGCTTGTTAAAAATAAAACTCAAAAGGATGAATTTGTTATTCAATACAAACCAATAGTAAAGCATATTGAGAAAAAAAATATCATAAATAGGCTTGTATTAAAAATAAAAAGTAAGTTTTTTAAAAAGAATATTCCCCTATTAGTTTTAGATAAAGATTATTATTTCATGAGTTTGGATGAAACAAAAGTAAATGTTTCAGTTGAAAGGATTTTAGATCAAATTGGTTTTATTCCCGATTTTGTGTTTACTGGAATGACTAATGATTTTATGAATTCTACAGATTTATTAAATATTTATAAAGCCACAGGTGCAAAGATTTATACTATTACAGTAGATATGAATCACTTTACTGGAGGCTGTCATTATGCTTGGGACTGTAAGGGATATATTAATGGATGTTCAATAGATTGTCCTGCAATACTTAGTGATTATGGAAAAGATTTTGCTAAAATAAATTTTGATTCAAAACTTAAAAATGCTCAGGAAGGTAAATTTCAAATACTATCGGGTTCTGGTTGGACTTTGAAACAAACAAAGGAGTCTAAAATTTATAGAAATCAAAAAGTATTTTATAATTTTAATAGTTTTATTGACACAAAACTATTTAATGCAAACAATAGAGACATAGCCAAAAGAATATTTGAATTTGATGATTCGAAATTTTATATATTGGCAGGTAGCCAAAGTGCACAAGATCCTAGAAAAGGATTTCCTTATTTTATAGAAGCATTAAAAATATTGGAAACTGAATTGACGATTGAACAAAAAAATAAAATTGTTATACTTGTGGTTTCTCGAGATATTCCTCAAGAATTTGAAAATATAAGTCTTAATAAACAAAAAATCGACTACATTACCGATTACCGATTATTAATATTATTGTATCAGGCTGTTGATTTGTTCGTTAATACATCTATTGAAGATGCTGGTCCACTAATGGTATCAGAAGCTATGGCTTGTGGAACGCCAGTTGTAGGTTTTGATATGGGTGTTGTCAATAATATGGTAATTAATGATTTTAATGGTTACAAGGCTATATTAAAGGATAGTCGCGATTTGGCTGCGGGCATTAAAAAGCTTATGTTATTATCAAAAGTTGAATATAAAAAACATTCGGAAAACGCAATCAAACAAATACAGGAATATTCTTCTGTTGAGTTTGCTACAAAAACATTAAACGAAATAATTAATACTTAAAAAAACATTAATGAAATTAGATATTACAAAATTTATTCAAGACTTCGAATTATTATTTGATGAAGTAGAAGCTGGGAGTATAACTGCAAATACTGTTTTTAGAGATATTGACGAATGGAGTTCTTTGATTGCTTTAATGGTTATAGCAATGGTCGATGAAGAATATGAGGTGAAGTTATCAGGAGATGACATTAGAACATCAGAAACAGTTAAAGACCTTTTTAATAAAATAAGCGAAAAATAAACATTGAAATGGCTGAATTTTTAAAATTCGGAATCACTTTTAAGACTTTGGCAGAAGAAAATTTGGAAATGGTTAGGGTTTGGAGGAATTCTGACGATGTACGACTTTTTATGCAATATCAGGAAATTATCACTCCAGAACAACAAAAGACTTGGTTTCAACAATTAAATAAAGAGACAAATTACTATTTTGTTGCTTTTCAAAATGAAATTGCTTTAGGGGTTTATAATATTAAAGATATAGATTTTAATATTGGAATTGGTGAATCAGGAGTTTTTCTGAAAAATCGTGATATGTGGGAATCTGATAGTTCAATGCGTGGATCAATAGCAATGGGTATACTTGCTTTTGAAATATTAAAATTAAATACTTTGAAGTGTCATGTTTTAAAAAGCAATCTTAAAGTTTTAACTTATAATAAGCAAATAGGGTTTAAAATAAATGAGATTAAGAATATTGATAATTGTTATGAATTGATTCTAAATAAAGAAGATTTTTATTCCAATAAAAAGATAATTAGACTTATAAAGTATTTAGAAAATAATTAGAATATGGCTAATTTCAAAATCCAAAATGTAGCTTTAGTAGGAATTGCTGTAGCTGTACCTAAAATTAAAAAAGTGAATTTAGAGAATGTTTTTTTTCCTAAAGAAGATATCGAAAAATTCATTGCAACAACTGGTGTTTCAGAATTTAGAATAGCCGATGCAGTAACAACCACTTCTGATTTAGGGTTTGAAGCTGCCCAAAAATTAATTTCAGAAATGAATATTGATAAAAACGATATCGATGTTTTAATTTTTGTTTCTCAAACACCTGATTATTTAAATGTTCCTAACACGGCTCCTATTTTGCAAGACAGATTAGGATTGTCAAAAAACTGTTTGTCATTTGATTTACCTTTGGGCTGTTCTGGCTTTGTATATGGATTGAGTACTTTGACTTCTTATTTGCAAAATCCAGCTTTCAAAAAAGGCTTGCTCATTTGTGGTGATACACCAAGTAAAACAATTGGGGACGAAGACAAAAGTGCCACTTTACTTTTTGGAGATGCTGCTTCTGCAGTAATTCTCGAAAGAAAAGAATCAAATTCAGTTATACATTTTAGTTTAGGTTCTGATGGATCAGGATATAAAGCAATAATTATCAACGATGGAGGTGCTAGAAATCCATTCACTGAAAGCTCGTTAGAAGTCATTGACTATGGAGACGGCATTAAAAGAAATCAATGTGAACTGGCTTTGGACGGAATGGATGTTTTTAGTTTTGGAATTACACAAGCGCCAAAATCAGTTAAGGAGTTGATTACTTTTGCTGATATGAAAACAGAAGATATTGATTTTGCCATTTTTCATCAAGCCAATAAAATGATGAACGAAATGATTCGTAAAAAATTGAAATTAGAAATCGAAAAAGTTCCCTATTCATTGCATAAATTCGGGAATACTAGTTCAGCCTCAATTCCAGTAACAATGGTAACAGAGTTAAAAGATCAATTACGAAAAGATCAAAATAAACTCTTACTCTGTGGTTTCGGTGTTGGTTTGTCATGGGGGAGTTGCTATCTTACTACAGAAAATTTAACTGTACTTGACCTAATAGAAATTTAAAGATGAACAATCCGTTTTCGCTCGAAAATAAAACAATTCTAATTACTGGCGCATCTTCTGGAATCGGTAAAGCAACAGCAATTGAATGCTCTAAAATGGGGGCGAAAATTATTATTACAGGGCGTGATTTAGAGCGATTAACCTTGACTTTTAATGAGATGGAAAAAGGTGGACATATAATGATTCAAGCTGATTTAACCAATGAAAATGATTTTCAAAAACTTTTAAATAGTATAAATGTAATAGAAGGGATAGTTCATTCTGCAGGTATTTCTGGTCATATGTTATTTAATTTTCTCAAAGACGAAGAATTAAATGATATGATGGATATCAATTTTAAGATTCCAACTCTATTAACACAACGATTATTAAAACAAAAAAAAATTAACAAAGGGGGATCTATTGTTTTTATTAATTCAACTTCAGGTATTATTTCTTCTTATATCGGAGGGTCAATTTATTCTGCTTCAAAGGGAGCATTGAATGGTTTGATCAAAGGGCTTGCCTTAGAATATGCATCAAAAAAAATAAGGTTTAATGGAATTATGGCTGCGATGGTTGAAACTCCAATTATGGAAAAAAGTGATGTAACCAAAGAGCAATTAGATATAGACAGACAAAAGTATCCTCTTAAAAGGTATGGTACACCAGAAGAAATAGCTTATGCAGTTATTTATTTATTGTCGGATGCTTCATCATGGACTACTGGGACTAATATTTTATTAGATGGGGGACGAACAATATCTTATTAATATGAAATCATATATAAAAGCTATTTCATATTATTTACCCCAGTATGAATTAAATAATACAGTTATAGAAAAAGATTTTCCAGAATGGAGTATTGATAAAATAGCAAAAAAAACTGGAATTAATACTAGGTATATTGCAGCTAAGAATGAAACTTCGGGTGATATGGCGGTAAAGGCGGCCGAAAAGTTATTTAAGGAGCATAATATTGACAAATCAACGATTGATTATTTAATTTTATGTACCCAAAGTCCTGATTATTTTTTGCCAACTACAGCTTGTCTAGTTCAGGAAAAATTAGGCTTAAAAACTACTATTGGTGCTTTTGATATGAACTTAGGCTGTTCTGGTTTTATCTATGGAATAGGATTAGCAAAAGGATTAATATTTTCAGGACAAGCTAAAAATATTCTTTTTATTACTGCGGAAACTTATAGTAAATTTATTCATCCAAAGGATAAAAGCAATAAAACTATTTTTGGAGATGCTGCTGCGGCAACTTTAGTATCTTCAGAATCTGGTTTTGCTGAAATAGGCAATTTTGAATATGGAACAGATGGGAAAGGAGCGGAAAATCTGATTGTTAAAAATGGAGCTTTAAGAAATAAGAAAGCATATATTGAGGCAGTTCAAGACGAATATGGGAATTATCTTTCTGATGATTATTTGTACATGAATGGTTCTGAAATATTTCTATTTACATTAGCTTCAGTTCCCAAATTAATTGATAATATTATTCAAAAAAATAACCTGATTAAACAAAATATCGATTTATTTATTTTACATCAGGCAAATAAATTTATGTTAGAGAGTTTAAAGAAAAAATGTAAAATAGAAAACGAAAAATTCTATGTTCATATAGATAAATGTGGAAATACGGTTTCATCTACTATTCCGATTGCCTTATATCATGCACAAAACGAAAAGTTATTTAAGAAGGATTGTACTATTTTGTTGGCTGGATTTGGTGTTGGGTATTCGTGGGGAGGAACAATAATAAAAGGAGTATAATAAAATGATACCATTTAATAAGCCATTCTTAATAGGTAGTGAATTAAAATATATTGAAGAAGCAGTAAGTACAGGTAAAATTTCTGGAAACGGGATTTTTACCAAAAAATGTCAAGATTTTTTAGAACAAAAATATGGTTTTAGAAAATGTTTACTTACCACCTCTTGCACGGACGCATTGGAAATGGCAGCTATTCTTGCCGAAATTAAGGAAGGAGATGAGATAATTATTCCCAGTTATACTTTTGTGTCAACGGCATTGGCTTTTGTAAGACAAGGAGCAAAAATTGTTTTTGCTGATTCTTATTCGGACAATCCAAATATAGATGTTGATACTATAGAAACATTGATTACGCCTAAAACTAAAGTGATTGTTCCTGTACATTATGCAGGTGTCGCTTGCGATATGGACAAAATAATGGAATTGGCTAGTAAATATAATCTTTTGGTAATTGAAGATGCTGCGCAAGCTATTGATAGTTTTTATATTGGTAGAGATGGGGTAAAAAAAGCTTTAGGTTCTATAGGTCATTTAGCAGTTTTCTCTTTTCACGAAACAAAAAATATAATTTCGGGAGAAGGAGGGATGCTTGCTATTAATGATGAACGATTTCAGGATAGAGCCGAAATTATTTGGGAGAAAGGGACCAATCGTGCGCAATTTTTTAGAGGTGAAATCAATAAATACGCTTGGGTAGATATTGGATCTAGTTTTTTACCGTCAGAAGTTATCGCTGCTTTTCTTTGGGCGCAACTTGAGAATTTGGAAATTATACAAAAAAAACGCAAACAACTTTGGGACTATTATTATAAGAAATTAAAGCCAATTGCGGAAGATTTAGGAATTGAATTGCCTCAATTACCTGACTACGCTACTAATAATGGGCATATGTTTTATATAAGGTTTGCTAATTTGGAGCAAAGAACAAAATATATTGAAAAATTAAAAAAGGAGGGTGTTTTAGCTGTTTTTCATTATATTTCATTGCATTCAAGTCCATATTATTCTTCAAAACACGACGACAGGGAGTTAATAAATTCAGATAAATTTACCAATTCATTGTTACGATTACCGATGTATTATGAATTGAGCGAAGAGGAAATTGATACTATTATAGGATTTATTAAATAAGATATGTTAAGGAAAATTAAAAATAAATTTTTGAATTATCTTTTTAGACATTTTGAATCTTACCAAAAACGGATAGAGTATCAAGAATACCAAAATATTTTTTCAAAATTCAAGAAAAGGGGGGATGAATTTGTTATCGGTAAAGATTACATAATTAAGAATCCTCAATACATTGAAGTTGGTAATGCGTTTACAGCACATGAAAGATTTAGGATAGAGGCATGGGATCAATATGGAGAACAGAGGTTTACTCCAAGTATCAAAATTGGTAATGGAGTTGTTTTTAATACTGATATTCATATTGGCTGTATAAATTCGATTCAAATTGGTGATAATTGTTTATTTGCGAGTAGAATTTACATTACAGATCACCATCACGGAGAGCCGACACTTCAAATGTTAAACCTGGCACCCAAGGATAGACCATTAATATCAAAAGGGCCAGTTGTTATAAAGAGTAATGTATGGGTAGGAGAAGGTGTTTCAATAATGCCAAATGTAACAATTGGAGAGAATAGTATAATAGCAACAAATGCAGTAGTAACTAAAGATGTACCGCCAAATTGTGTTGTTGCTGGTGTACCAGCAGTAATACTTAAATATATTAATTAATTTTATGAAAGTTGCATTTACTATTTGTTCTAATAACTATTTGGCTCATGCCAAAACATTAGGAGATTCATTTTTAAAACATCACCCTGATACGAAGTTTATTATTGGATTGGTAGATAAATTTAATCCAGATTTAGATTATGAAATATTTTCAAATTTTGAAATTATTCCCGTTGAGGATATTTCAGTTGCAGATTTTGAAAGCTTAAATGTAAAATACAACATAACAGAACTTAATACCGCTGTTAAGCCTACTTATTTTCATCATATTTTTAAAAAATATGATGCAGAGAAAGTAATATATATAGATCCAGATATTTTCGTACTAAGCGGTTTTGATGAGGTATTTGATATTTTAGATTCTCAAAATATTGTAATTACGCCTCATATGTGTAGCCCAATAGAAGACGATTTTAGCCCTACAGATTATCATGTTTTAGCTGGCGGAGTTTTTAATCTTGGTTTTATTGGTTTAAGCAATTACCAACGTGTAAAAACATTTCTTGAGTGGTGGCATATTCGTGCTGTAAAATATGGATTTAGAAATTATAGTAAAGGAATGTTTTATGACCAACTTTGGATTAATTACGTGCCTTGTTTTTTTGATAATTTTTATATACTGAAACATCTAGGTTATAATATGGCCAATTGGAATCTTCATGAACGAACAATTACATCCCACGACAATGGATTTTGTAAGATAAATCATAATTTTACTTTGCGATTCTTTCATTTTAGCAGTTATAAGTTCGATAATCCTCAAGAAATATGTGTTTATCAAACCAGATATAATTTTATTTCTAGACCAGATTTACTTCCCATATTTAATACTTATAACCAAAAATTGATTGAGAATAATGTTGCTCAAATAAGTAAAATGAAGGTGTTTTATTATCCAAATTTAAATCAAAAAGTTTTACCCAAAAAAGATAAAACAAGAATCGATAGAATTATTTTTAGAGTAAAAAAAGCTTTAAGAATCTTAATAAAAGGATAAGAATGAAAAGTAATAATTTAAATATGAATTTGACAAAAGATGTTTAATATTCCAATACTTTTTTTAGTCTTTAATCGACCAGAGGAGACGGCGCAAAGTTTTGAAATGATTAAAAAAATTAAACCCACACAGTTATTTATTGCAGCTGATGGTCCAAGATTGAATATTCAATCAGATTTTTCAAATTGTGAAGAAGTTCGTGTTTCTATTTTAAACTTTATAGATTGGGACTGTGATGTTAAAACATTATTCAGAGATGAAAATTTAGGTTGTGGAAAAGCAGTTCAGTCTGCTTTGGATTGGTTTTTTGAACAAACGGAAATGGGAATCATTATAGAAGACGATATTATACCAGATCTTTCATTTTTTACTTATGCAGAAAATTTGCTCCATAAATTCAAAGATAATCATACTATATTTTCGATAAATGGATGTAGTTTGGCTTATGAAAATTTTAAATATGATTATGGTTTGACCAAATATTTTAATATGTGGGGTTGGGCAACCTGGCGAAGATCAAATGATTTAGTTCATAAGACATGGTCTGCATATGATAGGAATGCTGATCTAAAGAAAAATAGTGTCTTAGTAAAAGCTTTAAAATTAAACACAATTTGGCCGAAGGATGAATGGTACAATTACTGGTTTAGAATTTTTAAGGATACATATAAAGGGGAAATAGATACTTGGGATTATCAATGGGTATATACCTGTTTAAAAAATCAAAAATATGCTATACGTCCTAATTTGAATAGGATTAATAATATTGGTTTTAGTGATAATTCAACGCATACTAGTCAGGCTCCACATATTAAACTGAGTAATATGAAAGTTTACCATGTAGAGAAAATGGATACAGAATTAAAAGGTGAAATGATTGTAGATTTAAAATATGAAAGACAGCATGTCGCTAAATACTGGAAGGGTTTTAAATTTAATGTCAATAGTTTGATTAAAAAAGTGATACACAAATTAAAAAAGTCGTTTTTTAAAACGTAATAAATCAATTTAAATTGGTTTAAATAAAATAATGACAATGAATTATCCGAAAATTACAATAGTAACACCAAATTTTAATGGAGGAGAATATCTAGAGGAGACTATACAATCAGTTTTGTCTCAAAACTATCCTAATTTAGAATATATTATCATTGACGGTGGGAGTACGGATAACTCGACGTCGATTATTAAAAAATACGAAAGCCAATTAGCTTATTGGGTAAGTGAACCAGATAATGGTTTGTATGAAGCCATACAAAAAGGATTTGATAAATCAACTGGCAATATAATGGCATGGATTAATTCGGACGATATATATCAGAAAAAATGTTTTTATACAGTTGCAGAAATATTTACTAGTTTCACTGATGTAAAATGGCTATTAGGAATTCCTACATGTTTGGATGAAATGGGCAGAACCGTATTTGTAGATAGGATTAGAAATTGGTCTAAATTAGATTATTATTTAGGGGATTTTCAATGGATTCAGCAAGAGTCAATATTTTGGAAAAGAGAGTTATGGAAAAAAGGGGGAGGATACATATCAAAAGATATGAAATATGCTGGGGATTTAGAATTATGGTTACGTTTTTTTAGGCATGAAAAATTGTTTGTTACTCACGCGCAGTTAGGAGGGTTTAGGTTACGCTCAAAAAAACAGTTGTCTTTAGATTTTTTAGATCAATACTTAGAAGAGGCTACTGCTCGAATTAAAAATGAAATAGAATCCCATATATCTTTAGAAGAAAAAAAACATGTTAAAAAAATCCTCCTGTATAATCAAATAATTAATAGTACAAGGTTAAAGATTTTGAGAAATCATTTAAAAAGATTTTTTAACCCCAAGATAAGCAAAATAAAAGATAATTATTTTGCTTATCCTTCGATTATCTATTTCGACAGAATTACTCAAAAATTCGCAAAAAGAGAATAATTACATAATTTACATATTTAATAGTGAGTAAGCTGTCAATCATTACAATTAATTTCAATAACGCTGAAGGTCTTCAAAAAACAATTGAAAGCGTCAAAGCACAAAATTATTCCGATATGGAATACATTATTATTGATGGTGGCTCAACAGATAAAAGTGTTGAGGTAATTAAAGAAAATGAAACCATCATAGATAAATGGGTTTCAGAAAAAGACAAAGGAATTTACAATGCTCTGAATAAAGGGATTGAAATGGCGACAGGAGATTATTTGCTTTTTCTGAATAGTGGCGATCAATTCTATAATTCGGTTGTTCTGATTAATAATGAACATCATATACATAGTCAAGACATAATAGCTTTTGATATTCATCTGTATGGTCTTGGACATGATTATATTCATAGCCATCCCGATGAATTACAATTTTCGTTTTTATTTGAAGAAACTTTTGCGCATCAATCTGTTTTTATTAAAAGAAGTTTGTTTGATAAAATTGGATTGTATGATGAAACTCTTAAAGTTGTTTCAGATTGGAAATTTTTTATTTATGCTATAGCTTCAGGAGCTACTTACAAGTGCATTCATGATGTATTATCAACCTTTTATTTTGGAGGTATAAGTTCTACAGCTGAAGGAACTTTTATCAGAAAAGCAGAAAGAGAGAATGTGCTGAAGAATGAATTTTTTTTATATTATAAAGATTATAAAACTTTACAAGAACAAAAAAAAATACTAAATTCTAACAGATTTAAGTTATTAGCAGAAATAGAAAAATCTCATATCGCTAGAAAAATTGTTTCTTTATTTTTCCGAAGTTATATCGTTTTGTTTTCTAAACAGAAATTGAAAAACATTATAAAATAATTTTTCATGATTCCAAAAAAGTTGCATTATTGTTGGTTCGGCAACAATCCAAAACCGGAAATTTTTGAGGACTGTTTCGTTTCATGGAAATTGCATTGTCCAGATTTCGAAATTGTGGAATGGAATGAAATGAATAGTAAAAAATATTCGAATTCATTTTATAAAAATGCTTTGCGCAAAAAAAAATATGCATTTGTAGCGGATTATATTAGAACAAAAGTTCTTTATGAGCAAGGAGGAATTTATCTGGATACTGATATGCTCTTGCTAAAACCAATCGAACCTTTGTTGCAGTATGATTTTTTTATAGGCGAAGAAGTTACAGATAGAGTGAATTTTGCCTTGTTTGGATCTATTTCAAATCATTGCTTTTTGAAAAAAATGCTTGAATTTTATAATACAAATGAATTCAATGTTTTTTCGCCACCAGTCATCACACATACGTTTAGTCCGATGATTAATAAGCAAAGCATTGTTGAAGGAGAATTTATCTTAGATAGTTATTTTTTTTATCCACTGCCTTATGAGAACAGGATGGAAGACTATGCTTCATTTATTAAACCAGAAACCTATGCTGTCCATTTATGGGATCATTCCTGGATGAAAATTATTGAACCGGGAATGTCACAGTTGTGTAAAAATTTAAAAGAAGTATGTATCGATTTTGTTTTTTATAATTATTCTTGGGCCTATTTCAAACGTTACGCAAGAGAGTTTTTAAGAAAAATATACCATTTGCTAAAATCAAAAATTAGACAGTAATGAAAGTGCTTCATATTACATCATCTTCTAGAGGTGGAGCTGGGATAGCCGCTTTACGATTGCATGAAGCATTGCGTCAAGAAGGAGTAGTCTCTGGGTATTTGTCTGCTAATCTGACTATAAACTTCAGTAATGAAACTGTGACTGATGATTTTTTTAGATATGAAAAGCCGTCCATTTTAAAGAAAATACGAGCTAAATTTCAAAAATATTTTCCTTTTACACAAGGTCAAAAAGCTGTTCAGCAATTTAATGGCATAAAAGAAAAATTGCAATATGAAATGGTAACTTTGCCTTTTAGTACTTATCAACTTCACAAGCATCCATTGGTACTGGAGGCCGATATTGTCAATTTGCATTGGATAGGTGGAATACTAGATTATCCCAGTTTTTTTAAAAAATGTCAAAAACCTATCGTTTGGACGTTACATGATATGAATCCTTTTCAAGGATTGTTTCATTATAAGAATGACGAGCTGCAAAATTCTAAGATTGTTGCTGATTTTGATCTCGAAATGAAGCAAATAAAAAGAAAAGCGATACAATCGATCAAAAATGGAACTATAGTATCTCCTTCAAAGTGGTTATTGGAGGAAGCAAAAAGAAGTAATGTGTTTTTTGGTTTTAATGAAGAACATATACATAATTCTATTGATTTAGAACTTTTTAAGTTAATGGATAAAGAGGCATTAAGGAAAAGAAGGGGTGTTGAAAGCGATGAATTTGTTATCCTTTTTGTATCAGACACCCTTAAAAATTATAGAAAAGGATTTGATTTATTAACAGAAGCTTTGTTGCATTTAAAGAACATAGACGCAACTGTTCTTGCAATAGGTAAAGGGGAAATTCCTCATGGAGGTGATTTGAAGATTATAGCTTTGGGAGAAATAAATTCACCATTGACAATGGCCGAATGTTATGGTATGGCCGATGTTTTTATTTTGCCAAGCAGAGAAGATAATTTACCAAATGTGATGTTAGAATCCTTTGCCTGTGGAACTCCGATAGTTGGGTTTTCTATTGGGGGAATTGCAGAACATACAGTATATAGTATTACTGGTGTTTTAGCTGAAGATATGACTGCACAATCCTTAGCAAAAGCTATAGAGAAGTTTTATGAAACCAGAAAAAAATATAATGAGTTAGTCATTAGAACATATGCGGAAGAAAACTTTAGTTATGAAAGACAAGCATTTTTTTATTTTGAAATTTACAAATCAATTTTTGATAGATGGAATACAATAAATTGTTAATCAAGGGGATTTGGCCTTTAAGGAGAGTCTATGGGAAAATAATTGGTAGAAAAAGTAGGTTTTTTTTTAATCAAAAACCTACTCAATTTACTTTTCAAGCATCTTCGAATATTATAAAAAAATATCTTGAATCTGATGAACCCTGTATGATTACAAGGTTTGGAAGTACAGAGTTAGATTGTTTGGATTTTTATAAAATAAGTAAAAAATCAACGCTTAATAAATGTATAAAATATGTTAAAGGAGATATTGACTCGGTTGATTGGCCAAAAGATTTGATTTTTAGGATGCAGAATCTTTCAGGATTTTTTCCGTCTAATAAGGAAAATCTTGAAAAATTTTCTGAATTGATGCTCAATGAAATTAAAAATGTAGATGTTTTGGGTTCTTGGTTGCATAAAGAAAATAATTTTAATAATGAGTTGTCTCATGTGAAAACTGTAAAATTAATAGATTTAGAGCCTTATTATCATGAAAATCCCTGGAGTTCAAGTTTAAAGGATAAAACGGTTTTGATTATACATCCTTTTGTTGAAAGTATTAAAATTCAATATTCTAAAAAAGATTTATTGTTTAAAAATAAAGATGTTTTGCCAGACTTTAATTTAAAAATATATAAGCCCATACAATCATTAGCTGGGAATCATGAAAATGTTGATTTTTATGATTGGTTTCAAGCTTTGGAATTTATGAAAAATGAAATTGAGAAAATAGAATTCGATATTGCCATACTTGGGTGTGGGGCTTATGGTTTCCCTTTAGCCAGTTATATTAAAAAAATGGGAAAAAAAAGTATTCACTTAGGAGGTGCTACCCAAATTTTATTTGGCATTATGGGAAAGAGATGGGAATTAGAATATGATATGTCTGAATTTGTAAACGAATATTGGGTTAGGCCGTCAGGAAATGAAATACCTATTAATTTTAATAAAGTGGAAGGCGGTTGTTATTGGTAGTTAATTTGTTATGGAATAATGATAATGAAATCATTATTAACAACTTTACTATCAAAAATAATCAAGACAAGTTTTTTAGAAAAAATAATATGCAACCACTACTATCCATCATTACCATAAATTATAATAATGTGAAAGGTTTAGAAACAACCATACAATCGGTCATTTTTCAAACGTATCAAAATTTTGAGTATTTGATTGTTGATGGCGATTCTAATGATGGTAGTAAAGAGATAGCAAATAGATACAGTGCTAACATTGACTATTATATTAGTGAAATTGACACAGGTATTTTTAATGCTATGAATAAAGGTATAAAAGTGTCAAAAGGAGAATATTTATTGTTTTTAAATAGTGGTGATGTTTTAAATGGTTCTAATGCTTTAGAATCCTTCATTGAGCATCAGGATTTTCAAGGAGATATTGTATATGGGGATTATAAATTTGAAAGAGGAGGAAAAGTATATCCTGATAATTTAACACCGTTGTTTTTTGTTCGTTCTTCTTTGCCCCATCAAAGCACATTTTTTAATAGAGAAGTTTTTGACAAAATGGGTTTATATGATGAGCAATATAAAATAGTTGCAGATAGGGCTTTTTATATAAAATGTTTTTTGAGTAATCAGTTTGTTTTTAAGCATATTAATTATCCATTGACTGTTTTTGATTTATCAGGGGTAAGTAATGATCCATTGCATAAAGAAAAGCAGCTGGTAGAAAACGAAAGGATGTTTCAAGAATATTACGGGTTGTACTTTGAAGATTACAAAAGGATGCTTCGCTTGCAGAGCGAACTTAATCAAGCTAAACGAGAAACGCTTTTGGGAATTTTAAGACGTATTAACAATAGAATTAAAAAAGTATGTCGAATCCGTTAGTAAGCGTTATTGTTCCAACATACAAAAGGACCAATTATTTAAAATTGACACTTGAGAGTATCTTAAATCAAACTTTTAAGGATTTTGAAATTATTGTGGTCGATGACGGAACTCCAAATGATGAAAACTTGTTTTTGTGTCAAACATTTGATAAGGTAAAATATATTAAAATTGAAAATTCAGGAGGTCCAGCCAAACCGAGAAATATTGGAATTCGGGAGGCCAAAGGAAAGTATATTGCTTTTGTAGACGATGATGACTTGTGGTTGTCCACTAAATTAGAAAAACAAGTAACTATCTTAGAAAATAATCCTGATTTTGGTTTAGTACATGGATGTTGTGAAATTATAGACGAAAACGGAATATTGCAAAATACAATTGTTGGACGTCCAGGAACACCAGAAGTAAAACATGGAGATGTTGCAATGAGAATGATTGGGAATTGGACAGTTATGATGCCTACTCCGTTAGTCAGAATTGAGATTATTAAAAATGTTGGTTTTTTTAATGAAATTATTCCTCCTGCATTGGAGGATATTGAGTATTGGACACGTTGTTCTTTTGCTGGCAAGTTTTTCTATTTAGACGAACCATTAGTGAAGTATAGAGTTCATACTAATAATATTTCGAAAGACAATCCCAATTATTTAAATTTACCGTTATTTATGAAAAGCGTTTTACAAAATCAATTATCCGTTAAAAGAATTAACAAGAAAGAATATAGGCTACTTTTAGCCAATTTAAGTAAAATGCAGATTAAAATGATCGATAAAGGTTTTTTTAAAATGTTTAAAAATTTATTTAAATTGGATTTTTTTTGGTTTTTTAAAGTAAGTAATTACAAGTTGATGGTTTATATTCTTTTATTTAAATAATTAAAAATGCGAATAGGCTTCAATCCTCAAAAAGATAAAGAACAACAACAGAGTGATTTTTTTCATCAGGTAGTTATTCCAGTTTATATACCCAATAAAGAAGGCTATTTCAGAGATAGTTTTACCATTCTAAAACTTTGTTTGAATTCTCTTTTTAAAACGTGTCATAATAAAACATATTTTACAGTTGTAAATAATGGGAGTTGTGATGAAGTGAGAGGTTATTTAGATGAATTGTTTCAACAGAATAAAATTAACGAGGTAATCCACACCACTAATATTGGTTATATTAATGCTATGCTAAAAGGTATAACCGGGCAACAGTTTCCATTTATAACGAATACTGATGCTGATGTTCTTTTTTTAGATAATTGGCAAGAAGCAACATATGCCGTTTTTGATAATTTTCCAAAAACGGGTGCAGTTTCTCCAGTACCAAATTCAAAAATGTTAAAATTTCTAACAGGAAATATTTTTTTTGATAAAGTATTTTCAAAAAGGATAGGATTTTCTAAAGTTAAAAATCCTCAAGCTATGATTGAATTTGCTCGTAGTATTAATAATAAGAATTTGTTTAATGACGTAAATCTAGAAAAATATTTAACAATTAATAAGAATAATTTTAATGCTTTAATCGGAGCTGGACATTTTGTGGTAACCTATAGATCCGATGTTTTTGATGTGTTAGAAAAAAGATTTACGAAGTTTATATTAGGCGGAGACAGTGATTTTATTTTTGATTATCCTGTTGTGAAGCGTGGGTTTTGGCGTTTGTCAACAGCAGATAATTATGCCTATCATATGGGAAATATGTTTGAGGACTGGATGCTAAAGAAAGTTGAAGGTTTGAAAAAAAATGATTTTGTATATGATATTCCGCCTCAACTAACAAAAATAAAATCTTATGCTTTTGTAAATTGGTTTAAAATTAATTTTTTTTCTAGGATATTGTTTAGAAAATCTATTTGGAGGCTATTTTTGAGGTATAAAGGCTTAACGAAAGTGGAGGCGAAAAATTATTAACTCAAAGACACATTGTTTTCCTTATGAACTCCAAGGTGTTAGTTTGTATACTCATTAAGATTTAAATTGAATTTTCAGTTTTTATAGTTTATACTGCTATTAAATTAATTTTTGGAAATTGGTGCAAATGGAAACTATAATCATAATTTCTGCTGGGGCAAAATCGAAATGCCTCTTTAAAAAATGATTTAGATTTTTTTGGAGGATTGTCTTTATTTATATGTTCGATACTATATATGAATTATTGATGTTGTCTACTGTTTTTTATTGATGATATAGTTATAGAAGGAATAGTATTGACTTGCGAATCCAAAGCAATTGACAGAATAGGATTATTAAATTATGATTTGGAAATTCATTGAAAATGATATAGAAAAATGTGATTTTATTGCAGCCAACGAATCCTTGAATTGGAACAAATTGTTTAGTTTGAGAACCTGTTATTTTGAGTACAGGAATGAATGCAGTTAATGAGAATGCTAAAAAAAAGGTTTTAAACTATGAATAGTCCCTATATTATAGCCGAAATAGGCCAAGCACACGAAGGCAGTTTAGGAATTTTATATTCTTATATCGATGCCCTTGCCTCAACTGGTTTGGATGCGGTGAAATTTCAAATGCATATTGCTGAAGCTGAGAGTAGTGAACAAGAACCTTTTCGAGTAAAGTTTTCATTGGAAGATAAAACAAGATTCGATTATTGGAAACGAATGGGGTTTTCTTTGGAGCAATGGAAAGGAATCAAACAACATTGTGAGGAAGTTGGTCTAGATTTTATTTGTTCTCCTTTTAGTAATTTGGCTGTTGACTGGCTGGAGGAACTAGATGTAGAATACTATAAAATTGGTTCTGGTGAGGTCAATAATTTTTTACTTTTAGAGAAAATAGCGCAAACGAAAAAGCCTATAATATTATCGTCAGGAATGAGTAGCTTTGCCGAATTGGATATGACAGTTCAGTTTTTACAAAACAGAAAAGTTTCTTATTCTATTTTGCAATGCACAACAGCCTATCCTACTCAACCCGAACAATATGGTTTGAATGTGATTCAAGAATTGAAAAGTCGTTATAATGTACCTATTGGGTATTCCGATCATTCAGCAAAAATAGCAACCTGTATTGCTGCAACTGCTTTGGGAGCGAGTATTTTGGAATTTCATGTGGTTTTTGACAGAAGACAATTTGGACCGGATTCCAATTCATCGCTGACTATTGATGAAACGAAACAATTGGTTGAAAGTGTTCGAAATGTAAGTAAAGCCATTCACCAACCAGTAGATAAAAATGATATAAAAGCTTTTGAAAATCTTAAAAATATTTTTGAAAAATCATTAGCCGTAAACAAAAAATTACCTGAGGGACATGTGTTGACTTTTGATGATCTAGAAGCTAAAAAACCAAAAGGTTTTGGAATAACGGCTATAGATTTTGAAAAGGTGATCGGGAAGAAATTAAAAGCAGGAAAAGAGCAGTGGGAATTTTTAAATGTTGAAGATTTATATGAGTACTAAACGAAAAATAGCGGTAGTTATCACGGCACGTCCTTCTTACAGTCGCGTAAAAACAGTATTATCTGCCATTCAAATGCATCCTGATTTGGAATTGCAATTGGTGGTTGCCGCTTCGGCCTTGCTGGATCGTTATGGTTCAGCCGTAAATTATATTGAAAAAGATGGTTTTGCTATTGCAGCAAAGGTGTTTAATGTATTGGAAGGAGAGAATTTGACTGCTGCGGCCAAAACTACCGGAATAGGTATTTTGGAATTATCTACTGTTTTTGACAATCTAATGCCAGATATTGTCGTTACTGTTGCCGACAGATTTGAAACGATGGCAACAGCTATTGCAGCATCTTATATGAACATTCCTTTGGCACACATTCAAGGAGGGGAAGTGACTGGAAATATTGATGAAAAAGTGCGTCACGCCATCACGAAGTTATCTGATTATCATTTTGTGGCATCGGAGAATGCAAAAGAAAGAGTAATAAAATTGGGGGAAAACCCTGATTTTGTTTTCAACACAGGCTGTCCTTCTATTGATATTGCTTCGGAAATTAATACTATAAAAGGATTGAATTTTAATCCCTATCAAAAATATGGCGGGGTTGGATCTAATCCCGATTTGTCTAATGGCTATCTCGTAGTGATGCAGCATCCCGTTACGACAGAATATCAAAATTCCAGAAAGCATATTGAAGAAACACTTAAAGCTGTAAACGAATTGAATATGCCCACCCTGTGGTTTTGGCCAAATGTTGATGCAGGTGCCGATGGGACTTCCTCAGGAATTAGAGCTTTTCGTGAATACCATAAGCTAAAGAATGTTCATTTTTTTAAGAATATGGAAGGCGATGATTTTTTGGTTTTATTGAATAATGCCAAAGCCCTACTGGGTAATTCCAGTGTGGGAATTAGAGAGTGTGCTTATCTTGGAGTTCCAGTTATTAATATCGGCTCCCGACAAAATAAACGCGATCGCGGTCATAATGTAATCGATGTCGATTACAATAAAAATGAAATAATAGAAGCAGTTTATGCAATTTTAAAAAATGGAAAAGCACAAACTTCTGCTGTTTATGGGGGCGGAAATGCGGGTTCATCTATAGCCAATTTATTGGTAGAAGTGCCTTTGCAGTTTCATAAAACAATAATGTATTAACATTTTATATAATAATGAACTTAATAAAAAAAATAATCATTAAAATTCTTCCAAAAAAAATAAAAGAAAGAATGATTTTTGAAAACAATTTGTTGACAAATCGTTTGATAAAGAAGTTTGTTAAACTTGAATTTTGGTATGAATTAGAATTGGTTAATGGATTGAAAGTAATTGCGAGAAACCAAAATTTCAGTGATTATGATGTATTCAAGCAAATTATCAATTATAAAGAATATGGTGGTATTTTAAGTCTTTTTAATTTAAATGAAAATTTTAAAAGAGAAAAAATAATAATTGATGCAGGTGCTAATGTCGGTTATACTACAATGTTTTTTTCTAATAATTTGGAATCTTCTATGATATTTGGAGTTGAGCCATCAGAAACAAATTATAAAATTTATAAAGAAAATATTAAAAATCTAGAAAAACCGGATAGTGTAAAAGCATATCATCGTGCTTTGAGCGAAAATGCAGGTTCTGATTTTATTATTGAAAGGAATTTTCACGATAAAAGAGATTGGTCTATGACAACTAAAAAAGTTGATGCTATAGATGGGAAAACTATCAAAGGAATAACAATTGCTGAAATTATTGAAGAAAATAATTTAGATTATATTTCTCTATTAAAAATAGATATTGAGGGAGCAGAACGTTTCATTTTCAAAAAAGAAAATGATTTATCTTTTTTAAAAATAACTGAAATTATTGCTATTGAAATACACGATCAATTTGCAAATAGGAAATATATAAATGAGATATTGAATGATAATAATTTTCTTTTAATGGAAACTGGCGAATTGACAATAGGAATTAAGAAATCTTTAATTTAACCTTATTTTCTTAATCTTTAATTTATAAAAATATGATTTCTATATTAATAAGAAATAAAAATGAAGCAAGTTCTTTAGTAAATGCTTTGCTGAGTATTAAAAAGCAAAAATTTGATTTGCCTTATGAGATAGTCGTTATTGATGACGCTTCTACAGATAATTCTATAGAAGTAGCAAATGAATTCGGTTGTAAAGTGGTGAAATTAGATAAAAAATTCACTTATGGATATGCATTAAATTTTGGACTTCAGCATTGCCAATATGAAATTGTTTTATTGCTGAGTTCTCATAATATACTTTTATCGAGTGATTTTTTTGAAAATTTCATTCCTTATTTTAAGGATCCATCAGTTGCAGCTGTTAGATGTACGCCAGTCTTTAATACAAAGCAAATTTTGCAGTCTGTTAAAAGTGATTTGACAATTAATAAAAATAATTACATTCATGAAAAGGATTGGCAAAATCTTATAATTGCAAATTGCTCGGCTATCCGTAAAAGTGTTGCAATTGAAATTCCTTTCAATGAAACCATTAGGTCAAATGAAGAAAAACTTTGGTCACTTGAGATTATGGAAAAGGGATATAGTTTAAAATCAAATGTATCGTGTTATTTTATATATAATAGAAAAAATAATTATAGGGTAGATATAAGGGATCATATTTCTAAATATCAGGTAGATGGAGTCGTGCCGTTTAAAACTTCACGTTTTATATGGATTTTTTTTAAATCTATTCCTTGGGCGCTAAAGATTGCTTGGGATAGATGGTATCAAACTAATCATCTTAATTGGGAATTTTCAAGAATTTCTCGAAAATTTGAAAAAGGAAATTATAATTAAATGAAAATTTTAGCTATCATTCCAGCTCGGGGAGGCTCTAAAGGTGTTCCAGGTAAAAACATTAAGTTATTAAATGGAAAACCATTATTAGGATATACTTCTGAAATTGCGTTACAATCGAAACATTTGACGGAAGTTATTGTATCGACCGAGGATGAGCAAATTGCAGAAGTTGCAAAAAGTTTGGGAATAAAAGTGCCTTTTATAAGGCCAATGGCATTGGCACAAGATAATACTCCAACAATTGATGCAATTATTCACGCCTTGCAGTGGTATGAAAATCAAAATATTTTTTTTGATGCGGTTTGTCTTTTGCAGGTGACCAGTCCATTTAGAACGCTTGAGTTTTTGAATATGGCTATCGAGAAATTCATAGAAAGGAATTCAGATTCTTTGGTTTCTGTCCAAAGGGTCCCACACGAATACAACCCGCATTGGACATTTGAAGTGAATGATGAAGGGAATTTGAAAATTGCAACAGGAGAAACAAAAATCATCCCTCGCAGACAAGAACTTCCAACTGCTTTTCATAGAGATGGCAGTATTTATATTACCAAGGCAAAAGTGTTGCAAGAAGAACATTCCTTGTATGGAAAAAGCACCGCTTTTATTGAATCAGAATTAGAATTTTACGTCAATATTGATTCCTTGCAAGATTGGGAAAAAGCCGAAAAAATGATTCAAAATAAGTTAAAATAATGTGTGGTATTACTGGAATAATAGGTGATTATAAAGAGTCTCACTTGGATCTAATGCTTGCGAGTCAGCACCATAGAGGACCTGATGCCTTAGGTAAATATTTTGATGCAGGATTTGTTGCTTTAGGACATAATCGTTTGGCGATTATTGATCTGTCAGAACAATCTAATCAGCCGTTTGAAGATAATTCGGGGCGTTTTGTTCTTGTTTTTAATGGAGAAATCTATAATTATATAGAAATCAAGGCCGAATTGCAAAACCAATATGACTTTAAAACTGAATCGGATACCGAGGTTTTGCTGGCAGCATTTATTGTTTATGGAAAATCCTGTTTAGAAAAATTAAATGGAATGTTTGCTTTTGCCATCTGGGACAATCAGGAGAAAAAATTATTTGTAGCTCGGGATCGATTTGGAGTTAAACCTTTTTATTACAGCCTATTAAATAATTATTTTTATTTTTCGTCAGAAATAAAGGCTTTACATGCTGCTGGAATTAAGAAGAAACCCAACGAAAAAGTATGGGCTTCCTATTTTGCTTATGGTTCTTATGGAAATCCGAACGAGACTTTTTGGTCAGATATTGTTCAATTGCCGGGAGGTCATTTTTTGGAATATGAAAATAAAAAACTTACTATAAAAAAATGGTATTGGTTTGAGGAACAAGTTGCAAAACAACCCAAAAAATTAACTTTCGAACAAGCTAAAAAACATTATGTTGCTCTTTTAAAAGACAGTGTCAATTTACGTTTTAGAGCTGATGTTCCAGTAGGTTTTAATATTAGTGGAGGTTTGGACAGTTCTGTATTGTTGGCTTTGGTCAATTTACAAGAAAATGACAAAAATCAAAAATTAAGAAACATTGATCTGCAATCTGTAATCAACGCCTATACTTTTTACACCAATAATTCGGACTATGACGAGTTGCCATGGGTGGAAAAAATGATTGAAAAAACTAACAATCCTTTGTCAAAAGTACTTCTTAAAGTTGATGAAATTCCTGCTTTGGCACAAAAAATGTCATTGCAGCAAGATGAACCTTTCGGAGGTATTCCAACTTTGGCGTATGCTAAAATCTTTGAACAAGCCAGAAAAGATAAAGTTTTAGTTCTTTTAGATGGGCAAGGAATGGATGAGCAATGGGCAGGGTATGACTATTATAGACAGAATAATGAGGCTACGATTCAAGGGGTTCAGGATTCACCCTATAAAATAAAAATGCTCTCGGATACTTTTTTGGCTAAGGCTGAAAAACCTTTTTATTCAAAACCTTTTAATGATGAGGTACTTAATAAACAATACCGGGATTTGTTTTATACCAAAATTCCCCGGGCATTACGATTTAATGACCGAATTTCGATGGCATTTTCAACCGAATTAAGAGAGCCTTTTTTAGATTACCGTTTGGTCGAATTTGCCTTTTCACTGCCGTTGGATTTTAAGATAAGAAATGGGATGTCTAAATTTATTTTACGGGAAATTGCCTCAAAATATTTGGCAGATGATTTGGTTTTTGCTCCCAAAAGGCCTTTACAAACGCCACAAAGGGAATGGTTGGCAACCGATTTGAAGGAATGGGTAAGTCAATGTTTTGGAGTTTTGGAAAGATCTGTATATTCCGATTGGTTTAATAGGGAAGCTTTGGAAAATGAATTAAAAAAATATTTCGAGGGGAATATCCAATCTAGTTTTCATATTTGGCAATGTATTAGTTTATATGAAATGATTAAAGTTATAGATTGAATGTAGGGTATTAGTAAAAATGATATTTGTAAATCAATAATTGAGAAAGGAATAGCAAAGAATGTTTCGATAATAGAAGAATTAAAGCAATGATTCGAAATCATATATCAACATCCTACACAAAAATCTTCCGAACTTATTTGGTAAGAGATTAAACCATCATTTCTAAAGAATAATCCTTTTCTTTGCGCATTCAAAAATAGAATGCAATATTTTAAAATAAATTATGTTTTTTAACTCTTTGGCTTTTGCCATTTTTTTGCCCATAGTATTTTTTCTGTATTGGTTTGTTTTTAACAAATCAAAGAGCACCCAAAATGCACTCCTTATTATTGCCAGTTATTATTTTTATTCCTGTTGGGATTGGCGTTTTTTGTTCCTGTTGGTTTTCTCTACATTTTTAGATTATTATACCGGAATCAGAATTGAAAAAAGCACGAATGATAAAGGAAGGAAATTTTGGTTTTGGCTCAGTATTGCTGTTAATTTAGGTTTTTTAGGGATTTTTAAATACTACAATTTTTTCTCATCTTCGTTTGCACAAATGTTGACTACTGCTGGTTTTAAAGCAAGTCCTATTTTGCTAGATGTAGTTTTGCCGGTAGGCATCTCTTTTTATACGTTTCATGGATTATCCTATGTAATTGATATTTATCATAAAAGAATTAAGGCTGAATATAATTTTGTGGATTACTCGCTTTTCGTTAGTTATTTTCCGCTTTTGGTGGCAGGGCCAATTGAAAGGGCTACCCATTTATTGCCCGAAGTAAAGGTCAAAAGAACCTTTGACTATAATCAAGCCAAAGAAGGGGTTTTTCAAATTATTTGGGGGCTAGTCAAGAAAGTCGTTATTGCGGATACCTGTGCGATATATGCCAATGCTATTTTTGACAATTATACTTCATTGAATTCCTTGTCGCTTATTTTGGGAGGGATTTATTTTGCCTTCCAAATTTATGGTGACTTCTCAGGATATTCGGATATGGCGTTAGGAATGTCAAAATTGTTTGGACTGGAATTATTACGCAATTTTAATTATCCTTATTTTTCAAGGGATATAGCCGAGTTTTGGCGTCGTTGGCATATTTCTCTTTCTTCATGGTTTCGTGATTATCTCTACATTCCTTTGGGAGGAAGCAAAGGCTCCAAAGTAATGCAGATTCGTAATGTTTTTATCATTTTTGTGGTAAGCGGTTTTTGGCATGGCGCCAATTGGACCTATCTGGCCTGGGGATTTCTCAATGCAGTGTATTTTTTACCCCTTTTGTTATTGAATAGAAATCGAAGCAATATAGATGAAATTAAACTGAACTGGAATTGGGATTCGGTAAGAACCCTAGTCAATATTGTATTGACTTTTTGCTTAAGCACGGTTGCCTGGGTGTTTTTTAGAGCCAGAACGATAGCGGATGCTTGCCTGTATTTGAAACGAATAGTTGTAAATAGAGAATTTACTGCTCAGTATCTTGCCAATGAGCGATACAATTATGAATTATTATTGATGGTTGGCCTGTTTGTTTTGGTTGAATGGAATGCCAGAACTAAAGTCGAGCCAATCTCAGGAAAATACAATATGGTAAAACTAGCTTTGGCTATAATAGCTATTATCGCATTTGGAACTTACTCCGATTATAAAGAATTTATATATTTTCAATTTTAATGAAAAAGTTTTTATTATTCACATTAAAAACACTAGCCTTAACGATGGTAATTGCTATTACTTTAGATTTTTTATATACTGCTGTTTATTTGCAATCAAGTAATCGCGGTAAAATAGATCATATTTATAATTCTAAAAATGAAAATTTTGATGTGGTTATTTTAGGCTCTTCCAGGGCTAATAATCATTTTGTAGCACAACTGTTTGAAGACAAAGGCTTGAAAACATTCAATTATGGCATGAGTGGCGGACATTTGTTTGAAGCTTCCCTGCTTTTGAAATTGATGATGGAAAGAGATTATAAAATTAAAAATGTAATCCTCGAGGCTGATTTAAATTTGTCGAATGATAATCCATCAGAAGGGATTTCAGCCATGTTTTTACCCTATTTGCATAACTCAGGAGTAATTAAAAAACATTTTGAAGAGGAAGATGATTTTTTGGAGTTGTATTACATTCCTTTTTATAGGTATATAAAAATGGGGACTGTAATTGGTATTAGAGAAGTATTCTTTAATGCAATTCATAGAAGAACTTCCCATTTAGATAATTTTGGATACTATCCTTTGGGTAAGAAGCCCAATGCCAATATGAAAAATAATATTGTTAATCTAAAGCCTTTATTACACAATGTATATTACGAAGAAATCAAGCAAATTTGTAAAGCGAAGAATATCAATTTCATTGCTGTGATGACTCCAATGTGTGAAAACACCAAAGGGATAAATTATTTTAAGAAAGTGAAAAGACTATATCCTGAAATTCACAATTATGAAAATGTAGTTGTGGAGGATCAATATTTTTCGTCTTGCGGGCATATGAATGATACAGGAGCAAGGAAATTTACCAAAATTATAATTAATGATTTTTTTAGTAACAAATAATTCAATTCATAATTTTTTTTTGAATGAAAGCAATAAAATTTTAACGTAGTGAAAAATAAGGTTGTATTACTGTTTCCAGATGGAGTAGGGATTAGAAATTATTTATATACGGATGTGTTTAAAAACACAAAAGAAGAGCTGGTTCTGTTGCATAATTTTGATTTGGAGACCGTAACAGCAATTAAGGAAAATACTAGGATCGAGGATGATATTATTATTCCTAAATATAAAGAGTCTTTTAAAGAAAAATTTTTACGAGAATTAATCTGCCTTTGCAGACTGTATTCAAATGCTAAAAAAGTTGATAATATAACTTTGTTGACCAATTGGAATTGGAATCAAAAGACATTTTCAAAAAAACTGTTTTATAAAACAATTGAAACAGTAGCTCCTTTTTTTAAGGAGTATTCGAGTATTCTACAGTTAGAAAAAAAGTATCAAAAAGCTATTCGCCAAAATTATTTTTATAATGAGGTAAAGGATATTTTAACGAGAATGGAACCGAGTGTGATTTTTTGTTCACATCAACGAGCATTAAATGCCGCTACTATATTTGCTGTAGCCACCGATTTAGGAATTAATACCACAACGGTGATTTATTCATGGGATAATCTCCCAAAAGCCCGTATGGCTTTGAGAGCAGATAATTATTTGGTATGGTCAGATTATATGAAAAAGGAATTGGAGTTGTATTATTCCGAAATTTCTTTAGATACTATTCATGTCACCGGAACTCCCCAGTTTGAATTTTATGAGGATAAAAAAAATATAATAGAAAAAGAAATTTTCTTTGGCAGATATGATTTGGATCCAAATAAAAAAATAATTTGCTTTTCTGGGGATGATACTAAAACATCTCCTGATGATCCAAGTTATTTAAAAGATATTGCAGTAGAATTAATTAAAGCTAATCTACAGGGGGAATATCAGATTTTGTTGCGACGATGTCCGGTAGATTTTTCAGGTAGATTTGATGCTGTAGTAAATGAATATAAAAATTTAATCAAGGAAGCACCGCCATTGTGGTATTTTAGCGTTTCAAAAGAATGGAGTACTGTTTACCCCTCTGTTGATGATGTGAAATTGTTGGTGAGTACCGCTTTTTATTCGGATTTAGTTGTCAATGTTGGCTCTACCATGGCTTTCGATTTTGGAATGTTCAACAAGCCATGTGTTTTTATTAATTATGATCAAGAAAATAAAAACGAAAAGAATTGGTCGGTTAAAACTATTTATCAATTTCAGCATTTTAAAAGTATGCCAAATAGGGATTCTGTTATTTGGTTGAATAGTAAAGAAGAAATTGTGGAGAAGTTAACTGTTAAAAAGAGTTGCAGTTTGGAAATGATTCGATGGAAGGAAATAGTGCTAGAGGATCATAAAAAAGCTTCAATAAATATACGTGAAACAATTGAAATTAATTAGATAATGCATATCTGTTTTTTAACAAATGAATTTCCTAAAGAAGGATTCCCGCATGGTGGAATTGGTAGTTTTGTGAAAACTATAGCTCTGGCATTGGTTGAAAAGGGGATTGAAATATCTGTAATCGGAATAAATTATAAAGCAAATGACGAAGTTGAAATTATTGAGAATGTAACTGTTTATCGTTTAAAAAAAAGTACAGTAAAAGGTTTGTCATGGTACTATAATTCCAAGGCGATCAATAAAAAAATAAATGAAATTCATAAACAAAAAGCTATAAGTATTATTGAATCATCGGAACTAGGTCTTGCCTTTATCACCAAAATAAAAGAGATTAAATATGTCATCCGACTTCATGGTGGTCATCATTTTTTTGCTGAAAGTGAAAATAGAGAGATTAATAAATGGAAAGGATTTCAAGAAAAAAGATCTTTTAAAAAAGGTGATGCTTTTATTGCTGTCTCACAGTATGTAAAAAATTATACCGAAAAGTATTTAAGCTATAATCATAAACCATTGGCCTATATTAATAATCCGATAGATACGGAACTTTTTGAACCTACTATAGGAAATGAATTTGAGGAAAAAATTGTTTTTGCTGGTACAGTCTGCGAAAAGAAAGGGATACGTCAATTAATACAGGCTTTTCCACTGGTGAAGAAAGAATACCCTAATGCTACATTAGAAATCTATGGCAGGGATTGGTTCTTTCCAGATGGGAGTTCTTATGTGCAAATGCTGGAAGAAAAAGAATTATCTCAATTAGGAGATATTGCTAAGGATATTAATTTTCATGGAGCTATAGCCTATACTGATATTCCTTTGGCGTATGCAGAAGCCACAGTCTGCGTGTTCCCATCTCATATGGAAACTCAGGGTCTGGTGGCTCCAGAAGCTATGGCTATGGAAAAAACAGTTATTTTTACAAAATTAGGACCAGGGCCCGAAACTATAGATGAGTATGAAACGGGATTATTATGTGATCCTCATAGTCCAAATGATATTGCTGAGAAAATTATCTGGGTTTTTTCTAATAAAGAGAAAGCGAAAGAAATGGGGAAAGCAGCCAGAAAGTTTGTACTTAGAAAATATGGTTTGCAGCATATTGTTTGTCAGAATGTAGATTTTTATCAAGATGTGATGCAGTAAATATCTTATTGAAAATGAATATGAGAATTAATAAAATATAATTAATTTATAATTGACTTCTTGAAGAAAATAGAGAGGTTTTAAATTGTGTTTTTTGAAATTTATTCTTAGATTGATTAAAATGCAAATAATTATTTTAAAAAGTTGAATGTTGGTGTTGTTTACTATAATAAATTAAAAATGAAATCCAAAGAGATAATTTTAGAAACGAACCTGAAGCAAAAAGAATTTTACAACACTAAAAAGAAAAATTTGGCAACTCGTATTTGGTCCAAATTTAGGAATGGAATTTTAAACAGAGTTAAAAAAAACAGTGGTATTCAAGATCAAACCTATTTATTGCATAAACAATGGTTTGGAGATTTATCTTCTAAAAAAGTACTTGATTTAGGATGTTTTTCCGGAAATTATTGGTCAATTTATTTGGCTGAAAATTCAAAAGAATATTTGGGTATTGATTTAAGTGATATTGCAATTAAAAAATTAAACGAAAGGATTGAGCATCTACCTAATGCAAAAGCTGTGGCAGTTGATTTTCTTTCCGATGAGTTTACTTCAGATAATTTTGATTTAATTTATGCTTATGGAGTTTTGCATCATTTTGAAAATACACAAGTATTAATTGATAAGCTCAATGAGAAATTAGCTCCCGATGGGAAAATTATTAGTTATGACCCGTTGGAAACTAGTTTACCTATAAAAATAATTAGAACGTTGTATCGTCCTTTTCAGTCAGATGCTGCATGGGAATGGCCATTTACAAAAAATACGTTTTATCAATTTCAGTCAGCTTTCACTATTATTGAAAGACGAGGACTTCTTGGTAAATCCAAATGGATGGCTTTGATTTCCATGCTTCCAGTAGCGAGCGAGAAAAAAAATAAAATTGGTCAAAAATGGCATAAAGAGGATTGGGAAAATTCAAAAAATTCCGATTCTGTGTTATTTGGCTGTATGCATTTGACTATGTTTATGGAAAAAAAATAGCAGTTTTCAATTATGAAGTTTACAATAATCACTCATGTTCAGCATATAGAAGACAAAAATTCTTATTTTGCATATGCTCCTTATGTGAATGAAATGAATATTTGGTCTAAATACATTGAAGAACTGATTATTGTAGCTCCACTGCAAGAAACTGGAATAACAGCTATTGATTGCCCATACAATTCAAATAACATACAGTTTGTGCCGATTAGCCAGATAAGTTTGTTGGGACTATCGGCAACTTTGAATGCAATATTAAAAATTCCAAAAATCAGCTGGCAAATTTTCAAGGCAATGCATCAAGCCGATCATATTCATTTACGATGTCCGGGAAATATAGGATTATTAGGCTGTTTTGTTCAAATTTTATTTCCCAGCAAGTTCAAGACAGCAAAATATGCTGGCAATTGGGATCCAAAATCGAAACAGCCTTGGAGTTACCGTTTACAAAAATGGATTTTGAGTAATACATTTCTAACCAGAAATATGCAGGTTCTTGCCTATGGAGAATGGGATGGGAGTACTAAAAATATAAAGCCCTTTTTTACAGCGACATATACAGAAGCAGATAAATTACCGATGAGATTATTGGATTTAAAAGAAATAATACATTTTGTTTTTGTTGGAAGCTTAGTTGAGGGAAAGAATCCTTTGTATGCGGTTCAATTGGTAGAAAAGTTATGCAATATAGGATATAAAGTGTCTTTGGATTTATACGGAGAAGGAGTGGAACGTAAAGCTTTGAAGAATTACATTGTGGCTAATGGTTTGGAAAAGTATGTAGCATTAAAAGGCAATCAAAATCAGAAAGCAGTGACTGAAGCATATCAAAAAAGCCATTTTGTAATTTTGCCATCCAAAAGTGAGGGCTGGCCAAAAGCTATTGCCGAAGGAATGTTTTGGGGTTGTGTTCCAATTGCTACACCCGTTTCCTGCGTGCCATTCATGCTCGATTTTGGAAATAGAGGTCTGCTGTTGAAAATGAATTTAGACCAAGATAAGCAGCAATTAGAAGCTTTTTTAAATAACGAATCAGAATATGCAGCTAAAAGCCACAAGGCTTTTGATTGGTCAGCTAAGTATACCCTTGATGTATTTGAAACCGAAATACTAAAAATGCTAGTGCAATGAGAATAGTGCAAATGATAGATTCTTTAGAAGCTGGCGGAGCTGAACGTATGGCAGTTAATTATGCTAATGCTTTGGTTGATACAATTGAATTTTCTGGGTTGGTTACTACCCGAAAAGAAGGGGCATTACTGCATCAAATTAATTCAAATGTTCCGTATTTGTTTTTGGCTAAGAAAAAGCAGGTTGATTTTGGGGCTCTTTTTAGATTACGTTCTTTTGTTTCAAAAAACAAGGTGACTCACATTCATGCACATAGTACTTCTTTTTTCTTTGCTTTTTTATTAAAATTGATTTGTCCTTTTGTAAAGTTGATTTGGCATTATCATTATGGGAATAATATACAGCTACCAAGAAAAAGAATTGTAATTTTTAGAATTGTAATACCTTTTTTTACAGGTATTATTGCTGTTAATCAAAATCTTAAGTTTTGGCTTGAAAACAATTTAAAATCTCGTAGAGTAATTTATTTACCTAATTTTTCCATACGGATTAAAGAACCAGAACTTAAAAGTGAAATGTTCGGATGTATTGGAAAACGCATAGTATCTTTGGCAAATCTTCGAGAAGATAAAAATCATTTTTTATTGTTGAATGTAGCTCAAAAACTAAAGAAATCTAATCCAGATTGGACTTTCCACTTAGTAGGAAAAGATTTTGAAGATGATTATGCAAAACAAATTAAAAAAATGATTAAAGAATATGATTTGGAGGAAAATGTCTTTCTTTATGGTTCTAAACAAGATATAGAAAACATACTAGATCAAGCATCAATAGCAATTTTAACTTCACAATCAGAAGGATTGCCAGTTTCACTTTTGGAATATGGCTTATATAAAAAAGCAGTTGTGGTTACTCATGTGGGTGAAATACCAACAATAGTTCAACATGGAAAAAATGGATTCATTGTAGCTTCAAATGAACCTCATTTGTTTTATAAAGCGTTATTAAATTTGGTAGAAAATGAGATTTTGAGAGCAGATTTTGGAGAGGCTCTTTTTGATACTATTCAAGCTGATTATATTGCTGAAAGCGTTATAAAAAAATATTTAAAGTGGTTAGAAAATAGTTAATATGAGGAAAGAAGAACTGTCATACATCTACTTAATCCTGTTTCATGCTTTTATTGGAGTGTTGGTATTTGTATTGCCATTTGTTTCAAAAATGCTTACTTTATCAATATTAGCTTTTGGTGTTTATTATATTATTAAAAGTAAAAACAGGAATAATGAAGCTCTTATAATGTCTGCCTATATTGTAAGTGTAGAAATACTTTTACGAATGACAGATGGTATACTTTTGAATGAATTCGGTAAGTATTCAATCCTTATTTTTATGTTTTTGGGAATGGTTTTATCTGGATTTTCTAAAAATGCTTTGCTGTATTGGCTTTTTTTACTATTATTAATTCCAGGAGTTATTTTATCGACTCTTACATTAGATTTTGAAACGGATATTAGAAAAGCAATTGCATTTAATATATCAGGACCTGTTTGTTTGGGAATTAGCGCTATATATTGTTATCAAAGAAAAATATCATTTGATCGGTTATTAGGAATGATTACGACATTTTCGTTACCTCTAATTAGTGTTGTTGTTTATTTGTTTTTATATACACCAAGCGTAAAAGCTGTGGTAACAGGGACTCAATCTAATTTTGAAACTTCGGGAGGGTTTGGACCAAATCAGGTATCAACCATACTAGGGCTGGGAATTTTTATATTTTTTGTTCAGTTGGTTTTGAATTCCAAAAGCAGATTATTGCAGCTAGTAAATGGTGGTTTTGTTATAGTTTTTGCTTTTAGGGGAATTGTGACATTTTCACGAGGAGGAATATTAACTGCAATGATGATGATTTTTATTTTTTTGGCAGTATTGTATTTTCAGGCAAATTATAAAACAAAATTTAAAATAGGATTAATTATTGTATTGTCATTTGTTGCCGGATTAGGGGTGTGGGGGTATAGTTCGTTGCAAACTAAAGGATTGATTAACAAACGATATGCCAATCAAGATGCAAGAGGACGTGAAAAGAAAAGTCAATTAACAGGTAGAGAGACTCTTATCGCATCAGAAATGCAGATGTTTTGGGATAATCCTATTTTAGGCGTGGGGGTGGGTAGGAATAAGGAACTTAGAGAAAAAGAAACAGGGATTGTATCGGCTTCGCACAATGAAATTACCAGAATGCTGGCCGAACACGGCTCTCTTGGATTGATTGATTTAATTATTTTATTATGCACTCCTATAGTTTTATTTTTGATCAATAGACAAAATATTTTGGCACTCTCTTTTTTAATTTTTTGGCTGTTAACGATCAATCATGCCGCCATGCGATTAGCGGCTCCAGCTTTTGTTTACGCACTTTCATTGTTAAAAGTTTATACTGTTGAGAAACCTGTTATACATAGGAAATAAATTATCCAAGCACGGAGTTACTCCTACCACTATTGAAACTCTTGGCCCTCTTTTGGAGCAGGAGGGTTTTAGTTTAAAATATAGCTCTTCTCAAAAAAATAAAGGATTACGTTTTATTGCTATGTTGTGGAGCGTATTTCAATATAGAAAAACTGATTATGTTCTCATTGATACCTATAGTACGGCCAATTTTTGGTACGCATTCGCAATTTCTCAGTTGTGCCGCTTATTGCAAATAAAGTACATTCCTATATTGCATGGTGGGAATTTGTCTTTTCGGTTGAAGAAGAATCCGAAAATATGTGGAATGATTTTTAAAAACTCTTTTCAGAATGTTGCTCCTTCTCTTTTTTTAATTAGCGTATTCAAAGAAGAAGGATATCATAATGTAATTCATATCCCCAATGCAATTGAACTGGCGAAGTATCCTTTTTTGGAACGGGAGAAAGCAGTTCCTAATTTACTATGGGTTCGCTCTTTTGCAAAAATATACAATCCAATAATGGCTGTTGAAGTTTTTGCTTGCCTAAAAGAGAAATATCCAGAAGCTACTCTTTGTATGGTAGGGCCAGAGAAAGATGGTAGCTTATTAGAAGCCAAACAAAGAGCTAATAATCTTAATGTTGAGGTTCTTTTTACAGGGAAATTATCTAAGAAAGATTGGATTGATTTGTCTAAAAATTATTCTGTTTTTATAAATACAACCCATTTTGACAATATGCCTGTGAGCGTGATTGAAGCTATGTCATTAGGTTTGGCTGTTGTTTCTACTAATGTTGGAGGTATTCCATTTCTATTAGAAAATGAAAAAGAGTCTTTATTAGTGCTGGATAAGGATGTTAATAAAATGGTGGAAGCCGTCGTTAGATTGATAGAAGAACCAGATTTGTTTAGTAAAATTACCTCTACCGCAAGGGAAAAATCAAAACAATTTGAATGGCAGGAGATTAAGTCGAAATGGCTGACTATTTTAAAATAAAGAAGGTTTGTTTTTCATATAATAACTAACTTGCACCGAAATATAACTCTGGAGATAATGAGTAATTCAAAAAAGATACATTTCGAAATATCTGAGCGTAAACTGCTTTTACGAATTTTTGATGTGGTTTTTGTATTATTAGGTTTGTATTGTTTAGGATTTATTTTCATTTTCAATTATTTTCAATTTACAGTAACCAATTACTATTGGGTTATTGTTCTGGGTATTTATATTAATCTATTTGGAGGTATTTTTGAAATGTACAATCTTCAAGTAGCAAGCAATAATCTTCAAGTGTTGCGAAGTACAATTTTAACCACTACTACTACAGTGCTATTTTATTTATTGACGCCGGTTTTCTCTCCCGAGTTGCCTAAAAACCGTTTGCAGTTAGTGTTTTTTTACATTGCCTTTTTTATAGCTTTATATGCTTGGAGAATGATTTATCTTCATTTTTTAGCCTCCAATAGGTTTGTTCAAAATGCAGTTTTAGTATGTGATAAAGATCAAGTGGAAGAACTTGTTTCAGGATTAGAAAGCGTTGACCCTCATTATAGAATAATAGGATATATAAACGCAGATAGTGATTCAATTTCTGATTTTGAATTTAAGCATGTGAAACATATTGATATAAAAAATTTAACCTCATTTGTTGATGAAAACAGCATTTCTGAAATAGTGGTTGCTTCTCAAAAAACAGATGGAATTACTACTGATTTATACCATCAACTGCTTCATTTATTGGAATCGGGGAAAAGTATTAGAGAATATACGCAGATATATGAAAGTAAAACACAACGTATTCCAGTTCAGTATATTGCAAGGGATTTTTATCGTTTTTTTCCATTTAGCCGCAGTAATCAAAATAAATTATATTTATTGTCCATTCGATTGTTTGAGATTGTCTTGTCGTTAATTGGACTAAGTATTGGTATTGTTTTAATACCTATAATCCTTGCTGGAAATGTTTTTTGGAATAAAGGAAAATTATTCTATACCCAAAAAAGAGTTGGCAAAGATGGGATTGTTTTTAAAATAATCAAATTCAGGACGATGGTCAAAAATGCAGAAATGTCTGGAGCTGTTTTTGCTAAAATGAATGATTCTAGAGTGACTAAATTTGGAAAATTTTTAAGGAAAACCAGAATAGATGAGTTTCCGCAGTTTATTAATATTCTAAAAGGCGATATGGCGGTGATTGGACCGAGACCGGAGCGTCCTGTATTTGTGAATAAAATTGCTAAAATTATGCCATTCTATGAAACACGACATATCATTAAGCCAGGTCTTACCGGATGGGCTCAAGTTAATTATTCCTATGGAGAAAAATTAGAAGACAGCTTGATAAAACTGCAATACGATTTGTATTATATCAAACACCGTAGTATTTATTTGGATTTGAGCATTGCTTTTAAAACTATCTCAACAGTTTTGTTTTATAGAGGTCAGTAATATTAAATAATTATCGGAATACGTTTTTTGGTTCTAATTGCTAATCGTGTTAAAACAACTAAATTGGTTAACAATATTGGTGAAACAATGAGTAAATGAATTTTTGTGAACATTATACTGCAATAAAGAATCAGTAGCAGGATATTGAAAACAGATAATTTATATGTCCATTTTGAGTTTTTTGTTTTAGCAAAATATAATACAATTAAGACAAAAGGACTGAATAATAGTATATTGTAGTTATATCCCAATTCTTGATGGGAGGAATAAAATCCTAAAAAAACAAATAACAAACCTAATAAGGATATTATCGACAAATAAATATAATCAATACTTTTCTTGTTTATCAGCGTTACAAATCCTAAAATGAAAAGATAAGTATAACTGTTATTCCACCAAGAAAATGGAGCTTCTTCTTCAAAATTTAATATTGTTTTGTTCTCTTTGCATAAAGGCTGGTTTTGATATCGAATGAGTTTCAAACTTTTTTGAAGCTCAAACGGCAAAAATATTTTTGTCCCCATTTGATCCACTTTAGTCCCAAAAACAATGCTGGTTCCTAGTTTTTCATAAAAATGATTGTTAAAATAAGGAAATAAAATAGATCTGTAAGTTTGGTCAGTGTCTGCTTTTTTGGTGATTACTTTGGCTTTTAATGTTTTATTGATAACGTTTACAACCTTCGAAGTACAATTATTATCAATGAATTTATATTGGTATAAACGTTCGTCAGAAAGCATTGATTGGGCCAAGTTGTCAAACAATTGTTGCTTTAGAGGAAGCGGAATGTTTAATACCTGTTCATAAACATCTCTTTTTTCATAATTGTACTGATTAATAAAATCAATATAGCGATTGTTTACTATAAAATAATCTAAATCTCCTTTGGTAAATTGCATTGCAAAATTTGGTGTATCAAAATCAAAGGCACCATAATTATAAACAACATCTAGATTGTTTTCAACATCACGAACTCTTATAGCAGTGTGCCCAAACAAGGAATAAAGTTCATTCCCAGTGCCACAAGTCATTATGCTGATAGTTGCGTTTTTTGACAATAAAACATTTTGAGCAAATGAATTATATATTGAACTCAATAAAAGAATGCAAACGAATATTTTTTTTAATAAGACAGTTTTCATACGAAGATAATATTTGTTTTTTAAAGGAATATGGTATCGCCAGATCTTCATTGGTTTTTACGACAAATGTTGTCATGGCGATTTCATACGAAGATAATATTTGTTTTTTATTTGAATATGGTATGCTTTGCCTGTTCGCTTTCGCTCGAGTCGCCATTCTTCATTCCAATTTGTGTTTTGGAATCATGGCGATTTCATTTTGCTATTTTTTAGATATAAAATAAGAAGTATTCTTTAAATATCAAAGTTAGTTTCTAAAAAGAGATAAATCAATTTTTAATGAAAAAACATTTGAATACAATGCAGTGCTTTGATTTCCTAAAGCGGTTAATGCATAATCGATAGCAATTCCTTTATATTTAAATCCTAGACCAATGTTGGGCTGAAACCCTATTTTTTCGGAATTATCTAATTGGGTTACATGCTGAAAATTACCTATGCCAGCTCTCAAGAAAGCCAGATTGGTATAACCAAATTCCAAGCCAACGGCGGGATCGATACTAACAAAACTGCTTGAAATTAAATCATTAGTCTGTGTAAACTGCATGTTCATATTTGCGGTAGTCAAAAGACTGTAATCCTCATGGAAAATAAATTTTTTGGCCATGCCTAATTGCGCTTTTGGGAGTGTAATCTCTGTGCTTTCTGGTGCTTCCTGATTTTGGCCAGGAATAGCATCAGCTATTTTTTGATAAGCTTCTTCATTGATGTTCCAAATATTGTAAGTAGTGGTAATGTCCCGAAGCATCAACCCAAATTGCCAGTCATTTTTTTCAAATTGCAATCCAAAATCAAATCCAAATCCCCAAGAAGTAGCAAAGTCTCCAATTATTCGTCGGATAATTTTAGCATTTACCCCATACTGAAAGCCTGGAACTGGTAGTTTTACAGCATAAGAAAAAGTAAAACCATAGTCGGCTGTTGAGAAAAGTTTGATTCTATTGTAATCAATATTACCTTCATTATCAATTAAATCAGTTGTATTCATAATATCATCAACCCCAAAACGGATTAACGAAATTCCCCAAGCACTTCGGTCATCAATGGGACTGGCATAGGCCACATAATCGTATTTGGCAATATTGGCGAAATAATTAGAATGCATTAAAGAGATTTGATCATCTTCCAGATGCATTAGTCCAGCTGGATTCCAATAACAGGAATTAACATCAGAAGTAGAGGCAACAACTGCATTTGACATTCCTAAAGCTCCAGCATCTACACCAATATTCATAAACTCATTAGAGTATTTTCGAACAGTTTGGCAATAGATACTATTTGCAATGAAAAGGAATAAAAAAAGCTGTGTTTTTTTCAACGGATCTTATTTGTCGGTTTAAAGCGTTTTAATATTTTTCAAAAATAAAGTTTTTTGATGATGTAACTGCTTCAATTCAATTAATTAATGATTTTTGTTATTAAGAATTTAAAATCTCTCAACAAAACGAGTAACACTTTCACTTAATGTAGTAAATTTGCCAAGCTTATAATTCAATTTTAAACACTATGAACATCAAAAAACACATTCCAAATACAATTACATTATTAAACCTTTTGTGTGGCTGTGTCGCTCTGATATTTGTAAGTAACGATAAATTTGAAATGGCATTCTATTTTGTTTGTCTAGGAATCTTTTTAGACTTTTTTGATGGTTTTTTTGCGCGTCTGTTCAAAGTATCAGGTCCTTTGGGATTGCAATTGGACTCATTGGCTGATATGGTAACTAGTGGTGTCGTTCCTGGATTTGTAATGTTCAAAATGATGCTTTCGAGCAATGTCAACATGAGCGAAGGATGTCTTCAGTATTTCCCATATTTAGCATTCATCATCACTTTGGGATCGTGTATGCGTTTGGCAAAATTCAATATTGACACTCGCCAAACCGATTCGTTTATAGGATTGCCAACTCCGGCCAATGCTCTTTTTATATTGAGCCTTCCTTTAGTTTTGAAGTATTATTCAGGAGATTCATTAATGGTGCTCGAAATTTTGACAGAGAAATGGGTTTTGCTATTGATCGCATTGTTTAGTGCTTATATACTGAATGCAGAAATCCCTTTATTTTCTCTAAAAATAAAAAAGTTTAGTTTTAAGGATAATGCACTTCAGATTATTTTTCTAGTCATTTCTGTTTTATTGTTGTTATTTCTTCAATATTTGGGAGTTACATTGGTTATTGTTTTCTATGTTTTACTTTCAGTAATTAACAATAAGTTTCTAAAAAAGTAGTTTTATTTTGAATGAGAAACAAGAATACAAGAACTACCTATAATCGGAAAACAAAAAAGAAAAGTACTGTTTTTACCGCTAAATTTTTTGGCAATTTAATACTTGTTTTTTTGTTTTTTGTAGTTGTTACAGTTGCCTATCATTATCGTTCCAGTTTTGCTCATTATTTGGGTTTTAAGTCAAATTTAAATGCGGATACCAATGTTTTTTCGGAAGCTCGCAATCTAAAGGTTTTAGAAAAAAACGATGGGAAAGTCGTAGGTATTGATGTTTCCGAATATCAGGGAAAAGTCCGTTGGTCCTATGTTGATACCATAGAAGACAAATATCCTTTACGGTATGTTTTTATTCGGGCAACTGTTGGTAGAGACAGGCCTGACCGGCAATTTAAACGTAATTGGCTTGGCGCCAAAGAAAATAAAATGATTCGAGGGGCCTATCATTATTACCGTCCAAATGAAAACTCTCTTGAGCAAGCCGAACTTTTTATAAAGACAGTAAAACTGAAAAAAGGAGATCTTCCCCCCGTTTTGGACATTGAGAAACTTCCTAAAGAACAGTCTATTGAACGCTTAAAAATAGGTCTGAAACGCTGGTTGAAGGCAGTTGAATTACATTATGGCGTAAGGCCAATAATTTACACTGGAGAAAAATATTATGATGATTTTCTGAAAGAAGAATTTAGCGATTATCTTTTTTGGATCGCTAATTACAATTTTTATCGAGAAGAAATTCAAGACGATTGGCTTTTTTGGCAATTTACTGAGAAAGCCACAGTGCCAGGAATCGATACTAGAGTTGATGTTAATATTTACAATGGAGATTTACAGCAACTTCAGTTTATTACAGTAGAATAATTTTCTTTCTTTATTTATTTCTCAAAATGGAGAACGTTACCATTGCAAAAAAAGCCAAAGCTATAACTAAAGTCAATACCGAATTTGGATTCGCAAAATTGATTGTAAATCCCATTTCTTCAATTTTCTTTGGAGGGAAAATGCGCGGATCTTCTTGGTTGTAATAGAAAATTCCCCAAACCCAATTGTTGGGGTCATTTCTCCACCTGTCTGAGGTTTCTTTGGAAGGTTCTTCGTTTAATGACATTTTTTTATGTATAAAAACTATGAATGTAAATTTAAAATTTTAACATCAAAAATAAAATTAAAATTCCAGTTTCTTTTTTCTCAATTCGAAATTCTGACCAAGATATACTCTACGTACCATTTCGTCTTCTACCAATTCTTCTGGAATACCAGCTTTTAGAATTCCTCCTTCGAACATAAGGTAGGTTTTATCTGTGATAGCAAGTGTTTCTTGAACGTTGTGGTCGGTGATTAGGATTCCGATATTTTTATTTTTCAACTGAGCTACAATTCTCTGAATATCCTCTACGGCAACAGGGTCAACTCCTGCAAAAGGCTCATCAAGTAAGATAAATTTTGGGTCAGTAGCAAGACAACGGGCAATTTCGGTACGACGGCGTTCTCCACCCGAAAGTAAATCTCCACGATTCGTACGAATGTGTTCCAAACTAAATTCAGCAATCAAGCTTTCCATTTTGGCAACTTGTGCTTCTTTAGAAAGTTTGGTCAATTGCAATACGCTTAGAATATTGTCTTCAATACTTAATTTTCTAAAGACAGAAGCTTCTTGTGCCAAATATCCAATTCCTTGCTGGGCTCTTTTATACATTGGGTAATCGGTAATATTCAAATCGTCAAGATAAATATTTCCAGAATTTGGTTTTACCAAACCTACAATCATATAAAAAGAAGTCGTTTTTCCAGCACCATTAGGCCCTAAAAGACCAACAATTTCGCCTTGGTTTACTTCTACCGAAATTCCTTTTACAACACTTCGGCCTTTGTAGGTTTTTATTAAATTTTCTGCTCTTAGCTTCATTTTTGTTTAATTAGATAATGTGTCATTAGATAATTAGATAATTGACTTTATAGAAAAATTATCTTTTCTCTTTTAGAGAGGTAAAATAAGTTAAAATTAATCAATCAATTAAAGGAATTAACATATCCTATTGAAATTATCTAATTGACTAATTATCAAATTTTCTAATTACCAGCCTCTTCCTCCAAAGCTTCCCAAAATTCATAAGCTCTGCGTAAATGCGGCACAACGATTGTTCCGCCTACAAGAGTTGCAATTCCCATAGCTTCCATCATTTCTTCTTTGGTAACTCCTTCTTTATGGCTGGTTTCCAAGTGGTATTTTACACAATCATCACAGCGTAAAACAGCCGAGGCTACTAGCCCTAGAAGTTCTTTGGTTTTTACATCTAAGGCTCCAGGAGCATAAGCATTGGTGTCAAGATTGAAAATACGTTTTACGATTTTATTATTGTCGGCCAATAATTTTTCGTTCATTTTAGAACGATAGTCATTGAATTCTTTTACAATATCAGACATTTGCTTTCTTTTTATTTAATACTACAATTTTTGAAATCAAGATGCTTACTTCATAAATAAGCAACATTGGTATAGCAACAATAGTTTGGCTCACTACATCTGGAGGCGTTACAATTGCAGCGACAATCAGGATGATTACAACGGCATATTTCCAGTATTTTCTTAAAAATTCTGGGGTTACTAAACCCAATTTCGTTAGAAAATAAATAATTATAGGCAGTTCAAAGAACAATCCACTGGCCAAAATACTGGTTTTTACCATTCCAATATAAGATTCCAGCGTAAATTGATTTTTGACAACATCACTTACTGTAAAAGTGGCCACAAAATTTACCGACATCGGAATGACAACATAATAGCCAAACAGAACTCCTAAAAAGAAAAGCAATGAAGAACTGAATATAAATACTCTCGCATTTTTCTTTTCTTTTTCATACAAAGCAGGGCCAATGAATTTCCAAACTTCCCATAAAATATAGGGAAAGCTTAAAATGAAACCAGCCAAAATACACATCCAGACAAAAATATTAACCTGTCCTTCCATTTCAGTATTTTGAATGATGAAAGGCATTTCGGTTATGCAAATGCTTTCAGCAAAACCCAATTGATGCGATAATTCACAAAAATACCGGTAAGTAAAAAAGGTAGGTCTTGTTGGACCAAATATAATAGTGTCAAACAAGTAATCACTTATAAAATAAGTTACGCAAGCCATAATAATTACAGCAGTTGTACTTCTAACTAAAAGCCATCTTAATTCTTCCAGATGGTCTAAAAAGGACATTTCGCCTAGGTTTTTCTTTGCCATTATACGATTCCTTCTTTTAAAATGTCATGTAAATGCAATACGCCTTTGTATTCTCCATTGTCAACAACGATTAATTGGGTGATGGAGAAATCCTCCATTATATTAAAGGCATCCACTACCATATTAGTTGATTGTACTGTTTTTGGATTTTTGGTCATAATATCTTTGGCGGTCAATTCAGCAAAAGTATCTCTGTCGTTTAGCATTCTTCGAATATCTCCATCGGTAATTATTCCAATTACCTTGTTGTTTTCTACAACTGCTGTTACCCCTAAACGTTTTTCCGAAATTTCGAAAATTGCTTTTTTAACAGGGGTATCTGGACCTACTTCAGGTTTTAAGGTATGTTCCAGCATGTCTATCACGCGAAGCAATAATTTTTTGCCTAAAGCACCGCCAGGATGATAGACAGCAAAATCTTCTGCTTTGAAATCTCTCATTTCCATTAAACAAACAACTATAGCATCTCCCATAACTAATTGGGCTGTTGTACTATTAGTAGGAGCAAGGTTTAATGGACAAGCTTCTTTATCAACTGTTGTGTTTAAAACGTAATGTGAGCCTTTGGCTAAAAAGGAAGTCATATTTCCTGTCATGCCTATTAATTTGTTGCCAAAACGAGTCAAAAGAGGAACTAGTGCTTTGATTTCTGGACTATTTCCGCTTTTGGATATACAAATAACAACATCGTCTTTTTGCAGCATTCCCAAATCACCGTGTATGGCTTCAGAAGCGTGTAAAAATAATGACGGAGTGCCAGTTGAATTGAACGATGCTACCATTTTTTGAGCAATAATAGCACTTTTGCCAATTCCTGTTACTACTAGTCTTCCTTTGGAATTGTAGATGCATTGTACCGCTTCCGCAAAAGTATCGTCAATGAAATCAATTAATTTAGCTATAGATTTGCTTTCTGATTCAATTGTTTTCTTAGCGTTAGCTAATATGTTTTCTTTTGTAATCAAAACAGATAATTTAAAATTTGTGAGTGTAAAAGAAAGTTGTATCTTTATGTGCCGCAAATTTATATAAAATACCACATATTAAAGAATGAATTCAAACGAAATTGACATAGACAAAGAATTAAAGAAGTATTTTGGTTTTAGCAAGTTCAAAGGCCTGCAAGAAAATGTTATAAAAAGTTTGCTTAATAAGCAAAATACATTTGTAATTATGCCTACAGGCGGAGGAAAATCACTTTGTTACCAATTACCAGCTTTAGTTCAAGAAGGAACTGCAATTGTTGTATCTCCTTTAATAGCATTAATGAAGAATCAAGTAGATGCAATTCGAAGCCTTTCTTCCGAAAATGGAATTGCACATGTTTTAAATTCCTCACTTACTAAGACCGAAATTGCACAAGTTAAATCTGATATTACAGCAGGCATAACCAAGTTGTTATATGTAGCACCAGAATCTTTAACTAAAGAGGAGTATGTTGCCTTTCTTCAAACGGTGCCTATTTCGTTTGTTGCGATTGACGAAGCGCATTGCATTTCAGAATGGGGTCACGATTTCAGGCCGGAATATCGCAATCTAAAAAATATCATTAAGCAATTAGCAGAAGTTCCTATTATTGGTCTTACTGCGACTGCAACTCCAAAAGTACAAGAGGATATCTTGAAGAACTTGGAGATGTCGAATGCGACAACTTTTAAAGCTTCATTTAATAGAGCCAATTTGTTTTATGAAGTTCGTACCAAAACAAAAAATATTGAATCCGATATCATTCGGTTTATAAAACAGCATAAAGGAAAATCAGGTATTATTTACTGTTTGAGCCGTAAAAAAGTTGAAGCAATTGCTGAAGTGTTGCAAGTAAACGGAATAAGCGCTGTTCCTTATCATGCAGGCTTAGACGCTAAAACAAGAGCAAAGCATCAAGACATGTTTTTGATGGAAGATGTAGAAGTTGTTGTGGCTACAATTGCTTTCGGTATGGGGATTGATAAACCCGATGTGCGTTTTGTAATTCATCATGATATTCCAAAATCATTAGAAAGTTATTATCAAGAAACCGGTAGAGCGGGTCGTGATGGAGGTGAAGGACATTGCCTAGCTTATTACTCTTATAAAGATGTAGAGAAATTAGAAAAATTTCTATCTGGAAAACCAGTTGCCGAGCAAGAAATAGGTTTTGCCTTATTGCAGGAAGTCGTGGCTTATGCCGAAACTTCAATGTCTAGGAGGAAATTTTTGCTTCATTATTTTGGTGAAGAATTTGACGGCGAAACAGGAGAAGGCGCTGATATGGATGACAATGTCCGCAATCCAAAAACAAAAGTGGAAGCCAAAGAGGAAGTGCTGAAATTATTGGAAGTTGTCAAAAAAACCAAGCATATTTATAAATCAAAAGAGATTGTGTTTACATTAATTGGTCGTGTAAATGCAGTTATCAATGCACATAAAACAGATTCTCAATCCTTTTTTGGATCAGGATCTAATCATGACGAAAAATTTTGGATGGCATTATTGCGACAAGTTCTTGTAGCTGGTTTGTTATCAAAAGATATTGAAACGTACGGTATTATAGAAATCACAAAAGAAGGTTTGGCTTTTATGAAAAACCCAGAATCTTTTATGATGTCCGAAGATCACGAATATAATGAATCCGAAGATGAAGCTATCGTAACAGCTGCAAAATCGTCAGGAACTGCAGATGAATTATTAATGCAGATGTTGCGCGAATTACGAAAAAAAGTAGCTAAAAAACTTGGGGTTCCTCCATTTGTAGTTTTTCAAGATCCTTCCTTGGAAGATATGGCTTTAAAATACCCGATTTCTCAAGCTGAATTAATTAATATTCACGGAGTTGGAGAAGGAAAAGCCAAGAAATACGGTAAAGAATTCCTTGAATTAATAAGCCGTTATGTAGAAGAAAACGATATTATACGTCCTGATGATTTGGTTGTAAAATCTACAGGAGTAAACTCTGTCAATAAATTATATATCATTCAAAATATTGATAGAAAATTAGCTTTAACTGATATCGCTTCCGCAAAAGGGTTAAAAATGGACGATTTGATAAAAGAAATGGAACAAATTGTTTATGCAGGAACCAAATTGAACATTAAATATTGGATAGACGAAATGCTGGATGAAGATCAGCAAGAAGAAATTCATGATTATTTTATGGATTCAGAATCGGATAATATCGAAAAAGCCCTCAAAGAATTTGATGGAGATTATGATATAGATGAATTGCGATTGATGCGCATTAAATTCATTAGTGAAGTAGCTAATTAGTTAGCAGAATAGAGAACGCAGATTTTAGAAAAAAGAGTCAATCTAAAAAGTTTTTTCATAAATTAAAAAGCCGATTTTCGTATGGAAATCGGCTTTTTGATGTTTAAATTTAATGTGCTGGCTGAAGTCTGCCTTCTGCCATCTGCTTAGTGGTAAACTTCTCCTCGATGCGGTTTTAAAGCATCACGTACTTGAATCATGTTTTCTTCCATTACCACCATATAAGCGATTGCATACATTTCTTCCAAGATTTGAAAACCGGTAATATTTAACGGTAATTTTTCAATAGCGATATATTCTTTCAAATGAATTTCGTGATGTTCGGCAGTTTTGGCCGAAGCTGGACCACGGAAATCCCATATTAATTTTATTTTTCTGGACATTCTTTATGTGGTGTAAAATTTGAATGAAACAAAGGTACAAAGTCTATTTTGAAAATGGATTTTATATTAAAGGAGTAATTTCATTTCAAAATACTATTTTTGCATGTTCTTTTCATAGAAAGAAAAGCTAATTGTATAAATAAGATATGCCACAAGAACTCCTATTACAAGTTTCTCCAGAAATTGCCTCTAACGAATCGTTGCTGAAAGATTATTTATCAAAACAAATAAAAGTTTCGGCAAATGAGATGCAGCATGTTGTTGTTTTGAAACGCTCTATTGATGCGCGTCAAAAAGCAATCAAAATCAATTTGAAAGTTTCGATTTATTTAAAAGGAGAACCTTTTCAGGAACAAAAAATAGAACTTCCAGATTATAAAAATGTTTCAACTGCCCAAGAAGTAATTGTCGTTGGAGCAGGACCAGCTGGACTTTTTGCAGCTTTGCAATTAATAGAATTGGGTTTAAAACCAATAGTAATCGAACGCGGAAAAGATGTTCGTGGTCGTCGTCGCGATTTGAAAGCAATCAATAGAGACCATATTGTGGATGAAGATTCCAATTATTGTTTTGGCGAAGGAGGAGCAGGAACCTATTCGGATGGGAAATTATATACAAGATCTAAAAAGCGTGGAGACGTAACTCGAATACTAGAATTATTAGTTGCTTTTGGTGCTACTGGAGATATATTGGTAGATGCTCATCCACACATTGGAACCAATAAATTACCTCAAATCATACAAGATATTCGGGAGAAAATCATCGAATGTGGCGGACAGGTTTTGTTCGAAACCCGTTTGACCGATATTTTGATAAAAAATAATGAAGTGCAGGGAATTGTAACCCAAAGTGGGGAAGCCATTTTAGCTAATAAATTAATTCTAGCAACAGGACATTCAGCTCGGGATATATTTGAATTATTGGACAAGAAAAAAGTGTTTATCGAAGCCAAGCCTTTTGCCTTGGGCGTAAGAGCTGAGCATCCGCAATCGCTAATTGACAGTATTCAGTACAGTTGTGATTATCGCGGAGAACATTTGCCACCAGCTCCTTATTCTATAGTGAAACAGGTTAATGGCCGTGGAATGTATTCGTTTTGTATGTGTCCGGGAGGAGTGATTGCACCTTGTGCCACGAGTCCGGGAGAAGTTGTGACCAATGGTTGGTCACCGTCTAAACGTGATCAGGTAACTGCTAATTCCGGAATTGTAATAGAATTGAAGCTGGAAGATTTTAAGCCTTTTGCCAAATTTGGCCCTTTGGCCGGAATGGAATTTCAAAAAAGCATTGAACAAAAAGCTTGGCATTTAGCAGGGCAGACCCAAAAAGTTCCTGCACAACGAATGGTCGATTTTACTCAAAATAAAGTTTCTTCCAGTATTCCAAAAACTTCTTATGTTCCCGGAACTACTTCGGTAGAAATGGGGCAGGTTTTTCCTGGTTTTTTATCTCAAATATTAAGAGAGGGATTTACCGAATTTGGTAAATCTATGCGTGGCTATTTGACAAACGAAGCCATTTTACATGCTCCAGAATCTAGAACTTCATCACCAGTTCGTATTCCTAGAGATGCTGTTTCCCATGAGCATTTACAAATAAAAGGATTGTATCCTTGCGGAGAGGGAGCCGGTTATGCAGGAGGAATTATTTCGGCAGCGATTGATGGTGAAAAATGTGCTTTGAAAATTGCTGAGGTATTGAAAAAATAAAGCTTCTTAATGGGGGCACGCCCAATAATTTTTCAGCAATCAATGATCATAGCTTATCATTCTTGAAATTTTCCATTGGTTATTCACTTTTTTCCAAATAGCCATAAACTTAAAAGTTCCTATTTCTTCTTTCCCGTTTTCGATATGTCGAAATTGATGGACTCCAGTTTCTATAGCTCCAAAATCTTTTATGGGATGTATTTCAAGACTTCCTTTGACCAATTGTCGAGTGAGTTTGTTTTCGTTTTTAAACATTTTTTCGAAATTAGTAAATACGGTTTCATAGGAAAGCAAGCCTCCATTGTCTTGATACCATTCTAAATTTTCATCAAATAAAGGTTTAAATTTCGCCATATCTTTAGCATTGAATGCATCAAAAAGAACGGTATCCATCGCTGCAATTTCATTATACAGTTCCTGCGAAGTTGGAGCTACTTTTTTTTCTTGTGCTTGCGCAAAATTCAGACTTATTAAAAGCAGAAAAAACAGGAGATAGGCTTTGTTTTTAGATTTTTTTTGTTCCATAGTTTGTCTTGATTTTATGCTTGAATAGAAGTTTTTTTTAGAATTTTAAATCACTAATTAATTGATTTTTAAATATATAATAATGTTAAAGATAGCGAAAGTTTGCTTGTCTATAGAAATCAACCGTTAATTAAAAGAGAGTGTAATTTTGTTTGATCCAAATCGGATGTTGCGTTTTGTGGGATTTCCAAGAAATAGTCCAATTGCCATTTTTGTGTTTTTTGAGCTTGTTTGCTAGTTGTAATATCCCAAGGCGGATAAACACGAATAGCACGTTTTCCTTCTTTTTTATCTGAAACAATTTCTTTGGATATTAGAACTGCTTTCGGAAAAATAAATAACCCAAAATGATTGTCTTTTCTAACGCTGATAATGAATAAATCGATGGAATCTGTATTGTCAAAAGGTTGAATAGCGCCTTGATTTATTCTTTTCCATAGGGTAACAAATTGTCCAGTTTTGGTAGGCGTGATTTTGGCAGTTCGAAACAGAATATTTGAATTATTTAGAACAAAACGACAGGCTCCGTATTCAGTGCTTTCGATTTCAAGAATGGGTTGGGTGATTTTGAAACTGCTATTGTCAAAAAGTATTTCTTGGATTAAAATTAAATCTTCAGGGAAACCTTTTGAAGCTGTCCAAGGCTTTTTTATTTTCATTTGAGAAACCGTTTAATGTTTTGATAAATATTGAAAGCCGAAAATGGATTTCGACTTTTTGCAGGCTGTAACTTATTTTTTTGTTTTCAGTTTATCTTTAAATACTTTTTCGAATTTCTCAATTTTAGGCTGAATTACCATTTGGCAATAAGGCTGGTTTTTGTTATTGGCATAATAATTTTGATGGTAATCTTCAGCCTTGTAAAATTTTGTAAAAGGTTCTATGGTAGTAACAATTGGGTTTTGATAAGCTTTTGCATTTTTTAATGCGGTAATAATAGATTGAGCTTCTAGTTTTTGTTCTTCATTGTTGTAAAAAATCACAGAACGATATTGCGTTCCTTTATCAGCGCCTTGTCGATTGAGTGTTGTTGGGTCATGAACTGTAAAAAACACTTTGAAAATTTCATCAAGGTTAGTAACATTTTTATCAAAAGTAATTTGAACAACTTCAGCATGACCAGTAGTGCCAGAACAAACTTCTTCGTAACTGGGGTCTGCAATTTTCCCGCCTGAAAATCCAGAAACAACTGATTTTACTCCTTTCAAGTTTTCGTAAACAGCTTCTACACACCAGTAACAGCCTCCGCCTAGAGTTATAGTTTCAAAATTAGATTGTGTCATTTTTTTAGTTTTAGTATTGTTTTGAGATAATAAAGTTCCAGTAAATAGAATACAGGCTAAAATAATTGTTTTCGTTTTCATGATAATCGTTTTTAAATTTTATTTAGCATCAGGTACAAAATCAAGAGCGATAGAATTCATGCAGTATCTTTTGCCGGTTGGAGCCGGCCCATCATCGAATAAGTGTCCTAAATGTCCGCCACATCTGCCACAAAGGGCTTCTATTCGTTCCATTCCTATAGAATTATCGTCTTTAAATATGATGCTTTTTTTATTTTCCTGTTCAAAGAAACTTGGCCAGCCACAACTGCTGGAAAATTTTGCGCCAGATCGGAAAAGTAGATTGCCACAAGCTGCGCAATAATAAGTTCCTTTTACATCGGTATTCCAATACTTGCCTGTAAAAGGTCTTTCGGTATCTGCTTTGCGGGATACTAAATAAACATCTTCTGGCAGAATTTTTTTCCATTCAGCATCTGTTAAATTCAATTTTGTAGTATCAGTATGCGAATAATATGGGTTTTTAGATTTGTTTGATTCGGATTCAACTGATGTCATTTCATTATTCTTTGGTTCTTTACTCTGTCCGCAAGCCTGAAAAGCAAATAGTGGGAGCAGTAATAAAATGAAATAAAAAGATGATGTTTTCATGTGTGTAAAATTTATTTGTTGGAATCACAATATTTGTTTTGCTGGTATTCAATGATTTTAGCTCAAATGTAATAGAAGAATTGCAATAGAAATGTTAGCTATTTTATAATTCTCGTCTATTTATATAATTTTTAACTATTAAGATATACGTTAAAAATGTTTTTCTGGTTTTAAAAAGTGATGCAATAAATAATTTCTCTATAAATCATAGGCTAAATCCGATCTATTAAACATGCAAAAAATAGAAGTTAGGATTTATATATTTGTGGTTCTAAAGGGAATTAAGAAAATAATTTCGACAAAAAGCAAAAGAATCTTTAAGCCTTTATAAAGGTATCTTTTTTGTACTTTTGCTCTATCAATACAGAATATGGAAGAAGAAAAAGTAATATTAGTAAATGAATTGGATGAGCAAATTGGCTTAATGCCAAAATTAGAAGCACATGAAAAAGCTATTTTGCATCGTGCTTTTTCAGTTTTTGTCTTAAATAATCAAAATGAGATTATGCTTCAGCAAAGAGCACATCAAAAATATCATTCTCCTTTGTTGTGGACCAATACTTGTTGCAGCCATCAAAGAGACGGCGAAACAAATATTCAAGCTGGTAATCGCCGATTATATGAGGAAATGGGTTTTGATGCCGAATTAAAAGAGCTTTTCCATTTTATTTATAAAGCGCCTTTTGATAATGGTTTGACAGAACACGAACTCGACCATGTAATGATTGGTTATTATGATGGAGAACCTGAAATCAATACCGAAGAAGTTGAGGATTGGAAATGGATGAAAATTGAAGATATACAAAGCGATATGCTTTTAAATCCAGAAATTTATACCGTTTGGTTTAAAATCATTTTTGAAGAATTTTATCATTTTCTTGAAGAGCATGCTTTAGAAAATAAGAGCTAATCTTATATTTTTACTAAATTTAAATTCTTAAAACCCCTATGAGAGTAACCATATCCAGAAAAGCCCATTTTAATGCAGCTCATCGTTTGTATCGAAAAGATTGGAGTTTTGAACAAAACGATGCTGTTTTCGGTAAATGCAACAATCCTAATTTTCACGGACATAACTACGAATTAACAGTAAGTGTTACTGGAGAGATTGATAAAGAAACGGGTTATGTTATGGATGTGAAATTTTTGACAGATATTATCAAAGAAGAAGTCGAGAATCAATTTGATCATAAAAACTTGAATTTGGATGTACCGGAATTTCAAGACTTGAATCCTACGGCAGAAAATATAGTAGTAGTGATTTGGAATAAAATACGAAAAAAAGTAAAACCTGAATTGGATCTAGAAGTGGTTCTTTATGAAACACCGCGTAATTTTGTAACTTATAAAGGAGAATAATGAGACTGAAAGTAGGCGATAAAATTCCAGATTTTAAATCAAAAGACACCAATGGGAATGATTTTAATAGCCTAGATTTAATTGGCAAAAAGCCATTGGTTATTTACTTCTACCCAAAAGACAATACTCCAGGTTGCACAACCCAAGCCTGTAGCTTTAGAGATCAATACGAAGATTTCAAAGATTTGGGTGCCGAAGTAATCGGAATCAGCAGTGATAGTATTGCCTCTCATCAAAAGTTTACGGAACAATTTAAATTACCATTTATACTTTTGTCAGATTCAGACAAGAAAATTAGAACCCTTTTTGGAGTGCCTTCCAGTTTGTTTGGATTAATGCCTGGCAGAGTTACTTATGTTGCAGACAAAACCGGAACAATAATAATGGTATTTGATAGCATGAAAGCAAAAGGCCATATCTCAAAAGCACTCGAAGCAATTAGGGAATTAAGGCAATAAATTGACAAAATAGTATTGTGATTTTATTGTAAAAGAGCAGAAATTTGTAAAAAAATAAATAAATATGAACTCAAAAATATATCCGTTGCAGTTTGATGCCATTCTCAAAGAAAGAATTTGGGGAGGAGAAAAGTTAAAAACAATTTTGAATAAACCAATTACTTCTAATATTACAGGAGAAAGTTGGGAGTTGTCTACTGTTGAAGGCGATGTGAGCGTTGTTGCCAATGGTGATTATAAAGGAAAACCATTGACGGAATTAATCAATGAATATCCAAATGAAATTCTAGGAACTGACGTTCATGAAAGATTTGGAAAACAATTTCCATTGCTTTTTAAATACTTGGACGCTCGCGAAGATCTATCGATTCAAGTGCATCCTAATGACGAATTGGCAAAAAAACGTCATAATTCATTTGGTAAAACCGAGATGTGGTATGTTACGCAAGCCGATAAAGACGCTAGAATTATCGTAGGATTCAAAAATGATTCCAGTCCTGAGGAATATATAGAGCATTTAAATAATAAAACACTGGTGGACATACTTGATGATGTAAAAGCAAAACCTGGCGATGTTTTTTTCTTAGAAACAGGTACAGTTCATGCCATCGGAGCAGGATTGGTTGTTGCCGAGATACAGCAAACTTCAGATATTACATACCGTTTGTATGATTTTGATCGAAAAGATGCGCAAGGAAACACAAGAGAACTTCATGTTGATTTGGCTTTAGATGCGATTAATTATAAAAAAGTTAATACTTATAAAAAGTATGCCAAAGAAGTTAATCAGTCAAATACAGTAGTTGATTGCCCTTATTTTACAACCAATTTTATACCATTGGAAAATGAAAAAGGGGTTGAAAATTCAGGATCGTCATTTGTAGTATATATGTGTATTGAAGGAGCTTTTGAATTAGAGTATGATGGAGTAATTTATCAATATATAAAAGGTGATACTGTCCTTATTCCAGCGGCAATGAAGTCATATAATCTTAAGGGAAAAGCTTCAATTTTAGAAATTTACATTTCATAGATGTAAAATTTATTTTTTATAGGTCATCCATGTTATCGCTTTTTAGTGATGGGTGTTTGTTTGCAACAAACTTGTTTTTATGGCGATTTCATAGTTGGGAATAGAAAGATTATGTGTACTTTTGCAAACGCAAATTAAATAAAAAATAAAATGGCAAACGTTAAGAATTTAAAGAAAGACATCAACTACGTTTTAGGAGATATTATTGAAGCAGTTTACTTGTTTGAAATTTCTACAACAGGAAAACCGACAACAGAAACTAATGATTTAATCGATGAAGCTATTGCTGCTTTTGACGTTTTAATCACAAAAGTGAACGAAAAGAAAGTTGAAAATAAAAAAGCACATTTCAAGCAAATCAACGTTGAATTGGAACAAACTGCTAATCAATTGATTGCTAAAATCAACGATTTACAGTAAAAAAAAGGTGAAAAAAGTTTGAATTTATTTTGGAAAAACGAAATTCAGGCTTATATTTGCACCCGTAATGAGTCGCCAGCGTAGCTCAGTTGGCTAGAGCAGCTGATTTGTAATCAGCAGGTCGTGGGTTCGAGTCCCTCCGCCGGCTCAGAAAAAAACCATCTATTCACTTAGATGGTTTTTTATTTGAATTGTCGAATTACAAAAACATATTGAGTCTGCCAGCGTAGCTCAGTTGGCTAGAGCAGCTGATTTGTAATCAGCAGGTCGTGGGTTCGAGTCCCTCCGCCGGCTCTTTATGAAAACCATCTAACTTTTGTTAGGTGGTTTTTTTTGTTTTAGGCAATTTTGTTATAATCTTCAATTGCAAAAAATGTAATTTAGCGTAAACTTTAAAAGTGTAATAAAATTATATATAGCTTCTATAAATAGATTTTTATGAAATGGATTACTAGAGAACGTCCCAAAATTGATAGAATAGCGAGTCCTTGGCTGATAAAAAATTTTGTTGACAATGAAGCTGAATTTATTTATGTCCCGTTCAGCGAAGTTTTGGATAAAGCAAAGAAATTTGATGCTATTCCATTTGATATTCCCAATGTAGAATTCACGCATTACAAAGAGGAAAGCACCTTTGATTACATTGTAAAAAAATATGAGATTAAAGATCCTGCTATTTTAATTATGGCTGATATTGTGCGTGGTGCAGACACAGACAGGTACGATATCGCAAAAGAATCGGCGGGACTTTGGGCAATTTCTGCGGGACTGTCCTATAATATTACCGATGATCATAAATTATTGGAAACAGGTATGGTTCTTTATGATGCACTGTACAGTTGGGCAACGCATTTATACAAACAAAATCATTTGCAAAACAGTCCTTTTGAAAATTTGTTGCATGAAGTGTATCATAAATTTTTGAAAAAGAAAAATACAGCCAACAAAAAAGCGCCTGCTTGGGTCAAAGATTTGAAAGCAATTATTCAGGATCAAATAGATACTCAATTTACTTTTGACCTAAAGAAAATCTCAAATGATTTGGAACTTAATCCTTCTTATTTGTCAAGAGAGTTTTCCAAATATTTTGAAGACCTCAATTTTGGAGATTATGTTAGAAAGTTACGAATCGAAAAAGCAATTACTCTTATTCAAAATTCAAGTTATACCCTTACCGAAATCGCTTATATGACCGGCTTTTCGGATCAAAGCCATTTTACCAGAATCTTCAAACAGAGTACAGGGAAAAATCCATCTTCTTATCGAAAAAGTTCACAAAAAGGTAATTCAGATACAAAAGGTAAATAACATACTATTTCTACATTTTTAGTATAATTAATTTTGTTGTCATAAATAAATATAAATTATTATGATACAAGTTAGATATGTAATTCTTTTTGCTTTGTTGGCATTAAATACGGCTGTTTTTTCTCAGACTACTTATCCAAAAATAACTGGATATTTTTCTATAATGCATCCTATAGCAACTTTTAGCGAAGACGAAATTACCGTAAATTTCAGGGATTATTATGCTGTTAATTTTCCAACAGGAATTAATATTTGGAAAAGCGCCAAAATTGGATTTTCTTTTGAAATAGCTCCTAGCATAAAAACTGAAGAAGGAATCAGCAAAGTAAATAGTGTGTTATTTCATCCGGGCGTATTGGTAGCATTAGGTCACGGCTACACTTTTGCGGGTAGAGCAGCCTTTGAAACTAGTGGTAGATTTGGTGTTACTCCAGTAATAAGCAAGACTGTAATAAAAAGCACCACCAGCAGTTATTATGTTTCTGTTCCATTTCCGGTACGATTTGGCAATGATCATCTAGCTACTTTTACCGTAGGCTTGCAACTTGGTATTGCTTTTTAAAATATTTTGGCAGATATTCTCCTTTTGTTTTTGAATGTAATTTGATTCCTATTGGTTTGCGAGAGGGATAGAAGCAAGCTACCGAAGTAGCGCGTATAGCCCGACCGCAACCCTATAAAAGGGCGAATAACCGTAAAGTGAGTTAGCCCTTTTATAGGGTTGGGGTCTCGCCCAGAAACTTTTATGTATAAAAAAAACCGCCTTTTATTAAGAAGACGGTTTTGATATGTAAAATTAGGATAGAACTACTTTGTTTCACTTTTTTTGATGTCATTCACATATTTAGTCAATTTTTTACCATAAAGAGACTTGGCAACTTTTGGCGTCATTGATTTTTGAATAGTATCCAAATATTTAATGTTGATGTCATAGATTTCGGCCAAAGCGATATATGGCGATACTTCATGATCTTTATGGTTTACTGCAAAATTGGTAGCATAAAGATATTTACGTTTGATATTGTTTTCTTGTGCTGCGGTAATACTATCTATTGCTATAGTGTTATTGCTTTTTAAGGCTTTGAATTTTTTCTCGATCAGAGTTAGATTTTCATTATTGAAACGAGAGTTTATTTTTTTGTATTCCTCATATAATTCTTGATTTTTTGAACCAGTAATTTTTGCGCTTGAAATGAATGAATCTAAGTTGGTGTCGATATTAATGGTACCTGCTTCTGCAAAAAACATGATGTTGTTGTCAAGAGAATTGGTAACGCCTCTGTCAAGATATAAATATAGCATTTCAGGAGATTTTAAATCAAGATTGCTTTCAAATGTTGATTGTCCGTCAATCTTGATGCTATCGATAGCGATAAGAGCAGTGTCATTGTATTTTTGAATGTATAAAGTACCTTCTTTTAGCCCTTTAATATTTCCTGTGATGTGCAGATTGGTGTTGGATTCATTTTTGTTACACGCAACTAGAAGAAGTACGGAAACAAAAGCAATAATAGAATTTTTCATGTGTAAGTAAATTGGTTTTTTGAAACATAAAACAGGATTCTTCAGTGTTGAAGTATAGCAATTTTAGGTTTGTTTATTTTTGGCGCAAAATAAAGAAAATTGTTGAAATGAATGGTTTTAACGAGAATGAATTTCAAAAAAAAATCCCATTCGTTGCGGCGAATAGGATTTTTTATAGGGTTATTAGGACTATCCTTTCAGCCAAGCTTCTCTTAAAGCAGCTTTTGATGCGTCTGTAGCTTCAAGTCCTTCGGTATCTATGTAAGGGAATTTTACGTTTCCTTTCAATATTTGCTCTTTTCCATCTCGCTTGATTTTGATTGAAATTGGATCATTTTCTTTCCACTTTTGACTTTCGCTAATCATGTCATAAATATTGTTCAAAGAATAAGGTTTGTCATTGATTGAAAGAACTATGTCGCCACCTTTTAAGTCTAATGTCGTATAGAAAATATTCAATTCTTTGTTTGGAGCTACGAAAATCTCTTTAGTTTCTTTGTTTACGCCAATATAGGGAACCTGTCCTTTGAGGAATATTCCTTCGGGTGTTTTTTTGGTAACTTTTGTTACTCCAACTTTTGCCAAATAATCATAATATGGTATTGGAGTTGGACCAGAAACGTATTTGGTTAAAAATTCGCCTACTTCAGGATAGGTTAATGACGTTATTTTTGCAAACAAATCGGAATCATTAAATGGTTTTGAAACTCCATATTCATTAGATAATTGATGCATTAAATCTAATATTCCTCTTTTTCCTCCGCTATTTTCCCTGATTTGGATATCTAGACACATACCAATTAATGCGCCTTTTTGATATACATTTAGATATTGGTCTTTATAAGGCTCGGTCAAAACATTTGCACTCATAGTAGTAAAAGGCATAGTGTCATTCATCGCATCGGCACTTTGAATTTTTTCGTCTATACGAGAATAGAATTCGTTCTCATCAATTAATCCTTGATTGATTTGGAATAAATTGGCAAAATATTCTGTTACTCCTTCATACATCCATAAATGTTGAGACATTTTTGGAGCGTTATAATCAAAATACTGAATTTCTTTAGAGTGAATGGTTAAAGGAGTTACTATATGAAAGAATTCATGAGAAACTACGTCTTTCATTTGTTTGACCAAGTCGTCTTTCGGCATTATTTCTGGCATAACTACAGTAGTTGCAGTAGGGTGTTCTAGAGCTCCGAAACCTTTGGCATCGGTAGGTGACATAGTAGAAAGATACAAGATAACTGTATATTTTTTTGTAGAATTAATTTTTCCTAAAAATGTTTTTTGAGCAGTTATCATTGTTTTCATTTCAGGAGTAATGCTCTCTGCAGTAAATTTTCCCGATGGTGAGTATACTGCAATTTGAATGTCCATACCGTCTACAGTAAAAGTTGTGTAGTCTGGCTTAGAATACATGATTGGATTTTCTAATAACTCTGAATAAAGAGGTGCTTCAAAAACATCTACTGTAGATGTTCCGTCTTTGTCAATCATTGATGTTGCTCCCCAAAGTGTTGTAGGATGAGTTATAGTAACTTTATAAGGCATTTCTTTTTTGTCTTGAAAATACCCTACAAAACCATGTAAATTTAGCATAAAATTTTTGCCAGCGTCAATGTTAGTGCCAGCTGGTGAGAAAACATCGTCTTGTCCAAAACCTCTTCCTTTTTCAGTATCGAATGTATCGTTTACCAAGTAGGTGATTTTTACTAATGTCTTTGCTTTTTTGATTGACCAAGTGTTGTCATCTGTTTTTGAAACAGTCAATAAATTACCTTTTCTGTCATAGGCTTTAAAATCGGCAACATATTTTCCATAATCATCTATTGAGTAAGTTCCAGGAACAGTCTTTGGAAGGCTGTAAGTGATATCTTCTGTTTTAATTTTTGGTGCTTTTACAGTAACTAGAACTTGATCATTTTTTACATCGGTTAGATTGATGTTGACTTCAATTTCTTCTTTTTTTGGTTGTACAGCTTTCGTAGTGTTTGCTTTACTTGACCAAATTAGAGAAGCGAAAGCAAGAGCAAAGAATATTTTTTTCATTTTGTGTATGTTTGTTTCGTGAATTAGTATTTCAAATTCTGAAAAAGTTACAAAAACATGCGAATAAGGTTCTTTGAGTTAAAAATAAACGAATAGTGTTTTGTTTATTCTTTGAGGTGGAGAGTTTATAAATAAAAAAACTCCTGATGTACAGGAGTTTCGATATTGGTTAGTCCAATTTATTCTTTATGTAATATTTACCATCTAAGTCTTCATCAAAATCATCGATTTTTAAAGGCTTCGGTTTAGGTTTACTTGCTATTGCTTTCTTTTTCCACATCTCATATTTTTCAGTTGGCATCTTCTTTTTCATAATTTCAAGAACCTCCTTCTCAGCTAATCCAAATTCTTTATGAATAATTTCAAATGGATTTTTCTCTTCTTGGGCCAATGCAATCAGTCTTTCTGTTTGTTCCCAGTTTAATTCTTTACGGTTACTCTTTTTCATCACGTGAAAATTAATTCAATTTGGTTTAATGATTAATAAATTTGATTTTAAATCTTAGACCAATATTAATAAAAATTATAATTACTTTTTATTTTAAGTTAAAAAAAAAATCATTTTTTTAACTCTCTTAAGTTAGTGCTATTTTTAATAAAGAATATTTACTATTCTTTTATTGAATCACTCTAAAAGTGAGATTTATTCTTGAACCGATAAGTTTTGCAGTTTTAGGTACTTGATGTTTCCAAAAATGTTGCGTTGTACCTTTCATTAATAGCAAACTGCCGTTTTCTAGAATGATGTTCTTTTTTTGAGAGAGATCTAAATTATGTTTCAGCTGGAAGTTCCGTTCGGCACCTAAGCTTAAAGATGCAATTATTGGATTTATACCTAATTCTTTTTCATTATCGGCATGCCAGCCGTTACCGTCATTTCCGTCTCTATAGTAATTCAGTAAAACAGTTGTGAAATTAGTTTCAGAAACACTTTCAACAAGGGATTTAATTTTTTGCAATGACAATGTCCAGAAATGAGGTTGCATTATTATATTAGAATAGGAGTAGGGCTTGCCTTCATTTCCATATAATGCGGTCAATCGAGGCTGTAGATGTTTTTTGCCATAAACTGTAATTTCATCCTGTTGCCATGGAGTATTCTCTAATAATTCATGAAAAAGAGAATTGGCTTTTTCTTTTGAGAGAAAGTTTGGGAAATAGATGATTTCAGCATCTGGCAGATTAAAAAATATTGGCTCGGATTGAAATAGTGAATTCATGATACAAAAGTAAAGAGAAAAACAAAATACTCTATTTCGTTTTTCTCTTTATGGTATTTTTTATAAAATTATCCGAAGCTAATGGTTATTCTGCTTCAGAATGGTCTTGTAATAAAGTTTTGTAAATAAAGCCAGCTACAATAGCACCCAAAATTGGAGCTGCCCAAAATAACCAAAGTTGTGACAATGGTTCGCCACCGACAAAAATGGCTTGTGATAATGATCTTGCAGGGTTCACAGAAGTATTTGTAATTGGAATGCTAATTAAGTGAATTAATGTTAAGCCAAGTCCAATGGCAATTCCAGCGAATTTTCCGTTTGCAAATTTATCTGTGGCACCTAGTATAATTAAAAGAAAAAACAATGTTAATACAAATTCAGCAATGAAAGCAGCTTGCAAAGAATAACCATCTGGAGAAAATGCACCATATCCGTTAGATGCAAAAGCCCCCGCTTTAGTATTATCAATCATAAATCCAGCTTTTCCCGAGGCAATTGTAAACAGTGTTCCTGCCGCGGCTACAGCACCTATACATTGAGCTATTATATAAGGTAGCAAATCTTTGGTCGAAAATCTTCCGCCTGCCCATAATCCAAACGATACAGCAGGATTAAAATGTCCCCCTGAGATATGTCCAACGGCATAAGCCATGGTTAAAACGGTAAGCCCAAAAGCTAATGAAACTCCAATAAATCCAATTCCTAAATCAGGTATGCCTGCGGCAAAAAGTGCACTGCCACAACCGCCAAAAACTAACCAATACGTTCCGAAAAATTCTGCAAAAAGTTTTTTCATGATAAAAAAATTAAGTTAATAGTTTATTAGGTGAAATTAATCAGTCGATATTCTAATTACAATGTCACTGTAATTTAGTACGAATTACGAATTTATAAAAAAATTAGCACATAATGACTATAGTTTTAATCTTTTGATGTTGATAATCAGTGGTGTTACTGTTTTTTGAAATTTACATTCATTATGACTATGGCCAATATAATTAAAACTATCCCTACCCATTGTATTAAGACAACATTTTCGTGCAGAAGAAAATATGCCATTAAAACAGAAACAGGAAGTTCTAATGACGAAACGATACTTCCCAGTCCTATACCAGTAAGAGGGAAGCCAGTATTCATTAACATTGGCGGAATAATAGTGCCAAACAGCGATAGTATAATTCCCCATTTTAGGAATATTTCAAAATGGAACGATGTGTTTAGAGTGACAATCGCAAAGATGAAAACAATTACAGCACCTCCCAAAAGCATGTACAAACTACGTTGAGCCGAGGATATTCCTAGTGCCACTCGATTAGCTGTAAACATAGTTGTTGTAAAAGAGAATGCTGCCAAGATCCCCAAGAGGAGTCCTCGCCAATCCAGCTGAATTTCATTTTGGAAGACGTTTGTTGCCAAAATAGTTCCTATTAGTACCACAAGTGCAGCTATAACTTTTTGTATTGAAGGGATTTTCTTTTCCAAAATCATTTCCAATAATAAACCAATCCATACCGTTTGCATTAATAATATGATAGCAATAGAAACTGGAATGTATTTTACGGCCAGATAATAAAATACGCTCGTCAAGCCTGTAGACGTTCCGGCAAGCATCAATTGAAATATGTTTCTTGGGGTAGCTTTTACAACTTCATTCTCGCTTTTAGCTTTTTGAAATCCATTAATAATAAGAATTCCAGTAATACCTAAAATAAATTGTGAGATAGTAACTTCAGCGGTGGAGTATCCTTCCATGTAAGCCATTTTTACAAATGTAGCTAGCATTCCGTAGCTAGTAGCGCCAATTGCCACTAGGAAAACTCCTTTAAGGGTGTCGTTTTTAAACATTATTGAGTATGAGATTATTTATAAATGTGAAAATTATTTTGATTCAATAGTAGAATATTGCTCTTTTTCAAGGCCTTTATGTGTCAAATCACTCAAATGCAAACGTAAAGCCTCAACCGAAATATTAATTTCCCAAAAGCAAAGTGCCAAAGAGATTAATAAAGCGAGGAGGCTAAAGCCGAATAAATAAATTCCAGTCAATTGATAATCTAGAAACAATACAAGCATTGTAAATACAGATAAAAACAAACTCATTACGCCAGCCATTTGCATAAAGCGAATAAGCGTCAGTCTTAAGTTGAGGTTTTTTATTTCAAGCAAAATCATCCGGTTCTCTTTCTCCTTGTAAGCTTTCTTTAAACCGCGTATAATGGTGGCAAGTGTCAAAAACCGATTGGTATAAGCTAATAATATCAAGGAAGTAGCCGAGAATAGTAAAGCTGGGGTTTCAAGATGAAGTGTCATTTTAGTGTATTTAGTCCGCAAAGGTCGTACTTTTTGAGGATTAATAAAAAATGACCAAAATAATAGTAGTAATATTCAGGAGCTGTTTCCTGCTATCCGCTTCAATCTTGTGAGCCGAACCCCGGCTCACAAGGATTTCCGCTACTATCAGGGCTATGGCATTGTTTTTTCATGGGATGGATCTGTCCTTATATATATAGGTGTAGTTTTTTGAAGAGAGCGAATCAGAAATCCAATTGGTGCAAAATTATCAAACAAACCTTCAAAAATCTGTCAAAACCGCTAAAACGTCCAAAAAAAGCCATTCCAAATTTAAAACTCCGCAAAATCGGGTATTGTAACGAACGACTAACCAGAGTGTTAAAAAATAAACGCAAAA
>CAUPKA010000011.1:0-110929 GCA_963511725.1 uncultured Flavobacterium sp.
TGCAGTAAGCCCGCTGAATACGCCACTACCTACAAAAGTTGTTCCGTCTTTAGAATAAGTATAAGTAGAAGTACCATTTGCACCAGCCACTGTTACGCTTGCAGTATTGTTGCCAAAGCAAAACACGTTGGTCTGAGCTGTAATCGATGCGCTCAATGCAGCTGTTGGCTGCGTGATGGTTACGGCTTGCGTAGTGGTGCATCCGTTGGCATCTTTTACCGTAATGGTGTAAGACCCTGCAGTAAGCCCGCTGAATGTGCCACTGGCTACAAAAGTTGTTCCGTCTTTAGAATAAGTATATGGAGATGTTCCGTTAGCACCAGCCACAGTTACGCTTGCGGTATTATTGCCAAAGCAAAGCACGTTGGTTTGTGCTGTGATGGATGCGCTTAAAGCTGCTGCCGGTTGCGTGATGGTTACTTGTTCTGTATCGGTACAACCTTTAATGTCAGTTACAGTTACGGTATATGTTCCTGCGCCAAGTCCAGTTGCTGTTGCGGTGTTTTGAACAGAGCTGGTATTCCAGCTATATGAATATGTAGAAGTTCCTGAGGTTGCTGAAGCAGTTGCTGAACCGTTAGTTCCGCCATTGCAACTTACGTTCACAACAGAGCCAATAGCTGCTATGGGCATAGGATTAATCGAAACAGATGTGGTTACTGTTTTTGGACAGCCACCAGTTGAGAACGAATAAGTAACTGTGTAAGGACCAGGTGTACTATTGGTAATATCAATTTGTCCGGTAGTTGAATTAATAATTAGTCCTGATGGAGCTGAAAATGTTCCTCCAGTAACTCCGATTAAGGATACATTCATAAGTCCCTCGTTTTTACAAAAACTGCCGTCATCATAGCTGATGCTAGCGGTTCCTAAAACCAATTTTATTGGATATGGACCTGCAAAATCATCTAATGCAGCTGATGGTGAATCCGAAGATTTTGTTTTTATTAAAACTGAACCAAATTCTGCACCTTCACATGGATCGCTAAGTTCCAAGAAAGCACTTATGTTTATTGCTGCTTCAACAAATTGGGAGGCAGTATACTGACTTGTGCCAAAAGCAGTTCCTGCCATTGTATCCACAGTACCCATGTTTGTTTTTCCAAAAGCATTAGCTGCAGAATTGGTAACCAATGAATACCCAGACCCATTCCATCTGTAAAATTTCACATCCGCCGTGCTACCACCGTTGGAATATTCAACCGTAAGTAAAATGTCTCCAACGGTTCTTCCACCGGCTAGTGTAAAGCTTCCACCGGCATTCGCAGATATTGGGTTTTTAAAAAATTCAAAATCAATATAACTAGTTCCGGTTGTTACCAATCTATCACTGGCAATAATTAACCATTGCTTATTGTTTGTATCAACTCCCAAGTGTATCAAAACATTATTAATATCTCCTTTTCCTCCAGGTTTTGAGTTTGTCCAGCTCCATTGGGTATTTGGGTTATCGTCAAATTTTCCACCACCAGTAAAAATATTGTCCCCACTGGAATTATATGCATCCGTAAATCTGTAGGTTGTTACCGTGTTTACGGCACTTCCATCATTATTGAATACAAATTGACCTGAACCACCGGTTCCTGATATCCAGTCACCTATATCTGTAGTTGGGTTGTTTGCCTTAAGATTACCGTCAATATCAAAACCATTATATGGGAAAATAACAGGTGCTGTTTGAGCAACTGCTGAAGAAAAACTTATAAAACTTAAGACTAAAAGTGTAACTAATTTTGTTGATTGAGTAAAAATTGTTTTCATTTTTAATTATTTTAAGGTTAATAACCTAAATGGTATGAGAAAAAGATTCTAAGCAATTATTCTCTATGGGGTCAAATAATAAAGCATGCCAAATGAGTAATTACTTTAAAGTATTTACAAATAATGAGATAAAAGAATAAGCTATTTGCTGAAATTCAATATATTAAAATGTACAATCAATATATTAAAATGTACAATGTGTAATATGTTTCTTCAGGAGGTGCGCCTTTAATTTTTTCATTTTTTTCTACTTGAAGTATATCAAAAACAGATTTTGTAAATGATTTTGTAGAATTAAAGATCGGTATGAATGTATATGAAATTTCAAATGGGAGAATCCATACTTTTTTTTCAAGAAAAGAAGATAAAAATAGGATTGCTTTTTGAATAATGTTCGAAAAATAATCTTGCAATTGGTTTAGAGTAGTTTTAAGTATCATATTCTTGAGTTTTAGGGTAAATGAATAGTAAAGAATGACTTGAGTTTTTGTAATTTTTAATTCAATGATTTTAAAATTATGCCTTAACAAATAATTAGTTGAGGTGTTTTTTTGTTTTAAAATTTGATTTAGTTTGGGGATTTAAATCAAATAAAAATTTATTTTTAAAAATTATAATTAGAAGTTAATTGTTCTTTTTTTTGCTTAATATTTTAGGAAGTTTTTTCCTGTTTTGAATCAAATTTGGGAACTGAATCAAAATTCTAAAAGGCATGAAATAAATAAGAAACAGATATAATTTTTTAAGTTCTATTTTGAATCAGATTTGGGAACTGAATCAAAATTCTAATGTTCATAAAATAAATAAAAACAGTTGTAGTTTTTAATTCCTATTTTGAATCAGATTTGGGAACTGAATCAAAATTTTACTATCGATGAAATCAATAAAAAACTGAAGTAGCTTTTTCTGATTCTATTTTGATTCAGATTTGGGAATTGAATCAAAATTATGGTTATTTTCTAATTATCAATAACTAGTATAAAACTCAGGGTCTTTTTGTTATATTGATTTTTTTTTGTGAAAAAAAATAATACTATGTCGGTAATCTGTATGTCAAATTTAGAAATAATGTTTTTATTACAATATGTTTTTCTTTGAATAGCTTAAATAATCGTTGAAGAGTTTGATATGTAAGAATTTATATTTGGAAATATCGAAAAAACCATAAATATTTTTATATAATCATATTTATATTGTTAATTATTTTTTGATTATTTAAAAAATTTGTATTAATAATATGAATAATTTAATTTTAAAATTTTAATATAATCACATATTACCCTAATATTTTGATTTTTACTTCGTTTATGAAATAAAATCAATAATGAATCTTTCAATTTATTTAGTAATGGAATTATTAGTATTTTACAACACAAAAATTTAATAAATAAATGCTTTGATTTGGTTCATGGCTTAATAAATGATTTAGATTGTATGAAAAATTTTAAACTTCCAAAGTTTTAAATTATCTAGCATATTGATTTTATTTTTATAAATCTAATTATAGATAAGCGTATTTGTGTTTAGTGTGTTTATCCATAAGTGTTTGTGCATTTTTTTGCATGTTTGATCAATTGGATAGTATTCAAAAGATTGTAATTTCAAATAAAAAAATTAAGTTCGATATTCTAAACTTTTTTGTAAATTGTAAGTCCTTAATGATTTTGTAAATTGATTTAATTGCAAACCCTTTAATTTAAACTAAATAATTTATTTTCTAAAATTCATTTTATATGGCTGGTTTTGGATAGTAAAATTGTTATTGTATTTAAAAAATAATATTTTAATGTATGAAAAATCTAATTTTAATTCGGCACGCAAAGTCTAGTTGGGAAGCACCTTTGCATGATAAAGACAGACCTTTAACTTCACAAGGAATGCAAAATGCTCATTTAGTTTCTTCTCATATTAGCGGAGTTTTGCCAAAAACATATACTATATGGAGCAGTACAGCCGAAAGAGCTGTAGAAACAGCTATGATTTTTGCTCAGAATATAAATTTCCCATTGGAAAGCATTATTTACAAAGACGACTTATATACTTTCGACGAAAGAAAATTAGAGAAAATCATTAAATTTGAAAGTAATGGGAATGATAACATAATAATATTCGGGCATAACGAGGCTATTACAAATTTTGTTAATAAATTTGGGGATGTTTACATTGATAATGTACCTACAGCTGGATTTGTCCATATAGAATTCGATAATGAAACCTGGGATTCTATTAGTGACGGCAAAACAAAAAAAACAGTATTCCCCAGAGATTTAAAATAAATAAAAAAGTGTTTGAACAAAAATATATTGATAGAGAGAAAAGCTGGCTGGCTTTTAATGCTAGAGTACTACAAGAAGCTTCGGATGATTCAGTTCCTTTACTCGATAGATTGCGATTTTTAGGGATATTTTCAAATAATTTGGATGAATTTTTTAGAGTTAGATTTGCAGCTATCAGACGATTAAGCTTGAGTGGTATTTCTGGCGAAAAATATTTTGGCGGTGTAACTGCACAGCAATTAATTAAAGATATTACAAAGATTGTTATACAACAGCAGTCCGAAAGTTTAAGGATACTTAATAATATTGAAGAGCGACTCGAAACCGAAAATATCTTTATTATTCATGAAAATGAAATTAATAGTGAACAAGAGATTTTTTTAAAAGAGTTTTTTATACAAAAATTAAGCCCGGAACTGGTAACGATCATTTTAAATGATTTAGCAGAATTTCCTGTTTTGAAAGATTCATTAGGATATTTGGCCGTGAAGCTGGTGATGAAAAAAAATCAGGAAGTACGTTACGCTATTATTGAAATGCCTAAAATGGTAAATCGCTTTGTTGTATTGCCAACAACTTCTGAAAAGCAATATGTTATTTTAATCGATGATGTTGTTAGAATGCATTTGAGCAGTATTTTTAATATTTTTAATTATGAAAGCGTTTCGGCTCATATGATAAAAATAACCAGAGATGCACAATTAGACATTGACAGTGATTTGAGCAAAAGTATGCTTGAAAAAATATCTTCGAGTGTTAAGGACAGAAGAATAGGAGAGCCGGTGCGTTTTATTTATGATCAAGAGATTAGCAAGGATACCCTTAAATTTTTTCTTGACAAAATGAATATTGATTCTACTGATAGTATTATTCCAGGAGGAAGATATCACAACAGGAGAGATTACATGGATTTTCCTAATCTTGGAAGATTTGATTTATTGTATAAAAAAAATGATCCGCTCCCAATACCTGGATTAAGCCTAGAAGGAAGTATTCTGGGGAAAATTGCTGAGAAAGATTATTTATTGAATGCTCCTTATCAATCGTTTTCTTATTTAATTAAATTTTTACGTGAGGCGGCTTTGGATCCCAAGGTTAGCTCAATTAAAATTACATTATATCGTTTGGCTAAAAATTCTCAAATTATAAGCTCATTAATTAATGCTGCTAAAAATGGAAAGAAAGTTATTGTTCAAATCGAATTGCAGGCTAGATTTGATGAAGCATCAAATATTTCATACGCAGAGCAAATGCAGACCGAAGGTATCGAACTTATATTTGGTATTAAAGGATTGAAAGTTCATAGTAAAGTTTGTGTTATTGAAAGGCATGAAAAGAATAAAATTAAAAGATACGGTTTTATTTCGACTGGAAATTTTAATGAAGCTACAGCCAAAATTTATACCGACGTAACACTTTTTACCTGTCATCCTCAAATTTTGAAAGACATATCTAAAATATTTGATTTTTTCGATACAAATTACAAAGTACAGCGTTATAAACATCTTATTGTTTCGCCACAGTACACCAGAAATCGTTTTACTAAATTGATTGAGAGGGAAATTGCCCATGCTTTGGCCGGCAGAAAGACTTACATGAAATTAAAAATGAATAGTTTGTCTGACTTAACCATGATTGATAAATTGTATGAAGCAAGCATTGCCGGAGTGAAAATTCAATTAGAGGTAAGGGGTATTTGTTCGTTGATTCCAGGAGTTAAAGGATTAAGTGAGAATATTGAAGCTATTAGTATCGTTGATAACTTCTTAGAACATTCAAGAGTTTATATTTTTGGAAATGCTGGATTTACCGAAGTATTTATTTCTTCTGCGGATATAATGACCCGAAATATTGACGCAAGAGTTGAGGTAACCTGCCCGATTTATGATCAGGAAATAAAAAACGAATTGATTGATAATTTTGATATTGGCTGGAAAGGAAATGTAAAAGCCAGATACCATTCTTTTAAATTGGACAATAAATATAGAGTTAGAGGTGATAATCCAATTTTCAGGGCTCAATGGGAAACCTATAAATATTACCAGCGAAAAGTGGAGCTGATTGAAGAATTAAAAGAAGAATTGAAAGAAGATTAAAATAACGCCAACTTATAGAATTAAATCGCATCCTAGAGAATATGATTAAAATTAAAAAATATGCTGCTATTGATATTGGATCGAATGCCATGCGTTTGCTGATAACCAATATTGTAGAAGAAGATGATAAAGACCCACAATTTAATAAAAGTTCATTAGTTCGTGTCCCTATTCGTTTAGGGCAGGATGCTTTTACAGTTGGTGAAATTTCTCCTGAAAATATAGATCGAATGGTCGATGCTATGAAAGCTTTCAATTTGTTAATGAAGGTGCATAAAGTTGAGCGATATATGGCATTTGCAACATCGGCAATGCGTGAAGCCTATAATTCCAAAGAGGTAGTTGCTTTGATAAAAAAGAAAGCTGATATTAAAATAGAAATTATTGACGGTAAAAAAGAAGCAGCAATAATAGCTTCAACAGATTTGCATCATTTATTAAAAACAGATGAAACTTATTTGTTTGTTGATGTTGGTGGTGGAAGTACAGAATTTACATTATTTTCTAATGGAAAAATGGTGAATTCAAGATCGTTCAAAGCAGGGACAGTCCGATTGTTAAATGAAATGGTTTGCGATGTTGTTTGGGAAGAAATTGAAAAATGGATCAAACAAAATACTGCCGATTACGAAGAGGTTACTTTGATAGGTTCTGGCGGAAATATCAATAAATTATTTAAAATGTCTGGAAAGATACAGGAAAAGCCTTTGTCATTTATTTACATAAATTCTCAATATGCTTATTTGAATTCTCTCACTTATGAGCAAAGAATCTCTCAATTAGGACTGAATCCTGATAGAGCTGACGTTATTGTACCCGCAACCCGTATTTATCTAAATGCAATGAAGTGGAGTGGAGCTAGACAGATTTATGTTCCAAAAATTGGACTATCAGATGGTATTGTAAAAGCAATGTATTATGGTAAAATTTAATTTTTTTAGATAAAAATTGAGTAGAATTATTCAAAGATGATAAGAATTTTCAATTAAATTAAGAAGAATAGCAGCTAGGAATACAATTTAAATAATAATCCATAAATTTAAAAATCTCAAACTTAATCTTAGTTTGAGATTTTTTATGTTATGATCTAACAGGTTTCAATAATAATGTCTTGAGCCATAAACCAACAAACAATGCGATGAGAAGTAATATTGCAAATAAATAAAAAATAGAAATGTCAGTTGTTAAGCCTAATAGTAATGGGCCAGCAAATGCAGCTGCAGACCACGCCGTTAAAGTATAGCCGAGTACAGGCCCATATTTATCAGTACCAAAAATGCTTTTAACGAATGATGGCATTGTAGCAAATCCAGCGCCATAACCCGCAATTATAATAAAGGTTAAAGTTTGAAAAGAGGTTTGATTTGTCGAAAAAGCAGGTATTAAAGCGAAACAAACTGCGTTGATTCCTATAAAAATCATAAAAGTTGCCCAACAGCCAATTTTATCTGAAATACTGGACCAAAACAAGCGTCCAATTCCATTAAATAAACCTATGATTGCAACAAACATAGTCGCTTGAGTGGCGCTCATTCCAACTACTACTTCTCCAAGAATTGCTGCCTTTGAGATTATGGCAATACCTCCGCATACATTTAGAAATAATAATAGCCATAACGCAATAAAACGTTTGTCTGTGATTATTTGTTTTGCAGTTAAATCTTCATGTAGGTGCTGATCATTGGTTGTACTTGTTGGGTTAGCTAAATATAAAGCGCTTCCTAGCATACAAATTCCGTAAGTAATTCCTAAAACGCCAAATGCTCCGGATAATCCGATTGAAGTATATAATGGTCCAATTAAAAAAGAAGCCAGTAAAGATCCCAAAGCAAAAGACATAATTATAATGCCAGATGCGAGTCCTGGCCGATCAGGAAACCACTTAACAACGGTATATACAGGAACAATATATCCGAATCCTAAACCAATTCCCTGTAATACGCCAAATGTTAGATAAAACAAATATAGAGAACCAATTTTTACAGCCAAAGCACTTCCTAATAATCCAATAGTTAAAAATGAAGCTGCAATCAATCCCGCTTTTGTTGGACCAATTTTCTGGGCAAATTTACCCATAAAAGCCGCTGTAAGTCCTAAGAAACAAATGGCTAAACTAAATCCTGTTTTAGTATCGTGAGCCTCCCAGTTTAATTCTTTAGATAAAGGTTCAATCCATTTGCTGTAAGCGTAAATTGATCCTATTGACAATTGGATAACCATTCCTGCCAATACGATCAAATATTTATTTTTTGACATAATTGTATAATTGTTATTGTAAAATATTGTTGAATTGCATTTATTTTATTTTCACATTCTTGAAGTATAGCTTAAATATTTCGGCTGCTTTATTTACTTCTTCTGCTGTGTGCGGAACAGTATCAGCCAATTGATATTCTAAACCTAACAGTTCCCATTTGCTTTTTCCCATTTGATGAAATGGAATAATTTCAACTTTTTCTATTGTTTTATAAGAAGTGAAATGCTGTCCCCATTCATGAAGGTATTCTTCCTGATCACTCCAGCCAGGCACTAATACATAGCGCAGCCATATTGGCTTTCCTGTACTTTCTCTGTATTCTGCCAATCGGAGAGTTGTTTTGTTTTTTACACCAGTCAGCTTTTTGTGCCATTCTTTATTAATATGTTTAACATCCAATAGCAATAAATCGGTTCTTTCCAATAATTGTTCCGTTTTAGAATCCAGTACTCTGCCATTAGAATCCAAACAAGTATGAATCCCATTTTCGTGCAAACGGTCAAAAAAATGAATTAATTTATCTCTTTGCAGTAAAGGTTCACCGCCAGAAACGGTAACGCCTCCATTTTTGCCGAAATAAGATTTTTGATGCAATGCTTTTTCTATGAGTTCTTCAATAGGCATAAAAGTACCGCCATGAATATCCAAAGTATCGGGATTTTGACAATACAAACATCTAAACTGGCATCCTTGAACAAAGATGACCATTCTGATTCCTGGGCCATCATGAGTTCCAAATGTTTCAATAGAATGAACTCGAAGCAAGTCAGGATTGTGTGCGTCTATTGAATCGTCGGTATATTGTTGTTGCGGAAAATACATTCAAATAAAAAGATTTAAAAAAACCTGTCTAATTAAAAAACTTAATTAGTTTTTTTTAGACAGGTTAATGTGGTTTAATTTAAAATCTATAATTAGTGGTTAATTTACAAATTTTCGTGAAAAGTTCTGCTGATAACTTCGAGCTGATGCGCTTTGGACAATCGAACAAAATTAACGGCATATCCAGAAACTCTTATTGTTAATTGAGGGTAATTTTCCGGGTGATTGTAAGCATCTAATAAAGTTGCTTTATCCAAAACATTGACATTTAAGTGGTGTGCATTTTTTCCAAAATAACTATCTAAGATAGTCGTCAAATTTGAAACTTGCTCTTCTTTGTCTGACCCTAAAGATTTTGGCACCATCGTAAATGTACATGATATACCATCCTGCGCATCATCATATTTCAGTTTACTCACAGAGTTTAAGGAAGCGATAGCACCATTTGTATCTCGGCCGTGCATAGGGTTTGCTCCAGGTGCAAAAGCTTCACCGCCTTTACGTCCGTCAGGTGTTGAGCCTGTATTGGAACCATACATCACATTTGAAGTAATAGTTAATAAAGATAGCGTAGGAGTAGCGTTTTTATAAGCTACATGTTTTCTTAATTCATCAATAAAGATTGTAGTTATTTCTTGAGCAATACTGTCAACTCTGTCATCGTCATTTCCAAATTTTGGAAAATCACCTTCGATATTGAAATTTACAGTCAATCCGATGTCGTTTCTAACTGGAGTTACTTTTGCGTATTTGATAGCAGATAATGAATCGGCAATAATCGAAATTCCAGCCGCACCATAAGCAATATCAATGTTTGGATCACTATCAATCAAAGCCATTTGAGCTCTTTCGTAATAGTATTTGTCATGCATATAATGAATAATGTACATTGATTTTGCATAAACTCTTGCTACTTCTGCCAAAGTAGTTTTGAAGATATTCATAACAGCATCATAATCAAGAACACCATCAGCCATTTGAGGAATGTTTTTAATGACAATAGATCCTTTGTCTTCCTCACGACCACCATTTAAAGCCATAAGCAAAGCTTTTGGCAAATTGGCACGGGCTCCAAAATGCTGGATAGTTTTGCCTATTTTTTGATAAGATACACAACAAGCTATTCCGTAATCGTCAGATCCTCTGTTGGTACGCATTAAATCATCATTTTCATATTGAAGAGAAGAGGTGTCAATAGATACTTGTGCGCAAAAATCTTTAAAGCCTATCGGTAAATTTTGAGACCAAAGAATAGTTAAATTTGGTTCAGGAGATGCTCCTAAATTGTATAATGTCTGCAGGAATCTAAATGAAGTTTTAGTCACTTTTGTTCTACCATCATTAAGTTGTCCTCCAATTGCTTCTGTAACCCAAGTTGGGTCTCCTCCAAAAATTTCATCATAAGCACCTGGACGCAAGTGACGCACCAAACGAAGTTTCATTACAAACTGATCGATAAATTCTTGAGCTTCTTCTTCGTTTATTAAACCAGATTCTAAATCATTTTCTATATAAATATCCAAAAATGATGAAACATTTCCTAGAGACATTGCAGCTCCGTCTTGTTCTTTTACAGCACTCAAATAGGCTAAATAGGTAAACTGAACAGCTTCTTTTGCATTGACAGCAGGGACAGAAATATCAATGCCATATGAATTGGCCATAATTTTCATATCCTGTAAAGCTTTAATCTGTTCTGAAATTTCTTCTCTAAGGCGTACTTTGTGATCGCTCATTTCTCCGCCTATAACTGCAAAATCTTCTTTTTTGGTTTCAATAAGACGATCTACACCATAAAGGGCTACTCTTCTAAAATCTCCAATGATTCTTCCTCTGGCATAATTATCGGGCAAACCAGTTAATAAGTGTTTAGAACGGTATGCTCTAATCTCGCTGTCGTAAGCACTAAAAACTGCTTGATTATGATCTTTAGCGTAGTTGAAAATTTTAACGACTTCATCAGAAACTTTCAATCCTCTTTCAGCTACTGCAGATTCTACCAATTTAATGCCTCCAAATGGCTTCATCGCTCTTTTTAAGAGCTTATCGGTTTGCAGACCTACAATAACTTCATTTTGTTTATCAATGTAACCTGGCCCAAAAGAGGTAAGATTTGAGATAATATTAGTATCAATGGCTAAGCAGCCATTTTTTTTTCTTTCTTCCTGTAAATTCTCTTTGCAAACATTCCAAAGCTTATTTGTTTTCTCTGATGGACCTACTAAGAAACTTTGATCGCCCTCATAAGGTGAAATATTTTGCAAAACAAAATCATAAACATCAATTGTATTATTCCAATTTCCTGTTTTAAAATCTACTATTTCAGTTGTACTTTTCATTTTATAGAAATTATTTAGTTAACGTGTATTTGTTTATAAAAAACTGTTTTATACTAGTAAATTTAAGGAATTAACCGACCAGATTTATATTGATGTTTATTTTTAAATAATAATTAAAGTATTTATTATTAAGTAGTTATTTGTTTATTGTTTTCTTTATTTTAATGATTATTTTTTATAGCTATTACGTTATAGATAAAATTTATAATCGCAAATTTTAATCAGATTAATTGTGTTAAATTTTAAAAAAATAAATAAAATTATTCTAGACCTGACATCTCTTTATATAATTTAATAAATGGTACTGTTTTCTATTGGAACAAAAAATGAATATTCTTATGATAAAACAAAACTTTGGATAGATGTGTTAACAGATACTAATTATCCAATAATCGTCTATGGTAATTAATTTGCCCCAAATGATAGGTCAGATGTGTTGTAAGGTGCATTAATAGATATTCAACAGAAGTTTTATTTTCAAAAACCAAAAAAGGGTGTTCCTGTTTTAAATCTTCATCAATAAGTTTATTTAGCGTATTGTTGATCATTGTTATTGTAGCATCGATTTGAGCAAGGAGAGTGCTTTTTGGAATAAATTTATTAGAAAACTCTAACTCCCGATCTCTAATGTAATTTGTGTTACCAATTTGTGCTCCAATATAGGTGTTTAGGTTGCCTATTAAATGCAAGCAAAGGTTTCCTCCTGAATTCAATATTGATTTTTCAGTGTGCCAAATTTTACTTTCATTGTTATAGGAATCAATTTCCAATTTTAGTTTATTGAGGTCTCTATTAAATAATGTTCTTAAAATTTCTACAGTCATTAGGATTGAGCTTTAGTATAATTTTTTAACGAAGCAATTGCTTGTTTCTGAATTTGTTTTTGCATGAAACCGGTCCATCCAAATAGGAATCCTTTGAAACCAAAAGCTTGTTTGGACCACTTCCAGATGTCAAAATAATCGGTATGCTTTACAATTAAGCCATCACGAAACTTAAATAGAGCATTAATTTCATTGACTACTTTTCGGTTTGTTTTGCTAAAATTATAAGTAGCAATCCATTTAGCGGTACCAGAATATTCATCGGCTTTGATATCTGAAAACTCGATTTTAATGTTTCCTTTACTTTTTTCGATTAGCATTTTCCACATTTGACAAGCATCATTCCCTTTTAATATTCCAAAGACCGGATCTTGAAATTGAATAGTATCGTGATAATACTCGCACATTGTTTTTGCATCAGCATTTGCAAAAGCGGTATAAAACTTGTGAATTAATTGTTCGTTTGCGTTCATTTCTTAATGTTATAAAGTGAAAGTACTGCTTTTTATTTGGAATTTGTAAAAAAAAAAGGATTAAATCATTTTTAGTAACAAATTAGGATCAGGACAGTTTTTTAAATAATATGGCAATTTGTTTTTACTGCAAACGCCCGGATAATCTCCAAAATTAGCATCAATATCTTTTATAATTTGAAAATGCAAATGCGGTGCATAATCGCCATTTACTGAAGAGTCTCCTAATAAAGCCAATTGCTGTCCTTTTGCAAAAAAGTCACCTGCTTTAATTGATTCGATGCTTTCTAGCGCTAAATGTCCGTATAATGTATAAAAAGTATGGTTTTCTAATTGATGTTCTAGTATTATCGTTGGTCCATAATCTCCCAAATTATTGTTGTTTTGAAAACTATGCACTTTTCCATCCAATGCTGCCAATACGGGAGTGCCAGATTTAATCCATAAATCCAAACCAATATGAATGTTGCGTTCTTCGGTATTTGAATCATTAAAAACAGTACTTCTTTTGTATAAATCGCGGACTTCGTTATAACCTCCGTAAGCAACTTTAGCATTATTGGTAATTAAAATTTGCTCAATATAGTCTTCAAGGTCATTAGCATTTGATAAATTCAATTGATCGAGTTCTGTATTGGATGGAGATAGATCCAAAGGTGTATATTGTGAGTAGGGGATACCGCTGTTAATTACTTTAATGTCTTTTAAATCTAAAAATAAAGTTTCTAAGGATTTCATTGTGGAATATAATAACTTAGAATAAAGATAAAAAAAAATCCCAACCGTTGTGGATTGGGATTAGAAATATTACTTTTTAAATTAATACAAAGAAGGAAATTTTGATGGATTCACTTCATGCATCATTTCATATACCTTTTCGTAAATATCTTCGGATGAGGGTTTTGAAAAATAATCCCCATCAGTTCCGTAAGCTGGTCTATGAGCTTTAGCACTCAATGTTTGCGGTTTGCTGTCTAGATGAATATATGCGTCTTGATCTTCAATAATTTGTTGCAAAATAAATGCTGAAGCACCTCCAGGCACATCTTCATCAATAACTAATAAGCGATTTGTTTTAGCAACACTTTTTACAATATCATGATTAATATCAAAAGGAAGCAATGATTGCAAATCGATAATTTCGCAGTCAATACCTGTTTCAAACAATTCTTTGGCAGCTTGTTCTACTAATCGTAAAGTTGAACCATAAGAAACAAGTGTGATGTCAGTTCCTGTTCTTAATGTCTCAACAACACCAATTGGAGTCTTGAATTCACCATAATTCAACGGTTGTTTTTCTTTCAGTCGGTAACCATTCAAACATTCGATTACTAAAGCAGGCTCGTCACATTCCAACAAAGAATTGTAAAAACCAGCTGCTTGAGTCATGTTTCTTGGTACCAAAACATGAATTCCTCTAATAGCATTGATAATCATTCCCATTGGAGAACCAGAGTGCCAAATACCTTCTAAGCGATGACCGCGCGTACGAATAATTAGTGGCGCTTTTTGTTTTCCAACTGTTCTGTATTGCAATGTAGCCAAATCATCACTCATAATTTGGATAGCATACAATAGGTAATCCAAATACTGAATTTCGGCAATTGGACGTAATCCTCTCAATGCCATTCCAATTCCTTGTCCTAATATTGTAGCTTCACGAATACCAACATCAGCAACGCGCAACTCACCATATTTTTCTTGCATTCCTTCAAGACCTTGGTTTACATCTCCAATATTTCCTGCATCTTCTCCAAAAATCAATACTTCTGGATATTTTGAAAAAATAGCATCAAAGTTATCTCTCAAAATCATTCTTCCATCTGTATCTGCTATAGCATTGCTTGGATATTCTGGCAAAACTTTTTGTACTGAAAATATATTTTTATCCGATTCAGAAAATAAATTACTGCTAAACTTCGGCTGTGTTTTGTTGATGTAATTGGTGATCCAATTAGATAACTCAGTTTTATCACTTTCATTTATAATTAAACGCAATAATTTTCTAGCAATTATCATTATTTCCTTTTTTAAAGGAGATTTAATGCTTTTTAAACTAGATATGTTTTTTAGAATTTCGTCTTTTTTAGTGCTAGTAGCAGAGACTCTTTCTAAAATAGCAATTAATTCGTTTTGTTCTTCAATGATAGGACTGATAAAAGCATTCCAAGCCGCTTTTTTACCTTCAAAAACTTCTTTTTTGGCATCCAAATCGATTGCATCAAGTTCTTCTGGAGAAGCAATATTGATAGCAATCATCCATAATTTCATTTGGCGAATGCAATCAAACTCTTTTTCCCATGCTAATCGAGCGGCATTTTTATACCTTTCATGTGAACCTGAACTTGAATGTCCTTGAGGCTGTGTTAATTGATTTACGTGGATTAAAACTGGGACATGATTTTTGCGTGCTATTTCAGCAGCTTTTTCATAAGTTGCAATTAAATCGACATAATCCCAACCCTTTACCTTTAAAATCTCAAAACCATTAGTACCTTCTTCTTTTTGGTATCCTTTTAATATTTCAGAAATATCTTCTTTAGTAGTTTGATGTCTTGCATGTACCGAAATACCGTATTCATCGTCCCAAATACTCATTACCATTGGCACTTGCAATACTCCAGCGGCGTTTATAGTTTCAAAAAACAACCCTTCAGAAGTACTGGCATTCCCAATTGTTCCCCAAGCGATTTCGTTTCCGTCTATAGAAAATTGGTCTGCATTTGGGATATTAGCAACGTTTCGGTATATTTTTGATGCTTGTGCCAGTCCTAGCAATCTTGGCATTTGTCCTGCAGTTGGAGAAATATCGGCGCTAGAATTTTTTTGCTGTGTTAGGTTTTTCCATGACCCATCTTCATTTAAGCTATGAGTTACAAAATGTCCACCCATTTGCCTTCCTGCAGACATTGGTTCCAAATCAATATCAGTATGGCCATACAAACCAGCAAAAAATTGCTTGATGGTTAATTCACCAATGGCCATCATAAAAGTTTGATCACGATAATAACCTGAACGGAAGTCACCGTTTTTAAAGCATTTTGCCATGGCAAGTTGTGGGACTTCTTTACCATCCCCAAAAATTCCAAATTTGGCTTTTCCAGTTAATACTTCTTTACGCCCTAATAAACTGCATTCTCGGCTTATTATGGCAATTTTGTAGTCATTTAAGACTTCTGTTTTGAAATCTTCAAATGTTAAACCAGTATCGACTTTCTCTTTTATCATAATTTAAAAGTATAGCTTTAATGCGGCAAATTTAATTAAAACTATCTATATAACATTGTACAATTCTGTATTTTTATAATTTTTTAGCAAATAATTTTTAGTAAAATGAATGTATTTTTATTAAATGAATAATTTTATTTAAAATTTTATAACAATAACTTAATATTTTAAAGTTTTTGTTTTGAATTAAAACCATTTTCGGGTAAAAAGATTAATTAATGATTTTGGGTTAAAAATAAAGATAAAACGGATTTTTTCTCCATAATTTTTTTCTGACAGTTCAAATCCGTTTGAAGAATATACAGGGAAATACAATTCGAAATAATCCTGCACTAAATTTAACCGTATGCCGCTATCATAAAGAAAGGTATTTGAAACTCCTTTATTTTTTATAAAACCAAAATCAGCATACGCATCAACCCAGTTCCATAGTATAGAATAACTCAAATTGGCTGTTGTTAACCATTGGTTAGCTCCGAGCGGATTTAAAAATGATTTAAACCCTCCTTGTGCATGGATGTATTGCTGGCTTAAAATTCCAATTGCATCAGACCGTGCATAGACGGCATAATCAAACATATAATCGTTTACTCGAGAAATTCCAAAATTATAGTTTTGGGTATTATTCGTATTGTATAAAAAGGTTCCAGCAAAAACTCTGGCGTTAAAATAACGATTGGTATTAAATAATTTACGATACTCCATCTCAGCTGATACTTTACCAAAATAACCAGAAAGCTGAACATCGGACAGGAATTTGACATGACTCGTTACCTCGGTTTTTATATTGAAATATTTAATATTAAAGATAGAATAGTTATCGGTACTGTCAATTACAATAGCCGATGGTTCTTTGTAAATGATATTATATTTCATTGTTATTGCCTGTTTTCTATTGTCTCTATAGCTAGGCTCTCTAAAGAATAGAGTCAAACTAGGGTATGATTTCAGGTAAGTGGCATCTGATGCGTAATGAAAATAAGAGCCATTTAAGGAGTATCGAATATTGTATAATCTTCCTTCTCTTAAATTTTGATTATAAGCAAATGTGTAACTGCCAACAATTGATTTGGTATTGATGGAATACATAGGATTTAAAATAAACATGAATGGCTTATCAAAAAAACTATAATTATACAGGCTTACTCCTGGCGAAAAACCGTCATATTTATTATAAAACAGTGTAGGTACATAAAATAATTGAGAGTAATGAGGATCTTCTAAATCTTCAAAAAAAGTCATTTTTAAGGGACGGTTTAATGAAAATTTCTGCAATGATTTCCAATTATTTCTCAAATTAAATTCGGGAACTTCATTCTCATAATTCAGCGTTAGTTTGTCAATTTTTTTTCTTTCAAAAGTAAGTTCTTTATCAATTTCACTAATTTCCAGCCATTTTTTAAAAATAACTTGTTTGTCTCGAATTCCAAATACAGGCATTGGAACCACTGGAACTCCTTTGTTTTTTACAGTAAATGTAACGCTGTCTTTGGTTTTGGAAACATCATCAAATTTATAATCAATAATTTCTCTGCTATCAATAATGTAATTAAAAAACCAATCTATATTTTTTGAAGCTTTTGATTTTAACAGCTCCTCAAAATCATTACGGGTAGTTTGCTTTTGTTTATTAAGGCTGTAAAACTGCTTAATTCCAGAAGAAACCATTTCATTTCCAAGATAATCATCAAGATAATGCAAACTCATGCCCGCTTTGTATTTATTTGCAATTTGAACATTGTATTTAATCAATGAGTTTTTTGGAGCATTAAGAGGTTGGTCAAGATTTTTTCTGGCCATCAGCATATAATAGTAACTGTATTGTTCATTAAAATCTGTTTGTGCTATTTTAAAATTTCTGAGCAAAAAGAATTTAGAAGCTGATCCTATCATTTTGCTTTCTGGACGGAATTTATCAATATACCCCATCATAGTATAGATTTGAATTCCATCATAAATCCAATTGTTTTTTCTGGAATCTAATCGCATGCTGCTTTTAAGATAATTATTCAAGTAGGTTTTTAAAAATTTTATTTCGAATAAAAAATCGGTATGAAAAGGGCGCATGAATTTTGGTAATTGATTCAATCCATAAAAAGGATTTTTTTCATAATCAGCCTCAGATATGATTATTTTATCAAATGGATATTCGCCAATTTGATTGTTGGTATAATCAACGATTCTCTCTATGATTTTTGCTTTTAATGAGTCATTGAATCTTCCAGATCTAATATTTGTAATGACTTCTAAGTTGTTAACTTTAAAGCTAGTATAACTGGATTCTTTTTCTATAATTAGATCAACATCATTTCTGTTTTTTCCAGTTAATTTAATATTGGTTTCTTGATCAGTTTGTGTTAATTGTTCGATTGCTAAATTGGTTGTAATTGCATTTTTTTTGCTAATTTTTAAATCAATATCAAAATCAGAAATAGCATTGGCAATGTCATCAAGATTTTCATTGCTGTATTTTACAAATTGATTATTTTCATAACGTGCTGGCGTAAGAAACCAATTTTTGAGATGCATGCCATATTTTTCAAAATAACCATACTCGGTAAATTTATCGCTGGGTATTTTTTCTGTATATGTAAGATGCAGTTTTACTTTTTGGTTGGGCAGTAAAATTCTATGTAATATAATTGTGATATAATCAGGATTTTTTTTGGTTCTTTCCCAATCGAAAATTTTTTGATTAGCATCTTCAATTATTAAATTGATAGTTCCTCCAAGCTCTTTTATGGAAGCCATGTGAAATTTATTGTAAAACTCGTCCGAAAAACGTTTTCCTAATGGACTTTTCTTGTCCGAAAAAGCATTATTCCAGTCATTCAATACAATTGAAGTTAAAGTATCATTAGATTGATTATAAAAAGTGATTTCTTGATCTATCGTTACCGTTTTATAATCCATATTCACAACAACAGTCATCTTGGAGTGATGCTGAGCATATTGTTTTTGAGTAGCCAACAAAACAATAAATAATAGTATGATTTTACCGTAAGTTTTCAATTTGGGGCTGTATATGTTTACTAAGGTATAAAACTAATACAATTTACAAATTTTTAAGAAAAGTTCAGTATTAAATGGGGTGAAATACTCTGAAATACGTTAAAATGAAAAAGCTGTCTCGTCTTTTGGGGACGAGACGGCTCTTTGTATTAAAAATTAGGACTTAAATCGTATTTTTTGTAGAATTTATTGAGAACATCAACAACTTCATCTTCAGTATCGACAATTTTAAATAAGTTCAAATCATCTGGGCTTATCGTATGTTCTTTTTCAACTAGGACTGTTTTTATCCAATCGATTAAACCTGCCCAAAATGTTGTACCCACTAATATAATTGGAAACTTACCAATCTTCTTCGTCTGAATCAGAGTAATTGCTTCAAATAATTCGTCCAAAGTTCCGAAACCGCCTGGCATCACGACGAAACCTTGCGAATATTTTACAAACATTACTTTTCTAACAAAGAAATAATCAAAATTCAAATTTTTATCCCTGTCAATATAAGGGTTAAAGTGCTGTTCAAAAGGTAATTCAATATTCAATCCCACCGAAGTTCCTCCGCCCAAATGCGCTCCTTTGTTACCAGCTTCCATAATTCCGGGACCGCCTCCAGTTATCACCCCATAACCAGCTTTGCTAATTTTGAAAGCAATTTTTTCTGCCAGCAAATAGTAATGATCTTCTGGTTTTATTCTTGCCGAACCAAAAATAGTCACACAAGGCCCAATGCGCCCCATGGTGTCATATCCGTTCACAAATTCGGACATAATTTTAAAAATCCCCCAACTGTCATTGGTTCTAATTTCGTTCCAAGTTTTTTGCTTAAAACTATCTTGAATTACTTTGTCTTCGTCGTTATCAAAATCTTCTAGTTTCATATATGTTTAGTGTTAATTTTAAGGAGCTAATTCCTGCTGTCCGCTATATCTTTTGTGCCGAACCCCAGCACAAAAGGATGTCGCTTCCATCAGGGCTAGGATATTCGTTTTTAAAATAAATTATTTATAAACTAAGATAATTCTTTTTTAAAAAACGGAGCCGTATAGCTTTTTTTATTTTTTATAATTTCCTCTGGAGTTCCTTTGGCAACAAGCTGTCCACCGCCTTTTCCACCTTCGGGACCAATGTCAATGATGTAATCTGCTATTTAAAGACACCTTTTTTTATTCTGCAAAAGTTAATTTAATTTTATCGTTTGTGAACCTGTATGTTGAAATAATTGAAAACCCAAAGTATTGATTTCATTATGTTCCATTTCAATTCCATCAGGTACTAAATTGTTTAATCTGTTGAAAGCATGTGGAGCATCAATACTAGGAGACGGATTATTAGATTGTTTATTGCAATAACAACATCTTTTTTGAGTAAAAGAATTTATAAAGTTGTCAATCGATGGAACAGATTTTATCAATGTTAGAGTTTTAAGCATTTGAGAGATAGCTCCAGAAAGCACGTCTTCAAATGCATTTTCATCAACAATTTTTCTGTTTTTTAATTCATTCAATAAAAAGTAAGATTTGTTTTGAGTGTAAACTATAGCATCACATCTGCTTTTTCCTTGTTTAAAATTATGTGATAAACTGGTAAGAAAAGTATCGTAATCAATTATAGTTATCTCTAAATTATTAGGATTATTGTATTTTGCTGTGCCAGAATCTTTAATAGAGAAAAGTGTTAAAACAGTATCAACATCTTCTAATTCAAAATAAGGTAAATGAGTATCTTGACGTATATTAAGAACAGAAATAGGCAACTGATAGAATGAAGTAAAATCATTTTTTAGCAAACTATCCATATTATCCTAATTTTTCATATTCGTTATATATATCGTTTATGGTGTCGGATAAAGGATTTGTGTTTACCAATCTTTCGTTTTGAGCCATTAAATTTATCAATCCACCATCAGCAACTTGATATACTGCTAATTCATCATAATTGTATTTTGCTTCCTCCATATTTTTATCAAATCTTTTTATAAGTAGATTAAGATAGTTCACAATATATGGACTGTGTGTAGAAAGTAATAATTCAACAGGATTTGTATTGTCGATAAAACAATTTTTTATCAAATCATCCATTAATTTACACTGGGCATCTGGGAATAAACTCAACTCTGGCTCTTCGATATGAATGTATATTTTTTTATCTTTTATATCACTCAAATTTTTAACTGCTTTAAAGTCTGTTAAACGATTATCAGAGGATAAATATTTCAAAACAGAATTATTAAAAGCGTCTTCAAATTTAAAATTCTGTGCAAAAAACTGAGAAATTAAAAGGATAGGTACAGAGGTTTGTGTTCCCGATGAACTGTTTTTAAATTCTATATCAAACTTTTCATTGTTCTTCGATTCGATTCTATAATTCTTTCCTAAATGGTCTTTTTTTACAGAAAATTTTAAATCTAAATGTTTTAATTCAACATCCTTAATAGCATCCGAAGCTAAATCAAAATCTTTAAAGACTTCGTGAAAATAGAAACCTAAATTACCTCCTGTCAATGTAGCTCCTCTATTTGCCCATAGAGGAATAATATTTCGCGTTTCCGAAATGAAACTAATTTTATTAAAAGATAAATTAGATGCATTTATTGTCTGTTTGGAAAAGTATAAAGTGTCCTTTCCAATAAATTTTATTTCATAATTTACTTCTTTATCAAATGTAGTTTTGTAGATAATTACAGTATCTGATTTTATGAATTCTTTAATACCACAATTTTCGAAATAGGAATATATGTCAATTTCAAAAGGAGAATTTACATTACTTTTTATATAATAAGAATGAATATTGTACATTTTATAAATCCATCGAAACAAAGAAATAACTTTCATCAAAGTACTTTTTCCGCTACCAGATTCTCCAATAAAAACGGTAAAAGGTTTTATTTCTTCAATAGAAATGTCTTTTAATGGACCAAGATTTTTTATGACAATAGATTCTTTCATTTTTTATCCGTTTTAACAAATGTAATTATTTTTTTTAAATGCCTTTTGAACGATTCTTTTAAACTAATTCCTTCTTCAAAAACTGCGCCGTATAGCTTTTTTTATTTTTTATAATTTCCTCTGGTGTTCCTTTGGCTACGAGCTGTCCGCCACCTTTTCCGCCTTCTGGACCAATATCGATAATGTAATCGGCGAGTTTGATAACGTCCATATTGTGTTCGATAATCAAAATCGTATTTCCTTTGTCAACCAGTTTGTTAATTACATCCATCAAAACTCTAATATCTTCAAAATGCAAACCTGTAGTTGGTTCATCAAGAATATAAAACGTATTTCCGGTATCTTTTTTAGACAATTCGCCTGCCAGTTTGATGCGTTGCGCCTCTCCACCCGAAAGCGTGGTGCTTTGTTGTCCAAGAGTGATATAGCCCAAACCAACATCCTGAATCGTTTTTACTTTTCTGTAGATTTTAGGTATGTTTTCAAAAAAAGGAACCGCTTCGTCAACTGTCATATTCAATACATCCGAAATAGATTTCCCTTTGTATCGAATCTCCAATGTTTCTCTGTTAAAACGTTTTCCTTGGCAAGTCTCGCATTCCACATACACATCTGGCAAGAAGTTCATTTCTATCGTACGCACTCCAGAACCTTCGCAGGTTTCACAACGCCCGCCTGTGACATTAAAACTAAAACGTCCCGCTTTATAACCTCGAATCATACTCTCGGAAGTCATTGTAAACAAGTTTCTAATTTCTGTAAAAACCTCGGTATAAGTCGCAGGATTCGAACGTGGTGTTCGCCCAATCGGACTTTGGTCAATATCAATAACTTTATCGATATGTTCCAGACCTTCAATCTTTTTGTACGGTTTTGGAATTTTAACCCCATTAAAATAATACGCATTCAAAATAGGGTAGAGGGTTTCATTAATCAATGTCGATTTTCCGCTTCCCGATACACCCGTAACACAAATCATTTTACCCAAAGGCAATTCTATTGAAACATTTTTTAGATTATTTCCAGTTGCTCCGGTCAGTTTTAGAGATTTTCCGTTTCCTTCACGGCGTTTTTCTGGAATTTCCAGTTTCATTTTTCCGTTCAAATACTGTGCTGTAATCGTATCAGATGCCAATGTCTCGGCAGGAGTTCCAATACTGATGATTTCACCACCATATTTTCCTGCTTTTGGACCAATATCAATTACATAATCGGCTCTTTCGATCATATCTTTATCGTGTTCTACCACAATGACAGAGTTCCCGATGTCTCGTAATTGTTCCAAAGAATGAATCAGTTTATCATTGTCTCTTTGGTGCAAACCAATACTTGGTTCGTCCAAAATATACAAAACACCAACCAGTTGTGACCCAATTTGTGTTGCTAATCGAATGCGTTGCGCTTCACCACCCGAAAGTGATTTGGAACTTCGGCTTAAAGCCAAATAATCCAAACCTACATTCATCAAGAAAGCCAGTCTGTCTTTGATTTCTTTTATTACTTCGGTAGCGATTCTTTTTTGTTTGTCAGATAAATGTTTGTCTAAGCCCAAAAACCAAGCCGTCAAATCCGAAATATCCATATCGCACAACTCAGATATGCTTTTTTCGTAGATTCTAAAATAATTGGCTTCTTTTTTCAATCGGGAACCTTCACAAACTGGGCATTTTACTTCGTCCATAAATTCTTTGGCCCAACGTTTAATTGTTGTTGAACCACTTTCGTCGTGTTGGTTTTTTATAAAATGGGAGATTCCTTCAAAGTCAATTTTATAGTCGCGTGCAACTCCTAAAACTTCAGAATTGATGGTGAATTTTTCTTTGCCACCATTCAAAATCATTTCCATCGCTTCAGCAGGAATTTTTTCTATGGCATCGGTCAATTTAAAACCATATTTTTCACCTATAATTTCCATCTGTTTGAAGATCCAAGATGATTTGTATTCGCCCAAAGGTGCAAATCCACCGGCCTTTATTGATAATTTAGGATTAGGAATAATTTTTCCAACATTAATTTGATTGACAGTCCCTAAGCCGTTGCAATTATCGCAAGCACCTTTTGGAGAGTTGAAAGAAAATAAATTCGGCTCTGGATTTTGATACGAAATACCCGTTGTCGGACACATTAAATTCCTGCTGAAATAACGGACTTCATTCGTGTCCTGATCCAGAATCATCAGCACATTTTCGCCGTGATGCATGGCAGTGTTGATACTTTCGGACAAACGCTTTTCGTTGTCAGGAGTATCTTCGATCACCATTCTGTCTACAACAATCTCGATATCGTGGGTTTTGTAACGATCCAGTTTCATTCCCGAAACCAAATCTAAGATGTCTCCATTTACACGAACCTTCAAAAAGCCTTGTTTCGTTATTTGTTGAAATAACTCGGCGTAATGTCCTTTTCTGGCACGAATAACTGGCGCAAGAATATTAATTCTCTTTCCTGTAAAATCCTTAATGATGAGTTCTTTAATTTGGTCATCCGAGTAAGATACCATTTTTTCACCAGTGTTATAACTGTAAGCATCAGCACCACGAGCGTAAAGCAAGCGCAGAAAATCATAAATTTCGGTAATGGTTCCCACGGTGGAACGAGGACTTTTACTAGTCGTTTTTTGTTCGATAGCGATAACAGGGGAGAGTCCGTCAATTTTATCGACATCTGGGCGTTCTAATCCTCCAAGAAACTGTCTCGCATAAGCCGAAAAAGTTTCTACATAACGGCGTTGCCCTTCGGCATAAATAGTGTCGAAAGCCAATGAGGATTTCCCAGAACCTGAAAGACCTGTAATAACTACTAGTTTTTCTCTAGGAATGGAAACATCTATATTTTTTAGATTGTGAACGCGGGCACCTTGAACTTCAATCGTATTGTCTGTATCTAGCATAATTTTTTGCAAAAAAGCAAAGTTACCATTTTGATTGCTACTTTTGATAGAACAGTTTGGAAGATTGTGTTAAAATGGGATATAAAAAAACGCTAATTTTAGTTAGCGTTTTTTTGTGAGTTGAATAATTTTTTGAATTTAGAATGAGTTGTATTATGCTATTCCCCCATACCTCCTAACATCTGGAATATTCCAACGACCCAAATCAGTGGTTTCCATAGCACTATGTAAGCGACAATAGTAAGGATACCGAAAACTGACCAAAACCAAAAACCTCCATCATGCGTAAAAATTGGAAACCAATTGTTTAGCAACATAAATGCACCAAAGGGTATAGCTACCAATCCAGCTAAAATCCAGACAATGCATTTTATAAAAAATACGATTACATTTAATAATAATTGAAATAACATAATTGTGAGTGTGTTGTGACTTTCGTCTGATTGATAATGAATTGCTTTAAAAAAAATGTACTTTAGCTTTTAGAATCTAAGGGAGAAGTTTCATCTTCTAAGGAGGTCATCAAACCTGTTACTAATAATGATAGCCCAACACCAATCATACCTCCTGTTTGCGGGTTTTTACCTAAATGATTCGCAATTGCCATCCCTGCAGCGGCTCCTGTAGATAAAATGGTACTTAGGTTACTGAAGTCCATTTCTGTTTTTTCATTTCTAAAAAGATTTTTCATGATATTTGTTTAAATATTAGAAGGCAAAAATAAAATTCATTACTGCCAATTTGTGTCAGTCTGAAATAAATTCAAAATGGCATCAATTGTCAGTTTGTTTTTCTATTTTTGAATTATGAAAAACGTCAACAAAGAACATAAACCTCTTAATTCAACACAAGTTGCACAAACTAGTATTTTAATCGATAGTCTAAAGAAAAGACCTTATCAGAAAATAGGACAGTTAGTTGTAAAGTTAGGCATTACAAAACCCGAAATTAGCGAACGTACTTTTTATAGACTAATTGATAAACTATTTGTTATTTATGGAATAAAAATAACATTTGATTATAAAATTGGTGGTTATTTTATTGACGAAAAAGAGAGCAGTAATACGGAATCTTTTTTGAGTCATATTGAAATATTGGCAACAGCAGAGCTTTTTACTTCTAATTTTGAAGATAAAAGTAATCCACTCACATTAATTGAATTTGAAACAAAAGCGATAACAGCAACTATTCCCAATTTTAAAATTGTTTTAGAAGCAATTCAAAATAACTTAGAAATTAGATTCAAGCATCATAACTTTAATCGTTCAAAAGAAGAAGAATATATACTAAAACCGTATTTCCTGAAACAATACCAAAACCGTTGGTATGTAGTAGGCGAAACCCAAAAAGGCTATCGTACTTTTGGTATTGACAGAATAGAAAACATCACTTTGGGAACCAAAAAAATCAAACCCAAAACCGAAGAAGCTAAAGCCAAATTTAGTAACGTGATTGGGTTGAATTACGTAGATCATAAGTTAGAAACGATAAAACTTTCCTTCCATATTTCCCAAAAACCATATCTTGTTTCGCTTCCTTTACACAGTTCGCAAACGGAAATAAACCTTGATAACGGAAAGACTTTTGATATAGCATTACGCATCCATCCTAATTTTGAGTTCAGCCAACAAATTTTGAAATACGGGAGTTTGGTAAAAGTGCTAGAACCAAAATGGTTGGCGGAAGAGATTAAAGAGGAATTGAGGAAGGGGTTTGAGAATTATTAAAATTAAAGGTTCAGCTTGTTGGATAACTGAACCTTTAATTTGATAAATACTTCTTTATTTTTTCCAATGAAACCACGTTTTGCCTTTTCTACCAGACGATGCTTTTCCCTCCTTAATATACATACCACATATTCCCTCGTATATGTGAAAAATAATTCCGAAAATATTAAATTCTTTGTTGCTTTTTCCCATTTTAATTTTGATTTATGATTAATACAGATTTTGAATTTTTATTGAAATTACACAAAAAATAAAATAGTTAATTATAAGGCTATTAGATAATAAAAAAGGTTCTTTCTAAAAATAAATCTTCATATCAAGATTAACCTTTTTTATTGATTCAAACTTTTTTGAAAACCCCATATTTAATTTAAAAACCCCACTCATAACATTCAAACCTGCTGAAAATTCTAAAAGTTCATTATACTCACTAGTTAATTCAGTTTTTAAAGTTTGATTTTTTGTTATTGAACCACCTTTTGGATCTCTAGATTCTAAAAGACCTTTCAAACTAGGGTCAGAAGAAAAATTACGACTTTCAACAAAATCGATTGCTTTATTAAAATTTATTATTTTATTAAAATCAGGCTGTATTTCGAGGTCTCTTTTTAATTCTAACCTTTGCATAATTTTATTCGTTTCAGCTTCTTTAGATGAAGCATTCATTTCTACAATTTTATATTTAAAGTCTCCACTTCCTATAAAATCCATTTTTTCGATACTATCCAAAACTACTGTAGCTTCAAAACCAGTAGCACCCAATAATTGAGCTACTTTTCCGTAAACTTCGATTTTTTCTTGCATAAAATAATATTCATCCAAAGCACTATTTACATAACAATTAGGTTTGCTTGGATGTTTATAATAAACCGAACCAATTTCAGGTAATTGGCCTATGATTTCATAATCATTAAGAAATTGGTCTTTATCATACTCTAAGGATAAAATCTTTGTTGACTTTAATTTATCTGAATGTTTTTCAAATTTATAATTTAATGACCTTTCGTCATCTTCAAACAATATTACTTTGCTATTTCCCATAATATAAAACTTATTATTATTGCTCCAATAATACCAACAAGTATTTTTTTGAGAGCTGCATTTTTATTTATTCTATTAATTAATTTTTCTGTTTCAAAAGCTACTTCTTTATTGATTTTTAAAGAATCTTCTTTTAAAACATTTATCATGTGCTTAATATTATTAGTTTCTACATAATAGACATAAAAAATATACCTATTTGATTCATCCTTATTTATATAATGTGATTTGATACTTAAAAACTCCCCTTTTTTTCTTATTTCTAATTCGGCATCTTTATGAAAAATTTTCCAATTTTCAACATCATTAATAAGCTGGAATGCTTTTAATGATAAATCTGAAACATTATCTAATTCAACAACTCCATCGATAACAAAATAGTCATCTTTTATTGCGCTTTCGTTCTGTGAATATAAAATCCTTTTCATTAATTAAATATTTTTTCAATTAATATTTTGAATTCACTTTTGTTTATCAAATTAACGACATATAAATTATTAAATAATTTTGAATACTCTTTACCTCTAACAAGATTTAAAACTTCTTCCTCAAGTTCATTTTTTATAAGTTTAGAGTGATCAGAATGTGAAGCAATTAAAGCGAATTTTTTGTCTTTGATGCGAGGATATATATATGCAAGACGCATATTGCATTGACGTTTGTATTCTATTTCTGTTATATATCTATTTATGTTAAAAAGATAAAATATAACACTGTTTTCTTCAATAATTTGCTCATACTCGATCATGAAATTTACATTACCTCCGATATCATTTCCTTTGTCAATAAAAATTTTTTTACCTGAACTTAATGTATAGACAAAACTTTCATATTTATCTTTTTGTGTGTTGATTTTTACTTCGTTAATACCTCCCAGATTTTTTAATAAAGTGCTTTTTCCTGATGATTTCATACCAATCATACCTAGTTTGCAGTCAATGTTTTCGCCTGAAAAATAATTTACAATACCACCACCAGCTGCTCCTGCAACTACAGCACCAACTACAGCTGCAGTAGTTCCTAAACCTAGTGCAGCTGCTCCCGCTAAAATTGAGCCACCTCCAGTGAATGGTGCAGCAGCAACGGCTGCTATCCCTACTACAGCACCTCCTAAAATTTTTAATAATTTCATTTTGTTTGTTGTTAGTTAATAGTTTGTTTATAAAATTAGAATCATAGACTGTCAAACGATGTCAGTTTTCTATTTGTTTTAAATAAGAGTTAGTATTAATTTGTTTGTCATCCGCTCAATCCCCTCATCCGCTTTTCTTAAATTAGTTAAGGTCAATTTCAAATCAATTCCATTAGCGGTTATGTTTGCAGGATTAGCAAGCCAATCTTCCATTTTTCGTTTCCCTTTAGATTTATTAATAAAACTTAAAGTAACACCAACATTTTCGGCACAATTAACAACTAAAGCTATTTGGTCATCTGTTAAATGAGATTTAAATTGAGTATGAACTGCTTCTGAGGAACGTAGGTGTTCGTAGTCGTAAGCATCTCCGCCACGAAGTGTTTTCCCTGTATAGACATCTGTGTAAAGTGCTAATCCATCCCCGCCTCGAATAAGTGCGGCTTGTTGCATTGTCGCTTTGGTTTTTGTGAAAATTTTATCAATAGCTAATCGGCTATAAGGGCGATTTGGGTCAATCATTTGTAATTAAAAAATTAGGCATAATCTTTGGTTTTTTAGGTTAAAAACCCAAATCTAAAAAACTAAAAAACAATAAAAAACCCCAAAAATGTAATTTGGGGTTTCTATACTGTAAAACGGGTATTCTGTGCTATAATTGATTTTTGGGCTAAATAATTAATCGGATATTTACAGTAGTTCCGTTTTCTGAAAAATAAATTTTTATGGGATCAACATTTGTGGGTTGCATAATTTGCAGGCGTTCTTTAGCAATGGCAATCCCTTTGGAGATGTGTGTTTTGGTGGTTTTGGTTTTGCCTTTTCCGTTGTCGGAAATTAGGATTTGCAATTGGTTTTTGTCAAGCAAAATAAACTCAATTTTAAAAGTAGGATTTGGATACTCTTTATCAAAAGCGTGTTTGAAAATATTTTCTACAAACGGCTGTAACAACATCGTTGGGATTTTAGTTCCTGCCGCATCTATTGCATCATCAACTAGTATTTCATATTGAATGCGATTATCAAAGCGTTTGTTGTCTATAGTAATATAAGTCTCTAAATATTCGATTTCATCCTCAATTGTGATGGTTTGTTTGGTTGAGTTGTCTAATGTTTGGCGCATTAAACGAGCTACTTCACTAATATAAATAGCAGAATTATGGGCGTCTTTATTAAAAACAAAACTCTGAATTGTATTTAAAGCATTGAATGTAAAATGAGGATTCATTTGGCTCAATAAGGCTTCGAGCTTTGCTTTGGCAATTTGATTTTCGGTTACGGCTTTTTGTTTGGCACGCTTTTTTATGCTTAAAATTATAAAAACAGCACCAAAAATCAATAGGGTTGTTACTAAACCATAAAACCATCCCGTTTTCCAGAAAGGCGGTTTTATGATGATTTTTAAAATGTCGAAATGCGATGTTTTTCCTGCATTCAAATCTAAAACTTCAATTTCTAGATGGTAGTTATCATTCGGCAAATAAGACAAATAAACAAAAGGCTTTTCGGAATAAGGACTCCAACGATTTGTGTTTTTTAATCGGTATCTGAATTTTAATTTGTTGGGAAACAAATGCCCTTTGGGTACAAAATCTACGGCAATAGTATTGTGCTGATAATCGCAAACCAATTGGTTAGAAGCATAAGAAAACCATTGATAATTAGATTGATTGACTGGAACAGAATTGATTGCAATTGCTCTGATTTCAATACTAGAAACGGTATTTTTATTTGCTGTAAGTTTATCTAAATCTATCGTGTAAAATCCCTTTTTTGTACCTAGCCATAATTGGTTCTCAAAAATATGCGAACTACTAATCGCACTATCTTTCAATCCTTGTTCTTTATCGAATAATTGAATAATTCCGTTTCGGTAGATATTGATTCCTTTCTCAGTACCAATAAAAATGAAGTCTTTATAACTTTCAAGAAAGGTTATGGTATTGCCAATAATCTTATTTTTTGAAATTGTTTTCAGTATTCGAAATAATTTTGAAACATCAATTATGGTAACAGCACCAAATTCTGAAGCAATGATTAGGTTGCCTTTTTGATTTTTGGTAATGAATTTTAGTTTGCTTTCTTTCCAAATAGTATTCTTTAGCAAAGATTGAAATTTCTGGTTTTGATGCACAAATAACCCCTGAAATACCGAAATCAAATAGGTTTTGTTATCTGTATTTAAAATTCCAACAATATCCAAAGGCGTATTTTTATCAAATTCAGAAAAGTGTTTGGCTTTCATGTGATACACATCATTATACACCCGAACGCCTGCATAAGGAATAGTTTCTATGAATTTATTATCATTGGTAAAACCAATTTTATAACTGTGAATGGGAACATAATTAATGATTTTGCCTTCAAAATTCATTTCAAAAACACCGATATTACTGCTAATCCAAAAAGACTTTTGATGTTTTAGAATTTCATAAAATTCTATTTCGGGTGCTGGAATGTTGTAATTTAATTCATAAAATCCATCCTCGTGCGTGGGTAATTTTTGTTTTGAATTTTTAATATATTCAACTTCAAACTTTTTAAAAACGGATAGAGAAATTGTTTTTGAAATGGAATTTTTAGTATCCAAAAATGAAATTCCATCTTGATGAAGTATGATTTTTTTAGTTTCTAAAGTTTCAAAGTCAACAATAGATTTATTTCCAAATGGATTGTAATCAATGGTTTTGTCGAGCAAGATTTCGTAAATCCCTTTGTCTTTTGAGCCTACGTAAAGGATGTCTTTTTTTGGACTGAAAACAACATTTAAAAGACTTTTGGAATCAATTCCGTATTGTTCCGAAATGTTTGTCATTTTATCATTGGAAATCGAATAAAGTCCGCCACTCAAATCAAAAACGCCCCAAGCAGCTGCGTAAAGTGTGTTGTATTTATCCTTTGCAAAATCCCAAACTATAGATTTTCCATACGATTTGGAAGCTGTTTTTCCCAAAATTAGATTTTGAATTTTGAAACTGTCAACAAATCCCTTATTCCCGCTAAAAATTGTATTATCATAAAATCCTAGACTATATGTAAATTGAAACTTAAAAACAGGCTCGATTACGGGAATATTGTTTTTATAAGCGATTTTAAAAAGCCCTTCGTTTGTAGCTGAAAAATAAATTTCATTGTTGTAAACAAAGAAATCAGAAACCAAGAAAACGCCAAAATGAGGCAAAATTCCTTTTGGAACTGTGAGTTTATTGGTTTTGATATCGATAATGGCAACACCCAATTCGGTGCCTATGTAAATATTGTTTTTGTAAGCCAATAATTTACGGGTTCTATCTATTGGCAAGCCGTTTTTGCGATTAAAAACAGTGATTTTTTTACCATCAAATTTGTAAACGCCGCCTCCGTAGCTGGCAAACCACATATTACCGATTGTATCCTGAGTAATATCCCAACAACTGTTGTTGGTTATTGTTTTTGGAAGTAAAAGATTGGTAAAAGAACCATTTTCTAATTTTGAAATTCCGTTCTCAGTACCAATCCACAAATCGGAATTTTTATCTAAAAATAGTGACCGAACCGCATTGTTGGGCAAACCATCGGCAGTGTTGTAATTTTTTGAAGGCTTGTATTGTGCCTCCAAAAAAAAAGTACTCAAAAATAAAAGGAGAAGTAAAAATTTAATTTTTAATCGCATCCATTAATTCTGTTTTGGTGTAAAATTTATCAGAAACTTTTATGGTACGACCATTGTTCATTCTTAAATTAAAATCTTTACTGTTAAATAATTCTACCTTTTTTTTATTGATTATTGCACTGCTACTGACTTTCAGGAAAATAGTTTCAGGAAGTAATTGAAATATTTCTTTCAATGACTTTGTAACTATAATGGTTTCTTTGGTGGTTTCAATTTTACATTTCCCATTGCCGTTTTCTGTTTCACAGCTAATAATATCAGAAACTAAAGCTACTTTAAAACCGTCATTATTTGAAAATACGATTGATTTTTTATCCCCGTTTAAATTGCTTTTTAAAACTTCAATCCGATTAATTTTTTCGGCTAATTCCATTTTATTTTCAAAGCGTTCAATAATTGATTTAATATTCAAAGGGTTAATTGGTTTCATCAAGTAATTTAAAGCACTGATTTCAATAGCTTTTGTAAATTGATTGGCATGACCGGTTACAAAAACAATTTCAAAATCTATTTTAGCAAAATGATTTACCAATTCAAAGCCATTCTTTTCAGGCATATCAATATCTAAAAACACTAAATCAGGCTTGTTTTGTTCGATAGAAATAACAGCCGAATCTACAGAACTACATAAGTCTAAAATCTGAATTTTATTATCGCTATAGGCTTTACAGAAAGAATGAATAAGTTCTCTTGATTTTAGGTCATCATCTACGATGATTGCTTTTATTATCATGGAATCAAAAATTAATAAATAATGATAGTTGCAATATAAGTTATTCAGCAATGATCTTACTTTTTTTTGAAAAAAAATAATCATTTTGATTGATTCTTTTGATATAACTGTATGGAAGTTTGTGATAAAATGGGATATAATTTATTCTATTGTCATAGATTTTAACTTTTTTCTATAAGCTTCAAGCGCTTCAGATTTAGATATAAAACCAACATATTTATCATCACTTATTACGGGAAGAAAGGCTTTTTTGGAAGATTCAAACTTGTCCATGACGATTTCCATGCTATTAGAGGGATGGACAACGGCAACGGGCTGAACCATTATTTCTTTAATTAAAGTGTATTTCACCCTGTATTGATTAAAAATAATTTCGCGAACATCATTAAAATGGACAATTCCCATTAAGTAGTTGTCTTTTGAGACTACTGGAAAAATTACCTGATTGGAGTGAGAAATTAAATCAACTAGTTTTTCAAGATTTTCATCCGGTGTCAGTTTCAAATAATCTGTTTGAATGATTGAAGTTGTATCCAGTGTCGAAAGTACGTTAGAATCTTTATTACTTGTAAAGGCATGCCCTTTTTTGGCTAGATTTTTGACATCAAGTGAATGTTTTTCAAACCGTTTGGAAATAGCAAAACTAATGGAAGAAACAATCATAAGTGGAATCATCAGCCCATAACCACCAGTGATTTCGGCTATTAGGAAGATTGCTGTCAATGGAGCATGAAATAATCCGCTCAAAATTCCTGCCATGCCCACCATTGTAAAATTACCAATCGGCAGATTTGTCAAACCAGTTAAGTTTAATAATTTTGAAAAGAAAAAACCTACATAAGAACCCAAAAATAGGGAAGGTGCAAAATTACCACCATTACCGCCACTTCCTAAAGTTATTCCGGTAGCAAATGCTTTTAACATAAACGAACAGCCAACAAAAGCCAGCAATGCCCAGTTGTTATTTCTAAAACCCCTAAAAAGAGTGTTTTCTAACAATTCTCCCGGGTCACTCCCTGATAAAGTCCGGATGCTTTCATATCCTTCCCCAAAAAGTGTTGGAAAAATAAAAATTAAAAGAGCCAAAATTGATGCTCCAAAAAGTGCTTTTTTATAAGCTGATAATCGGATGTGGCCAAAAAAATGCTCCGTTCTTTGAAAATTTCGGGCATAAAATACAGCTACAAATCCAGTAATTATGCCAAGAAATATATAATATGGCATATTATGGTAGTTAAAAATTTGTCTGCTCGGGAAATTTAATAAAATGGTTTCGTCCAGCGCAATTGCCGATACCAAAGCTCCTGTTGCCGCAGCTATCATTATTGGGGTAAAAGCGGAAATGCTAACATCGACTAATAAAACTTCAACAGCAAATAGAACCCCCGCAATAGGTGCATTAAACGCTGCTGATATTCCTGCCGCGACCCCGCAACCAATTAATAAAGTTCTGTCTTTATAGTGCAGTTTGTATCTTTGGGCATAATTGGAACCAAATGCAGCGCCTGTAACAACAATAGGGCTTTCAAGACCAGCAGAACCTCCCAAACCTACTGTAAGTGAGCTTGTCATAATTTGTGCATACATCTGTTTCTTCGGAATAATACTTGCTTTTTTTGCTACAGCATATAAAATTTGTGAAGTTCCTTTTTCGATAGTGCCTCCCAAAAAACGGTTTACAACAAATACCGTAAGCACAATACCAATTACTGGCAATAATATTTTGATGATTCCTATATTGAAAAAATTGACGTGATTAGTTACATAAGTAGCAAATGTAAAAACTGAGTGTGCAAATATTTTTAAAACAATAACAGCTAGAGCAGAAGAAATTCCAACTAAAACACTTGATAAAAAAATAAATTGTTTCGGGCTAAAAGCGGATTGTGATAAAGCAAGCAGCTGTTCTATTTTCGAAAAAAACTTTTTAAACATTGTATTTTAAATTGGTTTATCACAAAAATAAGCTTTTTAAAGCAAAAAAATAAACTATTTCATTAAAGACATTACGTGTTTGGCTACAATTCTATAATTATATTCCTATTGCCTAGTCATATAATCAGACAAAAAAAAATACTAACCCAAACAAAAAGAATCAATCTTTCAATTTTTGGCTTTGGAAACAATAAAATAGTTGCAATTACTTATTTTAGGCGTTAATCTTTGATTAATAGAATATTTCTTTAACTCTTGTAAATTAAAATATATTTCCTATTAATATTGACTAAAAGTATTGTAACTTTTCGCACTATATTATATTTTCTCAATCATTATTTATTACATATCATTAGATTAAATATTTAAATTTTAAATTATGAAAAGCATTTTTGTTTTTATCTTATTCTTTATTGCAAGTTTTTCACAAGCGCAAAGTCCGCAACTAACAGTAAAAGGAAATGACTCCATATGTGTAAAAATGAGTCAATTACTGGTGAATGTAAAAATAGTTGGCAACATTGCTTATACTACTGCCGAAATGCATTTTTTCAATAAAGGAACTAGGCAAATGGAGGCCGAATTACTTTTTCCGCTTCCCGAAGGTGTCTCTGTTTCTCGTTATGCGATTGATATTAATGGAAAAATGCGGGTAGCTGTTCCTGTAAATAAAAATAAAGGAAAGCAGGTGTTTGAAGCAGTTGAGCATAGAAGAATTGACCCAGGTTTACTGGAAAAAGTGGATGGCAATAACTTCAAAACTCGAATTTATCCGATTCTGCCCAATGGTGAACGCATTGTTTTGATTGGGTACGAACAGGAATTGCACAGTTTTGACAAAAATAATTTGGCCTACCAATTGGTCAGTAAGTATGCTCAAAAATTAGACGTTTTTGAAGTTAATATTAATGTATTGGGAACGACAACAAATCCAATTGTAATGAATGGCGACCAAGCTTCAGTAATGGAAAAGGCAGTCGAAACAACTTGGAATCAATTCTATGTGACATTAATAAAAAAAATAAATTTCCAGCCTTCTGAAAAACTCCTGATTAAAATTCCTATTCAGCAGGAAATACCTAATGTTGTAATGCAATCTGTTGATGACCAACATTATTTTTATGCAAATACCAATGTTGAAAGTAATAAAACTAGAAAGAAGAACCCAAATTCTATAGGTATAATTTGGGATGTTTCATTGAGTTGTAAAAACAGGGATTTGAAAAAAGAATTAGATCTATTAGATAATTATTTTAAGCAAATTAAAAACACACAGGTAACTTTATATTTATTGAGTTATAATTTTGAAAAAAAGCAAACATTTACAATTGCAAATGGTGATTGGACAGCTCTCAAAACCTTGCTGGAGAAAACTAATTATGATGGAGGAACACGATTCTCTCAAATAAAATTGCCCGCTCACGATGAATATCTTTTCTTTACAGACGGCCTTTCATCATTGAGTAACAACCAACTTGATAAAACTAACAAACCGATTTACACCATAAGCTCGTTAGTTTCTTCAGACTACGCTTTTTTAAACTATAACTCCTTAAAAACGGGCGGTAGTTTTATCAACTTAAATCAATTGAATACAACTCAGGCAGTTGATAAAATGCTCTATTCCAGTTTGAAATTTTTAGGAATAAAAGAAAATTATTTGGTGACCGAAATATATCCTGCAATAGGGACACCAGTTTCTGGAAGTTTTAGTGTTTCAGGGATTTCATTGAAGCCAAAGAACGAAATCGTATTACTTTTTGGTTATGATGATAAAGCAATCCTTGAAAAGAAAATCCTTTTGGATACTGAAAGCCAAAACACAAAGGAGGTTAATATTGAGAAACTTTGGGCGCAAAAAAAGATATCTAATTTAGAGCTTCAATACAAACAAAATGCAGAAGAAATTGAGATGATGGGTAAGAAATATGGCATAATTACACAAAATACATCGCTCATTGTTCTTGAAAACATCAATGACTATATTGCCTACGACATTGTTCCTCCAGCAGAATTGAGAGCCGAGTTTGACCGTGTTTTAAAACAACAACGAGATAATCGTTTGGCTGAGCAACATAGCAATTGGGATAATATAGAGGATTACAGATATCAATTACAGTCATGGTGGAATAAAAACATAAAATATACTGCACCAAAAAAAACAAAAAAATCTAAAAACAAAGCAGATGCAGTTCAGTTTGTGAGACCTGTAACAGCTAGAGCTGAGGAAGTAACCAGAGAAACAATAAAAGGAGATCCTGATGCACCAATGACAGTAGAGGAAGTTGGGAATAATTCAATTAATGTAGATGGAATGGTTACCGTAACGGAAATAAAAGACAAGAAAGTCGGTTCCGAGAGTTTAGGAAATGATGATAATTTACAAGAAGTTGTAGTTGTTGGTTATGGAAGCAGAAAAAGTGAATCATCTGTTATTTCTGACGCTTTATCTGGGAGAGCTGCAGGAGTAAGTATTACAAATTCAGGGAATTCATCGACAGTAAATAAAACAGTTTCTGATAGTATTTATTCATCAAATAACAAGGATAACAAAACAAAAGTTAATGCTTGGAGTCCAGACAGGATTTATCTAAAAGCTTTAGTTGCTGCACCATTAGAAAAAAAATACGATGTTTATTTAGAATTGAGATTAACTCAGGAAAACAATCCGAGTTTTTATTTTGATGTAGCCAATTACTTTTATAATTCAGGCAATAGACAAAAAGCCTTATTAGTTTTGAGTAATATTGCCGATTTAGGTCTGGAAAATCATCAATTATATAAATCAATGACTTATTTGCTTCGTCAATGGGAAGCTTATGAAGATGCTTTGTTTACAGCTAATCAAGTTGTAAAATGGCGTACGCAAGAACCGCAAAGCCACAGGGATCTTGGTTTGACTTTAGAAGATAATAAAGAATATCAAGCGGCTTTTGATGAACTCATAAAAGCATTGGAGGTAAATTATTATGGAGAAATGAGTGGACAATATGAAGGAGTTGAGGATATTGTTTTAATGGATATTAATAGATTGGTGGCTGATCATCCGGGTATAAAAACAGATAAGCTAGATAAGAAATACCTAAATAGAATGCCAGTGGGACTGCGTATTATTCTCAATTGGAACCAAATGGATACTGACATCGATTTACATGTTATTGAACCCAGTAACGAGGAGTGTTTTTATGGACACGAACAGACTGATGCTGGTGCAAGATTTTCAAAGGATTTTACCGAAGGTTATGGCCCAGAGCAATATTTATTGCGTAATGCCCTAAAAGGGAAATATATTATAAGAACGGATTATTACGGAGAAACTACACTTACAGAAAATGGTCCGGCAACGGTAATGGTTGAGATTTACACTAAAAAACCAAATGGAGCCACAGTAAGAAAACTGCAAACAATACAATTAGGAAAAATAAAGGAAAATCAAGATTTGGCTAAAATTATAATTGATTAAAATTAGCTGTTATTCTGTTAAAACAAAAAAGCTTTCAGTTTTGAAAGCTTTTTTTTGTTTTACAATTATCAAAATCAAAAATGAAAAGGCTGACTAGAAAAAATATCTTATTTTATATTTTTCAAGGCTTCCTTTTTACTCAATTTTTTTAAATCTGCAACGGATACAAAATCCTTAACTGCTTCGGGATTTGTTTTTCCATATTCCCGCAGTGCCCAGCCAATTGCTTTTTGAATGAAAAATTCAGTGGACCTTTTGTGCTTCTCGCAAACCAATTTCAATAAATCAAAATTTGTTTTTTCTTTATAGCCCAGCTGAAAAAGAATAGCGCTTCGATTGAGCCACATATTCTCGGAATTTGAAAACCGACTAATAACTGCATCAGTTTCTAAAGGGAATTTTTGTAAATAGTCGCCCAAAATAAATTTAGCAATAACATCAACACTGTCCCACCAAGAGTTTGTAATTATGAGAGTTTCTATAAGCTGAATATCTTCTTTTAGATAATTGTTTTTTAGTTTTTTTATCAAAATTTCTAGAGCGCAATAATGCAGTTCTCTTTCCTGTTTTGAGTATAACAACAAAGCTATTTCTCGGGAATCACAGGAAACTTCTTTTTGGTTTTCTGCCCAGATGTTTTTAAAAATCCGTTTTCTTTCCTCTGTTTTTATTCCAAAAAAGGGAAACTTATTCTTCATGTATTTTGACATGGCAACAGCATTTTTAGTGTTGCCATTTTCTGTAAATGCTTTTTCTAATTCGCTGCAAAAAATCATAAGATTAAATTTATTGCTATCTAATTTTTAAAATCTAACTCAATTACTTTTAGCCTAAACAATTTAGACTAATCAAAGAAAGGGGTGTTACTCTTTATAAAGAAATTCGTTTTTGTTGGGATTCGATTCTCATATCTTCAAAAAAAGTACTGAATTCTAATTCGAAATCATTATAATATTCTACAAGTTCATTAGATGCAAATCTCATTTTTGATTCGTTCTTGGTTCGGCTATCCATTTGCGTCAGGATTTTATGAATCCCTTCAACTGTTTGATAACTAATTAACCAATTGTATTCAATCATATAAGGCATTATTCCTTTGGTTCTTTCAGATAAAAAATCATAATTGTCTCGTAAAGATTGGTAAAAGCGATTGGTAAAATTCACCAAACTCTCATCGGAATAATTGCTCCAGTTTTTAGCCAAAAAATGATCATAAAAAATATCTACGATTACGCCAGCATAATGATGATAGTTTTCATGCAACCGCTTGGTGCTTTTTCTAAAAATGGGGTGAGCATCCGTGTAAGTATCAATAAAACGGTGCAATAAAATTCCTTTTTGTATATCTAACGGATAATTTTCAAACTGCTTCCCCCTGATTCCATCAGCCATAAAATTTCCGATTTTTATCAAATCATTCTCTCCTGATAAATAGATGTGGGCTAGGAAGTTCATAGGGATTTTAGATTGAAGATTAGCGATTTCTGATTTTTGATTTTTTAAATCACATCTGAAGATATTTGTAGTCTATGGTAATTTGATAAAGGTATAAAACTTTATTAAAAGAAATGGCTCCCTAAGAATCAATCTCTTTTTGCAATTTACTCCTTATAAAGACATAAACTTTTTTATATTTGTCGCAAAAAATAATTTCGAAAATTAAATTGCAAAGTGATACCTGCAATCAAAAATCGCTAATCAAAAATCATAATTCACAATGACTTTAATAAAATCAATATCCGGAATTCGAGGAACGATAGGAGGGAAAGTAGGAGATAATTTAACTCCAGTTGATGCTGTAAAATTTGCTTCGGCTTATGGAACATGGCTTAAAAACTATTCCAATAAAGATAAATTAACTGTGGTAGTTGGTCGTGATGCGCGTATTTCGGGACCCATGATTCACAATTTAGTTATCAATACACTTATCGGTTTAGGAATTGACGTGATTGATTTAGGCTTATCAACAACACCAACAGTTGAAATAGCCGTTCCATTGGAAAAAGCTGATGGTGGAATCATTTTGACAGCTTCTCATAATCCAAAACAATGGAATGCATTGAAATTGTTGAATGAAAAAGGAGAGTTCTTGAGTGGAGCAGCCGGAGAGAAAATTCTTGAGATTGCCGAAGCCGAAGCTTTTGATTTTGCAGATGTCGATAGTTTGGGTGAAATTACTGTAAATGATGCTTATATGGACATTCATATCGATGAAGTCTTGAATTTGCCATTGGTAGATGTTGATGCTGTGAAAGCGGCTAAATTCAAAGTTGTCGTGGATGGTGTAAATTCATCTGGAGGAATTATTATCCCTAGATTACTAGAATTGATGGGCGTTGAAGTAGTAAAATTATACTGCGAACCAAACGGACATTTTCCTCACAATCCAGAGCCATTGAAAGAACATTTAACTGATATTTCGGAGTTGGTGGTTAAGGAAAAAGCGGATTTGGGAGTTGTAGTTGACCCAGATGTCGATCGTTTGGCTTTTATTTGTGAAGACGGTGAAATGTTTGGTGAAGAATATACTTTGGTGGCTTGTGCCGATTATGTTTTGAGTAAAACTCCAGGGAATACCGTTTCGAATATGTCATCATCCCGTGCATTGCGTGATGTGACCAACAAGCACAACGGAAGCTACGAAGCCAGCGCAGTAGGCGAGGTGAACGTAGTGGAATTGATGAAGAAAAATAATGCGATTATTGGTGGTGAAGGCAATGGAGGAATCATTTATCCAGAATCACATTATGGTCGTGACAGTATGGTAGGCGTGGCTTTGTTTCTGACGCATTTGGCCAACAAAAAAATATCAGTTTCGGCATTGAGAGCTTCGTATCCAGAGTATTATATGAGCAAAAACAAAATTGAGTTGACTCCGAAAATTGATGTTGATGCGATTCTTGTAGCAATGACCGAAAGATATAAAAACGAAGATATTACCACAATCGACGGAGTAAAAATTGACTTTGCCGATAATTGGGTTCATTTAAGAAAATCAAATACAGAACCAATTATTCGTATTTATACCGAAGCTTCCAGTCAGAAATTGGCTGATGATTTAGCGCTGCGGATTATTGATGAAATAAAAGCTGTTGCTGGAATATAAAACATTAAAACCGACGAGAGTCGGTTTTTTTTATGGTTTGTTGGGATTATTATATTATTTATTTCAAACTATGTGCTTTATTGTATTTCGATTTAGTTTCTAAAAAGTATTTAGCCTTACAAACTTTAAGCCTATTGAGGTTTACTTTAAAAGCAGAAAATAGGATTTTTTTAGATAATCCCTATTTTGTTAAAATCTCATTTTTAAACATTTATCAGAAATTTAAATAAATCAAAGCTAAAATTGAGAATAATCTTTATTCTTCTTGCTTGGAATCTTAAAAATGTAATAATTGAAATTTAGATTCAGTCAAAAATCAATATATTTGAATCCAAATTTAAATATAATGTCCACAACAAAAGTCCGTACATCATTAGAACAATATTTTCAGCAATTTAGAGATAATATTATAGGAATTGAACAAGAGTTTGAATCTCCTTATGGCTTGCAAAAAATTATCTATACCGATTGGACAGCAAGCGGTCGTTTGTATCGCCCCATCGAAGAAAAACTGATGAATGAGTTTGGACCTTTTGTTGCCAATACGCATACCGAAACAACAGTTTCTGGAACTTTAATGACTAAATCCTATCATCAAGCGCGTCATATTATTAAGCATCATGTAAATGCCAATATTGACGATGTTTTAATAACTGATGGAACCGGAATGACTGGCGTTGTAAATAAATTTCAGCGCATATTAGGGTTAAAAGTTCCTGAAAATCTAACCGAATATTTCAATATTCCTGCCGAGAAAAAACCTATCGTTTTTATTTCGCACATGGAGCATCATTCAAATCAAACATCATGGCTGGAAACTATTGCTGATGTTGAAGTGATTCCATCCTGTGAAGAGGGACTTTTTAGCCTTGAGAATCTTACTGCTTTATTAGAAAAATATAAGGATAGAACCTATAAAATTGCTTCGATAACTTCTTGTTCAAATGTTACAGGAATAAAAACGCCATATCATGAAGTTGCAAAGCTTATGCATCTGCACAATGGTGTTTGTTTTGTTGATTTTGCCTGTTCTGGTCCTTACGTAAAAATTGATATGCATCCTGAAGATTCTGAATCCTATTTAGATGCTATTTTCTTCTCTCCACATAAATTTTTGGGAGGCCCTGGGACTTCTGGAGTTTTGGTTTTTAATAAAAAATTATATCACAATATGATTCCGGACTGTCCTGGTGGCGGGACAGTTTCTTGGACAAATCCATGGGGAGAGCATAAATATTTAGACAATATTGAAGACAGGGAAGATGGCGGTACTCCAGGCTTTTTGCAAGTGATTAAAACAGCTTTGGCAATTCAATTGAAAGAGCAAATGGGAATGGAAAATATTCTTAAACGCGAACACGAAATTGTTGAATATGTTTTTGATGCATTAGGAAGTATTCCAAATATAAAGATTCTTGCCGGACAGCATCACGATCGTTTGGGTGTGATTTCATTTTTTATTGAAGATTTGCACTTTAATTTAGGCGTAAAATTATTGAACGATAAATTTGGTATCCAAACTCGTGGCGGATGCAGTTGTGCTGGAACTTACGGGCATTTTCTACTGCATGTGGATCAGGAAGCTTCAAATAAATTAATTGACGAAATTAGTTTAGGGGATTTAATCAGAAAGCCGGGATGGATCAGAATGTCTATACATCCAACGACAACAACTGCTGAAATTGAATATGTATGCAACAGTATAAAATCATTGGCTGAAAATCATAAAAATTGGTCATTGGATTATGATTATAACAAAGAAACTAATGAGTTCGTTCATAAAAAGGCACAAGCATTTGAAGATAGATTAGTGCAAAAATGGTTTTCTTTCTAAGTAGCTAAGGCTCTAAGAGACTGAGAAACTAAGAAAATATAAAAAATTACCTAAATAATACAACTTGTTTTGATTAGGTGATTTTTTATTGATGCAAATTTCTAAATCCTGCAATCTGAATGCTGCATTCTAAAAACTTAAATGCTTTCCTCTCTTCTGTATTTCCATCTTTTGTGTGTCCACAAATAAAATTCTGGAGCTTCGTAGATTTGTTTTTCTAAAAGTTTTAAATACTGGTCAGTAAGCTCGAAGTTTGGAATTTCTTTTGGATTGTCCGAAAGGAGTTCGAGAGTTGCTTCATAATGACCTCGTGATATTTTTTTAGTATTTAAATAAATTAAATTCATATTGTATCTTTTGGAAAGCATTTCTGCACCAACATGAACAGGAACTTCGATTCCCATAAACTTTGACCAATGCAGCGCCGCTTTGGCTTTAGGAGATTGGTCACTGGCAAAACCGTATAAAGACAAAACGTTGTTTTTGTTATTATTAATTATTGTAGGAACAGTTTGTTTTGTAGTAATCAATTTAGCATTGAATCTAGAACGGATTTTATGCACCAATTTATCAAAATAGGGGTTCTTTAATTGTTTGTAAATTCCATAAGCTGTAAAGTCTGAATAATAATTCATAGATATAATCCATTCATAACTAGCGTAATGAGAACAGATAATAGCAACACTTTTTCCTTGTTTCTCTATCTCTTTATACATGTCTATGTTTTTGAAAACAAATCTCTTACATATTTCCTCTTCAGAAATATTCATTGTTTTTATCATTTCCAGAAACATATCACACATATGATGATAGAATTTTTTCTCTATTATTAAACGCTCATTGTCTGATAATTTGGGAAGTGCCAAAGCTAGATTTTGACGAACCGTTTTTTTACGATATCCAATTACTCTGTAAACAATAATATAGACGAAATCAGAAAATAAATATAGTAATCGGAAAGGAAGCATCGATATGCTCCAAATTAGAGGGTAGGCTAATAAATATATAAAGTATTGCATGTAGTCTAAATTTATGCAAATATAAATAAATAAAATTTTCTTTATATTCTTTCAAAATTTAGAATTGATTAGGTATTCAATAATTATTGTAAAACTCTATCGTTTATGCTTCCATCTTTTATGAGTCCATAAATAGTATTCTGGAGTTTCATAAATTTGTTGCTCAACCAATTTTAAGAACTGGTCTGTAATTTCATAATCTGGTATGTCTTTAGTATTTTCGGCAAGAACTTCCATAGTAGCTTCGTAATAACCGCGTTTTACTTTTTTGGTTTTAAGAAAAACAATACTCATGTCATATTTTTTGGATAGCATTTCGGCTCCGGTATGGACAGGAACTTCAATTCCCATAAATTTCGCCCAATGGTAGGCGCAGTTTTCTTTTGGGGATTGATCACTTGCAAATCCATAAACTGATAGTGTTTTGTTTTGACAATTCTTTTCGATGGTTGGAATTGTTTCTTTTGTAGTTATCAAATGTGCATTAAACTTTGAACGGATAGTATGAATTAATTTGTCAAAATAAGGGTTCTTAATTTGTTTGTAAATTCCAAAACTTTGAAATTCTGTATAATAATTCATTGATATAACCCATTCGTAACTGGCATAATGAGCACACATTATGGCAATGCTTTTTTCTTTTTTCTCTAAATCTGCATAAACTTGAAAGTTTTTAAAAACATATCTTTTACAGATTTCTTCTTTGGAAATATTCATTGTTTTTATCATTTCCAGAAACATATCACATAAATGATGGTAAAATTTCTTCTCAATAATTAATCGTTCTTTGTTAGATAAATGAGGCAAAGTCAAAGCAATATTAGCACGTACTGTTTTTTTTCGGTAACCAATAATTAGGTATAGAATTATATAAACAAAGTCCGAAAAAAGATATAGCAACCGAAACGGAAGGATTGATATTCCCCAAATGAGAGGATAGGTAAGTAAATATATGAAGTATTGCATGCATTCAAAATTTATGTAAATCTAAATAAATAGTATTCTCTATTCTTTAAAACTTAAAATTGGTGTCATTGTTAGGGTCTATGAATTGGTTTAAAATTCTATTTCTTATGTTTCCATCTTTTATGAGTCCACAAATAATATTCTGGAGCTTCATGAATTTGTTGTTCTACGAGTTTTAAGAACTGGTCTGTAATTTCATAATTAGGTATTTCTTTTGCATTTTCAGTTATAATTTCCATAGTTGCTTCATAATAACCCCGTTTTACTTTTTTTGTTTTTAAGAAAATTACGTTCATATTGTATTTTTTTGACAACATTTCGGCACCGGTATATACAGGTACTTCAATTCCCATGAACTTTGAAAAATGGTTAGAAGTATTCTCTTTTGGAGACTGGTCACTTGCAAATCCATAGGTTGAAAAGATTTTGTTTCTGTAATTATGTGCTATTGTTGGGATGGTTTCTTTAGTTGTAATTAAAGTTGCATTATACTTGGAACGAATAGAATGCACCAATTTATCAAAATATGGGTTTTTTATTTTTTTGTAAATTCCATATCCTTTAAATTTTGTATAATAGTTCATGGATACAACCCATTCATAACTGGCATAATGCGCGCACATGATAGCAATACTTTTATCTTGTTTTTCTAGTTCTGCATATAATTCAAAATTTTTAAAGACATATCTTTTGCATATTTCTTCTTTGGAAATTGACATGGTTTTTATCATTTCCAGAAACATATCGCATAAATGGTGATAAAATTTTTTCTCAATAATCAAACGTTCTTTTTTTGATATAAGGGGCAAAGCCAGTTTTAGATTTGCACGTACCGTTTTTTTTCTATAGCCAATAATTCGGTATAAAATAATATATACAAAATCCGAAAAAAAATATAATATTGGAAAGGGAAGCATTGAAATACACCATAAAAAAGGGTAAACAATTAGATAAATAGCGTATTTCATTTTTTTAATTTGGCCAAATATAGTTTATTAATTTACGTTTAAATGTTCTTTATGGTTTATTTAATCATTTAGTTATATATCGTTATCAAATTTTAAAAAAACAAGAATTGTCCCTAATTCATTGCCAATGCAGGTATTTGACAATTAAATAATAGTTAGCTTTACAGTAAATTTTTAAAAACATATCTATTTATGAATATCATTTTGATTGCAATTATTGTTGCTAATGTATTAATCAGTTATAAAGGATTTAATGATTTTTCTTTTTTTAGAAAATACGAGTTTCATGTAGGAAGTATTCGTGCAGGAGAGCAAATTAGAATGCTATCGTCTGGATTTTTGCATGCTGATATGGGGCATTTACTATTTAACATGCTGACACTTTATTTTTTCGCTCCAGTGGTTTTTAGTTTTTTGGGAACATTTTCATTTGTTCTAGTTTATTTTGGCAGTTTAATCTTCGGTAGCTTATTGACTATGACATTTCATAAAGATGATTATGGTTATAGGGCAGTAGGGGCTTCGGGTGCAGTAACTGGAGTGTTATATTCTGCTATTTTATTACAACCAGATATGATGTTAGGTCTGTATTTTATAATTCCTATTCCAGCCTATTTATTTGGGATTTTATATTTGTTATATTCAATATATGGTATGAGAGCCAAAAATGATAATATTGGGCATACAGCTCATTTTGGCGGGGCAATAGGAGGGTATTTGATTACGCTGTTAAGAAATCCTGAATTAATACAAGAACATACATTAATGACCGTTTTGTTAGCAATACCAATTGTTATTCTATTTGGAATGGCAAAAATGGGTAAACTATAAATATTAATTTAATTATAAAAAGTATGAAAAAATCAATTGCATTCTTAATTTGTCTTTTTACTGTGCTAGCTTATAGCCAAGAAGTAAAACTTATTCCTCAAATAAATGTTTCAGGCGAAGGAAAAATAAAGGTTGTCCCAGATCAAGTTACGATCTCTGCTACTGTTGAAACAAAAGGCACGAATGCTAAAGACGTAAAAAAGCAAAATGACCAGCAAATGGAAGCTGTTTTGAAATTAGTAAAAAACATGAATTTACCTTCAGCAGATTATAAAACAAAAAGAGTTTCCTTGAATCCGCAGTATGATTATGAAAAAAAGAAACATAGTTATAATGCTGTACAAACAATAGAAATTTTATTGAGAGATCTATCAAAATACGATGAATTGATGGAAGGATTGGTTGATCAAGGAATTAATCGAATTGACAATGTTACTTTTCAATCATCAAAATTATCACAATACCAATCAGACGCTCGCAAACAAGCCATGAAAGATGCAAAAATTAAGGCAGAGGATTATGTCTCAGTTTTAGGGCAAAAAGTTGGCGTAGCATTAACTATTACAGATAACACACAAGTCTACTATCCTCAACCAGTATATGCTATGAAGTCGACTGCAATGGAAGCTGATAGTGCTTCGCCAAGACAAACAATGGCGACTGGCGAAATAGAGATTACCGCCAATGTAAGTGTCAGTTTTAAATTGGAATAAAAACCAAATTTAGTATATAAAAAAGTGCGTGAATTTTAAGGCACTGTAAAACATTGATTATTTTAATTAGTGGCTTTTTTAGACAATATCCAGTCAATAGTTAGATGTTCTATTATCTCTAAGGCTTGCTCAGCGATAGTTTATTAAATGGTAATTTTTTTTTTTTTAATATTCTTAATAAAGCTGGGTTTTGAAATATAAATTACACAAAGCACACATATATTTAAATATTTTATTTGCTAAATAATTAAAGATGTATCAATTTAATGCTGATTTTTTTATCATTATTAAAATTTAAATAAAAACACAACCGATTGTTTTGTTTTTGTATATTTGTAAAAACTAAATTAACTATTGGTTTTTTTAGGTTTGAGGTTATTAAAAATAAATAAGTAAGAAAGCAAATTGCTATTGCCACTTTCTTAGAACTGATTTTTGTTATTTTAAAGCAAAATCAAATGATATTGAGATAACAAACATTTAATTGCATGTTTAGAGCTGTCAAATTTTATATCCAGAAGCCTTGACAGGTAAGATAGTCTGAAATGTAAGTAATTTACAATTTGTTTTAATAGTAAGTTTTTTGCTGTTTAATTTGAGTTTATAAAAAGCAAATAATAATTTTAAATAAAATATATAAAGTAAAAATTCATGTGCGCATGAGTTTTTTTTTAGTTTCTTTTTTAAGTGTTAGATATACACATATAAAATAAGCAGTTTGTCAGTTCCACTAAAATAATTATAATAAAGAAATAGTCAATTTTAAAATGAAAAAAAATATAATTTCAGCCTTTCTTATAGTAATGTCTTTTTGTTACTCACAAGATAATAAGAATCTAAAGCTTTGGTACAATCAGCCTTCTGGAAACACATGGGAAAATGCTTTGCCTATAGGTAATGGTTTTCTGGGAGCAATGATATATGGAAATGTTGAGCATGAAACTATCCAATTGAATGAAAATACGGTATGGAGTGGTGGCCCCAATAAGAACGATAATCCAAATGCTTTAGCTGCATTGCCGGAAATTCAAAAAATGATTTTTGATGGAAAACACAAAGAAGCAGAAAAATTAGCCAATCAAGCTTTTATTTCAAAGCAATCACAAGGCCAAATGTTTCAGCCAGTTGGGAATCTTAATTTAAATTTCAGCGGACATGAAAAGTATTCTAATTACAGGCGAGAACTCGATATAGAAAAGGCAGTTTCGAAAACGAGCTATGAGGTTGACGGCGTAACTTATACCCGAGAGGCTTTCGTTTCATTTTCAGACAGAGTTATTGTCATTCACCTTACGGCTAATAAAAAAGCGAGTATTTCATTTACTGCAAATTATACTTCTCCTCATAAAATCAAGAATTTTGCAGTTAATGATTCAAAAGATCTAGAAATTACTGGCACTACCAGCGATCATGAAGGAATAAAGAGTCTGGTTAAATTTAAAGGAATCACCCGCATCAAGTTAGAAAATGGAAAATTAGAGCAAACTGATACTTCACTTGTTGTAAAAAAAGCCAATGCTGTTACTATTTATATTTCCATAGCTACTAATTTTACTAATTATCGTGATGTTAGCGGTAATGAAGGACAACGTGCTTCTGCCTATATGAATCAGGCTTTTGCAAAATCCTATGAAACCATCAAAAAAGCACATATTACTGCCTATCAAAAATATTTCAATCGTGTTAAATTCGATTTAGGGACAACACCTGCGGCTAATTTACCGACAGATGAACGTTTAAAAATTTTTAGAAATACGAATGACCCACAGTTTGCAGCACTTTATTATCAATATGGTCGCTATTTACTAATATCATCATCTCAGCCAGGAGGACAACCTGCCAATCTGCAGGGAATATGGAATAACAATATCAATCCAGCTTGGGACAGTAAATATACGATCAATATAAATGCCGAGATGAATTACTGGCCTGCTGAGAAAACGAATCTTTCAGAGTTACATGAGCCTTTTTTGCAAATGGTTAAAGATATGTCGGTCACAGGACAAGAAACCGCCAAAACAATGTATGGAGCAAGAGGCTGGATGGCGCATCATAATACAGATATTTGGCGAGCTACCGGAGCTGTAGATGGCGCTTTTTGGGGATTATGGACAATGGGAGGCGGATGGACAAGCCAGCATTTATGGGAACATTATCTTTATACAGGAGATAAAGAATTCTTAGCGTCAGTTTATCCAGCGCTAAAAGGAGCAGCTTTATTTTATGTTGATTTTTTGGTAGAACATCCCAAATATAAATGGCTAGTAATAAATCCTGGTAATTCTCCTGAAAATGCGCCAAAAGTTCACAATGGTTCCTCGCTTGATGCTGGAACGACAATGGATAGCCAAATTGTTTTTGATGTGTTGAGTACAACTATTAGTGCTGCGCAAATCTTAAAGGAAGATGCAACATTAATTGATACGCTAAAACAAATGCGCAGCAGATTAGCGCCAATGCACATAGGAAAGTACAACCAACTTCAAGAATGGCTTGATGATATTGATGATCCTAATGACCACCATCGACATGTGTCCCATTTATATGGATTATTCCCTTCGAATCAAATAGCAGCCTATAAAACTCCGGAATTATTTGCTGCTTCAAAAAATACACTGCTTCAGCGCGGAGATGTATCTACAGGCTGGAGTATGGGGTGGAAAATAAATTGGTGGGCAAAACTGCAGGATGGAAATCATGCTTATTCGCTTATTAAAAATCAGCTAACTCCTTTGGGCATAAATGCTGAAGGCGGAGGGACTTATAATAATCTCTTTGATGCGCATCCCCCGTTTCAGATTGATGGAAATTTTGGATGTACTTCAGGAATTACTGAAATGCTGGTTCAAAGTTCTGATGGAGCGATTCATTTACTTCCCGCATTGCCTGATGTTTGGCCGCAAGGCAGTATTGAAGGAATACGTGCCAGAGGCGGTTTCGAAATTGTGGAAATGAAATGGAAAGATTCTAAACTGACAAAATTAGTTGTAAAATCAGCACTTGGTGGTAATTTAAGATTGCGTTTGCCAAATGCTATGAAACAAAAGTCAGGCGCTGAATTGGCAGTGACAAATGGAGAAAATCCTAATCCGTTTTATTTTATTAATGAAACGCCTGCCCCCATAATAGCAGCAGAATCAAAAATAAAACCATTAGATCTTAAACCCACTATTCTTGTTGATATACCTACTAATAAAGGAAATGTTATTTCGTTGGTAAGTAAATAAAATAATTTCTGGAGAACATTTGTTTCTTTTTTATTGGCACGTGACGACTATTTTAAAATCATTTTAGTTTTTTTAAATGAAAAATAAACATTGTTCGATGCTTTTTGGTAGAACTCGGCTTCGAATACTGCTATATATCCGCACATAAAGAATATTACTGAAAGCAACTGATCTTTTGCAAAAGAAATAATGATTTGTAACGTTTTTTATTTTATGTTTTTCGCCGTATTTATTAGGATAAGCTCTTCTTTTGTTATGATTTTTTGTAAAATGCAATCAATATTAGTGATTATGCATATTTAATTTTTATGTAACGTATCGTAAAGTCTATGTAACAAATTGGCAATTGTTATCTGGTTTTAACAAATATATTTGAATTATTATTTTTTGGGATATATAGAAAATGAATTATTTAAAATCATGAGGTCAAAAATTATTTTAGTGCTGGTTGTTATATTTTTTCCTTGTTTTACTTGGTCACAAATAATAATGCTCAAATCCCCAAATCAAAAAATTGAGGCAACGCTGTATGCCGGTAACGGGAATACTAAAGACGAATGGTATTTGAAAGTATCCTATTATGGAGATAAAAACACATCTGAGATTCTTCCAAAAGTAAATCTTGGACTTTCTCGAAGCGATCAGGATTTTTCAAAAGAACTCACTTTTTTAAAAGCATCTAAACCAAAAATGATAAAGGAACATTATGAACTTCCTTTCGGTAAAAAGTTAGTGCGTGATAATGTGGCCAATGAAGTAACGATTTCATTCGAAAATCCCAATAAAGCAAAATTAAATCTTATTATAAGAGCCTATAATGACGGAGTAACTTTCCGATATGAATTTCCTGAGAAGCAAGGTTCTTATATTATTAATGATGAGTTTACAGCATACCAAATACCAAAAGAAAGCAAACGATGGCTAGAGAAATGGAATGCTGCCAATGAGGGTCTGTACGATGTTTCAAGTGATGACAAGATAATTCAGCAAGAATGGTGTTATCCAGCACTATTTAATTCAGTCGATAAATCATGTTGGTTTCTTTTGCATGAGGCTGATTTAAATAATACTTACTGTGGGACAAAATTAAGTAATGCAGTCGATATCAATACTTATAAACTAACTTTTCCTGATCAAAAAGACGCAAGAGGCACTGGTGAATCAAAACCAACCATTTCACTTCCGTGGCAATCACCCTGGAGAGTAATTACTATTGGCAGTTTGTCTGATATTGTAGAAAGCACTTTGGTCGAAGATGTATCAACGCCAACTAAATTTAAAAGCATGGATTGGGTAAAACCTGGTAAAGTATCCTGGAATTACTGGTCGAGCAACCATGGAACCAAAGATTATAAAATAGTATGCGAGTTTGCAGATTTAGCAGAAAAAATGAATTGGCCTTATACTCTTTTGGATTGGGAATGGGATGGTATGACCAATGGCGGAAATCTAGAAGATGCCCTGAAATATTTACATTCTAAAGGTATAAAGCCTTTGATGTGGTACAATTCTGGAGGAAATCACACTTGGGTTCCATCTACTCCAAAAGACCGAATGCTTACTCATGAAAATAGAGTTGAAGAATTTACTAAACTCAAAAAACTGGGTGTTGCTGGAGTCAAAATTGATTTTTTTGAAAGCGAAAAACAAAATATGATACAATATTATCTTGATATTTTGGAAGATGCGGCACAGTTTGAAATGATGGTATATTTTCATGGTTGTATTGTGCCTCGAGGCTGGTCGAGAACCTATCCTAATTTAATGACTTATGAAGCGGTACGTGGTGCGGAATGGTATAATAACGGTCCCGAATTTTCCACTACAGCACCAGAGCATAATACTATTTTGCCTTTTACAAGGAATGTAGTCGGAGCGATGGATTATACTCCTGTTACTTTTACGAATTCTCAATTTCCGCATCATACTTCTTATGGACATGAGTTGGCTCTTTCCGTAATTTTTGAATCTCCTTTACAGCACTTGGCAGACAGACCGGAAGGTTATTATGAATTGCCGGATGAGGCCAAAACTTTTTTGAAAGATGTGCCTACAACTTGGGAAGAAACAAAGCTTATTGATGGTTATCCAGGTCAGGAAGTGACTATGGCACGTAAAAATGGGGATGCTTGGTACATTGGAGGAATTAGTGCATCTGAGCGTGATGAAGTGACAAAAAAGATCAAGTTAGAATTTTTAAAAGAAGGAATAAATTATCGTGCAGTTTTAATTGCTGATGGTAAACATGATAAGGATTTTGCGTCACAAGTTATGGAAGTAAATAAAAATTCGACTATTGAAGTAAAATTACTTCGTAGAGGCGGTTTTGTTATTTCATTGAATCCAATTAAAAAATAGCTTTAAATTTTAAAAACTTCAAAATGCACAAATTCGCATACATTTTATTTTTGAGCTTGCTGTCAGCTTCAATTAGTGCACAGCAGTATAAAGCGCATACTTTAACTAAAGATAGATTATCTATAGACTTATCAGAAGGAATCTTAAATATAATTCCGCTTACCGACAAAACAATACGGGTACAATATCAAATTGGAAATGCAAAAGAAGAGCAAGAGTTTGTCTTTATAAACAAACCAAAGGCACCCAGTTTTGCTTTTAAAGAAAGTACAGCCAGTTTAAAACTGAGCACAAAAGCAATTACAGTTGCATTTGATAAAAAAACAGGAGTCATACAATATAGCAATAAATCCGGAAAAGTTTTTCTTAGTGAAAAGGCAAATACCAGATTAATGAAACCAAGCACAGTTATGGGAGAACCTTGTTTTGTAGCCGAACAAGCCTTTGAATCTCCTCAGGACGAATATTTGTTTGGATTAGGGCAATTTCAAGATGGATTTTATAATTTAAAAAATACTACGCGAAAGCTAATTCAAGTCAATACTCAAATTGCGATACCATTTTTAGTTTCAAATAAAGGATATGGATTATTATGGCATCAATATGGTTTGACGTATTTTAATCCGAGTAATCAAAATGTTTCTTTGGTTAAAAATAATATAAAAGAAGACGAAAAACTAGAGGTTGAAGTAACAACTACTTCAGGTACACAACGAGTTTCACAACAGCAATCCGTTTATTCAGGCAGTTTTTCGGTAGTCAAAGATGGCGAATATTCTGTAATGCTTGATCTTGGAGACATGGACAGCCGTCATTTAGTTGTGATTGATGGCATCGATGTAATCAATCAATCTAATTTATGGCTTCCGCCAGCAGTGAGTAAATTAGTTCAATTAAAAGCTGGTAAGCATACTGTGAAAGTGGTTTGCAAATCGACTAATACACCCTCTGTTAGTTTAAAACTCTCTAATGATGAAACGGTTTTCAATTCACCTAATGCCAAATCACTTGATTACGTAGTTTTTGAAGGAAATGACACAGATGAAATTATAGCCAATTACCGCAACTTAACGGGGAATGTTCCTATGTTGCCTAAATGGGCTTTCGGATTTTGGCAATGCCGAGAAAGATATACTTCTGGAGAACATTTGGTTTCTACCATTAAAGAATTTAGAAAACGCAATTTACCGGTGGATGTAATAGTGCAGGATTGGCAATATTGGGGTAAATATGGATGGGGAGTGCCTAAATTTGATGAAACGCATTATCCTGAACCTGAAAAATTCATAAAAGAAATTCATGATCTGAAGGCTCATTTTTCGGTTTCTGTTTGGGAGAATTTAAATAAAGAATCAGAAATCGGAAAAGAATATGTATCCAAAAACTTATTCATTCCCAATAGCCCATGGATAGATATTTTTAATCCAGAAACACAAAAAACACATTGGAATGCACTCGATAAAAATTTATTTACTTTGGGTGTGGATTCTTGGTGGATGGATGCAACTGAACCTGAAAATGATGCGTTAAGAGGCAAACAAACCTATTTTGGATTGGGGGATTTTTACCGATTAACCTATCCATTATTTGTAAGCAAGGCAGTTTATGAAGGGCAAAGAAATACCAATCCAGAAAAAAGAGTTGCTATTCTTACCCGTTCTGCATTTTTAGGACAACAGCGTTATGCTACAATCAATTGGTCTGGTGACATAGGTTGGGACTGGGACGCTTATAAACGCCAAATAGCAGCGGGGTTGAATTATAATCTTACTGGAATGCCTTATTGGACTACCGACATCGGCGGCTTTTTTCGACCTGGTCAAGGACAATATACAGATGAAAAATATCACGAAATACTTACTCGCTGGTTTCAATGGGGAGCTTTCAATCCAATATTCCGCATACATGGATATCAAACGGAAACAGAGCCTTGGAAATATGGTGAAAAAGTGGAGAATAATATGCGTTCTATGATGAATCTTAGATATCAATTATTGCCTTATATCTATTCAGAAGCTTGGCAAATATCTAAGAATAATTCGACTTTGATGCGGCCATTAATTATGGATTTCAATGATGACACAAAAGCTGTAAGTCAAGCGTACGAATACATGTTTGGAAAAGCATTTTTGATAGCACCGGTTACAGCTCCCAACGTTACAGATTGGAATGTTTATTTGCCAAAGCAAAATGCGTGGTTTGATTTCTGGACAGGCAAAAAATTTGAAGGAGGGCAAACGATATTAGCTCCAGCTCCATTGGATAAAATTCCAGTCTTTGTAAAAGAAGGTTCAATTGTACCTATGGGGAATATAATTCAGAATACTCAATCCAAACAAGATGTCCTAGAAATCCGTGTTTATACAGGTAAAAACGCAACGTTTACACTTTATGATGATGAAGGAGACAATTACAACTATGAAAAAGGAGAATATATTGAGATTCCTATGATTTGGAATGAAAAGAATCAAACATTTACTATAGAAGATCAGGTTGGTAATTATAAAGATAAAGTTGCAATATATACCATGAATATTGTTTGGGTAACAGGAAATCAAAATGATGCTACTGTAAAATCTATCAAATATAGCGGTAAAAAAATAGTCGTAAAAAAGTAATTTTTAAGAAAAGAAACACATTTCAAAATGGGATGCTAAAGATAAACAAGCAAAGAAAATGCTATTAACCATATTAATGAAATACTATAAAAATGAAATCGCCATGGCAACATTTGTCGTAAACACCAATGAAGATCTGGTGATACCATATTCCTTTAAAAAACAAATATTATCTACATATGAAACTAAAAAATAAAATCTTATTGACATTTGTTTGTTGTTTGTCAATGATAGAAATAACAGCACAAAACCCTATTATTAAGGATATTTTTACTGCCGATCCTTCTCCTATTGTACATAAAGGCACACTGTATTTATATACAGGACACGATGTAGCCACCGAGGCAGATACTAATTATAAAATGGCAGACTGGCATGTGTTTTCTACAACTGATATGGCTACTTGGAAAGATCACGGAGCACCACTTTCGCCGAGTACGTTTTCTTGGGCTACGGGCGATGCTTATGCTGCCCAGTGTATTGAGAGAAATGGAAAGTTTTATTGGTTTGTTTCTACGTTTCACAAAAAAGATGATAACAGCGGTGGCGGCGCAGCAATAGGCGTTGCTGTTTCAAACAGTCCTACAGGACCTTTTAAAGATGCAATTGGTAAAGCTCTTGTAGTTAATGAAATGACTAAAGATTTACCTCACGCTTGGGATGATATTGATCCTACTGTATTCGTGGATGATGATGGACAAGCTTACATGTTTTGGGGCAATGGAAGCTGTAAATGGGTAAAATTGAAAAAGAACATGATAGAAATGGATGGGCCTATCACCACTTTTAAACCTAAAAACTTTATCGAAGGTCCGTGGGTATATAAAAGAAAAGGGCTTTATTATTTAGTATATGCCAGCGCAGGCACCAAACCAGAAATGATTGAATATTGTACGGCTACAAATCCTGCAGGACCATGGAATTATCAAGGCATTATTCAAGAAAATGTACCTAACAGTTTTACTACTCATCCCGGTATTGTTGACTACAAAGGCAAATCCTACTTTTTTTATCATAATGGAACACTGCCTACTGGAGGAAGTTATAGACGTTCTGTTTGTGTAGATTATATGTATTATAATGAGGATGGTACTATTCAAAAAGTAATCCAAACTACGGAAGGAGTATCCAAAATTAAGTAAAAAAAACATTTCAGTTTTGAATTTTTATACCATGAAAAATAAAATCATTTTCACTTTTACCTGCCTAATTTTAATCATGCAAACAGCTGTTTTTTCTCAAAAGAAATCAGCCAATAACCCAGTGATATATGCCGATGTCCCTGACTTATCCATAATTAGAGTTGGCGGTACATACTATATGAGCAGTACTACAATGCACGTGAATCCAGGTGTGCCAATTATGAAATCCAGCGATTTAGTAAATTGGAAACTAATTAATTATGCTTATGAAACACTGGAAGATAATGATGACAGATTAAATTTAAATAATGGAAAAAATGATTATGGAAGAGGTTCATGGGCGAGCAGTCTGCGCTATCATAACGGTACTTATTATGTCAGCACTTTTTCTGGAACAACAGGAAAAACATACATTTTTTCTACAAAAAGTTTAGAAAAAGGACCTTGGAAAAAAAATATATTAAATGCTTCTTACCATGATCATTCTGTTTTTTTTGATGATGACGGCAAAGTTTATATGGTTTGGGGTGCAGGCAAACTTGAAATTATAGAATTGAATAATGATCTTTCAGCTGTTAAGGAAGGAACTAAAAAGGTTTTAATAGAAAATGCAAGCGCTCCTGCTGGAAGCAATATTATGCTGAATTCTGAAGGATCTCAGCTTTTTAAGGTGAAAGGAAAATATTATTTATTTAATATTTGCTGGCCAAAAGGAGGGATGCGCACTGTAATCATTCACAGAGCCGATAACATTTCAGGCCCTTGGGAAGGAAAAATTGGTTTACAAAATTTAGGCGTTGCCCAAGGCGGACTGATCGATACGCCAGATGGAAAATGGTTTTCCTATTTGTTTAGAGATGCTGGAGGTGTAGGGCGTATTCCTTATCTGGTGCCTGTAAAATGGGAAGATGGCTGGCCAATATTAGGCGAAAACGGCAAAGTGCCTGAAAATCTTGATTTACCAGCAAGCAAAGGACTTATTCCTAATATTGTTAATTCGGATGAATTTACCCGTAAAATCGGAGAAAAAGAATTGCCATTAGTGTGGCAGTGGAATCACAATCCAAATAACTCACTTTGGTCTGTCAAAGAAAGAAAAGGATATTTAAGATTAAAAACAGGCAGAATAGACAACAGTTTTGTTCAAGCTAAAAACACATTAACTCAAAGGACTTTTGGACCTGAAAGCTCAGGCGAAACATTAGTGGAGGTTTCTAAAATGAAAGAAGGCGATTTTGCAGGACTTTCGTTATTGCAAAAGGACTTTGGATTGATTGCTGTAAAAGCTGAAAACGGCACTAAAAAAATCGTAATGATTGATGCCTCAAAAGAAATCGAAAGTATTTCCTTAGATCAAGATAAAGTGTATTTCAAAGCAGAATGTGATTTTAAACATAATGCAGACACAGGAAGGTTTTATTACAGTTTGGATGGAAAGAAATGGATCAGTATCGGAAACGCTATAAAACTTCCGTACACGCTTCCTCATTTTATGGGCTACCGATTTGGGCTGTTTAATTATGCAACTAAAAATACAGGCGGTTTTGCAGATTTTGATTATTTCCATATTGATGATAAAATTTCCAAAACGAATTAACTATCCTTCCGCTAAAAAAAAAGTATTTAAATACAATTCTAAAATGTAAAATAATGAAAATCAGTTATCTGTTTGTTATAAGTTTGTTTTCAATAGTTAGTGTCCATGCACAACAATTACCTTATAAAAATCCTTCTCTTAGTTCTACTGAACGGGCAAAAGATTTAATTTCAAGATTGACTCTCGAAGAAAAGGCAGCATTGATGTGTGATCAGTCTGATGCTGTGCCAAGACTCGGAATTAAAAAATTTAATTGGTGGAGCGAAGCATTGCATGGTTATGCAAACAACGATAATGTAACTGTTTTTCCTGAACCTATTGGAATGGCAGCCTCATTTGACGATCAGTTTGTTTATCGTGTATTTGATGCAGTATCGGATGAAGCCAGAGCTAAATACAATCAGTGGATTCAAAACGGGAATGAGAATAAGCGTTTTTTGAGCCTTTCGGTTTGGACGCCTAACGTAAATATTTTTAGAGATCCTCGCTGGGGACGCGGTCAGGAAACCTATGGCGAAGATCCCTATCTTACTTCTCGAATGGGGATTTCTGTTGTTAAGGGTTTGCAAGGTCCTGCAGATTCTAAATACCGTAAGCTTTTAGCCTGTGCAAAACACTTTGCTGTTCATTCTGGACCAGAATGGAGCAGACATGAATTGAATCTTAACAATGTAAATCCAAGAGAATTATACGAAACATATTTGCCAGCATTTAAAGCATTAGTTCAAGAGGCCGATGTACGCGAAGTAATGTGTGCTTATCAGCGTCTGGATGATGAGCCTTGCTGCAGCAATACACGACTTTTGCAGCGAATTCTTCGTGATGAGTGGGGATATAAATACATGGTAGTTTCAGATTGTGGAGCTGTTACTGATTTTTATACTTCTCATAAAGTTTCATCAGATGCGGTGCATGCAGCTTCTAAAGCAGTACTTGCAGGAACTGACGTTGAATGCGTTTGGGAGAAATATCCTTTTAAAGATTTGCCTGAAGCTGTTGCAAAAGATCTAATCAAAGAATCGGACATTAATAAAAGTCTGCTTCGTGTTTTAGAAGGCCGTTTTGAGTTGGGCGAAATGGATGATGATGCTATAGTGCCTTGGACAAAAATACCGGTATCGGTTCTTAACAGTAAAGAACATCAGCAATTAGCATTAGAAATGGCTCAAAAGTCAATGACGCTTCTGCAAAATAAAAACAATGTTCTTCCTTTAGATAAAAAAACAAGCAAAATTGCAATTATAGGGCCAAACGCTGATAATGAACCTATGTTATGGGGGAATTATAATGGAACTCCAAATAAAACCATCACCATAAAAGATGGAATAGAGTCAAAAATGAGTGGTAATAAAATCTTTTATGATAAAGCCTGTGATTTGGTAGAAGATAAAGTAACCCAGACTTATTTTGATCAAATTTCATTTGAAGGAAAAAAAGGAATGAAAGCTACTTATTGGAATAACCCAAATAGAGAAGGCGCCAGTGTAATATCTCAGCAGATTGTTAATCCTATAAAAATGACTACTGCGGGTCAGCATGAGTTTGCATCAGGGGTTAAGCTGGAAGGTTTTTCTGCAAAGTATGAAGCAGAATATTTAGCTAAGCAAAATGATACTCTTGTTTTTAAAACTGGTATTACCGGTGTTTTCGAATTATTAGTGGACGGAAAATCAATTTCAAAAAGCAACAATTGGCGCACTGTTCCTGCTAATATTCCGTTTGTTGTCGAGGCTGGAAAAAAATATAAAATCGAAGTTCTTTATGCGCAGTCAAACAATTGGCAAGCCAATCTTGAATTCGATTTTGGAAAAGGATTTGATGTAGATTTCTCCAAATTGATTCAAAAATTAAAAGGCATTGACACAATAGTTTTTGTAGGCGGGCTTTCGACTTTGCTTGAAGGCGAAGAAATGCCAGTTTCGTACCCTGGTTTTAAAGACGGTGACCGTACTAATATTGAGCTTCCTGCTGTTCAAAGAAAGTGTTTAAAAGAGCTGAAAGAGGCTGGTAAAAAAGTGATTTTTGTAAACTGTTCGGGTTCGGCTATTGCTTTTACGCCGGAGACTTCGAGTTGTGATGCTATTTTGCAGGCTTGGTATCCTGGAGAATCTGGAGGTCAGGCTGTAGCCGATGTGCTTTTTGGCGATTATAATCCTGCTGGAAAACTGCCTGTTTCATTTTATAAAAATTCAGAGATATTAGGTGATTTTGAAGATTATTCAATGAAAAACCGTACTTATAGATACACTACAGATGTGTTGTTCCCTTTTGGTTTTGGATTAAGCTATTCTAAATTTAATATTGAAACAGCAAAATTGAGCAAGACAACTATAAAAACGAATGAAAGTACACAATTAAATATTCCAATACAAAACATAAGCAAACGTGATGGAACAGAGATTGTTCAAATATATGTTCGAAAATTAAATGATTCCGATGGGCCTTTAAAAACATTGAAAGCTTTTAAAAGAATCAATCTAAAAGCAGGAGAAAAACAAAATGTTACTATTGATTTACCAGCTTCTTCTTTTGAGTTTTATGATTCTAAAAACATAGCAATGAAGGTAACTTCGGGTGAATATGAAGTCTATTATGGCAATAGTTCGGATGCTAAAGATTTAAAAATGACTAAAATTTCAATTCAATAAAATCTATCCTTCTTAAAAATAAAAAATATGTTAACTAACAATCTATCTCTGAGTTTTAAATATCTTTTATGCTTGTGTCTATTCAGTTTTTTTGTTTTAAAAGCACAATCGGTTGTGGGAAGTCCGGACGGGAAACTTAAAGTATTAGTTTCTTTAAATAATGGAAAACCTTTTTACAATATTGCTTACAATGGAAAGCAGTTTTTAGAAAATTCCCCGCTTGGCTTAAAAACGAATGTTGGTGATTTTGCCTCTGGTTTAGTTTTAGAAACTAGTGTGAATCAGAGTAAAATTGATGAAACTTATGAATTATCCAATATAAAGCAAAGCAAGGTTCATTATGCGGCTAACGAGGCTATATTTTCTTTTACGAAAGAAGGAAAAAATACCATTGACGTGATTTTTAGGGTAAGCAATAATAATGTTGCTTTTAAATATAAAGTGTATTCGCAAAAAGAAGATCGTTCCTGTGTAGTGCAGGAAGAAGCTTCTGGTTTTATGCTGCCAGAAGGGACAACCACTTTTTTGTGCCCTCAGAGTAATTCAATGGTAGGATATGCCAGAACAATGCCAAGTTATGAAACATCCTATATCGTTGATGCTCCAACGGGGAAAAATGGTTCGGGTGAGGGATACACTTTTCCCTGTCTTTTTAAGGTAAATAATAATGGTTGGGTATTGATTTCTGAAACAGGCGTTGACAGTGGTTATTGCGGGAGCAGGCTTATTAGCAATAGTAATGGTTTATATACCATAGGATTCCCAATGGTAGGTGAAAATAATGGAAATGGAACTACTGCTCCAGGTATTGCATTGCCGGGAGAAACGCCGTGGAGAACAATCACTGTGGGCGAAACATTGGCTCCAATTGTAGAAACAACGATTCCGTTTGATTTGGTTAAGCCAAAATACGAAGCTTCAAAACAATACCAATATACAAAAGGCAGTTGGAGCTGGATTATGAAAATGGATAACAATACCACTTTTCCAGTTCAAAAACAGTATATCGATTTTAGTAATGCCATGGGCTATGAAACCATATTGGTTGATGCGCTTTGGGATACCCAAATTGGTAAAGATAAAATTGCCGAACTGGCGAAATACGGTGCCGATAAAGGTGTTGGACTTTATTTATGGTACAATTCTAATGGATATTGGAATGACGCTCCCCAAGGGCCCAGAGGAATGATGGACAATACAATTATACGCCGTAAAGAAATGGCTTGGATGAAAAGCATTGGAGTTAAAGGAATCAAGGTTGATTTTTTTGGCGGAGATAAACAGGTAACCATGAAATTGTACGAAGATATTTTAGCCGATGCAAATGATTTTGGCATCATGGTTATTTTTCATGGCTGTACACTGCCTAGAGGCTGGGAGCGAATGTATCCAAATTATGCAGCAAGCGAAGCAGTTTTGGCTAGCGAAAATTTACATTTTGGTCAGGGTAGCTGTGACAATGAAGCAACGAATGCTTCTATACATACTTTTATTCGAAATGTGGTTGGAAGCATGGATTTTGGCGGAAGCGCTTTAAATAAATTTTACAACAGTGACAATACGCCTAACAAAGGCTCAAAACGAATGACTTCGGATGTATTTGCTTTGGCAACAGCCGTATTGTTTCAAAGCGGGGTGCAGCATTTTGCTTTGGCACCAAACAATTTGACAGATGCTCCAGAATGGGCTATTAACTTTATGAAAGAAGTACCGACAACTTGGGATGAAGTTCGTTTTTTAGATGGCTATCCAGGTAAATATGTAATACTAGCCCGCCGAAAAGGAACAAAATGGTATATAGCTGGCGTGAATGCTCAAAAAGAAACATTGAAAATTAATTTAAAATTGCCAATGATCGAAGCTGGTACAGAATTAAAACTTTACAGTGATGATATGCAGTTAAATGGAAAAGTGAGTGCTTTAAAAGTGAATAAAAGCCAACAGATTCAATTGACAATACCTTATAATGGAGGCATGCTGATCGTTAATTAAGAAAATGCCTTAATGGTGTTTAAACTAAAAGAAATGAGGAATTTCAATGTTTTTAAAATCGAGATACTATTAATTTTTATAATTAACAGTGTTTCATTTGCTCAAAATCCACTTATTAGTGATCAGTTTACAGCAGATCCTTCAGCTAGGGTATTTGGTGATAGAGTCTATATTTTTCCGTCCCATGATATACTTGCAACTGAAGGAAAAGGCCGCAAAGATTGGTTTTGTATGGAAGATTACCATGTGTTTTCTTCAGCAGACTTAACGGATTGGACAGATCATGGAATGATAGTGAATCAAAATAAGGTGGCATGGGTCAAACCCAACAGCTACAGCATGTGGGCTCCCGATTGTATTGAGAGAAACGGTAAATATTATTTCTATTTTCCGAGTATTCCAAAAGATACGATTAACTACAAGAAAGGATTTACTGTAGGTGTCGCTATTGCCAGCAAACCCGAAGGCCCTTATACAACAGAACCTAACCCGATAAAAGGCATCAGCGGAATTGATCCTAATGTTTTTATTGACAAAGACGGACAAGCTTATTTGTATTGGTCTGGAGGAAATATTTATGTGGCCAAATTAAAAGATAACATGACTGAATTAGATTCTGAGGTAAAAACACTCGAGAATCTTCCTGCGAAAGGACTAAAAGAAGGGCCATATATGTTTGAGAGAAACGGAATTTATTATTTGACTTATCCTCATGTCGAAAACAAAATTGAACGTTTAGAATATGCAACTGCTGATAATCCGTTAGGACCGTTCAAGGTTGCGGGTGTTATTATGGATGAATCGCCTACGGGCTGTTGGACCAATCATCATTCAATTATAGAATTTAAAAAGCAGTGGTATTTGTTTTATCATCATAACGATTTGTCTCCTCAATTTGATAAAGCAAGATCAATCAGAGCGGATTATTTGCATTTCAATCCAGATGGAAGCATTCAAAAAGTCATTCCTACTTTAAGAGGAATTGGAATTACGAAAGCTTCAAATCAAATTCAAATTGACAGATATTCTGAAATAAGTGAAAAAGGAGCTTCAATTTCATTTTTGGATAGTCTGAATGCCTTCAAAGGTTGGAAGACAACTTTCAATAAATCAGAAGGATGGATTCAATACAATACTGTTGATTTTGGACAGAAAAAATTAAAATCAGTGTCTGTAAAAGTCTTTTCAGAAAAAGGCGGTGTTCTGCAAATTGCAACTAAAGGAAAAAAGCAAACGATTATTGCTGAAGTGGTTATTCCTAAGGGCAGTAACTGGATAGAAGTAAAATCGACGTTATTAAATTTTGAATCGGGTATTCAAAATTTGGTTATTTCATCAAAAAATGATAATCAAATTGAAGTCGATTGGATAAAATTTGAATAGTAATTATTTAAGCAGTACTACACCAAATTTAAAAGTTGTACAAACTAAAGTTATAAAAATTAAAATCAATAATAAATAAATAATAAGAAATGAAAAAGAGACAATTAATTTTACTTTCGATAGCAATGATGGGCTTGTTTTCCTTTACAGGCATCGGAGATAAAGATAAGCCTAAACAAAAAACAGCAAAAAATCCACCAGTATTCTCTAAGGTTGTTTATCAAGGAGATGATCAGATTTATAAAAAATATCCATTAAAATCAGATGAGTTTTACACTCCAATTTTACAAGGATGTTATCCAGATCCGGCTATAACTAGAAAAGGAGATGATTACTATATGGTTTGCTCTTCATTTGCAATGTTTCCAGGAGTGCCAATTTTCCATTCAAAGGATTTAGTGAACTGGACTGACTTAGGTGGCGTATTAAACAATGTCAACGAATTCAACCCGCACGATACCGGTATTAGTGCAGGAGTTTATGCTCCGGGGATAACTTACAATCCGCATAATGACACTTTTTATATGATTGTAACAGCATTTTCAGGTGGCCTTGGAAATATTATTGTAAAAACCAAAGACCCGATGAAAGGATGGGGAAGCCCGATTAAATTGGATTTTGGCGGAATTGACCCTTCAATATTTTTCGATGATAATGGAAAAGGCTATATCGTTCACAATGATGCTCCGGATAAAGGCAAAGAACTTTATGAAGGACACCGTATAATTAAAGTTTGGGAATATGATGTTGCAACAGATAAAGTAATTTCAGGCACTGATAAAATTATAGTTGACGGAGGTGTGGATCTTTCTAAAAGACCTATTTGGATTGAAGCGCCTCACTTATACAAAAAAGACGGCAGTTATTATTTAATGTGTGCCGAAGGAGGTACAGGAGGAAATCATAGTGAAGTAATTTTTAAAAGCAATAGTCCTAAAGGGCCTTTTATTCCTGCACCAAGTAATCCAATTTTAACACAACGTTATTTCCCAAGAGAAAGAGCTAATAAATTTGATTGGGCGGGACATGCCGATTTAGTTAAAGGACCTGGGGATAAATATTATGGAGTGTTTTTAGGAATTCGTCCAAATGAAAAAGACAGGGTAAATGCTGGACGCGAAACCTTTATTCTGCCTGTAGATTGGTCTGGAACGTTTCCAGTTTTTGAAAACGGATTAGTTCCTATGGAGCCAAAATTGAAAATGCCAAGCGGAGTCGAAAACAAAACGGGCAAGGATGGATTTTTCCCTAACGGCAATTTTACTTTTGAAGAAAATTTCACTTCCAATAAATTAGATTACAGATGGATAGGATTAAGAGGGCCTCGTGAAAATTTTATTTCGGTGACTAAAAAAGGACTTCAGATTAATCCGTTTCAAGTGAATATTAAAGAACTTAAACCAACTTCTACACTTTTCTACAGACAGCAGCACAATAGTTTCACTTTTGCTGCAACTATAGACTATAAACCAGCATCCGAAAAAGATCTGGCAGGTATTACATGTCTGCAAAATGAGCGTTTTAATTATGTTTTTGGTATCACCAAAAAAGGAAATGACACTTATATTTTGTTAGAAAGAACAGAAAAAGGACAGTCAAAAATTATTGCAAGCACTAAAATAGACATCAAAAATTCATTGCGTCTGCAAGTAAAAGCAACAGGAGATAGTTATGAATTTAGCTATTCTGTTAATGGTACTGATTTTCAAAATTTAGGAGGACCAGTTTCTGGAGAAATTCTTTCGACTAATGCAGCAGGAGGTTTTACAGGAGCTTTGGTAGGATTATATGCTACAGCTAATAATGATGCTCAACCACAATAATAATTTCAAATGAAAAAAGAGATTAATAAATACTTTGTAGTGCTGTTATTGCTTTTAGCAGGTCAGTATTCATTTTCACAAGATGCTAATTTTCATATTTATTTAAGTTTTGGCCAATCCAATATGGAGGGAAATGCTAAAATTGAACCTCAAGATACTTTAGGCACAGATAGCCGTTTTCAGGTTTTGGAAGCTGTAAACTGTCCAGAGCTTAAGCGTGAAAAGGGCAAATGGTACACAGCGGTTCCGCCATTATGCCGATGTAAGACAGGTGTGACGCTGACGGATTATTTTGGAAGAACAATGATAGCTCATCTTCCTAAAAATGTAAAAGTAGGAATCATTAATGTGGCAGTTGGCGGCTGTAAAATAGAACTTTTTGACAAAGACAAATATGAGGCATATATGACAACTGCTCCCGACTGGATGAAAGCAATGGTAAAAGAATATGATGGGAATCCTTATGAGAGGCTGGTTGAAATGGCAAAAATTGCTCAGAAAGACGGAGTAATAAAAGGGATTTTACTGCATCAGGGAGAATCAAATACAAATGACAGCCTTTGGACAAAAAAGGTCAAAATTGTTTATGACAATCTGATAAAAGATCTTAATCTGAATCCAAAGAATGTTCCTTTACTTGCTGGAGAGACTGTTAATGCTGATCAAGGTGGAATATGCGCCAGTATGAATACTATCATTGCAACTCTGCCCAAAACGGTTCCTAATTCCTATGTGGTTTCATCCAGTGGCTGTACGGTTGCTAAAGACAATCTGCATTTTGATGCAGCAGGTTATAGAGAATTAGGAAAAAGATATGCAGAGAAAATGCTGTCGCTAAAGGAAAGTAAAGCTTCTAAATAACATCCGTTTTCTTGTTATGAGTATAAGTAACAAATCACAGATTAACAGTTAATTAAATGTATTTTATTAAATGAAAAAAGCAAATAAAAATTTTCGAGATATTTTTAAAAGAAGGCTGTTTTTAATATTGCTTTTTATGCTGTTTTCTGTATTTGTTCAGGCACAAGAGATAATTGCTTTGTATCCGTCTGATATACCTAACTCAAAACCATCTGCGATAAAAGAGTCTGGAATAGGAATGTATAAAGATGTAACTGTTCCAACTCTTGAATATTTTAAACCCAATGCTGAAAAAGCTTCGGGAGCTGCAATTATTATTGTTCCAGGAGGAGGTTATTCAGTCGTAGTTTATGATGGGGAAGGAGTAAGTACTGCCAAGGCTTTGGCCGAAAAAGGAATTACTGCATTTGTGCTTAAATATCGATTGCCAAATGATGCCATTATGATGGATAAAAAAATAGGCCCATTACAAGATGCACAGCAGGCTATTAAATTAGTAAGAGACAATGCTGAAAAATGGGGATTGGACAAAAATAAAATCGGCATTATGGGCTTTTCTGCAGGCGGGCATTTGGCTTCAACAGCTGCAACTCATTTTGAAAAATCCTATATAGAAAACAAAGAGCATACAAGTCTGCGTCCAGATTTCCAGATTTTAGTGTATCCGGTTATCAGCATGACAACTGCTTTAACTCATGCTGGTTCGAGAGATAATCTGCTGGGGAAAAATCCAAGTAATGAAGATGTTGAATTATTCTCAAATGAAATGCAAGTTGAGTCAAATACACCCCCAGCATATTTGACACATACTGCCGATGACAAGACAGTAGATGTTGATAATAGCATAATCTATTTTGAAAAATTGAGAGGTCTTAATGTGCCTGTTGAGATGCATATTTATCCCAAAGGAGATCATGGATTTATTTTTAAGCATCCTGGCTGGATGGAGCCATTATTTAGTTGGCTGGAAAGTAATGCTTGGCTAAAAAAATGAATTATTGAAACAATTTAGTTTCTATGTCTTTTTAGTTTGATGCATTTATGTACAATAATTATAGATATTATTAATTAACAAAAACCACAAAATTATGAAACAGTATTTTGCTCTTGTGTTATCAATGACTTTAATTAGTTCATTAGCGATAGCGCAAACAGCTTCATCAAAAATTGTCGAAGATTTCAAACCTTCCACAGTTAATCAGCCTGGGAAAGATTTTCCTCAAGTAAACTCTCAGGGTTACGCCCGTTTCCGTATTGAGGTACCCGCTGCAGACAGTGTAAGGGTCAGCCTTGGATTAGGAGGCAAGGGAGGAACAAAACTTTCGAAATCATCGGATGGATTTTGGACAGGAATTACAGAAGGGCCTATGGATGAGGGTTTTCATTATTACCACGTCAATGTAGATGGAGGAATATTTAACGATCCAGGAGCATTAAATTTTTATGGTTCTGTTCGTTGGGAAAGCGGTATTGAAATACCTGCCCATGATCAAGATTTTTATGCCTTAAAAGCTGTACCTCACGGTCATGTGCAGCAAATACTTTTTCCTTCAAAAAGTACCAATACATCACGTAGAGCATTTGTTTATACACCTCCAGGTTATGAAAAAGAGCAGTCAAAAAAATATCCAGTTTTGTATTTACAGCACGGCTGGGGTGAAGATGAAACTGCATGGAGCAATCAAGGCCATGCTAATTTGATTATGGACAATCTTATAGCCGAAGGGAAAATTAAGCCTTTTATTATTGTTATGACTTATGGAATGACAAACGAAATTAAGTTTGGAGGATTAAAGAATTTTGATATTACTCCTTTTCAAACCGTTTTAATTGACGAATTAATTCCTTTCGTGGACGCTAATTTCCGTACAATCACTAAACCGTCACATCGTGCCATGGGCGGACTTTCAATGGGCGGAATGGAAACCCGTATGATCACGCTTAATAAAACGGATGTTTTCTCACAGTATGCACTCCTTAGCGGAGGACTTTACAAGCCCGAAGATATTAAAGATAAATCCAAAGTAAAACTTATTTTTTTAAGCTGTGGAAGTAAAGAAAATCCAGACGGTGTCAAAAATGCAACTGCAGCACTTAAAAGTGCAGGTTTTAATGCTGTTTCGTATGTTTCAGAAGGAACAGGACATGAATTTCAAACCTGGCGACGTAGTTTAAAAGAATTGGCACCACTTTTATTTAAAGAATAGTATAAATCAACATATCATGAAAAAAATTAATTTGGTTTTATCGATTAGTTTAAATTCCAATAATGCTTTTTGGAAAAAAATAATGATGCTTCTTTGTTTCTGCAGTATTTTAAATAGTGCTTTGGCTCAAAAATTAGTACTAAATGAAAAGGAATATTTTGAAACCCAGGGTTTAAATGTATTGGTTTTTAGTAATGAATACAATGGTATGTTTTTCGATGAAAAAACGGCTGGGATTGAATTCATTCATCATGGTGTCAGAACCGTAACCGGCGGAGCAGTCAGGCTCCATAATACACCGGAACAGTGGGATTTAATTCCAAAAATGATTAGCCGAAAAATTGACAAGTCAACCAACACCATTGAAGTGGCACTGAGATACGAAGAATTTGATTTTGATTCCAGACTCACAGTTACTCCTAAAGGGAAAGGTTTTGTAATCACAGTCTTTCTTGATAAACCTGTCCCTAAGGTATTGGAAGGAAAGGCAGGATTTAATATGGAATTTATACCAACCTCATATTTTGAAAGTAATTATTTAGTTGATGGAAGAGCGGGAACATTTCCAAGATATCCTTCAAGCAATACTGAAATTCGATCTTCAGCACAAAAGATTCCACAGTTTGGAGGATATAACACATTTGATGATCGTGGAAAAAATGAATATATAGTGACTCAGCCATTAGAATCTGGTAAACAACTAATCCTTGCACCTGAAAATCCAGAACGTCGTGTAAAAATTGAATCCGATCAGGATGTCATGCTTTTTGACGGCAGAAATTTGGGGCAGAATGGCTGGTTTATTGCCAGAAGTATTTTTCCAGCAAATAAAACGGGTAAAGTGCTAAGCTGGTATGTAGAGCCTAACGCTATTCCAGATTGGAAACGAGAGCCGGTAATTGGATTTTCACAGGTGGGTTATATGCCAAGCCAAAAGAAAGTTGCAGTTATAGAACTTGACAAAAACGCTAAACCATTGGCTTCAGCATCAATTTTTAAGCTTGATGAGAACGGAAAATTTGTCGAAAAACTAAAATCAGATGTGAAGGTTTGGGGAAATTATCTACGGTATAATTATCTCCAATTTGATTTTAGCTCAGTGAAAGAAAAAGGTATTTATTACATCCAATATGGGAAGCAAAAAACTAACACTTTCCAGATTGCAGATGATATTTATTCAAAAGTTTGGTATCCAACAATGGACGTTTGGTTTCCTGTTCAAATGGATCACATGGCGGTAAATGAGGCCTATAGAGTTTGGCATGGAAAACCATTTTTAGATGATTGCCTACAAGCACCATTGAATATTGAACATTTCGACGGATATAAACAAGGACTTACTACGGAAACGAAATACAAGCCTTTAGAACGTATTCCAAATATGGCGGTGGGAGGTTGGTTTGATGCCGGTGATTTTGATATACAAACTTTTTCACATGTCAGCGTAATTAATAGTTTTGTTGAATCATGGGAGGCATTTAAAGTTAAGAGAGACGAAACCTATATTGATCAAAAAACGCAATATGTGGATATTCATCGTCCTGACGGCAAGCCTGATTTATTGCAGCAGATTGAGCATGGAGTTTTGAACCTCGTTGCCCAAGTTGAAAACATTGGTCATCCTGTACGAGGTATAATTGTGCCAAACCTGCATCAATACCATCATTTGGGAGATGCATCTACAGAAACAGACAATCTTCCTTATAATTCATCTCTTAAACCATATGAATCTAACGGAGCTTCAAGCGGCACACTTGATGATAGATGGGCATTTACAAACCGAAGTTCATTTCTCGATTATAGAACTGTCGGAGCATTAGCATCGGCAAGCAGGGCTCTAAAAGGATATAATGATGAACTTTCTGTTAAATGTCTGTCCAGCGCTGTGAAGTTATTCAATGAAGCAGCTGAAATAGAAAAAAATGCAAAACCCGATGATAGTCCAATGTCGAGATGGGGCAAAGGAAGCGATATGATTGCAATGCTGCAACTGTACATAACTACGAAAGAAGATCAATACAAAAAAGGATTTTTAGATAGAATCTGGAAATTACTGGATGAAAACGTGGAAATTAATATGAATTCAGCTCTATTGGCTTTGCCAGCCATGGACAATGATTATAAAGTAAAATTACGCAGCTATGTAATTAAGTATAAAGAAAAAATTGACAAAGATAATGCTGATAATCCTTACGGTGTTCCTTTAGTAAAGCGTGGTTGGGGAGGTACTTCTCAAGTGATTAATTGGGCAAGCGTAAATTATTATATTCATAAATTTTATCCAGATGTCATTGATAAGGAATATGTCTATCAGGGATTGAACTATATTTTTGGATGCCATCCTTATTCCAATTTATCTTTTGTGAATGCTGTTGGGAATAAATCCAAAAAAGTAGCCTACGGTGGCAACCGAGCTGATTTTACAACTATTGCGGGAGGAGTAGTTCCAGGGCTTATTTTTCTTAAGCCTGATTATTTAGAAAATAAAGATGACTGGCCATTTTTTTGGGGAGAAAATGAATGTATTATTGATGGTGGAGCTTGGTATGTTTTTTTGGCGAATGCTGTGAATGAATTGGCAGAAAGTAAACAATAAATAATTATTAAACTTTAAAGTATGAAAAGATTTTTAATTGTCGTTATTCTAATTTCTAATTTGCATTATCACTCCAGTTGGGGGCAGGAAACACAAAGTGTTGTTGAAGATTTTACCCCTTCATCAGTAAACCAGCCCGGAAAGCAGTTTCCTCAGGTTAATTCTCAAGGCCGAGTGCGTACTAGTATTCTGGCTCTAAATGCCAGTAAAGTTCAACTTGATATTGGTGGTACAAAATATGATATGGTAAAGGATAGTAATGACGTTTGGACTGGAGAATCGGCTCCGCAGGACGAAGGATTTCATTATTATCAATTGAATATTGATGGAGCTTCAGTTCCAGATCCGGGAACATCGTATTTTTATGGAGCAGGACGCTCAGGAAGCGGCATTGAAATTCCAGCTTCGGATAAAGACTTTTATGCTCTGAAAGATGTTCCTCATGGTTTAATTAGTGAAAATATCTATTTTTCTAAATTAACAAATTCGTTCAGACGCTGTTTTATTTATACTCCTGCCGGTTATAATGAGAATACAAAAACACGTTATCCCGTACTTTATCTGCAACATGGAAGTTTTGAAGACGAAACGGGCTGGTCGGTTCAAGGTAAAGCAAATTTAATCTTAGATAATCTGATTGCTTCAAAGCAGGCAGTTCCTATGATTATTGTAATGGACAATGGATATGCTTATAAAAAACAAGAATCTGCAGAAAACAAATCATCACAACCTACATCCATTTTTGAAGAGGTAATGATGAATGAAATTATTCCAATGATTGACAATAAGTTCCGAACTATTTCAGATCGAGAGCATAGAGCCATTGCCGGACTTTCGATGGGAGCCAATCAAACTATGAGAATTGCAGTGAATCATCTGGATAAGTTTGCGTATTATGGAGGATTTAGCGGCACTTCAAATTACCCAAGTTCAGATCAAATTGATCCTGCCACATTTTTAGGAGGAAAATTTAATGATGCAAAAGCAATAAATAAACAGCTTAAAGTTTTGTGGCTGGGATTGGGAACAAAGGAACCAAATCCTTTCCCATGTTCAATAGGCGCTTTTAAGGCAATGCTGGATAAGCAAGGTATTAAATATGTATTTTATCAGTCCCAAGCAACTGCTCATGAGTGGTTAACTTGGAGAAGATCATTACATCAATATGCAAGCTTATTATTTAAATAAATAATTTTAAAAAAAGATATTCAAGATGAAAAAAAATCTATTGTCAATTTTTGCTGTGGTTGTTATTACCAGCAGTTTATTGGCGCAAAAAATCGAAAAAGAAGGGCCAAAAGGCTTTGATCAAGTTAGGGCAGGAATCCCTAACGGAAAAGTGGAGAGTTTAGAATACAGCTCTAAAACCGTAGGAACTATCAGAAAAGTGACTGTATATACTCCTCCTGGTTTTAGCAAAAATAAAAAATATCCAGTTTTGTATTTGTTGCACGGTATTGGCGGCGATGAGAAAGAATGGTTGAATGGAGGAAGTCCGCAAGTGATATTAGACAATCTTTATTCAGAGGGCAAAGTAGAGTCTATGATTATTGTAATGCCAAATGGCCGAGCAATGAAAGATGACAGTGCTACAGGCAATATCATGGCGTCCGATAAAGTGCAGGCATTTGCTACTTTCGAAAAAGACTTATTAAATGACCTAATTCCTTTTATTGAAAAAAAATACCCAACTCTTAAAGATAGAGAACACCGCGCAATTGCTGGCTTGTCTATGGGCGGAGGGCAGTCTTTAAATTTCGGATTAGGGAATTTAGATAAATTTGCCTGGGTTGGCGGATTTTCGTCAGCTCCTAATACTAAGATGCCAGAAGAGCTGGTTCCTAATCCTGATGAAGCGAAAAAGAAATTAAAACTGCTTTGGATTTCATGTGGGGATAATGATGGACTTATATATAATAGTAAGCGCACCCACGATTATTTGTATAAAAATGATGTGCCTCATATCTATTACATTGAACCAGGAGTTCACGATTTTAAGGTTTGGAAGAATGGTTTATATATGTTTTCACAATTTTTGTTTAAAGCTGTAGATCCCTCAAGTTTTACAAAATATACGATTCTCGGAACTCCAGCTGAAACTAATATCCGTAATGCTAAATATCCTCAAATATTGCCAGATAATCGAGTAGTTTTTAAAGTTAAGGCACCAGAAGCAGTAAAAGTGCAAATCGATTTGGGCAAAAAGTATGACATGACAAAAGACGAAGAGGGAAATTGGAACGTAACCACTGAGGTCATCAATAAAGGATTTAATTATTATTCACTGCTTATTGACGGTGTGGCAGTTGCTGATCCGTCAAGCGAAAGTTTTTATGGAATGGGGCGTATAGCCAGCGGTATAGAAATTCCAAATAAGGAAGGAGATTTTTATGCTTTAAATAATGTTCCGCATGGTGACATCCGAATTAAAAAATACTTTTCAAAAGCAACTAATTCTTGGCGTGAAATGTATGTTTACACACCGCCTGGATATGAAAATGCGACCGAAAAATATCCAGTTTTATATCTATTGCATGGTGGAGGAGAAGATCAAAGAGGATGGGCTACTCAAGGCAAGTCAAATTTAATTCTTGACAATTTAATAGCTGAAAATAAAGCAAAGCCAATGGTAATTGCAATGCTTGACGGAAATATGGCAAATGCAGGAGGAATTGCAGGTTTTAATGAAAATGCTCTTAAGGCTTTTGAAAATGAATTAAAAAATGGAGCAATACCATTTGTAGAAAGTAATTTTAAGGTAGCAACAGATTCAAAAAACAGGGCTTTAGCCGGTTTATCGATGGGCGGACTGCAGACGCTTTATGCTGGAATTAAAAATTCGGATATGTTTTCAAGCATAGGCGTATTTAGCTCAGGCTGGTGGGCAAATAATTCGGATTTATCAGAGCCTCAATATGAGTTTATGAAAAATAATGTGGCAACAATTAATTCAAATATTAAAGAATTTTGGATTTCAATGGGGGGCAAGGAAGATATTGCTTTTGAAAATTGTAAAATAATGATGGGCAAATTCGATCAAATGGGAATTAAATACAAGTATAGTGAATATTCTGGTGGGCATACTTGGCCTGTTTGGAGACATGATTTATTTATGTATGCACCATTATTATTTAAGTAATATACTTATAGATTCCTATTCCTTATAGTATTAGTGGGCAGATGTAATAATCTGCCCACTTTTTTTTATCTATTTTGGCTGTTTTTTGAATTGATTTTTTAAATCTATTACTTTATAATTTTAGTTAAGTATACGCGTAAGAAAAAATCTAATTTTATTTCTTTATTTGTACTAATTTATAGATATAGTTTAATTCGAATCTGCTGTTTCATTTTTAAATTTAAAATAATTGTAAAAAACACACTTAAAAGTTTTTTTCTTCAATTATAAAATCATAATTTTACACAACCGATTGTTTATGGATTATAATTTTGAATAACACATTTTTTTATAATTATTTTAAGTGAATTCTCTTTTTAAGTAATAAATGTTTGTGTTGTTTTAAATTGTAATTAAAATAGTCTTTAGTTAATGCCTTCGAATAAAATAGCCGAAAATGTCGACAAAGATGAATTATAAATTTCAAACAGGCTCTTAAATAGAATGTTTAATGAATTAAAATAAATTAAAGGTTATGAAATATGTAATTGAGATTTTAAACTCGTATAGCTTCGAAAAAACGTTATTCCCTGTCTTGTTTTTTTTGCTAATCGAATTAAGCGTCAGCTACCTGTTGAGAAAAGAATTCTATAACAAATGGATTGTTATGTCTGTAAAAGACCTAGATTATGTTACGAACCAATGTAGCTTATTTATAATGACAACAAATCGTTTCCGATCGACTGTGGGCAAAAAAATATGCCAACCTAGCGGAAAGTTCTATTTACGAGAAAGGAGCGGAGTCTGGCAATATATAAAGCGGGAGTTCGCATAACTGCTATAAAACAAAAGTTCTGCATTTCAATCGTTTGTTCGATTGCACGAGGTTTTTGATGGTAAAAAATACAGATGCTGTCTTTTTTTAAATAGTTTCATACAGCTTGGAAATTTCAGCAGATATAAAATGAATTAGATAGTTACGAATTATAATCAAAAAGGTATTTGATCCGTTTTTGGATGAATTTACTTCAATAATTAGCCAGTATATAGAACATAAGACAACTTGGTTTTAAAAAATTGGCTCTAATGTTAGTTGATAAAGGAAGATTTTAAGTATATTTTAGTTAGTTAAATTGCTCTCAGAAAGTTACAACTTTTCGGGGGCTTTTTTTATTGTGATAAATGAGGAACTTGAAGTTAATTTTAATTAATTTATACCTACAATGAATTAAAAAATAATTTCAACTTTAGATTTATTTCTTTAAAGAGAAGTGGAATGATGAAAAGAATTTATCATATTCAAGTTGGTATTTGCTTATATTCTTTCAATATTTTGAAAAGAATTGACAGTATTACATTCTATCTAAATGCGATGAAGTAAATCTATGTTTTTTTGTTCATATTTCAATGATTTCAAGAGAAATCGGTTACTAAAAGTAATAGGATTTTGCTAAAAAGCCATTTTTTCTAATTTATGCCTTTGTTTTGCAGACGGAAAATATTGGATTCTTGCTTATTTTAATTTTTTGGTGCAGTTGCTTTTTCAAACTGTCAATAATTTTCTTCATTAATAAGATTTAAATTTTTCTTTAGATCGTATCGTTTTTAAGACCTCTATCGCTTTCTGAATTTTTATTTTTCCTTTATCAACACACCAATTCTCCTAGCTCAGCCATTAATCTTGTTAAATAAAAAAGTTGTGGCTTTTTTTATTGCATTTAGATGCTTATTTGATTTTTTTTAGATGAAAAACGAACATAGTTTGATGTTTTTTTAGTCAAACTCGACTTCAATTGCTGCTATATAGCCACACACAAAGAATATTGCTGAAAGTAATTGTTTTTTCGTAAAAAATAATGATTGGCATGGTTTATCATTTTGTGTTTTTCGCCTTATTTATTGGGATAACCTCTTTTGTTGGGTATGATTTTCAGGAAATTACAATCAATATTAGTGATTCTACATATTTAACTTTTATGTAACGTAGCGTAAAGTATATGTAACAAATTGGCGCATATTATCTGGTTTTAACAAATATATTTGAATTATTATTTTTTGAGAATATGAAAAAAAATTAGCATTTAAATTTCTGAAAATTTAATTTCTTGAAGATAATATTATTTTAAAAAAAGTCAGGAATTTAAATTATTAGGATCTAAATCTACAATTCATAATAAGAGAAATAATTTTTTAAGAGCTAATTAATTTGGATAAATAGAACGAATTGACTGAATCAAAATACAACGGCTAAAGAATTTTAAGGGAGCCATTTTTTTGAGAGAGTATTTAAAGGAAAGTTATATGAATTATAATAACAAATGTTAAACAAAAAGAAAATAAATAATTAACCCAAAACCAAACTGTAACAATATTATGAATACAACTTTATTTTTTCGGAGGACTAATTTACAGTCTCATTTTATTAAAGCCCAAATAAGTCATATTACCTGTAGTGTAATTGAAAAGTGCAAGGTCCAAAATCAATTTGGAAATTTTATTGATTCATCACTTTGTTTTGACTCATTTATTTATTGTGGTAATAATGATTTTATATAAACAATCTATCACAAGTTTTTACGAAAGGAAATAAAAAACAAATTTAATCAAGTCTATGTCTATTTTATAGTGACAGCCATAAAAAGATGACAAGCAGATAGAGTTCAAACATTTTAATAATATGAAAATAAAATTATCTAAAATTCTAAACGGAGCAATGTATCTGCCTTTAGGAGTTTTGTTTCAATTTTTGTTTACAGGGGAGATGGCAGCTGCTGAGAAATACACTCCAGTTACAATGACAGATGTAAGCGTTAAAATTAAGCAGCAAATTACAGTTTCGGGGAAGGTAACTTCATCCGAAGACGGCAATGGCGTGCCGGGAACTACAATTTCAGTAAAAGGGGTTGCTAATACAAGCGTTTCCACTGATTTCGATGGAAGATATACAATCAATGTGCCATCGGATGCTGTTTTGGTATTCACTTTTGTAGGGTTTAAAACTATTGAAAGACCAGTTAGCGGTAACACAGTGATCAACGTAGTGTTGACACCTGAGAAAACATCCCTAGATGAAGTTATTGTAGTTGGGTATGGAAAGCAGAAAAAAGCAAGTTTAGTAGCTGCAATTACTCAAGTTTCCGGAAAAGTTCTGGAACGTGCTGGCGGTGTTCAAAGTATTGGTGCTGCATTAACTGGTAATGTGCCAGGTTTGATAACTACGGCCAGTTCAGGTATGCCTGGTGAGGAGGATCCACAGCTTTTTATACGTGGTGCAAGTACATGGAATAATGCACAGCCTCTTATTATGGTTGATGGTGTAGAGAGACCAATGAATAGTGTTGAGATTACTTCGGTAGAATCTGTTTCGGTATTAAAAGATGCATCAGCTACTGCAGTTTATGGAGTTAGAGGTGCAAATGGAGTAATACTTATTACGACTAAAAGAGGTCAATCTGGTAAAGCATTAATAAGAACTACTTTTAATACGACCATGAAAACGCTTTCTAAATTGCCTGCTAAGCTAGATTCTTATGATGGGTTAATGGTCAAAAATAGTGTCATCGAAAACGAATTAGCATTAAGTCCGTCGAGTTGGACTGATTATGTTCCTCAGGCAATCATTAATAAGTATAGAAATCCAGCAAATGTGCAGGAATCTGAGCGCTATCCTAATGTAGATTGGCAAAATACTTTGTTTAATGACTATGCCATGTCTTATAATGCGAGTTTAAATGTAAGCGGTGGAACTAAATCTGTAAAATATTTTGCAAGTGCTGATTTTTTAAGTGAAGGCGATATGTTTAAAAAATATAATAATAATAGAGGATATGACCCTGGATATGGTTTTAACCGTTTGAATGTTAGGAGTAATTTAGATTTCCAAGTTACATCTAGCACTGTGTTTAAAATAGGTCTTGCTGGTTCTCGTGGCGTGAAAAAAAGTCCATGGGGAGCTTCTGGAGGCGAATATACTATGTGGGACGCTGCCTATTCAACAGCTCCTGATGTTTTCCTGCCATACTATGAGGATGGTTCTTGGGGGTATTTTGCTCCAAATGAAGGAAAAGCATCAAATTCTGTAGCAAATCTTGCGAGAAGTGGTGTTCAATATGTAACTACAACAAGACTAAACACCGATTTTACACTTGAACAGAATTTTGACAAATGGTTGAAAGGGCTTAGTTTTAAAGGAATGGTTGCCTTAGATAACTCATTTGTGGAAGGCGACAGAGGAGTAAGTGATTTATTTAATGATGCACAGCAAAAGTATATAGATCCAGCTACCGGCGTGGTTCTTTTCAGAAAACCTTATGATTCTAATAACAGGTTTGATTTTCAAGAAGGCGTAAAGTGGACTACTACTGGAGGGTCAGTGCGAGATTGGGGGACATACCGTAAACTTTTTTATCAATTACAGTTAAATTATCAAGCAAAAATTGCGGATAATCATCATCTAACAGCCTTGGGGCTTTTTAGTAGAGATCAATATGCTACTGGAAGCCAGATTCCTCATTATAGAGAGGATTGGGTATTCCGTACTACTTATAATTATGCCGATAAATATTTTATAGAATATAATGGAGCCTACAATGGATCTGAAAAGTTTAGCGCGGCCAATCGTTTTGCATTTTTCTCTTCTGGTGGTCTAAGCTGGATTGTTTCCAAAGAAAATTTTATGAAGAGTACTGAATCTTTTCTTGATTTATTGAAGATTAGAGCTACTTATGGTGAGATTGGTGATGATAATATTGATGAGAGAATTAATGGAAGATTCCTTTATCAATCTCAATGGGCATATGGCGGTAATTCGCTTTTAGGGACAACTGGCGAAGGTGCAGAGGCAAGCCCTTATACTTGGTATAAACAAGCAACTGTTGGTAATGAAGATGTACACTGGGAGAAAGCAAAGAAAAGTAACATAGGTGTTGATTTTGGTTTCTTTAAAGGATTTGTCACTGGTACATTTGATTATTATAAAGAAGACCGAACAGATGTTTTGTTACCAGGTGGTAGCAGGGCAATACCTTCTTATTATGGAGCTGTCGCACCAGTTGCAAATTTAGGTCAAGTTCAAAATAAAGGTTATGAATTAGAATTAAAGTTCAATCATACTTTTGGGAATGGTTTGAATTTATGGTGGACAACTAATTTCACTCACGCAAAAAATAAAATTATAAGCGCTGATAACGCAGAATTATTACCAAATTACCAAAAAAGTGAAGGATACTCTATTGGTCAGGCTAAATCGTTTGTAAGTCAAGGTTACTACAATACTTGGGATGAGCTGTATGCTAGTACAGTTCATAGCACTAATGATGCAGCAAAACTTCCAGGGAATTATAATATCCTTGATTATAATGCAGATGGGATTATTGATGCTAAAGATAATATCCCTTTTGGTTATACAGGAACACCACAAAACACTTACAACAATACTGTTGGTGTTAATTGGAAAGGTTTCAGTGCATTTGTTCAGTTTTATGGTGTAAATAATGTTACTAGACAAGTTGTTCTTACAAGTTTATCAGGACAAAATCATGTTGTGTATGATCAAGGATCATACTGGTCACAAGATAATACGAATGCTGATCAACCAGTTCCTCGCTGGCTTGCTACAGCTAGTGAATATAACAACGGAAGCAGGTATATGTATGACGGATCCTACCTTCGTTTAAAAAATGCTGAAATAGCTTATACTTTCGACGGAAAAACAAATTGGATAAAATCATCAGGGCTTCAAAGCATTCGATTTTATTTAAATGGAAATAATTTGTTTTTATGGTCTAATATGCCCGATGATAGAGAAGCAAATTATGCTGGAACGGGCTGGGCATCACAAGGTGCTTATCCAACTGTAAAAAGGTTCAATTTGGGGGCTAACATTATATTCTAAAAATTTAACTATGAAGAATTATATTAAAATAATATCAAAGTACAGCTTAGTTATAGGCTTGCTTATACTTTCAGTATCCTGTAATGATTATCTAGAAAAATCTCCTGATTCTGATATATCTCCTGAAGAGGCTTTCAAAAATTTTGAAAATTTTCAAGGATTCACTGAAGAATTGTACCAAAGTGTTCCAGATTTCACCAATGGATATTGGACAAATTCATGGAATTGGGGAGAAGATGAAATTCAATCTACAGCTCGTGATTTCCACTTTATATGTAAGATAGACAAAGGAGATTTTTGGGGTTGGCAATCTGAATATGATGGTTGGCAAGCAGGATGGATGAATCGTAGAGATGTGGCTACAGCAAAAGACCCTGCAGGTAATGATCGCTTTAAAAAAGATTTGTGGACACTAGGCTGGGCAGGTATTCGTAAGGCTAATATTGGTCTTGCAAATATTGATAAAATGACAGAATATACCCAAGAAGAAAAGGATTTAATCAAAGGGCAATTGTTGTTTTTTAGAGGATGGTTTCATTTCGAGTTTATGCAGTATTTTGGTGGGCTTCCTTATATTGATGAAGTGCTTCCAAGTGATCAGCCTCTTAAATTGCCAAGACTTAGCTATCAAGCATGTGCTGATAAAGCTGCTGCTGATTTTAGAGCCGCTGCAGACTTGCTTCCTGTTAATTGGGATAATACTGTTATCGGAAAAAGAACATTAGGGAAGAATGAGCTTCGTATTAATAAAATAATGGCTCTTGGGTATTTAGGAAAAAATTATTTATGGGCAGGAAGTCCGCTAATGAATAAAGTATCTACAGGAAATGCTTCTTATAATGCAGAATATTGTAAAAAAGCGGCAGCAGCTTTTGCAGAATTATTAACTATTACTGAAAGCGGAACTTCTCAATATAAATTGATGACGTTTGCAAAATATAGTGATAATTTTTATACTACTGGAAGTAACTGGAAAATTCCCGGTGGTACTGAAGCTATTTTTAGAGGTCCTTATTGGGGAGCAAACGGATCTAACTGGGGTACTTCTAAGCAGTATCAGCCAGCGCCTCAAATATGTGATGGGGATGTGAAATTCCTGCCTACAGCTAATTATGTTGATAATTATGGAATGGCAAATGGAAAACCTATTAAAGATATAACTAAAGCAGATCCAGATTCAGGATATGATCCAAGCTACCCTTGGAAAGGGCGTGATCCTCGTTTTTACAATGATATTGTATATGATGGTGTAAAATGTGTTACTGGTTCTATGCCAACTTCCGAAGAATCAAATCGTTATGCGAATCTTAGCACTGGAGGAAGCTACCGAAACATAAGTACAGGAAGCAGAACTGGTTATTTAAATTATAAATTCATTCCTAGAACTGCTAATAAGTTTGATGATGGGTATGGATATGGCAACAATTTAAATATTCACCTTCCTTGGATGCGTTTGTCTGATATTTATATAATGTATGCTGAAGCTGCTGCTCAAGGTTACGGTTCCGCTACAGGAAAAGATCCAAAATATTCTGGAACTGCTGCAGATGCTATAAATGTAATTCGTGACAGAGCAGGAGTTGGACACGTAGCCGCTGAGTACTTAGGTTCATTAGATTCTTTTATGAACGAGGTTAGACGTGAACGTGCTGTGGAGCTGAGTTTTGAAGGACACCGCTTTAATGATTTACGCCGTTGGTTGCTATTAATAAAAAGCCCATATACATTAAAGAAATCTGTAGAATTTGACCGTGTACTTCCATTTAATGCTGCAAAACCAAATGAAAATAAAGTTATTAATATTCGTGAGGTGGTTATTTTAGAAAGAAATTTTAGCGAAAAGCATTATTGGCTTCCGTTAAAAAATGCAGATGTAAATATGTATTTAGAATTTTCACAAAATCCTGGATGGTAATTAAAATGATTATTTTAAAAAATTTAAAAATAAAATTATAGAATAATGAGATATATACAACTTAAAATAGTGTTATGTTTTGTGCTATTTGCTTTCTTACCTGCCAAGATTCTCGCTCAAATTGATCAGAAATTAAATTTAGCTGGAATTGTTATTGGAGCAGGAGGAAAACCACTTGCAAATGTTGCTGTTGTCAGTAAAAAAGATAATATTACAACAGCTACCGATGTGAACGGTAGCTACTCAATAAGCGTTACAGCAAACACAGACATAGAGTTTAGCGCTGCTGGTTATACTACACTGGTAGTAAAAGCGACAGTCGCTGTAAGTGACGTAAATTTAAACAAAGAAAATTCAAATTTAGTTCAGGTTGCTTTCAAGAAAGAAGAAAGCAGGGATTTAATGGGAGGTATTTCTTTTGTAAATCTGCCTGAAATTTTAGAAAAAAACTATACAACGTATAGTTTAGATGGAATTCATGCTTTAGTTGGAGGTTATAATGGTACTATCTGGGGAATGGGTCAATTTTTAGTGTTAGTAGATGGAGTTCCTCGTGATATCAACACAGTATTATCTACCGAAGTTGAACAAATCACTTTTCTAAAAGGGGTTTCTGCAGTAGCACTTTATGGTAGCCGTGCGGCAAAAGGGGTAATTTATATTACAACAAAAAAAGGTAAAGTACAGAAGCAACAAATTACAACAAGATTTGATAATGGAGTAATTGTACCTAAGAGCCTTCCAAAATATTTGGGTTCTGCAGAATACATGCATTATTATAACCAAGCCCGTGTTAATGATGGTTTGGATCCAACATATTCTGATGAAACAATTTATAATTATGCATCTGGTAATAATCCATATCGATATGCTGATGTTAATTATTATTCGCCAAAATACGTCAAAGAATTTTATTTCAATTATGATGCAAATATTGAGATAACAGGAGGAAATAAAACAGCAAAATATTATACAGTTGTTAATTTCGCCTCTCAACAAGATCCTTTGCAAAGTTTTGGTGAGGCTTCAAATAATAAGAACAATAGATTTAATGTAAGAGGTAATGTTGATCTTACTATTAGTGATCGAATTTCAGCTACAATTGGTGCAAATGCGATATATAGTAATAACAGAGGGGTAAATACAGATTACTGGACTAGTGCGGCTACTTTACGTCCTTATTTATTTAGTCCATTAGTACCAATTAGTATGATTGAAGAGAGTGATGTAGCCACTAATGTTCTTGTAAAAAACAGTAATCATATAATTGATGGGAAATATTTATTAGGAGGTTCACAACTTAATCCTACCAACCCTTTTGCAAGTATTTATGCGGGTGGTTATAATACCTATACAAGCCGTCAGTTTCAGTTTAATACAGGTGTTAATGTTGAGTTAGGAGATGTAATTAAAGGACTAACTTTTAAAACTGATTTTGCAGTTGATTATGCAACTGCTTACAGTCAGTCTTATAACAATAATTATGCAACCTATGAAGCTAACTGGAATAACTATGCAGGCATTGATCAGATTTCATCATTGACGAAGTATGGTAAAGATGCTAAGGATGGTATAGAGAATATTAATAATAGTGCTTTTGAACAAACAGTTACTTTTTCAGGACAGTTTAATTATTTGAGAAAGATAAATGAAAAGCACAATTTGTCAGCAATGCTTTTAGGTTCAGGATTTCAACAAGCACAGTCTGCTGTTTATCATAAAACAAGTAATGCTAATTTAGGTTTAAACTTATCCTATAATTTTGACCAAAAATATTATGCAGAATTTAATGGTGCTTATGTACATTCTGCCAAATTTCCAGAGGGTAACCGTGGCGCTTTTTCTCCTACCGCATCTTTAGGATGGAAATTATCCGAAGAGGATTTTATGAAAGGTATAACTGCTATTAATAATTTAAAATTAACAGTTTCAGGAGGTATCTTAAATACAGATTTAGATGTACCTGATTATTATTTATATGAAAGTATATACAAGCAAACTGATGGTTCCTGGTTCAGTTGGAGAGACGGTGCCCTTAATAGAAGTACCGATGTTAGAAGAAGTAAAAATTTAGACTTAAGTTTTGCAAAGAGAAATGAGTTAAATTTTGGATTAGAAGGAGCATTCTTTAAGAACTTTATAACCTTAAATACTAATTTTTTTGTAAATAAAACTACAGATATTGTAATTCAGCCTAGAAGTCTATATCCAAATTATTTTGTTACGGGCTTTCCTAACACTTCTCTTTTGCCATATATTAATTATAATGCTGATAAACGTATTGGGTTTGATTTTGATCTAAGATTCAATAAAAAAGTTGGAAATGTTGATTTAGCACTTGGCTTCACAGGAACTTACATAGATACTGAAGCTTCTAAGAGAGCCGAATTAAACCTTGATAGCTATCAAAATAGACAAGGTAAACCTTTGGATGGACTTTGGGGTCTTAGAAGTGATGGATTTTTTATGGATCAGCTTGATATTACTAATTCACCTTCTCAAATTTGGGGAGAAGTCAAACCAGGAGATATTAAATATATAGATCAGAATGGTGATGGTATTATTGATGAGAAGGACGAAGTCTATTTAGGTAAAGCAGGCTGGAATGGAGCTCCACTTACATTTGGTGTTAATTTTACTTCTAAATGGAATAATTTCACATTTTTCACAATTTTCACAGGACAAACAGGTGCTTATGCTATGAAAAACAGCTCTTATTTTCAGATGGACGGTGAAGACAAGTATTCAGTTAACGTGCGTGACAGCTGGACTGAAGAAACTAAAGAAACAGCAATTTATCCAAGGTTAACTTCATTGAACAGTGTAAATAATTTCCGCTCGTCAGATTTCTGGATGTATAGTACTAACAGAGTAAATCTTTCTAAAGTACAGCTTACTTATGATTTTCCTAAAAAGATGCTTCAAAAAACCTTTTTTAGTGAACTTAGTGTTTACGGACTTGGAGCTAATTTGTTGACTATTTCAAAAAACAGAGATGTTATGGAATTAAATGTTGGAAATTCTCCACAGACCAGATATTATAATCTTGGAGTTAAAGCATTATTTTAAATTTAAAAAACACTTAATTTAATTATTATGAAAGTAAAAATATTAATTTTTATATCCCTTCTGTTTGTTTTTTGTGGCTGTGATGATTTGATAGATCCAGCAATAGAAAATAATAGAGGAATTGAAGATATGTATGCTGAAGCAGAATTCGCACAAGGTATTCTACTTAATGCTTATACAAGACTGCCTGGAAATAGCTGGACATTCAATGATGCAGCTACAGATAATGCTGTGACTAACGATTTGTCAAGTAATTATCTCAAAGTGGCCACTGGCCAATGGACATCTAATTTTAATCCTTTTGATCAATGGATCAATTCAAGATCAGCCATTCAGTATTTGAATCTATTTCTTTCTGAAGCTGGTAAAGTGCAATGGGCAAAAGATGAAAAAGTAAGTGTTTTGTTTAGAGATCGTTTGATGGGTGAAGCGTATGGGCTAAGAGCTTTATATATGTATTATTTGTTGCAGGCTCATGCAGGTACAGCTACTAATGATCAGTTATTGGGGGTGCCAATACTATTGGAGCCAGAAACGCCAACTTCAAACTTTAATGTTGCCCGTTCCTCATTTGAAGATTGTATGAAACAATTATACAGTGATGTAAAAAAAGCTACTGAATTGCTACCATTAGATTTTGAAGATGCTACAGCACTGCCTCCGGGTTACGATAATTTAAGTGATTATAATCGTGTTTTTGGACAATATGCCAGACAAAGGATGTCTTCTAGAATTGCACAGGTTGTAAGAGCTCAAGCTGCTTTATTAGCTGCTAGTCCAGCTTTCAGCACCGGAAACACAACAACTTGGGAAGATGCTGCTAAATATGCCGGCGCATTGTTAAACCTGAATGGAGGAGTTTCTGGAATAGCTTCTAATGGATTGAACTGGTTCAGTGATGCTGATGAATTAAAAGCGATGGGAGCTGGAGTTAACCCTCCAGAGATTCTTTGGAGAGGTGATATTGGCGATAGTAATGGTTTAGAAAGTGATAATTTTCCTCCAACTCTTTTTGGAAAAGGACGTATCAATCCAACACAAAATTTAGTCGATGCCTTTCCAATGGCAAATGGGTATCCAATTAATGCTGCAGGTAGTAATTATAATACTGCAAATCCGTATGAAAATCGTGATCCTCGTTTGAAAAAATTTATTTTAGTAAACCAATCAACGGCAGGTGTTAGTAATACAGTAATAACAACAGCTAGCGATGGTACTACAAATGATGCGCTAAACAAGGTAGGTACATCAACCCGCACAGGGTATTATATGAAAAAATTATTGCGACAAGATGTGAATTTAAATCCTACCGCTATTAATAATCAAAGACATTATAAGCCTCGTATGAGATATACAGAATTGTACCTTATTTATGCTGAAGCAGCAAATGAAGCATGGGGGCCAACAGCAACAGGTTCTATAGGATTCTCTGCTTATGATGTTGTTAAAGCTTTAAGAAAAAGAGCTGGAATTGTGCAGCCTGATCCTTATTTGGAATCGATTAAAGCTGATAAAACGGAAATGCGCAATTTAATTAGAAATGAGCGCCGTTTGGAACTATGTTTTGAAGGATTTAGATTTTGGGATTTACGTAGATGGAATTCAAATTTAAATGTTTCTGCTGAGGGTGATAAGATTCAAGGAGGGATTCATCAAAAAATTACTGTTGAAAGCAGACTTTATAAAGACTATATGAAATTTGGGCCAATTCCATATTCAGAAACTCTTAAGTTTGATGCTTTGCTACAAAACAAGGGATGGTAGGACAGTAAAGTTCTACTTAGTGTATAAGGAAATTTAATATAAATTAAAGAAAAATGAAAAACAAAATATTTTTAATGCTAACAGCTGTGGTTGTCTCTCTGACTTCATGTACTAATCAAGATGCAGAGTTTGATAATTTTGAAAAACAGTCGGTTTATTTTGCTTATCAATACCCTGTTAGAACTATAACATTGGGAGAAGATATATTTGATACTACTTTAGACAATCAGCACAAGTGTAAAATAATGGGAACTTTAGGTGGTGTTTATAGTAATGATAAAGACATAACTATTGATGTTGAAGTTGCTAATCCATTAACTACAGGATTATTATTTAAAGGAGCAGGGGATAATGTTCTTGCAATGCCGAGTAATTATTATACATTATTGTCTAATAAAATGGTTATTGCTAAAGGACAGACATCAGGAGGTATAGATGTTCAACTGACGGATGCTTTTTTTGCAGATCCACTTGCTGTAAAAAATACGTATGTAATTCCTCTTAAGATGACTAATGTTGTGAATGCTGATTCTATTTTATCAGGCAAGGCATTAGTAGCTAATCCTAATAGAGCTATTGCTGGCGATTGGGCAGTCGCTCCAAAGGATTTTATATTTTACGCTGTAAAGTATGTTAACCCTTGGCATGGTTTTTATTTACGTAGAGGAAAAGATATTGTTACTAAAGATAATATCTCCACAACAGAGGAACGTAAAAAAGAGTATGTAGAATACGATGAAGTTGTTAAATTAAGCACATCATCTCTTTCAAAACTAGTCTTTCCAATTACTAATTATAAAAGTAAATATGGGGTAAATTTAAATCTTAAAGTAGATATTACATTAGACCAAAATCAAAAATGTATTGTTAACCAAAGAGAAACCTCTTATCAATTAAATGATTCTACAACGGTATATAATATTTCAGCCTCTGGAAATGGATCTTTTGTTAAAAAAGGAGAAATAAAGAGTTGGGGAAATAAGGATAGAGATGCAATGTATATAGATTACACAGTAAATTATACAGTTAAAACTAGTTTTCCGAAAAAGAAACTGCCAGATGATATTCAGGTAGTTAAGTATGTAACCAATGATATATTGGTATTACGTGATAGAGGTGTAGCTGCTGAAGTTTTTAGTCCTGTTAAAAAATAATTGAAAATTTTATTAAAAATTAAAAATTTAAAGAAGATGAATAAATTATATAAAATATTGCTATTGTCTTCAGTTTTGATGATGGCTGCATCTTGTACAAATGATAATGTTTTAGAGTATGAATATGAAAAACCACAAAGTACTGCTAATCAGGAGGTAATAGATAGCTATAAAGATTTAAAAACTTATGTAGATAGAGGTGTCAATCCTATGTTTAAACTGGGTGCTGGAATTTCATTGTCTGATTATACCAGTAAAAGTTTGATGTATAGATTGGTCAATAAAAATTTTGACGAGATTACTTTGGGTTATGAGATGAAACATGGCGCAATAGTAAAATCCGATGGGAAACTTGATCTTGATAATGTCAATAAATTATTGGCAGCTGCCAAAGAGGCTAATGTTTCCGTTTTTGGGCATACACTCTGCTGGCATGCCAATCAAAATGCAGTTTATTTGAATAGTTTGATTGCTCCTATAAAGATACCTGGAGGGACAACACCTATTCTAGCGGGATATGCACTAAAAATGAGTAACCCATCAGTTGTTAACGTATGGGAAGCACAAACAATATATGACATCGCTGGAACCGAAGTCAATACAGAATATATTCTAACAGTTGTGGCAAAGGGTAGCAAAGCGGGCAATATCAGTGCAGATTTACAGAAGACTTCCGACTATAGTGGTAATAGTTTCGGTACTATTGCTTTAACAACTCAATATAAAGAATATACACTTAAATTAACACCAACCGCAGTACGTAATCGATTTATTATAAATCACGGACAATATGACGGAACAGTTTTCATTGACAATATATCCCTAAGAAAGACTGGCAGTACTACAGATATTATTTCTGGAGGAGATTTCGAAAGTGGCATAGCCGGCTGGGGTGGCTGGGGAAATAGTTCTACTCGTGTACGGTCTGCAGACGGTGAAGGTTTTGGCGGTTTTGGCGGAGCCACAATTGAAAAAACAGCGGAAGAGAAAAAAACTCTTATAGGTGGAGCCCTTGATAAATGGATATCGGGTATGGTGAAAAACTGTAAAACTAGTGTAAAAGCATGGGATGTAGTAAATGAGCCAATGGATGATGGAAAACCATATGAATTAAAAACAGGCGTAGGTAAACTTAAAATGGCTGCCGATGAATTCTACTGGCAAGATTATATGGGTAAAGACTATGGTGTAGAAGCTTTTAGACTTGCAAGAGTAAATGGTAATTCAACTGACATATTATTTATAAATGATTACAACCTTGAGTATAGCCTTGATAAATGCAAAGGTCTTATTCAGTACGTTAATTATATTGAAACTAAAGGTCAAAAAGTGGATGGAATAGGCACTCAGATGCATATTGGCATAAATGCTGATAAAGCCAAAATTGAAACAATGTTCCAATTGCTTGCTGCTACTGGTAAACTTATAAAAGTTTCAGAACTGGATGTGGCAGCAGGTCTTAAACCTACAAAACTTGATCTTCAATTGCAGTCTGATATGTATAAATATGTTGTGGATATGTATATGAAGTACATTCCAGCAAATCAGAGATACGGAATTACTGTTTGGGGATTAACAGATAGCAAAGCTGATTCTTCATGGCTGCCTGGTCAAAATCAAGGTTTATGGGATCTTAAGTTTACTCGTAAAACAGCTTATACTGGTTTTGCTAATGGTCTGAAAGGAAGTAAGTAGTAGTATATGAAAATCAATTTATTATTTACAGGAATAATTTTACTTGTATTTGTAAGTTGTGGAAAGGATGATGTTCCTGTAAAAGAAACATCTCCAATTGAGGCTGCGGTATCGTGGCCTCAAAAAACTCCACAGCTAAAAGTAGAAGGTAAATTTTTGAAAGATCCTTGTGGCAATAAAGTTTCACTGCATGGAGTAGCAATTACTCCAAGTCCTTGGTTTAATGGTGGGGCTGTAGGTGAATGGCGCTGGAATAATTATGATGTTCCAGGTTGCTTGCAATATAATAATGCTATAATAGATAAATTATCTGATGCAAAACAAGATTGGTATCTTAATTATGTAAGATTGCATATAGATCCTTATTGGACTAACAATTTAGGAGTTTCTGGAATATCTGAAAATGATATTTCTCAATTTAATTTTGAGAGATTTAAAACAGCTGTTGATAAAGTTATTCTACCGCTTATTGCACATGCAAAAACAAGAGGAATGTATGTTATTTTGCGCCCGCCAGGAGTTTGCCCAGAACAAATTGCGGTTGGTGAAGGGTATCAGGATTATCTAAAATTAGTTTGGGATTATGTATCGAAACATCCATCGTTGAAAAATGCCGACAATGTAATGTTCGAATTAGCTAATGAACCAATAAAGATCAAGTTGACTGATGGTTCCGTTGGTGCAAATACTCAGGCTCATTTTGATCAATTAAAATTGTTTTTCCAACCAATTGTTAATATGATTAGGACTAATGGAGCCAATAATATTCTTTGGATCCCAGGTTCAGGTTGGCAGTCTCAGTATAAAGGTTATGCAGTTAATCCAATTGAAGGGACAAATATTGGTTATGCAGTACATATCTATCCGGGATACTGGGGTAAGGACAATAATGACCCTATGGTTTTTAGAGCAAATTGGAATGAAAACATTAAGCCAGTTGCCGATATCGCACCGATAGCAGTTACAGAAATTGATTGGGCACCTGATCAATATGCAGTATGGGGCAAAGGTGGAGTTACTGGAAAGCCTGGTCAAAGAGGATTTGGTGCTAATTTTAAAGTTTTAGTTGATGAGTCAGGAAATGTAAGCTGGAATTTATTGTCTCCAGAAAATCTTATCGATAAAGGATCTTTGAAAGGGGGTATTGCTTACAATAGCGATCCTGAGGCTTGTGCATTCCCTGTTCATAATTGGTTTAAAGAATATGCAAAAAAGTTAGTGATTTGTAATGCTGCTAAATAAGTTTAAGTAATTTAAACTGAAAGAATAAACCGTGGTTGGTTGTTGTGACATCCCGGATTTAGTCGATTTCTTCGCACCGATGAATAGACGATAGTCTGGGAATGTCTACTAAACTATCAATTATAAGGCCTATTGGAACATTTTTAAAGATATTTATACGTTCTATGTGCTTTATAATAAAGTATTTGAAATAACTTATTTGAATATTGCATAGAGCATAGGAATCAGTATTGAATACCTATGCTTTTTCTTTATTATTTTGCTTTTTTTTTTACATAATAGATTAAATTACTTACCCTAAGAATTATAAGTTATAAAAAAGGTTTCCTATTCTGTTTTAATAGTATCTTTTCAAAATTAGCCTTGTTAGATAATCAGTTTTATAAATCAATATTTATAGTGCAATATTTTATATTTTAGCTTAGAAATAATTAAAAAAGTTAAAATTTATTTAGTTCAAAACACCTTTTAATATAAAATTACAATTTGAAAACTTTAAAAATAATAGTAGTTTTTATCTTTTTGACATCCTTCTCCGCTAGATCGCAATCCGCAAGATTATACACCACAGATTCGCAGATTTCGAGCAGCTTAATCAATAAGATATTCCAAGATAGTAAAGGCTATATTTGGATTGCTACAGAAGATGGATTAAACAGATATGACGGTTCTAAATTTTTGATTTATAAACAAATAAAGAATAATCCAACTTCAATCCTAAATAATTTTATAAAATCAATTTTTGAAGATAAGAATAAGAATTTATTTTTCGGTTTTATTAATGGCTTGCAAATTTATAATCATGCCACCGATTCCTTTAAAGAGATTTCATTCAACGGGAATATAAATTTTAATCCCCATGTAAGCTGTATAATGCAAAGAAGGAACGGCACTGTTTTAGTTGGTACGTCCGGCTTCGGTATTTTTGAAGTTGATATGAAAAATCCAGAACCGACAGCTAAAAGTCTGCAGATTTCTATTCCTAGTTCTTTAATTCATGATTTTTTTGAAGATCAAAATCAAAATATTTGGATTCTAACACAAGATAAAGGCCTTTTTTTAATTGACAAAAAAAACAACATAAAACAGTTTTTTATGTCAAAAACGCATTTGACCAATATTTCAAGTATTTGTGAAGATAAATTAGGCAATCTGTATGTTGCCGGTTTAACCGATGGGCTTTTCGTATATAATAAAGGAGAAAAAAGATTTACATCTATAGCTGCATCCGCTTCGCTTCCCATAAAAAAGATAATTTTAGATAAAAACAATAAAATACTATTAGCAACAGATGGAACGGGTTTGCATGTTTTTGATCCAGTAAGCAAGAAAATTTCAAGTAATAATTTTAATGTGTCAAGCTTTGATTTTTCAGTATCGAAAGTGCATTCTGTTTTAGAGGATAAAGCTGGGAATCTTTGGCTGGGACTTTATCAAAAAGGGATTTTGTTATTACCTACCAAAGAAAATAACTTTAATTATTTAGGACCGCAGTCAGTGAGAAACAATGTAATAGGCTCCAATTGCGTCATGTCTGTTTATAAAGATAAAAAGGGTATTTTGTGGGTTGGAACTGATGGCGACGGTCTGTATGGCATTTCTTCTAAAAACGAAAAAAAATACCATTATAGTATCGATAAAAAGCAAAAAGGACGATTGACTGTTACACGAATTTATGAGGATTCTAATGGTGATTTGTGGATAGGCACCTTTATGCATGGATTGGCAAAACTTAATCGAAAAACCAATAAGCTAGATTTTATTTATTCTATATTCGATAAAGAAAATAATCTGGTGCAAAGTATATCTAGCATCGTTGAAGATCATAATAAGCGATTATGGATCGGATCAATGGGAGGAGGGCTTTACTCATTGGATTTGAATACGCAAAAAATAAGTGCTATTGATTCCAACCCTACCGACAGCTCTATTTTAGGCAATAAATATATAAATAAATATATAAATTGTCTTTTAGTTGGTCAAAATGATAAATTGTATATTGGAACATTTGATGGTCTTTATTGTTTAGACTTGAAAACTAAAACTTACATTAAAGAAAAAGGCTTAAATCATACTTTCGTTGAAAAAGTTATTTATACGGTGCACGAAGACAGTATTGGAAATTTATGGATTGGTACGTCCGAAGGCTTAATTTATCAGCCAAAAGGCAGGAAAACTACCAAAACATATACAATTGAAGATAATCTGCCAAGCAACATTATTTGTGCAATAGAAAAGGATAAGCATAATGATGTATGGATTAGTACAAATCATGGGATTGCAAAATTTGACAGTCGGAAACAAAAATTTATTAATTTTTATTTTAATGATGGCTTGCAGGGGAACGAATTTAGTAAAAATGCATCTTTTCGAGACAATGACAGCCTAATAATTTTTGGAGGGATGAAAGGGGTAACATATTTCAATCCGGATAAAATAAAATACAATGGCAAAAGTTCAAATGTTTATATAACGGGCATTTATATTCAGGACAAATCTGTAAAGAAAGGAATGAAATCTGGTCGTTTTGATATTGTGGACAGTGCTTTAATAGATGCAAAAACTATTGATCTATCAAATGAGGACAATTCTTTTAGTATCGAATTTTCAACAATGGATTTTAATAATCAGCAACATATTACATACTCTTATTCTTTAGGAAATGATAATTGGAATAAACTGCAGCAAGACATCAATACCGTAACTTTCGATAATCTTGAGCCAGGCACTTACAATTTTCAAGTTAAAGCCGAAAATTATGGAAAATCTTCGGACATACGTCAACTTTGTATTATAATCCATCCGGTATGGTATTTTTCTTTTGTGGCAAAATGCATTTATATAATGATTTTTTTAATAATTGTATATATTGTTATGCAGCAGGTTAAACAGAAAAAGGCAACTCAATTGAAAATACAGGAACATTTGCAAAATAAGAGAATTAATGAGGCGAAGCTGCAATTTTTAGCTAATATTTCCCATGATATAAAATCCCCAATTTCACTGGTAATCAATCCTCTGCAGAAATTGATGAATACCGATAAAGATAGTATCAGGCAAAAAAGTTATCGAGTTATGTATCGAAATTCTGAAAGAATCATGCAATTGGTCAATCAGGCATTGGATATTCGTAAAATTGACCAAGGCCAAATTTCATTAACTTTTAAAGAAACGGAAATTATCAGTTATATTCGGGAACTTTGCTTCCTTTTTGAAGATCAAATTCAGACAAAAAAAATCCAGATCAGATTACACAATTCCAAACCATCTTTATATGCTTTTGTAGATCCAGAATATTTTGATAAAATTATTCAAAATGTGATTTCAAATGCTGTCAAGTTTGTACCTGAGGGCGGGAGGATAGATATTTTTGTTAAGGAAGAAGAAAACAGTCGAGCCAATAAAAAAAATAACAGCCGTAATTTTATTGTTACAATTGCAGACAACGGAATAGGAGTCAACGAAAAAGAAATGGAACTGATATTTGATAGGTTTTATCAAGCCAGTTCCACAGTTGCCTATGAATCAGAAGGCACCGGTATTGGACTGCATTTGACCAAATCAATAGTAGAACTTCATAATGGAAGCATAAGAGCCGAAAATAATTCTGATGGACTGGGTTGCCGCTTTATTATTACTATCCCATTAACAAATGGATGTACGAAAGCAGAAATATTGGAAATTAATTCAAAAAATCATAATGATTCATTTCAATCCAATGAATTAATTATAGCATTGAAGGATCAAGAGGAGCAATTGGCTAACTATGTGCAGAGCAATCGAAAAATTTTAGTTGTTGATGACAATGATGAGATTAGGGAATACATTCATAAGGAATTATCAACACACTATAAGGTTTCTACATCCACAAATGGACAAGATGCATTAGCCATGGTTTTAAATGAGCCTTTTGACTTAATTATAAGTGATGTAAAAATGCCAAAAATGGATGGTGTGACTTTTTGCCGAAATATAAAAAAGAATATCAATGTAAATCATATTCCGATTATTTTATTGACAGCAAGATCCCAATCCCAAGATCAGATTGAAGGCCTTAACATGGGAGCGGATGCTTATATCACTAAACCATTTAATATGGAAGTATTAAAAAAAACAGCCATAAATCTTATTAAAACAAGAGATTTATTAAAAAACAATTATAGCGGTTCGCAGGCGCAAGCAGATAAAATAAAAAAAATCAAGATGGTCTCCGCAGATGAAAAGTTGATTGAAAAAGTAATGAATTTTATTAACAAAAATCTGAGTAATACCAGTTTAAATGTAGAAATGATTGCCTCTGATATCGGCATTAGCAGAGTACACCTTCATAGGAAGCTAAAGGAGTTGACGAGCCAATCAACGAGAGATTTGATTAGAAATGTTAGATTGAAGCAAGCTGGAGTTTTACTGGCTGACAAGCATACCAATATTTCTGAAGTAGCTTATTTGGTTGGGTTTTCAAACATTTCAAAATTTTCGACAAGTTTCAAGGAGTTTTATGGAGTCTCACCAAAAACATTTATGGAAGAAAATCTTAAAAAAAATAACCTTGAAAAAAAGGAAATTGATGAAAATGGTGTTCAAGATATTATTTCATAGTTTTTAGGCATCATATAGCTTCTGGTACGCAGAATGTATATATGATTAAAAAATCCAGTTCTGTGGCATCAAAGAATAAGATTTAACTTTGGCTCTAAATTTTTCATTTCATAAATACTAAAGGATATTGTTATCCAAAATCTATTATTCTTTAGGCAGTATATTTCAAATTTAGGTTTACGTTAAGCTATCGGGATAAGAGATAATGAAAATACGTGGAATTCAGGTTGTGAACATGCTAAGAAAAAAACAAATAAGCCATCCTGGGATAACTATGTTTAAATCATTTCTGTTCTTTAGCAGCATAACTTTATAATGTTGCCAACTTAATCATGTTTTATTAAAACAGATGCAACAGAACCGGCAAGATATATTTTTGCAATTAATTTAATTATGTGTGCCTGCAGTTTTGTAGACATAAAATAAAAGTTTAAATTTACTTTTTATTATTACGACTTCCTTCCTTAAATCATTATCAAAATAATCCTTCCTAATTATTTTGGATAATAGTAATTTAAAATACTATATTTTAAAAACATAGTTATTTATATTTACCTAAATTTTATTCTTTTATGAATCATATTGTCAAATATATATTTGTATTGTTTGCTGTTTCACTCAGTTTAGTGTCTTGCAAGCAAAAAAGCGATAATAAGATAAAAGTCGGTTTTTCGCAGGCCATGACTACTGATGATTGGCGTAAGCAAATGAATAGTTCCCTAAAGGTTGAGGCCTCTTTACGACCTGAAGTTAATCTTACTATAAGAGATGCCAATAATAATATAGATAAGCAGATTGAAGACATTGAAAGGTTTATTTCAAACAGGGTTGATGTCATTATTGTATCTCCAATTGAATCAAAACCACTAACTGCTGTTGTCGAAAAATCAATAAAAGCAGGTATTCCGGTCTTGGTTGTCGATAGAAAAATTGATAGTGAAAATTATACGGCTTATCTAGGAGCCGATAATATTGAAGTGGGCCGGATTGCGGCAAAGTATATTATTTCCAAGAGCAAAGGCAGCGGGAAAATAATAGAAATTATGGGGGCAAGCGGTTCCTCGCCAGCTTACGAGCGCAGTCTTGGCTTTAATCAAATTATTAGAGATAATCCACACTTTAGAGTCGTAAATTCAATACAGGGCAATTGGGAAAAAGAATCTGTTAAAGCGCCTTTAAAAGAAATTCTACTGCAGAATCATGATGTCGAATATATTTTTGCCCATAATGACAGAATGGCTTTGAGCGCATGGGAAACAGCAAAAACACTAGGACTTGAAAATAAAATAAAATTCATAGGAGTGGATGGATTAAATTCTGTCAATGGAGGCATTGAACTTGTCAAAAACGGAATTTTGGATGGGACAATATTATACCCTACAGGAGGAAATGAAGCTTTAAAACTTGCCTTAAAAATAATCAACAATGAACCAATTGCCAAAAACAATATATTAAAAACGATTGTAATAGACCAGGTGAATGCTGAGATTATTGAAAATCAAATGGACAAAGTCGATCAGCAGCAGAAAGTTATTGAATCACAGCAAGGGGCTATAAAAGTTCAGGAAAAAGAGTATGCTTCTCAGAATAATCTAGTTCGATTATTAAGCTTTTTTATAATTATCATTTTAAGCCTTGCCATTTACAGCATATATTCAACAATTTCTATGTCAAGGAATAGAAAAGAATTGGAGCTTATCAACCAAACTGTAATCAATCAAAACAATGAAATTAATAAAATGTCTGATATTGCTAAAAAAAGCAACGATGCAAAATTAAATTTCTTTACAGGACTGTCACATGAATTTAAAACGCCCATTACTTTGATAATGAGCTATGTGGAATCATTGATTGAAAACGATAAGATCAAAGGCACTGCACTGATAGAAGAAGTAAAGCTAATCCATAAAAACTCCAATCGATTGCTGAGATTGATTAATCAATTGCTGGATTTTAGAAAAATTGAAGAACAGAAATTTTCATTAAGGGCTTCAAACACCAAAATTTTTGATTTCTCTACAGATATCATGACAAATTTTAAGGGTGAAGCGGCCCGAAGAAATATTGATTTTCAGCTGACCTGCAAAAACAAAAACCTTGAGCTGTTTATTGATAGAGGCCTGATGGACAAGGTATATTTTAACCTGCTTTCCAATGCTTTCAAATTTACTCCGGATAATGGCAAAATAGCTATTGCAATTGTCGAAAATTTGGACAATACTATAAAAATCTGCTTTAAGGATTCTGGAATTGGAATTCCTGAAAACGAATTGGACATGGTATTTAATCCTTTTTTTAGAGCATCAAACAATAATAAAAACAGTTCCGGTATTGGATTGTATTTGTCAGAAGAGTTTGTGGAACTTCATCACGGCAAGATTGAGCTGAAATCAAAACAAGGCTGTGAATTTATGGTAACTTTACTAAAAGGGAATAAACATTTGAAGTCTTCGGAAATTGTAGATAAAAGCGACAATCAAAATGCAGTTTCCAGTTTTTTAATTGACAATATAAGCTCAGAGGCTGATTTAGATACTGCAAAAGCGCATTCGGAATCAGAAAAGCATACGCTATTGATCATTGAAGATAATATCGAATTAGTTTCGTTTTTAAAAGTAAAGCTTTCAAATGAATATTTAGTTTACTTTTCGGATGGAAGCGATGCAATTGAGAAAGCTATGGAAATTATACCTGATGTTGTTATCTGCGATATTAATTTAGTAGATAAAAATGGCTATGAAATAAGCAGGGAACTAAAGAAAGATTTAAGAACATCGCATATACCCATTATTGTTTTAACGGCCCAAAGCAATAAAGAAGCAGTTTTAAAAGGGCTGCAGAGCGGCGTTGATCAGTATCTTACCAAGCCATTCAGCCTTTCTGTTTTACGAGAATCTATATCGAGCTTGCTTTTTAACAGGGAAAAACTAAGATATTATTATACCAACAACATATATAGAATAGAACCCGAATCAAAATTTGGAAATCAGGAACAATCATTTGTAACTAAGATGAATGACATCATTATGCTGAATGTCGAAAATCCAAAGTTTTCAGTAGAAGATCTGGCTGAAAAGCTTAATGTATCAAGAGTGCAATTGTACCGCAAGGTGAAAGCTATAATTGGGATTAATATTAGCGATCATATTAATAATGTAAAACTTGAAAAAGCAGCAGAGCTTTTAAAGTCAAATACAATGAATATTTCTGAAATTGCGTACTCTCTTGGATTCTCTTCTCCAAACTACTTTTCTACAGCTTTTAAGAATAAATTTGGAATATCGCCTAAAGAATACAAAACTTCACTTTAGTTTTATTTAAAATTGATACATTTTTACGTATCAATTTTGAACCTTCATGTAACATAATCATAACTACAAGGTTTTCGTAAATAAACTTTAGTTTATGTAAAGCCTTGAAAACAAAGGCTTTGTTTTAAAATTACGAAACAGATAATTATTAAGGAATTTAATTGTAACATCATTAAAAATAAGTTGCTTTTTTTGCGGATATCTTAGCGATAAGTTTTTAATACATGTACAATGAATAAGATATTACTTTGGTCTGCTACTGCTGCACTGGCAGGTTTTCTTTTCGGTTTTGATACCGTTGTTATTTCTGGAGCTGATAAGCAATTACAGAATCTTTGGCATTCATCTGATGCTTTTCATGGATCTGTTGTTATGGCAATGGCACTTTGGGGCACTGTTATCGGTGCCATATTTGGCGGATTTCCAACAAATAAAATTGGCAGAAAAAAGACATTGTTCTGGATAGGAATCTTATTTCTTATCTCTGCCATAGGTGCGGCATTTGCCAACAATCCTTATGTTTTTGCCGCTTTTAGATTTTTAGGAGGTATTGGGGTTGGGGCTTCGACGATTGCTGCACCTGCTTACGTTTCTGAAATCGCTCCTGCTGATAAGCGCGGACGCTTGGTCGCCCTGTATCAGTTTAATATCGTATTGGGAATTTTGGTTGCCTTCATTTCCAATTATTTCTTAAAGGATATTGGCGATAATTCCTGGCGATGGATGATTGGAGTCCAGGCATTCCCTTCATTAATCTATTTGCTCTTTATACTGGCAATTCCTGAAAGTCCAAGGTGGCTGCTATCGAAAAACCGTATTGATGAAGCACGCTTGGTGCTTTTCAAAATTGATCCTGCAACTGATATTAAAAGTTTGATAGACGACAGCAATGAAAATCGTGCTAAAAAGCATGAAAATATTTTCATGAAGAAATATCGTTTCCCATTGATTTTAGCTTTTTTGATTGCGTTTTTTAATCAATTTTCAGGAATTAATGCGTTTTTGTATTATGCTCCACGAATTTTTGAAGAAGCTGGATTAGGACAGAGTACCGCCTTATTAAGCAGTATCGGCATCGGAATCACGAATCTTATATTTACTTTAATCGGAGTTGCGTTAATAGACAAATTAGGAAGGAAGCTATTAATGTACGTTGGTTCTGTCGGATATATTATTTCATTAGGTTTAGTATCGGCTTCTTTTTATTACAACTGGGGAGGCTTAACGGTGCCTATTTTTCTTTTCTTATTTATTGCTTCGCATGCCATTGGCCAGGGGGCTGTTATCTGGGTTTTCATTTCGGAAATTTTTCCAAATCATATTCGGGCTTCGGGTCAGGCCTTTGGAAGTTCCGTGCATTGGGTTTTGGCTGCAATAATTCCGTCATTAGTTCCAATGCTGTTCTCAGAAATAGGTCCCGAAGTTGTATTCCTAATTTTTGCTATTATGATGGTGCTGCAACTATTATTTGTGATTTTTTTAATGCCAGAGACTAAAGGAATCTCTTTAGAACAATTAAGTGAAAAACTAATCAATAAAAACACCAATAAAAATGAAATCAATAAAACATCTACCGCTAGCATTCTGTAGTGCAGCCGTACTTTTAATAGGAGGCTGTAAGCCATATTCGGTCGCTGCTCAAAGCACAGTAAGTACAGTTTCGACTTCTGTTGAAGAACAAATGTACCGCCCTAATTTTCATTATACACCTAAAAAGGGATGGATGAATGATCCTAACGGTTTGTTTTATCTCAATGGCACTTATCACTTATTTTTCCAGCATACGCCGTTTCAAAGTGTACCGGATTTTGGAAAAATGCATTGGGGGCACGCCATAAGTAAAGATCTTGTAAAATGGGAAGAACTGGCTCCGGCACTTGCTTATGATGAGAAAGGTGCGATATTCTCAGGGAGTGCTGTTGTGGATAAGGATAATACATCAGGTTTTGGCGATGGGAAGAATATACCTGTGGTGGCAATTTTTACCTACCACGATATGAAGAAGGAGAAAGCGGGAGAAATTGATGCACAGTCTCAGGCAATAGCTTATTCATTGGATAACGGAAAAACCTGGACCAAATACAGCAACAATCCTGTATTGAAAAATCCAGGAATAAAAGATTTCCGAGACCCTAAAGTTTTCTGGGATGCTAAAAGAAAACAATGGGTAATGGGATTGGCAGCACAAGATAGGCAGCATTTTTATGCCTCGAAAAACCTGAAAGACTGGACGTTTCTTTCAGAATTTGGTAAAGATGCCGGCGGACACGGTGGCGTTTGGGAATGTCCGGATCTTTTCCCAATAAAAGTAGATGGAACTAATGAAGAAAAATGGGTGCTTATCGTGAATATCAATCCGGGTGGTCCGAATGGCGGTTCTGCCGCACAATATTTTGTAGGCGATTTTGACGGGAAAACTTTTAAGATGGATGAAGTTTTTACAAAGCAGCTCGAAAAAGAAAAAGTCGTTTGGCTGGATTGGGGGCGTGATAATTATGCGAGTGTGTCTTTTAACAATGTTCCAGATGATAAAAGAGTCATTATCGGATGGATGTCCAACTGGGATTATGCGCAAGAAGTTCCAACTAATACATGGAGAAGCAGTACTACAATTGCACGCGAAATTAAATTAGTAAAAAAAGGAAATGCATATAACCTGATAAGCAATCCAGTAAAAGAAATCAATAAATATATTTCGAAAACCATTAAAGCAAAATTATTAAAAGGAAAAGGAAAACTAGCTCTTACAACTGATGGAAAGATTGATTTGACTAAAGCAATAGTCAATTTTGATTTAAAAAATATGAAACAGGACATTTATACTTTTACTCTTTCAAATTCTGTTGGAGAATTTTTGACTTTCGGAATTAATAATTCAAATCACTATTTGTTTGTCGATCGTTCTAAATCTGGAAAAAATGATTTTTCTGAAAAATTTGCTTCAACAATTACCAAAGCAACCTTAGAAGGAGATCAAAAAGAAGGGGCTTTTAAAATTGTTTTGGACAAAACATCAATTGAAATTTTTTATAACAATGGCGAAAAAGTAATTACCGAAATCTTTTTCTCAAGCCAGCCATTTACTGCTCTTTCAGTTTCTTCAAACCAAGAAATTGAAATAAATAATTTACTAATTAACCAATTAAATATTAACTAAAACCACAAACTTATGAAAAGTAAAATTTTTTATTTACTGTTTTTATTCTTGCCGCTGCTCGCTGCGACAGCTCAGGAAACAGCAGTAAACGGCACCGTAATTTCTTCTAATGACGGAATGCCGATTCCTGGGGCTAATATACTTATTTCAGGCACTAATAAAAGTGTTTCTACTGACTTTGACGGGAAATTTACCGCCCAAAATGTATCACCTGATGCTATTTTCATAGTTTCTTTCATGGGATTTACCACTCAAACGATTGTGGTTAGCGGACAAAAAGTATTAAAAATTTCATTAGTGCCGGAAAACAAGCAATTGAATGAAGTTGTTGTTGTAGGCTATACTAAACAAAAGAAAAGAGATATTACCGGAGCAGTAGCTGTTGTTAATATGAAAGAGCTGATGAAGCAGCCGGAACCAAATCCAATCAAAGCTTTACAAGGAAGAATTGCCGGGGTAAAAGTATCATCTGACGGCTCTCCGAGCGGGGGAAACACAAAAGTTGTGATACGCGGAGTAGGAACCTTAAATAATACGGATCCGCTTTATGTAATTGACGGAATACCGACTAAATCAGGTATGCATGAACTAAATCCCAATGATATTGAATCAATGCAGGTTTTAAAAGACGCGTCTTCTGCCAGTATTTATGGCTCCCGCGCTTCGAATGGCGTCATAATTATTACCACCAAAAAAGGAAAAGAAGGCAAAACTAGAATTAATTTTAATCAGTACACTTCTTTTTCAAATTATTCCAAAAAATTGGAAGTCCTAAATGCTGAACAATTCGGACAGGCACTTTGGCAGGCCAATATCAATGATGGATTAAACCCGAATAACAATAATTTGAGCTATCAGTTTGATTGGTCGGTAGTAAATAGCAAGCCTCAATTGAAAAATGTTTTGGTTCCCGAGTATTTAGATTCTGGGCAGACATTAAAATCTTCGAATACGGATTGGTATAAGGAAATTTCACAAACCGGAATTGCCAAATCTTATGACTTGGAGGTTTCCAACGGCTCTGAAAGAGGCAGTTATTTATTTTCTCTTGGCTATTATGACAACGAAGGAGTTGTAAAAACAACAGAATTCGAAAGAATCTCAGCTAGGATGAACGGATCTTATAAATATTTTGATGGTAAACTAGTTATTGGCGAAAACTTCAGCTTTAACAGAACCAATGAAGTAACTGATCCTGGAGTTCTTGATCCAGCACTTCGCGCGCTGCCTTTAATTCCGGTTCATACCGTGGACGGAAAAGGTTGGGGAGGACCAGTAGGAGGTATGAATGACAGACAGAATCCTGTTAGGCTATTAGAATACAATAAAGACAATGATTATAATTATTTAAGACTTTTTGGAAACGCGTATGCCGATTTGGAGGTCATTAAAAATCTTCATATCAGAACAAGTTTTGGTATTGATTACAGCTATTATAACAAACGCACTTTGCAAAGAAGTTACCGATCAGGATATTTACAAAACGATCAAAATTCGGTTACCATTGATCAATCGGTCGGCGATAAGTGGACTTGGACAAACACTGCAAATTACAGTTTGAAATTAGGAAAGAGCAGTTTGAGCCTGATGGCTGGAACGGAAATGTATAAAGACGTTTTTGACACGAATTCTTTGCGCAAAAATGATTTTTTAATAGAAACGCCTGATTATATGTACCCTGATGCAGGAACAGGCGAATCGTTTACAAGCGGCACTTCAACAGCTTATTCCCTGCTTTCTTACTTTGGAAAAGGGGATTATGAGTATGATAATCGTTATTTGGTTTCAGGTACAATACGTCGTGACGGTTCTTCCCGTTTTGGAAAAAACAACCAATTTGGTACTTTTCCTGCGGTTTCTGCAGGGTGGAGAATTAGCAATGAAAACTTCATAAAAGACAATGTTTCTGTGATTTCTGATTTAAAATTACGCGCAGGATGGGGACAGACTGGGAATCAGGAAATCAGCAATACTGCAGTGTATTCATTGTATGTTGCAAATTATGCAGGCGGGAGCCCTACTTGGGCAACTTCTTTTGGAACGGCTTACGATATGGCAGGAAACGGAAACGGACTGCTGCCATCAGGATTTATAGCGACTCAATCAGGTAATGATGATTTAAAGTGGGAAACTACAACCCAAACGAATGTAGGTTTGGATTTTGGATTTTTTAATCAAAAATTAAACGGTTCGGTAGATTATTATATTAAGCAAACTGATGATATCTTGGTACTGCCTCCTTATTTGGGAGTAATTGGCGAAGGCGGAAACCGTTGGGTAAATGGAGCTTCGATGGAAAATAAAGGATGGGAATTTGCTTTAGGCTATCAAGACGAAACTTCATTTGGTCTTAAATACGATGTTTCGGTTAATTTATCGGGCAATAAAAATAAAATTACGGAATTGCCTGCCGATGTTAAAAACAATTATGGGGGAGACGGCGTAAACGACAATATTTTGGGACGTCCTATAAATTCTATGTACGGTTATGTCGCTGACGGATTATTTAAGAACCAAGACGAAGTTGATAATTCGGTCAATCAGGAAGGTAAAGGCCTTGGACGCATTCGTTATAAGGATTTGAATGGAGACGGAAGCATTACTGATAAAGACCGCACTTGGATCGGGAATCCGAATGCAGGATTTCTTTACGGATTTAATTTAGGCTTACGATATAAAGACTTTGACTTCACTATGTTTTGGGAAGGAGTGAATGACGTTGATGTAATCAATACAACAAAATACCAGACTGATTTTTGGAGTGTTGACGACGTAGGATCCAACAAAGGGACTCGTCTGCTTAATGCATGGTCATTGGATAATCCTAATTCTACAATTCCAGCTTTGACAACAGTTGACAAAAATGCAGAATCTAGATTTTCAACTTATTATGTCGAAAATGGAAATTATTTAAAACTTCGTGTACTGCAATTGGGATACACCATGCCGAAGGGTTTTTTAAAAAAAACAGGCTTGGATACTTTTCGTCTTTACGTTAGCGGACAAAATTTATTTATAATAGATGCAAAAGAATTCACAGGAGTTGATCCTGAAAGTCCTGCATTTGGATATCCACTTCCAATGACATTTACAATTGGACTCAATTTGGCACTATAACTAACTATTAAATATAAAAACATGAAAAAAATACTATATATAACAGGATTTTTAGTGCTGGGAATATTCTCTTCCTGCTCTGATTTTCTTGAAAATGAGCCACGAGGGGTTCTGTCTGAAAAGGATATTATTACACCAGAAACTGTAGATGGCTACATGAATGCGGCTTATGCCCAATTGGGAAATGACCATTATGATTCACCATATAGCTTATGGCCTTTTGGTAATGTCCGATCTGATGATGCTTATAAAGGAGGAAGCGGAACCAACGATATTCAGGATTTTCATTTTTTTGAAGTGTCTAATAACATAAGACCTGACTTTGGAGAATTAGATTCATTTTGGTACATCAGCTATGTTGGAGTTTCCAGAGCGAATAAAGCGCTGCATGCTTTGGAACAGCTTAATGAAGCGGATTATCCATTGAAAAAGACAAGAATTGCTGAAATGCGTTTCTTGAGAGGGCATTTTTATTTTATGCTTAAAATTATGTTCCGAAACGTTCCTTACATAACGGAAGATATTCCAGTGGAAAAGTATAATACAATTTCGAATCATGATTTATCGAATGAGGAGTTATGGAATAAAATCGCTGAAGATTTTCAGGCTGCGGCAGCTGTTTTGCCAGCTTCCCAAACACAAGTGGGAAGAGCCACAAAAAAAGCGGCCTATGCTTATTTAGCTAAAACGCGCTTGTATCAAGCCTATACCCAAGATAATAATTTTGCGGTAACCGGCATAAACCAACAGCATCTGCAGGAAGTTATTGCAGCAACGGATAAAGTTATGGGTTCAGCTTCTTTAGAGCCTGATTTTGCAAATAACTTTTTACCAGGCAGTTTTGAAAACGGACCAGAATCTATTTTTTCAATTCAATTTTCGGATAGTGACGGGACTTTATATGGGAGATTAAATTTTTCAGATGTTCTTTCCACTCCACAAGGATTAGGATGTTGTGATTTTCACAAGCCAAGCCAGAATTTGGTCAATGCATTTAAAACAGGCACAAACGGCCTGCCTGAATTTGACACTTATAATGACAGCGATTTTGATTATAAAAAACTGGATGACTTTACTGTAGATCCAAGATTATATCACACTGTTGCAATGCCTGGTCTACCTTATAAATACGATCCTGAATTTCTATATGTAGAGGCTTGGGTAAGGTCTCCTGGAACATATGGATATTATGCTTCTTTAAAAGAAAATGTAGCGCCAAGCTGTCCTTGTGTCGTAAACATTGATCCATTTTACGGAAATTCAAAAAACAGAATACAAATCCGTTATGCAGATGTAATATTAATGCGTGCCGAAGCTTTAATCGAATTAGGAAGACAAGATGAAGCTTTACCATTGATTAATGAAATTAGAAATAGAGCGTCGGCAAGTACAGGAAGACTTCCTTATGTTAAGAATTTTAAAATAAGCCCTTACATTAATGGAACAAATTGTTCTTGGACGCAAGATTTTGCTCGTAAGGCATTGCGTTGGGAAAGACGTTTAGAACTGGCAATGGAAGGAAATCGCTTTTTTGATTTAGTTCGTTGGGGCGTTACTGATCAGGTAATGAATGACTTTTACGCAGGAGAAAAAACAAAACGCACTTATTATCAGGAAGCTTTTTTTGATAAGCATAAAGAAGAGTATTGTCCAATTCCGTTAAAGCAAATTAATTTCAGCCAGGGATTATACAAACAAAATCCAGGTTATTAATCATTTATAAAACGATAAATATGAGAAAATTTATATATAAGAATATGATGAAAGCCTTTATGGCTTTGGCATTGATTTTCGTGATTTCGGCTTGCGAAGACAGTTTTGAAAATGATGGTTTTGAAGTGGATTCTCCCTCTAATGTTACTGCTTTTAAAATAAATGGAGTAAATGGGGACATAGATCAAAAGACAGGGAAAATAAATGTTACCATGCCATATGGCTCTGAAATTACTGCTGTTACTCCTGAGATAACTTTGGAAGAAGGAGCTGTAACAAATTTGGATCTAACAAAGCCCGTAAATTTTACGAGTCCGGTTAAGTTTAGAGTAGTGAATGGCAATTTGTATAAAGATTATACCGTTACGGTTGTTGTCTTGAGTCCCATTAAAAGTTTTAAAATCAATTCTGTTGAGGCAATAATCAATGATGTGAGCAAAACCATTACAATGACTTTACCTGAAAATACCAATTTGACGGCTCTGCAGCCTATAATTGAATTAACTGAAGGAGTTTCAATTTCCCCTGCATCAGGAACCACTATTGACTTTACCAACCCAGTTGTATTTGTAGTGACTTCTAAAGGGAAAAGCGTTAATTATACTGCTAATGCAGGTGTACCTGTAACTGGTTTAGTCGTTGCATTCTTAGGAACGGCGGCAACTAGAGCAGAAATTACAAACATGGATGAAATTACAGCTGCAGACTGGCTGTTCAAAAATTTTCCAGGAGCAAAATACATATCATTTGACAGTATTCTGCATGGAGCTGACTTAGGCGATGTGGATGTAATATGGTGGCATTTTGATTCTGCCACGAATTTGCCTGCAGTGGCTTACAATCCAACTGTAACAACTGCATTGAAGAATTACCGCACCAATGGAGGAAATCTATTATTAACCGCTTTTGCATCGCAATATGTTGATGCTTTGGGGATAGTTCCTTCAGGAAAAGGGCCTAACAACGTTTTTGGAGATTTTCCTCCTAATGGGTTTGTGGACGGTAATTCATGGGGAATGTCTTTTGTTGGACATGAAAGCCATCCAATTTTCGAAGGACTAACTACTTACGAAACAGGAAAAGCAAATTTATTACAGAGCGGTACTTTTAGATTGAATCATACTGCCTGGTGGTTTGTTCCAGAATGGGGAGGCTATGTTAACGGAGCAGGCTGGAGAAGCCAAACAGGGGGCACGAATCTAGCCAGCGAGGCATGGGATAATTCACTTGACGGCCGTGTTACTATTGCGGAATGGCCAAATAATGCCACAGATAAAAACGTAATTGTAATTTCAATGGGAGCTTATGACTGGTACAATGAAACCAATAGTAGCGGCGTGCCAAGCCAACCTAATGAGTTTATAAATAACATTAAGCTTTTGACACAAAACAGTATTAATTATTTAATTAAAAATTAATCACGCTAATAAAATAAAAATGAAATATAAAAAAATAATATTGCTGTCATCTATTTTCTTTTCGCTGGTTTCCTGCAGTCAAAATGATGATGCTTATATAGGGGGCTCCATTTCTGGAGGACCCGTAGAAATGACGAATATTTATCCCGTGCCGCCATCCCAATGGATGGGCGGAACGGATCCTTACTACAGTGCGGGCTATACAGGGGATATAATGCCTTATTTTGATAATGGAAAATTTCATGTTTTTTTTCTGCATGATGCACAGAATAAACCAGCAGGAAAAGGATTTCATGATATCCATGAATTTCAAAGTACCGATTTAGTCAAATTTTCTTATGAGGGTCAAATGATTCCATACGGAAATACTACCGATCCGGATTTTGGCGTAGGAACAGGTTCAGTTGTTAAAGTAGGGAATGTATATTACTTTTATTATACCGGACACAATGAGACACCCGCTTTTATGCAATCTAATGCAAGGGAAAGCGTGCTGTGTGCTACAAGCTCTGATTTAAAAAACTGGACAAAAGTTCCTTCGTTTAAGATCACTGCTCCAGCAGGATACTACAATTATGATTTCAGGGATCCTCATGTGTTTTATAATGAGGAACTAAAAAAGTATTCAATGATTGTAAGCACGCAGACTGAACCAGGAAGGAAAGCCGTTTTACTGCATTTTACAAGCGATAATCCCGCATCTGGCAACTGGAATGTGCAAGCGCCTATTTACACGACTACTCCACAGGAAAATTATCTGATGATGGAATGTGCGGATATTTTTAAAATGGGCAATTATTGGTACTTATTTTTCTCTGAAAACTGGAGCAGTTCAAAAGGAACACATTACAGAATGGCGTCTTCCATCAACGGACCTTGGATAACTCCGGAAAATGATTTGATTGACGGCGAATATTTCTATGCGGGAAAAACAGCTTCAGACGGAAACAAACGTTATATTTTTGGCTGGAACGCCAGAAAATCACCGGAGAATGATAATGGAAATAAAGAATGGGCTGGAAATATGGTCATTCATGAGGTGATACAAAATACAGACGGAACTCTTGGAGCTCAGGCACCTAAGTCGGTAAAAGATTTCTTTCCTAAAAGTATCAAAGCTGAAACTGATACTACCTTTAGATTTGCATAATAAATTATTCGTAAATTTAAATTAACAACCAAACTGACAAAGTGCACCATTGGTACTACAAAGTTTTTAGACTTATCCGCTGATTAGGACTTTGTCAGTTTATATTGAACAAGCATCAA
>CAUPKA010000012.1:0-106334 GCA_963511725.1 uncultured Flavobacterium sp.
GGCCTTCCGCCTTGAGAGTCTGAACTAAAAAACCAAGCTTGGATAAATTTAAAAAAGATACAAAAGCATCTATAAAACGAACCTGATTATCTGTAGCTATAGCGTCTTCTAAACTTGAAATACGCATCTGGTGGCGGGAATCTCCTGAGATATGTTGCATCCTTAAAAATACGAAAAATCCTGTTTTAAAACAAATACTTTGCTATATTTGTTTAGAACAAAAACCGAAGTTTTTTCACAGACTGACGTTGGCAGTAATTAAAACAAAACCCGATGAACAAACTTATAATTATTACTCTATTTTTTACTTCCTTTATTTTTGCACAAAAAATCGAAATTGGGAATATTGAAAATCAATTAAAAACATATAATTATGTTCTTAATAATCTTGATAATATCAAAAGTAATAATGAAGAAGAAATACTTTATGTAACTTTAAATTTTAACAAAAATCACTTTATTGAAAAATCATCCTTCTTTTCTTGCAATAAACAAACTTTGAATGATGAAAATAAAAAGGAAATTAAAGTTTCGGATGAATTAAATCAATTTATCGAAAAGACTTTCTCATTTTTTTCAAATGATATTTTTTACTCAAAACAAAATGGAGAAAGTCGCTATTCATTTTTTATACCATTGTCGAAAAAAGACCTTGAAATTGGAATTAACAATATAACTAATGAAATACATAATTTAGAGCATAATAGCGATAAAAAAGGTATAATTGCAAATAGTAAATTTAATTTACAGTTAACTGATTTGTATTTTAATCGAAAAAAATATGATGACAAAAAAGATGAAGGTAAATTAAACAATCTCAATTCGCAATTAATTGAAATTGCACCTAATTTATATTTTATTTTTAGAATTATTAAAACTAATCAATTCGTTACAAATAAAGCAGTAGATTTTTTTGAATATAAGATTATGTATTTAGAAGGGACTTCATCAGAACTTTTTATCAGTAATCGTTTTAAAATTGATTCAAAGGAAATCGAAATAGACGAAATTCCGTTGTCTTCAGCAGATGATAATCTCTCTGACTCTCCGTATTGTGAGTCAGATGAAATTGAAAATTCAAGTCGAAAATTTGAGAATATAAAATTTTCAATAAAATTACAATTCGTAAAATAACTACTGCCAACAGCTACAACGGATTTGGGCAATTGGCTTAATAGAAAGTTGGTTTTGTACTTGGGATGATTTGGCAAATCCGAAGAATGGTCTTAATTTAGTCCAAAACCCGCTAATACTAGAACGTCATGTGTAATTTTAAAACTCTTAATAAACGAGAGAACAAACAAAAAAACGAACAATGAGAAAATATTTATTTTTAATAACAGTAATGACCATAGTAGCCTTTGGCACATCGTTTGGGCAATCAAAAACTAAAGCTATCAAAGCAGGAAAGTTAATTGATGTAATGAGCGGAACAGTACTTACAAATCAAATAATATTGGTTGAAAACAATATTATTATTGAAATTGGAAGTGGTATAGCTATTCCAAAGAATGCCGAAATCATAGATTTGACAAACGCCACAGTATTGCCAGGTTTAATGGATTGTCATACACATTTAACTTTTCAAGCAGGGGATAATTATTACGAAGATGCATTCAGAAAGACACCAATAGATTATGCTATACTTGCTCCCGTTTATGCAAAAAAAACATTAAATGCAGGTTTTACAATGGTACGTGATGCTGGGGCCGACCAACTCATTGATATATCATTACGGAATGCAATTAATAACGGCTCAATTGAAGGGCCACGCATGTTGGTCTCAACTTATGCACTTGGTTCTACAGGAGGTCATGCTGATTTAACTGGTTTTAATCCAAACATTGATTGGAAATATAATAAAGATTTTACAGGTGTTGCAGATGGAGTGGATGAAATTCGAAAAAGGGTTCGCAACAATATTAAATGGGGAGCCGACTGGATTAAGTTCATGGCTTCAGGCGGTGTGTTGAGCGAAGAAGAAACTCCGGGATTGCCTCAATACTCTTTTGAAGAAATGAAGGCACTTTGTGATGAAGCGCATTTATGGGGAAGAAAAATTTTTGCTCATGCCCATGGAGCAGAAGCTATAAAACTTGCGGTAAAAGCAGGTGTTTCTTCCATTGAACATGGTAGTTTAATAGATGCCGAAGGAATACAATTGATGAAAGATAAAGGTGTTTATCTTGTTGCGGATATTTATGATGACGATTACATTCTTGCCGAATTTGGTAAGAAAGGATATCCCGAAAAAATAATGAATAAGGAACGAATGGTTGGGAAATTACAACGTGAAAATTTTCAGAAAGCTGTCAAAGCAGGTGTTAAAATTGCTTATGGGACAGATGCTGGTGTTTATCCGCATGGTTGGAATGGAAAACAATTTTATTATATGGTAAAATTCGGACTTACACCTATGCAAGCCATACAATCAGCAACAATAAATGCAGCCGACTTGCTAGATTGGAAAGATAAAACTGGTTCCATCACAAAAGGAAAACTTGCCGATATTATTGCTGTTGAAGGAAATCCAATTAACGACATCACCATTCTTGAACATGTGAAATTTGTAATGAAAGAAGGAACCGTTTATAAAAATGAAATCCATAAATAATGAATTCACAATAGAAAGCAAAACTACACATAACCGCTGTTTGACAATATGGCGGGTTTAGACTTAATTTAAAGTTGGTTTTGTATTTGGGATGATTTACTTCGCCTGTTCGCTGTCGCTCGGGTGGCAAATCTGAAGAATGGCTTGAAAATTGGTGTTTAAAAATTGAAGTTTAATAGGGCAACTAAATACTGTTGCCTTTTTTTATGGAATAAATTTAATCTGGCTCAACATCCAGCTGTAAATTTTATCTTCTCTAAAATAGCGTTCGACACTGCCATGATTACCACCTTTAACAATGGTGAAAGTAAGATTAGCATCAGGATTGCAAGTTTGGATTGCTTTTACCATTTTTTTGGATTCTGAAAGCGGAACAATATAATCTTTGTTTCCGTGAATGACCCACAACGGAATCTTGGTTAGGTTGTAAGCGTCTTTTGGGTTCCCACCTCCGCAAATAGCTACTGCGGCAGTTATTTTGTCAGGATATTTGCCTGCAAAATCAAAAGTTCCGTAACCTCCTAAACTCATACCACAAACATAAACCTTGGATAAATCGGTATTGTAATGATTTTGGACATATTCCAAGAGTTGTAAAAGTTTGTCCGGATTCCAAGCGCCATGAGCTACTTGTGGAGCAATTACTATAGCGGGAATTTCTTTCCCCGTTTCGATAGCCCGGATTACACCATATCGTTTTACTCGATTTAAATTTGTGCCCGATAAGCTTTTTCCGTGTAGAAACAAGATAACTGGAGCTTTGTTGTCTAATATTTCTTGTTTTGGCAAATTAATCCAGAAAGGATAGTCTGTTTGATCTGTTATGGATTTTAATTGGGCTTTTACTGGGGTAATTGTCCAAAGAATAAGTAATAGGTAGAATAAAATAGGGGAGCGCATTATTGTTTTTATAATTGTTTTGGTAGATTTTGAATTTTTTAGACAGGAACTAAAATGATTATTAAACACTTCAAGTTTTATAATTCAAAGAGAATTCTATCGACACTGTTTGCGAACTGATTATAGCTACTGTGTTTGTGAACTTTTTTATTCTATTTTGAAAAAACGGTTATTAGAAATAATTTCTTTTAATGGCGACAAATCTTTTAGTTGCACCTTTTGCTGAAAAGCGGCCAGATGATTATTATGATGCACATCAGAACCTACAAAATCATACATTCCTTTCTTCAAAAGATTTTCGGCAATTTTAGTAATGTTGTTTCCATAATACCCAACCATTGATAATAAATTGAGTTGAAATAGACAGCCTGCTTTTTTTAGTTTTTGGTATTCATTAAAATTGTTATGGTAAAATAAATAACGCTCTGGATGCGCTAAAACTGGTATGTAGCCTGCTATCTTGAGGTCAAAAAGAATGTTGTGCAAATGAATAGGTGGGTTGATGTAGGACATTTCTACAAGAACATAATTATCTTTTAGAGTTAATAATTCTCCAGATTGAAATAATCGAACAAATTGATCGTCCATCAGATATTCAGCTGCCGCACGGAAAGGGATATTTATGTTGTTTTTCTCTAGTTCTTTTACAGTGGAAGCTTTGTTGGCTAAAATTTGTTCAAGCGTATTATCCCAAACATGTTGGATGATATGAGGTGTTGTTATAAATTGAGAGAAACCAAAGCTTAGAAGTTTTTGCGTAAGCCTTAAGCTATCTTCAAATGTTTTGGCACCATCATCGATTCCGGGCAAAAGATGGGAATGAATATCGACATGATTATCAGGAATGAGATCCTTGAGTGTCGGTTTTGATTTGAAAATTGTAAACATTTTGCAAAGTTAAGAAAATAGTTTGTAGTGAATCCTGAGATTTGACAAGTAAATTTGAAAAAGTGTAACAAATTCAATTCATTGGAAACAATTTTTATAACTGTTAATACCAATGATTAGTATGTTTTAGTCCAATGGCTTCTGGTATAATGCCGTTGTATATTTCATTTAGTCTAATTTTTATTGGACTAATTTGAAATAACTAACGGTATAAGTGCAATTATTTGGTAGATAATGAATTAATTGTATGGGCGTTTACTCGATTTTTATAAATAGTTACCGAATAGTTGCAGATTGGTTTTTTGTCATATTTATTTTTTTTTATGTTTAAAAAATGATTATTAATAATAATGGCTTGGTTTTTAGGGTGTTTGTGTTTTTTTGTGTTTTTTTCATAGATGGGCTTGTTAAAAACATCATAATGTCAGTATATTTACAGCCGATTGATAAAATTATTCAGCTCTAAAATGGGAGCTGGAAGGGCGAAGCTGTGTATAAAAGATAAAAAAAACACACAGTAACCGTAAGGTTAATATTGTTAAGCCAATGGGGAATAGAATTGTATTATATTGTCCAGGGGTAATCTTTTTTCAAGCAGTGGTTTCAGGAAATTTTCATTCATGGTATAAGAAATTGAGCAGAATAAAATAATTAGTTTATTTGAATATGAATAAAGAAAGTAAAATTTATATAGCAGGTCATAACGGAATGGTGGGCAGTGCTATTTGGAGGACACTGTCAGGTCAAGGGTTTACCAACTTAATTGGAGTTTCCAGTAAAGAATTAGATCTTAGAGATCAAAAAGCTGTACGTGATTTTATTATCAAAGAAAATCCTGAGGTTATAATTGATGCTGCAGCAAGAGTTGGCGGGATTTTGGCCAATAATGATTATCCATATCAGTTTATTATGGAGAATATGCAGATTCAGAATAATTTAATAGATTCAGCTTTACAAAATAATGTGGAAAAGTTTATTTTTTTGGGAAGTTCTTGTATTTACCCAAAATTAGCTCCACAGCCTTTAAAGGAAGATTATTTACTTACCGATACACTCGAACCAACAAATGAATGGTACGCTATTGCAAAAATTACAGGCGTAAAGACATGCCAAGCTATTAGAAAGCAATTTGGAAAAGATTATGTGAGTCTTATGCCGACTAACCTATACGGCACATTTGATAATTTCGATTTAAATACATCGCATGTTTTGCCAGCTATGATTCGTAAGTTTCATGAGGCAAAAGAAAATAATAATGCTCCTGTAACACTTTGGGGCAGTGGAACACCAATGCGTGAATTTTTATTTGTAGATGATATGGCTAAAGCAGTTGTGTTTGCTTTAGAAAATAAATTACCGGATTATTTGTATAATGTTGGTACTGGCGAAGATTTAACAATAAAAGAACTTGCTGAAACTATTCAGAAAATTACGGGTCATAAAGGAGAAATCATTTGGGATGCTACGAAGCCAGACGGAACTCCAAGAAAATTAATGGACGTTTCTAAAATGCATGATTTAGGTTGGAAACACCAAATCGAACTTCAAGAAGGAATTCAAAAAACATATAATTGGTTTTTAGAAAACATTGAGGCGTTCAAACAAGTAAAAATGTAATTAAAAAGTTTAAGTGGTTAACAATTAAAGATTTTTAACCATTATTCAAGTAACAGATAAGTAGTTAAAAAAAGTATATATGAGCACACAAAAAGTAGCACTTGTAACAGGAATCACTGGTCAAGACGGATCATATTTAGCCGAATTATTATTAGAAAAAGGATATCAGGTGCACGGAGTTAAAAGACGTGCGTCTTCTTTTAATACACAACGAATTGATCATATTTACCAAGATCAACACGAGGCACATGTTAATTTTAAGTTGCATTATGGAGATTTGACTGATTCAACTAATATCATTAGAATAATTCAGGAAGTTCAGCCTGATGAGATTTATAATTTAGGAGCGATGTCGCATGTAAAGGTATCTTTTGATTCTCCGGAATATGTGGCAAATGTAGATGGATTAGGGACTTTACGAATTTTAGAAGCGGTAAGAATATTGGGCTTAACCAAAAAGACAAGAGTTTATCAAGCCTCTACTTCAGAATTATATGGTGGTTTAGCAGAAAATAAAAATGCTGCTGGTTTCTATGATGAAAACTCACCATTTTACCCACGTTCTCCTTACGGTGCTGCTAAGATTTATGGTTTTTGGATTACGAAAAATTACAGAGAAGCTTATAATATGTTTGCTTGTAATGGTATCTTGTTTAATCATGAGTCTCCAAGACGTGGTGAAACTTTTGTTACCCGTAAAATTACGATGGCAACAGCCGCAATTGCAAAAGGAAAACAAGAATGTCTTTACCTTGGAAATCTAAATTCACAAAGAGATTGGGGACATGCCAAAGATTATGTTGAAGCAATGTGGAGAATTTTACAGCAGGATGTGCCTGAAGATTATGTAATAGCAACAGGCGTGACTACCTATATTAGAGATTTCGTGATCATGTCTTTTGCGGAAATAGGAATAGAGTTAACTTTTGAAGGAGAAAATGAGAGTGAAACAGCAAAAGTTGCAGCCTGTAATAATCCACTTTATCAGTTAGAAATAGGGAAAGTAGTGGTGCGAGTAGATCCGGAGTATTATCGTCCTACTGAAGTTGATCTTCTAATTGGGGATCCTACAAAATCAAAAACACAATTGGGTTGGAAACCGCAATATGATTTAGCAGCTTTGGTGAAGGAAATGGTGGCGAGTGATTTGAAATTGTTTTAAAAGTTTAAATTGTTAGACATAAAAAAAAATAAAATGACATATAAAGATGTTTATGCAATTATACCTGCTAGATCTGGTTCTAAGGGCTTGCCAAATAAAAATATCAAATTGCTTGATGGGCTTCCCTTAATTGCCTATTCTATAAATTTCGCAAAGAAACTAGGTTGCGAGCGCGTTATATGTTCAACAGATTCAGAAGAATATGCTGAAATAGCAAGAGAATATGGAGCAGAAGTACCTTTTTTGAGAAGTGATTTCGCAGCGGCTGATACTGCCATGGAACAAGATATTCTTAAAGATCTTGCAATAAAATTTAAAAATGATAAGATACCTTTTCCTAAAATAATAGTATGGCTTAGACCCACTTTTGTATTTCGAGATCTTGATTCGATAAAAGAGTGTATTGATGTTCTAGTTAAAAAAGAAGAATACACTGCAGCAAGAACTGTTTGCGAATCTGAGTCAAGATTGTATAACTTAAATGAGGGCAATTTAGCTCCAGTATTTGATGATAAAGGAAAATCAATGATAAGGAGACAAGATGTTGGTGTCTCTTATAAAGTTTTTAGTACAGATGTAATTAGATTTGATCCAGATAATATATCAGATGATTTTCTTGGAAGAAAAGTTTATGGGGTGCCAATTAATAAGATATGTGGATTGGATATAGACGATTCTGAAGATTTTCAAATAGTAGAGTCGATTATTAAATATAATAAAGACCTTGTTACCCCTTATTTGTTTACATAAATTACAGTTTAAAATAATTATTTATGGATATATGTTCAGATATCAAAGCTATTATTATTTCTAATTTGCCTCAAATATTATCTCTTAGAAATAAAAAAGTAAAGAAAGAAGATGACAGTTTCGTTTCTCAAGGTGATTTATTATGTGAATCTTTAATCAAAGATTATATGAAAATAAATTTGCCTGATTTTTACTTAGTGTCCGAGGAAACTCCTGAAGAAAACACACATAATTACACTCAAAAGAATGTTATTATTTTAGATCCTATTGATGGTACTGAAAATTTTGTGTCAGGATTAAAGGAATGGGGTGTAGCTGTTTGTGTGTATATTGATGGTATTCATCAGCAATCAATGCTTGCTTTACCGGAACTTGATTCATACATGATTACTGGTGACAAGTTTGAAAAATTCGAATCCCGAATCGCTGGAATTTCTTCTAGTTTGACAAAAGAAGATATTTTAAAATTAGAGTCAGGATTTGAATATAGAATTATAGGTTGTGCTGTTTACAATATGTATAATGTTGTTAACGGATCTTTTTTTAGTTTTGAAAATCCTAAAGGAGCCAAGGTTTGGGATATTATTCCTGGACTTAATCTAGCGCTAGAGAATAATTTAAATGTTAATGTTAATGGAAAAGAATATCATGGAGAATTACTTGAACCAGATAAAAAGTATTGTTTCAGAATTACAAACAAATAAAATTTATATTTTAGGGAAAGGCCCAACTTCAGGAAAAATTAATACAAGTATCCTCGAGGATGGAATTGTAATAAATATTAATGATTCTGAGCGTATTTTTCCAGGTGATTTTTGTTTGGTGCATAGTTTATGGGCGCATGAGAGTATAAAAGCTAATGGAGCAAAAGCAAAATGCTATTTTAGTTCAAGAGCAGCTCCATTAAGTTCGAATTGGTATCAATTGCCGTATGAACCTGAAACCTTCGAAACATCTGAGAGAACAATATCAATAATGGAAAATAATGAACTTTCTATTACTGATTTTTTATTCATTTCGGCAACTAAATTAGCGTTGGCTATTCAACATGAATTGTCAAAAAAAATGGAAGTATATTTTATTGGCTTTGATTTTTATAATAATGTTCCTAACGTTATTACTGATTTTTCAGATCATCAGCCTGAGTATACTGAAATGGTTTTAAAAACTCAAGAAAGTGTTTTTAAGACTGTTAAAAAGTATTTTTTAAATTCAAGCAAAATAAATTTCTTACATGTTGGGAATAGAACTTATAGTGATATTTCTATTGAAATATTTAATAGAGTTGATGTAACTATTAGCAAACCTAATAGTTTAAAACAAAATAATCAACTTTATCATACGCTTTTAGAAAATACAGAAAAAGGATTTCCTATAGTTGTTGCCGAATTAACAAATAATCATATAGGTGATGAAAATAGATTAAGGGCAATGATTAGACTTGCAAAAGGTGCCGGCGCTAATGCTATTAAGGTTCAAAAAAGAGATGTTGATACCTTTTATACGGAGGCAGAACTGAATTCTGAATACGAGTCTCCATTTGGCAAGACATTAAGAGATTATAGAAATGGAGTGGAACTTAATGATAAATTATTTGATGTTTTAATTGAAGAATGTGCCAATAATGAAATATTTTGGTTTCTGTCAATTTTAGATATTAATTCTTTTGAGTACGTTAAGAAATATGATTTGCCACTTTTAAAACTTCCTAGTACAATTTCTAAGCATAAGAATTTTTTATTAAATGTTGGAAATAATTTTAAAGGTGATCTTGTAATTTCCACTGGATTTACAGATATGGAATATGAAAAATTTGTTCTTCAAAACTTTACCCAAAATAGAAAGCTGTTTTTACTTCAATGTACTTCATCATATCCGGCTCCTCCAGAATCTTGTCAGATATCAGTCATAAGACATTATAATAATTTAAAAGTTAAAGAATATTCAAATATCATCCCGGGATATTCTAGTCATGATATCGGTTCAACTGCTTCAATGATGGCTCTTTCTGCTGGTGCGCTAATGGTTGAAAAACATGTAAAGCTGGGTGATTTAGATTGGATTCACTTTGATGGAGTTGCACTCGATTTATCTACTAATCAATTTAGAACTTTTGTTCACGATATGAAAATTGCTCAATCAATTTGTGGAAAACAAGAGAAAGAAATTCATTCAGTTGAACATCATAAGTATGAGCCTAATGAAAAAAGTAATTAAAGAATTTTTAAAAAGCTACAAATGAATAGGAAGATAAAATATCTAAATATTCTTTCGATTTTTTTAATGTTGGTTTATGCTTCTTGTAGCACTGAAAAAGATTCTTTTTCAGAAAAGCCACCAATAGATAATGCAGGTAAACCTCCAACAACTATTGAAGACGAATTTACCCTATTTCCAAAAGATCATGTTCCTGATTCCGACTTATATGGAGAGGGAACTATTTTACAAAATCAAAATGATAATCCTAAGTTTATGTTATCTGCTAGGAATTGGCAGGGGATACCATCAATTGGCAAGGATAGATTGGGTAATTTGTATGTGGCTTGGCTCGCAACTGAAACCTGTGGTGGGGAGTGCAATGAAAATTATCTAACGGTTTCTTTGAGTAGAGATAAGGGAAACAGTTGGAGTCATAATAAATTAATATTGAATGTTAAACCAGAGGATTCTACAAGAATGAAAGAAGCCAATTTTTTCAATGATAAGTTTGGAAATCTATATATGTATTGGGGAAAGCAAGTACAGAAGAAAAGTGTTGCTACCAAGGAGTGGGCGATAACATGGTATTCTAAGATAGCTTTGTCAAATGACGGTAATACGATCAACTATTCTTCACCTAGAAGAATTGCTGAGGGGATTATGCTTAACAAAATGTTTTATTCTACTTCTTCAGATCAAGTTGTCTTTCCTATTGCTCGCTGGTACCAAGGCGATCCTGTATTACATAAACCTTTTATATATAAGGCAAACTATGGAAGTAAAAACTTGGTCGATTTTACAAAAATGGGCGCTATTCCTGTGCCTGTTACAGTTGCTGCAATCCATGAACACATGATTGTTCAACTTAAAGATAATACTTACTTAGGCATGGTTAGGACAGATAAAGGAATTTATTATTCTAAAAGCATAGATGGAAATATATGGGAGGACGCTAAGAAATTTACTGTACTTGGTGCTACTACAGCAGCTCGTTTTCATCTGGGTAAATTAAATTCAGGACGATTAATACTTATTTTTAATAATGATTATAGTAGGTCGAATTTGACAGTTTGCCTTTCTGAAGACGATGGTATTACTTGGCCCTATAAATTAGTTGTAGATAATACTAAGGTACGTAATGGCGAATATTATGGTGTAAGTTATCCTGATATGATTGAAACAGAACCAGGGTTGTTGAATATAGTTTATGATTATTTAAGAGCTCCAGAGGGAGGTATTATTTTTGTAAAAATTAAAGAGGATGATATACTCAATAGTCGTTCTGAATTTGTTAAATCTAAAATTAGTTCAATTAAATAATTTTATAGGATTATCTTAATTTAAGTTGGTTAACATTTTATATAATATATGAGTAAATATAAACGTTTGGGGAAAAATACTTTTTTAGTATTTTTAGGAAATGTAGGCAGCAAGTTAATAGGTTTTATTATGCTCCCATTTTATACCAAATGGCTTTCTGTTGAAGAATTTGGAGCCTCTGATAATGTCTTAGTCTATGTTGGCCTTTTGTTAGCAATTGTTACTCTCAGTATTTCGGATTCAATTTTTATATTCCCTAAAGATAAGAGTTTCGAAGAGCAAAAGCAATATTTTTCTTCAGGATTGTTATATTCGTCTATTTTACTATGCATTTCTGGATTGCTATTGTATGGAATTAATCAAATTTTAATTTCTATTAAAATTCTTGAAAGTGTAACTAGGAATATGGTTTATATTTATCTTTTGTTAATTTCATATTTCTTTCAAACTTTTTTTCAACAGTTTTCTCGAAGTATTAATAAAATCAATGTGTATACAATATCGGGAGTTGTATTGGCTATTTTTATTGCTACATTTTCATTTATTTTGATACCCAAATACGGAGTAAGTGGTTTTTTTGTGGCTCAAATTTGTTCTTATTTTTTTACATCACTATATTGCATTTTGCATGCGGGTTTGTTTAGATTTATTTCTCTAAAAGCTATTAAACTTGCTAGATATTATGAGATGGCGAAGTTCTCAATTCCTTTAATACCTAATGCACTTATGTGGTGGTTGATTGGATCATTGAATAGGCCATTAATGGAAGAACACCTAGGACTGCATGCAATAGGGCTATTTGCTATTGCATATAAATTACCTTCCTTAATCAATGTTTTTTTTTCGGTTATTATGTTAGCATGGCAAATTTCGGTACTCGAAGAGTTTAAAAAAGAGGATTATGAGAAATTTTATAATAATATGTTTAGACTTGTTTTTACTATTCTTTCTTTTAGTGTAATTATGCTCAGTGTATTAAGCAAACCTTTGATTGAGATTATATCTACTCCTAAATTTATTGAGGCGTCAAATTATATTCCATTGCTTGCTTTTTCAGTTTTGTTTTCTTCAGTATCTGGTTTTGTTGGTATTAATTTTTCTGCGATAAGAGAAAGTAAATTTTATTTTTATTCGAGTATTTGGGGTGCTGCTGCAGCAGTGATTTTTAACTTTATATTAATACCCATTTGGGGATTATATGGAGTTGTCTTTTCAATTGTTTTTTCTAATATTATAATGGCGATATCAAGAATTTTATATTCTTGGAAAATAGTAAAAATTACAAATGTTTTTTTCTATTTGTTGATATTATTTATTTGTCTCTCTATTGTATTGATTTTAAGTTTTTCTAAAAATATTAATATGATAGTTTTTACGGTTTTAGCAGGAACAATAATATTTGGTTTCCTAGTCAAAAAAGATATAATGATTGGAATCAAAATGATAAATGATTTTAGACTTAATAAAAAGAATTAATTTATAATTTAAAAAATATGAAAACAGTTTTTTTTATTTTTTCTAGTCCTCTTCAGTTCTTATTTAGTTCCCTAATATCACAAAAATTGGATAAAGAATTTATAATTAAAGGATATTATCATAATTATGGAAAAGATTTTAGCTCTTTTTATAGTGAGATCTCTGCATACTTGAGTTCACCAATTAGAGATATAAATTTATTTAGTAGTTTAGATGTTAATTTAGTTAAAGCCGATGATTTTGTTTTCTTCAGCAATCGATTTAATGTAAAAGAAATTGATTTTTTTATTAAAGTAAAAAAAAATACTAAAAATCTATTTTTGTATGAAGAAGGTCTGAATACATACATCCCTCATCATTATACTGAAGTGAGGTTGAGTGACAATAATTTTAAAACCAGTATAAAAAACACTTTAAAAAAAATAGCTGGCAAATCACCATCCCTTATTAAATTAAATCAATTTAAATCAATTTATTCAACATTGCCAATTGAACATTTGAAAGATCAATCTAAATCTAGGAGAATTGAATTTCTTTCCTCAAAAAATGAATTTTCAAACGATTTTGATAGTTGTTTGTTTTTGTCACAAACACTTGTTGAGGATGGTCTTGTAAATGAAGATCTATATGTCTCTTTTATGAAAACTGTAATTAACAAACTTTCAAATGTATATGAAACTATTTATTTTAAACCTCACCCTAGAAATACGGATTGTTTAATAAATAAAATTGTTTCAAACAATTCTAAAATAAAATTGTTACCTGCAATGTATCAAAATATGCCTGCTGAAGTTTATCTTACTAAAAACAAATTAGATTTATATTCTATTTCTTCTTCAACCTTAATTTACGGTTCAAGTTTGCTTGGCATAAATTCATTTCAATGTTTTGATTTTTTAATAAAATTTCAATCATTTCAATCCACTGCTAAATTGCTAGATTTAAGGCAATCTTGTGAATTGATATTTGCAAAACATCAAATAAAGACCTTCTTATAATTTAATATATTATTTTTATACTGGAAGATCTACTTTTCTAATTTAATGAAGGTGAGAGAATATGAGCTTATGGTCTAATAAAGGGATTGTTACTCTGAGGGTATAACAAGACAGTAGTTATCCAGAATATCGACTAAAGATTATGCCTGCCCAGTGTTAAGATTTAGTTGCCAAATAAAAAAATCATTATTTGCAGATTATTTGTTCGATTCTTCTTATTTCTATAAACAAAGTGTAATGATATTTTTTTTACTCTGAAATAGAAAGAATTGATTGGATTTATATTAACGGTTAGCAATTATATTAAAATAATAGTCCAAAAGGCTTTACAAACTTACAATGATATGATTTATGGAAGTATGGAATATTGATAAATTCTTAAATAAAAAAGATTCTTAAATTATAAAAATATTAATATAAAATTATGAAATATCTTATTTGTCAAGAATACACTAATACTACTGACAATCATGCAGGCATGAAGCATATGTGCAATTTACTGAAAAAAAAATATCCTGATGAATATGAAGTTATAATATTTCCGGATTTGTATAAAAATTTAACCAAAAATAAGTTTGTAAAAAAAATACAAAATTTTTTGATTAAAAAGTTTTTGGTACCATATAAATATTTTAAAATAGGAAAAAAGCTAAAAAATAAAATTACGGTAGAAGATTCAGTATTTTTATTGGAGTATTGTGAGTTATTATTTTCTCAATTGTTTATATGTAAGTATTTGCGTAAATCAGTTAGAAATTTAAAAATATATGGATTAATTCATTTGGTTCCCGAAAAATTAGAGAGATCTTTCTCCGATAGAAAGTTGAGAGAATGGATTGAACCACTAGATAGAGTAATTACTTTTGGGAGTTCGTTAACAGAAACTCTTTTAAAAAAATATCGAATAGAGGATAATAAAGTTGTTACGCTTTTTCATTATGTTGATCTGGAATACTATAAGCCATTAGTTAAAAATCAATATTCTATAAAAAGTAAAGTTCCATCTGTAATTGTAATGGGGAATCAGAAGAGGAATTTTGAATTGTTATTAGAAGTTGTGAAAAAAAAGCCTGAATTTTCTTTTGTAATTTGTCAGGGCGTTATGGATCTAAGTGAAAAATTTAAAGAATGTAAAAATGTCGAATTGATTGGATTTATTAATGAATCCCAACTACTAAAGTTAATGCAAAATTCAGATATTTCGTTAAACATAATGGAAGACACAATAGGTAGCAATGTTATAACTACATCCATGGCCGTTGGTTTAGCTATGATTGTAAGCAATGTCGGGTCAATTGGTGATTATTGTAATAATGATGGAGCAATGTATTGTAGTAATGATGTAGATTCTTTTTCCTTGGCACTGAATACTTTGCGTAATAACCAAGAAAAATTGCATAAATTGCAAGAGAAATCAATTTTATATAGTAAAAATTTTTCAGTTCATAGATTAAATGATTTGATAAGTGGTTTATAATTTTAGTATTTAAAAAATCTATGTCAATTCTAGAGCACATATTATTGTTTTCATTTCTTTTTGTATTTTTTTATTTTTGGGGAATTTTTATTTATAATATTAAACCTAAAGATGAATATAGGCTATTAAGCCTATCACCAATCTTAGCTTATTCCTTGATTGTAGGCTCTCGTTTTGGATGGGGACCTGATTATTTACATTATAAAGATCAATTGGAAAGACCCTTTTTATATAAAAATGATCAAATAGTATTTAGATGGTTGAATGAGTTTATAAGAGTCATTGGATTCAATTATGTGGGAGGTTATATTGTTTATAGTTTAATTTTTATTGTTTGTGCATTTGTTTTAATTAGAAGCTATGGGGTATACTCAAAGTATATGTATGCTTTTATAATTCCAGCATCCTTATTATTTTTAACAAATGGCATAAGGCAGGGTGTTTCTTTTAGTTTTTTGCTTTTAGGGGTTTTTTTTTTAAATAAAAAAAGATGGATAGCATTTGTGTTTTCGTTAGCTATTTGTTTACTTATACACTATGCTAATTTTGTTGTAGCAGCAATTTTGTTTTCTTTTATCCTTATTAAAAAGCCTCTTAGTTGGAAAATTACAATTCCGATATATATTTACCTAGCATTTTTTTTTGACGTCAGTAAGATTGGATTTATAGCTAACTATTTATCATTAATAAATGTAGATAATCATTTTCAATCTTATTTTGATAATGCTGATGTATGGTTTGGTGCAGAAGGAGCAGAAGAAAAATATACACAAGGAATCATTCCTTTACTAACGTCTTCAGCATTTTATATCAGTGTTATATATTTGGGTTATTGGGCTATAAAAATTAGGCCAGATAAAAAAATAATTTATATTTACAATGCAATGACTTTTGGAATCTTATTGTATAAGGCTGTTTTTTTATTCGAGATATTAAGAAGAATCGCTGAGCCTTTGATTATATTCTATTTTATTGTTTTAGGATACACTTTTTTTATTTTTACTAAACTAGAAAAAAGCCCTAAATTATTAAAAAATATATTTTTTGTAAAAAGATTAAATCAAAATCCTTATAAAATTATTAGAATATATAGAATAGGAACTGTCTTTATTTTTCTTTATCTTATCTTGTATTGGGGAAGATTTATTTTTATGAATCCAGAAGCTGTTTTTTTCTGGAATATTTAATTAAAAACGAGTACTTGAATAAGTTTTAGCTATCTAATTTTTTTAAGTAGAAATATAAAATAATTAAGTCTTAAAGAGTATAGTTTCTATTTTATTAAGAACTTTAATTTAAAAAAATATAGGATGAATTCTAAACTTTATTATATATGTGGACCCAAAAATCATACAACAAAAGGATATTGGTTGTATGATTTTTTGTTAAAAGATGGGTATAATGTCAGTCCTTTTTTTTTAAGGAAAAGCGATGTGGAAGTAAATTTAAAATACAAATCAAAATATAGGCTCTTCAAGACGATTTTTAAAATTTTTGTTTTTTCGAGAAAGAAGGATACAATATTGGTATATGATAATGATAGTATTGGTATATATCTGGGACTAATAATGTACTATTTTAGACCGTCAATAATTATTTTTAAAATTAACTGTATGGCAAATAATGAAGAAAGTTTATATTCACCAATCAAAAGGTATTTTGTAAGAAGAGCTTATCAACAAATATATACAACTGTAAATAATCAAAAAATATCAGATATTTTTTCTTCTTTTTTGAATATATCTAAATCTCATTTTATACCAATCCCTGATTCGTTATCGAATTTTGGGTGGGATATAAGTAGGATAACAGACAAGGAAGACCACGGATATATTTTTATGGGAGGGGCTACACATCGTGATTATAGTCTTTTTATAGAAGTAGCGAAAAGATTACCTAAATACCACTTTGTAGCCGTAACATTTGAAAGTTATAAAGATATATTTAAAAATGCACCTTTAAATGTAAAAGTTAAGTACGGAATGAAGGAGAATGAATTCTATCAAGTAATTGCTAATTCTTCTTTAGTTTTTGTCCCAATACTTAATAATATGCAGGGTGGACAATTAGTTTTATTTCAAGGTGCCTTACTTGAAAAATCATTAGTTACGACTGAAAATATTGCAATACATACTTATTTTAATGAAAAAAGTGTGAAATTGATTCCAATAGGTGATACAAATATGGCTGTTAAAATAATAATAGAACTTATGGGAAATTGCAAGGTCAGACAAGAAAGGGGTAAAGCTGCCTATAATGATATTATAAAATTTACACCAGAAAAGATTTATGAACAGTATAAACAGAAATTATTTTTTAATAGGTAGGTTTAATGTTTTTTTTTAATTAACTAAATGCATTTTCTTAAAAATATATTTTAATTATGAGCCAACCAAAGTTAAGTATCATTGTACCTGTGTACAATGTTGAAAATTACCTTTCAAGATGTGTTGAATCTTTGTTAAATCAAACATTAAGGGATATTGAAATAATTTTGGTAGATGATGGATCTCCTGACTCGTGTCCAGAAATGTGTGATAGTTTTGCTGTTCAAGATCAACGGATAAAAGTGATTCATAAAAAAAATGAAGGACTTGGTTTTGCTCGTAATAGTGGTTTAGAAATAGCAGAAGGGGAATTTATTGCTTTTGTTGATTCGGATGATTTTGTAGATATTAATATGTATGAAACACTATATAACAAAGCAAATGAATTAAAACTTGATACTGTTTATTGTTGTTTTAATTCGGTAGATAAAAAAGGTAATATTTATCCTGTTGAAGAGATTAGCGATGTGAAAACATTTGATTCGCGATCAGATATTGATAGTTTTCTTCTTGATATGATTGGTTCAGAGGTGAATAGTTTAGTTGATAGAAAATATCAAATGTCTGTATGGCGAGCAATTTATTCAAAAAATATTATTGACAATAACAATATTAGATTCTGTTCTGAAAAACAATTTATTTCTGAGGATATTATTTTTCATATAGATTATTTGCAAAAAGTAAATAAAATTGGTTTGATTCCAGATGCATTTTATTATTATTGCGATAATATAAGTGCATCCTCTTTATCAAAAACTTTTAGAGAAGATAGATTTGAAAGGTATGTAATATTATATAAAGAAATTTGTTCACGTTTTCCTTTAGGTGATGTTACTAATAGAGCTCAAAGATTATTAATAGGTTATACTAGATCATTAGTGTTTATTTTGAATGATTATGAAATAACATTTCAAAAGAAGATAAAAATTCTTAAAGCTATTTGTGATAATAATATTTGGAATGGAATCAGTACTGAATATGATTATTCAAGACTTCCATTCTATCAAAAATTAGTTCTTTATCTTATATTAAAAAAACAAATTTATCCTCTCATTTTTCTTTCTTGGTTAAAAAAGATTTTTTAGTTTAACTAGTCTCATTGTAAAAAGTATAATATTTAATTAAAAAAATGATGTTAGTTAAGGAAATAAAAGAACTAAAAGGAAATAGTAAAGGTGTAATATTCATTATTTTTTTTCGATTAAGTAATTTTTTTACGAAGTCTAAGTTTTTAAAAATTTTAGGGTTTCCAATAAGGATAGTTTATAAAATTTTATTTCAATGGATTTTAGGTATAGATATAGACGATAGTACCAAAATTGGATTTGGTTTTAATGTTTATCATGGTCAATCTTTAATAATTAATCGAGATACTATTATTGGTAATAACGTTACCGTTAGACACAATACAACCATTGGTATAGCAAAAGAAGGTGGGAATTGCCCAATAATAGGAGACAATGTAACTATTGGTGCAAATGCGGTTGTAATTGGAGATATTAAGATAGGTAATAATTCGGTTATAGGTGCTGGTTCCGTTGTAATTAGAAATGTTCCTGAAAACTCTGTTGTTGTGGGAAATCCAGCTAAAATAATTAAAAATAACGCATGAATAATAATAAACACGTTTTAGTTGTAGCTACTTCTTCCAAAACTAGAGGAGGGATAACAGCTGTAATTAATTCATATAAAACAACAAAGTTTTGGAGTGATTTTAACTGTGTTTGGATTGAGACTCATATCGACAAAACAAGTATAGCTAAAATTTTAATTTTCCTTCACAGTCTATTAAAATTTATTCTATTCTTACCTAAAGCAAGTTTAGTGCACGTCCATCTTAGTGCACCAATGTCGGCAATAAGAAAATATCCATTTTTAGTATTAGCTAAAATATTCAAAATTCCAATAATAATACATTTCCATGCCTTTAGTGCAGAATCAACAATTGATAAAAAATATTCTAGGTTGTATAATACTATATTTCGCATGGCCAATACAATTATTGTGCTATCTGAAAGTTGGAGACAAGGTCTTATGAAAGATTTGAATATTAATTACAGTAAAATTGAAGTCCTTTATAACCCTTGCCCAAAAAATATTTCAAAGAAGAGTAATACTATAAAAACGAATACAATATTGTATGCTGGGACTTTAGAAAGTCGTAAAGGGTATAAAGATTTAATAAATTCCTTTGCTAATATATGTGAACTTTATCCAGAATGGGAATTGGTTTTTGCAGGTAATGGGGAAATTAATGAAGGGATCCAATTATCTGAAAAGTTGTATATTAAAAATAAGGTTATTTTCAAAGGTTGGGTTTCTGGAGATGAAAAAAATAAATTATTTAGTGAGGCATCTATATTTTGTCTGCCAAGTTATGCAGAGGGTTTTCCAATGGCAGTTCTTGATGCATGGGCTTATGGATTACCGGTTATAACAACACCAGTCGGGGGTATACCAGACGTTGCTATAGATGGTGTTAATATGCTTTTATTTCAGTCAGGTAATACAAACGCCTTGAGCGAAATGTTAAAAAAAATGATATCAGATGAGGATTTAAGAAAGAAAATTAGTGAAGCCTCTTTGGAATTTTCGAGAAATAAATTTTCTTTAGATACGATTGTAAATGATCTTGCTAATATTTACCAAAAAAACACAAATTGAAAAACACAACTGACTTTTTAGATTTTTCTATTTATAAGAATGATTTAAGCCAATATATATTTAGCAAGAAAACACTTGTAAACACGATTAATCAATACTCATTTTGTATTGCACAAACAGATATTGATTTTAAAAAAGCATTACAAAATTCAGATATTCTTTTACCTGATGGTATAGGCGTGGTTGTTGCTGTAAAGATGTTGAATGGTGAGAGAATAAAAAAAATTGCAGGCGCTGATTTGCATCATTTTCTTTTACAAGAATTGGATAAAAAAGGAGGTTCTTGTTTTTATTTAGGATCTTCTCAAAAGACATTGAATAAAATTACTGAAAGAGTATCAAGGGAGTTTCCTAATGTTAAATTAGCATCATTTTCACCGCCATATAAAACTAAATTTTCAGATTATGAAAATAAATTGATGCTAGATGAGGTGAATGCTTTCAAACCGGATGTATTGTTCGTGGGGATGACTGCTCCCAAACAAGAAAAGTGGGCTTATGCAAATAAAGATATGCTCGATGCAAACATTATTTGCTCTATAGGAGCTGTCTTTGATTTTTATGCGGGTACTATTGTAAGGCCAACTAAGTTTTGGGTACGTTTAGGTTTAGAATGGTTTGTAAGACTGGTAAAAGAACCAAAAAGGATGTGGAAACGATATTTGTATTATGGCCCTGTTTTTATTAAACTTGTTCTAAAAGAAAAATTTATAAAAATTTTTAATTAAATCGCTTTAAATAGAGTAAATTTTAAACCATCTGAATACTGTTTCTGAAACTATTTCAAACTATTGTTTGTTGTTGATTTCTTTTATTAAATGGAGGTATAGTTCTCTCTAGTTTTTCAGATTTGGTAAGTAGTTTTATTCATTGTATGCATTGTAACTATTGAAAGGATTTATGAGCTTAAATGATATTAAAATTTTGATTTTAAAATAGACTATTGATTGATGGGTAAGTTTGAAATAAAATTCTTTATCCTTGAAGGGAAATAATTTTTATGGCAATTAGAAAAATGTCGATTAAAATAATAAATAATTAATTTTTTATATGTCAATTCTGCAGAAATTAAATAATCATAACTTCTCCCGTTATTTCAAACTTTTATTTGTTTTTTGGGATATTATTTTGTTAAATACAGCTATAGTTCTTTCCGCTTTATGCAGGTTTGGAAATTTAGAACATCTTTTCTTAAGAGAAGTACAGACAGTTTCTTTGTTAGGAAATATTTTATGGATTGGATTATTGCTTCATCGTGATTCCTATAGGATTGTAAGGGTCGAGTCGATAGAATCTATTTTAAAAAGAACTACAATGAAGATAGTAGTTCATGCGGCTTTAATTGCTGTTTTTGTCGGTTTCTTAAAATATCCCAACATTTCAAATCTCAGGTTATCCTATTTTTATATTTTTTTCTTTTGCCTTTTAATGATTTCTAGATATTTAAGCATGAGGCTTTTAGGATATATAAGAGCTAAGGGTTATAATTTTAGAAACTTCATTATTGTTGGTGCGAATGATACAGGTGAAAGAATTCGTAAAATACTGGCAAGAGACTTGACTTATGGTTATCGGTTTTTAGGTTTTTTTGATGAAAAAGTGGATCCTTTTGCCTTTATATCTTCTCCAGTTCTAGGGGATTTTGACTATATTGAAGAGTTTCTTTTTAAGAAGCAGGTCGATGAGATGTATGTTGCATTACATATTGATAATATTGCAGTAATTAATAAACTAATTCAAATTTGTGAGCATCACATGGTTCGGATTAAATTTATACCTGACTTTCAGCTGTATACTAAGTCAAGTAAAGTTGAAATTTCTTTTTATGAGAATACGCCAGTATTGATGTTTCGCAGTGAACCTTTAGAGTATACAGTAAACCGTATAGTAAAAAAAATATTTGATATTTTCTTTTCTTTAGCTGTGATTTTATTGATATTTCCGTGGCTTTTTCCTCTTTTGATGTTGATTATAAAAATAGAATCACCGGGGCCGGTTTTTTTTACGCAAGAGCGTACAGGAAGAGATAATAGATCTTTTAAATGTTTGAAATTTAGAAGTATGAGGGTAAATAATTCTTCTAATGAACTGCAGGCAAAAAAAGGAGACAGCCGTTTAACAAGGTCTGGCGCCTTTATTCGTAAAACTAGTATTGATGAGCTCCCTCAGTTTTTTAATGTGCTATGGGGAGATATGTCTGTTGTGGGGCCAAGACCGCATATGGTTAATCATACAATACAATATACGGAATTGATTAATCATTATTTGGTTCGTCAATATGCTAAGCCAGGGATTACAGGCTGGGCACAGATAAACGGTTACCGTGGAGAGACAAAAGAGTTAATAGATATGGAGAATCGAGTGGATTTCGATATTTGGTATATTGAGAATTGGAGTTTGTTGTTGGATGTTAAAATCATCATAAAGACAGTTGTAAATGTTTTCAAAGGAGAAGATAATGCTTATTAAAATTTTAATTAATTTAAATTAAAAATGATTGTTTAGTTTATACTATCTATGAAAATCCTTAATTGGAACTGAATAAATTTTTAAATCCCTATATTTGTCAACTAAAATTATAAGTCTAATGAAATTGATATTTTCTTTTTTCATAAAGATAGCTGGTATTTTATCACTGTTGTTTTTATTTAATGCTTGTGCTTCAAAACAAGATATTGTTTATTATCAAAATATTGATGGAATGCCATCTCAACAAAATGTTAATAGTTACGAAATCAAAATTAAGCCAGATGACTTATTGTCAATTATAGTTTCTGCTGAAGATCCTGAAATTGCTATGCCATTTAATTTGCGAACAGTAAGTGTTGTTACTCCAAGTAAACAAGACGTTAATAACAGCCAGGAAACGATGCAATTGTATTTAGTTGATTCCAACGGAAATATAGAGTTCCCAGTTTTAGGGAAATTGAAGGTGGGCGGTTTAACCCGAACTGAAGTGCAAAAAATGTTTCATGATAAAATAGCGGTTTATATTAAAAATCCAATTATTAATTTTCGTATCGTGAATTTTAAAATTTCTGTGCAAGGAGAAGTTACTTTGCCAGGAATCTACACCGTAACTTCTGAAAGGATTACGCTCATTGAAGCTTTGGCTATGGCAAAAGATTTGACTATTTACGGCAAAAGAAATAATATATTAATCATCAGGGAGGTTGATGGTGCTAAAACCTATAATAGGGTAGATATTACTAAGGCAGATTTTATCAACTCCCCTTTTTATTATTTAGTGCAAAATGATGTGATTTATGTTGAACCTAATAAAAATAAGATAAATGGTGCCGCTGTTGGTCCAAATACGGGCGTGCTTATTTCTATTACCTCTTTGATAATTACAATAATTACATTAATTGTCACCTCTTCAAACTAAAATTTTTAAATGGAAAATAATAATAACTTTAATGACGATATTGAGAATGATTTTGATTTAAAATCATTTTTTGACAAATATTTAATTTACTGGAAATGGTTTGGCTTAGGAGTTGGCATTAGTTTGATTTTGGCTTTTTTATATTTAAGATATACCATACCTCAATATCAGGCTTCAACTACAATTTTGGTGAAAGATGAAAAAAAAGGAGGAATGCTTTCTGAACTTTCTGCTTTTGCTGATATGGGATTAGGAGGGGCTATGAAAAGTAATGTCGATAATGAAATCGAAATTTTAAAATCAAGAACATTAATAGAAAATACTGTAAAAAAGTTAAATCTTACTGTAAGTATAGTTTTTAAGGGAAAGATAACAGATAATGAGCTTTATAATGAAACTCCTATCGAAGTCAAACTAATTAATCCTGAGAATCACTTTTACAAAAGTAAAATGACCTTAAATTATAAGGAATTAACTTCAGATACTTTCGAGTTAAAAAAGGAACTGCTTGATGAAAACTCAAAAATATACTCTAATACTAATAAATTTCATTATGGCGAATTAATTACTACTCAAAATGGTCAAATTATTATTAATAAAACAAAATTTATATCAAAAAAGATAAAAGAGAGTGAGAGGGATATTAGTGTAGTAATTAGCCCGCTCGAAGACATAGTTGATAGTTTTAGAGGGCGATTAATAGTGAATCCTATAAGTAAGACCAGCAGTGTTGTAGAAATTTTGATAAAAGATCCAGTTATAAAAAAAGCAGAGGATTTTCTAGATAATCTGATTGTAATTTATAACAGTAATGCTGCTACTGATAAAAATTTTATAGCTGAAAATACATCTGAATTTATAAATAAGAGATTAGAAATAATAACGCAGGAATTAGATGGCGTGGAAAAGAATGTGGAGAGTTTTAAAACTTCTAATAAAATAACAGATATTGATTCAGAAGCTAAACTTTATGTTGAAGGATCTGATCAATATGTTAAAAAAGGTGTAGAAACAGAAATTCAATTAAATGTTATTTCTTCTATGTTGGGTTTTATTAAGAAAAGCAGTAGTTCTGATTTGCTACCTGCTAACATTATTAGTGACCAAGGAGATGCGGGTAATTTAATTAATTCGTATAATGCATTGGTGCTAGACCGTAACAGGATTTTGAAAACAGCAACTGCTGAAAATCCATCAGTGGTTAGATTAGATCAGCAGATAGCTTCTCTTAAATCAAATGTAACAGCTAGCCTTTTGAGAATGCAGTCCAATTTAACTATTCAAAAGAATGATTTAAAACAAAGTGAGGGTGTTTTGAATACTAAAATTGGAAGGATTCCGGTTCAGGAACATCAGTTTAGAATAATTGCCAGACAGCAAAAAGTTAAAGAAGAATTGTATTTATACCTGTTGCAAAAAAGAGAGGAAACGGCTATTTCGTTAGCCGCTACAGAACCAAATGCGCGCGTAATTGATGCAGGTAAAGCGGAGAAAATACCAGTTTCACCTAAGAAAAACATTGTTTATTTAGCCGCCTTATTGTTAGGGTTGCTTATTCCTTTTGGGGTTATTTATATAATTGATTTATTGGATACCAAAATAAAAAGCAGATTAGATTTAGAAGGGAAGACCATGATCCCTTTTATAGGAGATGTACCTACTTCTGATTCGCCTTCAGATATCATAAAATCTGAAAGTCGAACTAGTTCTGCTGAGGCTTTGCGAATTATCCGAACTAATCTAGAATTTATATTAAGTAAGGCAGATGAAAATGTTGCTAAAACTATATTTCTAACTTCTACTTTTCCTAAGGAAGGAAAGACTTTTGTATCAGCTAATTTAGCGGGAACTTTTGCTTTGTCAGGTAAAAAAGTATTACTGATTGGAATGGATATCAGAAATCCAAGATTAGATGAGTATTTTGCTTTGCCAGAGAGAGGTTTTACTAATTATTTGTCATCGAAAGATTTAAAATTGGAAGATCTGATTGTAAAACAAGATGGGTTTGAGAATTTTTACATTCTTCCTGCTGGGGTAATTCCTCCGAATCCTGCAGAGTTGTTAATGAGTAATAAAGTTGATGATCTTTTTAAAAGCCTTAAGGCGCAATATGATTATATTATTGTTGACACTGCTCCTGTGAGTTTAGTTACTGATACACTCTTGATTGCTAAACATGCGGATTGTTTCATCTATGTTGCTCGTGCTAACTTTTTGGAAAAACGTATGTTGAGTATTCCTAATGAATTGTATAAGGGAAATAAACTGCCAAATATGTGCTTATTACTAAATGATACCGACTCGACAAAAGGCTATGGATATGGATATGGGTATGGAGTTAATTTTAAAAAAGTTTCTTGGTATGATAAAATATTGAGAAGATAATTTGTGATTAAGACATTTTTAAACTAAAAGAGTTTATAATAGTTTTTCTTTAGATTTTGATGTGCGAGCTATAAAAATGGAATCATTTTTTGCGACACATTAAGAAATCTGTTTACAAAAAATCCCTTAAGCAATTAATCTTAAGGGATTTTTTTTGTTGTATATTCATAGTAATATGGTCAAAAATAGTTGACAAAAACCTTCTAGATAATATAAAATATGATGTTTGCAAAAGTTTGTTGAAATTAGTTTCAATGAACTTTTTTTATTTATGAAAAACTCAAAAAAAAAGTGTTGTCCAACTTGAAAAGTCTTCAGACTATTAAATGGGGAATCCAACAAAAGTTATAACCGTTACATTCAACGAGGAAATGGATCAAGTTTATTACTTCAGCTTCATTTACCGTGTAAGGAATTGCTCGTACCGTGATAATTGACATTATTGCTGTTGCAAAATAAAAAATTTTAACATATTCGGGAATACTCTTTTGGAGCGTAAAAGAAGGAACTTAAAATTCTGTCTTTTTTTGTTTATGTCTTGTCCTAAAAAAAACAATCTTAACAGGTGAATTTTTTATACCTTCTGATCTAAATCACCAACTTCATTAATCTGGTCAAGTATATTTGTTTGATTTGGAGAAACGTAATTTTTTACTTCGCTCGTATTTTCTTTCTTAAAAAGGAGGTCTAATGCATTGTACAGTCTTAATAATACCTCTCGATCGGCCACCTCAATTTCTAAAGCTGTATTAAAATTAAAGACATAATTATTCGAATTGCGAACTTCTACTTTTATCGTTTTTGACGTGATTTTAAATTTGACTATATCCATATTACTTCATTGTTCTTTTTTTAGGTATTTGAGATTTTTTTGTCAAGTCTTGTTTCCTATTATTTGTTTGCTGAAAATACTATGAATTCCTCATTTTGAAAGATTTGAAATCAGTGTTTTAAAACAAAATTACAATAAAAAACCCTTAAACAATTGGTGTTTAAGGGTTTGTTTCTTGTAGCGAAGACGGGAGTTGAACCCGTGACCTCAGGGTTATGAATCCTGCGCTCTAACCGACTGAGCTACCTCGCCATATTTGGGATATATCTTATCCCTGAATGCGGGTGCAAATATAAAACAATAATTAGAGTTTGCAAGCAAAAAGCAACAAAAAAATTTTTTTTTGAAAAGGTTTTTTTTTTGGAGTAATAATCTATATATTTCGCAAACAAAAAATAGTATTCATGAATTTAAAAGTGCGTTACGAAATCGAATTCCCCATAAATTCTTCCCCCCAGTTGTTGTATCAATATATTTCAACACCTTCAGGCCTATCTGAATGGTTTGCTGATAATGTAAATTCTCGTGGTGAGTTTTTTACTTTTATCTGGAACGATTCTCAGGAGAAAGCTAGACTGGCATCAAAAAAGTCTGGTGAAAAAGTAAAATTTAAATGGGTAGATGAAAATAATAAGGATACAGAATATTTTTTCGAATTGAATATTTTAGTAGACGAATTAACTAAAGACGTTTCCTTAATGGTTGTTGATTTTGCTCATAAAGAGGAACTTGAAGAAGCGACTCAGCTATGGGAAAATCAAATTTCAGATCTGAAACATGTTATAGGTTCAGTGTAGTGAAATTGTATATTATAACTTATATTTGTCACGCTTTTTAGCGTGACTTTTTTTTGAAAAACAATATGATAAATTTTAATGGTGCAATTGTATCTGAGGATACAAATGTTTTAGCTCAAAATAGGGGGTTTTTATATGGTGATGCAGTCTTTGAAACTGTAAAAATTGTGAATGAGAAAATCCTGTTTCTGGAAGATCATTATTTCCGATTAATGTCTTCTATGCGCGTGGTTCGAATGGAAATTCCAATGAATTTTACCATGGAATATTTAGAAGAGCAAATACTTTCATTAGTCAAAAACAATGATATAGCATCTTCTTCTAGGGCACGAATTACAGTTTATAGAAATGATGGGGGATATTATTTGCCACAAAATAATACAGTTTCGTTTTTGATAAAGACAACTCCGCTCGAAAATAAAGAATATTTGATTAATGAGCAGAAGTATGAAGTTGATTTGTATAAAGATTTCTATATAACTAAGCAATTGTTATCTTCGATCAAAACCACCAACCGTTTGATAAATGTGACAGGAAGCATTTATGCGCATGAAAACGGGCTGGATAATTGTGTTTTATTAAACGATAGCAAAAATGTTGTTGAAGCATTACAGGGCAATATTTTCATGCTTACGGCTAATAGATTAATTACTCCTCCAGTTTCAGAAGGTTGTTTGAATGGAGTGATGAGAAAGCAAATTTTAGAATTGGCCAAAAAATTGGATGGTATTGAAGTAGCCGAAGAAATAATTTCTCCATTCGATCTTCAAAAAGCTGATGAATTGTTTGTGACGAATGTCATTAAAGGCATACAGCCGATTACAAAATACAGGAAAAAAGAATTTTCAATAGAAATTTCTAAAACTCTAGGGGTAGCTCTAAATAAAAGTTTAGGTTTAGTTTAAATAGGGGTTTTCGGGAGCATTAGACCAAATAAGGTATTCGCCTCCCAATTCCATGATTTGTTCTTTCCAGAAGTGTACAGTCGATTTTCCGATTATTTTATTCTCGTAATTATTTTTAGTAATAATCCAAGAATTGGCTTTCATTTCGTTTTCAAGCTGGTTTTCTTCCCATCCTGTATAACCTAAAAAGAAACGAATGTTTTCTTTTTTGATTTTACCATTATTAATGAGGTCTTTGGTCGAATCAAAATCTCCTCCCCAGTAAATTCCATTGGATATCTCAATACTATTAGGTATTAAGTCTGGAATATTATGGATGAAGTATAAGTTATCTTGCTCTACAGGGCCACCATTAAATATTTTGAAAGAGGCATTTATTTCAGGAATCAAATCATTGATTGTATATTTCAGTGGTTTGTTCATAATAAAGCCTACCGAGCCATCTTGATTGTGATCTGCTAATAAGATTACAGATCTATTAAATGACAAATCTCCTATTATTGATGGTTCAGCAATAAGTAAATACCCTTTTTTTAATTTTTCTGAAATCATAAGGCAATATTTTTAATTAAATTTAAGAAAAATTAAATAAAGTAACCAAATTTTTCGGGTCTTATTCGTTTAAAAGCAAAAAAAAACCCTCCAATCGGAAGGTTTAATTATATAAAATAAACTATAAATTAGTTTACAGCTCCTTCTAAATCAGCTCCAGCTTTAAATTTTACAACATTCTTTGCAGCGATTTGAATAGTTTTTCCAGTTTGAGGATTTCTTCCGTCTCTTGCAGCTCTTGAAGATACTGACCAAGATCCGAATCCTACTAAAGATACTTTACCACCTTTTTTCAAAGTACCACCTACATTTCCTAAAAATGATTCAAGTGCCAATTTTGCAGCAGCTTTAGTAATTCCTGCATCTGCAGCGATAGCGTCGATTAATTCTGATTTGTTCATAATAATGGATGTTAATTGTTGGTTAAAATAATTGTTAATAGAACAAAATTAGCAGGAAATACGGTGTATGCAAATGTTTTATACAAAATTAGCATATTTTGTTAATAACTTGCTTTCATTGTTCATAAAGTAGAATAAAATTCTGAAAAAAATACTACTTAACCCCTGTTTTTATTGGTGTTAGTAAGCTTTTCCGCTTTCTGAAAAAGTAATGCCATTTAATAATTCTGCTGTAGCCATTTTCTTTTTCCCAGGAAATTGTAAACTTACTATTTGAATAAAGCCTTCATTCGTTGCAATTTTCATTTCCTTTTTAGTGCAAATTAGACTGCCAATGTCATAATTGTGTTTTTCTAAAATTGCTTCGGCCTCATAGATTTTCACATTCCATTCCTGCTCCTTGTCTGCAAAATAGCACCAAGCAGCAGGGTAGGGACTTAATCCTCTAATAAGGTTGTGAATGTCTGTCGTAGATTTTGACCAATCAATTTTACAATTCTCTTTATTTAGCTTATAAGCAGTTTTGATGTCGGTAGTGTCATTTTGAATGGTAGTCGTTACATTACCGCTTTCAATCAATTTCAGAGTGTCAATAACAGTATCACATCCCAAGTGCATCAAACGGTCGTGAAGCTGTCCAGCATTTTCTGTATTATCGATTGCTGTTTCACTGCTTAAAATCATTGCGCCTGTATCTATTTTATCATCTATAAAAAAGGTAGTGACACCAGTTTTTGTCTCGCCATTAATAATTGCCCAATTAATTGGCGCAGCTCCTCTATAATTAGGAAGCAATGAGGCATGGAGATTAAATGTCCCCAAAGCTGGCATTTCCCATACTGCTTTTGGCAGCATTCTAAAAGCTACTACGATTTGTAAATTAGCCTGCAATGATTTTAATTCTTCAAGAAAAGCTTCGTCCTTTAAATTAGTAGGCTGTAATAAGTGTAAATTATTTTCTAAAGCGTATTCTTTTACAGCTGAATATTTTATTTTCTGCCCTCTGCCGGCCGGTTTGTCTGCAGCAGTGATTACGCCAACTACTTCATAATTGTTTTTGATTATGGTATCTAGGATTCCAACAGCAAATTCTGGAGTTCCCATAAATATGATTCTTAATTTTTCCATCAGGTTTTTAAAGTGTATTTGTTGTTTTTTTGAATTATTAAAAAACCATCTTCTAATAATTGCTGTAATACAAAGATAACATCGTCAGCAGTATTTTTGGTCTTGTTTTGAATTTCTCTAGAACTTAAGCCTTCATTTTGCAGCAACGCTATAATTTTTTTAGAAAGGGCATTAAAATCTTTTTTAGGTTTTGTTTGTGTGATGCAATAAGAGCAAATACCACAATTGGCAGTTGCTTTTTCTCCAAAATAGTCTAAAATCATTTTGCTTTTGCAAATGTTCTTTTCTGCGGTATATTTCAATACCGATTGTAATTGTTCTTTTTTGAGTTCATTTTGTCGAACTAAATGTTTCGAAACTTTATTAATAGTTCTTTCATCTTCCCGAATTTCATTGAAAATTAAAACAGCATCATTATTTTTCGAATGGTATTCTATAATTTCCTTGTCTTTTAATTTATGCAATACAGCGAGTATTTCGGCCTCCGAATGATTTGATTTTTTAGCAATCAATGATAAATTAAAAGCAGTCTGCATTTCGTAAACGCCAGGATACGTTCTAAGAATGGTCAAAATAATCTCCTCATCATTTGGATTCAAACTGGTGTATCGAATAACTTCTTTGGATGGGATTATAAACTGCAGCGTAATTTTTTCTGAAAATTCCTGAGACAAAGTTAGAATTCCCTGTCCATCCAAAAAGCGCATTGCATTAAACGTTTTTAGTGTCGGGAAATCATATTTATGGCAAAAATGATTCAGATTAAACATAAATTCTTCGTTTATCCCTTCTCCATAAGCTATTTGAAAATAGTTGCAAAGCTTGACATACATAGTTGTCAAAAACGCTTTATCAGGCAAAACATTTATAAATTGACTTTCAGCCTGAATACTATCAGAGGGACTAGTCAATAAAACAGCAAAAGCTTTGTCTCCATTTCTGCCGGAGCGACCCGCTTCCTGATAATAATTCTCTATATTTTCGGGCAGCTGAATGTGAATTACTGTTTTGACATTGGGTTTGTCAATTCCCATTCCAAAGGCATTTGTGGCAACAATAACCTGTGCTTTTTCTTCCATCCACAGCTGCATGTTTTTGTCTTTCTCTCTAGAAGTGAGGCCTCCATGGTAATAAGTAGCTCGAAATCCTAAAGTCTGCAATTGCGAAGAAATCTCCAAACAGGATTTTCGATTTCGAACATAAATAATAGAAGGCTGTGGATTTTTTTTAAGAATCTGCTCAATCCGAAAAAGTTTATCTTCTACTTCAAAAACCATATAAGCGATATTCTTTCTGGCGAAAGACTTTTCAAACTGAATAGGATTGTGCATTCCCAGTTCGGTAATAATATCTTCTTTTACTCGAGGAGTTGCGGTTGCGGTTAAGGCTAAAAAAGGAATCTTTGGAAAATGTTTTTTTAAATCTGAAATTTTCAAATAAGCAGGACGAAAATCATGTCCCCATTGTGAAACACAATGCGCTTCATCAATGGTTATAAGGTTTACGGGGAGACTTTTTATTCGGTCCAGAATCCAATCCGACTGCAGACGTTCAGGAGAAACATATAGAAATTTATAATTTCCAAATTGACAATTATCCAATAAATCAATAATCTCGTCAGTTTTGATGCCTCCGGTCAAAGCAATGGCTTTTATACCGCGTTTCTGTAAATTAGCCACTTGGTCTTTCATCAGTGCCACCAAAGGCGAAATAACCAAACAAATTCCTTCATTCATAAGGGCTGGTACCTGGAAACAAATCGATTTCCCGCCACCAGTCGGCATCAACACAAAAGTATCATCGCCACCCAAAACCGAATCAATAATTTCGTTTTGTAACGACCTGAAGGTATCGTGCTGCCAATATTTTTGAAGAATATCTAATGCTGTTGGCATTATTTCTAGTTTAGATTCTTACTAATTTACAATATTGAATTTCAATAAATTGCTAAATTTTATCTAATATAAAAAGAATTCTGTTATCAACACTATCTTTTGGTACTTCAATTAAGTCGTAGCCGTAATTAATGTACGTTTTTGTAAGGTGTTTGTATATCGTTTTTGCTTGTTCAAAGTTTTCATAGCGTTCACTATCACTTTCATAAATTTCTTCCCAAGGCGGAAGAATGAAAATTTTGGTATATACATTTTCGTTACAAGCATCAACAAAATGATTTGGGTAATCATCACCAATATAATCTAAGTAGGCGACAACATCTGGAATACCGCGGTCAATAAATACCCATTGATGAGGTTCGTTTTGGGCGTTGTTAAATTGCTTGATTCTGCCGTCAAGCAGCATTTGGCTAAATAACAAAGGATCTTCTAGAAACAATTGTTCGATTCCTCGTTTTTGAGCTTCAAGTGTAACTTCACGAGAAATTTCAGGATAACAGCAATAGCCTTTGGTTACCAAACCATTAATAATAGAACTTTTCCCAGTACCAGGACCGCCAATGATAACAATAATTTCTTTCTGCACTTTCTGTAATTAAGCGGCAAAAATACTCAAACTTATTGGTATTTGAAACCTTTATTTAAGACTAATTATAAGCAAATAATGAGGAGCGAAACAATAGGCTTTTCAGAAAAGAGGATTCCTGCTGTCCGCTGTATTCCCGATTAACAAAAACTACGGCAAAAAAACCTTGTTTTTCTAAATCGGGAGATGCCGCTTCCATCAGGTAGGTAGGAGTTATGGTGTTTTTTTTTGGAAACATAGTATCAAACTATAAGTTTTATATTCTTCATCATAAAATCTAAAATCTAAAACGTATATTTGCCTTTATTTTTATTTAAGAATGAGCGACGACAACGAAAAAAAGACTGCTGAGTTTTATGAAAGACTGAAAGCCGAATTAGATAACAGTAATTCTTGGCCAGCGCCCTATTTGTTTAAATTTATAGTGCCAACAAACGAGGAAAATATCCTAAAAGTGGAAAATGCCTTCAACTGTATGGGAGCTGTAATCAAAACAACAAAATCCAAAACCGGAAAATTCACCAGTATTTCAGTTGATGTAACGGTCAAAGATTCTCAAGAAATAATAGATAAGTACCAAGAATTATCCACAATAGAAGGTATAGTTTCCTTATAATTATGATCGAAAAATATAAAAAAGAAAATGCGAATGATGTTGTTTTCAACTTAGAATATAATTCTGAAAGAGAACATTTAATCATTCCGGAGTACGGCCGTCATTTGCAAAAACTGATCGAGCAGGCTACTAGTATTGAAGATGATGAAAGGCGCAACAAAGCGGCAAAATACATCATTCAGGTAATGGGAAGCTTGAACCCACATTTGCGTGACGTACCCGATTTTCAGCATAAGCTTTGGGATCAGCTTTTTATCATGTCTGATTTTAAATTAGCAGCCGATTCTCCTTACCCAATACCCTCAAGAGAAGTACTGCAGCTTAAGCCAGATGTTTTGAAATACCCGCAAAACTTCCCAAAATACAGATATTATGGCAATAACATCAAATACATGATTGATGTGGCCAACAAATGGGAGGAAGGTGAAATGAAAAGCGCATTGGTGAAAGTAATTGCCAATCACATGAAAAAATCCTATTTGAGCTGGAATAAAGATACCGTAAAAGATGATGTGATTTTCGAGCACCTCTATGAGTTATCTGACGGTAAATTGAATTTGATACAAAGTTCAGAAGAATTATTAAACACTACCGATTTGCTAAGAACCAATAAAAGGGTTTCTAATAAAATAAGTCCTGCAGGACAACCAAAAATTCAAAGTAACAAGAATATTAAAAACGGTAAACCAAAACCGTTTCAAAAGAAATAAATAAAAAAAAGTTTCTAAGACGCTAAGATTCTAAGTGACTAAGCCGAAAAGCTTAAAAAAACTTTGAAACTTAGAATCTTAGTGTCTTAGAAACTTAGAATCTAAAAAAAGAATCATGGAAGTTTTCAAAATTGAAGGAGGAACACGTTTAAAAGGAGAAGTAATACCACAAGGTGCTAAAAATGAAGCATTGCAAATTTTGTGCGCAGTACTTTTAACTCCAGAAAAAGTAACAATCAACAATATCCCAGATATTATCGATATCAATAAATTGATAACGCTGTTGGGGAATTTGGGAGTTAAAATAGAAAAATTAGGGCATGGTTCTTATACTTTTCAATGTGATGAAGTAAATGTAGGATACCTGGAAACGGAAGCTTTCAAGAAAGAAGGAGGAGCACTTCGTGGTTCTATTATGATTGTTGGACCGCTTTTGGCTCGTTTTGGAAAAGGATATATTCCAAAACCAGGAGGAGATAAAATTGGGCGCAGACGTTTGGATACCCATTTTGAAGGATTTATCAATCTTGGAGCAAAATTTAGATACAATAGAGAAGACCATTTTTATGGAGTTGAAGCTCCAGAAGGACTTACAGGTTCTGATATGTTATTAGATGAAGCATCTGTAACAGGAACTGCTAATATTGTAATGGCAGCAGTTTTGGCAAAAGGAAGAACAACAGTTTATAACGCTGCTTGTGAGCCTTATTTACAGCAACTTTGTAAAATGCTGAATTCTATGGGAGCCAAAATCACTGGTGTTGGATCTAATTTATTGACTATCGAAGGAGTTGAGAAATTAGGAGGCTGTACTCATAGAATTTTACCGGATATGATCGAAATCGGTTCTTGGATTGGTCTTGCGGCTATGACAAGAAGCGAAATTACAATCAAAAACGTGAGCTGGGAAAATCTTGGAGTTATTCCAAGTGTTTTCAGAAAATTAGGAATTACTCTTGAGAAAAGAGGCGATGATATTTATATTCCAGAACATAAAGACGGTTATGAAGTAAAAACAGATATCGACGGTTCGATTCTTACAATCGCCGATGCTCCTTGGCCTGGATTTACACCGGATTTATTGAGTATCGTTTTGGTAGTTGCGACACAAGCTAAAGGAGATGTTTTGATACACCAAAAAATGTTCGAAAGCCGTTTGTTTTTCGTTGATAAATTGATTGACATGGGAGCTAAAATTATGTTGTGCGATCCGCATAGAGCAGTGGTTATAGGACATGATTTTAAATCAGTGCTGAAAGCAACTACGATGTCTTCTCCAGATATTCGCGCAGGAATCTCATTATTGATTGCGGCGCTTTCTGCAAAAGGAACTAGTACTATTCAAAATATTGAGCAAATTGACCGAGGATACGAGCGCATAGACGAACGACTAAGAGCAATTGGAGCTAAAATAGTTCGAGAAAAACAATAATTAAAATATAAAACATCAATTTTGAAATCGCTTAAATAAATTTAATTTTCATCTGAAAACAATTTTTTTAAGCGATTTTTAGTATAAAAAAGCCAAATATGTCTAATGAACAAAAAGCTATAAAGGCCACTTATTTTAGTATAATTGGAAACACTGCTTTGGCACTTATAAAAGGATTGGCTGGTTTTTTTGGAAACTCCTACGCCTTACTTGCAGATGCCATAGAGTCAACTACCGATATTTTTGCATCATTGTTAGTTTTATTTGGTATAAAGTATTCCAGCAGGCCAGCAGATGACAATCATCCTTACGGACATGGAAGAGCCGAACCTTTGATTACCTTTTTGGTTGTTGGATTTCTTATTACATCAGCAACAATCATTGCATACGAAAGTATAATAAACATTCAAACGCCTCACCAATTACCAAAACCATGGACGCTTTTTGTCCTTGGTGCTATTATTCTTTGGAAAGAATATTCGTTTCGATTGGTAATGAAAAGAGCGAATGAGACCAATAGTTCATCCTTAAAAGCCGATGCTTGGCATCACAGGAGCGATGCGTTAACTTCGATTGCTGCTTTTATCGGGATTTCGGTAGCATTGTTTTTAGGAAAAGGGTACGAAGCCGCAGATGATTGGGCTGCTTTGTTTGCCTCGGTTTTCATTTTGTATAATAGTTACCTGATTTTTAGACCAGCACTTGGCGAGATTATGGACGAACATTTATATGACGATTTGGTCGAAGAAATCAGGCAAGTTTCTCATAAAGTGGATGGAATCATTGATACAGAAAAATGCCTTATTCGTAAAGCCGGAATGAAATACCATGTTGATCTTCATGCGCGGGTAAACGGTGATATATCGGTAAAAGAAGGTCACGATTTGTCTCATAAACTCAAGGATACCTTGCGGGAGGAAATACCAGAATTAGGGAATGTTTTAATTCATATTGAGCCTAATTAAATAGATTTTAATTCAAAAAGCAAAACCAATACATTTTTTAAAAGTATTGGTTTTTTTATTGTTCTAACCCGTTGGGTGTAATTCTGTTTAAATAAAAAATGGACCACATAGACACATAGATTTAATATCAAATCATTAAAGAATGAATAGAAATAGTACTATTTTTCAGATAGATTGACTATGTGAAAAGTAAAACGTCTATCAAACTCTTTTTAAACACTATAAAATCTATGTTTCTATGTGTTAAAAATTAATTACACCCAACGGGTTAAAACTTATGTTTTTTTATAGTTAATCTTAACGATTTTGTCATTCCGACGAAGGAGGAATCACATAACGTAATTAGTAGATGTGATTCCTCCTTCGTCGGAATGACAAAACATCAGATATTACTCTTTTTTGATAATTTCACCCAACGGGTTTGTTCTAATTTTAATCTAATCCATGAATTTTATCCCGACAACTACACCGTCTTTTTGAAAACCAGATTGATAAGAACGAACATAATCAATTCGGAACATTTTTAATTTTCCAAAACCGAGATTGTCCAAGCCTACACTGTATTCTGAATAGGGATTGGTATTTGCCACTGCCAATAAATGATAGCCCACAACTAAGTTTGATTTAAGCAGGTTTAATAGCGGGATTTTGTTCATTATAAACCCTCTGTCATTGTGCTCAGTATGAAATTCAAAATAACTGTCATTGGTGTTGTTTGTGTAATAAGGCATTAAATTAAATACATTCAGATAATTTCCGGTTAACCCAACATTGGTTTGGTTTCCATTGAAATGCTGGTAATCCATAAAAGCAATATTTTCGGCATTAAAGAATTTTCCAGCTTTTAGATTTAATCCAAAATCGCCTTTATTTCCAAAAGTATAGTTGTATTTTAATTGTGTATTGATTTGGCTAAATTCATATTTCTTTTCGCTTCCGGCAAATCCTTTCTCAAATCCTAGAAATAAAATTGGGTATTTTTTATTTCTAATATTAAATTTTCCGTCAGGCCTTGAGGCATATTTATTACCGAAATTTATTTTGGCATTTAAATCTAATTTTGCCAAACTGTGTTTTTCGAATCCAGGGTTACTATAGTCATTTGGGTCTAAGGGGTTATTTGAAAAATAGTTATCGTCATTTTTGACAAAAGTAAAATCAGTTGTATTGAATAACGGTTTTCGTTGCTCATAATCAATTTTCCCTTTAAGATAAACGCCGTTTGCAACATCTTGGCCAAACTCAATTTCGGCAAATTCTAAATTATATAATTTCATATAATTGTTCTTAAAAAACAAAGTACTGATCGAGTTTATAAAAGGGCTGATTGGTTCGTTGCTGTTAAATTGTTGGACAGTAGTTCCTCCAGCAACTTTTATATTCGCATAATTTTGATTGTTGAATTGGTGCCAATATTTTCCACTAACTCGAAGACGATCCTCAGAAAAGCCATAGTTGATTTTTAGATCTATATTGGTTCGTTGTCCTTTTTCTTCTTGTTTCCAGTTGGAATAGGAGAAACCCGTGTTAAAGTTCCATCCTTGTACGGTATTGAAACTTAAAGAGCTGAGGTCAAGCAAGCCTTTGTACCCCAAAGAGAATTTTTTTGAACTGCTTTTGTAAGTATAACCAGTGATAGGATCAAAGAATTTAAACTTGTTTCCTTTTTTATCAATTGAATCTAAATATTTTGGAGAGTTGCGAACTTTGTGAATGCTGTCTTTCCTTATATAATCGGTGATTTCCTCGGTTGTTAACGGAACAGGTCTGTTTGAGTTCCAGAAAACGGTATCTTTTTTGTTCGAGTTTATATCGACAGTGGTAATCTCATTAGTGAATGTTTTTTTGTCAAAGGAATCAACAAATTCGTAATTGTTGTAAACGTAAGTGTATTTTCCATTGAATTTGATTCCAAATAGTCCGGCATTAAATTCAAGACTTTGTGTATTTTTTGCCCAAATTTCCCTGTTTTTATTGTAGCTGAAGTTTTGTTTCAATGTCATTACATCAATAACGTCTTCCTTCATTCGGTAGCCTTTTATGTCTAAATCTATAGCATAAATGGCCCAAGAATTATCAATAATATAAATATAGCCTTCAAAAACTGGCTCTTTATCTCTTTTGGCAATAACTTTTATTTTATTGATCGTTTGATTGTTTTCATCGATAAAAGTGCTTTCCAATTTATATTTATAATAGTTGAATGCATTATCTGCTATGGGCGAAATCATATTGATGCCAAAACGGATAGTATTGTCATAAAAATCATAAAAGGAAGATCTTGCAGTATTGTATGCATATCCTTTATTGTCTCCGCTTACTTTTGAAGCAGTAACGACTTCTTTTAAATTGTTTGGTTTTTCAAAAGTAATTTTAGAAAATGTTTCAGAAAGCGATATGATACCAGTTCCAGTAGAGTCTAAAGCGCCATTCATGTCGCCTATTTTCTGACCGAATATTTTTTTAGGAGCATTTTTTAGTTTAAAGATTCCTTTCGAATAAAAATCAGCTTTAAAGCGTGCTGTTTTGCTGGTGTTTTCTTTTTTGCTGGCAATTACTTTTTTTATGATTGTATTTGCTGGATTGTCCTTTGTGTTAATTACTACTTCATTAAGTGAATAATTTTCTTCAATCATTTTCACATCCAATGGAGCACCTAATTTTTCAGTAGGAACAGCTATTTTTTGAGTTTTAAAACCTAAATATTGAAAGACAATTTTATTGTTTTCAGCAGATTTTAAATGGAGCTGATACTTTCCTTGTTCGTTTGTAGTTGTCCCGTTATAGGTGTTTTCTTCAAAAACATTAATAAGCGGTAGCGGATTTCCTTTTTCGTCGGTGACGGTGCCTTTTATTTGGGAATTAGCATAAAAGGATAAAAATAACAGAAAGTACAAAAAAGCGTTTTTCATAAATTTAAATTTTATGTTTGACGCTTTTTTGTAAGTATGTTACGTGAATATCGAGACAATTCTGTTAAAGTTTGTATAAAAATATTACAAAAATGCCTCTATGGCCAAATCATAGCTTTTTAATCCAAAGCCTAAAATCACTCCTTTGGCATTTCCAGAAATATACGATTGATGCCTGAAGCTTTCACGTCCATAAGTGTTTGATATGTGAACTTCAATCACAGGCGTTGTAATCGCTTTTATTGCATCACCAATTCCTATTGAAGTATGTGTATAAGCGCCAGCATTAAGAATTATTCCGTCATAGTTAAATCCTAATTCTTGAATTTTCCCGATTAATTCTCCTTCTATATTGCTTTGGTAATAGATTAATTCTAATTGAGGAAATTTGATTTTTAAAATTTCAAAATAATCTTCAAATGTTTGAGAGCCATAAATTTCAGGTTCTCTTTTTCCAAGTAGATTTAAGTTTGGCCCATTAAGGATGGCAATTTTCATAATTTTTTATTTTTGTAAAAATAAATAATCCCTATTGAATTTGAATGCTATTTGACAAAAAACTGTCATTTTTGAAAATTAAGCATTTTGATTTAATCTTGTCAAGTAAAAACTCTTTTTGGATGTTAAGAATGTTATTCGGGAAGTTGTTTTATGACCAAATGAAATCTTGCTTATTTTTTTTTTTTTTTTTTTGAGATTTTAAAAAAATACAATATTGTTGATTATCAAATGTTTAATTTTTTTGTTAAAATTAACAAAAAATATTGTTTCGGATTTATTTTTGATGTAATTCTTTTATGATATATTTGTAGATAATAACTATTAAAATTAAAAAAAAAATGAAAAAATTAATTTTTGCTGCTGTGGCAGTATTAGCTTTTGGATTTGCAAATGCACAAGATCAAACTAAAGAAGGAAAATGGTTAATTGAAGCTAACACTGGTTTTGGAGCTGGTAAAGTTGGTAACACATCATTTGGATTATGGTCAGAAGATGGAAATACTGCTTACAATATTGGTGCAGAAGCTGGTTACTTTGTAATTGATAATTTAGCTGTTAAGTTAGGTTTAGGTTACGGAGATGATGGAAGTGATTACAGTTCAAGTGCTTTTGCTTACAAAGTTGGAGCGAAGTATTATGTAGCTAACAAATTCCCATTAGAGGTTTCTTACAATGGAGTTAGTTATGAAGATGCTGATGAAAATCCTTCTTATGTTGGGCTTCAAGGTGGATATGCTTGGTTTTTAGGACCAAATGTTTCTATTGAGCCAGGTGTTCGTTATAATATTTCTTTAAATGATGACTATTATGATAGTGCTTTCCAATTAAATATTGGATTTGCATTACACTTCTAATATTTCACTAGAAATTAAAATTAAACCTCCCAACTTGGGAGGTTTTTTATGCGCCAAAATGTCTTTACTTTGTCATTATGAATTGGGAATCGTATCTAAAAAATTATCAATCGTATCTAAAAATTGAAAGGGGGTTGTCAAAAAATACAATTGACAATTATTCTTTTGATATTGAGCGTTTGTGTTCGTTTTTATCTCAAAATTCAATTTCTGTTTCACCCATCGCTATTAATGAAGAAGTTCTTCAACAATTTATTTACTCCGTTTCCAAAGAAGTAAATCCGAGATCGCAGGCGAGAATTATTTCTGGTTTAAAAAGTTTCTTTTCATACTTAATATTTGAAGATTTTAGAAATGACAATCCTTTAGAATTAATAGAATCTCCAAAAACTGGACGCAAATTACCCGATACTTTGGCTATCGAGGAAATTGATGCGCTTATTTCGGCAATTGATTTGAGTTCGAATGAAGGAGAGCGCAATAGGGCTATATTGGAAACTTTATACGGTTGCGGACTGCGGGTCTCAGAATTAGTAGCTTTAAAAATATCCGATTTATTTTTTGAAGAAGGATTTATTAAAATTACTGGAAAAGGAAATAAGCAGCGTTTTGTTCCTGTAGGCGATTTGACTCAAAAATATATTGCCATTTATAAAAACGAAGTGAGAGTTCATCTGAATATTCAAAAAGGGTTTGATGATACTTTATTTTTGAACAGAAGAGGAAAGCAATTGACACGGGCGATGATTTTTACTATCATTAAGGATTTGGCTGTAAAAATCAATTTGAATAAAAAAATTAGCCCGCATACATTCCGGCATTCATTTGCTACTCATTTGCTGGAAAATGGAGCCGATTTGCGTTCCATACAATTAATGCTTGGTCATGAATCCATTACGACTACAGAGATTTATGTTCATTTGGACAGGAGATTTTTAACCGAAGTTATTAATACCTATCATCCAAGAAAGTGATTTTTTGTAATAATTGTAATAATATCTATTTAAGTTTCGATATTTTTGCAATTACACAAGAAGTTTACAAAATATGATCTTTACCGCCAATAAAAACCCCGAAGATTTAAATAAATTATACGAAAGTCTAATAAAGCAGCTTCCCAATATAATCTTTCAGATAAGAGTAAATTCTCTTAAGCAAATTACAGTCGATTTTTTGAGCAAACCAATTGAAATTCTTGATGAATTTTCGATACACGAATTTCTGGAAGATTCCTATAACTTGTCCAATTATAAAATTTATGAACCAGATTTAAAAATGTTTTTGGATTCATACGAGAAGGCTATTTCTGACAATGAAAAATGGGAAATTGATTTTAGATTGCTGATGCCTGAAAGTGGTTATAAATGGATTCGTATTGACGCAACGCCTAAAAAGAATGATCATAACGAAATAGTTTTTTATGGATTAATTTCGGATATAACGATTGTGAAAGAACAGGAAATCAGATTGAAAGTTGCTGATGAAAGATATCATTTTGCTGTACAAGCTTCGGATAGGGGAGTTTGGGATTGGGATTTAAATACCAATAAAGTGTATTATTCTTCCGAGTCGATGAAGATTTTGGAATTAACAGAGTCTGATTTGGTTGCTTCTCCAGAGGAATGGGACGAAAGGGTTCATCCTGATGATCGTGAAGAGTATTATGGAAACATTAATTTGCATTTTGAAAATAAAATTCCTTTTTATGAAACCTGTCATCGGGTTTTGTGTTCAGGGAAATACAAATGGATTCTAGACAGAGGAAAAGTTATTGAAAGAGATGAGGACGGGAAGCCTTTACGTATTGTTGGGACTCATACCGACATTTCTGAACAAAAAGAGAAAGAGATAGAGTTGGCCAAAATGCTCGAAATTGTAAATACTCAAAATAATAAACTGCTTAATTTTGCGCATATTGTTTCTCATAATTTAAGAACGCACAGCGGTAATATAAAATCATTATTGGACTTGCACAAAGAAGCTCTTTTGTCGGAGTCGGACACGTTGAGCAATATTCAAATTGTATCCGATGAGCTGTTTTCGACCATTGAAAATTTGAATGATTTGGTAAGTATTTATGCCGAGAGTGAAGATAATATGCAACTTTTAAAAATCAATAGTTTTATTGATAAAGTTTTAGATGTGTTGCATGAGTCTATTAAGCTAAAAGGAATTCAAGTTTTGAATTATGTTCCAAATTCGGTAAAAATACTTTGTATACCAGCTTACTTAGAGAGTATTATGCTGAACTTATTGACTAATGCCATTAAATATTCTGACCCAAGTAAAGAGGCAAAAATAGTTTTTACTACTGAAGCTAATGATGATTTTGTTGTTTTGAATGTAAAAGACAATGGGTTGGGGATTGATTTAGAAAAACACAAAGATTCTATTTTTGGATTGTATAAAACATTTCATAGGAATAATGATGCCAGAGGAGTTGGTCTGTATTTAACCAAAAATCAGATTGAGAATATGGGCGGTAAAATCGAGGTGGAAAGCACTCTTAATGTGGGAACAACTTTCAAGGTTTATTTTAGAAAAGAATAACTATTTATCTTTAAAAATATAAATATTGCATTATGTTTTTGAAATTGCCAAGCCTTCATAAATATCGAGCAATTGCATTTCGATAGCAACGGTTGCAATGCTAAAGCTTTGTTCGATAGATTTGTATTCAGTAAGCTGCCAGCTGTTGTCTGAATTCCGTATGAATTTTTCAACCAAAATGCGTTCTGAGTCAATTAAGATATATTCCTGCAGCGAATCTATTTCTCTGTATAAAGTGAATTTTTCTCCTTTATCGTAATTTCTAGTTGATGGGGAAAGAATTTCTATAATTACCGATGGATTAGTTATGGTGTCAAATTTGTCGTCTGTAGTTTCTATATCTCCACAGATAATACTAATGTCAGGGTACGTAAACAAAGTATTTTTAGGAATGTGAATTCTTAAATCACTGCCAAAAGGCTGACATTTTTTACCTTTTAGTTTATTGCTAATATCAACCGTGCAATTAATTGCAATTTTATTATGTGCGATTGAAGCTCCACCCATAGCAAAAACTTCCCCTTTGTAATACTCGTGTTTTTCCAATGCCAAACGCTCGGCATCCAAATATTCTTTTTCGCTTATGTATTGTACTTCTGGAAGTCCCATATTGTATATGTTTAAAAACAAAGTTAGGTTAATTTTTTCAAACTAATAAAATAAAAAAAATCCAAATTCCAATATGAAATAATTGGAATTTGGATTTTATAATTTGGTATTCTGTGTTTTTATTTTGCAATATTAACCGCTCTTGTTTCTCTAATTACAGTAACTTTTACTTGACCAGGATAAGTCATTTCAGTTTGGATTTTTTGAGAAATTTCAAAAGATAAATTGGCTGCATTGTCATCAGATACTTTTTCGCTTTCTACAATTACACGAAGCTCTCTACCAGCTTGAATTGCATAAGCATTTTTTACACCGCTGAATCCGTATGCTACTTCTTCAAGATCTTTTAAACGCTGAATGTAAGAATCCAAAACTTGTCTTCTAGCACCAGGTCTAGCTCCTGAAATTGCATCACAAACCTGTACGATAGGTGATAATAATGATTTCATTTCTATTTCGTCGTGGTGAGCTCCAATAGCGTTGCACACTTCTTCTTTTTCTCCAAATTTCTCAGCCCACTGCATTCCTAATAATGCGTGTGGCAAATCACTTTCTGCATCTGGCACTTTACCAATATCATGAAGCAATCCGGCTCTTTTGGCTAGTTTTACATTCAATCCTAATTCGGCGGCCATGATACCGCAAAGTTTAGAAACTTCGCGCGAGTGCTGTAATAAATTTTGTCCGTAAGAAGAACGGTATTTCATTCTGCCGACTACTTTTATCAATTCTGGGTGCAATCCATGAATTCCTAAATCTATCACGGTGCGTTTTCCTACTTCGATGATTTCGTCATCAATTTGTTTGGTAGTTTTGGCAACTACTTCTTCGATACGCGCTGGGTGAATACGTCCGTCCGTAACTAACTTATGCAGTGCCAAACGAGCAATTTCTCTACGGACAGGGTCAAAACACGAAAGAATGATAGCTTCCGGCGTATCGTCAACAATAATCTCCACTCCAGTAGCAGCTTCAAGAGCTCTAATGTTTCTACCTTCACGACCGATGATTCTACCTTTTACATCATCTGATTCAATGTTGAAAACAGAAACGCAATTTTCTACTGCTTCTTCAGTTCCAACTCTTTGGATAGTGTTGATGATGATTTTTTTGGCTTCTTGTTGTGCTGTCAATTTTGCCTCTTCGATAGTATCTTGGATATGAGACATCGCTTTGCTCTTTGCTTCAGCTTTTAAGCCTTCAACAAGTTGGTCTTTGGCTTCTTCAGCAGACAATCCAGAAATTACTTCTAATTGCTGTAACTGGCTTTTGTGCAGTTTGTCAACCTCTAGTTGTTTTTTCTCTAAATTTTCGATTTTCGATTCATATTCAGCCGTTTTGGCTTCAAAATCATCGTTTACTTTTTTAGCTTTTGATAATTCATTCGAAATTTGTGATTCTTTGTCACGAACTCTTTTTTCTACTTCAGCAACTTTTTTGTCTCTGGCTAGAATTACCTGTTCGTGCTCCGATTTTAATTCAATAAATTTTTCTTTGGCTTGAAGAATTTTATCTTTTTTAATGTTTTCAGCCTCAAGATTGGCATCTTTTAAAATTGAAGTTGCCTCTTTTTTTGCGTTTTTAATTAAATTAGAGATGTTGCTTTTTTCGATGATTTTGGCGATCCCAAATCCTAGTGCAATACCTGTAATTCCTGAAATAATTATTGTTATGATGTCCATGTTTATTAAAAATTTATATATAAAAAAAGCCTACATTAGAAGTTGTATAAACTCGAAAAGACAAGTTTTGAGCTAACTCACTGTTCAAGTTTCCTCGCCGAAGCGTGGCATGCTTTAGTAGTGATGATTTGCTCATTCTAAATTGTTAGTGTTGAGTTTACCAATATGAACTAATGTAGGCAGTATCTTAGTCTTTGTAAAGAACGTTTAATTTTCGAGATATTCGTCTAAAAGCAAATTGATTTTGTTTAACCTTTCAATGGTTTCTTCCCCATTTATAGCATTGTCAATCTGTTTTTGTTCTGCTTGAGAAGCAAATTGTAATGCGCACATGGCCAATACATCTTGTTTGTCTCGTACAGCATAATTTTCTTCAAATTGCTTAATCATCGCATCAATTTTTTTAGAAGCACTTCTTAATCCTTCTTCTTGAGAGAAGTCCACCGTTAATGGGTAAACTCTGTCAGCAATTGATATTTTAATTTTAAGCTTTTCGTCCATGTGTTTTTTATTAATCTGATAGCTGGGCTATACAGTAATCAATTTCACGAATTATTGAATTTATTTTAAGCTTTGTATCTCTTTTATTGTCGTCACTGCCTAATAATGTATTGGCTATTTTGAGCGTTTCTAATTGTGTTTTTAGCTGTTCAATCTCTTTGGATTGATTTTGCGTTAACACTGCAGCATTTTTTATCTCTAAACGTAAATCTTGATTGTTTTTCTCTAAACTTTGTGTTTTTAGAAAAAGTTTTCCAATCTTATTTTCAAGAGTATCAATTATTTCTGCAATCACACTCATTATAATTCCTATTCATTACTTAATCTTACAAAGTTAGTATTCCTTTTTATTATTACAATATTTTATTGATTTTTTTACGTTAAAATAATCAATTATCTAAAAATCAGTCTATTGTATTTTTATCTGTTTTGCCTTTGATCTGTGTTTGATTGTAAATGGAGTTATTGGTAAAAAAGCCTAATGTTTATCTTTTAGCCCTGATCGTAACGGCATCCTTTGCTTTTTTTCTTTAAAAAAGGAAAGATATAGTGTAGAGCAGGTACTATATTACTGAAAATACCCTATGTTGTTGCTCCTAAAAATTAATAAGCGCACTCAGATTTGTTGGTTTTGCTTGCTTTTTTTATCTTAGCAAAAATGTGATGAAGGAAATGTGCACAAATGCAGGCTGATTGTAAAAATCAAATATAGTTTTGTGAAACGAGGTTCAATTAAAATTATAAAATTGGAGTTAATTCCAGATGACCGATAAAAAATGATATAAAACCGCATATGAAACTTTCCTTTTTTTTGTTACTATTCTCTACAGCTCTTTTTGCTCAAGTTGAGTATCCTAAAGATTATTTTCGCTCGCCTCTTGATATTCCAGTAAAGTTGTCTGGGAATTTTGGAGAATTGAGACCCAACCATTTTCATGCTGGTTTTGATATGAAAACCCTTCAAAGGGAAGGATTGAACGTGTATGCTGTTGCTGATGGATATGTGTCAAGGATTAAAATTTCTACTTTTGGTAATGGGAAAACGATTTATATCGATCATCCAAATGGATTTACATCGGTATATGGGCATTTGCAGAAAGCTACCGATTCTATTGAAAGCTTTATAAAGTATACTCATTATAAAGAGAAGTCTTTTGAAATTGAAATGTATTTTAAACCCAATCAAATGCCTGTAAAAAAAGGACAGCTGATAGCTCTTTCTGGGAATACAGGCGCATCGGAAGGACCTCATTTGCATTTTGAATTTCGAGATACAAAAACGGAGAAAATAATTAATCCAATGTTTTTTGGGTTTGATGCTTTGTTGCAGGATACCAAAAAGCCAATTGTGTCAAATTTGTATGTGTATCCTTTGGATTCTAAAACTACGGTCAATCATGCTCAGCGACGCATTCCTATTAATTTGTCTTTGCAAAAAGATGGAACTTATTTAGCAGATAAAGTGGTTGCTAATGGAAGGATTGGTTTTGGAATTACAACTTTCGATTATGATGATGTGTCTTTTAATAAAAATGGTGCATTCAATGTGGATTTGTCTAATAACGGAAAATCTATTTTCGGATACCAATTTAATACCTATGCGTTTGATGAAATGCGTTATGTAAATGCATTAATCGATTATTCATTTTATAAAAAGACAAGTCAAAGGATTCAAAAGTTATTCATGAATCCACCTTATAATTTGAGTATTATAAAAACTGATGAATCTAACGGCATTATTATGGTGACTCCAAATTTAGCTAATATTTGTCGTTTGGAAGTTTTGGATTTTTATGGCAATAAAACGATAATTACTATTCCAATAGAATATGATTCTCTTTCAACTATAATAGAGAAAGAGCCTGTAGTAGCAAATTATGTGGTAAAAGCATCTAAGGATTGTTTTTTTGAAAAAGATAAAAATTCTGTTTTTTTTCCAGCAGGAACATTCTATAATGACTTTGATTTAAATTTTGATGTAAAAAATAATGTATTGACGGTGCATGACGATACTGTTCCAGCGCATACTAATTTTACAATTGCAATGGAGAACGACAGTTATGCAAATAAAAAGGATAAAGTTTTTATAGGCAGAATATCAGGTAATAGTGTTAGTTATAATACGACTCGTGAAAAAAATAATGTTTATGAAACGAGAGTTAAAACTTTAGGCCAGTATAAATTGGTTTTGGATACGATTGCTCCAGCGATTACTATTCCAAAATCTATTGAAGGTAAAAAATTAGATAATCAAATGATTCTTCAAGTTCGTATTTCGGATGGTTTGTCTGGAATACAATCTTATAACGGCTATCTGAATGGAAAATGGATTTTAATGGAATATGATAATAAAACGAATCTTCTGACTCATTATTTTAGTGACGGAATTGTTGCAGAGGGCGATAATGAATTAAAAGTAGTTGTCATTGATAATGTAGGTAATTCTGCTACCTTTGAAACGCATTTTCTACGAAATAAAAAACAGTAAAACTATACCAATTGAATATTTTTAAATCCCTATGTTGTTTTGTTTTTTTGTGGATGGGAATGACTTCATTTGCTCAAACAGCTTTTGTTAAAGGAGTTATTTTGGACAAAAAAAACGTTCCTATTGAAGGCGTAAATGTGATTTGTGCAAACAATGGCACTCAAACTAATGAAAAAGGATTTTATCAGATTGCTATTCCATCGAATCAAAACGTTATCGTCGAATTTACTCATGTTTCTTTAAAAAAAGCCAGTTTAAAAGTTTCTCTGCAAACTAATGAAGTATATGTATTTAATATGTACATGAATGATCAAGAGGAACAGATGGGGGAGGTTGTCATTAATAATAATAAAAAAACGGTTCAAGGGATTCTTACTTTTGAACCCAAAGACATTCGATTTATTCCTGGTGCCAATGCTGGTATCGAAAACGTTTTGAAAACATTGCCAGGCGTAAATTCAAATAATGAACTAAGCACTCAGTACAGTGTTCGAGGCGGAAATTATGACGAAAATTTGGTTTATGTTAATGAAGTCGAAGTGTATCGTCCTTTTTTGATTCGATCAGGACAGCAAGAGGGATTGAGTTTTGTTAATACTGACTTAGTTCAAAATATTGATTTTTCGGCAGGAGGTTTTCAGGCGAAATATGGCGATAAAATGTCTTCAGTTCTAGATATTACGTATAGAAATCCAACTCAGTTTGGAGCATCGCTCGAAATGAGTTTTCTAGGCGGAAGTCTTGCTCTTGATTTAGTTTCTAAAGACAAGAAATGGTCGGCAATTACTGGAATTAGATATAGAAACAATAGTCTTCTTGTCGATAGTCAGGAAACTCAAACAAATTATACGCCAACTTTTGCAGATATACAGACGAATATTAATTATCAGGCTTCTGCTAAATGGCATTGGAGTTTTTTAGGAAATATTTCTCAAAACAAGTATTTATACGAACCGCTTACACGCCAAACTAATTTTGGTACGGTTGATGAGCCCATGGTTCTTGCTGTTTATTATCAAGGAAAAGAAAAAGATTTGTACGATACTTACTTTGGTGCTTTAAAAACTACCTATCAGGTAAATGATTCCTTTTCTTTAAAATTTATTGGATCTGTTTTTCATACTATTGAGCAAGAATATTTTGATATTTATGCTCAATATAGATTAGGGGAAGTAGATACTAATATCGGTTCTGATACGTATGAAGATATTCAGTTTTCAAGAGGAATTGGCTCTCAGCTCAATCATGCCCGTAACGATTTGGATGCTTTAATCGCTAATTTAGAAATTAAAGGCTTAAATAATTGGAAAGAAAATCAAATAGAATGGGGTGTTAAATATACAAGGGAATCCATTCGAGACCGAATTTCAGAATGGGAAGTGATTGATTCAGCGGGTTTTTCAATAAGACCGCCAATTGTATTGCCTAAAAACGATGAACCTTATCAGTCTTATTCAGGATTATTAATTCCATATCAGTCTGTAAGAGCTACTAATTTTACCAATATAGATCGATTGTCGGCTTATGGGCAATGGAGCCGAAAAGATAATTTAGGAAAAAACCAAATATGGTATAATTTGGGTGCTCGCATGCAAAGTTGGGAAGTTTCAGGAGATAATTTGAACGGAAAGCTTCAAACAGTTTTTAGTCCAAGAGTTCAATTTGCGATAAAGCCAGATTGGAAAAAAGAAATGCTTTTTAGGTTTACCATAGGTGTTTATAACCAGCCTCCATTTTATAGGGAATTAAGGGATTATGATGGTGTAGTTCTGCCTGATACCAAAGCACAAAAATCGCTTAATGTTGTTTTGGGGAATGAATATGGTTTCAAAATGAGGGAGCGCCCTTTTAAATTGGTAACCGAAGCCTATTATAAAAAAATGACAGATGTAAACCCTTATACAGTTGACAATGTTAGAATTAGATATGCTGCCAATAATAATGCTATTGCGTATGCACAAGGGCTAGATGTTCGGTTCAATGGGGAGTTTGTTCCTGGAACTGATTCTTGGATTAGTTTTGGTTATCTAAAAACAGAAGAGAATATCGATAACAAAGGATATATTTCTAGGCCAACGGATCAGCGATTAAAATTTGGTCTTTTGTTTCAGGATTATATGCCAAAGATTCCAAGTTTAAAATTGTATCTTAATTTAGTTTACAATACGGGATTGCCAGGTGGATCGCCGTCTTATGCAGATCCGTATTTATACCAAAATCGATTGAATGATTATCGTCGAGTAGATGTTGGTTTTTCTAAAGTCTTTATCGATAAAAAAGCAGGAATAGCTACTGGGAAGTTTTTAAAGAGTTTAAAGGAGCTGTCTTTGGGTTTTGAAATTTTTAACCTTTTTAATAATCAAAATGCGATAACAAATACTTGGGTTCGGGACGTGTACACCAAAACAGAATACGCTATTCCTAATTATATGACGACTCGAGTCTTTAATTTGAAATTGAATGCGAGGTTATGAGGAAGAAAATTTTTTACGTACCAGGAATGATTTCCTTAATTTTTATTCCTTTGTTGTGTATTATTTTTTTTTATAAAACAGATTCTTTTACTGTTTACGGAGGAATGGATTTGACTTTGCCAGATCATGAGTCTTTTTTAGAATATAAAGTGTCTAGTCTAAGAAAATATAAAGAATTTGATTTTAATGGGAGTAAATCAAATGAAAAGAAGAACCTAAACGAGTTACAGTTTTTTTTGCGAAAATTAGTAAAAGAATCGGATACTATAAATGGAGCTAAAGTTCATTTAGGTTCAAAAACTCATTATGATATTTTTATTAATGTAATTGATATTATTGAAACTGAAAAAGTACCGACTTGGGGACTTTTTAAAAATGATTTTTATATATTAGGAAGTAATAATAAACCAAAAAGAGATAAAAGTAGAATAACTGGAACAAGGATGAATTGTGATACATCTGAATTGATGAGAGAAGAAAATTTGAGAATGCAAGAAAATAGAAGAGTAGAAGAAGAACTTCAATTTCAGATTTCTTTCTTCAAAAAACAGTGGATTCTTTTTCTTGGTTATTTTGGAATTGTACTTCTAAATATTTTTACTTTAGTAAAATTCAATAAAAATAGATAATACAATCAAAAATCTTATATTTGATAACAGTTTATAACTACTCAAAATGGAAAAGCATTTAAAATATACCGTAATACTTATACTAGTGTTTTTAGCAAGCTGTAAAGAAGAAACAGAAAAGCCAAAAGTGACTTATGATGCTTCAAAGGCTGGGAGAGAACTCACTAAAGTAGATTCGAGTCAAATAAAAATTGCCGATTTGCCAATACAAATGCAAGGGACGGATTATTTGATTCATCCAGTTGGTGACTTGAGCGTTTATGATAAAGGCGCCAAAAACAAATATGGTTCTTCGAGTGTGAATGATTTGAGTTTCACGATATCAAATACGTCTGAGTTTCAGATTACGGGTTATCTGCAAAATCTTAAATTCCAAAAAATAGGTTCTGATTCTATAAAAGCATTGACAGATAAGCCAGTTTTGATTCAAACCGCAACCTACTTGAAAACGGTTTCTGACAGAATCAATAAACAGATTATGGTCTATACGCTGATGGATACGGACACCAATAAAGACGGAAAACTCGATGTAAGTGATATTACAACATTGTATTTGAGTAAAATTAGCGGAGAGAAATTCACCAAAGTTTCAGTTGATTTACAAGAATTGATAGATTGGAACTTAATAGAATCTCAGAATCGCTTGTACTTTAGAACAGTAGAGGATACCAATAAAAACGGAAGATTTGACAGTAAAGATGTAGTGCATTATAGCTACATCGATTTGACGGCAAAAGAATGGGAAACTAAAACCTATAATCCGATTTAATATTTCAAATCAAAATATCACTTTCTAAATCTGATTTCTCAATTTCGAAATCAAATCCAAGTTGCGTTACCAATTGAATGACCAAATTTTTATACCAGTTCTCAGATTTGGGATGAATATAAATTTTCTCGATTAATTGATTAATATCTACATTTATTTTTAAGCCATCATTTAATTTGATGTTGTTATCCGCCACATCAGTAATGATGCGTACTTCACGTTCGTATTGGAAACTTTTTCGTTTGAATAAAAAAGGAAAAAACATATCGTCAAACGGAATATACTCCTTTTTGTAATCGATATAATTTACTTCGCCAATATACTGTTTGTAATTTTTTTCGGGAGTCAAGGCGTCCTGAAGCCTTTTTATTGTGGATTGTATGGCCAATCCTTCACTATTTTGAGTAAAAATTTGCCACATCGCAAACGATTCGTATTCGTTGATATGCCAACTGCTAACAGCAACTTTCTCCCTATGTGTTTTGTAATAATTTAAGAAATCAGGATTGTTTATAGAAAGTTTTTTGATTTCTTCGAAAGTTGGTTCACTAAAAGTGCCTTCGTATTGATCCTCAAATTTATCGGATCTTGACATGAATAGTTTTTGTGAAAGCAGTAAATCCAAAAACTTAGACAAGTCCAGATATTTCCAAACAATGGTATCTTGATCTTGCGGAAGTTTTATGTTGGGATTGTTCAGGTACATTGAAAATCAGGAATTAGTAATTTTCAGTTAAAAGAACATTCAGTTTTTCGGGATCTTGTCTGGTGTCAAAAATAGTTGCGATAATGATAAATTGGTTTGATATGAAGTATATTAACTTATAATGACCTGATAAGATATATCTGTAATCGGTATTTCTTGTCGGATATACCTCTTGTAGAGCACCTATTTCTGGAAATTTTTTCAAAATTAAAGTTGAAGAAATGATCTCTTTAGTAAAATTAATGGCTTTTGTTTTTGAAGAATGGAACTTGTACAGTTCTGAAATTAATTTGATTTGGGATTCTGCATTTTCAGACCAAACAACTTCCATTACCAATTTTCAACTTTTTTAAGTAATTCCTCAGTACTTATAATTTTCCCGTTTTTAAAATCATCTTCAGCTTTGTCAAGCATCGCACTCAATTCTGTATGAGTGATTTTTTTTGAAATAGATTCCTCATAAATACGCATTCTTTCTTCATTCAGTAAATTTTCAACTTTAGATATAGTTTCCTTGTTATCTAATGCTAGAAAACTTTGAACCAAATTTATTTTTCTTTTGTCTAAAGTAGAGTTCATGATAGGAAGATTTTACTCAAATTTAATATTTTTTTGCCAAGCATAAAAATTTACGATGCGAAATTTCTATTCAAGACTTTGCATCGTTACTAATTTGTTATAAGCACCATTCATTGCAATAAGCTCTTCGTGTCTGCCTTGCTCCACGATTTTTCCTTTCTTCATAACAACTATCAAATCTGCTTTTTGAATGGTCGAAAGACGGTGTGCGATCACAATCGATGTTCTGTTTTGCATCATGTTTTCCAGAGCCACTTGTACAAATTTTTCGCTTTCGGTATCTAAAGCTGATGTTGCTTCGTCCAAAATCATAATTGGAGGGTTTTTCAAAACTGCACGGGCAATAGAAAGACGCTGTTTTTGACCACCGGAAAGTTTATTTCCGCTATCGCCAATATTAGTATAGATTCCAAGAGGTAAATCTTGGACAAATTCATAGGCATTAGCAATTTTCAAAGCTTCTATAATTTCGTCATCGGTTGCATCCAATTTTCCTAATGAGATATTCGCTTTTATAGTGTCATTAAATAAAATACTGTCTTGGGTTACCAATCCCATCAAACCGCGAAGAGATTGTAGATTCAAGTCTTTTATGGCAATTCCGTCAATTGAAATTGCTCCTTCATGAACATCATAAAAACGGGTCAATAAATTAGCAATAGTACTTTTTCCGCTTCCTGATTGTCCTACAAGAGCAACAGTTTGACCTTTTTTTACAGTGAGTGAAAAGTCTTTTAGAACGTTTTCATCTTCATATTTAAAATTGATATTTTGAATTGCAATTTCCGAATCGAAAGTGTCTTTTTTTATCGCATCCTCTTTGCTGGTTATTGGATTTTCTTGGTCCAGAATTTCCAAAACGCGTTCTGCGGCAGCGTTTCCTCTTTTTACTCCGTATGAAGCTTTAGAAATAGCTTTTGCAGGAGTTAGAATATTATAAGCCAGTCCCATGTAGGCAATAAAGTCAGCGCCTGCAAGGGTTTTATCAATCAGAACCATTTGACCTCCGTACCAAAGCAAAATGGCAATTACAGTAATTCCCATAAATTCACTCGCAGGTGATGCTAAGTTTTGGCGATTACCAATACTGTTTGATAATACAAAAAAACGTTCTGTCGAATTTTGAAAAACGGTATTAAAATAGTTTTCAGAATTATATCCTTTTACCACTTTCAATCCGCCGATTGTTTCCTCTAAAGTTGATAAAAAAGTACCTTGTTCTTGTTGTGCTTTTGTTGATTTTTTTTTCAGTTGTTTTCCAATCAATGAAATGATATATCCGGAAACTGGAATGAAAATAAAAACGAATATCGTTAATTGAGCACTAAGAATAAGCATGGCTGCTATTGTAAAAATTATAGTAAGTGGCTCTTTTACTATAAGTTCAAGTATAGCCAAAAAAGAGTTTTGCACTTCGTTTACATCCGCTGAAATTCTAGAAATCACATCTCCTTTTCTTTTTTCAGAATAAAAAGCTAATGGAAGTTCTAATGTTTTTTTATACAAAGCATTTCGCATGTCTCTTAAAACACCATTTCGCAAAAAAGTGATGAAAAACATGGCTAAATAATCGGCTAAGTTTTTTAATAAAAAGATCGAAATTATAATCGCAACCATTATAAATAAAATGTAACCAGACTCATGAGTATCTTTTGTTGAGGTAACATAGTAGCTCAAATAGTTATCACCATATTCTTTAATTTTTAGAATTCCTTCAAATACTGGTTTTACTTTGTTTTCCTTTGTTTTATCAAATAACACCTGAAGCATGGGTATTAGAGCAATGAAAGAAAGTGTACTGAAAATTGCATACAAAACATTAAAAAAAATGTTTAAGTAAGCATATTTTTTATAAGGATATATAAAAGGAACTATTTTTTTAAAATTGCTCATTATTTAAGTTGTTATTTAGGCATTAAAACCCGACAATTTTAGAAAATGTCGGGTTTATTTTTATTTAAAGCAATAATTTTTTTAGCTCAATTGCATCGCAGTAATTATATTTTTGATTTTTTCATCTAATACCTGCTCAACTTTAGTGAAATTTTCTACACTGTCTAATTCGGTTTTTACACTGATGTAAAATTTAATTTTAGGCTCTGTTCCGCTTGGTCTTGCACAAATTTTAGAACCGTCTTCAGTGTAGTAAATCAATACATCTGCTTTTGGCATATCTATAGTTTCTTCTTCGTCGGTAAACAAGTTTTTTGCAATTGATGATTTATAATCTTCCACCAATACAACTCTTTGACCATCTATTTCTTTCAAAGGATTTTCACGCAAAGAAATCATCATTTTATTGATTTCCGCTAGACCTTCCATCCCTTTCTTGGTAATCGAAATCAAATGCTCTTTATAAAAACCGTGTTCTACGTATAATTTTAATAATTCTTTGTAAACCGTACTTCCTTTAGCTTTGGCTTGAGCGGCTAATTCACAAATTAATAAAGTAGCAGCAACGGCGTCTTTATCACGTACTGCATCACCAACCATATATCCAAAACTTTCTTCTCCACCGCCAATGAATTCCAATTCTGGGAAATCCTTAATCATTTTGGCAATCCATTTGAAACCAGTCAGACCTACTTTGAATCCAACTTCATAAGCTGACGCCAATTCCATAATCATTGGAGTAGAAACTATCGTTGAGCCTACAAATTGTTTTCCGTTGATTTTACCTGCTTTTTTCCATTCTTCCAATAAAAAAGCGGTCATCAAAATCATGGTTTGATTTCCGTTTAATAAAATCATTTTGCCTTCGTTATTTCGAACGGCAACACCCAAACGATCACAATCAGGATCAGTTCCAACAACAATATCCGAGTTGGTTTTGTCTGCCAATGCCAATGCCAATGTCAATGCTTCCGGCTCTTCAGGGTTTGGAGATTTTACAGTTGGAAAGTCACCATTTGGAACTCTTTGTTCTTCAACAATGTTCACATTTTTGTAACCTGCTTGTTTAAACGTTTCGGGAACTGCAGTAATCGAAGTTCCGTGTAAAGAAGTAAATACAATATTAAGGTTGTCTTTTGCTTCTTGTGAAGTTCCAAAACTTGCGTTTTCGATAGTCGATTTTATGAAAGCCTGATCAATTTCGGTATCAATATATTGAATCAAATCTTCGTTTGCATCAAATTTGATTTGGTCGTATTTCAAATTTTCAATGGTGTTGATAATGTCACCATCTTGCGGAGGAACGATTTGCCCTCCATCTTCCCAATATACTTTGTAACCGTTATATTCTGGAGGATTGTGAGATGCCGTTAATACAATACCGCATTGACAGCCTAAATATTTTAATGCAAAAGATAATTCCGGCGTTGGTCTTAAATCCGAAAATAAATATACCTGAATACCATTCGCAGAGAAAACATCGGCAACTATTTTTGCTAACGATTTGCTGTTATGACGACAATCAAAAGCAATAACTGCTTTCAATGGTTGGTTTGGAAATGCAATTTTCAAATAATCAGAAAGTCCCTGAGTGCTTTTTCCAAGAGTATATTTATTGATGCGGTTGTTTCCAACGCCCATTACACCACGCATTCCACCAGTTCCAAATTCCAAATTTTTATAAAAACTCTCTTCTAAATCTTTTGGCGAAGTCGTCATTAATTCTTTTATGGCAACTTGAGTTTCATTATCAAACGTAGGCGTTAACCATTCGTTTACTGCGTCTAAAATGTTTTGTGCTATGTGCATTATATATTTAGTTTTTAGTTGTTAATCTATTTTATTAAAGTAAGAATGTCCGTTTTATCAGGAGCTATTCCTGCTATCCGTTACAATCTTTTTATTTTTTAAAGAAAAAAATAAAAAGGATTTCCACTTCTATCAGGGCTAGTCAAACCAATCAGATTCTGTCATTCAAATTTGTACTAAGATTTTAATCAGTTAAAATTCACTTCATTTGAAACTTTATAACGCTCTTCATTGTTTTTAGTTCTCAAAATAATTTCACCCAGAAATCCTGCCAAAAACAATTGAGTTCCCAAAATCATCGTTGTCAATGCTATGAAAAACCAAGGATTGTTAGTAACCAAAGTATATTTCATTCCATTATACATATGATATAATTTAGAAATTCCAATATATCCTGCCGAGAAAAAACCAATGATAAACATTAAGGAGCCGATGGCGCCAAATAAATGCATCGGTCTTTTTCCAAATCGGGAAAGAAACCAAATTGTAATTAAATCCAAAAAACCATTAATGAAACGTTCCATTCCAAATTTGGTTTCACCATATTTTCTCGCTTGATGCTGGACTATTTTTTCACCAATTTTTCCAAAACCGGCATTTTTTGCCAAAACCGGAATGTATCGGTGCATTTCGCCAGATACTTCTATGTTTTTTACAACTACATTTTTGTAGGCTTTCAGTCCGCAGTTAAAATCATTCAATTCTACTCCAGATGTTTTTCTGGCAGCCCAATTAAATAGTTTTGATGGGATGTTTTTGGCCACAATTGAGTCGTAACGTTTCTTTTTCCAACCCGAAACCAAATCATATTTTTCTTTGGTAATCATTTCGTACAAGCCAGGAATCTCATCTGGACTGTCTTGTAAGTCGGCATCCATAGTGATGATAACATCGCCTTTTGCCTTAGCAAAACCAGCATGCAAAGCTTGGGACTTTCCAAAATTTTTCATGAATCGAATCCCTTTCACATTAGGATTCTCAGTAGCAAATCCTGCGATAATATTCCAGGATTCATCGGTACTTCCGTCATCCAAAAAAATGATTTCGTAACTATAATTGTTCGATTTCATGATTGAAATGATCCAAGTGTACAATTCTTGTAAAGATTCCTCTTCGTTAAGAAGCGGTATGAGTATTGATAAATTCATTAATTAGAGACTTTGAGGTTTTTCATTTTTTAAAATTACACCTACTATAAGAGAATAAAATAAACCAATGAAAGAATACATTGCGATGGTTACTGGAAAAACAATAAGTGGATTCATGAATTTTTTCATCATAACCAAACCTGACTGCATTTGTTCGCTGGTAAGATTTGGATTGCTTTTTAGCATTCCGTCTTTAGTAATTGAAACCATTTCATCGACGAATTCTGGAAAAATAAAATTAAAAATGATACTAAAAGTAGCATAAATAGCTGCGGCAATAAATGTTATAGAAACCCCAATTTTAAGACATTCGATCAAAGTTACAAATCCATTATTTATGTTTTTTTTATAGCCGTTGCAACCTATATATATAAATAGTATTGGTAAAATAAGATAGTTAGCGATGTTTACAATTGTTCCAAATGGAGTGTTTACCAATGATCTCATTCCAACGACATACATGACTGTAAATTCTAAAACCATAATCACACCGAACAAAACGCCATAAATAATTCCAGATTTAGCTGGCGATACATTATTTCCCATAGAGACTCTTTTTTATTAATCCACAAATATAGCAATTCCCAATATAATGGCGTGTAAAAAATGATTTTTACGGCTATATAAAAAAAGTTATGGAAAGGTTTGTATATTAAAAAATAAGTGTAAATTTGCAAACTCAAAATAATATTGTAAAACAAAAAGTTATAACGAGTTTATACCTTTTCTGTTAGAAGAAAAGCTTCAAGACAAGTTATAATTAACAAATAAAAAAGATTCAAGATGAAAAAAGGTGTACACCCAGAAAATTACAGATTAGTTGCTTTTAAAGACATGTCAAACGAAGATGTTTTTATTACTAAATCTACTGCAGATACAAGAGAAACAATTACTGTTGATGGAGTTGAATATCCAGTTGTGAAAATGGAGATTTCTAGAACGTCTCACCCTTTTTACACAGGTAAATCTAAACTTATCGATACTGCAGGACGTATTGATAAATTCAAAACTAAATACGCTAAACACGCTAAATAATTTTAACGGGTTTCAAAATATTTCTAAAGCTTCGCAATTTGCGAGGCTTTTTTTATGAAATTTAATCTCTGTTTTGTTTGTATGGATGTCAAAGCGAAGCAAACTTTTGAAAATAATTGTAACTTTGCGGTGATAACCAAATCACAATTTTAATAATTATAATTTAATTTATGAACTATATACTTTTTGACGGTCCCGCTCGAAATGCATTGTTACCCTTTACTTTTACCCGCCCTGTTGCCGATATTTTGGTTGGTATTATGACTATTCGTCAAAAATGGGAAGCGCATTTAGGTTCTACAACCACAACTCTTACTGAAGAATATTTATCAGAAAAATTTCCGATGGTAGAGTTAGAAGAAAATGTAATGATTAATGCTTCTTTTTTGCCTAATGCTGTTTTGGTAGAAATGGTTGCTAACTTAGGGGTTAATCAAGCTATTTTTAGAGGTGATGATGTTGTTGCATTTTATACAAATGATGAGCAAGAATCGGTAGATTTTGATAACTATGAGATTATCGAATATAATGAAGAAGGAATTACTATTGAGCACACTTGGGATATTTTTTCGAATAATGATGCAGCGATTCGTGAAGATTTCGAATTTTTGACAAACGATAGAAAATCTCAGCCAATTCCAAAAAGCGTAAATGTAATTGCACCCGAAAATGTTTTTATTGAAGAAGGAGCTAAATTGGAGTTTGTAACCCTGAACGCTTCGACCGGACCAATATATATAGGTAGAGATTCTGAAATTATGGAAGGATCTATTATTCGTGGACCATTTGCTTTATGCGAAAATGCACAAGTAAAAATGGGAGCCAAAGTGTACGGAGCTACTACAGTTGGTCCTTATTCCAGAATTGGAGGAGAGGTAAAAAACGCAGTTCTTTTTGCTTATTCAAATAAAGGGCATGATGGATTTCTTGGAGATTCTGTTTTAGGAGAATGGTGTAATATTGGAGCCGACAGCAATAACTCTAATTTAAAAAATAATTACGAAGAAGTAAAATTGTGGAGTTACGAAACCGAAGGTTTTGCTAAAACAGGTCTTCAGTTTTGTGGATTGATGATGGGTGACCATAGCAAATGCGGTATCAATACAATGTTCAATACAGGCACAGTTGTCGGAGTGAGCGCTAATATTTTTGGAAGCGGTTTTCCCCGCAATTTCGTGCCGAGTTTTTCTTGGGGCGGAGCAACAGGATTTACGACTTATGTGACCAAAAAAGCTTTCGAAACCGCAAGATTAGTAATGAGTCGAAGGAATGTAGATTTTGATGAAAAAGAAGCTGCAATCTTAGAACATGTTTTTGAGGAATCTAAGAAGTGGAGGAAAGAGTAAAAAAGAATTAGAAAATTAGATAGTCGTCTAAAGAATGTAAAATATAGTGTAGTCTTTATTTATTCAAGCACATAATTTTATTCTGAAATTGTTACTAATATGAGAACAATAAAATTTGTTTTGATTACAATGATTGCTTTTTTCGGATTAGTCTATTTGTTGATAATGTCCTATATTTATTTTCATCAAAGAGAAATGATTTTTGACGCTTCAAAACTTTCGAAGGATTATAAATTTGAATTTGCAGGAAATTTTGAAGAATTAAATATTCCATCTTTTGATAATTTGAAATTAAATGGACTTTTGTTTAAAGTTAAAAATTCAAAAGGATTAATTTTTTATTTGCATGGAAATTCTGGAGCTCTTGATTCATGGGGAAATATCGCAACTGTTTACAATAATTTAGGTTATGACATTTTTATTTTGGATTATAGGGGCTATGGGAAAAGTGAAGGTGTAATTGAAAATGAAGAACAATTTTATAAAGATATATTGTTTTCGTATAAGAAACTGATTTCGAAATATAAAGAAGAGCAAATAATTATTATAGGTTATTCAATAGGAACTGGTCCTGCAGCATATTTGGCTTCAGTTACAAAGCCCAAATGTTTAGTATTACAAGCGCCTTATTTTAATTTTATAGAATATTCAGGTGCAAGAGTCCCATTTATGCCTGATTTTTTGAAAAAATTTAAGTTTCCAACTAATAAATTTGTAAAAAAGATAAAGTCTCCAATCTTTATCTTTCATGGAAACAAAGACAATGTTATTCCAGTTAGTAATTCTAAAAAATTAAGTAAAATTTTAAAACCGATGGATCATTTTTATGTTTTAGAAAATCAAGATCATATTGGGATTAATGAGAACGAACAGTATCTTTTAGAATTGGAAAAATTGTTGAAAAAGTAAGTATAGCAACTTCCTAAGATTATTCTATCTTTGCACCTTCAAAAAATAACTGTTAACGGGTCTAATAATCCAAGCAGTCTAATAATTTAAAAATCTAAATGATTACAATTAACGATATTTCGGTTCAATTTGGAGGGACTACACTTTTTAGCGATGTTTCTTTTGCAATAAATGAAAATGATAAAATTGCCCTTATGGGTAAAAATGGTGCTGGTAAATCAACACTTTTAAAGATTATTGCAGGACAAGGCAAGCCTTCCACAGGAAATGTTTCTGTACCAAAAGAAGCTGTTGTTGCTTATTTGCCACAGCATTTGTTGACAACTGATGGTGCTACTGTGATGGAGGAGGCTTCAAAAGCTTTTGGAGAGATCTTTGGCATGAAATCCGAAATAGACGAAATCAATGAGCAATTAACTATTCGTACCGATTATGAAAGTGATGCGTATATGAAATTGATCGAAAGAGTTTCTGATTTAAGTGAGAAATATTACGCCATTGAAGAAGTGAATTATGAAGCTGAAGTAGAGAAAATTTTAATAGGGCTTGGTTTTGTTCGTGAAGATTTTACACGCCAGACTTCCGAGTTTTCTGGAGGTTGGAGAATGCGAATCGAATTGGCAAAAATACTTTTGAAAAAACCTGATTTGATTTTATTAGATGAGCCTACTAATCACATGGATATCGAAAGTATTCAATGGTTAGAAGATTTCTTGATTAATTCGGCCAAAGCGGTTGTGGTAATTTCACACGATAGAGCTTTTGTAGATAATATAACCAATCGTACTATTGAAGTGACAATGGGACGTATTTATGATTACAAAGCCAAATATACTCACTATTTGGAGTTAAGAAAAGACCGTCGCATTCATCAGCAAAAAGCCTATGATGAACAGCAACGTATGATTGCTGATAACAGAACTTTTATCGATCGTTTTAAAGGGACATTTTCTAAAACAGATGCGGTTCAGTCAAGAGTGAAAATGTTAGAAAAACTAGTTATTGTGCAAGTTGATGAAGTGGATACTTCGGCATTAAAATTAAAATTCCCGCCAGCTGCACGTTCTGGGCAATATCCTGTAATTGTAAAAGATATGTCAAAATCTTATGGAGATCATGTGGTTTTCAAAGATGCTAATATTGTTATAGAAAGAGGTCAGAAAGTTGCTTTTGTTGGAAAAAATGGAGAAGGTAAATCGACGATGATCAAAGCCATAATGAAAGAGTTTGGTCCTGATAGTGGTTCTGTTGAAATTGGTCATAATTCTCAAATTGGATATTTTGCTCAAAATCAAGCAGCTTTATTAAATGAAAATGCTACTATTTTTGAAACTATAGATGATATTGCTGTTGGGGATGTAAGAACACAAATAAAGAATATCCTTGGAGCTTTTATGTTTCATGGTGATGATATTACCAAAAAAGTTAAAGTGCTTTCAGGAGGAGAAAAAACACGTTTGGCAATGATTAAATTGTTGCTTGAGCCAGTGAATTTGTTAATTCTGGATGAACCTTCAAATCACTTGGATATGAAAACTAAAGATATTATCAAGGATGCATTGCGTGATTTTGATGGAACTTTAATTTTAGTTTCTCACGATCGAGATTTTCTTGACGGGTTGGCTACCAAAGTTTTTGAATTTGGAAACAAACGTGTTGTAGAACATTTTGAAGATATAACAGGCTTCTTGGCTCACAAGAAAATGGATAGCATGAAAGAGATTGAGAAATAGCATTATTAATTATTAACAGTATTTTGTTGCTGTCTGAGTATAATTACAAAATAAGAAAGGCATGAGGGTAGTTACTCATGCCTTTTTTTATGAGTCAAATAATCAAATGGCCTAATTTTAAAATCGATGAATGCTTCTCTAGAAAAGGAAAATTGATTCGAATGAAAATGATAAAGGGATATTGTGGTTAAAGGTAAAATAGCAAACCAATCATTTTTTGTTAAATATCCTTTTTAAACCTTTTATAAGTTTGTATGTCTTATTCTATGTTGAGTTTTTTTTGCGCATTAATAAATATGAATAAAAAGATTATCAGTCATTTAAAATGCAATAGTTTTTCTGTAAATTGCATTAAAAGATTTATTAATTTATAAAAAAATAAATATGAAGAAAAGAATTTTGTTTTTTGTGATAATACTTTTTGGGCCATGGTATACACCATTATTCTCTCAGAATAATAATGATGAACCAGAGGCTTTAGGATTACCTGGTGATAATTTAAATCTATATGCAGTTTTAGACGTTTTTCAAAAATCAAAAACATTAGAAGATTTTGAAAGGTCAATAAATGACAAAGAAACGAATATTAATAATCTGGATTTAGATAATGACAGAGATACAGATTATATCAAAGTGGTTAGTTATAAAGAAGGGAAGTCGCATTCTATTGTTCTTCAAGTTGCCATAAATAGTAAAGAAAATCAAGATGTTGCAGTTATTGGAGTCAATACAAATTCAAGTGGTAAAGTTAGGGTTCAAATTATAGGTGACGAAGATTTATACGGTGAAAATTATATAGTGGAACCCTCTTCGGATACTGTTTCGGAAACTCCAAATCCTGGTTATACTGGTTCGGGAACTGTAATTGTGAATAATACGACCAATAATAATACGACAACTTCGGGTAGCAATGGTCTTTATGTTGCCAATAATTGGCCTGTGATTGTTTATTTGTTTTCTCCTGTTTATGTAATTTATAGATCACCTTGGCATTGGGGGTATTATCCCTCATATTGGCATCCTTGGGCTCCTATATATTATTACAATTATTGGGGATATCATAACCATTATTATAGAAATCATTACTATCGAAGAACAAACCACATTCTTTATCCATCGTATTATTCTCATTATTCTTCCAGAAGAAATAGTTCTATTATAGTTAGAAAGAACAGAAGAAATGGAAATTATAATGCAACCTATAATGGTAGAGATTATAAAAGACCAGTAGCTCCAACACGTCCGACGACTCGTCCAGGAACAAGACCTACAACGCCAACGACACGTCCGGTTAGGCCTACTACTCCAGCAAATCGCCCGGTAACTAGACCAACAACTCCAACAACTCGCCCGATGAGACCAACGACACGTCCTACAGCGCCAAATACTGGTTCAAATAGACAAGCTACATCGTCTACTAGGAGAAATTAACGAAATGATTTGTTGATTTTGTTTTAAATAGTATTAAAAAGAGGCTGTTTCATTAAGAAACAGTCTCTTTTATTTATAGTCTTATTCCAGGGGGGAGTAATTCTTTGTAGATTGGATTTTTTTTAAAGAAAGCAACGGTTTTAGGAAGAATGGGTACTACTTTTAATTTTTTATCAATAGCAATTTCCATGATATTTTTAAGAAAATTAGAAATAAATTCTTCGTCATTGTAATTTTCAGGGACATTAATCTTGGTTAGAAATATTTTTTTCTCCTGAAATGAATATTCTAAAGAAACTATTCCAGTTTCTACTTTTGTTTCAAATTGTCGTGCAAAAGCATTGTCTTTAATTTCTAATTTTGTTATCGTTTCCATATTTGTTTTTGTTAATGCAAAAAATAACTATTTGTTATTCAGGGTGCAAAGGTAATTGTTTGATAATCAGTAAAAAAATATTTTTACGATTAACTTGTGAAACTTAGTTTTTGGAGCCTTGTATTTGTGGGTAGAGATTATTTTTTGATTTTATTTTTTGAATTTTAAAGGTATAAAGTCTGTATGTGAGAATAAAATATTTAATTTTAAAAAGTGGTATGATAGCTACTCATATCGATTAATATTAAATTAGTTATGAATAAAATTCCAGTTTATTTTATGCCAGGTTTGGCAGCGAGCATTGCAATTTTCGAAAGAATAAAACTCCCTGAATCTGAATTTGAAATGTTTTTTTTGGAATGGGAAATTCCAAATGAGAAAGATACATTGCAGGAATATTCCAAACGAATGACTCAAAAGATTGTGCATGAAAATCCAGTTTTGATTGGAGTTTCTTTTGGAGGTATTTTGGTTCAAGAAATGGCACATTTTATTACAGTTCGAAAAGTTATAATTATTTCAAGCGTAAAATGTAATTTAGAGTTTCCTAAAAGAATGGTTTTGGCCAAAAGTACAAAGGCTTATAAATTGATTCCTATAAGTCTGGTTCGGAATATTGAAAGTCTTGCTAAGTTTTCTTTCGGAAAAAAAGTAAATGAAAGACTTAAGTTGTACGAGAAGTTTCTTTCTGTAAGAGATAAACGCTATTTAGATTGGGCAATTGAGCAGGTGATTTTATGGGAAAGAAAAGTTGTTAACTCTGATGTGATCCATATTCACGGAGATGCGGATGATGTTTTTCCAATTAAATATATTAAAGATTGCATTATTGTAAAAGGAGGAACACATGTCATGATCCTTAATAAATACAGATGGCTAAATGCTAATTTGCCTCAGATTATTTTAGGCAGTAAAGAAGATAATTAAAAATTGTAATTAATTAACGGATAGTATTTTGTCTTTAGTTATTGCATTGACAAGGTTTTCATTAATGTCTTTGCTGAAGTAATTATAGCTAGTTATAATTGCTTCTTTTATTGGGGTTTTTAATTTAATTTTATTTTCAAAATGTTTAACGCTAACTACGTTTTTGTTTTCGTCAATGAATATTGAGGTAGGAAAACCCAATGTATGCTTGATTGTTGAAATTATGTGTGAGTCTTTGGCGTAATATTCATTCGCATAACAAACTTTTATATTGCCATTAAATTTGTAAGCAATGTTTTTTATGTCGTTTTTTTTGTCCCAAAAAACTACAATGAATTGCAGATCGTTACGATGTTCTTTGGCAAGTATGTTTAAGGCAGGAATTTCGCCTTTTGGAATTACACACCATGAAGCGTATGTGATTATAAATATTGGCTTGTTGATTCGGTTTATTTTTACGTTTTTTTCTTTGTAAACTTTAAGGCTGAAATCATCAAATTTTGTTCCAATTAGTTTTGTCTTTACTAAAGAATCAAAAAGGTTTTTCCCTTCTTTTATATCATTGCTATCATAAGCTTTATTGGATGCTTTTTTATAGGAAACAATATTTTTTTTTATTGCGTCAGTAAAATAGACAATCGTGTCTTGGCTGTATGAGTTATATAGATTGAAAAAAAACAATAAAGCGAGGAATGTCTTGTGCATAAAATACTGAGATAAAGGGGTTTAGCAAAAATAAAAATGTTTATAACAATTTGATAACTTTATCGATTAAAGGCCAATAAATCTGTTTAAGTGATATAAAGTTATAAAAAAAAGCGTTCTAAAGTTAATTAGAACGCTTTTTTGTAAAAAAAATTATAAAACTATATTTTTTTCATTTGCTCTTTCATCATTGTAATTTGATCCTTAAGCATATTTTGTTTGTCTAGCTTTTTAGCTTCGTTTAATAATGAGGTAGCTTCAAGTTTTCTTCTGCGGGTCATAGCAACACCAGCTAGGTTTAATTTAGCAACGGCTAAATCCATATCCATAGATAAACCAAGTTCGATTGCTTTTTTGAAATATTTCTCGGCTTGGTTAATGTTGGTTTGTGATAACATAATTCCATGCAAATAATTAAAATATCCTTGTTGTTTTCTAACTAAGGCAGTTTCTGGATTTTTGATGTAAGCTAGCCATTTTTTGGCGCCTTCAAAGTCTTGTTTTCTAAGTTTTAAAAAGGCAAGTAGGATAAGTTCGTTTTTGAAATATAAAAAAACGGGAATTCCAGACAATAAAATAAGAAAGATTCCGTTGCCAATATTGCTCTCTGTAAATTGCCAGATGCCAGTAATAATGATAAGTCCGGCAATAATAAGTTTGATATTTTTATGAAACATAATGTATAGTGATTTATGCGTGCAAAGATAGTAAAAGGAATTAAAAATATTTTTTAAAAACTGCTTGCCAGAAAAAAAAGTCTTTGTATATTTGCACTCGGTTTTAGAATAATGGTTATTCAAAATAAAATAGACACTTAATTAAGATTTTAAATATACAAAGCAATGAGCAAAAGAACGTTTCAACCATCGAAAAGAAAAAGAAGAAATAAACACGGATTTATGGATAGAATGGCTTCTGCTAATGGAAGAAAAGTTCTAGCGCGTAGAAGAGCTAAAGGAAGACATAAATTGACTGTTTCTTCTGAACCAAGACACAAAAAATAATGTTTGAATAAACATCTATAAGGCGTTACTTTTTTTAGTATCGCCTTTTTTTATACCCAAGCGGTACTGCTGTATAAAAGTTTGATATTTGATTTTTTCTAACAAATTTCAAATTCTGAGTGATAATAATATAACTACAATAATAAAAAAAATGCCAAAAGACACATCCATTAAATCCGTTTTAATAATAGGTTCTGGTCCGATTGTAATTGGTCAAGCATGCGAATTCGATTATGCTGGATCTCAATCTGCCCGTTCGATCCGTGAAGAAGGAATTGAAGTAATTTTAATTAACTCAAATCCTGCTACAATTATGACAGACCCTTCAATGGCGGATCATGTTTATTTGAAACCCTTAACGACAAAATCGATTATTGAAATTCTAAAAACACATCCACAAATTGATGCAGTCTTGCCAACAATGGGAGGGCAGACTGCTTTGAATTTATGTTTGGAAGCTGATGAAAAAGGGATTTGGCAAGATTTTGGAGTAAGATTAATAGGTGTTGATGTAAATGCGATTAATATTACCGAGGACAGAGAGCAGTTTAAACAGCTTTTAGAAAAAATTAATGTACCAACTGCACCTGCAAAAACGGCTACCTCTTATTTAGAAGGTAAAGAGATAGCACAGGAATTTGGTTTTCCATTAGTAATTCGTCCTTCATTTACGCTTGGAGGAACAGGAGCGGCTATTGTCTATAAAAAAGAAGATTTTGATGAGCTTTTAACAAGAGGACTTGAAGCTTCTCCAATACACGAAGTTTTGATAGACAAAGCTTTAATGGGTTGGAAAGAATACGAATTAGAGCTTTTAAGAGATAAAAATGATAACGTAGTAATCATTTGTTCGATTGAAAATATGGATCCAATGGGAATTCATACTGGAGATTCAATCACTGTAGCACCAGCGATGACCTTATCGGATACTACATTCCAAAAATTACGTGACTATGCGATTTTGATGATGCGCAGCATCGGAAATTTTGCTGGAGGCTGTAACGTACAATTCGCAGTTTCACCAGATGAAAAAGAAGATATTGTTGCGATCGAAATCAATCCGCGTGTATCTCGTTCATCTGCTTTGGCCTCAAAAGCAACAGGTTATCCAATTGCTAAAATTGCTTCTAAACTAGCTTTAGGATACAATCTTGATGAATTGCAAAACCAAATTACAAAATCGACTTCGGCTCTTTTTGAACCAACTTTAGATTATGTAATCGTAAAAATCCCGCGTTGGAACTTCGATAAATTTGAAGGTGCCGACAGAACTTTGGGACTTCAAATGAAATCAGTAGGCGAGGTAATGGGAATTGGTCGTTCGTTTCAGGAAGCATTACATAAAGCGACTCAATCTTTAGAAATAAAACGTAACGGTCTTGGTGCCGACGGAAAAGGATATAAAAACTACGAACAAATTATCGAGAAACTGACTTTTGCAAGTTGGGATCGTGTTTTTGTCATTTATGATGCGATTGCAATGGGAATTCCGTTGAGCCGTATTCATGAAATCACAAAAATTGATATGTGGTTCTTGAAACAATACGAAGAGCTTTATACTTTAGAAAAAGAAATTTCAAACTATAAGATTTCTAATTTACCAAAAGAACTTTTGCTTGAAGCGAAACAAAAAGGATTTGCCGACAGACAAATTGCTCACATGATGAATTGTCTGGAAAGCGAAGTTCATGCTTTGCGTATGACAAAAAACATCAACCGTGTTTTTAAACTAGTTGATACTTGTGCAGCAGAATTTAAAGCTAAAACACCTTATTATTACTCAACTTTTGAAGCTGAAATTGAAAAAGCTGACGGAACTCGTTATGTAGATAACGAAAGCGTTGTAACTGATAAAAAGAAAATAATAGTATTAGGTTCTGGACCAAATAGAATCGGACAAGGAATTGAGTTTGATTATTCTTGTGTGCATGGAGTTCTTGCTGCTAAAGAATGTGGCTACGAAACAATTATGATTAACTGTAATCCTGAAACTGTTTCGACAGATTTTGATACAGCCGATAAATTGTACTTTGAGCCAGTATTCTGGGAACATATTTACGATATTATTCAGCACGAAAAACCGGAAGGTGTAATTGTGCAGTTAGGAGGTCAAACGGCTTTGAAATTGGCTGAAAAATTGTCTAAATACGGAGTGAAAATCATCGGAACTAGTTTTGATGCTCTGGATTTAGCAGAAGACAGAGGACGTTTCTCAGAATTGCTGACCGAATTAAAAATTCCTTTCCCACAATTCGGGATTGCAGAAACTGCAGACGAGGCTTCGGCATTAGCAGATACTTTAGATTTTCCTTTATTGATTCGTCCTTCTTATGTTTTGGGTGGTCAGGGAATGAAAATTGTAATCAACAAAAAAGAATTGGAGGAGCATGTAATCAATTTATTGAAAACAATTCCAGGGAATAAATTACTTTTAGACCATTATTTGGCAGGAGCAATCGAAGCCGAAGCCGATGCGATTTGTGATGCTGACGGGAATGTTTATATCATAGGTATAATGGAGCACATCGAGCCTTGCGGAGTACACTCTGGAGATAGTAATGCTACTTTGCCACCTTTCAACTTGGGTGAATTTGTAATGCAGCAGATAAAAGATCATACTCATAAAATTGCTAAAGCTTTAAAAACAGTAGGTTTAATCAATATTCAGTTTGCGATAAAAGACGATACAGTTTATATTATTGAAGCAAATCCTAGAGCTTCGAGAACAGTTCCGTTTATTGCAAAAGCTTACGGAGAACCTTATGTAAACTACGCTACGAAAGTAATGTTAGGGCACAATAAAGTAACCGATTTCGATTTTAATCCACAGTTAAAAGGATATGCAATCAAACAGCCGGTTTTCTCTTTCAGCAAATTCCATAATGTAAATAAAGCATTGGGACCAGAAATGAAATCAACAGGAGAAAGCATCTTGTTTATTGATGACTTGAAAGATGATCAATTCTATGAATTATATTCTAGAAGAAAAATGTATTTGAGTAAGTAATTCAGATGTTGATATAAAAAAAAGCTCCTTAAAAAAGTAGTCATGGTCGGAAGATTTATTCTTCCGACTTTTTTTTGTCCTGTTCTTAAAAACAAATATATTTACACATATTTTTAACAAGGTAATTCTTTCTTATTTTATTTATTTTTCCTATATTTATTGCTAAAAATCAGCAATTTATGTCAACTTTTAAAGATCACAAAGTGTCCGTTAATGAGCTATTAGGTTTTATTCCAGAAGCGCTCTTATCACATCTCTCTACCAATACCAAAGTGGATCATTATTCAAAAATCCTTCATGGTAAAAAAGTATTTTATCTGCTTCTTATGCGATTCTAAATAATGAAAGACTGAGTCAGAGGACATTGGAAGACACCTTTGATTATTCAGGTTTTAAAGCTATTTTTAATCTGGATGAATCTGAAACTGTCAGGAGAAGTTCTATTTCTGAGAGACTCTCTAAGATTGATGCTGGTTATTTCAAAGAAATTTTTGAAAGCATGTATACCTGTTTCTCCGAAAGATACAATCAGACAGAAAGAGATAAGTATAATTTAATAAGAGTAGATAGCACAATTGTATCAGAAGCCGCCGCAAAGCTTAAAGAAGGAATTGATCAGAATAATGGTAAAAAGCTTGTGAAATATAGTGTTTCCTTTGACGGTATTCTTCCATCGGGAGTTGAGGTATTTAATACTCAGAGCTATTCATCGGAGGAGAATGCGCTCCCTGAGGCAATCTTAAAGCAGGTAGAAAAAGACACTCAACACAGCAATATTTATAGTATTGACAGAGGCCTTCAATCCACCCGTACAATGAAGACTTTTGACCAAAAGAATGTCAAATTTGTAATCAGAGCTAAAGAAAACCGCAAACATGAAGATATAGAATCTCTAATCAAGGAAAATCAAGATTTAGACATTGGAGATAACTGGCTGATAAAAGACAGCATTGTCAATCTTTATACAGGAACTCCAATAAAAAATAAACGAGGAAATACACATTATAGAGAAGAAAAAGTTGAAAATCAATTCAGGCTGGTGGTTGTAAAAAACAAAGAAAAGCCCGAAAAAGAATTTTGGTTTATTACCAATGATTTTGACCTTACAGCCAAAGAAGTTGCTGATTATTACAGAAGAAGATGGGATATTGAAGTTTTTTTCAGGTTTATCAAACAAGAGCTCAATGTCAGTCATCTTGTATCACTCAGCAAAAATGGAATGGAAGTCATGATTTGTATGACTTTAATTACAGCAATGCTTATCTTAATCTATAAAAAAGCAAACAATCTAGGATATAAGACAGCAAAAAGAAGATTTGTCTTGGAGCTAAGAGAGCTTATTACAGCAATAATGATAATACTTTCGGGGGGAGATCCTTCAAAAGTATTTAAAACATAAAGTGGCCGGAATTTCTTCCGACCACTCTTACAAATTTTGGAGCTTTTTTTGTATAAAATTAAAGCAGATTATTTTTCGACATCATATCTGTAATTAAAAGTACCTTCAGTTACTTTTGTTGTAACAGGATTAGAAGTGCTGATTGGTTTTTCATCATCTTCAACACAATTAAATGAAAACGTTCCTGCCACAGTTTTAGCTTTTAAATCTACCGATGTAATTGATAATGAGCCTTCAATTGGATATTGAATGTTTGCCTTACTGTTAAATGACATTTCAATTTGTGTTTTAGATGCATCGAACGTTGTTGCTGTTATAGGATATGTTCCAATTTTTAGATCACTTCTTTTGATATAAAGTCTAATTTCATCTATGAAATTAATTTTTCTACCCTGTAGCTGAATATATTCTGTTTCGGGATAATAAGTAAATAATGTCTTTGTAGCATAATTTGAACCAAACGGATTCTGCATTTCCCATAAAGTTCCGTCAACTTTTGCAGTCATTGCAAATTTCGATGTAGGTGTTTCAGAATCATTTGGAGAGTCATTGTCGCTTGAACAGCTGTTTAATATTAGAAGTAAAAAAAGGAAAAGGATTTTTAGGGTTTTCATTAATTTGTTTTTTTAATTAAGCGACAAATGTAAATAAATAATTGTTAATATATTTTGAAGTTATATAAATAATCATTAAAAGCATGAAAAAAAGCTCCATAATTAGAGCTTTTAGTTAGATAATTTGGGAATTATTTTGGGAATTATAAGATATTATTCATTAGTGAATGACATATTATCTCTAGTGTTTTTCTGAACAGAAATAGCACCAAATAAAGCTAATAAAAAAGCAAAAGCATAAAAACCTTTTTCGCTTGGTAAAATTGTAGCATTCCAAAGGCCAACTGATAATAATACAATCGATAGAATAGTTCCAAACCAACAAATACCATAATAAATATCCGTTACTGGAAGTTTTTCAAGTCTGTCTCTAACGCTTTTTTGTAATGAAACCACAGCAAAAAGGCCAAACATTAAAACTGTAAAATAATATCCTTTTTCATTTAAAAGCATTTCAGCTCGGGCAAGCCCAACTATATATCCAACCGTCCCAGCCCCAAGAGCTACCCAAGATGCCGCTATAAAGGCATTCGATGTTTTTTGTACCATGTTTAATTTGTTTTTAGTTGTATTTTGAAAAAATTCCAGAATCTAAAGCTGTCCAAAAACAACATTTTTGACCACTAGCTTTTAGAGCACTGTTTGCCCAAGTATTGCAAGTATGAAATAAGCTATAGCTTCCATTTGCTTCATAGAAAGCATCTGTTTTTCCATAATTTGCATTTGTTTTTATGTTTAAGAAATTACCAGAGGAATCCTTTTGGAAACTTTCGTCGATGTATTTTATTAAGCGTTCGTATTGTTCTTTGCTTACCATCATTTTTTTACAATCATCACCCTCAGTCATTTTTTTGTAATAGGTTGCATGAATTGCAGTAGTGCTTAAACCCGTAGCGGCTTTAAATGCAACTGAAGCTTTTAAGTCTGACCATTCGGGAGTTTCTAGATAAAAACCTTTGTCACCCCAACCCATCGCCAAATAGTTATAAGTTGAATCGGCTATTTTTGTGTTTTCAAATTTTATTTGTTTGCTCCAGTCAATTTGTTCGGTTTTTATTGGGACTACAATATCAGTATGAACGCCATTGGTCAAAATGTAAACTCCGACTTCGGGTTTTGTGTCTGGTTCTTGATTTACTGTGATTTTAGAAAGGGAAAATACCGCTATTGTATATAGAAATATAAATCCAAAGAATGTCAAAAATATTTTGAGAGTAATTTTTAATGCTTTTTTCAATGATTGTCGCTTTATTATTTATTTAATAGGATCTTATAGTCAAGATACAAAAATAAATAAATTAACATCTTATCAAAATAAAATGCAATAAATTATTAAGTATAATCTTTCGTGTGTTATTATAGAAGATGCTTCAAATAGGAGTTAACTTTTGGGCTAGTTCAAAAGAGGGTTTTTCGGCAGAATCAGAATTTACAATTCCTTCGATCGGTTTTTGTATCGTTACTTTAGTTATCAGATTCTTAATACTAAGCAATATTCTCTAATCCGCCGGGAAAAGGTCGGTAGGCGTAATAATGTAAAACTTCTTCGATAGCCATTTTCAAGGCTTCATTTATAGGAAGCAGGATTGTCGCCAATCTATGATCTATAGTTGAAAGGCGCATATAATAATCGGAGAAAATAGGAACATAAAGTCCTTTGCTAATAGCTTCTTCGGTGTTGTTATAGTTTTCTTGTTGATTCTCTTTTATGATTTTGCAGGTGTTCAATCTCAGTTTGCCATATTTGTCTCTGCTGGCGGCATATCCAAAAAGTCTGCAAATTAATCCTCGGTATTTGTAATTAGAGCATTTGCCTTTTGTATTATCCACAATAGAAAGGGATTGGTATAAATGACAAAAAGTGTTGGTTTTAGAATTGAGTTCTTCTAGTGTGATTTCGGCTCTGCCATTTAAAAATAAATAAAAGGCCCAAGGTAAAAATTCCAGAGGAGAAGCATCTATACTTGGTTTTGAACAGCATTGACCACAGCCATTATTGCAATGCAAATTAGTTTCAGATTTGAAATTAGTTATTTCATTCTCGAGGCGATCGAATAATTCTTCAACCAATTGAACTTTGTGTTCTATAGACATTATTTTTTGTCTAATGTACGCTATTAAAAACCGTTAAGAGGGTAATTTGGTTTTACTTGCTGTTTTATAGGATTATTTTTTTTTGAAAGAAAAACAGTTAAATATATTGCATTAAAAAAGATAGTTACAATTTGGGCGTGACCCTTAGTCTCGTCCGAAAAAGACGAGACTAAGGGTCGGGCTTTCCGTTCCCGCTTTTTTTCTTTATCAATTGCCTCGGGTTTAAACCCGAGGCAATTGATAAAGAAAAAAGAGCTCCACTTTAATCCCTCACGCGAGCAATTGCAATAAACAAAATTGTGTATAAACCAAAAGCTGTAAATTATAGAATTTAGTTCTTAATTACTTTGAATGTTTTCTCTGTAGTTCCATAAGTGACAATCGCGGTGTAAATTCCGGTAGCTAAATGATTATCAATTGTAATATTTTGATTGGTGTAAAAATCATTGCTGGAAAAGCAAACTGCACCTTTCATGTCAACTATTTTAAGATGAATAAGCTCTGTAATTGGGGATTTTATTTGGGTTTTTGTCTCCGATGTAAAAGGATTTGGATAAAAAACCGCGACATTATCTTCTGCGGTTTTATCTGGAATTCCAAGAGTAATTTCATCAACAGCATCTATATAATTGAAATTGAAACTTGATTTGTAGTGAATTTTGATATAATTTTCTCCTTGTGGCAGGTTTATTCCAGTAACGATTTTGTCTGTGTAGATTTGCATACCGCCAGTGGCATCAAAAGTTTCGTCTGTTTTTAGAATAACACCATTTACACTAATATCGAATTGGCCTTTATTAATGAGGCTACACGAAAAGTCATTTGGTATGAACTGTTTTTGGCGACATTAATCATGTATTCGCCCCAATCTCCAGAATCAGTTAAGCAAACATTTTGGGTTGTGCCTCCATCGGTGGTGTTTTGCAGTCCGATTCCTTTGCGGCGGTAATGTTTATTAGCAGTAATTCGGCCGGGAACATTCATTTTTTTAGAAGTATAAGGAACGTTGAGATATGCAGTTCCTATGGGCCTGATTGTTCCGCTTGCGGCGCCGAGCAGCTGTCCTTCCAGCATATCTGTCCAAGCTGCAGGAACTCTGCAGGTAAACCAAGAATAGGGATAAATATCAGGATCGTTTTCAAAAGCGGTTACAATATTTTTCATGAAATTGGTTTTGTCTGTGGCAGATTGAACTACTCTGTTGGCAAATTCGGTTACCCAAATCGGAATATTGTATTTTTTTAAACCTTCAGTAACTCCAATTACAGATCCTGATGTATCATCATAAGTATGGAAAGCAATGTAATCTACTTTGCAGGTTGGGCAAAGGCGAAAAAATTCATCATGCCAAGCAATAGGACTCGAATATCCTCCATAGTTGGAAGGACCATTGTAGGCTGGAGAAGCGCTCACGATTTCCAAGCCTTTTGCAACTGTAATTTTTTCAATATTTGACCAGGCATTTACTGCTTCCTGCGGAGTTAATTTTGCGCCATCATTAAAATTAGGTTCATTAAAGGCTAATAAATATTTAGCTCCAGGTTTTATAGCAGCAATGAATGAATCTGGAGTGTCTATTTTCCCCCCAAGCCATCGGTACAAATTCCACTCCCAAACTTTCATAACTGGCATTAATCGTGGATTCGGGTATAGCGGACCAATTGTAACACCAAGAAATGCCAGATTTCAAAACATTCAAATCTACATCACTATGTTTGCCGTAAGTAATTCCTCTTTTGGGACTTACCTGTGCATAATTATTATTAAAAAACAGAATACCGATCAGTAAAAAGGAAGAGAGTAATTTTTTAAACATAAAAGTGTTTTGTATTTGGTTTTAAATAGAGAATCCAAATGTATTCTAACGATAAATTATTTTGTATTTGAAAAATCCCATCAAAATCCCATCAAGTTTGTTTTATTTTTTTAGAAGCAATTGAATTTGACTTTTTGTTAGTAATTTAACGAAAGGATGGCTTTAAGCATATTTCTATGCCTAAAAACTAAAAACATTTCTTTACTTTTGTGCCAACCAATATTTGACCTATGTACAAGTTTTTTATACGTCCTATTCTTTTTTGTTTTGATCCAGAAAAAGTGCATTATTTTACTTTTTCATTAATTAGAATAGTCTCAAAAATTCCCGGATTTCCATCTTTATTTCGATTTTTATATCAAGTAAATGACAAAAGATTAGAGACCGAAGTTTTTGGATTAAAGTTTAAAAATCCTGTGGGTTTAGCGGCTGGTTTTGATAAAGATGCGAGCTTGTATAATGAGCTTTCTAATTTTGGTTTTGGTTCTATCGAAATTGGGACTTTAACTCCAAAAGCACAGCCCGGAAATGATAAAACGCGTTTGTTCCGTTTAAAAGAAGATTCGGCGATTATCAATAGAATGGGATTTAATAATGGCGGAGTTCTTGAAGCAGTTGAACGTTTAAAGAAAAATAAAGGCGTTTTAATAGGTGGAAATATTGGAAAAAATAAAGTAACCCTAAATGAAGAAGCAACTTCTGACTATGAAATTTGCTTTGATGCATTATTCGATCATGTAGACTATTTTGTTGTCAATGTGAGTTCTCCTAATACTCCTAATCTTAGAGCATTGCAAGAAAAAGAACCTCTTACCCAATTATTGCAGACTTTGCAAAACAAGAATTTGGCTAAGCCAAAACAAAAACCAATATTGCTTAAAATTGCTCCAGATCTTACCGATGAGCAATTGCTGGATATTATTGATATTGTAAAAGAAACAAAAATTGCGGGTGTAATTGCTACAAATACAACCATTTCTCGCAAAGGACTGCAGTCTAGTAATCAAACTGAAATTGGAGGCTTGTCAGGTAAACCGTTGACATCAAGATCCACCGAAGTGATTCGTTTTTTATCTGAAAAAAGCAATAAAGCATTTCCAATTATTGGAGTAGGAGGAATACATTCTGCCGAAGATGCTTTAGAAAAATTAGAAGCGGGTGCCAGCCTTCTTCAATTATACACTGGTTTTATTTATGAAGGCCCAGCATTAGTCAAGGAAATAAATAAGGCGATTTTGTCAAAAAAATAGTCTGGAATATCGATTTTCTTTCTTTGTAACTCAAAACCTTTTTATATATTTGAACGTTATGGAGGCAATAAAAATTATCGAATGTCCGCGAGATGCTATGCAAGGCATAAGGGACTTTATTCCTACGGAAAGAAAGGTCGCTTATATACAAGCTTTGTTAAGAGTTGGTTTTGATTCAATCGATTTTGGCAGTTTTGTTTCGGCGAAAGCCATACCTCAGATGCAAGATACTGCCGAAGTTTTAGAGCAGCTTGATTTATCTAAAACATCAAGCAAATTATTGGCTATTATTGCCAATGTTCAAGGTGCTGCTTTAGCATCACAATATTCTGCAATTCAATATTTAGGTTTCCCTTTTTCGATTTCAGAAAATTTTCAGATGCGAAATACTCATAAAACAATAGCCGAATCTTTGGTAGCGTTAGAAGAGATTTTAAATATAGCAGACAAAACCAATAAAGAAGCTGTTGCTTATCTTTCTATGGGATTTGGTAATCCTTATGGAGATCCATGGAATGTTGAAATTGTTGCCCAATGGACCGAAAAATTAGCTGGAATGGGAGTTAAAATTTTATCTCTTTCTGATACAGTCGGAAGTTCCACCCCTGATGTGATTGAGTATTTATTTTCTCATTTAATTCCGCAATATCCTCAAATTGAGTTCGGAGCACATCTTCATACAACACCCGATAAATGGCTGGAAAAAATTGACGCCGCTTACAAAGGAGGCTGTCGCCGTTATGATGGAGCGATTCAAGGATTTGGAGGCTGTCCTATGGCTACAGATAAATTGACCGGAAATATGCCGACTGAGAAATTACTTTCCTATTTTACAGTTCAAAAAGAAAACACCAATTGTAGCCCAATGAGTTTTGAAAGCGCTTATAATGAAGCTTCAAAATTATTTGGTAAATTTCATTGATACAAGCTTATTTTTGTAATTAAGTGTTTGATAATTATGGGTTTTAAGTTTTTTTGGCTTACTTTAGTATTGTTTTAATATTTATGTGAGACAGCTGTTCTACTATTAAAATCCACGTTATGAAATTTACTTTTTTTAAAACAATTATTTTAATAGCCTTTTTGGAATGTTGTTTTTTTTCGTGCAGCAGTGATTTGGACTTTGATCAAGTCAATGACTTGAATGTGCAGCCTGTTTTTGTTAGCAATCTTGCATACATTAATATAGACGCTCAAGATTTTATTTCGAACGGAACTGAAACTCCTATTTTTTCATATTCTTCTAATGTTGATTTTTTAAGTAAATCTTTTATCGAAGAGAATTTGGTTAAAACCGAGCTATATTTCAGAATTAAAAATACAATTAATAGATCTTATGCTTTTAATGTCACTTTTCTAAATAAAAATGGGGCACCAATTTATAATATTAAAATGGATGTTGCTGCATATAATGGTACTGAAACTATTGCCGAAAAAACGGAAACATTTACCGCCGCTAATGTGAGCATATTGGAAAATACAGCCAAAATGGTTTTTTCAGTCCGGATGTTTGCTGGACCACCTATAACAGCAGCTACACCGGGGAGAGTAGAACTTAGTTCAGGTATAACTGCTTATTTTGATATAAGATGAGGAAAACAATCGTCTTTTTAAGCGCCTTTTTTTTCTCTTTTTATTGTTTTTCTCAAAACAAAGAGATTTTATATAACTTCACTCCTCTGCCACAAAGTTTATTAATTAATCCTGGTACAGATGTAAAATATAAATGGTTTTTTGGCGTGCCTTTATTATCTGGTATTTCGGCTAATGTGGGTTCAACAGGATTCAATGCTTATAGTTTATTTGCAAATAATGGGGTAGATTTTTCAACCAAAGTCAAGGATGCTGTTGCTTCAACCAATAGTAATGATTATGTAACAGCCAATCAGCAGCTCGAAATATTTACTGCTGGATTTCGGGTAGGAGGAGCGGAAAGCAAATCCTATGTGTCTTTTGGAATGTATCAAGAACTAGATTCTTTTATGTATGTTCCTACTGACCCTGCAATATTATCATTGTATGGGAACAAAGATTATATGGGGAAGTCATTTGATTTGGGTGATTTGAGTGTAAGGGCCGAGTTGTTATCTGTTTTTCATCTTGGATTTAATAAACAAATCAATGAAAAACTTATCCTTGGCGCTCGAGGAAAAATTTATTCCAGTATTTTTAACGGAACATCAACCCATAATTCGGGTTATTTTGTTACTACTCAAGGAGAAAATTTAATTTATAACCAGTCAATATGGTCTAATTTAGAACTTAATACTTCAGGATTGTCTAAGTATTTGAATAAAAATTACGATGGAGATATTGCTGTCGATATGCGAGATGATATTGCCAAAAGAGCTTTTTTTGGAGGTAATCTAGGATTAGGATTGGATTTAGGGGTTACGTATTATCCCAAGCGAAATATACAGCTAACAGCCAGTTTAATTGATATAGGCTACATCAGCCATTCCAAAGATGTAAAAAGTTATACTTTAAAAGGAGAGTATAATTTTAAAGGAGTAATTAATGATTTCAATTCGGCAGGAACTGTTGGAGATGCTTATGAAGATTTTAAAGAGGCGATTCCTTTAGATACATTGTATCATAAATATAAAACGCTGCGGCCAGTGAAATTTTATTCTTCATTTCAATATTCATTTGAAGAAGAAAGACAAACAGAATGCAATTGTGCAACCGATGAAGATTCTTGGTATCGAAGTGCGTTAGGAGTACAGCTTTTTGCAATGAGTACTCCAAGACAGCCTATGTTGGCTTTGACAGGGTATTACAGAAGAAGAATCCTTGAAGGATTACAAATGAAAGCGACCTACACTGTCGATTCTTATTCTGCTTCCAATATTGGGCTAGGATTGACTACCAAAATTGGCGTTTTTAATTTTTATGCATTAGCAGATAATCTTTTGGAGTATAAAGATATTTCTAAGGCAAATGCTCTAACGTTTCAAATAGGATTTAATATTATTTCGGGAGGAAGCAGTAAATAAAAAAGCCGAAATTTCAATCCATAAGGCAATAGTAAATCTGAATGTTTTAAATGTAAAACATTCCATTCTCATAGCTATTTATAATTCGATTTAAAAATAAAATAACCTACTAGAGTGTTTTTTAGCTCAAGATTATGTATATTTGCACGCAATTCAACTAGAAATTGCAACATGAAAGCACACGACTCTAAGATTATCGGCGAAGGTTTAACTTACGATGATGTATTATTAGTTCCCAATTACTCAAATGTTCTTCCTCGCGAAGTGAGTATCCAATCTAAATTTTCCAGAAATATAACATTAAATGTTCCTATTGTATCCGCAGCTATGGATACCGTAACCGAAAGTTCTATGGCAATCGCTATGGCACAAGAAGGAGGAATAGGCGTTTTGCATAAAAACATGACTATCGAACAGCAAGCAGCAAAAGTACGTAAAGTAAAACGTGCTGAGTCTGGGATGATTATCGATCCTGTTACTTTATTACTGAATTCAACTGTTGCCGATGCTAAAAGTGCTATGAGAGAATTTGGTATTGGAGGTATTCCAATCGTTGATGAGAATAGAATTTTAAAAGGAATTGTTACCAATAGAGATTTGCGTTTTGAAAAAAATGGAGCAAGACCTATTGTTGAGGTAATGACCAGCCAAAATCTAGTAACTGTTGCCGAAGGAACTTCATTAGAAGAAGCTGAGGTAGTATTGCAAGGTCATAAAATTGAAAAATTACCTGTAATAAATGATAAAAATGAGCTTGTTGGTTTAATCACTTTTAGAGATATTACCAAATTAACTCAAAAACCAAATGCCAATAAAGATAAATTTGGCCGATTGAGAGTAGCTGCCGCTTTGGGAGTTACTGCAGATGCTGTTGAAAGAGCGACTGCTCTAGTAAACGCTGGTGTAGATGCTGTAATTATTGATACGGCTCACGGGCATACCCAAGGTGTGGTAGATGTATTGAAAGCAGTAAAAGCTAAATTTCCAAAACTAGATGTAATCGTTGGAAATATTGCCACTCCAGAAGCTGCTTTGTTTTTAGTAGAAAATGGTGCCGATGGCGTAAAAGTGGGAATAGGACCTGGTTCTATTTGTACAACAAGAGTTGTTGCTGGGGTTGGATTTCCTCAGTTTTCTGCAGTTCTTGAAGTAGCTGCCGCTATAAAAGGGACAGGTGTTCCAGTAATTGCCGATGGGGGAATTCGTTATACAGGAGATATTCCTAAAGCGATTGCCGCTGGAGCCGATAGTGTGATGCTAGGTTCATTATTAGCAGGAACAATGGAATCTCCAGGAGAAACTATTATTTTTGAAGGAAGAAAATTCAAATCATACAGAGGTATGGGTTCTGTTGAAGCCATGCAGGAAGGATCGAAAGACCGTTATTTCCAAGACGTGGAAGACGACGTTAAGAAACTGGTTCCAGAAGGAATTGTGGGTAGAGTGCCATATAAAGGAGAACTGAACGAAAGTATGCAGCAATTCATTGGTGGACTTCGTGCCGGAATGGGATACTGCGGCTCTAAAGATATTGCAACTTTACAGAATACTGGACGATTTGTGCGCATTACCGCTAGCGGAATCAACGAGAGTCACCCACATGATGTAACAATTACAAAAGAAGCTCCGAATTATTCGAGATAATATAATCTAAAAGACGAAAGTCTAAAAGACAAAAGGTGTAGGATTTAGTTCCTGCACCTTTTTTTTGTTTTATGATTATTGATATTTTTTGGGCGTGACCCTCAGACTGCTTTGTCGTTCCTCCTCGCAGCTTCGGGTCGGGCTTTCCGTTCCCGCTTTTTTTCTTTATCAATTGCCTCGGGTTTAAACCCGAGGCAATTGATAAAGAAAAAAGAGCTCCACTATAATCCCTCACGCAGAGTATTCAACATATAAAATCTTGAAAATATAATTTTTTTAAAAGAAAAACCACATATTAAATTGTTGTTAATTATTTAATATAAGAATATGGTTAATAATAATTTATTTTTCAACAAATAAAACTAATTTTTTATGTCAAAATTGATTATGGACATTGCGCCAGTAAGAGTACAAACTGCTTTCACTACAGCTGTTAATTAATATGGCATTAACTTCTTTGAATCCTTTTAAAATTAATTTTACTGATGAGCAAAAGAAAGGCACACACTCGATGGCAGAAGGTGGAGAGGGATATGCTCGTTTGATTTCCAGAATTGCCAACTAATTTCCGAGTTCATTGAGCCATGCCGATGTTCCTACAGAGCTTGCGAATGTATTGGATTATTACAACAATCTAGAAGCAAGTAGAATGACATTGTTGCAAGCCATGGAAACTATCGAAGAAGTTCAGTTGGCTACTGCCGCCAATGTTATGACGCTGGTAGATTGATATACAGCCAACCTGCAAGTATCCAGAGGAAACGAGAGTAACCTTGTATTGCTATGAGCGAAGTAGACCAATGGGATAAGTGTTATGCAAATAAAAAGGAAGAACCTGTAACACCTACAACTTAGCCACCTTAATTTTTGACTTCAATTCATGTTTTTTACGCAACAATTATCGCCATCCTCCTGGTACCCAACGGTAGCCACGTCGAGTTTTATACCAATGGCCTTGTTCATAATGGCGGTCTTGACGCGGCATAGTCCAATTACCATCTCTATGATAATAAGTACGTGTTCGATTATTCCAATACCAGTTACCTTCTATCCAAATATAACTCTCACTGGGACGCACTGGTCTGTAGGTTTCTTGGTAGGAAGGTTCTACTGAAACATAGCCTGCCGAGCAGGCATTAAACAATGACACGATTCCTACTAAACTGATTATATAAATTAATTTTTTCATGACTTTAATTTTAGGTGAATTAAAATATTTTCACTTCATTTTCTAATGACATTTCACTTAAAGAATAAATTTATTTTATGTCCTAAATTTCGATTCCTGTCTAGTCCAATGGTTTACTTTTAATGACCCTATATAGACTATTATAGAATAGAGTGATGAAGCGATTAGTTTAGCTAGTGCAGTGCTTAACTTACTAATCATTTCGTTTCTGTTTTTGTTGCACTTGTGGATCATTTCGTTGCTGTTGCATTTGTTGCTGTCTGACCTGCTGATCTTTAGCTTCCTGTTGCATTTGTTGCTGTTTTACTTGCTGATCTTTAGTCTCCTGTTGCATTCGTTGTTGTCTGACTTGTTGATCATTAGCTTCCTGTTGCATTTGTTGCTGTCTTACTTGCTGATCTTTAGTCTCCTGCTGCATTCGTTGCTGTTGTCTAGCTGGCTGATCATCACGTTGCCGTTGAAGTTGTTTGTCATTACGTTGCTGTTGAGGCTGCTGTCTCACAGGCTGATTATTACGTTGAGGTTCTTGCTGTCTTGCTGGTTGATTTTCTCTCTTTGGCTGAGTTCTTTGCTCAGCTGGTTTCACATCTTTCAAGCGTACCACTTTAGACGGAGCAGGTTCTCGTTCGGTAGCCCTGCGTTTTTCCACCCGTGGTCTATATATCTGAAGTTCACTGTTGTTTAGATTTTGACCTGGCCTATTTCTTTCCCTTAGAGTTACTGGGGAGATTGTTTTACCGATTCGGCTTTGCACCTCAGTTCTATTAGGTCCAGCATTGTATCTCACCTGACTTGAATTGTCTCTCTGAATGTTATTTATCACTGTGGAATTGTTAATGATTGTAACATTATTTGATGAAGGAATATAATAATTATAAATGTTCGTTCTTCCAAAATCCCTGTCTCTTACACATGTCCAATAGTTATAGGGCAAACGATAACCACTGCCATAGGCAATAGTAATACTAATGCCGGGCTCTATTGGTGCCCATCCGTAATAGCCTTCGGATCTTCTCCAGATAACCCATCCCGGACCCCATTCATAACCGGGAATCCAAATCCATTCATAATAAGGATCATAATACCAGCGTCCATAATGAAAAGGCGCCCATCCCCATGAATAATTAGAAACCCAAGTCCAGCCTATATTGGTGAATACCCAATAACCGTTAGTTCTATAAGGGATAAACGCAGCCGATACATTGGGAACCCAAGCGTATCCATATTCTGGAGTGTCAATCCAATCACCGTATGGGCTTAAATCATCATAAAAAATTTGGAAGTTAATAGATACCTGTGCAGCTGCTTTTTGAGGTACTGTCAAGATAACCGAATTGACAGCAAGGAACAGAATAAAAATTTTAGCCGTTGCTTTCATAATAGTAATTGTTTAATTATCTGTTGATTAAATACCATAATTAAAACCGTATTATATTAAAGGTAAGGGTTTTATGTTTATGATGCTGTTAAATAACTTTTAAAAAAGCTTGCATTATTTTGAGTGCACTGAAAAACCTCGCTTATTTTGATGAGGGCACTGATAAAGTGCTTATTTTCAAAAATCATTAAAAAAAACGATTAAATAAGACTTTAAATTTATTTACAACAAAGACAAATATAATACAGTCCAATAACTCCCCTCTCCTTTGGAGAGGGGTTTTGGGGTGAGGTTAGATAATTTGATTTGTATTATATTTTCGTTTGGTATTAATTGCTTTTTTAGTCAAATTTAATCTTCTTAGATTACAAGGGTATTATAACAACTAAAAGGAGCGAAACCATAGTGTTTTCGCTCCTTTTTAGTTATTTTCATTTTCCTTATTAAAAGGACTTTTTCAGAGTCCTCGCTTTTCTGCCAATGTTTTTATACGATAAAGGAATGTCTAATCATGTGCCAAATCCCATAATAACTTTTTATCACCTACAATCCATAGGATATCATCTTTTTCGAGAATGACATTGGATTCTGGGTTTAAGATACGTTTTCCTCTTTTTTCGATGCCCACAATCAAACCTTTTGTTTTTTCACGCAGTTTAGATTCCTTGATGCTTTTTCCATGAAAAACATGGTTTTTTAATTCGATTTGGCGTAAAACAATATCGGGCTCAATAGTTTCAGGAGAAACATCCATTTCGTGTTGGTCAAGATATTTTTTAAATTCCTGTACTTGAGCATCGGTTCCAATAACACAAATTTCATCACCTGGAAAAATACGTTCGTTCCTACTCGGAATATGTATAGTTATGTCACCCCGTTTTATCGAAACAATATTAATTCCTAAATTCTCCCTCATTTGGAGGTTTTTCAATGATTCGCCGGCTATATTGGATTCTGCCGCAATGTCAAATATTGCCATGTGTCCGTCCCAAGGCGATAAATCACTTCTACTTCTTTTGGCTCGATCGATCTCTCTGCCGTTTAAGTTGGCTAGAAAATGATTTTCGATTTTATGATATTGGATGTGTAGTTTTTTGTGGAAAATTAAATAGATTACCACTGCAATTATCAAGGCTATCAAAGCAACTTTTGGTGAGAAGAATATATTTAGCAATAAACCGATAAAGAAAATTGACAATAAAATCCGAATGAAAAACAACATTGTCAATGGTCCGCGAGATTTGCGGTCCGACATTAATTCTTCAACTTCGTTGGTAGCGACTCTTCGAAAAGCAAGCGCCCACAAAAAAGGAGAAATTATGCTTAAAGTTATCAAAGCTCCTATAGAATTTCCTAAATGATAATCTTCAACTAAAGGCAGTATAAAACGGGAGGAAAGCAAGATGACGGCAAGAATGATTACGACAAGTACAATCACCTGAATTAAATATGCATTAATGACCTTTTGCCACAAACTGACCGTTTTTATTGCTTGTGTACTGGCCGAATAACGTTCAATTCGCTTGGTCCATTTGCGGGGTAATTTATGAGCTAAATATTCCGAAAAAGGCAACGAATATTTAATCATGAACGGAGTTGTAAATACCGTTACAGCCGAAACGGCAACCACTATTGGATATAAAAATGTATTTGTAGCTTTTAATGTTACTCCCAAAGTAGCAATAATAAAAGAGAATTCCCCAATTTGGGATAAACTCATTCCGGTTCTGATGGAATCTTTCAGGGGTTGTCCTGATAATAAAGCTCCAAATGTAGAACTGACAGATTGCCCAAAAATAGTAACGACAGACAGAATAATCACTGGAACTGCGTGTTGTGACAAGGCATTAGGATCGATTAACATACCAACAGATACGAAAAAAACGGCTCCAAAAAAGTCTTTTACAGGTTTTACTAAATGTTCAATATGTTCGGCTTGAGTGGTTTCGGCAATAATTGATCCCATGATAAAAGCACCAAGCGCTGGCGAAAAACCAACATTTGAAGCAAAAATAACCATGGTTAAGCAAAGTGCCAATGATATAATCAGAAGCATTTCGTCGGTGAGCAAATGCTTTGTTTTTTTGAGTACTGTAGGGATGATAAAAATGCCACCCAAAAACCAAAGTACAAGGAAAAACACCAGTTTTAATACAGACATCAAAAGATCGCCTCCCGAAAATTGATTGCTCACAGCAATTGTAGATAATAAAACCATCATTAATATGGCAAGAATATCTTGAACAATTAGCGAACCAATCACGATTCCTGCAAATTTTTGTGTTTTAACGCCTAATTCATCAAAGGATTTTAAAATAATTGTGGTCGAAGATATGGATAGAATCACCCCTAGAAATATACTATCCATTGTAGACCATCCCAGCCATTGACCAACAGTATAGCCTAAAATGCACATGCTTACAATCTGGATTCCTGCAGTGATAGAGGCTGTACCGCCAACTTTCATAAGTTTTTTAAAGCTAAATTCTAATCCCAGACTAAACAGTAAGAAGATAACGCCAATTTCGGCCCAAACTTCTACGCTTTTAATTTCTTTGACCGAAGGAAAAAAATCAAAATGGTTGCCCGCCAAAAAACCTGCAATCAAATAGCCCAATACCAAAGGTTGTTTCAGTTTTCTGAAAATCAAAACAGCAATAGCTGCAGTCATTAAGATAAGTCCTAAATCACTGATCAAAGGGTTTAAATGACTAGTTGTAGTTGTAATTAAAAGCATAGCTGTTTAAAAAAAATAATTATCGTGTAATTTACTGAAAAAAGCCCATTTTTCAATAGTTTAAGTTGAAAAATGGGCTTTTTTGAGATGATTTTTAAAAAAATGTGATTTACTTGGTTTTGTTTTTAACGGAAACAATCCATTCGTTAATGTGATTTTCCAAAATATCTAACGGAACAGCACCATTTTCTAAAATAGCATCGTGAAATTCCCTGATGCTGAATTTGTCTCCAAGTTCAAGAGTGGCTTTTTTTCGCAATTCTTTAATTTTTAATTCTCCAATTTTATATGCTAATGCTTGCCCGGGCCATGTGATATAACGATCAACTTCAACGGTAATATCGTGCTCGTTTTTGGCAGAGTTAGCTTTAAAATAATCGATAGCTTGCTGTCTTGACCAACCCATACCGTGAATGCCCGTGTCAACTACCAATCTGATAGCTCTCCACATTTCATAAGTGAGTTGTCCATATTTTGAATATGGGTCTTTGTATAGTCCAATTTCAGTCCCCAAACTCTCAGAATAGAGACCCCAACCTTCCACAAAAGCAGTATAGAAACTCGTTTTTCTAATTTCAGGAACATTTTCTAATTCTTGGCTTAATGCAATTTGAAGGTGATGGCCAGGGACAGCTTCATGGGCTGTAAGTGCTTCCATTTCCCATTTTGGGCGAGTTTTTATCTCATAGGTATTGGCATAAAAATTTCCTGCTCTGCCTAATTCTACAGAGCCTGGATTGTAATATGCAGTTGTTTGAAATTTCTCGTCATAAGACGGAACTGGAATAACACCATAGGGCAGTCGTGGTAATTTCCCAAAAAGAGTGGGTAATTCTGGGTCAATTTTTTTGGCAATAACACGATAGGCATCTAGTAGTTGGTCTCCGGTTTCAAAGTAAAATTGTGGATCCGTTTTTAGAAAAACTCCAAATTCTTCAAATGTTCCTTTAAAACCAATTTTTTTTATCAACGCATCCATTTCTGTTCGAATGCGTTTTACTTCCCCGAGTCCTATTTCATGAATTTCTGCATAAGTCAGCTTTGTTGTCGTTGTTTGCTGAATGTTGTAATTGTACCAATTAACTCCATTTGGCAAGTCTTTTAATCCGTAAGTGTTTCTGGAATTTGGAATGTAGGTTTTCTCCAGATATTCCTTCAATTTTCGGAAAGCTGGATTTACTTTTTCATTGATTGCTTTTATTGCTAAATCATCCATGGCTTTCTGTTTCTCTGGAGAAAGCGTCGCGGTGTATTTTTTATAACCGGTAAGAAACTCGCTTTTTGAAGGATCCTCAGCAATCAGATTTTTAATTTGTTCAGGAACTCCTAAAAGTGAATTTTTGGATGGTGTTACTTTTTGTTTTAAGCCTTCCTGCATCAAAATTTGAATTTGATCAAATAAAGCGGGTATTTTATCTAAACGTTTTAGTAAATCATTGGCGTCTTTTTCGGTTTTTATATTTGTAAAAGTAACGGTCTGAATGACTTGCTGGTGTGTGCCGCTCATTTGATTAATGGGCATCAGTTCCGTTGGGAATTGTTCTCCTTTATTCTCGTCGTCCAATTGATTTTTTAATAAGTCGTAGTTCAGCTTACTGGTTTTGTTCAGATTGTTTCGGTTAATTACTGCTAATGTATTAATGAATAAATCGTTATCTTTTTTTCGCTGATTAATAGTTTCTTTTGAGTAATCTGTCCAACGGGAATTGTCTGTCGGTTTTCCCCAAAAAGCACCGTTTTCAGGATATGTTTCCAGTTGATAATCAAAAAGAATCTGGTACAATAAATTTAGTTTCTCATCTTCTGATTTAATGTTCTTGTCTGTTTGTATATTTTCCAGTTTTTTAGAAAACGATTCTTGTCCAATTGCTGTGTTTAAGCAGCAGTTTAAGAGAATGAAAATAATCAGGATTGTCTTTTTCTTCATGGTTTGTCAGATTGGTTAGTGGTTATTGATTTGATTTTCAAGTTAAAAGCTACTCTAAAAGTATAAAAATATTATAATACACTGGTTTTTATTTAGCAATTAATAAAAAATCCCGTTCGCATAAGTGAACGGGATTTAGGATATAGTTTATGCTAAAATTAAATCCCCAAGAAATTACTAGGAGTAATCTGCATTAATTCTGCTTTAATTTCATCCGAAACATCAAGTGTAGCGATAAAACTGTGAATCGCATTTTTATCAATAGCTTCGTTGGTTCTAGTCAATCCTTTTAAGGCTTCATAAGGATTTGGATAAGCCTCGCGTCTTAAAATTGTTTGAATTGCCTCGGCAACAACAGCCCAGTTTTTCTCTAAATCTTCGTGAAACTTGGATTCGTTCAATAATAATTTGTTCAAACCTTTCAATGTAGCTTCAAAAGAAACGATAGTATGTCCCATTGGCACACCAATATTTCTCAAAACAGTACTATCTGTCAAATCACGTTGCAATCTTGAAACTGGCAGTTTTGCTGACAGATGTTCGAAAATAGCATTAGCAATTCCTAGGTTTCCTTCCGAGTTTTCAAAATCAATTGGATTTACTTTGTGTGGCATAGCCGATGAACCAATTTCTCCAGCTTTTATTTTTTGCTTGAAATATTCCATTGAAACATACGTCCAAATATCTCGGTCCAAATCAATGATGATCGTATTGATTCTTTTTAAAGCATCAAAAAAGGCGGCAAAATGATCGTAATGCTCAATTTGTGTTGTTGGGAACGAATGATGTAATCCTAAGTTTTCTTGAACAAATTTGGTTCCAAACTGTTTCCAGTCAATTTGCGGATATGCCACATGATGCGCATTATAATTCCCAGTAGCTCCACCAAACTTGGCTGCAAATGGAATATTGAACAACAAACGCATTTGCTCTTCTATACGCTCTACAAAAACAGCAATTTCTTTACCCAAACGAGTAGGCGAAGCTGGTTGTCCGTGAGTACGGGCAAGCATTGGAATGTCCTTCCACTCTTGGGATAATTCTTTTAATTTGGATGTCAAAGTGATTAACGATGGCATATAAACTTGTTCAAACGCATCTTTTGTCGAAAGCGGAATCGCAGTATTATTAATGTCTTGAGAAGTCAATCCAAAGTGAATAAACTCTTTATATTCAGATAAACCTAGTTTTTCAAAAGCGTCTTTTATAAAATACTCAACGGCTTTCACATCGTGGTTGGTAACTTTTTCAGTTTCTTTAATCCAAAGAGCATCTTCGGTAGAGAAATTTTTATAAATAGCACGTAAACTATCAAAAAGATTAGGATTTACGTTTTTTAATTGCGGTAAAGGAACTTCGCATAAAGCAATGAAATATTCAATTTCAATTAATACACGGTATTTGATTAAAGCTTCTTCAGAGAAAAAAGGAGCTAGTGATAATGTCTTGTTTCTATAACGACCGTCGATTGGTGATATAGCATTCAATTCGTTTAGAGTAGTCATTTTTTGTTGTTTTTTCGAAAGGCACAAATATAAAGAGAATTTAAAGATTAGAGGGTACTTAATTTAAGGTTTGACAAAGAAATTAGTGATATAAAAGATTCAATTTGTTAATTTTAAAGAATTATTAGCTAGTGAGAAATATTTTGATATTATTTTACCAATAATTGCACTAATTAGTTTTTAAAATAATGGATAAACAGCAAGTTTCTATTTTTTGGTTCCGACGCGATTTGCGTCTAGAGGATAATGTGGCGTTGTACCATGCTTTGCAATCCGAGCATCCTGTAATTCCGTTGTTTATTTTTGATACTGATATCCTGAATAGCTTGCCAAAAAATGATGCGCGTGTAAGTTTCATATACGAATTACTGCAAAAAATAAATGTCAAATTAAATAGTGTTGGAAGTTCACTGTTGATAAAAAAAGGGACAGCAATCGAGGTTTGGAAATCACTTTTCGAAGAGTTTGCAATTTCGGCTGTTTTTTTTAATAAAGATTATGAGCCATACGCCATCAAAAGAGATTTGACTATTGAAAGAATAACAAATAAGAATAATGCTTCTTGTTATTCTTTCAAAGACCAAGTGATTTTTGAGGAAAAGGAAATCACTAAAGCAGACGGATTGCCTTATACTATTTACACTCCCTATAAAAACAAATGGTTAGAAAGATACAAGTCAATAGCACCAATTGTAGAGTATGATACGGAAAAATATTTTTCCAATTTTCACCAAAGCCATTTTGATTTTCTAAGCTTGGATCGAATTGGTTTTGAAGAAAGCGACATAAAAGTCAAACCTTATAATTTATCACAGATTGCCAATTACCATGAAACGCGAGATTTTCCAGCTATGGACAGCACTTCATATCTATCACCACATTTGCGTTTTGGAGCCATTAGTATCCGAAAACTAGTCAATTGGGCAGTCCGAAAAAATGATATTTTCTTGAGTGAATTGATATGGAGAGAATTCTTTATGCAAATCCTATTTAATTTTCCAAAAGTAGTGAGTCATAATTTCAAATCGGCTTATGATGGAATTGCTTGGCGCAATAATGAAGAAGATTTCAAGCGATGGTGCACTGGAACTACTGGCTATCCTATGGTCGATGCAGGAATGCGCCAGCTCAATGCAACGGGTTATATGCACAATCGAGTGCGTATGGTAGTGGCGGGTTTTTTATGCAAGCATTTATTGATTAATTGGCAGTGGGGTGAAGCTTATTTTGCCGAAAAATTATTGGATTATGATTTATCGGCCAATGTAGGGAACTGGCAGTGGACAGCAGGAACAGGTTGTGATTCGGCTCCTTATTTTAGGGTTTTTAACCCCAATATCCAGCTGAAAAAATTTGACGAAAAAGGAATCTACATTCGCAAATGGATTCCCGAATTTGATTTAGGCTATGGACAGCCAATGATAGAGCATGCTTTTGCCAGAGATAGAGCTATAGCTGTTTATAAGGCGGGAATTTTGAAATAATTTTCGAATATGTTTTTAAAGCGTAATGCCTGGTCCAAATGGCCAAATTGTTCTCGCAATTGCCTTTTCTTTTTTCCTTTAAAAAAGAAAAAATGGAATGAATAGATGGAAATAGTTCATAATCACTAAAAACAATGATATTTTAAGTGTAATTTGTGTATAAAGTCCTCATGTTTAACTTCTTATTAATACTGTTAAAAAAAGCATTGGCTTATATTTGTATTTGTTGTAATTGATTTCCTCAAATTTTTTAAAAATTATGCAAAAAAATGTTTTAATAACAGGCGGTACTGGTTTTATCGGTAGGTATCTAACTGAAAAGTTATTGGAAAGAGGTTATACAGTTTCAATATTGACCAGAAGCAGTAAACCAAGCACAGAAAAGGTTTCCTATTATATTTGGGATGTTGCTGCACAAAGTATTGAGGAATCTGCTGTGCGCAATGCCGATTATATAATCCATTTGGCTGGCGAAAATATTGCCGAAGAAAGATGGACTTCCAAAAGAAAAGCTGAAATTCGAGATAGCAGAATACAATCTACGAAATTGATTTATGATACTTTAAAAAAATTGAATAAAAGAATTAATGCCTTTGTTTCGGCTTCGGGTGTTGGATTTTATGGAGCGGTCAATGGCGAAGGTATTTGTACCGAAAACACATTGCCTGCCAATGATTTTGTGGGAACTGTTTGTCAGGAATGGGAAAAATCGGCCGATTTGATGGCTGGTTTAGGTATTCGTACCGTAAAGATTCGCACTGGTTTGGTTTTGGGGAAAAATGAAGGGATATTAAAAAAACTAAACCCAATTTTTAAAAAAGGTCTTGGCAGTGCTTTGGGGTCAGGAAAACAATATATGCCTTGGATTCATGTACATGATTTGTGCCTGATGTATATTGAAGCCATCGAAAATGAAAAAATGGCTGGTCCCTATAATGCAACAATTAATGACAGTACGACAAATTTAATTTTCTCTAGGGCCTTAGCGGATTCTTTTGGTTTTTCGATTTTGTTGCCCAATGTCCCAGCTTTTTTAATTCGATTGATGCTAGGAGAAAGGGCAACACTAGTTTTAACAGGAAGAAGGGTTTCTTCGGATAAAGTTAAAAAATTAGGATTTAGATTCCAATTTAAAAATCTAAGGAAGGCATTGAAAAACGGCGCAAAATAAAGCTTATACCATTTAGTTTAAAACACAAATGATTTGTGTATTCACATTTTTTGAAATTTTTGCAATTACAATATTTGGTATTTCGATGTTGAAATCATCCGTGTTCAATATGAAATTGGAGTTTATTTGGATTCCGCCACCTACCTTTTTAATTTTTGCAAGAACAGCAATCATTCGGGTTTGTCCATGAATCGTTATTTTTCCTTTTATCAAAAATTCTTTCTCTTCTTCGGTGATTACTTTCAAATCAAATTTTTCGATAACTCCTTTAAAAGTAGCTTTAGAATAACGATCACTTTCCATGTAATTGCTATTGAAATGCTCTTGCATCAAATTTCTTTTGAATTGAAATTTCTTAATGACTGCTGTAAAAGCTATTTCACTTTTATTTGGAACTAGGGTACAGTCCACATCATCATTTTTGGCCTCTACAGCTTCAAACAATGGCACTGATGCTTCAAAGTAAATTGCACATTTGGATGAGCTAAATTTGTTTTGTGCATTAATGGGGAAAAGTACTAATAACAGGGCTAATAGAGTAATTTTTTTCATAATCTTATCTATTAAAGGTTGTACTTAAAGTTACGATATTTTAATAACAACAGTCTTAAAATTGCGCCAAAAAAAAGGTCAATACCAAAAGATTTAATCGTTTGATATTAACCTTTTTAATTAGATTTTGATGTCTTAAACGAGAGTTGGATTATTACTATTTTTTTAGATGATAGCAAAAAGCCTAATCTTTCTGCTTCAAAAATTAATTATATTTCTCAGCAGTATTCAGCTAAGAATCTTAGCAGCTTAGTCTCTTAGCATCTTTAAAAAAAACTAATCTAAATTAATTTGCACATTGTATTTTTTAAGGCCTTCTAGTGTTTCTTTTGAAGAATAATTGAACTCTTCTTCGTGAAGATCGCGTTCTTTTTTTAGGGCAATTTGTTTTAAGGAATTACAAAAACGTTTTATATCTTCAAAATTAGACAGAATTAAACCGGGAACTGGTACGCTGTTGCCTTCATTGTCTTTGGCCACCATTGTGAAATAAGAAGAATTACAATGTTTTTTAAGACCGGTTTGAATATTTTCGGCTTCTACACGAATCCCCACAACCATAGAGCTTTTTCCAACATAATTTACAGAGGCTTTCATCGTAACGAGTTCGCCCACTTCGATAGGTTTTAAAAAATTCACAGTATCTACGGAAGCCGTTACACAATAATTTCCAGAAAATTTGGAACCACAAGCAAATGCAATTTGATCTAAAAGTGATAAAATATAGCCTCCGTGAATTTTTCCGCTAAAATTGGTATGTGAGGGTAACATCAATACTGAAATACTGACATGAGATGAAGCGACTGTTTTGTAAATTTTGTCCATAGGTTTATTTTTGGTTAAAAGACAAGCTGTCTTTAATGGTATTGGTTAATTAGAATAGTTGGTATTTCCCACCAAACAGAGGTTTTTTATTTTTAAATCATATTTAATTTAAAAGAGAACTTTCATCGGTTTCTGCTCTTTTTAAAATGCTTTCTGGAAGTGCTTTTTTGGCTTTGGCACCCATTTTTTTGAGTTTTTCGACACTTGTGATAAGGTTTCCTTTTCCCTCTACGAGTTTATTCATAGCGCCTTGGTATTCGACTTTACTCTCGTCTATTTTTTTGCCAATCTTTATTAAATCGGCTACAAAACCTTCAAATTTATCATATAATGCACCAGCCTGTCTTGCTATTTCAAAGGCATTTTCCTGTTGTTTTTGGTTTGTCCACATACTGTCAATGGTGCGTAAAGTTGCCAATAGGGTAGAAGGTGTCACAATCACGATGTTTTTTTCAAAAGCTTTGTTGTATAAAGTCGTGTCTTCGTTAAGCGCCAATGCAAAAGCGGGTTCCATAGGTATAAAAAGCAAAACAAAATCAGGGCTTTCTATCTGGTATAAATCGTGGTAATTTTTTCCTCCCAATTGATCTACGTGGCTTTTTATTGAATTCACGTGTTCTCTTAAAAAGGTTTTCTTTAAATTTTCATCTTCCTCGTTAATGAATTTTTCATAAGCTGTCAGGGAAACTTTAGAATCGACAATCATCTTTTTTCCATCAGGAAGGTTGATTACAACGTCTGGGAAAACACGATTGCCATCTTCTGTAGTATGACTTTGCTGTACATGGTATTCTCTGTCTTTTTCCAATCCCGATTTTTCCAGTACTCGTTCCAATACTAATTCGCCCCAATTTCCCTGCATTTTGCTGTCGCCTTTTAGCGCTTTGGTCAAATTCAGGGTTTCTTTGCTCATTTGAGCATTCATTTCGCTTAAGCCAATTATTTGCTGGCGCAAAGCGGCGTGGTAATCAATGCTTTCTTTGTGAGTGTCTTCTACTTTCTTTTCGAATAACTGAATTTTATCTTGCAATGGAGTCAAGATATTTTTCATGTTTTCTTTGTTCTGCTCCGTAAATTTATTCGATTTTTCGTCTAATATTTTATTGGCAAGATTCTCAAATTCTTTGGTGAATTTCTCTTGCAGTTTTTCAACTTCTTCTTTTTGTTCTTTATTTCGTTCCCAAAGATTTTCAAAATCGACTTCTTTTTTGGAAAGCTGAATGGCTAAACTGTCTTTCTCGTTTCGGATGTTTTCTTTTTCAGAATTGGATAATTCAAGTTGCTTTTCGAAAGCGTTTTTATCTAATAAAAATTGTTCTTTTTGTTGGTTCAATTGAGAATTCAACGCGATTAACTTTTCTTCCAGGCTTACTTTTTCTGACTGAAATCGAGCAGAAAAGATAAGTTTTCCAATGAAAATACCTATTGCAAGCGCGATAATAAAAACAACTAATAACGGAAGAATTGATAGCATAAATATTTCTTTTTTTAAAATGTAAAAGTAAGCATTAATACGTAGTACTTAATTTTAAAAAATAAAATTTCACGAATTATTTGGAATCCAACACTAAATCAACATTTTTAACTTTTTTTATATTATCACGCAACCTTTTTAAAAACGAGCCATCTTACTAGTAAATAAATTAATTAAAAAAGTAAATATGAAACGTTTTATTTTAGTAGCGCTAATGGCCCTTAGTTTTTATTCCTGTACAGATTCAATTGATAATGAAGGTGCCCAAAATTGCGGGGATGTTAGAAATGTAGCTTATGAGAATTTTGTTTATTGCGGGCAATTAAAAGAAAACCCAACAAAGCCTATTTATATACTTATCAACTCAAATGAAGATCTGCAAAAGCAATTTAACGCTTGCGATTCTTTTGGTCCTCTGCCAGATTTTACCCAAAAAAGAGTTTTAGGACTTTTGTCTGGGCCAAGACCCTCGTCTGGTTATAATATAAAAATCCAAGCTGTTGTAGAAAATGATTGCCAAATTCTAGTAGAGTATTCTGAAAAAGTACCAGGCGATAATGAAATGGTAACTATGGCAATTACATACCCTGCAGATTATGTAGTGCTCCCAAAATCGGATAAGCCTATTTTATTTAGAAAAGTTAATCCAATTAATGATTATGCAATTGTTGGTACTTATTATGGTTACTGTACTGGGGCTGATTGCTATCAATTTTATAAAATAGAAAACTACAAAGTAATTAAATATCCAACAGTGAATAAATTCCCCGCTGAGTTTAATCAAACGAATTACAAAGCATTGGTTTATAAGGATGATTTTGTTGGTTTTCTTTCGAAAATTCCAACCGAAATAAAAGACTTAAAAGGGCAAACGAAAACATTTGGTTCGCCAGATGCTCATGATCAAGGAGGCGTTTATCTAGAGTGGAGTCAAGCAGGAGTTGTTACTAAAATATATTTGGATAATGATAACACTGCAGATCAAAAAACTGAAATCATTGCATTCAAAAAAGTGATTCAGGATAAAGTAGCAGAATTAAAGACTAAATCTTAATGTATTTTGATTTCGTTAAACTTAGGTTTAACGAAATCATTTTTTAAAGATTGAGGATGCATAAATTCCTCAATAGCTATTAATTAACCAAGTTAAACCAAATAAAAACGACTGTATGAGAAAAATATTTTTTATTTTTTTTATAATTTTTACTGTTTCTTTCTGTACTTATGAGGATTCCCGTTTTAGACAAATTTCCAAAGAGGAAGCCATGCAAAGTTGGGCTTGGAAAATTTTTATTTTTACTGATGAAGGAGAGTTTCAATCTGTTGAACCAGAAGTAAATAAATTTGACAGTAATATGAAAGAGAAACCTATTTTTGTAGAAGATATTTTAAAAATGAATCTAAAAGATGATTTGTTTTTTAAGAATCATCAATTAGCTATCAAAGAAGAAGCTGATAATGCCATTTTTGAACAAGTAGGAAGAAAAAGATAAAATTCAAAGCCAGAATTCTTGAAGGAGAACATAGACCAGTATATTAGGAAATGTGTCGAAAATGACCGGGAAGCACAACTGAAAATATATCAGTTGTTTTCTCCTGTGCTTTATGGCCTGTGCCTAAAATATATGCGAAATGAAGATGATGCAAAAGATGTTTTTCAAGAAGCCTTTGTAATTGCCTTTCAAAAAATGGGACAATATAAATTTGAAGGGAGTTTTGAAGGTTGGATTAAGCGAATTTTCATCAATAAATTATTAGAGACATTAAAGAAAAAGAAAAAAGGAGTTTTGTTTTTAGATGTTTTTGATACCGATATCGCAGCCGAAGAAGAATTAGAATTAGTCCCCATAGAACAAGAAAAATTATTAGAATATATTCAAGAATTGCCAGATCAATACCGGATGGTTTTTAATTTATATGTTTTCGAAAAAATGAAGCATAAAGAAATTGCAACATTACTTGAAATAAGTGAAGGCACATCCAAATCAAATTTAAATAGAGCCAAGAATATTTTGAAGAAAAAAATTTTGGTGGTTTTAAATTCTAAAACAGCATGAAATTGAAATTCTGTTTAGGCAAAATAAAGAAAGGCCAGATCGATTTTCAAAAAAAAATATAATTACGCATGAAAAATAAAGAAGCAAAATCTATTTTTTCGTCATTGGAGAACTTCTCAAGTACTCCACCACCCGAATTATGGGATAAAATAGAGGCTCAATTAGATAAACCGAAAAAGAAAAAGCGTCCAGTTATTTGGTGGTGGGCAGCAGCATGTTTAGTGGCAGGGCTTTCACTTCCAACTATTTGGTATGTTAATTCCAATCAAGGGAATAATCAGGAATTGATCATAGAAAATAACGCGAACGAAGTTGTTTTGCAAAATGACTCAAAAAGCGACAGAAATGCCAATAAGAATATAGATAAAAAGGAAAGTACGATTGAAAAAGCATCTTTTAACGAAAAAGATAATAGTACAAATGAAACTAAGAATGAAAATTTAAATACTAAAGAGACTCGTATTTCTTTAGCCAATGCTAATTCGGAAGCGAACAAAAATAATCCTGCGATTTCATCTAAAGCAGATGATTCTAAAGGTTTAAACAAAGAAAAAAATAATCAATTAATTGCAGGGAGCAATGATAAATCACAATCGGGTGCGATAACTGCTAATAAAAATACGACTGCTAATAGTTATAAATCTGCTTCTATTATTGGGATGAATAGTTTTTCTCAAAGCAATTCAAATGAAAATGTAAAAACGATAGCAAGCTCCGAAAACAGTACTATTCCTGATTCGAAACAAAATAAAGAAAGTGTAAAAAACACAAACTCTAAATCAATACCGACTAATCAAAATACTGAGGTTCCTGGATTGAGTGCCAATAAAGCAATTGCCGAAAATACTAGCGAGAAAGATTCTCTTAGCAAAATAAAAAAAGAAGTTGCACAATTAGAGAATGCTTTGACCGACTTGGATAAGGATAAAAATAAGAAAAAAACAACCCCAGAAGTTATCGATAAATGGTCACTTCAAGTATTTGCAGGAGTCATGGGGTCTGAAAATTTCAACAATGACAAAGCTTTAGGAAACACAGTAGCATCCAAACAATCCAGTGGTTATGGCGTGAAGACAAACTATAAACTGAACAAAAAATGGGCGGTAAGTTCTGGTTTCAAAATTAATGAGCTTGGACAAAAAATAAATGGAGTTGCTTATTATGAGCGAGGCACTTTAGCTGGTTTTACTTCTGGGGCACTGCCTAATAATGTTCTGGACAGCTCTTCAAAAAATAATGCTATAGTTGTTTTTGTATCCAGTAATGAAAATTATTTGTTTGCTTCAAATTCTAAGTCCAGTGCAGGTTTTGAAACGGGAAATGTAACTCAGAATTTAAAGTATTTTGAGATGCCATTGGAGATTTCGTATGCTCTTTTAAGCAAAAAGAAAACCTATATTGGTTTGAATACTGGGGGTTTTGTTGGTAGATTAATTTCCAATGATGTCATATTGAATGGGAGTTCGATTGGAGAAAATAACAATGTAAATGAGTTTGTTTATGGAACATTATTGAGCAGCACTTTACAATATGAATTCTATAAAAAAACCAAATTTTTCATAGAGCCAGGAATGAATTATTACATTAACCCATTGGAGAATCAGTCTTTCAATCAGTTTCAGTGGATGTTTAATGTTGGTTTTAATGTATCTTTTTAACTTTTTGCAATAATTATTTAATGTGGTATTTAGAATTTTAATTGCAGTAGTGCCGGGTTTTTAATCCGGCATTTTACATTATAAAAAGGCTGATATGACTATATGACTGATTTTTATTTATGTATAATCAGGGTAACTATGCTTTGTTTTTATATGATAAACACTGATAATTAGTTGTTTGTGTATTTTTGAGTTGCTTTTTGATGATTAAAGAAATTTATAAATTGAATTTATCAATATTATATTCAAAATGGATGAATATATAACCAAAATAACAAGATTTTTAGGGTAATTATTCAGAAAAATTAAATTTAGCTTATAAACAAAATCCGAAAGACTTAATTAGTTAAAGATTGCGGATTTGAGGTATACTATATTAGTTTTCTTTTTCGTTAAGAAAATAAATACCGCCTGCAGTTGCAAATACAGATCAAAAGGATGCTTTGCTTTGAAAACAGAATGTGTTGCAAAAAAGGTCTTGATTTGAGTCAAGACCTTTTTGTATTATTTTTAAAAATGAATTTATTTAAAATTCCATCCTAATGTTATCCCAAAAGCCACAGGTTTAATTTCAGCATCTTTATCAGTACTGTACAATCCATTAGCTTTCCTATCAGATACAGATGTTTGGTTATAACCAATATAGGATTCATTCTTGTTTTGGTCTAAAATTGTACCATATCCAGTTTCCAGGAACAGGGCTGCATACAACGAATTCTTCGCTGCCATATCAAATGTAAATCCTAACTCAAAAGAACTCATTATAATTCCTTTAGTTTCATACTTTCCTGATGATGAATAATTATTCTGACGACCAAAACCATATTCTGGTAAATCGTCAATAGTCAGGTTTACATCTGGATAATAAGCACTACCACTTGCGTAATCCGCTGTTGCTTTAAATTTATAATCTACAGGTAAAAAATATTTAGCTCCAGCTCTAAAATTAAAATCAATACCCTTATTAATATTTGTTTTATATTGGACAAAAAGAGGGATTTGCAGAGCATGTAAAGTTTGTTTTTCTATATAATTGTTGGTAGTAACGTTATAAACAAATGCCGAAGTGGAAGCATCAACTTCAAAACTAGAAAGTATTACAGAAGACTGAGACAAAGAAACTTCTTGTTTGTATTGTGAAAACTCTAGTCCTGAACCAATACCAAAATGTGTATTTAAAGAATAGATATAACCTGCTTTTACAGCTCCGCCAAGGCGATTGCCTGCTTGTATACCAGTAATATCACTCTTAATATTTCCTATTCCCAGCTGTATTCCTCCATAAAACTGTGCAACTACTCCTTGTGAAATTAAGAAAGCTATAGTTCCAATTATGTTTTTAATATTGAATTTCATAGATATAATATTTATTTTTTAGCAGTCCTATATGTTATTGCCTTTTTACTTATTGATTTTTGCTCACGCAAACTTGTTGTTAATGGCGATTTCATACTTGTTTTTTTAATTAGAATAATCCATCCCCATTCATTAAAAATGAGGATGTCATATTCTATAAATTATTTTAATTTCTCACTAAAAGGTTTTTAGTAAAATATTTACCATTTGCTAAGGTCATTTTTACAATATAAATTCCCTCAGCACCAGGAGCTATCATGTCAATAGTATTTTGACTTGTGTTTGTAATAGTAGTCAGTAAGCTACCTGTTAAATTATAAACCTCAATACGCGCATTTTGTAATCTGTTTGTACTAACATTCGTCATCAATTGGAAACTCGCATTACTTCTAACAGGGTTTGGAACAATTTTTATATACTCTTCTTCCATTGTTGTAGATAAAGTCAACGCACATGTTGTAATTAATGTTCCGTCTAGTTTTGTTGCTACTGCATAATAAGTTCCATTCAAAGCACCACTTTCTTTGAAATATTGTGAAGTTTGTCCAGGAACTAAAACCCCATTTTTATACCAGCTATACGATTTAAAACTCTTAGAACTATTGTCAAAGAATATAATATTTTCAAATTGTTTTCTAATCAGGTTAGGCTGACTAGATACTACTGGTAAAACAACTGCCGGAGCTGCATTGTAATTCATGTTGCCTGGTTGCGAAGTTGTTATAGTTGCAGACCCATAATTTTGGAAAATTAATGAATTATTTGAAACAGTAGCAATGTTAGTATTAGATGAAGCATAATTTACTGCTAAACCACTATTAGCAACAGCAGTCAAAACAATACTAGTTTCTCCATTACAACCTAATTCCAAAGTCTGATTCCAGGTAATTACCTGATCTGCTTTCGTAATAGTAAAATTTGAGCCATTATACATAATGGTATAATTTCCACCAGCACTTAAGGTACCTTGTGTGATAGCGTAAACGCCCACATTCACTCCAGCAGCTCTTGTTAAAGCACCAGTAAAGGCATCACTACCTACCAAACTTGGCGAAACAGTATAAGTAAAAACAGGATCTGTTGTTCCATATACTTTGGTTTGTGAAGTATTTGCTGTTACTGTGATAGGTTTTGCCGTAATAGAAAAATCTTTGCTTACATAAGTAATGTTATAGTTTGTACCTGCACTTAAGTTTCCTAGTGTAATAGCATAGTTTCCAATGTTTTCCCCAGAGACTCTTGTTAAAGCACCAGTAAAGGCATCACTACCTACCAAACTTGGCAAAACTGTATAAGCAAAAACAGGATTCGTTGTTCCATAAATTTTCGTCTGTGATGCAGTTGCCGTTACTGTAATTGGTTTGGCAGTAATAGTAAAGTTAGCACTTACGAAACTAATCGTATAATTAGATCCGGCAGTCAAACTTCCTTGGTTAATAGCATAGTTTCCGATATTTTCCCCGGTAACTCTTGTTAAAGTTCCAGTAAAGGCATCACTACCTATCAAATTTGATGAAACTGTATACGCAAAAATAGGATCTGTTGTTCCATAAACTTTAGTTTGTGATGGAGTTGCCGTTACTGTAATTGGTTTGGCAGTAATAGTAAAGTTAGCACCTACGTAACTAATCGTATAATTAGATCCGGCAGTCAAACTTCCTTGGTTAATCGCATAAGTTCCTTTATTTTCCCCAGCAACCCTAGTTAAAGCTCCTGTAAAGGAATCACTGCCTACCAACCCTGGTGAAACCGTATAAGCAAAAACAGGATCTGTTGTTCCGTAAACTTTCGTTTGTGATGGAGTTGCAGTTACTATAATTGGTTTTGCGGTAATAGTAAAGTTAGCACCAACATAAGTAATTAAATATTTAGACCCAGCTGAAAGCGAACCTTGATTAATAGCATAATTACCAATATTTTCACCACTAACTCTTGTTAAAGATCCTGTAAATGAATCTCCAGAAAGCAAACTTGGCGAAACCGTATAAGCAAAAACAGGATCTGTTGTTCCATATACTTTAGTTTGAGAAGGTGTTGCAGTTACGATAATTGGGATTTGATTTAATTTTAGTATATAATTATATGTAGCAGTACAACTATTAGCATCAGTAGCGGTAACCGTAAAATTGCTATCAGCAATTTGAGTTGAAATACCTGTTATCTGTCCAGCTGTTGATAGCGAAAAACCAGAAGGCAAATTTCCCGCTGTAACTGCATACGTTTTAGATCCTGTTCCTCCTGAAGTTACTATAGTTTGACTATATCCAGTATTATAATCATAACCAGACAAAACTGTTGTTGTGAAATTAATTGCCGTTGGTTGTGTAATAGTGAAACTTTGAGTTGCGGTACAAGAATTTGCATCCGTTACAGTACAAGTCCAGATTCCAGGAGTCAAACCAGTAACAGAAACTGTTCCATCACCTGTTGGGTTGTTTGGTGTCCAGTTGTAAATATATGGTCCTGTTCCTCCAGTAGCAGCATTTACTGTTGCAGCTCCTGTTGAACCACTATTACAAGCGATGTTTGTTTGAGATGCTGAAGTTAAAACAATATCACATAAATTATTAATTGTTATGGTAAAGACTTCATCAAAAAACAGACTCCCCTGATCGGTTGTTCTCACGCGTATAGAGTAGGATGATTTTGTTTCAAAATCCGGGCTGGCGTTGATCGTCAGGCTGTTTCCAGTGATGGTGAACGCGCTGTTATCAGTGCTTCCCGTACCAGCTACTAAAGAATAGGTAAAAGTATTTGAAGCATCGGGATCAGTAGACGACAGAGTTCCCACAGCCGAGCCGGCACTTACATTTTCATTTACTGCTGTATTGGAAAGAGCAATATCTGTCGGTGTTTCATTGAGATTAGTTACGTTGACGGTAAAGACTTCATCAAAAAACAGACTTCCCTGATCGGTTGTTCTCACGCGGATAGAATAGGAAGATTTCGTTTCAAAATTCGGACTGGCGTTTATAGTCAGGCTGTTTCCTGTAATAGTGAATGCGCTGTTATCAGTGCTTCCAGTACCAGCTACCAGTGTGTAGGTAAAAGTATTTGAAGCATCTGGATCAGTAGACGACAGAGTTCCCACAGCCGATCCGGCACTTACATTTTCATTTACTGCTGTATTGGAAAGAGCAATATCTGTCGGTGTTTCATTGAGATTATTTACGTTAACAGTAAAGACTTCATCAAAAAACAGACTTCCCTGATCGGTTGTTCTTACACGGATAGAGTAGGATGATTTCGTTTCAAAATCCGGGCTGGCGTTTATCGTCAGACTGTTTCCTGTAATAGTGAACGCGCTGTTATCGGTGCTTCCTGTACCAGCTACCAGTGTATAGGTAAAAGTGTTTGAAGCATCCGGGTCAGTAGACGACAGAGTTCCCACAGCCGAGCCGGCGCTTACATTTTCGTTTACTGCTGTATTGGAAAGAGCGATATCCGTCGGCGTTTCATTGAGATTATTTACGTTAACAGTAAAGACTTCATCAAAAAACAGACTCCCCTGATCGGTTGTTCTCACGCGGATAGAGTAGGATGATTTTGTTTCAAAATCCGGGCTGGCGTTTATCGTCAGACTGTTTCCAGTGATGGTGAACGCGCTGTTATCAGTGCTTCCCGTACCAGCTACTAAAGAATAAGAA
>CAUPKA010000013.1:0-105460 GCA_963511725.1 uncultured Flavobacterium sp.
ATACCTTTGAATTTTGGAAAAACAGCTCTTTGGGGGCTGTTTTTTTTGTTTAAACAGTATCAAACACTTACCAAAATGCTGTTATGGATGCTTGATTGCGAGAGGGATGGTAATGGCATCTCCCGATTTAGAAAAACAAGGGTTTTTTGCCGTAGTTTTGTTAATCGGGAATATAATGGACAGACCGACCTGTAGGGACATGCCCGGATTATTTTACTTTAATTTTCATAAAAAAAGCCACCAAAACTTAATTTGATGGCTGATTGCATGCTAAACTAATTCAACATTTATTGTTTGATGAATTTTATCACTTTTATTTGATTGTCTTCGTTGTAAACTTTAATAAAATACAAGCCATTATTTAATTCGTTTATACTGTATTGGTATTCTTTAGTGTGAGGTTTGCTGAACGTTTTAACTAATTGCCCAGTTATTGCATATATTTGAATTTTGGCAGTATCTGTATTTAATGAAAAATAATTTGAAGCTGGATTTGGCGAAATGAAAATATCTTTCATGATTTCAAAATCAGTTGTAGCTAGGACTGTTGATTTATTTCCGTAGATTCTAAATTCACCAGGCTGTAAGCTGATTGTGGCATTAACATCTGTGACGGTATATGGGGAATTATCCATTAGATTGTACCATGATCCAGTATATTGAAATCCTATTGCCACATTTTTGGCAGTTACATCGAAGTTGGCAATGATAAGAACATCTTTAAGAGATGAGCTTGCTAATGCACTATTGGTTATTTTAATGTTTGGTGTTAAAGTAGTAACTGACGGAATTGTAGCAGTACCTGAAAAAACAGGTTCGGTTGTTTTTAAAGCAATCATTCTTGCCCAATCATAATAGATTTTATTTCTGGAATTAGCACCCAACCAATTGTTAACCCATTGAGGTTGTGGTTTTGTGGATAATTTACAATCTCCGGCTATTGTTAATGAGTTATCATTTACAGTATCATCTGTACAGGTGTAAATTGAGGTATCCCACCCTAATTCTCCAAAATGCCATATCATTTTTGGACCTGGTATTAATAAAGTGATGGCGCCTATAGCTGACATTCTTGATAAAGCTACGCTAAGTGTTTTTACATTGTGAGCTGTATTAGTTGTGTTTCCGTACAGAATGTTTTTATACATCAAGCGTTCTTCGTCATGACTTTCGGCATATCCCATGACTCTATTTCCTAGAAAACCGCTATGATTTGGCCCATACATTCTTGAAATATCTGATGTATAACCCATAGATAACTCATTATAATTATCGGTCATTTTTCCCCACATCATTACTCCTTTGCTCGGATTTTCTGTAAATCTGTAATTTGCCCATTCTTTTTCTTCGGCATCGGAACCTAAATGTTCAAAAATTGTATAATGAGTTGGATCTAATGACCAAGAATAGTCTGCATATTCTTTTAAAATATCTACTCTGTCTTGTTGGTAACTATTGGTGCAATTTTCATCTGATGCCGTGCAGTTTTGGGTAAATCCTTTGGTTAAATCCCAACGGAAACCGTCAATTTTGTATTCTTGAATCCATTGTTTAATGACTCTTTTTACATAGTTTTTGGTTAATGCTGATGAATGATTAAAATCCTCGCCCACACTATAACTGTGCTTTGCAACGGTATTGAAATAAGGATTTTCAACTGTTGGGGTGCCAAAACCGTCACCATCAGGATCATTCATCCACATTCTTACCATTGGGTTTCTTCCGAAGGCGTGGTTTAAAGCTACGTCCAAAATTACTGCAATACCATTTTTATGGCATAAGTCAATTAATTCTTTCAGTTTAGCTGAAGAACCGTAAAATTTATCTAGCGCCATGTGGAATGAGGTGTTATAACCCCAGCTCTCATTACCTTCAAATTCCATGACAGGCATTAATTCGATGGCATTTATTTTTAAATTTTTGAAGTAATCAATACGGTCAATTATATTTTGATAATTTCTATTGGCATCAAAATCTCTTACTAACACTTCGGATACTACTAATTTATCTTTTTCGGGCTTTACAAAATTAGTTGTAGCACTGCTCCAAACGTAAGGAGTCTGTCCTGTCTGTAGAACCGTTACTTCTTTATCTTGTCCAGCTGGATATGCTGGCCTATTAGGATAATTTGCTGCTGGAATTCCTGGGTCATCAAGATTAGACAATACTAAAGTTGAATAAGGATCAGCAGTTTTGACAAGTGATGGTGAATTGGCAATAGGAGTTGATTCCCCCACCCAATACTGATAGGTATAATTTGTTCCAGATACAAGTCCGGTAAGGTCTAACCAAAATTTTGTTGATCCTGAGGTTGCATCTTTTTTCATCGCATAAGAGTTTCCAGGCTGCCAATTATTAAAACTTCCTGCTACATATACAAAATCTTTCAATGGTGCATCAAGTACTAAAGTAGCTTTTGTAGGATCTGTTGGATTATAATTGATTCCATCGATCATTCCAACAGGAATTGTTTCGGAAACAGTTATTGGGTTTATAACTACATTAAACTTTTTTGTTATCGTACTTGAACCTTGAGTTACCTCTAATTCATAGTTTTGATTTTGAGTAATGTTTGTATGATTGAAATTATAGCTTGAAGTGCTTGCATTAGTATTGATGCTAGTTCCGTTTGATTTTAAATTATAACCCGCAATGCCATTACTATTTGTTGCTGTAATCGAAAGATTTCCGCCAGAAGCTAAAATAGTCGTGCTGTTTTGTACAGGAGAAGTCAGATTAACTTGAAAAGATCCTACCTCGGCAAGAATATCTTGTGATTTTTTGTCACCGGTTCCATTTTTTACTTTTATTAAAAAACCAATTTTTCCAATGTTGGTAGTATTATAATAAGCAGAAGGAACGAAGGTCTTAGTATAAGTGTCATTTCCTGTATTATAAGTAAATTTACTGGCTTCATCTGAAGCAGTCCATGCACCGTTCAGCGGAGTTCCTTTTTGTGTTGTATCATCTAACTCAAAAGCCCATGCCCATAAATAGAGTGCATTATCAGTTACACCCCATGTACTTTCATTAATACTGCTTCCATTAATAGTAATAGTAATAGAAGTGGTTTCATCAAATGTTGCAGGACTAATGCTGTAGGTAACTGTTTGCTGTTGAGCTGAGATTATCCCTGTCAAAAACAGAAAAAATAATAGTAAATTTTTTTTCATAATATTTGATTATTAAATAAAAAATAAAAACAAAAGAGGCTATCCTTTTGAGACAGCCTCTTTAAAATGTTTAATTTAAGATTAATTAGGAATAAGTCTTAAGTTGTAATTTGCAGCATTTCTTAAATCAAGAACGATTTTATAATTTCCTGCAGTAGGAACAACCATATCACCTCCTTTTAATTTAATTTTATTAGCTGAGCTTACTGCCAATGTTTCTTTTTTTTCTGATAGTGTTCCCATTTTTACTGACCAATCATCTGTCAATCGTACTAAGAAACCATCAGCTTTTAATGTCAAATCTTTAGTGTACATTCTATAATAAGGTGAAGTAGCATCCGTATTAAAGGTTAAATAAGTTGCCGCATTCCATCCGCTTGGAGTTGCATCACCAATTACAGCAACTTGTCTAGGCGCTATTGAATAAGTGTTCTTTAACCAATCTACAGTAATAAAATAAGTACCAGCACCATTAGTTGGCTTTATATTTTTTCCATTAGTATGAACTAATGTATTAAATGTATTAGGGTTCTCAGAAACATCTCCTTTGTCATTTGTCCAAGTTTGATCATCAGTAAATTTAAATTCAGGACTAGCAACATTCATCCAAACAAAACCTTCATATCTTCCGTCATTTGCAGGAGAATATATTTTTGGTGCATTGGCAGGATTCCAATCCGCATAAGTGCTAGCACCTCCAAAACTGCCAGGTAAATACAACTTGTCAAATTCATCAAATGTATCATAAGGAGTTGCTGTAAAAGGCACTTCTCCTGATTTGGATACCAATTTATTTGTCCCTTTAACTTCTTGTCCATTCGGAGTTGCTACAACTCTAAATTTATAAGTTCCTTTTTCGCTAGGCGAACCTCCCGCAGATAAAAGAACGCTGTTTAATTGACGTTGAGTGAGTGTTTCTTGATGAACAGCTTCTTCTATGCCTTCATTGAAACTGCCTAAATCAAAGGTTTTAGCATCAGCATCAAAATTAGTAGATGTAGATTTAACTATCTGTAACTGATAAGAAACAGCAGCAATATATCCAAAATCTACCGATGACCATTTTACGGTAAAGACATCATTGGATGCTGTTTTTGCTTCCAATATATAATCTGTACCCGCTACAGGAGAATTTACAGCTGTGTTTTTTACAACAGAAGCTACTGGATCTAGTGTTTCGTCGCTACAAGCAACTAGTGAAGCTAGTGTTCCTGTTAATAAGATTAGACTTATAATTATTTTTTTCATAATTTAATTTTTTAAATCTTCCTAGAGATTTCTTCTAGGAAGAAATTAATACTATTAATACCCTGGATTTTGTTTCAAGTTTGGATTAGCATTAAGCGCAGTTAATGGTAATGGAAATAGTTTATAGGTATCTGGTATAGAAGTTCCGTCTTTAGCACCACCTTTCCAAGGCCATAAATAAGTTCCGCCTGTAAATTTGCCAAAACGAATTAAATCAGTTCTTCTGTGTCCTTCAAGATTTAATTCTCTCGCTCTTTCATCAAGAATAAAATTAAGATTTAGTTCTGTAGCAGTAATTACAGAGGCATGAGATCTCTTTCTTACGTCATTCACGTATTGTAAGGCCAAAGTAGCATTTGTGCTTGCAGCACCTCTCAAATTACATTCAGTATACATTAAGTAAGCATCTGCTAAACGAAATAATGGAAAATCAGTATTTGAAAACTCTGTCAAAATAGACGATCCTACAAAATTATTATTTGTAAATTTAATAGCAGGATAACCATTTGTCCATGTTTTATAATCGGTCATTTCATAAGTATGTCCTGTTGTCCAAAATAATTTTGCTCTATCATCTGTTGAAGCTGCTAAATCGGTACCGTATAGACCATACCATGCTTTAGTTGCTCTGTGTCCGCCCCATCCATTTCCTGTTATCCCATAATTAGAAGGTGTCATTGTAGATGCATCAACATTTCCTTGTACTAAATAAGTAGTATTTCCATAACTTTGGCTTACTTGAGCATCAGCAATTAAAGGAAATATAATTTCAGTAGAGGTGTTGTTATCTCCAGAGAAAATACTTTTAAAATTAGGAGCCAATGTATATCCTCCTTCATCTATTACTTTTTTGATATATATAGCAGCATCATCATAGCGAGCTGTACCTGTATATACTTCGGCATTCAAATATAATTTTGCTAAAAGCATTCGTACCGCAGATTTATTTGCTCTTCCATAAGTGTTTTTGGCAGGCATTTCTGTTTCAATGGCTTTCAATTCAGTTTCTACGAAATTAAATAATTCCTTTCTAGAGGCTTCAGGTTTAGCTTCAATCGTACCCAAATCAGCTTCAGTAACTAATACTCCTTTACCAAAGCAATCTATCATGTAGTAGTATGCTAAAGATCTCAAGAAGCGCAATTCGCGAACATATTGCTCTTTGTTCTCTACATTTGTAGTTCCTAATGCATTAATAATGTTGTTACAGTTAGGGATTGTATAATAAACTCTATCAAACAGGTATCTGAAAAACTTATTGTTTTCATCCCATTTTGAAGTTGTTGTTAATTGATCTAATCCATTATCTCCCCAACGATTTTTAATATCGTCTGCGGTAAAATCTTCAAGATTGATCATATTTCTCAAAAATCCGGTTTCTCCTGGATCTGTTGTGGTTATATCAGATTCAGTTGGTCCATTAGAACTCGTTAAAGCAAAAGTACCATACATTTTTGATACTAATCCCAAAGCTGCATTAGGGTCTTGCGCGAGTAAATTTTCGAAAGTAAGCTCTACTTTTGGCTCTGTATTTAAATCATCTACACAAGAACTAAATAGTAATAGGGATAACAACCCTAAACCTACTATATTATTTTTTAAATTTTTCATATTCTAATTTATTTAAAAATCAAGATTAACACCTAAACTGTACATTGTAGGTCTTGGATAAAAATTATTGTCGATCCCATTAAAATTCTCAGGGTCTTGTCCTGAATACTTGGTGATAATAAACAAATTATTTGCAGCAGTATAAACTCTTAAGTCTAATCCTTTTACTAATTCTTTAAATTTATAACCAAGAGTAATGTTTTCGCAACGTACAAAACTTGCATCTTCTAGGAAATAATCAGAAGATTCAACTCCGTTTAATGTGTTTTGAAATGGAATATCCATGGCTAATACATTGTTTAAAGTATTGGCTTGAGTATCGAAGGCTCTAGCTACGTTTCCAGCAACTAAATTTCTAGAATTATATGTTTTCCCTCCTGATTGTCCTCTAAAACTAGCTGAGAAATCAGCATTTTTGTACGTTAAACTAGTTCCAAAACCAAAAGACAATTTAGGTCTCAAAGCTTCATAGTATTTGTCATCATTATCAATAATGCCATCTTTATTTTTATCTACGTAAGCTCCTTGAATAGGTTTTCCTGAAACATCATATACTTGTTCAAATACCCAAGCAGAAAAAGGAGCTTGACCTACAGCATTGTAAGCAAATGCAATTCCAGTACCTGTTGGTAATTTTGAATCAGCAACTGGATTTGCTGTAACGCCTTTTAAATCAGTTATTTCACTTTCGTTGTAAGCGGCATTACCATTTATAATCCAAGTAAGGTCATCTGTAGCAATAGGCTTTAAATTTAAACTAACTTCAACTCCTTTGTTGGTCAAGGATCCAACATTGGCTACAAACTCATTTGTCAATGACTGACCTGGTTTCCCTGGTACTTTTGCTAACAAATCGTCAGTTTTTTTAGTATAAACATCTACAGTACCTGTTAGTAAATCATTTTTAAACAATCCAAAATCTATTCCAACATTTATTGTAGTTGTTTTTTCCCAAGTTAATGAATCGTCAAATGGTTTAGCTGAATAGGTATTAATTCCAGGTAAATACTGACTAGTTACTTTTCCTGGAGAAAACAATGGAGAAGTAGGATAGTAGCCAGCAACACTAATAATATCTTGTTGTCCTGTAATACCATAACCTAATCTCAATTTTAAGTCTCCAATAGTTTCAACATCTTTCAAAAAAGACTCATCTTTTATTCTCCAAGCAAAACCAGCTGCTGGAAAAATACCCCAACGGTTATCTGCTTTAAATAATGAAGAACCATCTGCTCTTACTGTAAAAGTAAAAAGGTATTTATTTAAGAAATCTATATTGGATCTTCCAAAGAACGATTGAATATTATACGAATTATAATATCTGTTATTTGTATTGTTTAAGTTTTCTGTAAATGGTTCTCTAATATGAGTTGTTGGGTTGTATCTAAAAATAGATTTATTACCATCCACAGCAAAATTTTGATAATCATATCCAGCTTGAACATCAAATTTAGAAACAAAACTACTAGTTGAAGGCAATGTATATACAAAGTAAGAATTAAGTGTTTTGTTTGTAATTGTCTGATCTTCTTCGTAATTAACTCCAGGGTTTAAAATGTTGCTATTTGCGGTTTGATTTAATCCATAAGTTTGAATTGCATAATCCCCGTATACCTCTTTAATATGTGAATTAGAAGCTTCAAGGCCTAAGTTAACAACTGCTCTTATAGATGGCATGAAATGAAGTTTATAGTCAAATTGCGCATTCCCTAAAAATTTATTAATTTCTTCCGGTCTTTTTCTTTGTTCTAAAATATTTAAAGGGTTTATTTGCCCAGCAATATTTTGAGTTGTTGAATTTAAGTTTTGATAGTATCCTCCAAAAATAGTACTAGCATTAGTATCATAAATTGGTTTTGTCGGATCCATATTAAGGGCACTTCCAATAGCTGCTTCTTCGTCAACGGCATTTTTTTCAGAACGTAACACTTTTGCGTTTAAATCAATTTTTAAATGATCGTCTAATAACGAAGGACTTAATTTTAATGCTCCTGAATATCTTTTATAATCATTGGTTTTTACTAAACCGTTATAATCTAAGTAGCCAACGGAAGCTCTAAAAGGTATTTTCTTGAAAAGATTAGCTTTTGCACTAAAGTTGTGATCTGAAGAAACCGCATTTCTATAAATTACTTTTTGCCAATCGGTATTAGATAAAATTCTGCCTTCAATTTGTGGTGTAGCTAGATTATCAACTGCTGTAGTAGTTGGATCGTCTATTCCTAATAAATTGGTTTGAGCAGGAAAATTGGTTTGAATGAATTTTGAAAAAGCAGCACCATCCATCATATCGATTTTATTATTTATATAACCTACCGATGTAATATTTGAATAAGAAAACTGAGGCGTTCCCGAAGTTCCTTTTTTGGTTGTAATAAGAATTACACCATTAGAAGCTCTAGATCCATAAATAGCAGTTGCCGAAGCATCTTTCAATATCGAAAAAGTTTCAATATCATTTGGATTTACAAGTGACATAGGATTTGCAGAACCTGCAGGGGTAATGTTATCAAGGGCAACACCATCAATGATTATCAATGGATTATTACTTGCACTCAAAGATGAACCTCCTCTAATTCGAATATTAGAAGTAGAATCTGGAGAACCGCCTGCACTTGTTACAACAACTCCCGAAACTTTTCCAGCAATCAATTGATCGGCTGAAATTACAGCACCTTTATTAAAGTCTTTCGAGGACAGTACAGCTACTGCTCCAGTAGCATCTTTTTTCTTAATAGCGCCATATCCAACTTGAACAACAACCTCTTTTAATTGGTTTGAATCTTCTTCAAGTTTGATAGTTAATGAATTTTGAGATCCAACTGTAACCGATTTAGTCTGGTATCCCATATAAGTAATGGTCAAGACATCAGTAGACTTTACATTTGCCAATTGGAATTTACCATCAAAATCAGTTGAAGCACTGCTAGCACTCCCTTTTACCTTTATATTTACTCCTGGGATTGGCTGACCTGATACATTATCAAGTACCGTTCCTTCAACTTTGTTCTGTGCCATTGCGCAAAACGGAAGCAGGAGTAATAAAAATAACAACTTTTTGTAAATTGTTTTCATACTTTTTGTTTAAATTAATTGTTTTTTTGGTTAAGTTTTGTTTAAGTTTTCTTTACTTCGAATTTCAAAATTAAGAATTAATTAACACGCTCAACACGACGAAAACGATACAGGCTTACGAAAACGTGATAGTGTTGAAAACTTTGCTTTTTATATTCATTTTTACGCGATTATTTATTATAAATAAAAATTTATGTTACCTTTATTACGAATCAAATAGTACAATCAAGTAATGCGACTTTAAGATGAAGAGAAAAATAACGTTAAAGCAAATTGCCAAAGAATTAGATGTTTCTATTTCAACTGTTTCAAAATCACTTAGAAATAGTCCAGAAATTGGAGAAGAAACTCGATTAAAAGTTCAAGCATTTGCCAAGTTTTATCATTATAAGCCTAATAATATTGCCCTTAGCCTTAAAAACAGAAAAACGAAAACTATAGGAATTATAATTCCAGAAATTGTTCACCATTTTTTCTCTACAGTAATTAATGGTATTGAACAGATTGCCAATGAAAATGGATACAGTGTTGTTATTTGTCTTTCTGATGATTCCTTTGATAAAGAGGTGCTCAATATGGAACTTTTGGCCAATGGAAGTATTGATGGTTTTATTATGTCTTTGTCCAAAGAAACCCAGTTTAAAGGAGATTTTCATCATATAACCGAAGTGATAAATCAAGGGATGCCGGTCGTAATGTTTGACCGTGTAACCAATGAAGTATTATGCGATAAGGTAATTATTGATGATAAGCAGGCTGCTTATGAAGCCGTTCAGAGCTTAATTGATAAAGGACGAAAAAAGATAGCTTTGGTAACTACTGTAGATTATGTAAGTGTTGGAAAATTGAGAACTGATGGTTATGTAAAAGCATTATTGGATAACGGTTTGCCTTTTGATGAAAACTTGATTATAAAAATTGAAGATATTGACACTTGCGAAATTATTATTGGAAAGCTATTAGAGGACGAAGCTATTGATGCTGTTTTTGCGGTAAATGAAATTTTTGCAGTAACCTGTATCAAAACAGCCAATAAAATAGGTTTAAATGTCCCTAATGATCTTGCGGTAATTGCATTTACAGACGGAATGATTTCTAAATATTCTACGCCAACTATTACTACTGTGAGTCAAAGCGGAGTAAAAATGGGCAATCGCGCAGCCAAAATAATTATTGACCGATTGGAATCTGAAGACGAATCGGAGGAAGAAAATTACATAACCGAAGTTATTGAAACCTATTTGGTCGAAAGAGAATCAACCAATTAAAAGCAGATGCATAAATAATCTGGAACTAAAAAAAGGAATAGTTTCTAGCATAATTTACTTTTAAAATTGAAATCGAATGGATAAAACCCATTCGATTTTTTTTATTGTGAACTGCTTATTCTAAAAAAATTGCAAAGAAAATATGTAATTTATTAATTACTACAACCTTGTAGTGAAAAAAAAGGGCTGTTTTTGAATTTTATTGAAAATAATCCAAAAAGAATTTTATACATTTACTCCACGTTTATAGCTTTTCTTTTACTTCGAAAAATAAGATGAGTTTTTTTATAACGATAAATTTCGTGTTATATTTTTTTAAACACGATGAAATCTTTTGAAAAAGGATTCATAAATTATGATAATGATTTAATGAATTTTTACAAGAGTATAGTTAATTATTTTAAGTGAGTTTTCCGTAAAGGATATTTATTTAGCTATACCATTTTACTACCATAACAATTTTTATTAAAACACGCTGAATTCAGAAATGAATTAAAGTTTAGTCATTTTCCGAAATATCAAAGTCTGTTATTTTGGATAAAGAAATCTAAATAAAGTTTGCGTTTAAAGTTGATTTGGGAGTAATGATTTGAACTCAATTTCATTATAAATTGTAGTTAGGACTAATGAAGAATTCAGTATAATTATTTGTTTAGTAAGTAAATATGTAAATTTTTTAATAATGGAAAAACGTAGATTAAGTTTTTGGGAAATTTGGAACATGAGTTTCGGTTTCTTGGGAATACAAATGGGGTTTGCCCTTCAAAATGCAAACGCTAGCAGAATTCTTCAAATTTTTGGTGCCGACGTACATGAACTTTCGTGGTTCTGGATTATTGCTCCGCTAATGGGATTAATAGTACAGCCTATCATTGGTCATTACAGCGATAAAACGTGGGGGAAATTTGGAAGACGAAAACCGTTTTTTCTTGTTGGTGCAATTTTAGCATCAGTAGGTTTAATTTTAATGCCTCAAGCTAATATTTTCATTTCTGTTTTGCCGGCTTTATGGGTTGGAGCAGGAATGTTAATGATAATGGATGCTTCTTTCAATATTGCGATGGAGCCTTTTCGTGCTTTAGTTGGCGATAATTTAAGAACAGATCAGCGTACAGCGGGTTTCAGTATTCAAACTTCATTGATAGGTTTTGGAGCTGTAATTGGTTCAGCTATGCCTTATGTTTTAGCAAAATGGTTTCATGTTTCAAACAGTACTGTACCGGGAAGCGTACCTTTAAATTTAACATTGTCATTCATTATCGGAGCTGCAGTTTTAATTGGTTCAATAGTAGTGACTTTGGTTACAACCAAAGAATATTCACCTGAAGAATTAGCAAAATTTGAAGATCCTCAAAATGATGCAGAAATCAAATCAGAAGAACAATCAAAACTCACAGACATTTTTACAGATTTCACAAAAATGCCAACAACAATGCGCCAATTAAGCTGGGTGCAGTTTTTTTCTTGGTTTGGATTATTTGGCATGTGGGTTTTTACAACTCCAGCAATTGCACACCATATTTACGGTTTACCATTAACGGATAATTCAAGTCAGCAATATCAAGATGCTGGAGACTGGGTTGGAATTTTATTTGGAGTTTATAATTTCGTTTCTGCAATTATTGCACTGTTTTTTTTACCATACATTGCTAAAAAAATCGGACGAAAATCAACTCACTCATTGTCATTAGTAATTGGTGGTATTGGATTAATATCCATTTATTTTATGCCAAATGAAAATTGGGTTGTACTTCCTATGATTTTAGTTGGAGTGGCTTGGGCAAGTATTTTAGCGATGCCTTATGCGATTCTAGCAGGATCTATAGCACCTAAAAAAATGGGAGTTTACATGGGGATCTTCAATTTTTTCATTGTTATTCCACAAATTATAAATGCTCTTATTGGCGGACCAATTGTAAAATACCTTTATAACGGTGATGCAATTTATGCCTTAATTACCAGTGGAGTAAGTTTTTTAATTGCCGCTGTTTTAGTCTACAAAGTAAAAGATGTAGATGATATTACACCAAAAATATAAATAAGAATTTCTCTCATAATGAACACAAAAGCATTCATATTCGACCTTGACGGCGTGATCGTTGACACCGCCAAATATCATTTCTTAGCGTGGAAAAAAATCGCAACGGAATTAGAAATTGATTTCACATTAGAACATAATGAATTATTAAAAGGAGTGAGCCGCGTTCGGTCCTTAGATATCATTTTAGAATTAGGAAATGTTGAAGCTTCTCAAGAAGATAAAGACAAATGGCTAATCCAAAAAAATGAAGATTATCTTTCTTATCTAGTAGATATGAATGAGACTGAAATTTTGCCTGGAGTGATGAAAGTTTTAAAGTTTTTAAAACAGAATAATCAGCCTATTGCTTTGGGGTCTGCGAGTAAGAATGCAAGACCTATTCTTGAAAAAACTGGAATTCTGCCTTTTTTTGATGCTATCGTTGATGGGAATGATGTTGTTAATGCAAAACCAGATCCAGAAGTTTTTCTTCATGCTGCGCGTTTATTGAACATAGCAAATGAAGATTCAATCGTTTTTGAAGATTCAGTAGCTGGAATTCAAGCCGCAAATATTGCCAAAATGTTGAGTATTGGAATTGGCGATGAAGAAACGTTACATGAAGCACAATACAATTTTAAAGATTTTACCGAAATGAATTCCACTTTCTTGGAATTATTAATAAACAAATAATAAACAAAATATAAGGTTAAAGCAGAATGAAGCAAAGAGGTGTTTTATTCTTTAACTTCAAACCTTAGCCTTAAATTAATACAAAAATGAATCAAGATTATATAAAACCAGATAATTGGTCTATCATCGAAGAAGGATTTGATAAGGAGCAAGTTAAGTCTTCCGAAAGCTTATTTAGTATCGGTAACGGTGCAATGGGACAGAGAGCCAATTTTGAAGAAAATTATACAGGAGAAACTTTTCAAGGAAGTTATATTGCAGGAATCTATTATCCAGACAAAACCAAAGTGGGCTGGTGGAAAAATGGATACCCTAAGTATTTTGCCAAAGTTTTAAATGCTCCAAACTGGATTGGAATTAATATTGAAATTAACGGCGAAGATTTTGATTTGAATACCTGTACCGAAGTTTCCAATTACCGTCGTGAATTGAATATGAAAGAAGGTTGGTACCATCGTTCTTTTCAAGCCACTCTTAAAAACGGAACAGAAGTAGCGGTTGATATTCGTCGATTCCTTTCTTTGGATTTAGATGAAGTTGGTGTAATTAATTATGAAATCACGCCTTTAAATAAAGATGCCAAAATCATTTATAAACCGTATATCGATGCCGGCGTAACTAATGAAGATGCAAACTGGGAGGAAAAATTCTGGGAACCATTAGACGTTAAAAAATCAGGAAACGAAGCTTTTGTTACGGCTCAAACCTTCAAAACGCATTTTAAAGTAACGACTTTCATGCAAAACACCATTTTTGCAAGAGGTGAAAAACAAAACATGTCTCCAACATCAGTAGATACCAAAACAGATAAAATCTTGTTTTACTATGATGTTATTGTTGCCAAAGGAGAAAAATCAGCGATTCAAAAAATTGGAGGATATACTGTTTCGTTAAATCACGCTGATACGCAATCTGGAGCCGAAAAAGTTATCCAAGCCGCTTTGGCAAAAGGATACAATCAATTATTGCAAGACCAAATTGATGCTTGGGCAAAAATTTGGGAAATGTCAGACATCACTATTGAAGGCGATGTAAAAGCACAACAGGGAATCCGTTTTAATATTTTCCAATTAAATCAAACCTATTTAGGAAAAGATTCTCGTTTGAATATCGGACCAAAAGGATTTACCGGAGAAAAATACGGCGGATCTACTTATTGGGACACTGAGGCGTATTGCATTCCATTTTATATGGCGACCAAAGATCAGCAAGTAGCCCGTAATTTATTGACGTATCGTTACAATCAATTGGACAAAGCCATTGAAAATGCCGAAGTAAATTTAGGTTTCAAAAACGGAGCAGCTTTGTATCCAATGGTAACCATGAATGGTGAGGAATGCCATAACGAATGGGAAATCACCCACGAAGAAATCCATAGAAACGGTGCTATTGCATTTGCCATTTACAATTACCACCGTTTTACTGGTGACTACTCTTATATTCCAGAGAAAGGATTGGAAGTGCTAATTGGTATTGCCCGTTTTTGGCACCAAAGAGCTTCTTTCTCGAAAAACAAAAATCAATATATGATTTTGGGAGTTACAGGACCAAACGAATATGAAAACAACATCAACAATAATTTTTATACCAATTATATTGCCAAATGGTGTATTGATTATGCTGCGGAACAAATTCAAAAAGTATCCTTAGAATATCCGTCAGACCATAAACGCATTATAGAAAAAGTAAAACTTTCTGATGCTGAATTGCAGGAATGGAATAAAGTGGCTGGCAATATGTATTTCCCAAAATCAGAAGATTTGGGGATTTACTTGCAGCAAGATGGTTTCTTGGACAAAGATTTAGTTCGCGTAAAAGATTTAGACCGCTCACAAAGACCAATCAACCAAAAATGGTCTTGGGATAGAGTTTTGCGTTCGCCATACATTAAACAAGCCGACGTATTGCAGTGTTTTTACTTCTTTGAAGATCATTTCTCGAAAGACGAATTGGAACGTAATTTCGATTTCTACGAATCATTTACGGTACACGAAAGTTCGCTTTCTCCTTGCGTCCACTCGATTCAGGCCGCTTTATTGGACAAAATGGATATGGCGTATGCTTTTTATTTAAGAACTTCCCGTTTGGATCTTGACGATTATAATAAAGAGGTTGAGGAAGGCTGTCACATCACATCTATGGCTGGAACTTGGATGAGTATTGTAGAAGGTTTTGGCGGAATGAGAGTAAAAAATGATGCACTTCATTTTTCTCCAAAAATTCCAAAAGAATGGGGAGGTTATTCCTTTAAAATCAATTTTAGAAACCAAATTTTGAAAATTGCGGTTGATCATAATGAAACTAAATTATCTTTAGAAGGAACAAAAGAACTAACCGTTTATGTAAACGGAACTGCAGTTTTGGTACACCCAAATAACTAAATTGAATTAATAACAACAAACCCTTTCTAAGTTTTACTTGGAAAGGGTTTTAAAATTATAGACGAAATGAAGAAAGTATTTATCTTATTAATTTTCATCTCTACATCAATTTTTGCTCAAATTGACAGAGTCGAACCTCCTTTTTGGTATGCAGGAATGCACAATCCGGAATTGCAGATTATGTTTTACGGCAAAAATATTGCTGAAAATGAAGTGACAGTATCTAATAGTATTGTTATCAAAGATGTCAAAAAAACAGAAAACCCAAATTATCTTTTTGTTACAATTGACACTAAAAATGTAACTGCTCAGGATTTTGTTTTTTCATTTTCTAAAAACAAAAAAGTCGTTTTTACTAAAAAGTATAGTTTGAAACAGAGAAGAGAAAATTCTGCTTCCAGAAAAGGTTATGATGCTTCCGATTTGATTTATCTGGTAATGTCCGATCGTTTTGCCAATGGAAACCCAAAAAATGACAGCGACAAATCGGTTACTGAAAAAGCAAACAGAGCACTTCCCGGCGGAAGACACGGCGGTGATATTGCTGGAATGATACAACATTTGGATTATCTGAAAGAATTAGGAGCTACGGCACTTTGGCCAACACCGCTTTGCGAAGACAATGACAAAGCATATTCGTATCACACTTACGGACAATCGGATGTTTATAAAATTGATCCGCGTTTTGGAACCAATGAAGAGTATGTACAGCTTTCGTCAGAATTGCACAAACGGGACATGAAATTAATTATGGATTATGTGACGAACCATTGGGGAGCCGAACACTGGATGTTGAAGGATTTGCCTACGAATGAATGGCTGCACCAATTTCCAACTTTTACGCAAACTAATTACAGAATGACCACGCAGTTTGATACCAATGCATCACAAATTGATGCTAAAGTATGTATGGACGGCTGGTTTGTAAAATCAATGCCCGATTTGAATCAGTCCAATCCATTGGTGAATACTTACTTGAAACAAAATGCCATTTGGTGGATTGAATATGCTAATCTAGATGGTTTTCGCGTAGATACCTATTCGTATTGCGACAAAAAAGGAATTGCCGAATGGACTAAAGCGGTAACTGATGAATACCCAAATTTTAATATCGTTGGGGAAGTTTGGATGCACGATCAGGCGCAAATGGCGTATTGGCAAAAAGACAGCAAAATAGCAGCTATTCAAGGCTACAATTCATACTTGCCTTCTGTTATGGATTTCACTTTACAAGATGCCACAAGTGTTGTTTTCAATGAAGATGCAGGAGCTTGGGATAAGGGAATGATAAAAGTGTACGAGAATTTCACCAATGATTTTCTATATCCAAACATCAATAGCATTATGACGTTTGTCGAAAACCACGACACCAACCGTTTTAATGAAATTTACCAAAAAGATTTGTCGAAATATAAAATGGCAATGACTTTGTTAGCAACAGTTCGTGGAATTCCACAAATTTATTATGGTTCGGAGATCGGAATGGCAGGAAGTAAAGATAAAGATGGAGATGCAGCAATTCGTCAGGATTTTCCAGGAGGCTGGGCAGGAGACAGCAATAATGCTTTCGCAAAAGCGGGAAGAACGCCTGAGCAACAACAGTTTTTTGATTTTTCAGCTCAATTGTTCAACTGGAGAAAATCGAATGATGCCGTGCATTTTGGAAAAATGAAACACTACATTCCAGAAAACAATGTTTATGTTTATTTTAGATACACGGATTCAAAATCGGTTATGGTGGTAATCAATAACAATAAAGAATCCAAAACTTTCCCAACCAATCGTTTTCAGGAAAGTATCGCAAATTATAAAACCGGAAATGATGTGCTTTCAGGGAAATCTATTGATTTGAAAAATGATATTACTATTGAAGGAAAATCTGTTCTGATTTTAGAATTGAAATAATAAAAGAGAAAAAAACAATTTTCGAAGACAGTAAAAGATTTTAATTGCCTCCAGCTTTAGCTGGAGGTTTTTTTATATTTGCAACACTATGAATAAAATTCTCAAAATTGGGCATCGCGGAGCCAAAGGATACGAACCCGAAAACACTTTGGTTTCGTTCGAAAAAGCAATCGAAATGGGCGCAGACGGAATCGAATTGGATGTGCATCTCAGTATAGACGATCATTTGATCGTAATCCACGATGAAACTATTGACAGAACGACAAATGGAAAAGGTGTTGTCAATCAATTGACTTTAGCCGAATTACAATCTTTTCGAATCAATGAAAAGTTTGAAATCCCAACATTAAAGGAAGTTTTGGATGTTGTGAATCAAAGATGTTTTGTAAATATTGAATTGAAAAATCAAGATACCGCTGAGAAAGTGGTGCAGTTGATAGAATATTATATTTCGGACAAAAATTGGAATCACGATCATTTTTTAGTGTCCAGTTTTGATTGGAATGCCCTGCAGCAAGTTCGGTTTTTAAATGATGATATTCGGATTGGAGTTTTAACCGAAACGGATATGGATTTGGCTATTTCCTTTGCCCGATTTATCAAAGCCTACGCGTTGCATCCCGATTTTCAATTATTGACTAATGAATATGTTTCTAGAATAAAAGAAAAAGGAATTCTGGTTTTTCCTTGGACAGTCAATGAAATTGATGCTATTCAAAGAATGAAATCATTCAACGTAGATGGCATAATCACCGATTTTTTGGACAGGGTTTATTAGCCACAGATTTTACAGATTAAACGGATTTACACAGATTTCCGAATTGGAATATGAAGATAAAGTATAGAAATCCGTTTAATCTGTGTCATCTGTGTTCCATTTCTCAATCTTGGTTTTTATTACTATTTATCAAAATATAATCTGCTATTCTGCGGTTGTCCCTTCAAAAACCTACCTTTGCATTCTAATTTATTTCTTTCAAAAATCATGAATCAAAATTTTGACATACTCGTTGTTGGCGGTGGCGCTGCTGGTTTTTTTACGGCTATCAATATCGTAGAGAAAAACCCGAAAATTAAAGTAGCCATTCTCGAAAGAGGATCCGAGGTGTTGGGAAAAGTTCGTGTTTCCGGAGGAGGACGCTGTAATGTAACCCACGCCTGTTTTGAACCCAATGAATTGGTGAAGTTTTATCCGCGCGGCGAAAAAGAATTGCGCGGTCCTTTTCATCAATTTTGCTCGGGAGATACAATCGAATGGTTTGAAAAGCATGGCGTAGAGTTAAAAATTGAAGAAGATGGACGCATGTTTCCGGTTTCGAATTCTTCGCAAACGATTATAGATTGTTTTATAAAAGCGACACAAAAGCTTGGGATTGCGGTTCTCACAGGACAAAGTGTTCAGTCCATTTTCAAGAAAGACAATTTCTGGAAAGTAGAAACGCAACATGAAAACTATATTGCCGAGAAATTGGTTCTTGCCACAGGAAGCAATCCGAAAATTTGGGAAATGCTTCAACAGCAAGGGCACGTCATTGTAAGTCCAGTTCCATCCTTATTTACTTTCAATATAAAAGATCAGAGAATCAAAGAATTACCTGGCGTAGCTGCACAGGTTACGGTAAAGGTAAAAGACACCAAGTTAGTTTCTACTGGACCTTTGTTAATCACGCATTGGGGAATGAGCGGTCCGGCAATCTTGAAATTATCGGCTTGGGGAGCTCGGATTTTATTCGATAAAAATTATCAGTTTGCCATTTATGTGAATTGGCTAAACGATATGGATGCAGAAGATACCGATAAAATTCTAAAAACATTAAAACAGGAACACGCCAAAAAAGCGGTTTCCAAAAAATCACCGTTCGATTTTCCGAATCGTCTTTGGGAAAGTTTAGTTTTGGCATCGAATATTGAGGTCGAAACGAAATGGGCTGATTTGTCGAAAATTCAACTGCAAAATTTGGTGAATCAATTAACGAACAGCACTTTTCAGGTCAATGGAAAAAGCACTTTCAAAGAAGAATTTGTAACCGCTGGCGGAATCGATTTAAAAGAAATCAACTTCAAAACCATGGAAAGTAAACTTCATGAAAACCTTTATTTCGCTGGCGAAATAGTAAATATCGATGCCATTACAGGCGGTTTTAATTTTCAAAATGCCTGGACAAGCGGGTTTATTGTGGCAAATGCTGTTTAGATTAATTAACAAAAATTTACACCAAATCTATGTTTTCTTTAGGAACTATTAGGATATATTTACTTTCAATAAATTCTTATAAATGAAAGTAAAATTACTTATTACATTATTCTTGCTTGTTTGTCAATTCAGCTTTTCACAAACAGAAAAACTTCTTAAAGGAGTGGTTTCATCTGAGAATTTCTTGCTGTACAACGTAGATGTTATTAATAAAACTTCACAAAAAAGCACCAAAACTAATGATCAAGGAGAATTTTTAATTGCTGTTACTGCAAATGACAGTCTGCTTTTTTATTCTAAAGAGTTTAATTTAAAAAGGCTAAAAGTATCTCCAAAACAGATTGAGCTTAACAATCTGCAAGTTGAAATGTTTAAGAAAGCAGAAGAATTGGATGAGGTGATAGTTGCAAAAAAGCAAAATTTAAAATTAAGCTTAGACAAAAAATACGAACAAAGTAAAATAGATGAAATTACTTCAGATAAAAATCCCTATACTGAGAATAAGTACGTTATGGTTAGAGGAGGAACATTTGTTAATGGCTTGAATTTTGTTGCAATTGGCAAAAAGCTTTTAGATTTATTCGCAAAAGAAAAAGAACCAAAAAAAGAATCTCTGCCAGAAACTGAATTTGCTACATTGGCAAAAAACACCTGCGATCAAAAATTCTACCTTGAAACTTTAAAATTAAAACCAGAAGAGATAGATCTTTTTCTTCAGTTTTGTGATGCTGATCCTAAATCCAAAAAAGTAGCCAAGGATAATAATATTCTTAGTATGATGGATTTTTTATCTGCTAAAAATATTGAATTTCAAAAACTGAATGATTGAGAAATAGTTTAGATATTAAGATGAAAACTGACCGCTAAAAAACGGGTCACTGCTACCTATTCAACCACCAAATACTTCCGTTTAATACTGTTGCAAAACTTACCCAAAGTAAATAAGGAATAAATAAATAGCCCGAAATTTTATTGATTTTAGCAAATTGAATATAGGTTTCATAAATCATCAGCCAGAGGATGATTATTTCCAAACCAGCTAACATTGGGTTTTTTAGGCCAAAAAATAAATACGACCACAAAGCATTTAAGGCTAATTGAATTGCGAAAAACTGCAATGCTTTTTTAACCGTTTCTTTTTCAAAATCAATTCTGTTCCAAACAAGTCCTGCAGCGATTCCCATCAAAATATAAAGCATATTCCAAACAGGAGCAAAAATCCAATTGGGTGGATTAAAACTTGGTTTTATCAAAGTGGGATACCAAGTTGTTATAGATGAACGAGTAACTATTCCAGAAAAATAGCCTACAACCAGGCAAGTAACAACAATTGATAATATTCGGGTAAGTTTATTCATTTCTTATGATTTTAGCGAAGCCAAAATTACTTAAAACTTTCGAAGGATTATCAAATAAAGGAATAAACGATTTCAGCAAGGTTGAGCTCATGAATTATTTTACCGCAGATTCGCAGATTTTAATAATTATTTTAGCAACTAAAATAATTTCTTTAAGCAAAGTTAGCGTATGTTTTAATTAGAGAAGTTAGCTTTCCAAGTGATTAATCTGCGAATCTGCGGTGATTTTTTAAACGTATTTGTTTGCTCTCCGATTTCAGCAAAAAAAGTATCTTTGCCGAAAATTACTATTTATGTTTGAAGCTGACGATTTTATACCATCGAAATATACCCATTCATTAGACCGAGGCAATTTTTCATGGAGTGCACCAAGTAATATTGCTTTGGTAAAATATTGGGGGAAAAAAGATAATCAGATTCCGGCAAATCCATCGGTTAGTTTTACATTGAATAATTGCAAAACGATTACCACTTTGGCTTTCGCCAAAAAAGAAAACGATGGCAATTTTTCTTTTGATTTGTTATTTGAAGGAAAACCAAAAGAAGACTTCAAACCAAAAATTCAAAAATTCTTGGAGCGGGTAGAGATTTATTTGCCGTTCCTAAAAGAATATCATTTTACAATTGACACCGAAAATACTTTTCCGCACAGTTCCGGAATCGCTTCGTCGGCATCGGGAATGGCGGCTTTGGCGATGAATTTCATGAGTTTGGAAAAAGCCTTAAATCCAGCTATGACTGAAGATTATTTCTATAGTAAAGCTTCATTTTTGGCGCGTTTGGGTTCAGGAAGTGCCTGCAGAAGTGTAATGGGACAAGTTGTTGTTTGGGGGAATCAAGCGAATATAAAAGGAAGTACCGATTTGTATGGAGTTGAATATCCGTATGCGATTCATGATACTTTCAGAAATTTTCAAGATACTATTTTGCTAGTTGATAAAGGCGAAAAGCAAGTTTCGAGTACAGTTGGACACGATTTGATGCACGACCATCCATTTGCCGAAAGGCGATTTGCCCAAGCACATGAGAATTTAGACAAGCTGATCCCTGTTTTTGAAAATGGAGACTTAGAAGAGTTTATCAAAATTGTAGAAAGCGAAGCTTTGACTTTGCATGCGATGATGATGACTTCATTGCCATATTTCATTTTAATGAAACCCAATACTTTGCAAATCATAAATGCGATTTGGAAATTTAGAAATGAAACTAAAACACCTGTTTGTTTCACTTTGGATGCTGGAGCCAATGTGCATGTTTTGTATCCAAATAATGTCAAAGAAAAAGTGCTGCAATTTATTAAAGCAGAATTAGTTGGCTATTGCCAAAATGGTCAGTACCTTTGCGACGAAATTGGGAATGGCGCTTTGTTGACTTGATTCTTTTTTTCGTATCTTTAAATTATTAATTTTTGCAATCATGGATTTGAATTCGGAGAAATTAGAATTAATACAAAAGATAGTTGATACAAAAGATGTCATTCTTTTGAAAAAAATAAAAGCTGTTTTTGATGAGGCTGAAAAAGAAGTTTGGGAGGATTTAACGCCCGAACAACAGGAAGAAATAAACATTGCAATACAAAACGAAAATCGTGGTGATGTAGTTGATTTTTGAAAGCATAACGATTTCAAGCCCTTAGGGGATAATTTTAAAAAATATATGAAAGGACCTTTATTTTACTCAAAAATATTACTCTTTGGAGAATACGGAATTATTCGTGACTCTAAAGGTTTGTCAATTCCTTATAACTTTTACAATGGCGCTTTAAAGAAAGATGCTGATCCTTCTGCAGAAGCGATACAATCAAATGGGCATTTAAAGCGATTTGTTGTCTATTTGGAACAATTGCAAAAAGAACAGCCTGATTTAGTAACGTTTGATTTAGAGGCTTTAAATAATGATGTTCAAACAGGAATGTATTTTGATTCCAGTATTCCGCAAGGATATGGAGTAGGTAGCAGTGGCGCTTTGGTAGCTGCTATTTATGATAAATATGCACAAAATAAAATCACGGTTTTAGAGAATTTAACTCGTGAAAAACTATTGACTCTAAAAACAGTTTTTTCCCAAATGGAGAGCTTTTTCCACGGGAAAAGTTCTGGTCTTGATCCATTGAACAGTTATTTGAGCATTCCGATTTTGATAAATTCCAAAGATAATATTGAAGCCACAGGGATTCCTACTCAAAGTCTTGACGGAAAGAGAGCGGTATTTTTATTAGATTCAGGAATTGTTGGTGAAACGGCTCCAATGGTTAATATTTTCATGGAAAATCTAAAAGACCAAGGTTTTCGAACAATGCTGAAAAATCAATTTGTAAAATACACAGATGCTTGCGTAGAGAATTTTCTGGGTGGGGATATGAAGTCATTATTTGAAAACACTAAACAATTGTCTAAGGTGGTTCTTAATAATTTCAAACCAATGATTCCGGAACAATTTCATGGAATATGGCAGGAAGGAATCGATTCAAATGATTATTATTTGAAATTGTGCGGTTCTGGAGGAGGCGGTTATATTTTAGGATTTACCGAAGATTTAGAAAAAGCAAAAGCCTCATTGAAAGATTTTAAATTGGAAGTCGTTTATCAGTTTTAATATTTAGCCTAAGAAAATTAATAAACACCTTTAAATTCTAAACTAATTCCATGTTAAGCAGAAAGCATAAACTATTTATATGGAAAATTATCAGTTTATTCTCTGTCGTTAGAGGTTATAACATACCCATTATAGCGTTAGCCCAATATTTATCGGCTATTTTTATATTGGCACCTGAGCAGAGAGCTTTGTCAATATTATTAGATTTCCGTCTTTTTATTATAGTAATGTGTTCCAGTCTGACCATTGCTTCGGGCTATATTATCAATAGTTTTTATGATAGTAAAAAGGATTTGATTAATCGTCCAAATAAATCACAACTAGACCGTTTGGTGAGCCAAAAAACGAAACTGCAGGTCTATTTCAGCCTTAATCTTTTTGTAGCTCTCATAGCATTTTTTCTTTCTTTTAGAGCTGTTTTATTCTACTCGGCTTATATTTTTTTGATTTGGTTTTATTCTCATAAAATTAAAAGATATCCATTAATTGGGAATTTGATGGCAGCGTTCTTAGCTATTCTTCCTTTTTTCGGAATCCTATTGTATTACTATTTAAAAATGCCTTTGTATGAAATCGAAAGCAATAGCGGTAAACTTGCTGTTATACTCTCGCATGGAGCTTTCTTGTTTTTATTACTATTAGTCCGGGAAATGATAAAGGATTTAGAAAATTTAAAAGGAGATTTTGCCAATGATTACAAAACGATTCCAATTATTTATGGAGAGAAAATAGCCAAAAAAGTAATAACAGTATTGACATTATTAACTGTTTTGCCTGTCTATTTTTTAATCAATATTTATGATGTTGGATACATGGATATTTACTTTTATTTTGGCTTTATAGTTTTGATTTTTTTTCTGCTGTATTTATGGAAATGGCAAACCAAAGCGCAGTATGTAATGCTTCACAACGTCTTGAAGTTTCTCATCGTAGCGGGAGTTTTTTGCATCGTGCTTATCAATCCAAGTGTGCTTTGGCACGGCAAAAAAGTATTAATGACAATTTAGTTGATTATAAATTTTTGTAGAGGCGGGTTTGAAACCCGCCTCTACAAAAGGATTTACACTTCTATCGGGGCTAAAGATAAAAATCCGGCATTTTTGTTATTATTACAATCAAAACCATAATAATGACTAATATGGAATATTTTAAAAGTCATTAAATTAAGTAGTTAACTTTTTCTAATTGTTAAAAATCGTTTCTCAATGATATAAATAGTATCTTTGCACCAAATTATAGAATATTATGAATAATAAGGAAGGCAATAATAAAAGAAGTGGCGCTAGACCAACTAGTTCTAGACCAAGTTCAAATAAGCCAAAACCTGCGATGCAAAAAAGGGCTCAGGGGCCAAAAAAAGTAAAAATAAACACTAAAGTTGCCGAAGTTGAGGCTAATAAAGTAGAAAAAAAACCTAATCAAGCGCCAAAGAGACCTAAAGTAAAAGATGAAATTCGCTTGAATAAATACATCTCAAACTCAGGAACCTGCTCTAGACGTGATGCCGATATTTATATTCAATCAGGAAATGTAAAAGTAAATGGAATTCCAGTTACCGAAATGGGGTACATGGTAAAACCAGGAGATGTTGTGAATTTTGATGGTGCAGTTTTGACTCCAGAGAAAAAAGTGTACATCTTATTGAATAAGCCCAAAAATTTTACAACTGCACTTGATGAGGGTCAAGAATATCGTAATGTTTTAGAATTAGTAAAAGGTTCTACTACTGCAAAGATTGGAGCTATTGGAAGAATGGACAAGAATACAACAGGATTGTTAGTCTTTACTAATGACACTGATATGATTCGTAAATTCACATTGCCAAGTCAAAAATCAACCAAAATTTATCAAGTTTCTTTAGATAAAAATTTAAAATTTGAAGATTTAGAAAAAATAAATAAAGGACTTGTATTAGATGGCCACCGAGTTCCAGTAGACGACATAAGTTATATTGAAGGAGAGTCCAAAAGTGAAATAGGAATTCAATTGAAATCTTCAAACATAAAAGTAGTTCGTGCTATATTTGAACATTTTGAGTATAATGTTCTTAGAGTTGATCGTGTAGCTTTTGCTGGTTTAACCAAGAAAAATTTGCCAAGAGGAAATTGGAGAATGCTTACCGAACAAGAAGTTATCAATTTGAAAAATGTATAATTTTTTTAAAAAAATATAATTCCAAATCCCTTTCATTTATTTGCAAGGGATTTTTTAATTTAAAACAGTACCGAATGACACCAGAAAAATTACAATCTATAGCTTTTAAATGGTTTGAAGCTTTTAACAATCATAATTTAGAGCAATTATTATCTCTTTATGATGATGAAGCAGCCCATTTTAGTCCAAAATTAAAAATAAGCAGACCTGAAACACAAGGTTTGCTAACAGGAAAAGAGGCTTTAAGAAGCTGGTGGCAAGATGCGTTTGATAGATTGCCTAGTTTGCATTATAAAGTAACTTCCCTGACTGCCAATGCAGATCGAGTTTTTATGGAATACATTAGAGCTGTCGAGGGTGATGAGGATATGCGCGTAGCTGAGGTTCTCGTTGTAAAAGAAAATAAAATTGTAGCTTCTAGAGTGTACCATGGATAATTTTTTTAAGAAAAAATTAACAAATATGTTCGCAATAACAATTAGTTTTATATTTCCTTAAATATAACAAATATGAGAAAAATCACGCTTTTTATAACCGTGTTGGTTGTCGCGCTAGTATTGGTGAACTGTAAGTCTAATGAGAAAAAACAAGATTTTTCATTATTTACCAAAAATTATTTTGATGATAAAAATGCATTAGATCCTTTGGGGGCAACGCAAAACGGTCAAAATGAATACAATGATCAGCTGCAATTTGAAATGACAGATAGCTTTAGAAAAAAACAGCTTGAATTTTTTAATAAATATGAGACTGGACTAAGCGCATTTGATGAAAGCCAACTTTCAGAAGAAGAGAAAAACAGTTATGAAATTATAAAATGGGAAGTTGAAGTTGGAAAAAAACTATTGGAACAACCTACAAACCTAATCCCAATTCATCAGTTTTGGGGTACGCATTTAACTATGGGGCAATTTGCCGGAGGTACAAGTGGACAGCCTTTTAAAACAGAAAAGGATTATACTGATTTTTTAAAGAGAATGGATAAATATAGTTTTTGGATCGATTCTGCTTTGGTATATATGAAAAAAGGAATTGAAAAAGGAATTGTTTTGCCTAAAGCATTAACAGAAAAAGTAATTCCGCAATTTGCTGAAATGCCGACTCCAAATATTGAAGACAATTTGTTTTATTCTTCTATAAAGCTGTTACCGGCAACATTTTCTGATGAAGTAAAAAAAGATTTGACCGCTAAATATACTGCTGAAATCAATGAAAAACTGATACCTAGGTATAAAAAAATGGCTGATTTTCTTAAAAATGAATACTTGCCAGCGTCAAGAGCTACTAGTGGAATAGGCAGTTTGCCTTTTGGGAAAGATTTATATGCAATTTATGTAAAACAATGGACTACTACCGAGATGAGTCCAGAAGAGATTCATGAATTAGGATTAAAAGAGGTTGCCCGTTTAAATGCCGAAATGGAAAAAGTAAAAAGCCAAGTTGGATTTAAAGGAACTCTTCTTGAATTTTTTGAATACGTAAGAAACAAACCCGAATTAAAACCTTTCAAAAAGCCGGAGGAAGTAATTGCTAATTTTGAAAGAATTTATAGTGTCATAAAACCAAATGTTGACAAATTATTTTCATTACAGCCTAAAACAAAATTTGAGATTAGAAGAACAGAAGCCTTCCGAGAAAAAACGTCTAGTGCTGAGTATATGCAAGGAACAGCTGATGGTTCTCGTCCAGGTGTTTTTTATGTTCCTATTCCTGATGTAAAAGAATATAATGTGTATGGAGATGAAGATTTGTTTTTGCATGAAGCTATTCCAGGTCATCATTTTCAAATTTCATTGCAGCAAGAGAATACTTTTTTGCCTGATTTCAGAAAGTTTAATTGGTTTGGTGCTTACGGAGAAGGTTGGGCATTATATACAGAGAGTTTAGGTAAAGAATTAGGTTTATATCAAGATCCTTATCAGTATTTTGGAATGTTGGGGAATGAAATGCATAGAGCAGTTCGTTTAGTGGTTGATACAGGATTGCATAGCAAGGGCTGGACAAGAGAGCAAGCTATTAAATATTCTATGCAGAATGAAGCCGAAAGCGAAGAAGGAATTACTGTTGAAATTGAGCGTTATATGGCTATTCCTGGACAAGCATTGTCATACAAAATTGGACAGCTTAAAATTTTGGAACTTCGTAAAAGAGCGCAAGATAAAATGGGAGCTAAATTTGATATTAAAAAGTTCCATGAAAAAGTATTAGAATCTGGTGTGATGCCGTTAGCTTTATTGGAAAATAAAATTGATTCTTGGATTAATGAATAAAAAATAGCAGCTTAAAAAAAATGGCAGCAATTCTAGAATTGCTGCCATTTTTTTATGGAGTTTTTTTAAATTATAATTTAAAAATTTTACTTAAAAAATTTGTTTTAACTAAAGTATCAGCATTATAGTAAGTGTCTTCACATTCAAAATTGGGATATCCAAGAATGATTCTAATGCCTTCTGGAACGGTGTTTAATATTGCTTTCTTGTCAGAATTTAAATTGTCTTGAATACTGATTTTCTGTTTTTCATTTTTAAAGTGCGACAAGATTAGCATTACTGCAAAATTTAAAACTGCCCCTGCAGTTGCACTTTTGATGCCAACTTCATTTGATATCATTTCGGATATACGTCCTTTTTTAGAGGAAAAAATTAAATTTAAAGGAATAAGACCTTCGCGTTCAAAGGAGTAGTTTATTGAGGATAGTTTCCCGTTGTCATATTCTATGGTTTTGTAGAATTCGGTGAAAGTTATGCATTCAATGAGGTTATCGTATAATGAGGGATTTTCAATTATATTATCAAGACCAATAAGTACGGTACAGATACTTGTATCGATTGATTTTTTTAATAAATTTTCATTTTCTTCATATTTTTTACAAAACATTGAAATTAATGGCGAAGTTATTATGCTTCGTAGTTGATTAAGTAAAATGGGGGTCATATTTTATTTGTTATCAAGCTAATTTTCTATTTGCATTAATTTTAAATAATCGACTAAGTGTATTTTTTTGTCGATTATCTGATAAATGTATATAAAAAAAATATAACAAATAACAAAAAAATATTTTTTTTTAAAAAAGGTAATGATTTAACTAAATTACTTTCTATTAATTGTGTTAATAGTCGTTTGTTTTTAGATTAATTTTCAATTAAGCAATGTTAGCTTCTAAAAATGTAAATGAGAATCCAATTTTATTATTCCGTAAAATGCTCATTCATAATTGTTGTAAGTCCTTCAATTGTCAATATTTTGTTTTGAAATCCTGAATTTGTTAAGTATTCTAATGTTCTATGCAAATTGAGAACCCTAAATCGGAAGTGTTTTTTTGGGATACTGAAAAAAAACAAAAAACCCACTCGTTTGAGTGGGTTTTGTGGTACCTCCAGGGATCGAACCAGGGACACATGGATTTTCAGTCCATTGCTCTACCATCTGAGCTAAGGTACCGTGCTAATGCGGGTGCAAATATAGAACCATTTTTAATTTATCCAAAAGAATTTTTAAAAAAAATCAATTCGTATCTTCGCATTGTTAAATATAAATTATGATTCTAGCCATTGATGTTGGGAATACCAGAGTTAAAACTGCTGTTTTTGAGGGTTCTACCATTTTAGAAAGCTTTGTTTTTTCGAAAACTGAGCTTGGGGAAAACATTAAAAATATTTTAAAAGAATATGAAAAAGTAACCCATTTGGTCGTTTCTTCGGTTTCAGATGTAGAAAAACAGTCTTTCTTCGAATTTGAAAGCCTTGTGGATATTCATTTTGTTTCTCATGATGATTCATTTCCATTTGTCAATCATTATAAAACGCCTCAAACTTTAGGAGTAGACAGAATGGTACTTGCAGCGGGTGCAACACTTCAATTTTCAAATCAGAATAGGTTAGTTATTGATGCGGGAACTTGTGTGACCTATGATTTTATCGACAAATTGAATAATTATCTTGGAGGAGCAATTTCGCCAGGATTGCAGTTGCGTTATGCGGCTTTGCATAACTTTACGGCAAAGCTTCCCTTGTTAGAATTGGAAGCTCCTGAATATTTCGTTGGTAAGTCTACTTCAGAATCGATACATTCTGGTGTTGTAAACGGATTGGTCTATGAAATGGATGGTTTTATAGATGAATATAAGGCATTACATCCAAACTTTATAATAATTTTAACGGGTGGGGATGCAGTTTTTTTGGCTAAACGATTAAAAAATACCATATTTGCCAATTCAAATTTCCTGTTAGAGAGTTTGAATCAAATTTTTCAATATAAAATAGAAAATGATTAAAAAATTTATTGTTATTGTATGTTTCTTTTTTTCGCTAATGGCTAATGCTCAAAGTGGATCTGCGTCTCCTTACTCTTTTTTTGGAATTGGGGAATCTAGATTTAAAGGAAATCTTGAAAATCGTTCCATGGGCGGACTTAATATCGAGCAAGACAGTCTTCATATAAATATTTTGAATCCTGCGAGTTTTGCGTCTATCAGGTTCACAGCTTTTACAATTGGAGGAAATTATACAACAACCAAATTGAAAACGGATTCCAAAAGCGATAATGCAAAAAGAACAACCATTGATTATTTAGCTGTAGCTTTGCCTTTAGGGAAAATTGGGGTTGGATTTGGATTGTTGCCTTATACCTCAGTGGGATATAATATTGAATCTATTAATTCTGAGCCAGACGGCGTAAATAATGTATTGAAAGGTACAGGCGGTTTAAATAAAGCTTTTTTCTCATTGGGATATACAATTATTCCTAATTTAGTAGTAGGTGCTGATGTGCAGTATAATTTTGGAAGAATTAATAACTCAAATCTAGAATTTTTATCAGGTGTATTGGTTGGAACTGAAGAAAAAAATAAAGCAGATTTAAAGGGATTTGCAGCCAATTTTGGCGCCATGTATAAGCATAAAATCTATAAAAAAACAAATTTCTATAGTAGTTTCACTTATGCTCCTCAAGCTACGTTATCATCTACAAATACGAAAACTATTTCGACAGTAACTTATAATTCAAATTATGATGTTGCAATTTATGATACTTCAGGTGAGAAAGTAATTAGAACCGATTTGAAAATTCCTGCGAAAACATCTCTTGGCTTTGGAGTTGGTGAAACTAAAAAATGGCTGCTAGGTACGCAATTGGTTTTTCAAAATGTTGGAAAATTAACTGATGATTTTAATGCTGTAGACAATGCTACTTATGGAAAGTATTCTAGCTATAGTCTAGGAGGGTTTTATGTTCCTAATAATAATGTTTATTCAAAGTATTTTCAAAAAATTGTCTATAGAGGAGGTTTAAGATATACAAAAACAGGAACTATAATTAATTCTGAAGAGATTGATGAGAAAGCAATTTCTTTTGGAATGGGTTTGCCTGTCATTGGAAGTCTTTCAAATGTTAATATAGGTTTGGAGTATGGACAAAGAGGAACAACTTCTCATGAATTGATTCAGGAAAATTATGTCACTATTGCAATGAGTTTTTCTCTTAATGACAAATGGTTTGGACATAGAAAAATTGACTGATTTTAATGTAAGGAATTAGTTTTTCTGTGTTGTTTAAATATTGACTATGAGTTTTCTAAATAAAGATATTTCTTTTATTTTACCACTTTTCATCATTGTAAGTGTTCTTTTTGGTTGTGAAAGTAATTTTAAAGAGGTGCATAATAATGATTATTCTGAATTTGTCCCAAGTGGCGATGCGGATAATGTGAATTTAAAATATACTGATTCTGGGAAAATAAAATCCATACTCATTAGTCCAAAAATGTTTGATTATTCCAACGTCGATTTTGCCTTTACAGAATTCCCTAAAGGCGTGGATGTAACAATTTATGATAATAAAGGAAAAAAAACATTTATCAGATCTAATTATGCGGTTTCCTATAAACTAACCAATATTATAGATTTGCAGGGAAAAGTAAAAATCACTTCTGAATCAGGACAGATACTAGAAACAGAACAATTATTTTTTGACCAAAAAAATCAATGGTTTTATACCGAGAAAAAATTTAAATTAACTGATGCTGCAAACAGCTCTACTGGTCAGGGAATTGATTTTAGTAAAGACTTTAAAACTATTAATTCGCAAAGAATCCAAGGAGAAATTGAATCCAAAGAATAATAAAAAAACAAACACATGAATTTTTTAAAATACACATCATATTTATATTTAGCTTTTGGACTTTATTTTATATATGAAGGATACACGAAATGGAGTGCTAACGGGAATCCTTTGTTGAGTTTTATTCTTGGAGGGCTTGCTGTTTTTATGTTTTTTTTTAGAAGAAAGTTTTCCAAAAAGTTTGAAGACAGAAATAAACAATCTTAAATGAAATGGAAATAAGTATCATAATATTGTGCTTAATACTATGTGCTTTTTTTTCAGGAATGGAGATAGCTTTTATCTCTTCGAATAAAATTTATTTAGAGTTAGAAAAAAAACAAGATAATTTTCTTTCTAGAATACTTACCAAACTAACAGAAAAGCCTTCAAAATTTATTGCCGCAATGCTTATAGGTAACAATATAGCATTAGTGGTTTATGGATTTTTTATGGGCGAGTTATTGATGAAGTGGTTGCTGTTTTTTGACCTGCATTTCTCGGATGTTACAAGTCTTTTAATTCAAACGGTAATTTCTACTTTAATAGTTTTAATAACAGCTGAATTTCTTCCTAAAGTTTTTTTTCAAATTTATGCCAATTCACTTATTAAGTTTTTTGCCATACCGTCTTACTTTTTTTATAGATTATTCTATTTTGTTTCTACTTTTTTGATTTGGATTTCAGATTTTGTTTTGAAAAAATTTTTTAAAACCGAAGGAGACCAAGTGCAGCTTTATTTTAGTAAAATAGAATTAGGTAACTATATTACCGAACAAATGAGCACGGTTGAGGATGATGAAGAGGTAGATTCGGAAATACAAATTTTCAGAAATGCTTTGGATTTTTCGGGAGTAAAAGCAAGAGATGTAATGACGCCGCGTACAGAGATTGCTGCCATTGATGTAGTTGAATCGATAGACAGCCTGAAAGAATTATTCATAGAAACTGGTTATTCAAAAATAGTGATTTATCAAAATTCATTGGATGATATAATTGGGTATGTGCATTCTTTTGATTTGTTTAAAAAACCTTCCAGTATTGAAGAAATAGTAATCCTGGTAGAATTTATTCCAGAAGCGATTTATGTAAAAGATGCCATGAATTTATTGACTAAAAAAAGAAAAAGTGTGGCAGTTGTATTGGATGAATATGGCGGTACATCGGGAATTCTTACAATTGAAGATATTGTTGAAGAGCTTTTTGGAGAAATAGAAGATGAACATGATTTGGATGAAGAATTGATTGAAAAAGAGTTAGATGATAATTCATTTTTATTTTCCGCCCGTTTTGATGTAGAATATTTGAATCAAACGTATAAGCTGGCAATTCCTGAAAGTGATTCCTATGGAACGCTTGGGGGATTTATCGTTGATTTCACTAAGGAAATTCCTCAAAAAGGAGATGAAATTACTATTGATAATTATCATTTTGTCATTGAAGAAGCAACAAATAAGAAGATTGAATTGGTTAAAATGACAATCAAAAGCTAGGATTGCTTTTTTAATTTAAAAAAAAACAAAAAAAAAACAGTAGTTCTATAATTATTAATTAGATAATTGTATTTTCGCAAACAAAATTTTAAAATAAACAATAATATACAATGGCAGTTTTATCAAAAATTAGACAACATTCGGCTATAATGATTGGAGTTATTGCTCTAGCATTATTTTCATTTATAATACAGGATCTTTTTACGAAAGGTAGTTTTGGTAAAAGCTCAAAGGATGTTGGAAGCATCAATGGAAAGGATATCGCATTTGAAGACTTTAGGCTTAAAGTAAGCAATGTCGAAAAAAGCGGACAAGGAATTTCTGCAACGCAAGCCTCTGGAAGAGTATGGGATCAGGAAGTGACTGTCGCTTTGCTTTCTGCTGAATTTGATAAATTAGGATTAAGAGTAGGTGAAAAACATATTATGGATATTCTTACGGCTGATCAAAATATTGGAAAAAACCCAATGTTTTTGAATGCAGCAGGTATGTTTGATGTTGCTAAATTTAAAGAGTATTTTAAATCAAATCCTGAACAAGCTCAATATTTAAAAGATAGAGAGAAAGACGCAGAATTGAATGCTAAATTTCAAATTTATAATACTTTAATTAAAGGAGGTATTTATACAACTGAAAGTGAAGGAAAATTCAATTATGAATTGGGAGCTAACAAAGTAAATTTTGATTATGTTGCCGGTTTATTTTCTACGATTAAAGACAGTGAAGTAAAAGTAACTGATGCTGATGTATTGGATTACATGAAAGCAAGTCCGAAAAAATTCAAGTCAGAAGAGACTCGTGATATAGAGTATGTTTTAATTGAAGATAAAGCTTCTGCAGCAGATGTTAGTGAAGTGAAATCAAAGCTTGCTTCTTTGTTGAATGGAAGTGTGGTTTACAATCAGGCTACAGGTAAAAATGATATTTTGGCAGGATTTAAAAATGCTAAAAACGCAGCTGAATTTGTAAATTCAAATTCGGATGTACCTTATGATTCTTCTTATGTTGCCAAAAAAGATTTACCAGCTGTTGATGCAGATAAATTATACAATTTAGCGCCAGGAGAGGTTTATGGACCTTACGTTTTTGGTAAATACTACTGTATCTCTAAATCATTAGGAAAAAAAGCAGGTGTAAATGCTAAAGCAAGTCACATTCTTATCAGTTATGAAGGAACACAAGTCCCTAATAAAAAAGAAAAAAGAACAAAAGAGGAAGCTAAAGCTAAAGCAGAAGCTATTTTAGCTCAAGTTACTGCAAATCCTGATAGTTTCATGATGTTAGCATTTACTGCTTCTGATGATTCTTCAGCTCAACAGGGAGGTGATTTAGGATATTTTGGACAAGGTCAAATGGTAAAGCCTTTTAATGATTTTGTTTTCAATAATGGTATTGGTAAAATTGGATTAGTTGAAACTCCATTTGGTTACCATATCATTAAAGTTACAGATAAACAAGATGGTGTTCGTTTAGCAACTGTTGCTCAAAAAATTGAAGCTTCAGAAGCTACTTCTGATAAAGTATTCGAGCAGGCAACTAAATTTGAAATGGAAGTTGCTGAAAAAGATTTTAATAAAACAGCTAAAGAAATGGCTCTTACTGTATCACCAGCTGTTTCAGTAAAAGCGATGGACGAAAGTTTTGGACCTCTAGGTGCTCAAAGAACTATTGTAAGATGGGCTTTTGAAAATGATACTAAAGAAGGATCTGTTAAAAGATTTGAAGTAGCCAATTTGGGACATGTAATTGCTAAACTTAAGACTATTGATAATTCAGGATTAGTTCCAGTTGCACAAGCAAGACCTTATGTTGAATCAATTCTTAAAAACAAGAAAAAAGCGGAATTGCTAAAAGCTAAAATGACTGGAAGTTCATTAGAATCAATTGCAAAAGCGACAGGTTCTACTGTTCAAAAAGCTGTTGACGTTACTTTGGAAAATCCAGTTTTATCTGGAGGAATTGGTCAAGAGGCTAAAGTAGTTGGAAATGCATTCGCTTTGGTAGCTAATAAAACATCTGCTCCAATCGAAGGGGTTACTGGAGTTTATGTAGTAAAAAATACTAGTACTGTTAAAGCACCAGCTTTAAAAAGCTATGCTGATAATGTTGCTAAATTAAAAGCACAAAGCGCATCAGAGGCAAACAGAGTATTGCCAGCTTTAAAAGAAGGCGCTGATATAAAAGACAATAGAAAAGATTTTAATTACTAAACGGTAATTAATAAAAAACAAAAGCCCGATACTTATAAACTGCGAGTATCGGGCTTTTTGTTTTAACTAAATTATCCTATTAAATTATAGCATGATATACAAAACTTCTTTTATGTGTGAGTTGCTGTTTTTTTCTTGTTATAAAAAATGATTTTTGTGTCTTAGAATTGAAAAATTTGCTGTTTAAAGTTTATTTTGGTATATAATCTAAACAATTTGTGTTATTAGAAAAATTGCTATTAATTTGTCTTTGAATTTTAAAGGAATTTGTATCAATATAAATAATCTTCATTATTATAAAAATAAGAGATGATTTACTTGAATGTTTTAACTAATAATAATTTGTATGTTTAGTTTTTTTAGAAAAAAGCCTAAAGTATATTCCAAAATTGAAAATCATATTTTTGGAATAATTACGGAGTTATTGAAACTTAGCGTTACGGATATTAATTGTGACGAATTAGGAGGTAAATATTATTTAAGCAATGAAGAACAGCATTTTAGAGTTACCATTTTTAGCAATGATGCAGTTGTTAGATTGACTAATACGCGTGACTCTGTTGCAGAAAAATATGATAAGGCTTTTATTGATGACGTTTTAAGAGCTGTAAAAGAAGAAAAGCATCGCAGGATGGAATTAGTGTGTGATTCAATCACGACTAGTATAGAGAAGATGGCTGAGCGTTTGCACAATAAACTTATTGAGTCAAATGAACAGGCAGATCATACAATCCAACTTATACAATCTGCAAAATATAATAAAAGTAAAAAAGCGAATTAGTTGAATATTTTTGTTTGATGATTTTATAGATTCTCTGCTATAATTTACAAAATCATATCGTTGTATTGAATAACTGTCTCATATCCTTTCTCTAAAAAGTAAGATTTAGGATTTTCTTCGGAGACTACCAATACAAAATCACCTCCCCAAGCCCCAAGACTTTTTATGGTTCCGGTAAAATCTGAAAACAAAGATTCTTTAACTGTTTTAGTTTCAAGAATAGAACTCAGTACTTTTTCATGATTTTCTAAAGCATGTATAAAAGTGGTTTCGTTTTGTGCTTTTAAAACCGTTTGTGTTATTTGGCTGATAATTTCTTTTTGGGTTCCTAAATTATTTTTTTTCTCTTTATAGGAAGCAATCGCACTTTTACTGCTTTGCTTTTGATTAAGATAAACAAAGTATAAATTTTTTGAAAAAGAAGGGTTGAATTTTACAGTTTCAACAATAGGTTTTTCTTGTTCAAGATGATATAAGATAGGAGAGTTGTTTTGAGCGCAGGCAATATCATAGCCACTGCCTCCAAAGCTTTTTTCAAGCAAGGTAAACGCATCAATTTGAAGCCATTGGGCAATATTGTTTATTAATGTGGAAGAAGTTCCGAGTCCCCATTTTCTTGGAAAACTCAATTCGGTAGTAACGATATAGCCTTCAGAAATAAATAAAGTATCTGGATTGAGCTGATACGCTGTTCTCAAAATGGTAATTAGAGTATTTTTAATTGATTCTGTTTCTAAAGGTGCTGTCGAGACAACTGCAGTAAACGGAATTGTCTCGTCAAACCAAATGCTTCCATCGGCATCATAACTTGTCCATTTTATTTCTTGATTATTGCTTTTTTCAACAATTAGATTTTGACCAAATTTTGTTGGCAAGGCCAAAGCTATTGCGCCGTCAAGAACCAGATATTCTCCTGTTATTAGAAGTTTGCCGTTGCTGTAAAAGGTTTTTTTCATTTTTTGAAAAAGTATTAAAATCTACGTATTCAGATTTTATTTTTGAAATTGCAATTGAATTATTGTTTCCTTAAATTTTCTAGAAAATCAACTACGGCACTATGTGAAACCACGTGATGTTTGAAGTGTTTTTTGGTCAAAATACGTTCGTCTTCGCTGGCTTCAAACTGGTTGAGAATGTTGTTTAAATGCATTTTCATATGTCCGTCTTGAATCCCGGTGGTTGTCAGGGAACGTAATGCCGCAAAGTTTTGAGCCAATCCTGCTACTGCAACTATTTGCATTAGCTCCTTGGCTGAAGGTTTCTCCAGCATTTCTAATGATAATTTTACCAAAGGATGCAGTGATGTTAAACCGCCAACAGTTCCTAAAGCTAATGGTATTTCTAGCCAAAAACTGAATATTCCATTTTCTATTTTGGCATGGGATAAGCTAGAATATTGACCGTTTTTTGAAGCATAAGCATGAACTCCAGCTTCAATGGCTCTAAAATCGTTTCCTGTGGCAAGAACAACAGCGTCAACTCCGTTCATTATTCCTTTGTTGTGCGTTACTGCTCGGAAAGGTTCTACTTCGGCAATTTGAACGGCTTGTATAAATTTGACGGCAAACTCTTGTGGATTTTCGATATGTTTCTCGACTAAATCTTCTATAGGGCAAGATACTTCGGCACGAACAATACAATTTGGGACATAGTTGGAAAGAATGCTCATGACCACTTCTATGTTTTTTTCTTCGTCTGAAAATGATTCGAATGCCAAAGCTTCTTCTTTTAGAGTTTTAGCAAACACTTCTAGACAGGAGTTTATGAAATTAGCTCCCATGCTGTCTTTCGTTTCAAAAGTGGCATGAAGCTGATGGTAATTTGGGAGCAAATCGGTCTTGTCCTTTAGTATGATGTCTAAAATACCACCACCGCGTTTTTGCATGTTCTTGGTGATATTTTCGGTTGAATCAAATAATTTAGATTTTAATTGGGCAAAGAAAGATGCTAATTTTGACGTATCTCCTTTATAGATAAAATGAACCTGGCCAATTTTTTCGGTATTAAGGACTGTTGCTTTAAAACCGCCACGAGTTGACCAAAATTTAGCGGCTTTGGAAGCTGCAGCAACTACAGAGCTTTCCTCTATGGCCATTGGGATGGTGTGGTATTTTCCATTAATTAAAAAATTTGGAGCCACTCCCAACGGAATATAAAAATTGGATATAGTGTTTTCTATGAATTCATCGTGCAGTTTCTGAATTTTTTCGTCGGCATTCCAATAGTTTTTTAGTAATGTAACTGCCTCGCTTGGAGTAGAAAAATAATGATTGGCAATCCAGTTTATTTTTTCTTCTTTGGATAATTTAGAAAATCCAGCAACTGTGTTGTTCATAGAGTATCAATTATAGCTTTATTGTGGCAAAGATACGCATTCATTTATTTTAATGTTAGAATTGATTTTTGGATTTATTGATGATAGTAATTTAAAGATAGATGTTTGATGATATTTTAAAAAAGGAGGTTTTACTTATGAATAATATTGTTGTTATATTCATTTGCATTGAATAGGATGATTTGCTTTCTATGAGTGTTTTATCATAAAATATTAAATATAGCCTATTTAATAGGAAGAATGTTTGGTCTTTATTCAATTATTGAAAAACATTCATTAGGACTGTTAAAAAACATTTTTTTATAACATTTAACACTGTAAAAGTGTTTTATTTGTAAATTTTTCACTAAAATTGTCGCTTTTATAACTTGATTTATATTATGAATTCGAATAGGATTACTGTATTACTTTTCTTTTTATGTGTTACTGTATTTGGACAACAAAAAATTACGGTTGATGAAATTTTTACAGGCGCTTTTAGTGCCAAAGGAATGGATAAATTACAATCATTGCACAATACCAATCAATACACAGTATTGAATTTTGATAAGACAACAAAAAGCAAGCAAATCGATCTTTATGATTTTGCTACTTTAAAAAAAGAATCTAACCTAATTGATTCTAAAAGTTTCAAAGAACTTGCAGACGGAATAGATAGTTATACATTCGATGCTTCTGAGAAAAAGATGTTAATCGCTTATAAAACAGTTAAAATTTTTCGCCGTTCTTTTAAAGCTGATTATTTTTTATATGATCTTACGACTAAAACCCTAATTAAGCTTTTTGATTTTAAGGTTCAGGAACCAACTTTTTCTCCTGATGGGACTAAAATTGCTTATGTCAAAGAAAACAACTTATATGTTTATGATTTGGCAACCAAAAAAGCAACTGCAATTACTACGGATGGGAAGAAAAATGCTGTCATTAATGGAATTACGGATTGGGTTTATGAAGAAGAGTTCGCTTTTGTAAAGGCATTTGATTGGAGTAAAGACAGCAAAAAAGTAGCTTTTATTCGTTTTGATGAAAGTGAAGTTCCTGAATTTTCAATGTCTATCTTTCAAAAAAGTTTGTATCCAACAATTCAGACTTTCAAATATCCTAAAGCAGGAGAGAAAAATGCTGCAGTTTCACTACATATTTATGACGTATCGAGCGGAACAGCTAAAAAAGTGGATTTAGGAAACTACAATGATTTTTATATCCCTAGATTAAAATGGACGAATGACAGCAATGTATTGTCAGCGCAGATTTTAAATCGTCATCAAGATAATTTGGATTTATTGTTTATTGATAGTGCAACTGCTACAGGAAAAGTTGTTTTGAATGAAAAAGACAAAGCTTATGTAGGTGTTACTGATAATTTAACATTCTTACAAGATAACAGTTTTATTTGGACAAGTGAAAAAGACGGTTTCAACCATATTTATCTTTATGATAAAACAGGAAAACTTAAAAATCAAGTTTCAAAAGGAAACTGGGAAGTTACTTCATACTATGGTTTCGACGAAAAAACAAAAACCATTTTTTATCAATCTACAGAAAATGGTTCTATTAATAGGGATGTTTACCGCATAGCATTAGATGGAAAAAATAAAGTTCGTCTGTCTAAAAATACAGGAACGAATGCGGCTACTTTTAGCCCTAATTTTCAATTCTACATTACTAATTTTTCAAGTGCTTCTCAGCCCACAGTTTATACTTTAAATGAATCAAAAACAGGGAAAGAAATTAAGGTTATCGAAAATAACCAAGCACTTTCTTCAAAATTAACAGCTTATAATTTGCCTTCTAAAGAGTTTTTTGTTTTAAAAACTGCTAAAGGAAACGAGCTAAATGCTTGGATTATGAAGCCAAAAGATTTTGATGCTACTAAAAAATATCCTGTTTTCATGTTTCAATATTCTGGACCGGGATCACAGCAAGTTGTAAATGGATGGGGCAGCAGTAACGAGTATTGGTTCATGTTGCTAACGCAACAAGGTTATATTGTAGCTTGTGTTGATGGCAGAGGAACTGGTTTTAAAGGTGCTGATTTCAAAAAAACAACACAATTGCAATTAGGAAAATATGAAGTTGAAGATCAAATTGACGCTGCCAAAGTAGTAGGGAATTATCCTTATGTAGATACTTCTAGAATTGGTATTTTTGGTTGGTCTTATGGGGGATTTATGGCATCTAATTGTATTTTTCAAGGAGCTGATGTTTTCAAAATGGCGATTGCAGTAGCACCAGTAACTAACTGGCGTTTTTATGACAGTGTTTATACCGAAAGATACATGCAAACGCCACAGGAAAATTCAAGCGGATACGATCAAAATTCTCCAATAAATCATGTAAGTAAATTGAAAGGCAAGTTTTTATTAATTCATGGTTCGGCTGATGATAATGTACATGTGCAAAATTCTATGCAAATGATGGAAGCTTTGATCCAAGCTGATAAACAATTTGACTCTCAAATTTATCCGGATAAAGATCACGGAATTTCTGGGGGGAAAACAAGAATCCAGTTATATAATAAAATGACTAACTTTATAAAAGAAAATTTATAACCCAAATCGTAACCTAAACTAAAACCAAAATAAAAAAATGACAGAAACTAAAACGAATACAGCACATCCAAAAGGACTTTGGGTGTTATTTGGAACCGAAATGTGGGAACGATTCAATTTCTATGGAATGCGGGCTTTATTGACTTTATTTCTTGTGAATTCCTTATTGATGAAGGAAGAAGAAGCTTCATTGATTTATGGTGGTTTTCTCGGACTTTGTTATCTGACTCCAATGTTAGGAGGTTTTATAGCTGATCGTTTTTTTGGAAACAGAAATTGTATTTTATTAGGAGGTATCATGATGGCTATCGGACAATTATTATTGTTTACCAGCGGCAGTATTTTTGAAGGAAACTTGGGATTGGCAAAAATAATTATGTACAGCGGATTAGGAGTTATCGTTTTTGGAAATGGTTTTTTTAAGCCAAATATTTCCAGTATGGTGGGGAGTTTGTATCCAAAACAAGAAAAAACAAAATTAGATACGGCTTTTACTATTTTCTACATGGGTATTAACATAGGGGCTTTTTTAGGTCAATCTATTTGTCCGTATTTAGGAGACGTTAAAGATACTGGTGGAATTAGAGATATTCATGCTTTTAAATGGGGATTCTTAGCGGCTTCGGTTGCGATGCTTTTAGGAACTTTACTTTTCTACTTTTTAAAGAATAAATATGTAGTAACTCCAGAGGGAAGACCATTAGGAGGTTTACCGTCTAAAAATATAGATTCTGATTTTGAAGAAGGAGAATCTCAAAAAGCTAATTTCTCGAACAAAGCTTTATCTATTGCTGGAGTTGCGTTTTTTGGCTTAGGTTTATTTTTTCACTATGCAGTAGGTCAGAATTTGATTTATACGCTGATTTATTCAAGCGGTTTAGCTCTAGCAGGATTAATTATTTCAGATTCATCATTGACAAAAATTGAAAGAGATAGAATTTTAGTAATCTATATTGTTTCGTTCTTTATTATTTTCTTCTGGGCTGCGTTTGAGCAGGCTGGTTCTTCTTTGACTTTTATCGCTGATAACCAGACAGACAGAAACTTTTTTGGAATTTGGAACATGCCTCCATCGATGGTGCAGATTTTCAACGGATTATTCGTAGTGTTATTAGCAGTTCCTTTTAGCGTACTATGGGATACTTTAAGAGCAAAAGGAAAAGAGCCGATTTCGCCTGTAAAATTAGCGGCTGGTTTAGTAATTATTTCTTTGAGTTTCTTTATGATTGCGACTCAGGTTTCTTATATTGGAACTTCTGGTTTATTGTTAGTTAAATGGTTAATTTTATTATATTTCTTAAACACTTGTGCAGAGTTATGTTTGTCTCCAATCGGTTTGTCATTGGTTGGTAAATTATCTCCAAAACGTTTTGCTTCGTTATTATACGGAGTGTTTTTCTTATCGAATGCGTCTGGCTATGCTTTAGGAGGAACTTTAGGTTCTATTTTGCCGGCAACTGGCGAGAAATTTGAAAAAGCAAAAGAATTAGGCATCGATCTTCAGGCAGTTTTAGATAAAAAAATAACGCCTACTGCGGAGCAATTGACTCTTTTGGATAAACATCAAATTAGCGCTGCCAATCACTTTTTTGCAGGATTTGAAATTCACAACTTGTATGAATTTTTTATGGTATTTGTAGTTCTTACAGGTATTGCAGCAGTATTGTTATTTGCATTAACACCTTTTTTGAAAAAAATGATGCACGGTGTTAGATAATTCAATGAAATAGAAAAATACTAGAAAAACATCATCTTTTGGATTGAATCTGAAAGATGATGTTTTTTATTTATATACTTAAAATAATTATAATGGAACAGAATTTAAGTTTAGAACAAATTCAAAATTTTAAAGGAAAATATCCAAAACAATTGTGGCATTTGTTTTTTAGTGAAATGTGGGAGCGTTTTTGTTTCTACGGAATGCGGGGTATGCTGGTTGTGTTTATGGTTGGTCAATTAGGTATGAACGATAGAATTGCCAATTTGCAATATGGTGCAACCCAAGCCTGGGTATATGCATTTACGTTTATCGGGGGATTGTTTGCCGACAAGATTTTAGGACTCAGGAAATCATTGTTTTGGGGAGGCGTTTTAATGATTATTGGGAGTGTTATTCTTTCGATTGATCCCAAAAACTTCTTTTTTATAGGGATTGGATTTACTATCGTTGGAACAGGTTTTTTCAAGCCGAATATTTCTTCAATGGTTGGTCAGCTTTATCAGGATGGCGATCCAAGACGAGACGCCGGTTTTTCATTCTTTTACATGGGAGTAAATCTAGGAGCATTAATTGGCGGATATATTTGCATTGCTGTTGCTGAGGGTTCAATGTGGCAGTCACTGGTTCCGGAACATCTTCGATGGAATGTTGGCTTCGGATTTGCTGCAATTGTGATGGTTATTAGTCTTTTGACATTTACTCAAACCCAAAAAAAATTAGGGACTATTGGAATTTCACCATTATTAGAAATGGAAAGTTCCAAAAGAAAAAGATATGAGACACTCACCTATATTGGTTCTTTATTAATTATTCCGATAATTATCGTTATGGTTGCCAATACCGTTTATACGGATTATTTTATGATGTTCATAGGGCCTGCATCCATTTTGTATTTACTGTATGAGATGAAAAACTTTTCGGTTGCTGAAAACAAAAAATTATTTGCGGCTTTGATTTTTATTATATTCTCGATTTTCTTTTGGGCATTTTTTGAACAAAGTGGAGGTTCTTTGAGTCTTTTTGCTGTGAATAATTTAAACAACACGATTCTTGGAGTTGAATTAAGCCCTAACGGAGTGAACAATTCAGCTAATTCTTTCTTCGTAATCGGATTTGCAGCCTTGGTAGGATTGGTGTGGCTGTGGATGGCCAAAAGAAAAATTGAGCCGAACACCGTTATTAAATTTGGTTTGGCATTCTTGTTTCTTGCTGCCGGTTTTTGGGTGTTTTATTACACCAAATTCTTTGCAGGAGCTGATGGTAGAACTTCTTTGGGACTGTTTACCTTCGGTTGGTTTATTATCACTTTTGGAGAACTGTGCTTGTCACCAATTGGGATGTCGGCAATGACAAAACTTTCTCCTTTAAAAACACAAGCTGTAATTATGGGGATGTGGTTTCTAGCCAGTGCTTACGGACAATATTTTGCCGGCCTTTTAGGGGCTAATATTGCAGAAGCTTCAGAACATGCAACTAATCTTGAAAAACTAAATGTATATGCCGACGGATATAAACAATTGGGTATTTATGCACTGATTGCCGGCGTGATTTTAATAATTATTTCTCCACTGGTAAAAAAATTAATGCAAGAAGTAAAGTAGCAGATCAATTTTTTGGCATTATTTTGTATAAATTTGTAAATAAAAAATATATTTTTGGAGTAAATAAAGTTTAGTTTTTTATAAATTAAGCTTTGCAAAAAATAAATACAATAGATGAAAAAAGTAATTTTAATCGCATTCTTTTTTATTGGGCTAAGTGTTTCTCAAGCGCAAGAATTAAAGCCAGAATTAAAGCCAGAATTAAAATGGTACACAGATGTAAATGAAGCCATCAAAGTTTCAAACAAAAAGAAAAAACCATTAATGCTATTCTTTACAGGAAGCGATTGGTGCGGTTGGTGTATTCGTTTGCAAAGTGAAGTGCTAAAAACACCTGAATTTAGCAAATGGGCAAATGAAAGCGTTGTTCTTGTAGAATTGGATTTCCCGAGAAGAACCGCTCAATCCGAAGCTATTAAGGCGCAAAACAACCAATTACAGCAAATGTTTGGAGTACAAGGTTATCCAACAGTTTGTTTTGCTAAGGCTAAACTTGATAAAGAAAAAAATGTAAATTTTGAATTTTTGGGAAATACAGGTTATGTAGCTGGTGGACCAGCCGCATGGATTGCTTCGGCTGAACCTTTTGTAAAAAAACCTGCTAAAAACAAATCAAAAACTAAAAAAGCATAAGTGCTTAATTAATTTTATAGAATCCCTTTTCGGCTGTTGCATGAAAAGGGATTTTTTGTTTAGAACAAGTTGCTTCCCATTTTTTTTGAACGGACTTATAATTTGACGCATCAGCAATAATTATTTTGGGTTTTATGGTTTGCAGTAATCGGTCAAGATTGAGTTTCGGAGACTGTGTTAAAAGCAAAATGTCAGGATGAATATTCTTTGGAAACACCATTGAGCTGTCTATCAAAAGGATTTTGTTTGCTTTAAAATAAAATAGATTTTTCAATTTCGACTGATTTTTTAAAGTGCTAAAATTAGCCGTAAGATAAGAAGTTACTATTGTATTGTTTTTTAAAATACTGTCATTTGCATAAACAGTTGCCACAGTTCCATTTCGTTCTATGAGCTGCGTTTTTTTAGTAGTGTTTAAAACTATAAATTCGGTCTGATTCTGAATTTCCCATTTGGTCGCAATTGATGATAGCTGAAGAATTATAATAGCCGCTAATACTCCAAATGTGGCTTTTATTTTTTTCTTTTGGAAGGCGAAAATCATCATAATAATTACTAAATAACTGCTTATCAATAGAGGAGTGTTTAAAGGAATGTTCCTGATTATGAATTGTTCCAATGAGGCAATGGAGCCAATTATTCTGTCCAAATAATTGATGCTTATTTCCAGAATTTTTGCAGGATAATAAGGAACCCAGTTAAAAGAGGCAAAGACCATTACCAGACATCCAACTCCCATAATAATACTTAGAAACGGAATCACGATGATATTTGTAACAAAGAACAGTCCCGGAAATTGATGAAAGTAATAAATGCTAAGAGGCAAAGTGCCAATTTGTGCCGCAAACGAAACGGTTAATATGTCCCAAAAGTAATTGATGATTTTGTTTTTTGGTTTCCAAAGATTTGCAAACAACGGCTGTAGCCAAACGATAAAAAACAATGCTACATAGCTTAACTGAAAACCGACATCGAATAAAAATGAAGGCTGAAACAGCAAAATCAGTAAAACAGAAACGAGTAAAGTGTGATAAATATTGACGCTTCTCCTCAAATATTGTCCAATTGCCACAAACGAAAACATAGTTACGGAACGCACCACCGAAGGCGCCAGCCCTGCCAAAATGCCAAAAAGAGATAAAGATATTAGTGTAATTAATAGTTTGACGAAAGCGCCCCTTTTTGTGTTTGGAAAAGGTTTTAGCAGAAAAGCAACAAACAGTAATATAAAACCAATATGCAATCCCGAAACCGACAAAATATGTACGGCTCCTGCATATTGATAGTCCTGAATAATTTCGGGGTCAATATCTTGCTGTTGTCCCATGATTAATGCGACGGCAACGTTTAGTTCTTTATTTTGGAATTTACTTTTCTCTAAATTTTGGATAATCCGAGTTCTTAATTGCGCCGTGTAAAACCAAATATCTTTTGCAATTTTGGTGCTGATCTGTATTTCATTTGGATCAGTATAAAGCTGGGCATAGATTTGTTTGTTTTCGAGGTATTTTGAGTAATCAAATTGATTTGGATTTTTTTGACCAGTATTTTTGTTTAATGAAGCATTGATTTTTAATTGATTTCCAATGATAAAAGAATGCGTCAAGCTGTCTTTACGGATGTTGAGCAAAATTCTGCCAGAGGTTTTCTTGTCGTCAACGGAATTTAGTTGGGCAATATAACGTTCATTGAAAGCGGTGGTTTTTAATTTCTCCCTTAATGTGAGCGCGAAAGTATGGTTTTTCTCAAAGATGTTTTTGTAATGGATGTAGTTGTTTCGTTGATTGGAATCTGTATGAACAGTTTGTGTTGTAGCTCCAATAGAAAAGGCTAGAAAATAGGTTGCTATACCAAAAAGCAGTTGTGATTTTGTTTTTTTTTTGACTGAAAAATAGGTGCCTATAAAAACAATAGCGGTTACAGTAAGAAAAATAAATACGATTGCAGGGATAGGATTTAGGAAATAGGCGAACAATATACCTGCTATAAAGGCTATCGTAATTCTTGCCAATGGGAATTGTAGTACTTTCATATTGCAAAGTACAAATATTTTGTAAGAAATAAAGTCTTTTTCAACCTGTTTAATCTAAGCTCGATTAATACAGAGCAAAAATCCCTCCGAAGCAAGCAATAATCTGTCCTAAGATTGTGATTGGGAGTCCGAAGTATCAATGATGCGTTTAGAAGCATTCAGCAGGGAGTCCGAAGCTCGTATCAGGGCATTCTTTTTTCTTCGGAGGTTCTATTTAACTGGGCGGAGCGCAAAAACAGTGAAAACAAACAAAATTCACATATTTCTAGGTTGTAATCATTATTTCTTATATTTGAAAAAAGGTATAAATTGACTTTTGACAGATCGATCTATCCAAATTGCAGGGATTGGGTTGATTTTATCAAACCTATAGGCTCTTTAATGGCAAGTAAGCCCCACGAGACAAAAAAGCATCTAGAAAACTATACTATGGATATTGAAATAAAAAAAATTAATTTTTCAGAAAATGAAATAGTAACTGAACTATTTAATAAATATCAAATATTTTACAAGCAATCAAATATTGAGCTTGCAAAAACATATACAAAAGAGCGTCTAGAGAAAAATGAAGCGCAAATATATGCCGCATTCAAAAAGGAAAATCCAAATCCGGTAGGTTTTACACTGCTGTACCCAAAAAGTTCTTTTGTTTCCACTAAAAAGAATTGGCATATTGGATATTTATTCGTTGAGATAGACCAAAGAAAAAAAGGTATAGGGCAAAGATTAATAAATACAGCTTTAAATTTTGCTAAAAACGAAGGAGCAAATTTCATTTCATTGAACACAGAAACGGACAATTATCCTGCTCAAAAACTATATGAAAACATTGGTTTTGTAAAGGAAGGATATTTTTCGGGCTATTTATATTATCAACTTAATCTTTAAAAATTAATACTGCTATTATCGACAGTTGTATGGTAATATGGCGGGTTTTGGCATAATTTAGGGATGCTTTGCGTTTGAGATGATTTGGTAAATCCGAATAATGGGCTTAATTTAATCCAAAACTCAGGTAGTGCCAGAACGATGCAAAGTAATCAGGAATTTTATGAAGGCAATCATTTATATATTGACATTTTTATTAGCGACAGAAATTTTTGCTCAAACCAAGAAAGCTGAAGACTATGGTTTTAGATATTTGCAAACCATTTTCAAAGGCGACAAAGTTGACATTTTAATAAAATCTAAAAAAGGAGACGAACAAAAAAAGAAACCAATTTTCCTGTTTTGTCAAGGCAGTTTGCCTCAGCCTTTAATTAAATTTGATGAACAAGGACCATATAGTGTTCTACCATTTAAGACTGACAGTTTGGAAATTGATTTTCATATTGTAATTATTGGAAAACCATACATTCCATTAATTGCAGATGCTAAAACCTTGGGTAGAAATATGTGCTTTGAAGATAGTCTAACACACAAAGCACCCAAAAAATATTCTAATAGAAATTATCTTGACTATTATGTTGATAGAAATTTAAAGGTTATTGATTTTTTACAAAAGCAACCCTTTATATCGAACAAAAAACTTGTTGTTGCAGGACATTCAGAAGGTAGTACAATCGCATCTAAATTTGCCACAAAAACTAATAAGATAACACATTTAATTTATGCAAGTGGAAATCCATTAGGTAGAATTTTGTCAATTATTCAGCAAGATAGAGGGACAGAAACTGATGGCACAGGCAATACTGAAAACGAATTTGAATATTGGGAACAAGTTGTAAAAAGAAAAACTGAACTAGACGATACGAATGGCGACACCCCAAAAGCGACATATGATTTTTCAATTCCACCAATTCAATATTTACAAAAACTTACAATTCCAATATTAGTTTGTTATGGGACAAAAGATTTTAGTTCACCATACAACGACTATTTAAGAGTTGAAATGATAAGACTACAAAAGAAAAACTTTACATTCAAATCCTATATTGGACTTGAACATAATTTTTTTCCTTTAACAGAAAACGGACAACCCGATTATGATAAGTATAATTGGGATAAAATAGCGAACGAATGGTGGAAATGGACAACAAGTAAACAATAAGATTAAATTGGTATTATTTATTATGATGGCACTTCCAAATGATTTTCAAACTACTTTATAGTATCAACAATTAAATGGGCTGTTTTTTTGCTGGCACCTATTCCTCCTAGCTTTTCTTCGAGTAAATCGTAGTTTTCGAGCAGTGTTTTGCGGTAATTGGGCTCTAGGATTTTGGTTAATTCTTCTCTGATACGTTTTGTTGAACAGTCATCTTGAATTAATTCGGTTACCACTTCTCTATCCATAATTAGGTTGACAAGCGAAATGTATTTTAAAGTGATGATACGTTTGGCGATTTGATAGGAAGCCCAACTGCCTTTGTAGCAAACCACTTCCGGAACTTTGAAAAGTGCTGTTTCGAGCGTGGCAGTTCCTGAAGTTACCAGTGCAGCGGTGGCGTTGCGCAACAAAGCATAAGTTTTATTGGAGATGAATTTTATGTTTTCGCCAGAAATGAATTGTTGGTAAAAGGATAATTCCTGACTTGGCGCTCCTGCAATCACAAATTGATAATCGGGAAAATCCTTGACAACGCTTAACATTACTGATAGCATTTTACTAATTTCCTGTTTTCGGCTTCCGGGCAAAATGGCAATAATCGGTTTTTCGGACAATTGGTTTTCGGTTCTGAAAGCATTGGTGTCTTCGCCCGATTGATTGTGGATGGCATCAATTAATGGATGTCCGACAAAAGTGACAGGAAAATTATGTTTGACTTCGTAAAAATCTTTTTCGAAAGGCAAAATCACGTACATTTTGTCAACGTCGTGTTTGATGGCTTTGATTCGGTTTTCTTTCCAAGCCCAAATTTGGGGAGAAATATAGTAATGGTTTTTATATCCAGTTTGTTTGGCCCATTTAGCAATCCGCATGTTAAAACCAGGGTAATCAATATAAATAAGTACGTCAGGATTGAATTGTGTTATGTCATTTTTGCAAATTTCAATGTTGTTCAAAACGGTTTTCAGGTTGAAAAGTACTTCGATAAAACCCATAAAAGCCAAATCGCGATAATGTTTTACCAAAGTCCCGCCTACATTTTGCATCAAATCGCCACCCCAAAAACGGATGTCGGCATTTGGATCTTCTTCATAGAGCGCTTTCATCAAATTAGATCCGTGTAAATCTCCAGAAGCTTCTCCTGCAATAATATAGTATTTCATATATGTAAATTTTATTTGTAAGTGGTCATATATGTTATCGCCTTTTATTCATTGGTGTTTGCCCGCACAAACTTGTTGTTATTGGCGATTTCATTTTTGTGATTTTTTGGATGAACAAAGATAATATTTTAGTTACTAAGATTCTGAAATACTAAGCTGCTAAGGCTCTAAGAATTTTGGTAGGAATTAAAAATAAACTTAGAATCTCAGAGTCTTAGCAACTTAGTATCTTTTCTTAAAGAAACAAAGTAACAATAGTGAGTGCAATAACTGCCAAAACAACACCTCTTGCCATGAGTTCTTTATTTATTTTTAGCAAAACAGCAAATGCGATTAAATCGAGTATGGAACCAAGAGTAACAATTTTGCCGAGCTGGCCTTCGTTTCTCATGCTTTGAATTCCTGCTAAAAAATCGGTGTGCATTGCAATGGTGATGTAAAGAAACATTCCTAAGACAGAAGCAATGATTCCAATTATAAATCCGATAAGTAAATCTATTTTATTCATATTATCCTTGTATTTATTTAATCCAATCTCTGTTGGTTAAGTTTTGTATAGCGTGATGTGCGGTTAAGTCAAATTGTACTGGGACTATGGAGATGAAACCGTTTTGTAATGCCCATTCATCGGTGTCTTCGCCTTTGTCTTGGTTTACAAATTCTCCTGTAAGCCAGTAATAATCTTTACCTTGCGGGGTTTTTCGTTTGTCGAATTTTTCCGTCCAAATTGCATTCGCCTGACGGCAAATTTTGATTCCCTTGATTTCATTTTCTTTTAATTTTGGAAAATTCACATTCAAGATAACGCCTTCTGGCAGTTTATTATTTAAGACTTCAAGAGTTATGGCTTTGATGTGAGATTTGATTTGTGTAAAATCGGCATTCCAGTCATAATCCAATAATGAGAATCCTATGGCCTGAATGCCTTCGATACCTGCTTCGACAGCGGCACTCATTGTCCCTGAATAAATAACGTTTATGGAGGAATTGGAACCATGATTGATGCCTGAAACGCATAAATCTGGCTTTTGTTTTAGAATTTCATGCACTGCAATTTTTACACAATCGACAGGTGTTCCGGAGCAGCTGTATTCTGTTATTGAATCAGTGTCTTTCGATATTTTATTGAGATATAGCGTGTCGTTTATTGTAATGGCATGGCCCATCGCGCTTTGAGGTTTGTCGGGTGCAACAACGATTACGTCTCCTATTGTTGACATTACTTCTATTAAAGTTCGGATTCCTGGTGCCGATACGCCATCATCGTTTGTAATGAGTATTAAAGGCTTTTTGTTTTTCATTTGTAGTTTAAGTTAAAAAAAACAATTGTTGATAAAATTTGAGTTCATGAACAAATGTAGCAACTCAAAATCTTATATTGCGAACAAATAAAATATATTTTTTACGTTTGTTTTTTTAAAGTTAAAAAATCTATTTTATACCTTTAACAAAAAATTATGTAGTGTTGTAAGGGGTTGGCATGGTTTTTAATGTAACTTAGTTTAAAAAATTGATGAATTCTATTGTAAGCTTTATGAAAAGGAATTATAAATTACTCATAGCTGTGGTATGCCTATCGGTTACCTTATTTGCATTTAATATTAATTCAAAAAAATCCGTTGATCCGGAAAGAGACAAATTATTATTAGAGTTATTGACGTTTGTAATTGAGAAAGGGCATTATAATCCAGCCGTTATTGATGACGAATTTTCAAAAGGAGTCTACAAGGATTATATAGCCGCTCTGGATCCGTCTAAACGTTTTTTCCTGCAGTCGGATATTAATGAGTTTTCCCAATTCGAATTGGAATTAGATGATCAATTGATTAATAAAGATTTGACTTTCTTTAATCTTACTTACGATCGTTTAATGCTTCGTATGGATGAAAGCAAAAAGATTTTTAAAGATATCTTAAGCAAGCCTTTTGACTATAGCGTTGATGAGGATTTCAATGTGGATTATGATAAAGCTCCTTATGCTAAAAATAGTGCTGAGCTAAAAGAAAAATGGAGAAAGCAAATAAAGCTGTCTACATTGTCAGCATATACAGATAAGCAAAAAATTGAAGCAGATAAAAAAGGAGGTAAACAAGTAGAGTTTTCTTCGGCTTCCTCTGTTAGTGACAGACAAAAACAAGAAGAGTATAAAAAATCACAGGATCCAAATTATGTAATAAAAACGGATGCAGCTTTGGAAGCGGAAACTAGAGAGAGCTCTTTGAATTCATTGAATGATTCTTTTGGATTTATGAGTGAATTAAAAAGAGATGATTGGTTTACATTGTATATCAACTCAATCATGTCTCGTTTTGACCCGCACACCACTTATTTTGCTCCAGAAGAAAAAGAAAGATTTGATGTGAGCATGAGCGGTAAGCTTGAAGGAATTGGTGCTAGACTGCAAAAGAAAAATGATTATACTGAAATTTCAGAATTAATATCAGGTGGGCCAGCTTGGAGAGGAAAGCAGTTAGAAGCAGGAGATTTAGTAATGAAAGTGGCTCAAGGTAATGGTGTTCCTGTTGATGTTGTTGGAATGCGTTTGGACGATGTAGTTAAAAAAATTAAAGGCCCAAAAGGTTCTGAAGTTCGTTTAACCGTTAAAAAAGTAGATGGAACTATTCAAGTGATTTCTATAATACGAGATATTGTAGAGATTGAAGAAACCTATGCCAAGTCAAGTGTGGTTGAAAAAAATGGTAATAAATATGGAGTAATCTATTTACCTAAATTTTATATCGATTTTGAAAACAAAGACGGTAGAGATGCTGGGAAAGATATTGCGCTAGAAGTAGATCGTTTGAAAAAAGCTGGAGTAAAAGGTATTGCTCTTGATGTACGTGATGATGGTGGAGGATCACTATCTACTGTTGTTGATATTGCAGGTTTATTTATTGAGCAAGGTCCAATTGTTCAAATAAAATCGGCAGGGAAGAAAAAAGAAATTTTATACGACACTGACAAAAAAATTGAATGGGATGGTCCATTGGTAATAATGGTTAATGAATTTTCGGCTTCAGCTTCAGAGATTTTGGCAGCGGCTATTCAAGATTATAAAAGAGGTATTATCATTGGAAGTAAACAAACTTATGGTAAAGGAACTGTTCAAAATGTAATAGACTTGAATCAATTTGTCCGCAATAGTTCTGCAGGAGATTTAGGTGCGTTGAAAACAACGACTCAAAAATTTTATAGAATTAATGGAGGTTCAACTCAACTTGAAGGAGTAAGCAGTGATGTGGTTATGCCAGATCGTTATGCTTATTTGAAAATGGGAGAGCGTGATGAAGAAAACGCAATGCCATGGGATAAAATTGATCCAGCTCCTTATATGGTTTGGGATAAAAATTCAAAATTTAATCAAGCTATTGCTAATAGTAAACAAAGAATTGAGAAAAATGTTCAATTTCAATTGATCGAAGAGAATGCGAAATGGATTGATAGTAGAAGTAATGAAAACACTTATAGTTTGAATTTTGAAAAATTTAAAATAGCTCAAAATCAAATTGAGGAAACAGCCAAAAAGTTTAAACCTATTATTGATTATCAAAACAATTTAAAATTCAATTCATTGCCATATGAATTAGAAGGGTTTGCCAAAGATCCAGTTCTGAAAGAAAAAAGAGATAGATGGCATGAAAGTTTATCAAAAGACATTTATGTTGAAGAAGCTTTAAATGTTTTGGAAGATTTACAGCCAAAATCAATTGTGAAAGCCAGCATTCCTGGAGATAAAAAAGGAAAGCTAGTTAAGTCATAAATTAAAAATGATCTCAGAGTAATAAGGAACGCTTCAATTTTTGAAGCGTTTTTTTTATGAATTAAAAGGGTAAATGTTAAATAATGGAATAAACTGCCTTCCAGTCAATTGATTTGTTTAAGTTGAAAAAACTAATTTATATCTTTAGCCAAAAAATCATCTTAAAGTCAAAATAGGTGACATAGATTTTAATGTAATTTTTAAAAAAAATATTTTGCTTTATGTGAGATCATGGTAATAAGAGGGCATAAAGGCCTGCACGTATAAGTGAATTTATCCTATCCCGAGTACTATTGGGAAATCAAAAATAATATATTACACATGAAAAGAAATTATAAAAGACTCATAGCTGTAGTATGCCTTTCGGCTACTTTATTTGCCTTTACGATTAATTTAAATGCTTCAAAAAAAGCGGTTGATCCAGATAAAGACAAGTTGCTATTGGAATTATTGATGTTTGTAATAGACAAAGGACATTACAATCCTGTAGCCATTGATGATGATTTTTCCAAAGGGGTTTATAAAGAGTATATAGAAGCTTTGGATCCTTCCAAACGTTTCTTTCTGCAGTCGGATATAAATGAGTTTTCCAAATACGAATTGGAATTGGATGATCAATTAACGAATAAGGATTTGACTTTTTTCAATCTTACTTACGATCGTTTGATGCTTCGTATGGCAGAAGGGAACAAAATATTCAAAGAGGTATTAAGTACTCCTTTTGAGTATAAAAGTGATGAGAATTTAAATGTGGATTATGATAAAGCTCCGTATGCTAAAAATAATACTGAACTGAAAGACAAATGGAAGAAACAAATTAAGTTGTCTACACTTTCTTCTTTAACCGAAAAGCAGAAATTAGAGGAAAATAAAAAAATTAAAGATTCGGCTTATGTTGTAAAATCGGATGCTGTGTTGGAGAAAGAAACAAGAGAAAGTTCAATGAAGTCACTGAATGAGTCTTTTGGTTCGCTGAATGAATTAAAAAGAGAAGATTGGTTTACATTGTACATCAATTCTATTATGTCTGAATTTGACCCGCATACCACTTATTTTGCTCCTGAGGAAAAAGAAAAATTTGATGTAAGCATAAGCGGTAAATTTGAAGGTATTGGTGCTCAATTACAAAAGAAAAACGATTACATTGAAGTCTTAGAACTTATTTCAGGAGGTCCTGCATGGAGAGGAAAACAATTGGAAAAGGGAGACTTAATTATGAAAGTTGCTCAATCTAATGGTGTTGCTGTAGATATAGTTGGTATGCGTTTGCCAGATGTTATAAAAAAAATAAAAGGACCAAAAGGTTCTGAAGTTCGTCTTACCGTAAAAAAAGCAGATGGTGCTATACAAATTATCCCAATCATTAGAGATATTGTTGAGATTGAAGAAACGTATGTGAAATCAAGTGTTGTTGAAAAAAACGGTTTAAAATATGGCGTTATTTATTTGCCTAAATTTTATATTGATTTCGAAAACAAAGATGGAAAAGGAAGAGATGCAGCTAAAGATATGGCTCAAGAAGTAGAACGTTTAAAAAATGCTGGGGTAAAAGGTATTGTTCTTGATGTACGTGATGATGGGGGAGGTTCTTTGGAGGCAGTTGTAAATATTGCTGGTTTGTTTATAGAAGAAGGCCCTATTGTTCAGGTTAAATCGGCTGTAAAAAAAGACATTCTGTATGATACTGATGAGAAAATAGAATGGGATGGGCCATTAGTAATTATGGTAAATGAATTTTCTGCTTCTGCTTCCGAGATATTGGCAGCAGCTATACAGGATTACAAAAGAGGCATAATAGTTGGCAGTAAACAAACCTATGGTAAAGGAACTGTTCAAAGAGTAATTGACCTGAATCAATATGTTAAGAGTAATACTTATGGAGATTTTGGAGCCTTAAAAACAACTATTCAAAAATTTTACAGAATTAATGGAGGCTCTACTCAGCTTGAAGGAGTAAGCAGTGATGTAGTGATGCCAGACCGTTATGCTTATTTAAAAATGGGAGAACGAGACCAAACGCATGCTTTGCCTTGGGATAAAATTGATTCGGCGGCTTATGCGGTTTGGGATAATGCTTCAAAATTTGATCAAGCGATTGTCAGTAGTAAAAAGAGAATTGAAAATAATGTTCAATTTAAATTAATCGAAGAAAACGCTAAATGGATCGGTAGCAGAAGTACCGAAAATGATTATAGCTTAAATATAGATAAATTTAAAGTTGCCCAAAATCAAATTGAAGAAACGGCCAAGAAGTTTAAGCCAATTGTTGATTATAGAAATAATTTAAAATTTACTTCATTGCCATATGAATTAGAAGGAATCAGTAAAGACCCAGTTCTAAAAGAAAAAAGAGAAAGATGGCATGAAAATTTATCAAAAGACATTTACGTTGAAGAAGCCTTAAATATTTTGGATGATTTGCAGTCAAAATCAATTGTGAAAGCCAATATCCCCATCGATAAAAAAGGAAAGTTAGTAAAAAGATAAATGCTTATGATTTTGCTTTGTTCTAAATAAACCATACAGATTATTAGCCGAAAATATTTAATTAAACACTTGTGAATCATTTTTGCAAGTGTTTTTTTACAGCTTCTTTCTTGAGTGTTTTCTATAAATATATTTTTTGTTATTTAAAGCAAGGCATTCTTAAAATAAAAAAAGCATTCTATGGCTAGAATGCTTTTTTTAAATGATTAGCGGAAATGACCTATTCTTGTACCACGATTTGATAACATAATATACAAATCACAAATATCAATATTGTTCCCGATACGAGGACAATATAGTTTGATAATTTTTGAGAGTACAACTCAAAAAAACCTTTAGTACCAAATACCACAAAGGTACTAAAGGTAAAGAAAATTAAAATTTCCAAAAACAAATTTAATCCTAAGAACGTATTTTGCGCTTTTAAAATAATACTGCCACTACTGACAGTACCTTCAAAAAACAGTACAAGAACAAATGAGATAAATAGCGCAAGAAGCATCCATTTGGTTTGGGTCATTAGTTCCCGTCTAATCATTTTAAAAATATTTAAATTTTAAAGTACAAACATCAACAATAAAAACAGTATCCACAATACCCACTTTTAGTGATATTTCAATTATTTTCATTTTTAAAAATTAAAGCTAATTTTAAGATTATGTAAGGTATTTGCAATAGAATAAAATTTCACACAGCAAAAAAAACACATTTATAGTTTATACAGTTTGTTTATATTTGTAGAAATTAAAAAAATGCCAAAAGAAATCACCCCTTATAAAGATTCTTCTCTAAGTAAAAAAGAACAGGTTGCCAAAATGTTTGATACTATTTCGGGTAACTATGATAGCCTAAACCGAGTTATTTCGTTTGGAATCGATGTTAAATGGAGAAAAAAAGTTTTGAAATTGGTTGCGGAAACTAATCCTCAAGCCATATTAGACATTGCTACAGGAACTGGTGATCTCGCTATTTTAATGGCACAAACCAAAGCGAAAAAAATTATCGGACTTGATATCTCGGCAGGAATGCTCGAAATAGGGGCCAAAAAAATTCAAGAAAAAAATCTTTCTCAAACTATTGAAATGGTTTTGGCCGACTCAGAGAATATGCCTTTTGAAGACAATTATTTTGATGCAATAACAGTAGCATTTGGTGTTAGAAATTTTGAACATCTTGAAACAGGACTTTCAGAGATTCTCAGAGTATTAAAGCCGGGAGGAATATTCGTTATTCTAGAAACCTCAGTGCCGGATAAAACACCTTATAAACAAGGTTACAATTTTTACAGCAAAAATATTTTACCCTTGATTGGCAAAATTTTCTCAAAAGACAATGTAGCCTATGGGTATTTATCTGAATCTGCTGCAGCTTTCCCTTATGGTGAAGCTTTAAACAATATTTTAAGAAAAACTGGGTTTATAATGGTGAATGCTATGCCTCAAACATTTGGCGTCGCAACTATTTACTCTGCTTCCAAAAAATAATACTGAAATATGCAGCATAATATGAAAAAAATAATTGTATTAATTTTATTGAGTATTGCTGTAGAAGGATCTTCTCAAAGTAAAGGAATCTTCAGTAAGGATCCGATAATTAACTTAGAGAACTGGCAAAAGAAAAGACTCTATTTTGGTTTTTTCTTAGGGTTCAATTCTTATGATTTCAAAATTGACTATAAAACAGTAGGGCCTGATATACAAGTAGATAAATCGGGTGGCTTCAATGTTGGGCTAGTAACTAACTTCAGACTGCAGGAATATTTAGACTTACGATTTGAGCCAGGTCTTTATTATTCGGACAGAACGTTGCATTATCCTCCAAACTCAGTTTTTAACTCCTCGAGTGATGCTATAAGAGAGGTAAACAGCACCTATATTAATTTTCCGTTGTTGCTGAAATTTTCAGCTCTTAGAACTGGAAATATACGTCCTTATTTATTGGGAGGCGTGTCTGCAAATTTAAATTTATCCAGCAACGCAAAATCTTTAGATGACAATCTCGAAGAACGATTTAGAGTAAAAACATGGACTACCAATTATGAATTGGGAATTGGAATTGATATTTTTTCAGAGTATTTTATATTCTCGCCTTCACTTAGAGGACAATTTGGAATTTCAGATGAATTAATTCGTGATAAAGATCCAAACAGCCCTTGGACAGGCAATATAGAATCTATGAAATCGAGAGCAATTTTAATTAATTTTACCTTTCATTAGAGCTTGGGTCTGCTTAATAATTAATTTTAGAAGCAATAACAGAAGGCATTTTTAGAAACATGGGACCTGCTCTTCACTATATCTTTGCTTTTTTAAAGAAAAAAAGCAAAGGATGCCGTTTCGATCAGGGCTAAAGAGAAAGATTTGGCCTTTTTTGTAATTATTTATAATTGCCTCCGAACTAAGATTTGAAATTCTAATTTAAACCCTGTCTTCTAAATTCGCTTAAAATAATAGCTGTTGCGGTGGCTACATTCAAACTTTCGGTAATTTGAAGCTCTCCAAAACGAGGAATCGTAATTCTTTTTGTAATTAATTTTTCTATGCTTCCAGAAATTCCATTTGCTTCATTTCCCATAACAATAATGCCCTCCTGTGGTAAAGCTGTTTTGTAAATGTCATCACTGTCCATAAAAGTTCCAAAAACCGGCAATTTAGTTTTTTCTAGAAAAGCATCTAAGTCAACATAATTAACATTTACTCTGGTAATTGAGCCCATAGTAGCCTGAACAACTTTTGGATTATAAATATCAACAGTTTCTTTGGAACAGACTAATTGCTGAATTCCAAACCAATCACACAATCTAAGAATAGTTCCCATATTTCCAGGATCTCTGACAGAATCTAGAGCGAGAACTAATCCAGATTCGATGATTTTTCTTTCCAAAGGAATTTTGAATACAGCCAAACAAGTATTTGGCGTAGTCAAAGCGCTTATTTTATTAAGCTCATTTTCAGAGATAAGCATCTTGGTGTGAGAAGGAATTTCTTTGAAGTCATCTTTGGTTGTATAAAGATGTTCCAGCTCAAAATTTGATTTTACTAATTCTTGAATTACTTTTACACCCTCAGCAAAAAACAATTGATTCGCAAAACGATATTTTTTTTGTTGCAAACTAGATATAAGTTTTATTTGGTTTTTACTAAGCATAAAAGATGTATTTTTGAATTAAATAGTCTATAACAAGAGTTTCCCCATGAATAATTTTTTTTCTTCCTTTAAAACAAAAAAACGGTTTGCTGGTCATCTTGGGCAAACCATACTTTTTGAGAAGAAAAAGAGTGTTGCAAAAATAGCAGTATTTATCCTAATTAGTGTCTTTTTCTATGCTTGTAATTCAGAAAAAAGAGTGCCGGCAAGAAAACAGCTCCTTGTTAAAAACGAAATTTTTGAGAATGATAAATTACTCAAAAACCAAACAATTTACGATCAATTGTATCAACAGCCCAACAGCAGTATATTGGGATATCGAATGCTGTTGAATATCTACAATTTGGCCAACCCCAATCCCGATTCTACTTTCAATCTAAAATATTTAAATAATAAAAAAAAGTATGATAGAGAAGTTAAATGGCTTTCGGCAAAACAGATAGAAGGACTTCGCAATTCATTTTGGTATCTTGGAATTCATAACTTTTTGAAAGAAACAGGAGAAGCGCCAGTGATAGCCGATACTTTAAGAGCAATAAAATCATTGACACGGCTCAAAAGCTATTATTTTAATAATGGCTATTTTAACATTAAAGCTTCATACAAAATAGATTCTTTGGCTCCTAAAAAAGCTCAAATGAAATACTTTTTGGCTACAGGAAATCCATATTTTATTGATTCTGTAAAGACCAAAATAAAAACTCCTGCTTTAGATTCGCTCTACCAAAACACAAAAACAGTATTGATTCCCGGGAATCAATACAAAACAGAAGATTTTGAAAATGAAAAAAATCATATTAGTACTTATTTTAGAAACCATGGTGCATTTCGTTTTCAACCCAATTATATCAATTTTGACATAGATACTATCAATAAAAAAAATAAAGCAACAGTAATTTTAAATATTGAAAATTATTCTTATCAAGAAAATGATTCTACAAAAACAGAGCCTTTTAAAATATACAAAATTAGCGACATTAAAATTTACACAGACTACTCGACTGCAAATCACAATCAGCCTATAAGAGATAGTGTGACTTATAATAATATGACTTTATATGGTTTTCAAAAAATAAAATATACGCCGCACGCAATAACCGACGCCATATTTGTTACCAAAGGAGATGTCTTTAGTGATATAAAAACCGTTTTGTCTACTAGGTATTTGAATAATCTAAAAACATTTAATTACCCAACCATACAATATGAAGTTGATAAAAAAGATTCCACGGCTCATTCTTTGGTGGCTAAAATTTATTTGACTCCTCGAAAAAAATATAGCTTTGAATACACCTTAGATGCTACCCATTCTAATATTGAAGATTTTGGAATTACTGGAAGCATTACAGAAACGGTGCGGAATGTATTTAATGGAGCCGAAACATTAGAACTTTCGGCTAGAGGAAATATTGGAGCATCGAACGATATTGCTAATTCAAATGCAGGGTTTTTTAATGTGTCTGAGTATGGTGTGGATGCAAAATTAAATTTCCCTCGTGTATTATTTCCTGTCAAAACAGAAAAAATAATTCCGAAAAGTATGATTCCTTCTACTGTGGTTAGTTTGGGGCTTTCCAAACAAACCAATATTGGATTAGACAAGGAAAATTTTACAGGATCTTTTTCATACAATTGGACACCAAAGAGAAACACAACCACGCGTTTTGATCTTTTAAATTTTCAGTTTGTCCGCAATCTAAATCCTGAAAATTATTTCCATGTTTATACAAGCTCTTATGATGCTTTAAATGATATTGCTAAAACTTATAATACAGACCCACTCAATGTAGACACAAGCGGGAATTTGATTATAGAAAGTGGAACGTCAGACTTTACAAATGATGTTTTAACAGGTCAAACTGCATTAAATCCAAGTGATCCTAAATTTCAAAATGTTAATAGCATTGAACAGCAAAGAATAAGGCTTACCGACAATGATTTTATTTTGGCTACTAATTTTAATTTCACGAAAACAAGCAGAAAGGATTTGCAGGACAATGATTTTTATACTTTTAGAACAAAATTAGAATCAGCAGGCACTTTATTGTCGGCAATATCCGCAATTGGAAATATTCCTAAAAATCAAGATGGAAATTATGAGATTTTTCATTTAGAATATTCGGAATATATAAAAACAGAATTTGATTTCATTAAGCATTGGAGTATTGGTAAAACTGGCATATTTGCCATGCGAAGCTTTTTTGGAATCGCTATTCCATACGGAAACTCAAATACTATTCCGTTTACAAAAAGTTACTTTGCTGGAGGATCTAATGATAATAGAGCATGGCAACCTTACAATCTTGGACCAGGAAGCAGTTCTTTCTCCAATGATTTTAATGAAGCCAATATGAAAATTGCCATTAGTGGCGAATATCGTTTCCCAATTGCAGGCAAATGGGGAGGCGCACTTTTTGCAGATGCAGGAAATATTTGGAACGTACTGGATGCCGTTACTTATGAATCAGCAAAATTTGACAGTATAAAAGATTTAAGCGAAATCGCTTTAGGGACAGGATTTGGTATTAGATATGATGTAAGTTTCTTTGTTGTAAGGCTTGATATGGGCTTTAAAACCTATAATCCAGCCAAGGAAATAGGGGAAAGATGGTTTACACAATATAATTTTGCAAATTCTGTCTTTAATTTTGGTATCAATTACCCTTTTTAAGTGCTAATTAATTCTTATTTTTGCAAATTATAATCTAAAAACTAAAAAACAATTAAAAGAAAATTAAAATGGCACACAATATTAAACCCGGAGTAGCTACAGGCGATCAAGTACAAGAAATATTTAACTATGCAAAAGAAAAAGGTTTTGCACTTCCTGCTGTAAATGTTATTGGATCTGACACAATTAATGGAGTACTAGAAACTGCTGCAAAACTAAACGCACCAGTTATCATCCAATTTTCAAACGGAGGAGCACAATTTAACGCAGGAAAAGGACTTTCTAATGCTGGAGAAAAAGCCGCTATTGCTGGTGGTATTGCAGGAGCAAAACATATTCATACATTAGCTGAAGCATACGGAGCAACTGTTATATTGCACACTGACCACTGCGCTAAAAAATTATTGCCTTGGATTGACGGATTGTTAGATGCTTCAGAAGCACATTTTGCAGCAACTGGAAAACCATTATTCTCTTCTCACATGATTGATTTATCTGAAGAGCCTATCGAAGAAAATATCGAAATCTGTAAAGGATATTTAGAGAGAATGAGCAAAATGGGAATGACACTGGAAATCGAACTTGGAATCACAGGTGGTGAAGAAGACGGTGTAGACAACTCTGATGTAGATAGCTCAAAATTATATACGCAGCCGGAAGAAGTAGCTTATGCTTACGAAGAATTATCAAAAGTTAGCCCAAGATTTACAATTGCGGCAGCTTTTGGAAACGTTCACGGTGTTTACAAACCTGGAAACGTAAAATTAACTCCAAAAATCTTAAAAAATTCTCAGGATTACGTACAAGATAAATTTAAAACGGGTCCAAACCCTGTTGATTTTGTTTTCCACGGAGGATCTGGTTCTACATTAGAAGAAATTAGAGAAGGAATTAGCTATGGTGTAATAAAAATGAACATCGATACAGACTTGCAATTTGCATTTACTGAAGGTATTCGTGATTTTATGGTTAACAATATTGATTACCTTAAAACTCAAATAGGTAACCCAACTGGTGCTGATGCTCCAAATAAAAAATACTACGATCCAAGAAAATGGTTGCGTGAAGGTGAAGTAACTTTCATCTCAAGACTTGAGCAAGCATTTGCTGACTTAAATAATGTGAATACATTGTAAATTACAATTTCCAAATTACCAATTATGAATTATGAGTTGAACTCATAATTCATAATTTATAATTCATAATTACAAAAATATGGCTTGGTTTAAAAGAAAAGAAAAAGGAATCACTACGGCTACCGAAGACAAAATGGATATCCCAAAAGGACTTTGGTACAAATCACCTACAGGAAAAATTATTGATGCCGATGAATTGGCTCGTAATTTATTTGTAAGTCCCGAAGATGGTTTCCATGTTAGAATTGGGAGTGAAGCCTATTTTGATATTTTATTTGACAATAATGAGTTTATTGAGTTGGATAAAAACATGACTTCAAAAGATCCTTTGCATTTTGTTGATACAAAAAAATATGCAGACCGATTGAAAGAAGTAATGGAAAAAACAAAACTTAAAGACGCTGTACGTACTGGAGTTGGGAAATCCAAAGGAAAAGAGGTTGTGATTTGCTGCATGGATTTTGCCTTCATCGGCGGATCAATGGGAGCAGTTGTTGGAGAAAAAATAGCAAGAGGAATTGATCATGCAATCAAGAATAGATTGCCTTTTGTAATGATATCCAAATCGGGAGGTGCCAGAATGATGGAAGCGGCTTATTCTTTAATGCAATTAGCAAAAACTTCTGTAAAATTGGCACAGCTTTCTGAGGCAAAACTTCCTTATATTTCTCTTTGTACAGATCCAACAACAGGAGGAACTACAGCTTCTTACGCTATGTTAGGAGATATCAATATTTCGGAACCAGGTGCATTAATTGGATTTGCTGGGCCACGTGTAGTAAGAGATACTACTGGTAAAGATTTGCCAGAAGGATTTCAAACTGCGGAGTTCTTACTCGAACATGGTTTCTTAGATTTTATAACACCAAGAAAAGAATTGAAAGATAAGATTAACTTATATCTTGATTTAATTCAAAATAATACAATTAGATAAATGAAAATCCCGAGCAATCGGGATTTTTTTATTTTACTTTTTTCTAAAAAAACTTCTGTGATTCCTTTAATTTCTTGGTTTTCCTTTCTTTAATTCCTTTTCGGCAATTTTGAATGCCAGTTTTTCTCGCCATTTGGCATAACGGCCTTTGAAAACTACTTTTACAGCGCTATCCACTGCACCATGCATAAACAAACTCCAAACACTGGCCACTTTTCTGGTGATAGATCGATCCCACGCACGAAGTGTCAAGGAAAAAGAACCGTCAATATACCGCATCCAATGCCACATTCCGGTTGGCATAAACAATGTGTCTCCATGCTCTAGAAAAACCTCATACCCTTCAACTCCTTTTAATGCTGGGAATTTTTCAAAATCTGGATTGGCAACATCATAATCTTCTAATGCATAAGTGGTATTAGGGATACAGTAAAGTCTCTTTTTCCATTTATTATCAAATAATATAATGTGTTTTCGACCTCCAAAATGAGTGTGAAAAAGGTGTGGCAAATCAATGTCATAATGTAAAAAAGTAATTGCTTTGGATCCGCCAAAAAACATAGCAGGCATACTTTCTATAAAACCGCCCATTAAATCCTTGGGTACTTTAACATCATTAATTAATTCTGGTCTGTGTTTGAGAAGGTTGAAGAAAAAAATACGCAATTCCGTAGGTTCTCTTTTTATTAAATCCAAATATTCGCCAAACTTCATGCTGGCAATAGACGCATTAATTACTTTGTTTGGATCAGCTTTTGAATTATCGACGAGGTTTACTTCGATATCTCCTGCTATCTCTTTGAAATAATCAGTTGACCATTTTTCACGAGCAGGCCAGTCATTTGTTAATCCTTTTATGATTAAAGGTTTTCTTTTGTCTAAATAGTTTTTTTTAAAATCCTCTCTAGCAATAGTGTCAACTGTATCTACATTCTTTAAAATAAAGCTCATCTATAAAAGTTTAATCATTGGATGTTTATCCAAAACTAATTAAATATTTATCGCTCACCAAAATTTACGCTTAAATAACAATAATTTAATGTAGAGTTAGCACTTACACGATATCATTGAGTTAAGGATTAAATGATAAAATAATTGCTGATTTTTGATTTCAGATGTAAAAAGCCTCGTGAAATCTACAATCTAATATTTAGCCACACCAAATCTGAAATCAAAAATCGTTACCCGAGCCTGAAAGGCGAACAGGCGAAGCAATCCTCATTCTAAAATCTCTTAACTTAATGACATTGACCGCTTACATTCCAGTTCTGATAGCTTCAACCGGATCTAACTTGGAGGCAGCAATAGCTGGGATGATTCCGGATACAACTCCAACTATGATTGATAATCCAGAACCAATTAAAATATTCCAGAAACTTAATGTAAATTCAAAATCTAATAAATTAGTTAGAAGTATAGATGTGACCCAAACCATAAAAAGGCCTATTAATCCGCCAATTACACAAAGAATGATGGCTTCAAATAAAAACTGAAATAAAATAAATCTGTTTTTAGCACCTAATGATTTTTGGATTCCAATTAAGTTCGTTCTTTCTTTCACAGAAACAAACATAATATTTGCAACACCAAAACCACCTACCAAGAAAGAAAAAAAGCTTATAAAGATTCCTCCAATTCGTAAAGACCCTAAAATCTCATCTATAAAATCTAAAAATCCTGCAAAAACATTAATGAAAAAATCATCAATTTCTCCTGCTTTCAAACCTCTAAAATTCCTAAGCTTTTGTGAAATTTCACCTTTATACTCCTCCATATCCACTCCTTTTTCGGGTTTAAATATGATAACATTTGTCAAGTTAGGATTGTTGTCGCCATACATTTTTCGAACAAAATTTACAGGAATATAAGCAGCAGAATCATTACTCCCTCCAAACGTAGATCCTTCTTTTTTCAAAACTCCAATAACGGTAAATCTCTGGCCGTATAATCGCACATTTTTCCCAATAGCTTCTGTGTCTTCAAAAAGTGATTTTGCAATATCATCACCTAAAACAATTACTGCCGCGCCAGAATTAGCTTCGGACTCATTATAAAACCTTCCTTCTTTCAGTGTTAGTCCTTCAATGTCAATAAATTCATGCGAAACGGGCATTATTTGCACATCACTTACTATGTTAGATCCATATTTTATTGATTCACTTTTAGTAAATATGCGATATCCCAATTCATCTGTATGTGTCATTGCATCTTTCAAATAAATATATTCGGAATATTTTACGTTAGGAAACTGTTCTCTTTTCCATTGTGGAACATCTGAAGGGCCAAATGGGAATTTTAATAAGTAAATAGTATTTTTATCCATGCTGCTCAAATCTTTGGAGATTTTTTTTTCCAAAGAGTCAACAGCTGCAAGTACTGCTATTATTGAGAATATCCCAATTGTCACCCCCAATAAAGAAAGAAATGTTCTTAATTTATTGCTTCGCAAAGCATTCATGGCAAAACCAAAACTCTCTTTTAATAACCGTAGGTAAACTAGCATATTTTTAAAATTTGTATTACTGTAAAATTCTATCTTTTTATTTCTTCCGAAAAGTATTTAAAATTTGGATGTCAGGAACCGCTTTTACATTTTAATAAGAAGAAATTCCAACATGGCGGTTTCAAAAACCTAAAAAAACACATTTAACAATAGGTATGATATTTTAAGAGATTGTTACATCTTTTTTATTGAATTATATTATCAAAAAAAACTATTTTTGCACTTTAAAATTATAACTACTCAATGAGCACAACAAAAACAATCCAATCAGCATTAATTTCAGTCTTTTCAAAAGATGGTCTTGAGCCAATTGTTAGAAAATTACACGAACAAAATGTGACTTTTTATTCTACAGGTGGCACAGAAGAATTCATTAAAAATTTAGGCATCCCTGTAATCCCTGTTGAAGATGTTACTTCTTACCCATCAATCCTTGGCGGACGAGTAAAAACTTTGCACCCAAAAGTTTTTGGTGGTATCCTAAATCGTCAAGACAACGAAAGCGATGTACAACAAATGAAGGAATATGAAATTCCTCAAATTGATTTGGTAATTGTTGATTTATATCCTTTTGAAAAAACAGTGGCTTCTGGAGCTAGTGAAGAAGATATTATCGAAAAAATTGATATTGGCGGTATTTCTTTGATTCGTGCAGCTGCAAAAAACTTCAAAGACACAGTAATTGTGGCTTCTGTAGATCAATACGGTTTATTTTTGGATATGATTACTGCTCAAAATGGAGCTACATCTTTGGCGGACAGGAAATTATTGGCTACTAAAGCTTTTCATGTTTCTTCGCATTACGATGGAGCAATCTTTAATTATTTTAATACTGATGAAACAATCTATAAAGCTAGTGTAGAAAATGGGCAAGTATTGAGATATGGTGAAAACCCACACCAAAAAGGATTCTTCTTTGGTGATTTTGAAGCAATGTTCACTAAAGTTCACGGAAAAGAATTATCATATAATAATTTACTTGATGTTGATGCAGCTGTGAATTTAATTCATGAATTCAAAACTGACGGTCCGACATTTGCTATTTTGAAACACAACAATGCTTGCGGATTAGCAACAAGAAAAACTATTTGTGACGCTTATAACGTTGCTTTGGCTTGCGATCCTACATCTGCTTTTGGCGGTGTATTAATTGCTAATACCACTATTGATGTTGCTACAGCTAATGAAATCAACAAATTGTTTTGTGAGGTGGTTATCGCACCTTCTTATGATGCTGAAGCAATTGCAATTTTACAGGAAAAGAAAAATAGAATTATTTTAATTCAAAACGAGGTGGAATTGCCTCAAAAACAAGTAAGAACTTGTTTGAACGGGTTGTTAATTCAAGAAAGAAACAACATCACCGATACTAAAGCAGACTTAAAAACCGTTACAACAACAGCACCTACGGCGAAAGAAATCGAAGATTTGATTTTTGCTTCTAAAGTATGTAAGAATACAAAATCAAACACAATTGTTTTTGCTAAAAACGGAACTTTGATATCTTCGGGAACGGGACAAACTTCAAGAGTAGATGCACTATTGCAAGCAATTGAAAAAGCCAAAGTTTTTGGATTTAGTTTAGAAGGAGCTTCAATGGCAAGTGATGCTTTTTTTCCTTTTCCAGACTGCGTTGAAATTGCAAAAAAAGCTGGGATAACAGCGGTAATTCAGCCAGGAGGATCAATCAAAGATGAATTGAGTATTAATTATTGCAACGAAAACAATCTTGCGATGGTATTTACAGGAACACGTCATTTTAAACATTAATTTGTTTAACTTTGTGCGTAAATTATTTATAACTTTTTAACCCTTAAAAGGCATATGGGATTTTTTGATTTCATGACCGAGGATATTGCGATAGACCTTGGTACAGCAAACACTTTAATCATTCACAATGACAAAGTCGTAATTGACAGTCCGTCTATAGTTGCGCGTGATAGAATATCAGGCAAGATTATTGCAGTTGGTAAAGAAGCCAATATGATGCAAGGGAAGACGCATGAAAACATTAAAACAATTAGACCTTTAAAAGATGGTGTAATTGCTGATTTTGATGCCTCTGAGAAAATGATCAGTATGTTCATAAGAAGCATACCTGCATTGAAAAAAAGAATGTTTACTCCTGCCTTGAGAATGGTGGTTTGTATTCCTTCTGGGATTACAGAAGTGGAGATGAGAGCTGTAAAAGAATCTTGTGAAAGAGTAAATGGTAAAGAAGTTTATTTGATTCATGAGCCTATGGCGGCAGCTATTGGTATTGGTATCGATATCATGCAGCCAAAAGGAAACATGATTGTTGATATAGGTGGTGGAACGACTGAAATTGCTGTAATTGCATTAGGCGGAATCGTTTGTGATAAATCCGTAAAAATTGCCGGTGATGTTTTCACCAATGATATTGTTTACTATATGCGTACGCAGCATAACTTATTTGTTGGGGAAAGTACCGCTGAAAAAATAAAAATACAAATTGGTGCTGCTATCGAAAATTTAGAGACTCCTCCAGAAGATATGTCAGTTCAGGGAAGAGATTTATTGACAGGAAAACCTAAACAAGTAGAAGTGTCCTATAGAGAAATTGCAAAAGCATTGGATAAATCAATTCAGCGAATTGAAGATGCTGTAATGGAAACTCTATCTCAAACTCCTCCAGAATTAGCAGCCGATATTTATAACACTGGTATCTATCTTGCAGGTGGAGGGTCTATGTTAAGAGGTCTGGACAAAAGAATCTCTCAAAAAACAGATTTACCTGTTTATATTGCTGAAGATCCATTGAGAGCAGTTGTAAGAGGAACAGGAATGGCTCTTAAAAACATTACAAAGTTTAAAAATATTTTGATTAAGTAATCCCTTTTTTTACTGAAGTTACTTTATATCTAACATTCAATATACCGTTAAAAAATGCAGCAAATATTTTCATTTATTATAAAAAACAGTAATAGAATACTGTTTTTGCTGCTTTTGGGTATTTCGTTATCCCTTACTATTCAATCCCATTCTTTTCATAGAAGTAGAGTAATCAGTTCTGCCAATTTCTTGAGCGGAGGTGTTTATGAAAAGATAAACTCTGTAGAAGAATATCTTCATTTAAGAGAGCAAAATGATCAACTTGCAATAGAGAATGCTAACTTAAAAAGTTTGTTGTTTAAGACTAAAGATTCTGCTGCCATTCCTAATTTAGACAGTTTAAAAGGTGTTTTGCCCAAAGATATTGTTGTGTGTAAAGTAATACATAACTCATACAATGTAGTAGAGAACTTTTTAACATTGAATGCTGGAGCTAAGTCTGGAGTTAAACCTGATATGGGGGTTATAAACAGTTTAGGAATTGTGGGTATTATAGATGATGTTTCACCAAATTATTCGACTGTAATAAGTATACTTAATATTAAATCGCAAATAAATGCGAAGATTAAAAATTCAGATCATTTTGGAACTCTGAATTGGGATGGTGTAAACGCTGGTTTTGTGCAATTGATTGATGTGCCTAGGCTGGCTACCATAAAAAAAGGAGACACTATCGTTACGGGTGGACAATCTGTAATATTTCCTGAAAATATTGGGATTGGTACAATTGATCAAATATTCATTCCAGATGAGAAAAAACATTATTACAGAATAAATGTGAGATTATTTAATGATATGACCAATCTAGGCCATGTCTATATCATAAAAACTGAAAACAGTGAAGAAATTAAAAATTTAGAAAACCAAAGAAAAGATGAATAGCACGTTGTTAGTGAACGTTTTTCGATTTGTGTTCTTATTGGCTTTACAAATTCTAGTTTTTAATAATATGAATTTTGGGGGTTATATAAGTGCATTTCCCTATATTCTTTTTATCATTCTTTATCCAGTAAACGGAAACAAAGCTAATCTTCTTATCGCTAGTTTTTTTCTGGGATTAATCATGGATTTATTTTGTAACTCTGGAGGTGTTCATGCTACAGCATGTGTTCTTTTGGCGTACTTAAGGCCTTCGTTTTTTAAATTTTCATTTGGTCTTAGTTACGAGTATCAAACTGTGAAGCTAAATGACGTATTGACGCCAGAGCGATTTACTTTTATTTTATTATCAGTTATCACACACCATATTGTATTATTTCTATTAGAATCTTTTGAATTTTCTTTTCTATTAGATGTTTTGCTTAGAACTTTTTTAAGTACACTATTTACTATTTTACTCTGTATTATTCTTATTTACCTAATAAAGCCAAATAAACGATGAGAAAAGTCTTGTTGCCAGCTTTAATTATTATTGGTGCATCTTTGTTAATCATACGTGTTTTTTATTTGCAAATTATCGACGATTCGTTTAAACTAAAATCGGAAAATAATGCCATAAAAATAAAATATGATTATCCAGAGAGAGGTTATATTTATGATAGAAATGGTGTTTTATTAGTTGCCAATCAGCCTTCTTATGATATCATGGTTATTCCAAGAGAGTTAAATAAAACGGATACTCTTGAGTTTTGTAAATTACTGAATATTACTAAAGACGATTTTATCAAAAGAATAGAAAAAGCCAAAGTATACAGCCCGAGATTACCCTCTGTATTTCTGGCTCAATTGAATAAAAATGAATTTGCAGCATTTCAAGAAAAAATCAGAAAGTTTGAAGGTTTCTATTTTCAAAAGCGTTCCTTACGTGATTATGAAGTGAATTATGGAGCCAATATTTTTGGTTTTATAACACAAGTAAATGACAAACTTATTGAAAAAAATAAATACTACAAAAGCGGAGATTTAATTGGTAAACAAGGGGTTGAGGAGAGTTATGAAAAAACGCTGAGAGGTATAAAAGGTGTTAAATACTTTCAAAAAGACAAATTCAACAGAGAAATAGGTTCCTATAAAGAAGGGAAATATGATACAATTGCTGTTCAAGGTGAGGATATAAATCTAACTATTGATGCAGAAATCCAAAAATATGGAGAACAGTTAATGGTCAACAAACGAGGAGGAATCGTAGCGATCGAGCCATCAACAGGCGAGATTCTTGCACTTGTAACTGCTCCTTCCTATGATCCCGGAATTTTGGTAGGAAGACAGCGTTCTAAAAATTACACAAAATTATATCATGATTCTATAGCAAATCCACTTTATGATAGGGGGTTATTGGCACAGTATCCGCCGGGATCTCCATTTAAAATTATGACTGGTCTTGTTGGATTACAAGAGGGGGTCATAAATGAAGAAACTACTTTTGTTTGTAATCACGGTTTTTATTATGCTCCAGGCCGATTTCAACGTTGTCATTGCGGAGGCGGTGTATTGGATCTTCATGTTGGTATTTACAAATCATGTAACGCTTATTTTTCGAATGTGTATTTGAGGACTATTGGGAAATATAAAAACACTCCTTACGCTGTGGATGTTTGGAGTAATCATATTAAAAGTTTTGGACTCGGACAGTTTATGGGTTACGATTTACCAACGGGTAAAAGGGGAAAGATTCCTACTTCAAAAACATATAAAAGAATGTATCCAGGGTGGGGTTATAGTGGGAAAACGATTATTTCTAATGCTATCGGTCAAGGGGAGGTATTGGTGACTCCTATTCAATTGGCAAATATGATGGCTACTGTTTCTAATCATGGGTATTATTACACTCCTCATATCATTAAGAAAATAAAAGGAGAAAAAATCGATACCAAGTTTACGACTAAGCATGTGACGACCATTGATCCAAAATATTTCTCTCCTATGATAAGTGGACTCTTTGATGTTTATAACAGAGGGACAGCTTATGCATTACGTGTTGAAGGAATTGATATTTGCGGAAAGACGGGAACAGCCGAAAATTTTGCTAAAATTGATGGAAAGAGAGTCCAGCTAAAAGACCATTCTATTTTTGTTGCTTTTGCACCAAAAGACAATCCAAAAATTGCTATTGCTGTTTTGGTTGAAAATGGGGGGTTTGGATCAACTATTGCAGGGCCTATTGCCAGTTTGATGATTGAAAAATACCTTAGAAAAAAAATCACAAGAACGGATTTAGAAACACGTGTATTAAATACGAGTTTACAGAGTCGATATGCAATATTGGGAGGGCTTTCGGAAGAAGTAAAAAAAGAATTAAGAATTAAGGATTCCATTGCCCAAAGCAAAGCAAAAGCAGCAGCACAAAAAATTGATACAACTAAAACCAAAAAATAATACATTCATATCAGATGAAAAATCAAAGTTTATCAAGCAATATTGATTGGGTATGTATCATTATCTATAGTTTACTTGTGTTCCTAGGTTGGTTGAATATCTATTCATCTTCATTGTCGTCTACCGATGGAACTTATGAAAAACAAGCCATATTTATTGGTTTAGCAATTCCTATGATTTTTATTTTATTGTATATAGATGGCAAATTTTATGAAAAATATGCCAGTATTATATTTGTTGTTTCTCTGATATCACTTGCTGGTCTGTTTGTGTTTGGTAAAACAATAGCAGGTCAACGTTGCTGGTATGGATTTGGGAGTTTTACATTGCAACCTTCAGAATTTGCAAAAGCGGCAACCTCATTAGCAATTGCTAAATACCTTAGTGATTCACAGATAAATTTAAAAGAAGTTAATAGGCAAGTGCAGGCATTAGCCATTGTTTTTTTGCCTGTTATGCTCATTTTGCCACAGCCTGACCCTGGGAGTGCTTTAATTTACAGTATTTTTATTATTGTTTTATTTAGAGAAGGATTACCTGCTTGGTATGTTTGGACGGGTTTTATAACGATTTTACTGTTCATGTTGACATTGATATTAGATCCTCAATATGTTATTTTGATATCACTTTTGGTTATTATTCTAGTTCATTATAAATCAAGAATTGCTGATAGAAATATTGTATTGAGCGGTATTCTATTTGCAATTATATCAGGTTTTGTTTTATCTGTAAACTATGTTTTTACAAATGTTTTCAAGCAACACCACCGTGACAGATTTAATATATTGTTAGGTAAAGAAGTAGACATGAAAGGTATAGGATATAATACTAACCAGTCTGAAATTGCTGTTGGTTCTGGGGGGTGGTTAGGCAAAGGTTTCCTTGAGGGCACCCAAACTAAAGGCGGTTTTGTTCCAGAGCAACATACCGATTATATTTTTACAACTGTTGGTGAAGAATGGGGATTTGTTGGATGTTTGGTGGTAATCGGTCTTTTTACAGGTTTGTTTCTTAGAGTGATTTACCTTGCTGAAAGACAAAAAACCAAGTTTAGCCGAGTATATGGTTATTGTGTTGCGGGTATTTTATTTATCCACTTCTTTGTAAATATTGCAATGGTTATTGGAGTTTTTCCAACCATTGGAGTGCCGTTGCCTTTCTTTTCATATGGAGGATCAGGACTATGGGGATTTACTATTTTATTGTTTATTTTTATTAAAATGGATGCCAATAAAGTAAATGAATGGTAGTTCTTCGATTCAATTAAGCTTTTAATTATAATTTGGTAGACTTTATTGGATTTTAGAAATAAGAAGAATATTTTCTTAAATTCAAAACTATCCAAAGCGTTTTTTATATTTTTCAAGTCCTTATATCTATACTTTGATAAAGGTTTGATAGGTATACGCAAATTGATGTTTGTCGTCAATTGGGTTAAATTCAGTTTGAATTTCTTTCCAATCATCAGAATTGATTTCTGGAAAAAAGGCATCAGCTTCAAAACTATGATGCACTTTCGTGATTTCTAGCTGATCAGCGAACGGAATGGCTAAGTTATAAATTTCCCCTCCGCCAATTATAAATGAAGTTTCATTTTCTGGGCAAACAGCAAGAGCTTTTTCAATACTATCCACCACGATACAATCTTTTGGATTGTAATCTTTTTGTCTGGTTATTATAACATGTGTTCTGTTAGGAAGCGGTTTGGGAAAACTCTCAAATGTTTTTCTCCCCATTATTATATGGTGGCCAGTAGTTAAGGCTTTGAATCTTTTGAAGTCATTAGGTAAATGCCAAACTAGTTCATTGTTCTTTCCCAGAGCATTGTTTTCTGCAACAGCGGCAATCATAATAATCATAGTCTTAGGATTTATTTAGAATTATTGTCCTCAATTTTGGATTCTAATTGGGCTATTTTTTTTTTCTGTAAGGCAACTAGTCGATCAATTTGATCTCTTTCCCAATATTTATTCATGAATCTATCGGTAATAAAAACCTTTATGAAATGCAATACAAAAACAAATAGCCATAGGGTAATAATCCAAATACACCAATTTAATTCTATTGCTGTTTCAAAAAAATATACTGCTGTGAATAAAAATAAACTGCATAATGTAAAAAAAACAAAATGGTAATACAATCGTTTCTTTTGCTTTATGCGGTTTCTGGCATATTCATATTGTTCATGTAATTCTTTTTCCATAAAGTAGAATTTTGCTTATAAAGATAAAATTTATTTTTAAATGTAACTATTTTGATAATCGAATATTTAATTAGAAAACGTTTTCTTTAATTGAATTAACATTTTAGAGATTCAATTTTTTTTTAATGATAAAAAAGAAATGTGTTTTTTGCTATTATACTAAAAATGAGACAGTTTGTGTATGTTTCGAATTATTTCATTTACTTTGTTATAACCTTAAAAATTAAATAGTTATGTCGGTAAAAAAGCAGTTTATAAAAACGAAGCCCGTATGTAAAGTTACTTTTTCTTTAGAAGCAAAAGAGGCTGATCAAGTATCTGTAATTGGTGATTTTAATGATTGGAAAATCGAAGAAGGTTCGCTAAGCAAATTAAAAAACGGAACTTTTAAAGGGACTTTCGAGTTAGGTAAAGATGCAACCTACGAGTTTAAATATGTAGTTGATGGCGAGTATGTAAATGAACCAGAAGCCGATTCATTCAGGTGGAATGACTTTGCTGGTACTGAGAATAGTGTTTTAGAGGTTTAATTCTAAAATATTTTTTTATTTTTTGGAAGGGAATCGACCAGCTAATTTTTCATGCTTGATTCCCTTTCAATTATACTTGTTTCCAATTCGATCGTTCTAGGTAAAAATGGAAGTCCGTTTTTGCGACAAATCATTTCTTCGAGTAATAAGGTAAAGGCGGCAACTCCCATTTCATAATTCGGTTGATCAACGGTACTCAACTTTGGCGTGATTACTTGGGACACAAACCAATTACTAAAACCAATTATAGCAATTTGGTTAGGTACTTGGATTCCTATTTCATTAAAATAGGCCAAAACACCAATAGCAACCAAATCCGTGATGACAAAAATACCGTCAATTTCCAGATTCTCCTCGATAATTTGTTTCGCAAATTCTACACCTTGTTCAAAAGTGATACTTTTACAGGTATAAACCAATTTAGAATCGTAAGAAATTCCATTTTTTTCCAAAGCTTTTTTATAACCGATAAAACGATCAATCGAATTTTGTGGATTTTCAAGACCCCGAATATGGGCGATTTTTTTGCACCCCTTATCGATTAAATGCTGAACAGCTCCCATAGCAGCCTTTTGATCATTGATAATAACCTTGGAACTCGGAATTAATTTAGAAATCTTGTCAAACTGCACAAAAGGAATTTCTTTTCGGAGTATTTCCTTGATGTGAAAATCATCGTTGGATTCATTGGAAAGTGACATAATAATTCCGTCAACTCTTTTATTGATTAAAAGCTCCACCTGTTTCTTTTCTAGTTCCAAAGATTCATTTGATTGTAGAATAATAACAAGATAACCATTTTTCTCGGCTTCGGCGATGATCCCATTTATTACATTGGAAAAAAAATGGTGTACCACCTCAGGAATAATTAACCCGATGGTTTTAGATTCCTTGGTCCGAAGATTTACTGCAAAACTATTAGGCGTGTAATTAAGTTTTTCTGCCAAAGCAAGGACTTTTTCTATAGTTTTTTTACTGACATCGGGTTTGTTTTGCAATGCCTTTGAAACAGTGGTAATAGATATTCCTAAAATTTCTGCAATTTCTTTTAGAGTTGTCTCTTTCATTTAGCAAATATTAGATTTTTTTATTCAATTTCAAATCGCAAACGTTTGCGTTCTTTTCGCAAACGTTTGCAATAAGATTATTATATTATTTAGTTAATCTAAAACTAAATTTACAATTAATTAACTTTAAATTTATTAATTAAACAATTTTAAACCATGAAAAAAATCATTTTTTTATTAAAAAGGAGTCAATTGATTTTAGCACTATTGCTATTCAATTTGTCTTTTTCCCAGAATTCCACGTTATCAGGGGTTGTTTCTGATACGAATGGTAATCCAGTTTCAGGTGCTAATATTACGATTCAAAATACAGCAATGGGAACTTCAACTAATTTTGATGGGAGTTATCAATTTCCAAATCTTCAAAATGGGAATTTTATTATCATGGCATCCTATATCGGTTATAAAACGACACAAACTTCTGTTAATATTAACGGAAATACGATTCAAAATATTTCAATGACAGCAGATGCAAATCAATTAAACGATATAATTATCACAGGAGTTGTTAGTCCTAGAACTAAAATAAAATCCAGTGTTTCTATTACATCGCTTAATACAAAACAAATTGAACAGTCGGCTCCAAGATCAACAGCCGAAATTTTCAGATCAATCCCGGGTATACGTTCAGAATCATCAGGCGGAGAAGGAAACTCGAATATTTCTGTTCGTGGTGTACCAATTTCTTCGGGGGGGTCAAAATATTTACAAATTCAAGAAGATGGACTTCCTGTACTTTTATTTGGGGATATAGCTTTTGCAACAGCCGATATTTTTACGAGATTTGACGGAAACGTTTCCAGAATCGAAGCCATTCGTGGTGGATCTGCCTCTACTTTATCTTCCAATTCCCCAGGAGGAATCATCAATTTTATCAGCAAAACAGGAAAAACGGAAGGCGGAATGATGAGAACAAGTTTTGGTTTGGATTACAATACTTTTAGAACTGATTTAGACTACGGTGCAAAAATTGGGGATGGTTTATATTTTCATGCAGGTGGTTTTTACAGAGCGGGTGAAGGAGTTAGAAAAACGGGTTCAACATCTAATAACGGTGGGCAAGTAAAATTCAATATCACAAAAGAATTTGAAAAAGGAACAGTGACTGTTTATGCTAAATTTTTAAATGACAAAGCCGTAGCTTATATGCCAATGCCGGTTCAAGTTACGGGAACAAATGCTGATCCAACTTGGGGAAATGTTAAAGGTTTTGATGCTACGACAGGAGCTTTGCAATCTATTTATTTGAACCATAATGTAGGTATTGGTCCTGACGGCCAATTAAGAAGAGGAAATGTTGCCGATGGAATGAATCCGGTTTCAGCATCAATTGGAGCGAGTGCTTCTTTTAATCTGGACGAAGGTTGGAAAGTAGATGATAATTTTCGTTATTCTGCTAATAGTGGTGGATTTATAGCTCCATTTCCTGCAGAAGTTGGTTCCGCTTCTGCAATAGCAAATTCATTCGGTGCAGGTTCAACTTTGACGTATGCAAATTCTGGAGCAGCTTTTGACAATCCTAACGGATTAGTTTCCAGAATACACATGTTTGACACAAAATTAAATGATTTAAGTAATTTTATGAATGATTTAAGATTGACGAAAAAATTTGATAAGATTGGAATCACGGCCGGTTACTTCAAATCGATTCAAAACATCTCTATGTCATGGTTATGGAACTCTTATTTGCAGGAAGTTTCAGATGATAATCCTCGTCTAATAAATGTTACAAACGCCACTGGAAATTTATTGTCGGAAAACGGATTGTATGCCTACGGTGTTCCAGCTTGGGGCAATTGTTGTACCAGAAATTATGACACTCAATACAATGTTTCAGCACCTTATGTAAACGTAACTGTTGATGCAACTGATAAACTTTCGCTTGAAGGTGGTTTACGTTATGATATGGGTACCGTTTCAGGATCTTTTGCAGGCAGTGCACAAACCATATTTGATATTAATAATAACGGTATAATTTCTGCTCCTGAGGCAAGTGTTTCTGCAGTAAACACAGCAAACGAAACTGCAGTTCACTATGACTACGATTATGTTTCCTATACTTTTGGAGCTAATTTTTTATTAACAGAAAAACAATCTCTTTTTGCAAGATACAGTAAAGGCGCTTCTGCAAAAGCCGATCGCATTTTATTTTCAGGATTGGATTATTTAGATGGAAATAAAATCAACGCATTGGACTTTTTGACACAAGCCGAATTTGGATATAAACAAAAATTCTCAAAAGGATATGTTTATGCAACGGCTTTTCACTCTAAAACAGACGAGCAAGGCGGTTATGAAGCGACTTCAAATAGCATCATAAAAAATAATTACAAATCGTATGGTTTAGAATTAGAATCGTCTTATAACGTGAATGATAATTTTAATTTGCGTGGAGCATTGACTTATACAAAAGCTGAAATTATATCTGGCGATAACAATGGAAATGAACCAAGGAGACAACCAAAATTAATGTATAATTTTATGCCTACCTATAACTTTTCAAAAGGCAAAAATAGCATTGGATTGAGTGTTATTGGTCAAACCAAAGCCTATACGCAAGATTCAAATGAGTTAGTAATGAATGGTTTTGCAATTGTAAATGCATTTATTGAAGTTGGAATTACAAAAGGATTATCAGTAAATTTTTCAGCAAACAACTTATTTGACACCTTGGCAATTACAGAAACCGAAGAAAGTAGTATTACGGCAAATACTGTAAACTATGTAAGAGCTAGACCAATGTCAGGAAGATCTACTTCAGTGGCTTTGTCTTATAGATTTTAAAAAATATTTATATTTTTAGTTAGTTGACAATTCCTGTATGTATATCTCAAAATGTACAGGAATTGTTTTCACAAAAAAAAAACATTATTGCTGACCACTCTTTAAATTCATCAAAATGAAAAAAATCGTTTATTTGTTTTTACTCTTTTTTACTCTTTTTCAAATTAATTTGAATGCTCAAGTTATTGCCGAACCAGAAAATTTGAATGAAAAAGCAAAAAAAGTAATCCTTATTTATGGCAGTCCAGATTGTCATTATTGTATCAAGACTAAAAACATTTTGATCGAAAATAAAATCGATTTCATCTTTTATGATATCGATACGGACAAAGTTGCTCTTAATGAAATGCTCGTTAAACTGAGAAAGGCCAACATAAATACAAGTAATCTCGGAATTCCAGTTGTTGATAAATATGGAGAACTATTTTCAAACAACGCTGCTTTTGATGATTTTATAAAAAAATTAATACACTAAGTCATGTTCAAAAAAGCAAAACTGAATTTTTGGCAAATATGGAATATGAATTTTGGTTTTTTCGGAATCCAGTTCAGTTTCGGATTGCAACAAAGCAATATGAGTGCCATTTATAAATATTTAGGTGCAGAGGAAGCAAGTTTACCAATGCTTTGGTTGGCTGGACCCATCACGGGACTGATAATCCAACCTATCGTTGGCGCTATCAGTGATGGAACATGGTCGCCAAAATTTGGTCGTAGAAAACCGTTTTTTTTAATTGGAGCATTAATTTCGAGTGTAGCATTATTAACGATGCCGTTTTCAAACACCCTTTTTATGGCCGCTAGTTTACTGTGGATTTTAGATGCTGCAAACAATTTGGCAATGGAACCGTATCGCGCCTTTGTTGCTGATAAATTAGACCAAAAACAACAATCTCTAGGGTTTTTGATGCAGAGTTTTTTTACGGGTTTAGGCATTACTTTAGCCAATTTCACTCCGGCTATATTGGTTTCCCTCGGGGTTTTGGCCATTACCGATAAATTATCCAATGGGATTCCAACCTACACCTATTGGGCGTTTTTTATTGGTGCATTTGCGTCAATCACCTCAGTTTTGCTCTCTGTAATAACAACCAAGGAATACCCGCCTACAGCCGAAGAATTAGCAGTTATTGCCGAAAAGAAAAAACATAATATTTTTAAAACGGTTTGGGCTGATATTTTAGAAGCCTTTCGAACGATGCCTTTAACGATGAAACAACTGATACCTGTAAAATTTTTCACTTGGTACGCTATGTTTTGTTATTGGCAATACATCACTTCAACACTTTCACTTAGCATTTTTAACACTACTGATCAGGCTTCGGAAGGATTTTCGAAAGCACAATTATTAACCGGAAGTTTAAACGGAACCTATAACATTGTTTGTTTTATGGTGGCCTTTTTGTTAGTTCCATTGGCATTAAAAATAGGAGCAAAAGGCGTCCATTTTTTCGCACTGTTACTAGGCGGAATTGGGCTTCTGAGTATTCCTTTTTTAAATAATGTTGATGTACTGTTTACTATGCACAACCCATTTGGAGAAAACGTAGCAGTAACAACTATATTTCTGTATTCATTTGGTTTAGGAATTTCTTGGGCATCTATGATGGCGATGCCTTACCAACTTTTGGCGGGATCCATACCTAAAGATAAAACGGGGGTTTATATGGGGATTTTCAATATGTTTATTGTTATTCCAATGGCGATACAAGTCGTAACCATGCAATATTTTGTTTATGATTTATTAGGTAAAAATCCAGTTAACGTAATTAAATTAGCGGGGGTATTTTTAATTATTGGGGCAGTTTTGGCTCTTTTTATAACCGTTAAAAACAGAAAATAAGAACAGAATAATGAAGAATATAAACTACATAAAAGCAATCGAATTACTCCAAAACTGCTCTTCTACCGAAGGTTTTTTAGCGAGTGCCCAAAACATCTCAAATTACAAGAGGGTTTGGGCTCGTGACGGGGTGATTTGCGGATTGGCAGCTTTGGCTTCGGGAGATGATGATTTGATTGCCACTTTTCAAAAAACATTGGAAACATTGGCAAATAACCAACATCATAATGGAACTATCCCGTCAAATGTAATGACCAATGGAGATAATATTGAAGTAAGTTATGGTGGCTTGGCAGGAAGGGTCGATGCTGTAACTTGGTTTGTCATCGGAATTTGCCAATATGCTTTTTATAAAAAAGACGACACTTTCGTAAAAAAACACGAAGAAAATATTCTAAAATGTTTGCAACTTCTAGAAGCTTGGGAATTTAATAACAAGCATTTATTATATGTGCCCCTTTCGGGAAACTGGGCAGACGAATACATAACAGACGGCTATGTTTTATACGATCAGTTGCTGAGAATTTGGGCTTTGAAAAGCTACAACTATTTTGCAAAAAATACTTTGATTACAACCAAAATTGAAAAAATAATAGAACAAATTGAAATTAATTACACCTCAAATTCTATTGGAGAGAAATACCACGAAAGAGCATATAATGAAATTGAAATTCAAAATTTCATGCCCTGTTCTTTCTCTCCAGCAGGTTATAAAACTCAATTTGATGCTTTTGCCAACTCCCTTGCTTTGTATTTGAATATTGGTAATCAAAATTTTCAAAAAAGCATTCTGGAACACGCCCTAAAACTTTCAAGTGAAAGGCCATTAAAATTAATACCAGCCTTTTGGCCACCAATTGAAGAATCCGATTTAGATTGGAACTTGCTCAAAAATAATTGCAAATATGAATTTAGGAATTATCCAAATGAGTTTCATAATGGTGGAAGTTGGCCTATGGTTAATGGTTTCTTCGGATTGGCATTGATTTCAAAAGAAAAAAATAGCGAAGCAATAAAGATCCTAAATGCTATAAATGAAGCGAATGCCATTGATGACTATAGTTTCTATGAAAACTTCAACAGCAAAACAAAACTGCCAAACGGAGTTCCTTTTTGTGCATGGAGTGGAGCGGCTACAGTTATTTTACACCAAAGTATTAATACAAATTTTAAATTTTTAGTTTAAATTGAAAAAAACGATAGATATTATAAGTGTTGGTGAGGTACTCATCGACTTTATAGGGCATGAAGTAAATACTTCGATAAATAGGACAAAAGATTACCATCGCTTTTTGGGAGGTTCGCCTACAAATGTAGCTGTTAATGCTGCCAGATTAGGATTGAAATCGGTATTGGTAGCTACTTGCGGACAAGATGGCTTAGGAGAATATATTGTTCGAAAATTAAAAGCAAATAATGTAATTACTTCTCAAGTCAGAAAATCAGAAACTGAACCAACCTCTGTTATTTTTGTGTCAAAATCTACCGGAACACCTGATTTTATTCCTTATAGAGAAGCCGATTGTCAGATAAATAAAAGTCAAATCCCTGATGAACTTTTAGAATGTGCCAAGATTTTTCATACTACTTGTTTTGCTTTAAGCAAAAATCCAGCTCGTACCACTATTTTAGAGAGTGCCAAAAAAGCAAAAGCTTTAGGCTTGCAAACAAGTATTGATATTAATTTTTCTGAGAGGATTTGGGCAGACCGAGAGGAAGCTAAGCTTGTTCTAAAGGAATACTTATCTACAGATCCTTTAGTAAAATTAAGTACAGATGATTGTTACAGACTTTTTGCAGAGACAAAAACGGAAGATTATATTTTTGAATATTTTCATCAATTAGGCGCTTCAACCATTTGCTTGACAAAAGGGAAAGACGGTGTTGTATTGTCAAATATCACTTATGGGATATTTCATCAAAAAGCGATACCAATTTCCGATATAAAAGATACAACTGGCGCTGGTGATGCTTTCTGGACTGGCTTTTTATACGCACAATTATTGAATAAGAATTTTGAAGAAACAATTACGATTGCCCAAAAACTAGCCAGTATAAAGCTGCAAAACGTAGGGAGGTTGCCAGATGATATGAATTTAAATGAAGAACTGAAATAAAAAAATCCGCTTCAAGCGGATTTCCTTTTTTATACAGCTACATTTCCTTTAATGAGGGCATGAGGTTCGTATCCTTCTAATGTGAAATCATCGAAATCAAAATCGAAGATGTTTTTTATATTGGGATTTAAAATCATTTTTGGCAACGGTTTGGTTTCACGGCTAAGCTGTAATTCAAGTTGCTCAAAATGGTTGTTGTAAATATGAGCATCTCCAAACGTGTGTATAAATTCGCCTAGGTCAAGATCGCAGACTTGTGCGATCATCATCGTTAGCAATGCATAAGAAGCAATATTAAAGGGAACTCCCAAGAAGATATCAGCACTGCGTTGATACAATTGGCAGGAAAGTTTCCCTTTTGTTTCTCCTTTTGATTCATCTGGAGAAGCTACGTAAAACTGAAAGAATGCGTGACAAGGAGGTAGAGCTGCTTTATTATTAGCAACATTTTCCTCAAATGACTTAGTAGTGTCTGGCAATACAGATGGATTCCATGCAGAAACAAGCATTCTGCGGCTGTTTGGATTTGTTTTTAATTCAGTGATAAGTTCTGAAATTTGGTCAATTTCTTCACTATTCCAATTGCGCCATTGATGGCCGTAAACTGGGCCTAAATCGCCATTACTGTCTGCCCAAGCATCCCAGATTTTTACTCCGTTTTCTTGAAGGTATTTGATATTAGTATCTCCTTTTAAGAACCAAAGCAATTCGTATATAATAGATTTGAGGTGTAGTTTTTTGGTAGTTACCATTGGGAAACCTTCGCTTAAATCAAATCGCATTTGGTAACCAAATACACTTTTTGTACCAGTTCCTGTTCGGTCTCCTTTTTGACAACCGTTATTCATAACATGTTGTACTAAGTCTAGGTATTGTTTCATTTGTATTTAATCGTTAAGCTGCTTAATCGTTAATTTGTCTACCGATAAAAGATTAAACAAATCACCAATTAAACTGTTTTAATATAACTATCTCTTAGAAATTTCGTCTCGAATTTTAGCTGCTTTTTCATAATCTTCATGTTCGACCGCTTGCGCTAATAACTCGTTTAATTCCTGTAAACTATGGTTGGAATATGTATTGCCAGACTCGTTGCTTTCGGTAGAGCCAAAAGTTTCCGGATTTGAAAGAATATCTTCTATTTCATTAGACGCTTCACTTTCAAGAGGATTGGCTTTCAAGTAAATTCCAGCTTTGTCCAATATGTTTTTATAGGTGAAAATAGGTGCGTTAAATCGAATAGCCAAAGCAATTGCATCCGAAGTTCGGGCATCAATTATTTCTTCGATTTTATCTCTTTCGCAAATGATGCTGGAATAAAAAACGCCATCAACTAGTTTGTGAATAATTACTTGTTTTACAACAATATCAAAACGCTCTGCAAAATTCTTGAACAAATCGTGTGTCAAAGGACGAGGGGGTTTAATTTCTTTTTCTAAAGCAATCGCTATAGATTGAGCCTCAAAGGCTCCAATGACGATAGGTAATTTCCTTTCCCCGTCAACCTCATTTAAGATTAACGCATAAGCGCCATTTTGAGTTTGACTGTATGAAATTCCTTTTATAGATAATTTAACTAAGCTCATGTTGATATAGTGAGAAGTACAAAGTACTCCATTAATTGTGTCTTATTTCTTGTTTTAAATAAAGTGCAATTTTAATCAAAATTTATGGAACAAAAAAGCTACCTAAAGCAAAGATACGATTATCTTATTTTTAGGCAGCTTAATTTATAAGAGAAATTAAATTTTAGGATTGTTGCTCTTTAAATGTTTTGAATTTCGCTATTAATTGAGGTACAATTTCGAATGCATCTCCTACAACTCCATAATCCGCTACTTTGAAGAAAGGAGCTTCTGGGTCACTGTTGATAACGACTTTTACTTTAGAAGAGTTGATCCCTGCAATATGCTGTATCGCTCCAGAGATTCCGATAGCAATATATAAATTAGTTGCTACTGGTTTTCCTGTTTGTCCTACGTGTTCTCCGTGAGGTCTCCATCCTAAATCGGATACAGGTTTTGAACAAGCTGTAGCAGCTCCAAGAACTCCTGCCAATTCTTCAATCATTCCCCAGTTTTCCGGACCTTTAAGCCCGCGTCCTGCAGATACTACAATATCAGCATCAGCAATTGAAACTTTTCCTGAAACTTTTTCTACAGATGTTACTTTTACTCCAAAATCACCCTCTCCAATTGTTGGATTAAAATCTTCTTCGGTTAATGAAGAAGTATTTTCGAAGATACCATATGAGTTTTTACCTATAGACAATACTTTTACATCGGTGTTGATTTCAGTAATATTGAAAGCCTTGTTTGAAAAAGCATTTCTTTTTACTTGAAATGGCGAAGTGCTTATTGGCAAACCAACAACATTCGAAGCATAACCAGCTTCTAACGCTACAGCAACTAGAGAAGCCATATAGATACTGTCTGTTGTAGAAGACAATAAAACTATTTTTGTTGCCTCTTTCTGAGCCGCTTGTTTGATAACATCAGCATACGCTTTAGCAGTAAAACCCGCTAATTTGTCATTGTTTACCTTTAAAACTTTATCAACTCCGTATTTTGATAATTCTGAAACATCACCAGCATTTACAGTTACAGCAGTAACGGTTGTTCCTAATGATTCAGCTACTTTTTTTGCATAAGAAGCTAATTCTAATGCTACTTTTTTAAATTTTCCTTCTGCAGATTCTGCATATATTAATATTGACATGATGATTTGTGATTTTAGATTTTAGACTTGTGATTTTAGATTTTAGAACTTAGACTAGAGATTAAAGATTTTTTTGCCATCAGCAATCAAAAATCGTTAATCTTCAATCAGCAATCTAATTCTTAAATTACTTTTGCTTCGTTGTGCAATAAATTAATTAATTCGTCTAGATTATCTGCAGAAACTAATTTCACTGCCGATTTTGGAGCAGGTTTTTCAAATTTTACGGCTTTAGTGTTTACAGAAGCGTCAACTGGCTCAAGAATTGTTAGTGCTTTTGTTCTAGCAGTCATAATTCCTCTCATGTTTGGGATACGTAAATCTTTCTCCTCTACAAGCCCTTTTTGACCTCCAATAATGATTGGCAATGAAGAGCTTACAGTTTCTTTTCCTCCATCGATTTCACGAACAGCAGTTACATTCGTTCCGTCAACAGTGATAGATGTACAAGAATTTAAAAAATTGTAACCTAAAATACCAGCAATCATACCAGGAACCATTCCGCCATTATAATCTAATGATTCTTTTCCTGCGATTACAATGTCATACCCGCCATTTTTAATTACTTCGGCCAATTGTTTTGCTACAAAAAAACCATCTGTAGGATTTGCATTAATACGAATCGCTTCGTTAGCACCAATTGCCAATGCTTTTCTTAAAGTAGGTTCTGTATCTGGTCCGCCAACATTTATTACAGTAACTGTAGCGCCTTGTTGCTCTTGGAACCAAATGGCTCGGGTTAGACCAAATTCGTCATTTGGATTAATTACATAAGAAACTCCATTGGTGTCAAAATCAGCATCTCCGTTAGTGAAGTTGATTTTTGAAGTAGTATCAGGAACGTGGCTGATGCAAACTAATATTTTCATAATTATATATTTAAATTCTTTTTTTTCTCTGACAAATTTAAAATAATAAATCGAATAATTTACTATGCATGCATAATATTTTGTGTAACTATTACGATTTCGTTAGTTCAAATATGATGAGAATGTTTATAATGATAATTTTTATAAAAAATGAATGATATTTTGTGAATTTCAATAATTTGCATTAGCCGTTACAATTTTGTCAAACGATAATTTAATTAGGTAAATAGAAAAGAAGGATTTATTGCTGTATTGTTTTTTGCGAATGTTTTTTGGAACAAAATAAATAGTAATTGTTTTATAGTTAAAAGACTATATTGTTTGGAATAGTATAAATGGTCTTTATGGAACAGATTCGCTAGCCCAGATAATAGCGGCATCCTTGCTGTGGTCTCGTTTTTTTCTAACGAGATCGCAGGAAGATATAGCGAATAGCTGGAAAAGGCTCCTGAAAAAAACAATAGCATAAAACCTTGTTATTTTAAAGAGATTTATGCTTTTAAGTAATTTAAAATAATTATTTTTGCATTTCTAAAAATTACACACAGACTATATAAATATGAGAACGATACAATTTAGAGAGGCCATTTGTGAAGCGATGAGCGAAGAAATGCGCCGCGATGAGTCCATATACTTAATGGGTGAAGAGGTAGCAGAATATAATGGTGCCTACAAAGCATCTAAAGGAATGCTAGCTGAATTTGGTGAAAAAAGAGTAATCGATACACCAATTGCTGAACTTGGTTTTACTGGAATTGCAGTAGGATCGGCAATGAACGGCTGTCGCCCGATTGTTGAGTATATGACTTTCAACTTTTGTTTGGTTGGTATTGATCAAATTATAAATAACGCTGCAAAAATGCGCCAAATGACTGGTGGTCAGTTTAACGTGCCTATCGTTTTCCGTGGGCCAACAGCTTCGGCTGGACAATTGGGAGCAACTCACTCTCAGGCTATCGAGAACTGGTTTGCAAATACTCCAGGACTTAAAGTGGTAGTTCCATCAAATGTTTATGATGCTAAAGGTTTATTAAAATCGGCTATTCGTGATAATGATCCAGTTATTTTCATGGAATCTGAGCAAATGTATGGAGACAAAGGCGAAGTGCCAGACGGTGAGTATACTATTCCAATTGGAGTTGCCGACATTAAAAGAGAAGGAACTGATGTAACAATCGTTTCTTTTGGAAAAATTATTAAAGAAGCTTATATCGCAGCCGATGAATTGGCAAAAGAAGGTATCTCTTGTGAAATTATTGACTTGAGAACTGTTCGTCCAATGGATAATGAAGCGATTTTAACTTCTGTTAGAAAAACTAACCGATTGGTAATTCTTGAAGAGGCTTGGCCTTTTGCAAGTGTATCTTCAGAGATTGCTTACCTTGTTCAAGAGCAGGCTTTCGATTTCCTTGATGCGCCAATTCAACGTATTACTACAGCTGATACTCCAGCGCCATATTCTCCAGTATTATTGAAAGAATGGTTGCCAAATGCTGCTGATGTAGTGAAAGCAGTTAAGAAAGTATTATACAAATAATTTGAATATCATTATTTAAAAAGCTTCATCAATTGTAAATTTGATGAAGCTTTTTTTTATACATCATGAAAAAAATAGTAACCGTTATCGTATTCATTTTTATTGCAACTAATTCCATTTTTGGTCAAACAAAAGTGAGCGGTATTGTTGTCGATAAACTCAAACAGCCTATTCCTTATGCAAATGTTGTTTTCAAAAATTCGAGTATAGGTACTGTAACCAATGAAGACGGGAGGTTTTATATGGAATCTCCAAATACTTATACAACATTGGTAATTACTTCGATTGGATTTTCGGATAAAGAAATTACGCTTACCAAAACGGTTAATTATAATTTTACCATTGAATTAAGCGAGCAACAAGAGTTGAAAGAGGTTGTGATTTTTGCTGGAAAAACCTCTAAGAAAAATAATCCTGCACTCGACATTCTGCGAAAAATTTGGGAGAAAAAGCGCAAAAACGGATTGTATCAGTTTGCTCAATACCAAATGGAGAAATATGAAAAAGTGGAGTTTGATATCAATTCCATTGACAGCGCCTATAGAAAACAAAGGATTTTCAAAGGCATGGAATTCATATTTGACCACGTTGACACTTCCAAAGTAACGGGTAAAACCTATTTGCCTATTTTTATAAATGAGGCATTGGTAGATGTCTATGGAGACAACAAAATACCAAAAGTAAAGGAAATCACAAAAGCCAATAAAACTTCGGGTTTTGATGGGAATCAGCAAATTTTATCGTTCATAAAAGATTTATATTCAGATTATAATATCTATAATAATTATATTAACTTATTTGACAAAAGTTTTACGAGCCCGCTTTCTAGAACTGGAATTGATGTGTATAATTACGTGCTGAAAGACAGTGCTTATATTGATAAAAAATGGTGTTATAATATTGTTTTTTATCCAAGGAGGAAAAATGAATTGACTTTTAAAGGGGATTTTTGGGTAAATGACACCACATTTGCCATAAAAAAGATCAACATGGCCGTTACCAAAAGTGCCAATATCAACTGGGTAAAGGACATTTATGTAGAACAGGAATTTGAAGTTTTAAGTGATTCTGTTTTTCTTTTGACCAAAGATTACTTGATGTCTGATTTTGCCTTTAATAAAAAAGAAAAATCAAAAGGGGTTTATGGCAAGCGAACAACTTATTATCAAAACCATAAATTCAATATTGAAAAGCCTGAGAAATTCTACAAAGAAGAAGTCAATTTTGTAGACAACGAAATATATAAAAAAAGCAATGAATTCTGGGAAGAGAATCGTTTTGAGAAACTAACCAAAGACGAGCAGGGAGTTTATAAAATGCTCGACACTTTGAAAAACGTACAGGCGTTTAAGCAAATCACAAGTTTGGTAACCATGTTGGCAAGCGGTTATGTCAATTATGGAAATTTTGATTTTGGACCTATTTTTTCCACTTTTGGCTATAATGAAGTCGAAGGTTTTAAAACTCGATTAGGAGTGCGAACTTATTTTGGGCCCAACGATCCTTGGCGAGTACAAGCTTTTACCGCTTATGGATTTAAAGACCAAAAATTCAAATATGGTTTTGCTGGAAAATGGATGATTGACAAGAAAAACCGAATTATCATTTCTGGAGGAAACAGGCGTGATATCGAACAATTGGGATCTCAATTGACTACAACCAATGATATTTTGGCCAGAAATTATGGCTCATCCACTTTTTTTACCACAGGATCCAATGGGAAATTGACAAATATAGGCTTAACTAATGCCTACATTGCGATGGAGCCCATAAAAAATCTGACTTTTCAAACAGGAGTGTCTTATAAAACACTAGAATCCGCATCGCCTGTTTTTAGTTTAGATTATTATACCACTTTGCCCACGGTTGCAAACCCTGAAGGTGTTGTAAAAAGTACTACAACTCAATCCGAGTTTAATATTCAGGCCGAGTGGACGCCAAATCGACGAACTATAGCTTATGGCGTGGAAAGAAGTATCGCCAGTAGCCCATATACTACCGTTTTTGTCAATTACAGTCAAGGGTATAAAGGAATTTTGAATAGTGATTTTAATTACAAAAAATTCGAAATTTATTATAAACAACCCATAACTATCGGGCCATTGGGCCGCACCGATTTGATTTTAGAACTAGGAAAGACCTTCGGAACCGTCCCTCTTGGCTTAATGAGTGTAGTGCCTGGTAACCAGACTTTTTTCACTATTGAGAACACTTTTAGCAATCTTAATTATTATGAATTTGTTACCGATAAATATGCAACTTTACAATGGTATCACAATTTCAACGGACGATTGTTTGCTAGAGTTCCTTTTTTACGAAAACTCAATTGGAGAGAAATTATAGGTGTGAAAGGTGCGTATGGTACAGTTAGCGATGCTAATAAAGCCATAAATGCTTCTGGTTTAGAATATACAGCACCAGAAAATGTGTATTGGGAATACAATGCAGGAATAGGAAATATTTTCAAGATATTACGTGTAGATTTCTCTTGGAGAGGTGGTTATCTCGATGTTCCAAATGCGAACAAATTTGCAGTAAAAGCATCCATTGGGTTCTATTTTTAGAAGCCAATCCAGCTAACCACTACAAGCTTACTCAAAAACTGCTATTTTGTAAAAAGTAAAAAGAGCTTCCTTCGGTCGCTTTTTTACTTCCACAAAAATCAGCAGTTTTTTTATAAGGCTTTTCGTTTTTATCTGGGCTAAAAAAAAATCAAACCATGCAAGAAGCAATTGACCATCTTTTTCAAAAAGACCCTATATTTCAACATATTATTGATATCTATGGATTGCCAACAATTCCCCAAAGACCTCAAGGATTTGAGACATTAGTACTGTTGATTTTAGAACAGCAAGTTTCTATAGATTCGGCCAAAGCCACTTTTTTAAAAATAAAAGCACACACAACTTGTAATCCAGAAACGATGTCCGTTTTGCCCAACGAAGAATTTAGAGCCTTGGGAGTTAGCCGACAAAAAACTAATTATATAAAAATATTAGCCCAAGCTGTTCTTAATAATGAGCTTGACATCGAAGGTTTAGCTGTGAAATCAGCGCAACAAGTTCGGGAAGAATTAATCAAATTAAAAGGAATCGGAAATTGGACCATCGATATTTACCTGATGTTTTGTCTTCAAGAGCCGGATTTAATTCCATTAGGCGACATTGCAGTCATCAATACAATCAAAGAGTTGCTTGGTATTCATGACAAACAGGAAATGGAAATTCACACTAAACAATGGAGTCCATACCGCTCTTACGCGACATTTTTGCTTTGGCATTATTATTTAAAAAAGCGCAAGAGGACAATAGTGTATTAAAATCACAATTAATATAAACTTTATAGTCATATATTGTCTTTTTTTATTGTAAAAAAGTATTGTTTGATTACTTTTGCAAACGTTAATAAAATTAAGAAAAGACAAAAAATAATGACTGCAGACAAAATAAGAACTTTTGATGTATTAATTGAAATACCAAGAGGAAGTAGAAATAAATACGAGTACGATTTTGAAATTAGAAGAATGCGTTTTGATAGAATGTTATTCTCTTCTATGATGTATCCAGCTGATTATGGATTCATTCCAGAAACTTTGGCATTAGATGGTGATCCATTGGATGTTTTGGTATTGATTAATGAGCCAACTTTTCCTGGTTGTGTAATGGAAGTTAAGCCTATTGGAGTTTTCCACATGGCTGATGATAAAGGACCAGATGAAAAAATAATCTGTGTGCCTGTTTCTGATCCAATTTGGAATTCGTTAGAAAACCTATCTGATATCAATCCACATTTATTGAAAGAAATTGAGCATTTCTTCCAAGTTTACAAAGATCTTGAAAACAAACAAGTTGATGTAGAAGGTTGGGGAGATATAAATGAAGCATTTGCTATTATCGAAGAATGTACGCAACGTTTTAATGATATTCCAAATAAACCTGAGGGATTATTTAGTATTAAATAATTTTTATCCTCATAATTTGTAAAAAAAGCAATACTCTGCAAAGAGTATTGCTTTTTTTTGTTAAATTGCTATCCATTACTTTTTTTTATTAACGAACCAAAATAAATGTTTATGAATTCAATTATGATTTATGTGCCAATTTTCATGGCAATAATAGGACTTATTTTTATGGCTATTAAAAGATCTTGGGTGTTAAAGCAGGATTCGGGAGATGGCAAAATGAAGGAGATATCAGATCATATATATGAGGGAGCTCTGGCTTTCTTAAAGGCAGAATACAGATTGCTGGCCGTCTTTGTATTAATAGCAAGTGTTGTGTTAGCGGGTATTACTTTTTTACCAGGAGTTAAAACAAGTATATTAATAGTAGTCGCATTTGTGTTCGGAGCATTTTTCTCTGCATTAGCAGGGAACATGGGAATGAAAATCGCAACAAAAACCAATGTAAGAACTACTCAGGCAGCCCGTACAAGTTTACCGCAAGCCTTGAAAGTGTCTTTTGGTGGAGGAACTGTAATGGGATTAGGTGTAGCCGGTTTAGCTGTTTTAGGCTTAACCGGTTTTTTTATAATTTTCTTTAACCTGCTTTCTGACGGAGTATGGAAAGATACAGAAACTATGACCATTGTTCTTGAAACTCTGGCAGGATTCTCTCTTGGAGCAGAATCAATTGCTTTGTTTGCTCGTGTGGGTGGAGGAATTTATACAAAAGCTGCAGATGTAGGTGCTGATTTGGTAGGTAAAGTAGAAGTAGGAATTCCAGAAGATGATCCTCGTAATCCTGCTACAATTGCAGATAACGTAGGAGATAATGTGGGAGACGTTGCAGGAATGGGTGCCGATTTGTTTGGTTCGTATGTTGCAACCGTTCTAGCTGCGATGGTTCTTGGAAATTATGTAATAAAAGATATGGGAGGAAACATTCAAGACGCTTTTGGTGGAATTGGACCAATTTTATTACCGATGGCAATTGCAGGTTTTGGAATTTTATTTTCTATAATTGGTACAATGCTCGTAAAAATTACTGATGAAAATGCCAAAGAAGCTCAAGTTCAAAAAGCATTGAATATTGGAAACTGGGTTTCTATTGTTTTAACCGCAATCTGTTGTTACTTCTTAGTTCAATATATGCTTCCTGAAACAATGAGCATGTCTTTCTTTGGTGAAGGATCAAAAGATATTTCATCTATGCGTGTTTTTTATGCAACTCTGATTGGTTTAGTTGTAGGCGGAGCAATTTCATCGGTAACCGAATATTATACAGGCTTGGGTACAAAACCAGTTATGGCAATTGTTCAAAAATCTAGCACAGGCGCAGGAACAAACGTTATTGCAGGATTGGCAACAGGAATGATTTCTACTTTTCCAACAGTATTATTATTTGCAGCAGCTATTTGGTCTTCTTATGCTTTAGCTGGATTTTATGGTGTAGCATTAGCTGCTTCGGCGATGATGGCGACTACAGCAATGCAGTTAGCAATTGATGCTTTTGGTCCAATATCTGACAATGCAGGCGGAATTGCCGAAATGAGTGAACTGCCAAAAGAAGTGCGAACCAGAACCGATATTTTGGATTCAGTAGGAAATACAACTGCTGCAACCGGAAAAGGATTTGCTATTGCTTCGGCTGCTTTAACATCCTTGGCTTTATTTGCAGCTTATGTGACTTTTACAGGAATTGACGGAATTAATATTTTCAAAGCGCCAGTATTGGCAATGCTATTTGTGGGTGGAATGATTCCTGTCGTTTTTTCTGCTTTAGCAATGAACTCAGTAGGAAAAGCTGCAATGGATATGGTGTACGAAGTACGTCGCCAATTCAAAGAGATTCCAGGCATTATGGAAGGAACGGGAAAACCAGAATATGCAAAATGTGTTGATATTTCGACAAAAGCAGCTTTGCGCGAAATGATGCTGCCGGGTATTTTAACAATAGGTTTTCCAATTGCAATTGTGCTTTTAGGTAAATTAGTTTACGGAGACAACAATCAGTTAATCGCCGAAATGTTGGGCGGTTATATGGCTGGAGTTACTGTTTCTGGTGTGCTTTGGGCAGTTTTCCAAAACAATGCAGGAGGTGCTTGGGACAATGCCAAAAAATCTTTTGAAGCAGGAGTTATGATTAATGGAGAAATGACGTATAAAGGTTCTGATGCTCATAAAGCTGCAGTTACTGGTGATACAGTGGGAGATCCATTCAAAGATACTTCTGGACCATCTATGAATATCTTGATTAAATTAACGTGTTTAATTGGATTGGTAATGGCTCCAATTTTAGGAAGTGGAAGCAGTACTATTGGAACTGACAGCTGTTGTGCAAAGAAAGAAATCAAGATGGAAAAATGCGCTATGCATGAAGGTGATATGATGATGGGAAAATGCGACATGTCCAAATGTGCAAAAATGACCAAAGAGGAATGTGCAAAAATGTGTGACAGCCTAAAATGTTCTCCAGAGCAAAAAGAAATGTGCTTGTCTCATTATGATAAGGATGGGAAATTTGTTGAGCCAAAAGGGAAAGCCTGTTGTGCCAAAAAGCCAATGACAATGAGCAATGAAGTAAGAATTGAAAAATCAAATATTAACGGAAAAGTAACTGCCAAAGTAACAAAAACTGTAAATGGAAATTCCGTTGTTGAACAATTTGAAGGAACAGATGCGGAAGTTCAAGCTAAGATTGATGCTTTGAAATAAGGAATATTTTATTAAACTAAAAATGCCTCGAAAAATATTCGAGGCATTTTGTATTTATAAATCGTCTGAAACATATTTTAAAAGTTCATCAAGTTCGTTTTGAGAAAGTGTTTCTTGATCACTTTTATCATAAATAGAGAGCAGATAAACGGTTTCTTTAGAAATAACAATATGCGTTATTATTCTTGCTCCTCCCGATTTTCCTTTTCCTTTGGAAGCTATAGAAATTCTAATTTTGTAACAGTTTTTACCAATCCCTTTTCCTTGTTTAGGATTTTCTTTAAGTTCCTGTATCAATTCAATTAGTTCAGTTTTTAGAGAGGGGTATTTTTTGAAAAGCCTTTTGGTTTGTTTTTCAAAAACCGAAATTGTTTTTACATTATAGCTCATTCAAAAAATCTTCAGCATTACGAGCTTGTTTCTTGCCCGCTTTAATCAAATTTAGTTCTTCAACTGCTTCTTTTATTTCTTCAATTAATACTGATTTTTCACCAGAAATTGGACTTGCTTTTTTCACAAACACAAGGTTACGCAATACCTCTAGTCCAAAGTCTGCTTTGTTGTCGGGAATATCTACTAATACTTTCATAATCGTATGTTGCTATTTTACATAACAAATGTACAGATTATTTACTGATTTTTAAATCTTTAATCAATTCTGACGCTTCCATGTTTAATGCAAAAGCAATTTTCAGCATAGTGCCAACCTTCATCTCTTGTTTTCCTTTGATATACTTTCTTAAATTTTCTACATCTAAACCAGCATCATAAGCAACATCTTTTTGTTTGAAATCATTTTGCTTAATGACTTCATTTATTCTATTGCCTAAATCAATAATACTTTGAGGTATTTCTGTTTTTCTAATCCTTTTCATGATTCGAAAATTACAAGAGTAAGATTGTTTTTGTCTGATTGTAAACACTCGATTGTTTACAACCGATTATTTAATTATATTTGAAAAAATATAATTAAGAATGCCTACACTAAATTGGATTGGTAAAGACAAAATTATCAATCATCATCAAGAAGTTCCTTATAAAGTTTTAAATCACGAATATGGTTTTTCTGAAAACGGAAAAACCAACACTACAATCGATTCTGGAAATCTCATCATAAACGGAGATAATCTCGAAGCCTTAAAATCTTTATTACCAAAATACGAAGGCAAAGTAAACTGTATTTACATCGATCCTCCATACAACACAGGTAACGAAAGCTGGGTTTATAATGACAATGTCAATTCGCCTCAAATGAAAAAATGGTTGGGAAAAGTGGTTGGCAAGGAAAGTGAAGACCTGACGCGACATGACAAATGGTTGTGTATGATGTATCCAAGATTAAAATTACTTCATAAACTTTTGGCTAAAGATGGAGCTATTTTTATTTCTATTGATGATAATGAGCAGGCACATTTAAGAATGATGCTAGATGAAATTTTTGGAGGTGGCAATTTTATTAATAACATAATTTGGCAAAAAAAATATAGCCCGCAAAATGATGCGAAATTTTTTTCTGACATGCACGATTTTATTATTTGCTACGCTAAAAATAAGAATAATAATGAAAATATTGGTTGGGTAAGAAATCTACTTCCAAGAACTCAAGAAGCAAATAACAGATATAAAAATTTTGATAATGATATCCGTGGAGTATGGAAATCTAGTGATTTTTCTGTAAAAACATATTCTAAAGATTACGATTATCCTGTTACAACTCCTTCGGGTAAAATTATAAATCCACCTCAAGGAAGATGCTGGAGAACATCTAAAGAAAAATTTAATCAACTTATTGAAGAAAATAGAATTTGGTTCGGAGAAAAAGGAGATAATGTTCCCTCAATTAAGCGATTTCTTTCTGAAGTTCAAGATGGTACAGTGCCAGTGACAATCTGGTTAAGAGAAGAGGTAGGTGATAATCAAGAAGCCAGACAAATTTTAAAAAATATTTTTTCTGATGTTGAGTTTCCATTTGACACACCTAAACCTCCAAGGCTTATTGATAAAATAATAAAAATTTCCACAAACAAAAACTCCATAATCCTAGACAGCTTCGCAGGTTCAGGGACAACAGCCCACGCCGTTTTAAATTTAAACAAGCAAGACGGAGGCAATCGCAAATTCATTTTAATAGAGATGGAAGATTATGCAGAGACCATTACTGCCGAACGTGTTAAAAGAGTAATTAACGGTTATGCAGACAAAGAAGCAACAGGAGGAAGTTTTGATTATTACACTTTGGGCGAACCACTTTTTGATGAAAATAATAACCTAAACGAAACCGTTGACATCGAAAAAATCAGAGAATACATTTGGTTTACCGAAACTCGAAGTCCATATTCCCCTCCTTCGGAGGGGTGTCCGCAGGACGGGGTGGTTTTTTTAGGGATTTACAACGACACCAGCTATTATTTCATCTACGAAAAAGATAATTTAACAACACTCGATTATGAATCTTTAGCCGAATATGTGCAACAAAAAGCGGAACGATATATCATTTATGCCGATAATTGTCTGTTGCCTGAATCATTTATGAGAGAAAAAAATATTGAGTTCAAGAAAATTCCAAGAGATATAACACGATTTTAAAAAAATAGTTGTTGTTGTTTTGTCATTTCGACCTAAGGAGAAATCACATAAATAATGGCTCAACATGATGAGATTCCTCCTTCGTCGGAATGACAAACAGGGAGAATTATATAATAAAACTATGGAACTAAAAACCTACCAAAAACAAGTAATAGACGATTTACAACAGTATTTTGAATATTTGCAAAACCATAAAAAAGCCAATGTAGCTTTCAATACTTTTTGGCAAGAAAAAGTCGGTTTCTACAATCCGCTTACTGGTGAGGGCATGCGACCGTATCAAAACACGGTTCCAAACGCTGTGCATTTGAGCATAAAAGTGCCAACGGCTGGAGGAAAAACCTTTATTGCCTGCAATGCCTTGAAAACTATTTTTGATGCGATGCCCGATAAGAAAACCAAAACGGTAATTTGGCTGGTGCCTTGGAGTAATCTTTTAGACCAAACAGTAAAAAATCTTTCGAATCCAGATCATCCGTATTGCCAAAAACTGAATTCGTTATTCAATAATCGGGTTCAAGTCTATGAAAAGCGGGATTTGTTGCAAGGGGCAAATTTTAATCCATCATCAGTTCAAGAGCAGTTGAGCATTATGGTGATGAATTTTGCATCAATAAGAGCAAAAAATAAAGAAGACAGAAAGGTAAACGAACAGAATTCTAATTTAGCAACCTTTTCAGGAATGATAAACGATGCCGATGTTTTGGAAGGAACTGAAAAAGAAGCGTTAATCAATGTTATCAGAAGTTTAAATCCGATTTTGGTAGTTGATGAAAGTCATAATGCTGAAAGTGATTTGAGTGTAGAAATGCTGAATAACCTAAATCCAAGTTTTATTTTGGATTTAACTGCAACACCCAAACAAAATGCCAACATTGTGAGTTTGGTTTCTGCCATTGAACTCAAAAAAGAGCACATGGTTAAGTTGCCAGTTATTGTTTATAACCATCAAAACATTGAAGGTGTTATCGAAAGTGCTTTGCATTTGCAAAATAAATTGGAAATTGAAGCAAAAATATTGGAAGAAAATGGCGGTAAATACATTCGTCCAATTGTGCTTTTTCAAGCACAGCCGAAAGGAAAAGAAGACAATACGACTTTTGATAAACTAAAAGCACAATTAATCAAAATAGGAATTCCAGAAGAACAAATAAAAATTAAAACTGCCAATAAAGACGAGTTGAAAAATGTTGATTTAATGAGCAAGGATTGCCCCGTTCGTTACATTATTACTATCAATGCGCTGAAAGAAGGTTGGGATTGTCCATTTGCTTACATCTTGGCTTCCTTGGCAGATAAATCTTCCGAAGTTGATGTTACTCAAATTCTGGGTCGTGTTTTGCGTCAACCGTATGTGATGAAACATAATAGTACAATGTTGAATTTGTCGTATGTCATTACAGCATCTGTAAAGTTTCAGAATACCTTGCAAAACATTATCAAAGGTTTGCAACAATCGGGTTTTAGCGAAAAAGATTATCGCGAAAAAGATAGTATGCCAGAATTTGTAAAAGAAGAAGTGAAGCAAGAATCGTTGGATAATTTCCTTTTTCCAGAGCAAATTGAAGTTGGTCAAGAAGGAGCAATTGATGTTCGAAAAATCAATTTTAATCCAAATCAAATCAATCAAAATATAAATACAACTGTTTTTGAAATTGAAGAATTAGCCATTGCACAAAACGAAGTCTTTCAAAGAACAATTGCCAATCAAGAAAACTCAAACACCATTCAACAAATTTATTCAGAAGTTGGTATGAAAGTGAAACAATATAAAATGCGTGAAAGTGTTGTCGAACAAGCAAAGCAAATAATCTTGCCGAAATTTGTGATTGAAGTTCCTCAAAACGATTTTCTGGATATGGGACAAGGCGAAACACAATTGTTAGATAGAGTTAATCTTTTAAAGAATTTTAAACTTTCCAATAAAGACATTGATATTCCTTTCAAAAGTATTTCGTCCGATTTGTATAAAATTGACACAGAAAACACCAATGATGGCGGTTACAAAATGGTTTCTCTAAAAATTGACAATATTATGAGAGAACCGATTACCGAATATATTTTGGCAAAACCAAAAGAAAATCAGATTAAAGATATTGCGTATCAAATTGTGAAGCAAATTGACAAAATGCCACCAATTGCTGATAATGAAATTAAGAAATATGTAAATCGTATTCTAGAAGATATGTCAGCCGAAGAATTACAAGATTTTTTGCAACACAAATTTTCCTATACCGATTTAATCAAAAAGAAAATAAGCGATTTAGCGGATATTGAAGCCGAAAAAGTTTTTTTAGAATGGTTAGCAATTGATAAAATTACAACACAAGGAGTTTGGAAGTTTGAACCTGCAATTATTCCATCAAAAACAGCAAATGATATTGGGAATTCTTTGTACACGCACGAAGGCGATATGAATGGACTGGAAGAAAAGTTTATTTTGGAAATTTCAAGTTCATCGAATATTGCTTTTTGGCATAGAAATCTAGGGAGAGGAAAAGGATTTTCATTAAATGGTTTCAAATCCAATCATTACCCTGACTTTGTTTTAGTTACAAAAGACAGCAGAGTAATTGTTGTAGAAACTAAAGGTTCAGACAGAGACAATTCAGATAGTGTTTCAAAATTAAGATTAGGATTGGCTTGGGAAAAAAGCACCAATTCTAACAAATATAAATACATGATGGTATTTGATAAAAATGCTATTGATGGTGCTTATAATTTGGAAGAAGCTGTAAGGTTGATAAAGCAGATGTAGTTTTTGATACAAAAAATGCCTCACATGAGTAAGGCATTTTTATTTATATCTGTGCAAATTTGTAAAAGCGGTGTTTTTAAAACAGCCCATTCAGTTCGGCATCAATACGATTGATGATATTTCCTAAATCTTCAGGATTATCAACAAAATTAATATTGTCTACATCTATAATCATTATTTTTCCTTTTTTATAGGTTTGTACCCAAGCTTCATAACGTTCGTTAAGTCGGCTTAAATAGTCTATAGAAATGGTGTTTTCATATTCTCTCCCACGCTTATGGATTTGTCCAACTAAATTAGGAATGGAACTTCTTAAGTAAATTAATAAATCTGGGGCTTTGACAAGGGATTCCATTAATTCAAAAAGAGAAGAATAGTTTTCGAAATCACGACTAGTCATCAATCCCATTGCATAAAGGTTGGGGGCAAATATATGTGCATCTTCATAAATGGTTCTGTCCTGAATGATTTTTTTACCACTTTCTCTAATTTGCATTATTTGACGAAAACGGCTATTCAAGAAATAGATTTGCAGATTAAAGGACCAGCGTTCCATTTGATGGTAAAAGTCATCTAGATAAGGGTTATCTACGACTTCTTCAAAATGAGGTTCCCATTTAAAATGTTTGGCCAGCAAACGCGTTAATGTTGTTTTTCCTGAACCTATGTTTCCAGCTATAGCTATGTGCATTATGATGTTGCGATTTTATAATTCATAATTTCTAAGATTGTAAAAATAGATAAAATTTGGTTTTAGTAAAGGTATTTATCCAATGATTTTAAAATATTAATTTTTTACATTTAAATAATATCAAAAGTAAATGAAGCTTATTGTAAATGATAATTAGAGATAGTGATGTTGTGAAGGTTTGGTTGTTTACAATGTTGCGCAGGAAGTCTCAATCTTGGTTTTAAACTGATGGTCAAATTGTTCACGGAATTACATTTGATTCTTTTTTTTAAGAAAACAGAACAGCGGTAATCATCTTGGCAGGTAAGGCTGTATGTTCGTATTTCAAAAATAATTCACAAAAAAAAACACTTGCAAAATCGTTTTTGCAAGTGTTTAATTGTTGTCTAGGTATAAGAGGTTTTGTCTAGAACCTCATTGTATTTGCTATAGCTTGACTGTTAGTCCAATTCCAGGAGAGAAACCAGAAATATTTCCGCCGGCAACTTCTACGTAAAGACCCCATTTATCATTCCAGAACCAACGCCCTCCAACTTGAAGTCCAAAATTGATATCGCTGTCATCGGTATGATTGTCTCCCGTATAAATAGAATATCCAGCATTTGCTCCGCCGTATACATCCCAAGCATCGTCAGTAATTCCAAATATGTTGTCGAAATAGTAGTTTGCTTTTACTCCTAAGTTCAACCAATCTAGGTCTAAACTGGTTCCTATACCAGGAGCAATCGTAATATCTTTATGAACAGGAATTTCATAATTAACACCTACAATACCAAAGTTTAATTCTTTTCTGGCTTGTCCAAAAATACTTGCATAGCTAAGTAATAATGCAAAAACAAAAAGTGAAGTTATTTTTTTCATAGTTTTTTTGTTAAAAATGTTTAAATACAAATGTAATTATAATTTTTAAAAAATCAATTAATATCTGTATTAAGTATCTGTATTTGAGTGTTTAACAAAAGTAGTAGCAGGTTGTTTTTTGTAAAAAAAACATCGGGCTATAAATTAATATAGCCCGATGTTTTTTAAAATACAATAATCAGATTTTTTTACAATCCAAAAGCGGTTTTTACCTGATCTACAAAATCTAGTTTTTCCCAAGTAAATAAGTCAACCGTAACTGTTTTAGTTAATCCGCCTGGAGCAGAGAATGTTTTAGTTACTGTTTCTGGAGTACGTCCCATGTGGCCGTAAGCTGCAGTTTCGCTATAAATAGGGTTTCTTAATTTCAAGCGTTGTTCGATGAAGTAAGGACGCATATCAAAAATAGCTTCTACTTTTTTAGCGATTTCACCATTAGTTAAATTCACTTTTGATGTTCCATAAGTATCAATAAAAATACCCATTGGTTTTGCTACTCCAATTGCATACGAAACTTGTACCAAAATCTCATCAGCAACACCAGCTGCAACAAGATTTTTAGCGATGTGACGTGTAGCATACGCAGCACTTCTATCTACTTTACTTGGATCTTTTCCGGAGAAAGCACCACCACCGTGAGCTCCTTTTCCTCCATAAGTGTCTACAATAATTTTTCTTCCTGTCAATCCAGTATCTCCGTGTGGTCCACCAATAACGAATTTTCCTGTTGGATTGATATGGTATTGAATTTTATCATTGAATAAATGTGCGTGAGCAGGATTTTTTGCAATGATTCTTGGAATTAATATATCGATGATGTCTTTTTTGATTTTAGCAAGCATAGTCGCTTCTTCGTCAAAATCATCGTGTTGAGTAGAAATTACGATAGCTTCAATACGAGTTGGCTTGTTGTCATCACTGTATTCCAAAGTAACTTGAGATTTTGCATCAGGACGTAAATAAGTGATTTCTTTATTTTCGCGTCTCAAAATGGCTAATTCCTGCAATAATTTATGAGATAAATCAAGTGCCAAAGGCATATAATTTTCAGTTTCATTTGTTGCATAACCAAACATCATTCCTTGGTCTCCAGCACCTTGCTCTTCTTTGCTAGCTCTGTCAACTCCTTGATTAATATCTGCAGATTGTTCGTGAATGGCCGAAAGAATACCGCAAGAGTTTGCTTCAAACATGTATTCGCTTTTTGTATAACCAATTTTACGAATCACTTCACGAGCAATTTGTTGAACATCTAAGTAAGTATTTGATTTTACTTCACCTGCCAAGATTACTTGACCAGTAGTTACCAACGTCTCACAAGCTACTTTTGAGTCAGCATCAAATGCTAAAAAGTTATCAATTAATGCATCCGAAATTTGATCTGCAACTTTGTCTGGGTGTCCCTCACTTACAGATTCTGACGTAAATAAATAAGCCATAATAATTATAAATTTTTAAAATTAATCGAGGAAAAATAATTGCCGGAATGCTAAAGGAGAGTTTCTGCTTTAGCATTTTTTATGCCGAAAATTTTTCAGCATTCATAATGAAGTCATTTCATTATGAAGAGGTTGCAATCAGTTCAAATTTTTCCTCTTGTATTCGAGTGCAAAGGTATGAAACCATTTTGAATTCCAAATTATTCTTTTACTTTTTTTAATTAATTAAGAGGAATTTAACAAACACTACTAATTCTATAGAATTTATAAAATAAATTGATTTTCTCTTGGCTGATTGAAAAATAGTTTGCACTTTTGCCTCAAGAAATAGAAACAAAATGAAATTAATCACAAAAAACAGGTCTTGTATGATGCCGGAAATTTCCGCAGAGAGGGTGTTGTAGATTATTTTCAAAATATATTATACGAAACCTCTGCTAACTGTAGAGGTTTTTTTTTGCTCAAAATTGATACTAAAAAAGAATGTCAAGTTTTAAACATGAAGAATGAAACCAATTAAAAGACTGTTCCTTTTTTGATAATAATTGTGGAACAAGAGCACAGAGATTTTCAAGTTGCAACCTTTAGATGATAAATTAAAGATGTATAAAGATTTGCTTTTAAATGTCTATGTTCTAGGTTTTAAATAAAATTTCAAATAAAATAGTTTAGACAGAAAGTCTATTAAATCCCTATTCTAAAGAGATTTTCAAAATATTTCAATGATTTTTAAGACAGAATGCTTTTTTAAATGTTAAATAATATATTTCTTTTTGGTGGTTTGAAAATAGTTATTATATTTACTCTATCAAACTAGTCGAATTAAAATAATTCAAAGAATTTTCAATTAAAACAAATTATAATATGAAAACAATAGCAGATAAAAAAATGAGAATTTGTTGTATGATGCGAAAATGCGTTCCAGGTTGCTGTTGCCAAAAGTGAAAGATGAATCTTTGTTATAGTTAAAACTATAAACCCTTTTGGTCAGCCAGCCAAAGGGTTTTTTTATTACACACTTTTTAAAATTATAATTATGAAAACACGAGATAAAAATTCGAAAGCAATGCAGTCTTTATTAAAAACAGATTATCGAAGAAGCATCAGTTCGATAGAAGATATACAAACAGAAATAGCTCAACTAAAAGAAGAGCAACATTTAAAAGGTCAAAAATCATTACTGTTTAAAATGTATGATTTAGAAGAAGAAGACCTTTTTGTTTAAAGATAAAGAAATACAAATTCAAAATACTATTTAACAATATTAAAAAATAAGAAATCATGAGCACACAAAATTTTGCAACAAACGCATTACACGCAGGACACGACGTAACTAAAAATGGAGGAACTAGAGCGGTTCCAATTTATCAAACCACTTCGTATGTATTTAATAGTTCAGATCATGCGGCCAGTTTATTTGGTCTTGCCGAAGAGGGATATATTTATACCCGATTAAATAACCCGACAAATGACATCTTAGAAAAACGTTTGGCAGTCTTAGAAGGAGGCATTGGCGCTGATTACTATGGTTTTACAAAATAAAAATTCATAAAGTTTTGATTTATTTTTTGCAAATAATTTAATAAATTTGCTTTAGGAAAAACAACTAGGTCTTGCGAAGGGGAAGAGATTATTTTCTCTTTCCTTTCAAAAGA